>JADJOY010000015.1 GCA_016713535.1 Deltaproteobacteria bacterium
GGGTCGCGCGTTGCGCGACCGGCGATACGCCTCGGCGCCGCGCAGACGAAGGCGCCGATCCCGGTACGGCACGATCGATCGTGCAGCGATCCGCGATGTAGTCGCCGCGCACGCCCCGTCGTATCGCCGGGCACGCGACGCGTGCCCCTCCCGCGTCCCGGAGGGTCGCGCGTTGCGCGACCGGCGATACGCCTCGGCGCCGCGCAGACGAAGGCGTCGATCCCGGTACGGCACGATCGATCGTGCAGCGATCCGCGATGTAGTCGCCGCGCACGCCCCTTCGTATCGCCGGGCACGCGACGCGTGCCCCTCCCGCGCCGCGGGTGGTCACCACGTCGGGGTGCAGGTGGTGCCGCCGCCGTTCGGGTACGAGTAGTTGCCCGCGGCGTCGAACGCCGAGACGTAGAGCGTCCAGCCGGTGGTGCCGCTCGGCACGGTGTTCACGAACGCCGAGGTGGCGTCGCCGTAGGACACGAACCCGAACGCGTTCGGCGTCGAGGTCCAGTGGCGCTGGCCGCGGATCGAGTAGCCGGCCACGCCGTGGGCATCGCTCGACTTGCTCCACGTGACGTTGCACCCGCCGAGCGCCGACGCCACCGACACGACCGACGAGCCGCTCGGCGCCAGCAGGTCGGTTCCCGCCGGGTACACCTCGAAGCCGAAGGTGAAGTCGGTGGCGCCCTCGCTGTTGGTCGCGCGCAGCGTGACGCTCTGGGTGCCCGGATCGCCGGTGACCGGGTTCCACACCACCTCGTAGGCGGCGGCGTCGAAGTAGAGCCCCGGTGGCCCCGAGATCAGCTCGACGCTCGGTGTCGGGTTGCCGCTGGTCGAGATCTCGTAGCCCGCCAGGTACTCGACCGGGTACGAGTCGACGTTCTCGATCAGCATCAGGTGCTCGCCGATCACCGCCGCCGGCCGCTCGTTGGTGCCGACCATCGGGTGGCTGATCCCCGGCAGGGTGAGGAAGCTCGACGCCAGCTGGTTCGAGTTCGCGGACTCGTTCCCGACCGCGTCGCGAGCGCGCACCATGAAGATGCCGGTCCAGCGGATCTGCGATTCGAGCAGCGGGTAGGTCGTGGCGGTGAGGCCATCGGCGACCAGGTTCCAGGTGTAGTAGCCCTGGCGGTTCGAGAACGAGCGCTCGAAGAGCCGGTACCCGGCGACATCGCCCTCGGGCGGGGCGTCCCACAGCATCGTGTAGCTGGCCTGGGTGACGTCCGTGGCGCGCAGGTTCCGTGGCGCGGTCGGCGGCGTGGTGTCGGGTGGCTCGGGCTGGGTGTCGATGGTGAAGCTCTGGTCGTCGAAGCCGGCGCTCGACGCGGCGCGGATCGTGACCGGCTGCGCGCCGAGCTGGGCCTCGACCGGTGTCCACAGCGTGAGCCCCGTGGAGGGTCGACGCTCATGCCCTCGGGGCCGGCGAGCAGCTCGAAGGTGGGCGCGGGCGCGCCGACGGCGGTGGCTTCGTACACGTACGCCACGCCCACGTTGGCGACGAGCGGCGGTGTCGAGGTGAAGGCCGGCGGCAGCGGTTGGGTGTCGATGGTGAAGCTCTGGTCCACCGAGCCGGCGGCGTTGGTGGCGCGCAACGTCACCGCTTGCGGCCCGACCTGGTCGAGGGTCGGCGTCCACAGCGCCGCGCCCGTGGACGGGTCGACCGTCATCCCCGTGGGCGCGGTGACGAGCGCGAAGGTCGGAGCCGGGCTGCCCGTGGCGAGGGCCTGATAGGCGTAGAGGACGCTCGCGCTCGCGGTGAGCGGTGGGGTCGAGGTGAAGGCGGGAGGCGTGTTGCAGCTCGCCGTCGCCACGGCGACGGCCAGAGCCAGACCGAACGGGACGCGTGACCGCGAGCGTGGGGTGGGCATGGGGAGCTCCGATCGGCGCGTTCGTGTTTTGTCACCGCCGTTGATCAGCGATCAACGTCACCGTGCGGTGCTGCCCGCCGCGGGCGCGGACCAATCCACAATGATTCCGTTCACATTTGGTGACACTTGCGGGCCGTGGGAGGTCGCCGCCGGGTGGGTACGCGACGTGCGTAGCACAGCGATTTCCCGTCGACCCCGGTGCCGGCGTCGACTCCCCGCCGAGGTTTCCCGTGACGACACCCTCTATCGTCAGCCATCCCGCGTTCGCTCACCATCCAACGGACGTACCCAGTGAGCTACGACACACCAGCGCCAGTCCACTCGGGGGGGTGGTGGCGAGGATGCGCTCGAAGTGGCTCCTGGTGCTGGTCCTGGTGCTCGTCACCGGGGACCTCGTCGAGGACGCTCGCAACGGTGTGACCCTGGATCATCGGATCTTCGAGCTGCTCACCCTGGGGGTGCTCTGCACCACCATCGCGGTGTCGCGCGCCGACACGGCGCGCACCCGACGGGCGGCGAGCGAGCTGGCCCGCGACCTCGAGCGCGCCACCGACGAGGCGACGCGCTGGCGCGGTGAGGCGCGCACGTATCTCGACGGCCTCGGCGAAGCGATCGACACCCAGTTCGAGCGCTGGCAGCTCACGCCGTCCGAGCGCGAGGTGGGGCTCTTGCTCCTCAAGGGGCTGAGCCACAAGGAGGTCGCGTCGATCCGCTCGACCACCGAGCAGACCGTGCGCTCGCAGGCGTTCGCCCTCTACCGCAAGGCCGGGCTGCGCGGCCGCCACGACCTGGCGGCCTATTTCCTCGAGGATTTGCTGCTGCCCACCCAGGCCGTCAGCGGGGGGTCGCGTAGCTCGGCGGGCTGATCCTCGCGACGAACGGCAGCGCCGCGACCGCCGCCACGCGGTCGTACGGCAGCCACGCCTGGACGATCTTGAGGCGCTCCATCGCGACCTCGATCGTGGCGCCCGCGGCGGCGAGCGCGGCGCGCTCGTCGTCGCCGAGGCTCGTGACGTGGACGTACGCGTGGAGCCGGCCCGCGGCGTCGACCTTCACGAACGGCGTCGAGTAGAGGGTCGCGCCGTGGGGCTTGCCGGTGCCGCTCGACGCGGCGTCCGCGGTGAGCTTGCTCACCGCCTCGGCGATCGGCGCCGCGATCTTGGCGTCGCCGGCCGCAGGATGCGCGGCTTCGCTCGCGGCCGGGCCCGCGGGCGGGATCACGGCGCTCGGCGCGGCCTCGGCGAGCGCCGCGGGCGTGCCGTCCGCGGCGGGGCTCGTCGAGGGGGCCGTCCGCGTCGCGGCGCAGCCGCCGGCCATCAGCACCGCCGCGCCGACCGCCGCGGCCGCCTTCACGGGAGCGCCCTGCGCGCTCGGACGCGCCGCACCGCCAGCCCCACCAGCACGGCGGGACCGAGGAGCGCGACGGCACGCCCCGCCGAGCCGCCGCCACCGGTGACGGTGCTGCACACCAGGGTGTCGCAGACATCGCCGACACCGTCGGTGTCCCAGTCCGCCTGGTCGTAGTTGGCGGCCGCCGCGCAGTTGTCGCCGCCGTCCGGGATCCCGTCGCCGTCGCTGTCGGCCGTGCCGAGGGCCGCGCACGCGTCGAACTGGAGCTTCGAGATGCGCGTCGCCCACTGGTTGCGCTGCCGTATTCGGTGGTGAACCACATCGAGCAGTCGTCGTTGGGGTCGACGTTCATCGACGCGTAGTCGCCCCACCGCGTGGTGCTGAGCTGACTGGTGGCGCCATCGCGGATCGTGGACTCGGCCTGCGGCAACGTGCCGAGGGGGTCGCCGGCCACGCGTCCGGCGTAGCGAATACCCGGCTTCACGGTGCTGCTCGAGACGCTGTAGCCGACCGCGATGTCGCCGAAGCGGTCCATCGCGGCGCTCGCCATCCACCGTCCCGTGGCATCGGGCGAATACGTGCCTTCCTGGTAGTTGGCCCACGCACCGCCACTGCGCCGCAGCTCGAACCAGCGCACCCCGGCGCGGTTGCTGCCGTTGACGTCGGTGGCGAGGTTGCCGACCAGCGACTCGTGGCCGTCGAGGAACTTGCGGTACTGAGCGCGCCACATGACGACCTCGCGGAGCGGATCGAGCGGCAGCGGGGCGAAGGGCTGGGGGATGCACTAGAACGAGCTCAGACCGCACAGGTCGGAGTCGATCTCGGCGATGGCGACGTTGGTGGGGCCGCTCACCGCGGTGTTGGCCGGGGTGATCCAGTCGACGTGCATCTGCCAGAGCTCGAGGAAGTCCTTGCTCGGGTCGTTGGCGCCGATGTTGTGGACCTCGTCGTCGCGGTGGCGCAGGAAGATCGCGGGCTCGCCGTCCGCGGGCGGCGCGTAGCCGTCCAGGTCCGCGGGCTGCAACATCTGGAAGCCGAACGCGGCGATCGCCGGCACGGTCAGGCGCTGGTAGGTGGCGGCCTGGCCGGCGAGCATCCTCACCCGGTCGAGGGCGTACACCGCCGGCGACCCCTCGTTGGTGCCCACGTAGTAGCCGTCGGGCCACACCGCGTACTTCGGGTAGTCGGGGAAGTCGGGTACCGAGAAATCGTAGGCCCACCACCCGCCCGAGACGGGGTCGGCGGTCTTGGACACGTAGGCGCAGAGGTGGTTGCCGAGGCTCGCGAACTCGGTCAAGAACCAGCGCTGGGCGAGGCGGTCGAAGAGCACGACGGGATCGCCGAGCCCGGTGGCGCACGAGCCGGTGCCGAGGGTGTCGAGGTTGGTCGGGCCCGCGATCGTTGCACCGGTGGTCTTGTCGTAGACGGTGAAGATCCCGCCCCCCGAGCCGTTGATCATCTGGATGTAGTGGGCGGGACCGATCTCACCGATCGTGTCGGGCGGGTGAACGCCCGTGTAGCGCCCGCGATGTCGAGGGCCGGCGTCGTGAACGCGCGGTCGTTGCCGCGCGGCGCGGCGCTCTGCGCCGCGAGCAGGGGGTCGAGCTTCGCCGGCGCGGGAGTGCGCTCGGGGATGCCGGGCATCTTGCGGCGCCTGAGCGGGATCTCCTTGATCGGATCGCCGGGCTTCCAGGGCGCGACCCGGGGAAGGTCGCGCAGGTCGCGATCGACCGAGACCGGGCGCACCGGGTCGCTACGGCGCGCCCCGCGGATCGTCTCGGCGCGAGCGCTCGCCGCGCACACCAGGGACAGCAGCACCACCACCCATGCGCCCCGCGCTCGCACGTTCACCGGCTTACTCGAGGACCACGAGCTGACCGGCGACGTGCGCCGGGTGGAGCTGGCAGTTGATCGGGAACACGCCGCCTTTGTCGGCGGTGAAGGTGATCTCGGCGTTGCCGTTCGGGCCCTCGGCGGGAACGATCACGCCCACGTTGTACGCGGGGATCGAGTAGCCGTGATCGTTCGCCAGCTTGTTGACGAGCTTGAGCTTCACGATGTCGCCCTTCTTGGCCGTGATGCCGGTGGGCAGCCACACCTTCACACCCTGGGGGGTCTCGACGTTGACCACGGTCACGCTCACTTCGCCCGCGCGCGCCGCTCGTGGCACGAGCCCGACCACTCCACTGGCGACCACCAGCGCCGCCAACACTCGCGTCCAGACCGTCTTCATGTCGTCGCTCCTGATCGTGAGCCGGCGCGAAGGGCGCCGATTTCCCTGGCGAAGCTAACAGGCTGCGCCCCAACTCGCACGGGCGAGTTGGGGCGCAGCGTGTCGAGGTCATCGCCGGGGTCTGTTCCAGACCCCCGCCCGCCTGGAGGGCGCCGCTCCGTCGGCGCCGCAAATCCCGGCGGGGCCCACCCCGGGTCACTCGCTTCGCTCGTGGCGTCGCGCTGCGACGCGCACATCGACGAGTCGCCTCGTGGACCGAGCCGGAATCCCAGGGCGCTCCTTCGGTTAACCGGGGTCTGTTCCAGACCCCCGCCCTTGAGACCGACACGGCGATTCCTGGTCGTAGCGACGGGGGTTCCATCCCCCGTCGCAGCCGGCACTCACGGCGTCACGGTCAGCTTGACCTCGCTCGCACCGGGCGCGGCGCGGATCTCGAGGACGCTCGTGGTCTCGTCGAAGCGGTGCTCGCCGCCCTCGAGGCGCACCTGGAAGCCGTTCGGCCAGCGCCGCGCGCTCGGCAGCCACACCTCGGTCGGCGCGTCGCCGGGTCGCGTGGGGGTGAAGGTGAGCTCGTAGCGCGCAGCCGCGCGGTCGAAGCGAGAGGTGAGCGGCACCCCGGCCACGGCGCGGGGGTAGGGCCGCACCAGCGGGTCGAGCCACGGGCGCTCGGCGCCGCCGACCTCCACCACGCTCGCGCCCTCGTCGTTCCAGTCGGGGCCGAGCGGGTCGTACATCCACGCCGCCCAGGAGAAGAGGTGGCGATCGAAGAGCTGACACTGGTCCTCGAGCATGTCGACGGCGCCGCGTACGCCGTTGAGCGCGCCGAACTCGCCGATCACCACCGGCCAGCCGCGCCGCTCGGAGAGCTCGGCGATCCGGCGCGCGGCCCGACCGACGCTCGAGAAGCGCCGCCCGAGGTAGCGACCGAGGCCGATCGACGCGAAGTCGTAGAGGTGCGGCGCGAAGCCGAGCCGCTCGCCGGCCACCTCACCGAGCCGGATCCGCTGCCCGACGAGCAGCGGCGCGGGCTCCGTGAACACCATCCGGTCGGGATCGCCGGCGCGCAGCGCCTCGACCGCGCGTGAGGCGAAGCGCGCGAGCAGGTCTCCCTCGAAGCGCCCCGAGACGAGCCACGACGGCGGCGCCATGGGCTCGTTCCAGAGGTCGTAGCCGAGCACCCGTGGCACGCCGCGGAAGCGCCGCGCGACGCGCTCGAGGACCGTGAGGACGTGGTCCTGTAGGCCGCGCTGGTTCGTCCAGAAGTCGCGCTCCGCGCGGATCACGCCGGGTGCGAGGAAATACGCGAGGAACCAGCGCTTCCCGGTGAGCCAGCCGGGAGTCGCGCGGTCGTCGGGCGGGAGCGCCCACGCGGGGGCGCCGGAGCCGCCGTAGGCGCGCGAGAAGATGTCCTGGTGGAGGTCCACGAGCACGTGGAAGCCGCGCTCGCCGAGGGCGCGCGCCAGCGCCACCGCGCGCATCAGGTACGACTCGTCGATCCGCCCACGCGCCGGCTCGACCCCCTCCCAGGTGAGGACCAGCCGCGCGAGGTTGAAGCCCCACGAGCTGAGCGGGTCGAGGTAGCGCGGCTCGGGCTCGAACGGCAGGAAGGGTGGAAGCTTCGAGCGGCCCGAGAGGTTGAGACCGCGGAACAGCCGGACCCGCCCCAGGTCGTCGCGGAACCAGCGCCCGTCGGGGCGGATCTCGTCCACGGTGTCGCGGCTCAGCGGCTCAGCGGCGCCGGCGCAGGCGCGCGATCGCGATCAGCGCGGCGGCGAGCGGCGCCACCACGGCCGCGCGCTCGCGACCGGCGACGCTCGCGCCGGCGGCGGTGATGGTCGAGCCACAGTCGGCGGTGTCGCAGCCGTTGCCGATGCCGTCGCCGTCGGTGTCGGTCTGGAGCGGGTTGGCGAGGCTCGGGCAGTTGTCGTGGGAGTTCTCGATGCCGTCGCCGTCCGAGTCGGCGCCGGCGACGCACTGATAGATCCGCACGTCGTCGACGAACCAGCCGACGTCGCTGCCGAACTGGTCCGTCCCGATCCGGAACCGGAAGCGAACGTCGAAGCCGGCGAGCGGCGAGAGGTCGAGCTGGGTCGCGGTGTAGCCCCAGCTATCGCCGGTGAAGCCTGCGCGGTTGCCGAGTGGGTTCCCGAACACAGCCGAGATCGTACCGTTGTAGGCCGCCCCCGCGGCGTAGAGCGGCAGCGTGTCGAACCAGGTGTTACCGCCGTCGGTCGAGTGCTCGAGGACGCCGCCGTCGAGGGCCGACTCGAAGCCCCACGAGTGGTTGAACTGCATCCGCGTGATGCCGGCGGGGATGTGCACCGACGCCGTCATCTTCGCCACCGAGTCGGAGAGGGTCTTGCCGTCGATCCCCCACAGGTTGTGGGTGCCGCTGGTCGCGAACGAGTCGTCGTAGATGCCGCCGCCGGCCGTCCACGCGGCGCTACCGATCAGCGCCTGCGAAGCCCACGTCGACGAGCTGGTGAACTCGAAGGTGTCGTAGAAGACCTGGCTCAGGTACTGGCCGCCCGGGCAGTAGGCGGGCACCACCGGCTGCGGGGGCGCGCACGGCCACGGGTTCGCGAGCTGCACCGCAGTGAGCGCGTTCGCGAGCTGGGTGCAATCGCCGGCGGTGATGCCCACCGCGCCGCCGATCAGGTCGGCGCACGACTGGGTGAGCGCGCCCGCCGCGTCGGCGAAGTCCGACGCCGAGACCAGGTAGCGGGTGAGCGCGCGGTACTCGACGTGGGCCGCCTTGGTGAGGCCGATGCCGGTGACGGCGACGCCGTTGTAGGTGCCGCCGTCGACGAGGAGCTGGAAGGCGTGGTCGGGCACAAGGGCGTTGGTGTGGATCCCGCCCTGGTCGCCGCCCGGGTTCTCGCACTCGAACTGGGGGTCCGAGAGCTTGCCGGGAGCGCCGAGGGAGGTGGGATCGGCCATGTCGCGGATCGCGCCGACGTCGGGGATGTCCTCGCCGACCTCCCAGCGCACCCCCGCGGAGTCGCCGCCCACGCCGTTCCACTGGTCGACGGTCTCGCCGAAGATGTCGGCGAACGACTCCGCGAGCGCTCCCGACTGCATGTACGAGAAGAGGTTCGCGGTCGAGTCGATCAGCGCGTGGGTGAGCTCGTGCGCGACGACGTCGTCGGCCTGCGCGTAGCCCTCGGTGAAGAACACCTCGGTGCCGTTCCAGCTCGCGTCGCCGTAGGGCGGGCAGGTCTTGCCGGTCGGGCAGTAGTGGACCGTGGTGACCAGCGGCGCGCCCGCGCCGTCGTAGCTGTCGCGGCCGAAGGTCGCGGCGAAGTAGTCGTAGAAGGTCCCCGAGTAGTCGTACGCGCGGTCGGTGTCCTCGTCGCCGGTGGCGGCTTGGCCCTCGGACCGCACCAGCGTGCCGGGCAGCGTGGCGCCCCCGCCCGCGGTGTAGACCTGCCGCTGGCGGGCGTGGGCGACCTGGCTGAAGGCCAGCAGCCGGACACCACTCTCGGCGTCGATCCAGACGAGCTCGCGCATGCTCGCGCCGCGCGCCTCGACGAACCACGCGAGCCGCGGGGGATGAGTGGCGCGGTCGAGGAGCGCGCGGCTCAGCACCTCGAGGCGCGGCGCGCCGAACGTGACGTCGGAGCGCGTGCCGTCGCGCTTCTCGAGCTCCTCGCGAGCGGCTGCGAGCGCCGCGCTCGCGGCCACGCGCGGCGTCGTGGCGAGGGCGCGCGGCACCACCGCGGTTCGCGCCAGCACCGCGCGCACGCCGTCGCGGTCGAGGTGGAGCGTGAGCTCGCCGCCCGTGACCGGCACGCCGCTCACGAGCTGCCGCAGCCGCACGTGCTCGAGACCGAGCTCGTCCGGCGCGCTCACCGCGCTCACCGCCACCGCACCCCGCCCGGCGAGCCCGAACGCGGCGCCGTACGCCTCGACGAAGGCGAGCGCGCTGGAGGCCGAGCTCGCCGCCGCACCGCTGTCGCGGATGACCCGCGCGGGCTCGGCGGAGACGAAGCTCGCGAGACCCGTGACCGGCGAGCGGGTGACGGACACCCGCCCGCTCGCGTGCGACTGCATCCTCGCGATCGCGTCGTCGATCGCGTCGGCGGCGAGTGCTCGCTCCGCCACCGCCGGCGCGGCGACGATCGCGAGGAAAGCGGCCCAGCGCACGAGCCACGCCCGTCGTGACGATCTCATGAAGCTCCCCTGGGGCGCCCGCAGCGGTCGCGCGCGCCATCCGCGACCCGATCTTAGCGTGAGCCCCGGGGTTGGCTCCCAGCGCGGGGTCGTCGGCCGCGGCCTCGCCGCCATCCGTCATCCGTCGCGGGGCGCCGGCGCCACGCGGAGCATCGTGAAGTGCCCCGCCAGGACGCGCAGCGATCCGAGCGCGGCGTACGCCTTGCCGACGAGGAGCGACGGATCGTCCGGGTACACCTGCACCACGTAGTCGCGCAGCACTCGCGCCGGGTGGTGCCACGGGTTCGCGCCGCGCCCGTAGTCGATGAGGAGCGCGTGCGGGTATCGCCCGTCGACCGTGCGCGGGTCGACCGGCACGACCTCGTACCAACCGTGCCTCCACGGACGACCCTCCCGGGTGAGCGGGATCCAGGGGTCGCGTGGGCCGCCCGCTTGCTCGACCCACAGGTTGTGGCCCGAGATCACCGGGGCTGGGTTCACCGTGGGCGCCGGCGGCAGCGGCGAGAACACCTTGGTGAACCGCTTCACCCGGATCACCTCCGCGATCGGGGCGTGGTTGCGGCCGCGGTACTCCCAGCCGGCGATGTCCGCGGCGTGCGGCGTCGAGCCCCGCAGGAAGATCTCCTCGAGCGTCGCGGGCGCCGCCTCCCACAGCGCCGCGAAGTCGTAGCGCGCACCCGCCGCCCGGGTGAGCTGTGGGCCGCGCTCGCCGCCGAGCTTCACGGGAGCCTGAGCTTCTGGCTGCGCCGCGCGGCGAGCGCCCCGATCGCCACGGTGAGTCGCGGCGCGAGGCGGCTCAGGTACCACAGCGCGCGCGCCTCGGCGGTGATCACGATGACGCCTCGATCGCGCGCGACGCCACGCAGGATCGCGCGCGCGCACTCGTCGGCGGGGCGCAGCCGGAACGGCAGCTCGCGCATCGCGGCCTGCTTGTCGAGGTTCACGTATTCGAGCGAGTCCTTGAGCGGCGTGTCGATGAAGCCCGGGCACGCGACGCTCACCCGGACGCCATGGCCACGGGCCTCGGCGCGCAGCGTGAGCGAGAGCCCGACCACCGCGAACTTGGAGGCGTTGTAGGCGATGCCGAGCGGGAGCGGCACCAGCCCGGCGATCGACGCGGTGTTCACGATGTGACCGCTGCGCTGCTCGATCATGACCGGATACGCGGCCTGGGTGCCGTGGATCACGCCGTACAGGTTCACGTCGAGGATTCGGTGCCACGCGGCGAGGGTGAGGTCGCGCGCCTCGCCGACCATGCTGATCCCGGCGTTGTTGAACATCAGGTCGAGGCGTCCGTGGTCGCCCTGAACCCGCCGTACCAGGTCCTCGACCTGGCCAGCGTCGGTCACGTCCAGCGCCGCGGCGCTCGCCGCGCCTCCCCGCGCCGCGAGCTCGGCGGCCGCGCGCTCGGCCGCGGCGCCGTCGAGGTCGGCGAGCACCACCCGCGCGCCGTGGCGGGCGAGCTCCGCGCCGAGTGCCCGGCCGATGCCCGAGGCGCCGCCCGTGACGATCGCGGTCCGCCCCTCGAACGGGGTCATCGCGACCCTCGCGTCGCGGACCACAGGTACGACTCGCTCGAGCACGGCGGGTCGCGCTCGATGGCGATGCGACCCGAGAGGTGGGCGTCGTCGCCGAAGCGGCCGTCGATGACGACGACCGTCCCGTCGGCGGGTGTGAGCTCGTCGACCGCGGTCGCGAACGCGATCTCGCCGTCCCGGACCCAGTTCTGCGCCGGCTCGGGGAAGAGCGTCAGGTCGCCGCCGCGGCTGCAGGTGCCGCCGGCGGTGACGCGGTAGCCGATCTCGAAGATGGCGATGCGGCCACCCTGGATCACGAGCTCGACGCGGCGGCTCTGCGAGGTCTCGCCGACCCAGGTGCCGTCGAACCGCGTCTCGCCCGCGTTGCCGCCGTCACCGCCACATCCGACGGCCCCGAGGGCGAGCGCGAGCGAAAGCGCGCCGAGCGCGCGCGACCGGAAGCCGTGGCTCATCGTCACCCGCCCATCACCAGCCCGCGCGCGAGCCCCAGCAGGGCACCGGCGGCGACCACCTTCACGAGGTTCCAGTTCCATCGCACCATGCCGGAGAAGGTCGCGACCGCCACCACCGCCGCGAACGCGTTCACGCCGCCGCCCTCCGGGAAGAGGGTGTGCAGGCCGAACCACACCGCGAGGTTGAGGATCACACCGACCACCGCCGCGGTCACCGCGGTGAGCGCGGTGCGCAGGCTCGCGACCTGGCGCAACGTCTCGACGTAGGGTGCGCCGACGAAGATCCACAGGAAACACGGCAGGAACGTGACCCAGGTGGTGATGAGCGCGCCGAGGGTTCCCGCCACCACGGGTGCCAGGGTGCCCGGGTGGTGGAAGGCGCCCAGGAAGCCCACGAACTGCACCACCATGATGAGCGGCCCGGGAGTGGTCTCGGCGAGGGCGAGGCCGTCGATCATGTGGTTGGGCGCGAGCCAGCCGAAGTGCTCGACGGCCTGCTGCGCCACGTACGGCAGCACCGCGTAGGCGCCGCCGAACGTGACCATCGCCGCTTTGCTGAAGAAGACGCCCAGCCCCACGAAGGTGCTGTGCCAGCCGAACACCACGCCGCACGCGACCACCGGCGCCCACCACAGCGCCCCGCACACCAGCACCACGCGTAACGCGCGCGCCCACGGATCCTGCACCGGTGGGGCCTCGACTGTGTCCTGCGCCGGGTCGCCGGAGAGATGCGGATCCTTGGTCCGGAAGAGCACGGGGTACGCCCTGCCGCCGAAGAAGCCGATCGCCGCGGCGCCGCCGACGATGAGCGGAAACGGCACGTGCGCGAAGTAGATCAAGACGAACGCCGCCGCGGCCAGCCCCCACGCGAGGCGGTTGGGCAGCGCCTTCTTGCCGATGCGCAGCACCGCGTGGGCGACGATCGCGAGCACCATTGGCTCGAGCCCGTCGAACACCGCCGCCACCAGCGGCACCTTGCCGTAGAGCGCGTACACCACGCTCAGCGCCCACAAGAGCACCACCGACGGCAGCACGAACAGGGCACCCGCGACGATCCCGCCGCGCGTGCCGTGCAGCAGCCAGCCGCAGTAGGTGGCGAGCTGCTGCGCCTCGGGGCCCGGCAGCAGCGTGCAGAAGCTGAGCGCGTGGAGGAACCGCGGCTCGTCGATCCAGCGCCGCCGCGTCACCAGCTCCTCGTGCATGAGGGCGATCTGCCCCGCCGGTCCGCCGAAGCTCACGAACCCGAGCCACGTCCAGAAGCGCAGCGCCTCGTCGAACCCGGGGCGGACCAGCGGTGGCGTGTTCATCCGGGAGTTCCGATCAGGCGCTGCTCGTCGAGGAATGCGGCGGTGGCCTCGCCGACGAGCCGGTGGCCCGCGGCGCCCGGATGCCACGGGTCGTCGGGATGGATGCGCAGCGTGAGCGGCGGAGGATCGCCAAACACACGCCGCAAGTCGAGGACCGGCACGCCTAGCTCGCGGGCGATCCCCACCATCCGATCCCCCGGCCCGCTCGAGGTCGGGTGGGGCGGCGTCCAGGTAGGGAAGGACGACGACCGCGAGCCGCGCGCCGCTCGCGCGCGCGGGCGGCGATCGCCGCGTACGCCGCGCCGTTCGCCTGGTCGAGGCGATCGAGCAGCGGCGCTCCCGGGTCGTGCGGGAGGGCGCGCAGCAGCCGCCGCGCGAGCGCCGAGCGGGTGGCGAGCGCGCGCTCCGCGGCGCCGCCGCCGAGGGCGAGCGGTACCAGCTCGGGCGCCACGAAGTCGACCCGCCAGTGGTCGCCCTCGAGGCGCTGCGTCTCGCTCGCGCCGAAGTCGTTGAGGCAGAACCCGATCACCACCAGGTCGGGCGCGAGCGCGGCCCCGTGACGCTCGAACCACGCCGCCTCCTGCGCCGCGTTGTAGCCGATCACCCCGGCGTTCCAGACCTCGATCGCGCTCATCGTCCCCGGACGGCGGCCGTCGAGCGCTCGCTCCATCACCTTCGGATACGTGCTCTCGAGCGGAAGTCCGGCGCCGAGCGTGACCGAGTCGCCGAGCACGAGGACGCGGAACGCACCGATCGGCTTGGCGAGCGGCCGCTCGAGGTCGCGCACCCCGTGGGCGTTGATGTGGACGTCGCCGAAGGTGACGCCGGGCACCAGCTCGTAGCCGAGCGGCGCCGGCGCCGGACGATGCAGGCGGTAGGCGTCGTTCGACGATGGGAACGTCATCGTGCCGATCACGCGCGGCCGCTCGGCGAGGCGCGCGAGGCCTTCGGCGAGGGCGAACGCGAGCGCGATCGACACGCCGAGCGCGAGCGCCGCGGCGACGGTCCGCTTCACGCCGGGGCCGCGGATCATCGGGCTATAGTCGCCGGGCTCGGCGAACGGAGGGCGGTGTGAGTCGAATCGCGAAGGTGATGGGAGTGGCGCTGGGTGGCTGGCTGCTCGCGTCGGTGGGAGCCCGCGCGCACGCGCGTGAGGTGCGGGTGCCCATCCTCTTCGATCACGCGTTGCTGCGCCAGCGGCTCGTGCAGCAGGTCTACACCGAGCCCGGCGAGTCGATGCACGCCTGGCAGGACGAGGACGACTGCAACACGCTGGTGCTGAGCGAGCCACGGCTCGCGACCGTCGACGGCCGCCTGCAGCTGAAGAGCAAGGCCGCCGCGCGCGCGGCGACCCCCATCTTCGGGTGGTGCCTCTTCTCCCTCGAGTGGAGCGGCACGCTCGAGGTCCTCGAGGAGCCGGTGATCGATCCGCAGGCGCCGGTCGTGCGCTTCGAGGTCGTCGACTCGAACATCTACGACGCGCAGGGCGAGAAGGGGATCGCCGGGAAGCTCTGGGACCTGGCGAAGGAGACCGTCGCGCCGCGGCTCGCCGGCGTCACCTTCGACCTGCGCGGCGCGCTCCACGAGCTCGGCGAGGTGCTGACCACGGTGCTGCCCGACGACGACGCCGCGTGGACCCGCGCGGTGGCGGACTCGGTCCGGCTCGCCGCCATCGATCCCGAGGACGGTGGTGTGCGAGCCGTGCTGGCGTTCGACCTGCCACCGCGGGCGCCGGCACCCGACTCGGCGCTGCCGGCGGAAGGCGAAGCCGAGCCCGCGCTCACCCCCGAGGAGCTCGCACGCTGGGAGCGCTCGTGGCAGCAGTGGGACGCCTTCTTCACCTACATCATCAAGCGCATCGCACTCGACGCCGACCCGGCGCGCGCCGAGGAGCTGCGCGCCGAGCTCTTCGCGGTGCTCGTCGACGCGCGCCTCGACCTCCTCGTGGCGCTCGCCCCCACGGCGCCAGGCCAGCCCGACCCGGTCCGCGCGCTGTTCGTGAAGAGCTGGCAGCGGCTGACGCCGGTGCTGCGCGACCTCGAGCCCTCGCTCCCCGGCCAGGCGGGCCTCACGTACCTGAGCTTCATCGCCGCGGGCGACGCGCTCGCGGCGCTCGACGAGCTCGGCGACGAGAGCCCGCTCGAGCTCTCGGCCGACGGGCTCAGGCGCATGGCGCGGATCGTCGGCCCGCGCGACGAGGGCGACCCGCTCGTCTACACGACCGAGATCGATCCGCAGCTTCGCGAGCTGTTCGGCTTCGGCGCACCCATCGAGCCGCCCGACGACTATCCCGACGAGGGCCCCATCGCCCGCCTCCTCGGCCTCGTGGTGGGCACGGCGTGGGCGGCGGACGGGCCCGACTCGGCGCTCGGCAAGAAGCTCCACCAGTGGGTGCCGAGCCCCGAGGACGTGAGCCAGTACCTGCCGCTGGTGCGGGAGTTGCTCGTCCAGATCGGCGGGCGCACCCTCGACGCGGCCAAGCTCGATCGGCCGTTCGCCGAGGTCTACAAGCGCGCGGTGCTCGCCACCGCGTGGCAGGAGAGCTGCTGGCGGCAGTGGGTGAAGGAGAACGGCCGCATCCGCCCCATCCAGTCGGCGGTGGGCTCGGTCGGGCTCGTGCAGATCAACAAGAACGTGTGGCGCGGCGTCTACGACCTGAAGGGGCTCACCAACGACGTCGCCTACAACGCCCGCGCCGGGACCGAGATCCTCATCCACTACCTGCGCGACTACGCGGTGAAGAAGGGTGAGCACAGCGCCACCGGCAACGTCGACAACCTGGCGCGCTCGACCTACGCGATCTACAACGGTGGCCCCGGCCACCTGCGCCGCTACCGCGACCCCAAGGAGCGCGCCGACCTCAAGAAGATCGACGCGCTCTTCTGGGCCAAGTACCAGGCCGTCAAGGCCGGCCGCGAGCTGGACGTCGCCCAGTGCCTGGGCGGAAGCCCGGCCGAGTAGCCGGCATCTCGTGCGTGGGCGACGGTCACTGCGACGGCTCGGCGCTTGGCTGGCGATCGGTACCAGCGCGAGCGCCGGCGCCGCGCCCGCGGCTTTCGCCGAGCCGCTCGACCTGAGCCGCTTCGCGCGCGTCACCGCGACCGCCACCCGCGCCACCTCGTTCGGGCTGTGGCCGCGCGAGAGTGACGATGCGCCGGCGACGGTTCGGGACGGCGATCCCGGCACCTCGTGGAAGGTGCCGGGAGAGGGCGCGACGCTGACGCTCGACTTCGCGCCGCTGGCCACGCGCGCGCCGCGGGTCGCGCGGCTGGTCGCGACGTGGAGCGTGGCACCGCGCGGCGACGTGGTGGTGCGCGGGCGGGATGGCTGCGGCGGCGCGCGGGTGGTGGAGGTGGCGTGGCCCGCGGCGAGCCGCGAGCTCGCGCTCGACCCACCGGTGGCGGCGAGCTGCTGGACACTCGCGGTGCCGGGGCGAGGGGAGCCCGCGCTGGCCGAGCTGGCCGTGTACGCGGCGCCGGCCGGCCCGGCTCCGACCGTGGCGAACCTGCGTGGCGACGTCGCGAGCGTCGCTCCGGGCAGCGTGCGGCTCCTCTGGGATCTCCCCGGCGTCGAGCCGCACCACGTCGACCTCCACTACCTCCGCGACCGCGCCGAGCCGCTCTCCGAGGCCAACCGGGTGGCGCGCTCGCGTACGGCGCGGGTCGCCGAGATCACGCTGCCGGCGCCCGGCTTCACCACCGTGGCCGCCGTGCCGGTGGCCGAGGACGGAACCCGCGGCGCGCCGGTCTTCGCCGAGCTGCCGGCGCGCGCGCCGGCGACGCTCGCCGCCGCGAGCGGCGTGGTGGAGGGCTTCTACGGCCGCCCGTGGTCGCACGACGAGCGCCGCGAGATGGTGGTGCGGCTCGGCACCTCGGCGCTCGGCTGCTACCTCTACGCGCCCAAGAGCGACCCGCTCCACCGCGCCGAGTGGCGCGTGCCGTACGACGAGGCGGCGCTGGCGCGCTTCGGGGAGCTCCACGAGCTCGGGCGGCGCGTCGGCGTGCGCTTCGCGATGGGCATCAGCCCGGGGATCGACATCGCCGCCCTCGACCCCGCGGATCGCGCCGCGCTGGTGGCCAAGCTCGCGCCGTTCGTGGCGCGCGGCTTCCGCGACTTCGGGCTGCTCCTCGACGACATCGAGGACGCCCTCGGCCGCCCGGTCGACGCGGCGCTCGGCGCCGAGCACCGCGACCTCGCGAACGGCCTGCTCGCGGCGCTCACGTCGGCGGCGGGCGAGCCGGTGCGGCTGTGGGTGGTGCCGACGGTGTATTCGACCGAGCGCCAGCTCCGCTTCGCCGATGGCCCCGCTACCTCGACGCGCTGGGGTCGCTGGATCCCGCGACCCTGGTGATGTGGACCGGCACCGACACCACCAGCCGTGGGCTCGCCGCCGCCGACCTCGCCGACGTGACGGCGCGGCTCGCTCGCCCGGTGGTGATCTGGGACAACGAGCACGCCAACGACGGCGGCGACCTCTTCTTCGGCAAGATCTGGCTCGCGCCCTACTCGAACCGCGCCGCCGACCTGCCGGGCGCGGTGCGCGGCATCGTCGCGAACCCGATGATCCAGGGCGCCCTCGATCGCCTGGTGCTGCCCACCTACGGCGCCTTCCTGACGGAGCCGGCCGACCCGTACCTCGCGCGCCGCCGCGCCGTGGAGATGGAGAGCGCGGCGGGCAGCCTCTCGGACACGCTGCCCCGGCTCATGGACCTGTTCCTCGGCCACGGCGACCTCCACCCGGAAGGCGTCGAGGTGCCCGTCAACGCACCCATGGAGGCGGCGATCGAGCGCTTCCGCGCCGCGCTGCCGTTCGGCTCGCGCGCCGAGGTCGCGCGCGCCGGCGGCGAGCTGGCGCGCGTCGCCGCCGAGATGGCGACCACCCACGAGCGCCTCGCCGCATCCGATCTCGCGACCGACCTGGTGGACGACCTCTGGTATCCCACCGAGCGCCTCGTCCACGAGGGTCGCGCGCTCCTCGAGACCCTCGACTTCGCGCGCTCGCACCTCGCCGGCTGGGAGCCCGACGCGGTCTCGCTCGACGCCGCGAAGGCGCTCTACCGGCGGGCGCTGCGCGATCGCTTCCAGGCGAGCCCGCTCGTCGCCCAGTACCTGGCGTGGACGCTCGAGGATCGCCCGCCGCGGAGCCGGAACCTCGATCCGCCGCCGATCGCGCGCCCGCCGTCGCGTGCGCGGGTGGGCGAGCCGCTCGCGTGGCGCGCGACACCGCGCGACGCGCGCGTGGACGTGTACGGGATCCCGTTCTGGCTCGGCGCGGGGCCGGGTTCTCGGCTAGAAGGCTGGCCCTCGACTCCGGGCGCTACCGCGGGATCGTCGTGGTGAGCGACGATCGCGGCTGGAACTGGCGCGACGTCGAGATCCAGGTCGAGCGCTGAGCGAGCGGGGGGGGGCCAAGCATGCGTGTGCGAGAGGTGAACCGCGGCAAGTGCAAGACCTACCTCGTCTCGTGCGAGGACACGCGGCGCGCGCTCCTGATCGACCCGCTGCGGGATCGCCTCGATCGCTACCTCGCGCTCCTCGCCTACGAGGGGCTTCGCCTCGAGCTGATCGTCGACACCCACACCCACGCCGACCACCGCACCGCCGGCCAGGACCTGCGCGAGCTGGTGGGGGCCAAGGTGGTGATGCACCGCAACGCGCCGTGTCCGCACGTCGACATCCACGTCGAGGACGACGACACCATCGCCGTGGGGAACCACGAGCTCAGGGTGCTGGCGACGCCGGGCCACACCCCCGACAGCCTGTGCCTCGAAGGCGGCGGCTACGTGTTCACCGGCGACACGCTCTTGATCCGTGGCACCGGTCGCGCCGACTTCCAGGGCGGCGACGCGGGGGCCCAGTGGGACGGGATCACCGCAAAGCTCTTCACGCTGCCGGACCCGACCATCGTGCTGCCGGCGCACGACTATCGCGGCAACACCCGCTCCACGATCGGCGACGAGAAGCGTCTCAACCCGCGGCTCGCGGGGAAGAGCCGCGAGCAATACGTCGAGATCATGAAGAGCCTCGGGCTACCGCTGCCCGACAAGATCCAGGAAGTGCTGATGCCGAACCAGACCGCGCTCGACGACGACGCGGTCAAGTTCCCGAGCCTCGCCGAGCTGAGCCAGGTCCGCCAGTTGAGCCCGGCGGAGGTCGAGGGTGCGCGACACGCCTCGCCGCCGCCGCTCCTCATCGACGTGCGCGAGCCCGCGGAGCGGAGCGATGATCTGGGGCACATCGCCGGTAGCGTGCTGGTGCCGCTCAGGGACCTGCCGTGGCGCGCGAGCGAGCTCGGCGCGCGCACCAGCGAGCACGTGATCGTGATCTGCCGCTCGGGAGTCCGCAGCACCACCGCCGCGGCGATCCTCACCGGGCTCGGCTTCGAGCAGGTGTCGAACCTGAAGGGCGGCATGGTGGCGTGGGTGGACGCAGGGCTTGCGGTCGAGCGCTGACGGCGCACGAGGAGGAGTGGATGCATCTTCCGACGCTCGATCTGGAGGGCACGCGGGCGCTCCTGCTCACGGGTGCGGCGGGCTGGGCCGCGCTCTTCGTCACCGCGGACACGTTGCGGCTGCCTCGCAAGCTGTTCGGGATCGCGAAGATCGTGACCACGCTGCTGATCGGCTGCGTGCTGCTGGTGCCGAGCACCGCCGAGCCGGGGCGCCTGGCCGCGATCGCGCTCGGCATCGTGCTCGGCACGATCGGGGACGCGTTCCTGCTCGAGCCGAAGCGCTTCTTCGTCGCTGGGCTCGCGTCCTTCCTGGTCGGGCACGTCGCCTACATCGTGGGCTTCTGGTCGCCACGCTGGTCGCTGCTGCCGCTCGTCCTCGTGCTCGGTGGCGGCGGCGCGCTGGTGGCGGCGCTGCGCGCCAAGCTCGGCTCGATGGTCGCGCCGGTCGCGGTCTACATGCTGGTGATCTCGGTGATGGCGTGGAAGGCGTGGAACTGGAGCCTGTTCGCCGGTGTCGGCGCCACCTTCTTCGTGGTCTCCGACGCGCTCATCGCCATCGACAAGTTCGCGGCGCCGGTGCCCGCGCGCAGCTTCCTCATCAACAGCACCTACTGGATCGCCCAGGCGCTGATCGTCCTCGCCGCCAGCGGCGTGGGGTGACCTGCGGTGCCGCGGTGCCCCGGCAGCACCGCGGGCGGGGATGGACCCCGCCCCTACGGACGGTTCCGAGCGGCTGGAGGGCCGCGCTCCGTCGCGGCCGCGGCGTGGAACCGAGTGGCGCGATCGTGTCCGTCTCGCGCGGGATCGCCGGGACTGCGTCCGTGGGTCCCGCGCGCCGTGCGTGAAATCGGGCGAGCTGGCGCTCGCCCCTACACACCCACGGGATGACCGGGATCGATCGCGGTCCAACCCCGCGCGACACGCGATCCGTTCGTAGGGGCGGGGCCTGTCCCCATTCGCGTTAACTTAGTGGTTGAGCGCTGGCGGGGGGTGTGCTTTATCGTCCGCGCATGACGATCATCGGCAAGCGTGACGAGTGGGACCTCATCGAGCGCCTTCTTCCCGTCGGCTGGCAGGAGCAGGCCCGCCTCCGTGGTGCCTTTCAGCGCGCCCGCCGCGCCCAGACCCCCGGCGATCTGCTGCGCCTGTTGCTGTTTCACGCGGTCAACGATGGAGGGCTCCGCTCGACGGTGACGCAGGCCGCGGCGGCCGGCCTGGCGCGGATGTCGCAGGTCGGACTGCTCAAGCGAATGCGGTCCTCGGTCGCCTGGCTGACGTGGATTGCCGCGGAGTTGTGCCGCGAGTTCCGGGATGGCGCCGAGCTTCCACTCGCGTTTCGGCCTCGCATCGTCGATAGCACCACGGTTCAAGCGCCCGGCGCCCGCAGCACCGATTGGCGACTGCACTATGCGCTGGACCTGCAAACGCTCGACTGCGACTGGCACGAGCTGACCGATTGCCATGGCGCCGAGTTGCTCGAGCGCGTCCCGATCAAGCCGGGCGACGTGCTGCTGGGCGATCGAGGCTACGCGCGAGCGGTGGGGATTGCGGCGGTCGTGAAGGCGGGCGGGCACGTCATCGTGCGACTGCCCTGGAACCACGGTCGGACCATCGATCGCGACGGGCGCGCTTTCCAGGTGCTAGCCCGGAAAATTCACGAAGCATGAAGGCAAAGTGCCACCGGCTCTTTCGAGAGTGCTATGAATCGCGGTGTCTAGGCGCGGTTCACAACACCCTACGGAAACAGCACGATGGCGACAGACTGTATACCGCAGTTGGCGTTCACATTTCAGGGGTTTCGGCAGCCGGTCGTCGCGCGCTTCGATACCCCGCACGGCAGCTCCGACGGCGGGGCCGTGCTGCTCAAGGCGATCGACGAGCAGCTCGGCCTCTCGGCCCGACTTGCCGCCTGCCTCGTCGATCGGCGCCAGCCGGGCAAGATCCAGCACACGATCGAGGAGCTGGTGCGCCAGCGGCTCTTCTCGCTGGCGTGCGGCTACCCCGACGCCAACGACAGCGCTCGGCTCGCGCACGATCCCGTTCACAAGCTCTTGCTCGATCGCGATCCGCTGGACGGCGATGCGCTCGCCACCCAGCCCACGCTCTCGCGGTTCGAGAACGCCGTCGACACCAAGAGCCTCTTTCGCATGGCCGAAGCCATCGCGGACGTTGTGATCGAGGCTCAGCGCGAGCGCCGGCGGGGACGCGCTCGCCGCATCACGATCGACCTCGATCCCACCGAGGATGCGACCCACGGCCAGCAGGAGCTCGCCTTCTTCAACGGCCATTACGACACCTGGTGCTACCTGCCGCTCACCGGCACGATCGTGTTCGACGACGAGCCGGACCACTTTCCGGTGTGCGCGGTGCTGCGGCCGGGCAACGCCCCGGCGACGCGCGGCGCGATCGGTGTGATGAAGCGGTTGATCGCGCGACTCCGCGAGGCGTTCCCACACGCGACGCTTCGAGTCCGTCTGGACGGCGGGTTCTCCAGTCCGGAGGTGTTCGCGTTCCTGGAGAGCGCCGGTGTCGAATACCTCGTGGCCATGGCCAAAAACAGCGTGCTCACGAAGCGCGCGGAGCGGCTGATGCGCAAGGTGCGCGCCCGCTCCGCGACGACCGGCCAAACCGAGCATCGCTTCGGTGCAACCCGCTACCGAGCGCAGACGTGGCCGAGAACGCGGCGCGTGATCGTGAAAGGCCGAGGTCGTGCGCCTCGGGACGGCCGAGCCGCGCGACAACCCGCGCTTCGTCGTCACCAACCTGTCGCTCCCGCCGGAGGCGGTCTACGAGATCTATCGCGGTCGCGGGGACTGCGAAAACCGAATCAAGGAGCTCAAGAACGGACTGGCGCTCGATCGGACGAGCTGCACGCGGTTCTGGGCCAACCAGTTTCGAGTGCTGCTCTCGCTCTCGGCCTACGTCCTCTACGTGGACCTTCGAGATCGAGCCCGCCACACCGGATGCGCGCGTGCTCAGGTGTCGACGTTGCGCGAGCGCCTGGTGAAGCTCGGCGCGTGGGTCGATCGATCGGTGCGACGGATCGTGCTGCATCTGCCCGCGAGCTACCCGTGGTCGAGCGACTGGCGCGCGATCGCCGGGTCTGTGGGCGCCCTCGTCACGTAGCCCCGCCGCCAGAGCCTCCGCGAGCTCGTCGCATCGAGGGGAGAGGTGTGTCGAGATCACAGCGTTTTGTCGCCGGCGTCGCGAACAGAAGCCCTCGACACGCCGGACACCGCCTCGAAAACCGTCGCAAAGCAACTCCGACTCGTTTTTCATCCGCTTTCAGACAGAACGTGCGCGATGCGCGGCACCTTCATGAATAGTGCGGGCTAGCGCGCAGCCGTCGCGTTCGCGTCGGCCAGGTTCGCGAGTGGGAGGTGCGCCGCATTCAGGGGCGGGGCCGAGCGCAGTGCCGCGTCGAGGGCCGCATCATCGCGGTGCGCTTGCCCGCTCCGCTCGCGCATCAGTCCGAGCGACGCGCGGCCCGGCGAGCGGCGCGCCAGCAACGCGCGACGGATCCGCGCACGCTCGAGGCGGCGCACTTCGTCTTTCTCTTCACCACGCTCTCCAGGGCGGAGCTGAGCGCACGCAACGTGCTCGAGCTGTATCGGTATCGATGGCAGGTCGAGCTGGCGTTCAAAAGGCACAAGCAGATCTTGAAGCTCGGCCAGCTACCCCACCGCGACCCGGAGGCGGCCCAATCCTGGATTTTGTCCAAGCTGATCGTCGCGCTCCTGCTCGAAAAGCTGTACCGCAGCAGCGCTATTTCCCCCTGGGGATACCTCGTCGAGCCCACCATCGCCGCCAGCCCGTCGAAAGCGGCCTGATCGACGCCCGAACCGATGGCGATGGACGCGCATTGCGGTCTTCGCCCTCCGTACGACGCTGTGCCCGCTGCCGAGTCTCGGCGAGCTGCTGGCGGGGACGCTCCGCGACCGGACCGGAATCACCGATACGCCGCGCCGCAGACCGATGCAGTTGGCCGCGCTTGACCGAGTGCTACGCCGATGGATCGTAAGTTAACGCGAATGGGGCCTGTCCCCGCCCGTCTCACCTCACCGCGTCGAGCGGCACCCGCGGGGTCGGGATCTGGCCGCCGAGGGTGAGCGCGCGCATCCACGCGAACGGCGGGCCAGGGGTGCGCTCGCCGCCCACGAACACCCGCGTCGCCAGCGCTTCCATCCGCTCCACCATGGCGTCGACGAAGACCGCGCCGGCCGCGGCGCTCGCGAGGTGGGGCCGGCTCGTGTAGCCGGGGAACGGCCGCAGGTTCATCCACGCGAGCCCTTCCGCCATCACGCGCAGCTCGCCGGCGAGCTTGCGCTGGCCTGCGGCGGCGAAGAGCCGCGAGAGTGTCAGGAGCGCGCGGGGAGGGTGCGTGGGCGGGCAGGGCGGCACCCGCACGTGGTCGGGCGCGACGTGCTCGCCGGCGACCTCGAGCGCCACCGAGGTCTCGAAGAAGCCGCCGTGCATGTCGGCGGCGAGGGCGCGCTTCATCACTTCGCGCTCCGCCACGTCCGGGATCCCGTCGAACGCGGCATCGAACCCACCGACCTCGTCGAGGACCATCGCGTCGAGGAGCAGCACGAGCGGCGCGATCACCCGCACGCCGCGGTCCTCGAGCCAGCGCACGCCCGCGTGGAGCGCGTGGTTGTGCATCGGGCTGCCGTGGAACGTCATCAGGATCACGCGCGTGGCGCCGAGCTCGGCGATGGCGTGGCACGCCTCGAGCACCGCGCTCCGGACGTGGCCGTACGGCACGTGCTGGGTGCCGGGGCCGCACACCGGGTCGACGCCCGCCTCGACGTCACCGGCGAGGACCAGCGGCCCGCCGAGCCCCGCTCGCTCGAGGCGCTCGGCGAGGCGCCGCGCGAGGCCGAGGCTCACGACGCGGTCGTTGTGAAGCGAGAGGTGCGGTCCGTGATACTCGACCGGGTTCACGCACAACGTCACCGGCACACCGCTCGAGGCGAGGGCGCGCGCCTGGCGGTGGGGCAGCGAGAGGAGCCGGACCGTCTCGCCCGCGGAGCTCATCGCGCCGCGCCCGCGGCGAGGTGGAGCTCGCTTCGCAGCGGCGCGAGCTTCGCGTCCACGGCGCGGCGCACGTCGTCCAAGAGCTCGCCCGAGCCGGGCACGAGGTCACGGTAGAGCCGCCGAGCCTCCACGGCGAGCCCGTCGAGCCGCTCGTCGGCGACGATCGCGTGGTCGGCGCGCCGGAGCGCTCGCGAGAGCCTCCACACCAGCCGCTCGAAGTCGAGGTAGTCGGCGAGGAAGCGAAGCTCGACGAAGCGCTCGAGCATCGTCGCCAGCTCGTTTCGCATCGCGTCCTCGGCGCTCGCGAGCTCGGCCGCGCGGGCGCGAGTTCCGGCTTCGAAGCGGCCGTAGTAGCGATCGACCAGCGCGCCGTCGCCCTCGATCAGCCAGCGATCGAGGAGCATCTCGACCAGCACGTGCGCGACCAGGGCGCCCCACTTCGGCTGCGCCAGGTAGGGCTCGATCCGGTCCGCGGTCACGTTCACGCGCTCGAGGAAGCTCGGGTGGCGGTGGAAGGCCGCGTCCGCCTGCATGTGGTGGGCGATCCCGTGGGCGAGCGAGTGGCCGTCGGGGTCGTCGCCGGCTCGCAGCCGGTCGAGGACCAGCTTGGGCAGCGGCCGCGCCGACATGTGTGGCCACAGGTCCGGCAGCGCCGCGCCCACGTAGGTGAGCGAAGGCGTCCCGCGGCCCAGCACGACGGCGTGCGAGAGGAAGTTCATCCCGACTTCGTACAACACCGGGGACCGAGTCGCCAGCGCGCGCTACGCTGCGCGCCCCGACCCCGGAGAGAGAGACGATGGATCAGCGAGTGATCGACGCTGCGCGCAGCGCCTTCCCCGCGAGCCCGAACGCGGTGACCCTCGGCGCGGTGGTGCACGCTGGCGAGTGCCATCCCGAGCCGCTGGTGCGGCTCGAGCTCGCGATGCTGAACCGCCACGGGCTGATCGCGGGCGCCACCGGCACCGGCAAGACCAAGACGCTCCAGCTCCTGGCCGAGCAGCTCTGCGCGGCCGGCGTGCCGGTCTTCCTCGCCGACGTCAAGGGCGACCTCTCGGGCCTCGCGGTCGCGGGCGAGGCGAGCGAGCGCGTCGCCGCGCGCGCCGCCGAGACCGGGTTCGCGTGGAAGCCGGGCGGCACGCCGGTCGAGCTCTTGAGCCTCACCGGCCGGCGCGGCGCGCAGCTTCGCGCCACGATCGGCTCGTTCGGGCCGGCGCTCCTCGCCAAGGTCCTCGGCCTCAACGACACGCAGACCAGCGTGCTCACGATGATCTTCAAGCTCTGCGACGACCGCGACCTCGAGCTCTACGACTTCGCCGACCTGCGCGCGGTGATCCAGTACCTGGCCGGCGACGGCGCCGAGCTCCTCGAGTCCTACGGCGGAATGTCGAAGGCCACCGTGGGAGTGCTGCTGCGCGAGCTGGTCGAGCTCGAGATGCAGGGCGCGCTCGCCTTCTTCGGCGAGCCCGAGCTCGAGATCGAGGACCTCCTCCAGATCGACCGCGACGGGCGCGGCGTGATCAGCGTCCTCGAGCTGACCGATGTCCAGGACAAGCCAGCGCTCTTCTCGACCTTCCTGATGTGGTTGCTCGCGCGCCTCTACGGCGAGCTCCCCGAGGTGGGCGACCTCGCCAAGCCCAAGCTGGTGTTCTTCTTCGACGAGGCGCACCTTCTCTTCGACGGCGCGAGCAAGGCGTTCGTCGACCAGGTCCAGCAGGTGGTGCGGCTGATCCGCTCCAAGGGGGTGGGGATCTTCTTCATCACCCAGAACCCCAAGGACATCCCCGGCGACGTCCTGGGTCAGCTCGGCCACCGCGTGCAGCACGCGCTGCGCGCCTTCACTCCCGACGACGAGAAGGCCCTCAACGCCGCCGCACGCACGTTCGCGAAGACCGACTTCTACGACGTCCCGGAGACGCTCACGACCCTCGGGATCGGCGAGGCGCTGGTCTCGGTGCTGTCGCCGAACGGCGTGCCCACGCCGCCCTTCGCGACCCGCATGGTGCCGCCGGGCTCGCGCATGGGACCGCTGACCGAGAGCGAGATCGCGCCGCGGCTGGCGACGCCGCTGGTGCGCAAGTACGCGACGGCGATCGATCGGGAGAGCGCGCGCGAGAAGCTCGCGGCGGAGGCCGCGGCGGAGACGGATGCGCGGAGACCGCCGCGCCGCGCATCCGCGACCAAGCCCGAGCCGGACCGCCTCGAGCAGATCATGAAGTCGCCGGTGGCGAAGGCCGTCGCCACCACGGTGGTGCGCGGCGTGATGGGCGCCCTCTTCGGCACGCCCTCGCGCCGCCGCCGCAAGAGCCTGTGGTGAGGCTGCGGGATCGGGCGGCCGCAGGGGCCGCCCCTACCCCGGAAGAGCGCGGTGGGCAGGGGCGGCGCCCATCCCCACCCGGGGTGCCGGAACGGTAGGGGCGGGGCCCGTCCCCGCCCGGGGTGCCGGAACGGTAGGGGCGGGGCCCGTCCCCGCCCGGGGTGCCGGAACGGTAGGGGCGGCGCCCATCCCCGCCCGCGTCAGTCCGAGTCGCTCGCCACCAGCGGATAGACCACGCCCGCCAGCGCCGCGCCAACGATCGGCGCGACCCAGAAGAGCCAGAGCTGGGCGAGCGCCCACCCGCCGACGAAGATCGCCGGGCCGGTGCTGCGTGCCGGGTTCACCGAGAGGTTGGTGACCGGGGATGCCGATCAGGTGGATGAGCGTGAGCCCGAGCCCGATCGCGATGGGCGCGAAGCCGGCCGGCGCGCGCTTGTCGGTCGCGCCCAGGATGATCATCAGGAACATGAAGGTGAGGACGACCTCGGCGACTCCCGCGGCGAGCATCGAGTAGTGCCCCGGCGAGTGCTCGCCGAAGCCGTTGGCCGCGAAGCCACCGATCTCGAAGCCCGGCTTGCCGCTCGCGATCACGTAGAGGACACCCGCGCCGATCACCGCGCCGACGACCTGCGCGATCACGTAAGCGGGCAGCTCGGACGCCGGAAAGCGCTTGCCCACGACCAGCCCGACCGATACGGCCGGGTTCAGGTGGCAGCCCGAGATGTGGCCGATGGCGTACGCCATCGTCAGCACGGTGAGGCCGAACGCCAGGGAAACCCCGAGCAGGCCGATCCCCACCTCCGGGAACGCCGCCGCCAGGACGGCGCTGCCGCAGCCGCCGAAAGTCAGCCAGAACGTGCCGATCGTCTCGGCCGCGCATCGTCGAGCGAGTGCCATGAATATCCCCTCCTCAGGTCAGGCTTTCGTGGATAACGGAACGATGAACGCCCGTTTGTAGCCGCATCGTCGGATCGACCGCAACCATGTGGTCGACCGCTGGCGGCGGGGTGCGCCGATTCTCGGCCCGTGATCTAGACTCGCGGGCGAGGAGGATCCATGCCGAAGATGCCCGTCCAGCTCCTGTCGCGTGACGAGATCGCCCAGGGGACGCTCCGCTACCGATTCACGAAACCGGCCGAGCTCACCTTCAAGGCCGGTCAATACGTGTCGCTCGGCATCCCGGATCCGCCGTATCGCGACAAGAAAGGGCCGCGACGGCCGCTGACCCTCGCGTCCGCGCCGAACGACGACGTCCTCGAGTTCGCGTGGCGGACCAGCGACAGCGCCTTCAAGTCGATCCTGGCCGCGGCGCCGCTCGGGAGCACCTACGAAGTGGTGGGTCCGATCGGCACTTTCGCGCTCCACGACGATCCCACCGTGCCGGCGGTGCTGGTCGCGGGGGGCATCGGCATCACGCCGTTTCGCAGCATGCTGCGCGACGTCGCCGCGCGCGGGCTCACCCACCCGATCACGCTGCTCTACTGGAACCGCAACCCCGAGCAGGCGGCTTACCTGGACGAGCTCGCCGAGCTCGACGCGCGGCTGCCCAACCTGAAGCTCATGCTGACGATGACCCAGCCCGAGACCTCGGCGCGCGGCTGGGACGGGCTCACCGAGCGCATCAACCTCGACCTGCTGCGCGAGTGCGTCGGGGACCTGCAGGCGCCGATGTATTACGTGGCCGGTCCCCACCGCATCATCGTCGCGGTGACCGAAGCGCTGACCGTCGCGGGTGTCGACCTGGCTCGCCTCAAGAAGGACGAGTTCACGGGGTACTGAGGCGAGCGTGTACAGCGCACCGGATCGGCCGCCGGCCCTCGACGCGGCGCGTGTGATGCGTGCGCGCGCCGATGCCCGCGACGCTCGTGAGCGAGTGCACCGTGCCCACGGCTGGCTGTGTTTCATGGTCCTCGGCCAGGTCGTACTGATGTTGCTCACGGCGCTCGCGAGGAGCGGCTCGAGTGGAAGGGCCGGCGCTCATGAAGGCGTCGGCTATCTCGCCGTGATTGGTTTCGGCGTGGCTCAGTACGTCTGCGTGTACCGGTTGTCGCGAGCACTCGGGAGCCGCGGCCCTGGATGCGGCTTGGCTCGATGGTGCGCCCTTCGCGGCCCTCTCGGTCGTGTTCGCGATTCATTCGAAGGCCCTGCGCCGGCTCCGTCACGGTTGAGGTTCGACTCGAGTGGACATCGACGTCACGATCGTGGGCGGTGGCGTGGTGGGCGTCGCGGTGGCGGCGGCGCTCGCGCGGCCCGAGCGCGTCGTCTTGCTGATCGAGCGCAACGCGCGGCTCGGGCTCGAGACCACGAGCCGGAACAGCGGCGTCATCCACGCCGGGCTCTACTACGCGCCGGGCTCGCTCAAGGCGCGGCTCTGCGTGGAGGGGCGCCGCGCGCTCTACCGCTTCTGCGAGGAGCGCGGCGTGCCGCACCGTCGGCTCGGCAAGCTCATCGTCGCGGCGGACGACGAGGAGGCGCTGCGGCTGGAGGCGATCCGCGAGCGCGCGCGGGCGAACGGCGTCGAGCGGCTCGACGTGCTCGATGCGCGCGGCGTCGTGGCGCTCGAGCCCAAAGTGCGCGGGCTCGCGGCGCTCCACTCGCCGGACACCGGGATCGTCGACGCGCTGGCGCTGGTCGCCGCGCTCTGGCGCGAGGCGCAAGACGGCGGCGCCGAGGTGGTGCTCGGGACCGAGGTCGTCGGGCTCGACTGGATCGCCGGTGGCTGGCGCGTGACCTCCGCGACCCAGGGCGGTGGGATCTCGGCACACGAGAGCCGGATCGTCGTGAACGCGGCGGGCCTCGCGAGCGACCGCATCGCGGCGCTCGCGGGGATCGACGTCGACGCCGCCGGCTACCGGCTCCATCCGATCCGCGGCGACTACTTCTCGATCGCGCGCGCGAAGAGCGCGCGGGTGAGCCGGCTCGTCTACCCGGTACCTCCGGCGGTGGGCCACGGGCTCGGCGTGCACTGGACCCTCGACCTCGAGGGCCGTGCCCGGCTCGGGCCGGACGCCACGTGGCTCGCGCGCCGCGACGAAGGCCTGCCGCCGATCGACGCCGCCAAGCGCGCGCGCTTCCTCGACGGCGCGCGGCGCCTCTTCCCGTTCCTCGAGCTCGACGACCTCACGCCGGAGTCGAGCGGAATCCGCCCGTCGCGGCGAGCGCCCGGCGCGGGCGAGCAGGACTTCGTGGTGGCTCACGAGGAGGTGCGCGGCCTCCCCGGGTTGGTGAACGTCATAGGGATCGATTCGCCCGGGCTGACCGCGTGTCTCGCGATCGCCGCCGAGGTCCGCGCCCAGCTCGCCGTCGCCGGACGGATCTGAGCCCTGAGCGGCGATCACTTCGCCGCAAGCACCGCCACCTCGGCGCGCACGCGATCGAGGATCCAGCCGACCTTGCGATCGATGCAGGCATCGCCCGGCAGGTCGAGCGGGTACGTGACCACGAACCACTGGCGTCCTGGCGCCTCGAGGTCGTAGGCGCGCACCACGATCTGGGTCTCGAAGCGCGTGCTGGTGCCGAGCCAGCAGTCGCTCGCCTCGCACGCGATCCCCACCGCCGCGATCTGGATCACCGGATCCGACGGCCGGATCCGCTCCGGGCGCAGCTCGCAGCCCTCCAGAATCGCGGCGCTCTGGATCGCCTCCAGGAGCACCGCGATCGGGCGCGCGCTCACCACCGGGTCGGGGCCTTGCCGAGGCTCGCGCGCCGCGCACGCGCTCGCGAGCGTCAGGCCCAAGGCGGCGGTGGCGGCTCGCGCGCCTGGTGATCGCCGTCCCATCGCGCCAGGGATCGCACGTCTCACGCGTCCGGGGAAGTGTCTCGGCGGTGAGCCGATCGAGACGGCGCGCGCCTGCACGATGGAAGGATTCCGCGAGCTTGCGGCGCGCCCCCGCCGGCACGGCGCTTCCATTCGCGGCTGTCACACCCCGCAGTCGAGAAGGAGCGCGGCCGTGCACCGAAGCGAGCGTCATCGTCCCGTCGAACCGGATCCCTTCCTCTGGGCGAGTGCGTCCTCCAGGGCCGACTTCCATCGCCCGGCCCTCGATCGCGACACACGAGCGCTATTGCACCGCGGGCTCCACGCGACGCACGGGGCGCCGCTCGGGTCGGGCGGCGCACACGAGCCGCCGCGCGTGCGTCCGCGGCGGCCAGCGGCGCGGACATGGCGCTCGGCGCGGGCCGCGCGCTTCTCGATCGGCGAGGAGCGACTCCATGGGCGCGCCCGCGTGGATCACCGCGAGTCCGATGACGAGCGCCGCGACTGGCGCGCCGGCGGGCTCGGGATGCTGGCCGGCGCGCTGCTCGGGGCGCTGGCAGTGCGCAGCGCGGGTAGCTACGCGTTTCGCCCGGAGTGGCTGGTCGCGACGGTGCCGCTGGTGACGCTCTGGGCCTCGGTCGGCGGGCTGGTGGCGATCTCGATCGCGCGTGCGGCGCGCGGCCACGAGCCGCTCCCCGAGCTCGTCTCGCGGAGCGCGCTCGGCGAGCGCCGCTCGCTCGCGCGGCCGGTCGCCCTGGGGTTGGTGATCGGCGCGGTCGTGGTCGCCGCCCTGCGCGCCGCGATCGCGCTGGCGGCGTGGCTGCCGGCGGTGCCACCGGGTTGACAATACCGTCATACCGTATGACGGTATGAGGTGCGCCGTTGATCCAGTCTTTCCGCGACGCGGCCACGGCCGACCTCTTCGATGGCCGCGTCACCGGAGCGGCGATCCGGCGCAGTCCCGTGGCGCTGTGGCCGGTGGTGGCGCGCAAGCTCGATCAGCTCAATCAGGCGCACGAGCTCAGGGATCTCGCTGCCCCGCCCGGAAACCGGCTCGAAGCCCTGCGAGGAGACCGCCGTGGCCAGTACAGCATCCGCGTCAACCAGCGGTTCCGGATCTGTTTCGTCTGGACGTCGGCGGGGCCGGCCGAGGTCGAGGTCGTCGACTACCACCGGTGACCTCACCCCGAGCCCGCCGCGCCGGGTGCCGACGGATCGGGCGCCCACTCATCCGGGACGGATGCTGGCCGAGGAGTTCATGCGTCCACTCGGGCTGTCCCAGGTCGAGCTCGCGCGCCGCCTGGCCGTGCCCGTCCAGCGGGTCAACCTCCTGATCAACGGCAAGCGAGGAGTGACCGCGGACACCGCGCTACGTCTGGCCCTGCTCCTCGGCACGACGCCGGAGTTCTGGCTGCATGGCCAGCTCACCTGGGACCTCCACCAGGCGCGGACCCATCGCTCCGCGAGCGCGCTGCGCTCGATCCGGCCGCTCGGGCACGCTCGCAGGCCGTGAGCGACGGCGCGGGTCACCCGAGCTGAGCTCGCCTGAGCTCGACCAGCCAGGAGTCGAGCTCGCCTTCGTTGGGGGCCTCGTCCGGTAGGGGGGAAGCGTCCCGCGCCGCGTCGAGATCCTCGAAGAGGCGGTCGATACGAGGGGACCAGGCCGAGACGAGCTCGGCGGTGACGGATGCTTGCTCGCCGGCGCGCTTGCGCTCCACGAGCTCGTCGACGTCCCGAAGTCGCATCTCGTCGGCGAGCTGCGTCAGATCGATCACCAGCTCGCCCGCCCGCAGCAGGTGGATCCCCGTCGAGGTGGTTCGCAATACGTAGAGCAGACGCTTTACCGTCGGCTCCTGGATCAGGTTCGCGCGTTGCTGGACCGCGAAGCCGCGGTAGTGCGCGTGGAATCGGCGGTGGAGCGCACGGCGGACGATCGGCTGCAGCTCCTTCAGTGGGGGAGCGGAGCACGCCGTCGTCGTCCCCAGGATTCGTTCGAGAAAATTGCCGTTGCCTCGCAGCACTCCCGCGAGCACGTGACCGATCTCGTTCGACGTGTAGTCGATCTCGACTCCGTCGACGATCTCGGCGCGATCGAACGTCGGCCGCGGTGGGTGGAGACCCAGCAGCGAACGGGTCGCCGCGACGTGGACGGCCTTCAGGTCGAGGTCGCTGTCGGGCGAAGGAAATCCGTAGGCGTGGGCTCCGCTCAGGTGCACGACGGTGCGCTCGTCGCGCGGATTTCTCTGCCAGCACCTGGCTCGCGACTCCGAGCTGGTGGGGCGTCAGCAGGTCTTCGATACTCACGACGACCACTCCACCGAAAACGTCGGCGGTGCGTCTCGGCCCCACGGCCCCGGGCGGTTCGCGGCGAAGCGCCGGGCGACCTCCTCGTGGATGCGCCGAGCGAGCGCGTCGGCGCGCGGCAGGTCGGCGCGGTCCGGGAGTTGAGTTTCGGCCCGCGCAGCGTCGAGCGCGGGGATCAGCGCCTCCGCCTCGGCGACCACGTCGGCGAGCGGCACCTCCCCCTTCTTGATCGCGACGAGGCGGTCGTGGAGCACGCCCGTGGCCCGGAAGGTCGGCCGACCCGCTCGGAGCCACTCGGTCGCCGTCCAGATGAGCCGCATCAAGTTGTAGGCGTTCTTGGGCCGAAGCTCGCGCGGAAGCTCGAGGTCGTGGCTGCGCTCCGCCGCGAACCGGACCAGGGCGCCGAAGTCGTTCGCAGGGAGCAGTCCTTGATCGTGGAGAGATCGGTAGAGCTGCTTGACCCACTCCTTGGCCTGGGGGCGATGCCGCGCCTGGCCGTGGTCACTTCGCGGCGGGGTGCGATCGGCCAAGCGCTCCGCCACCTGATCGAGCGACAACCCGGGCTCGTCGCGGAGCCAGCCGAGGACCTGCCCGCGGTGCTCGGCGAGGCGTGCACCCTGTTCGAGGCGGCGAAGCTGCGCGATCGCGTAGCGGCCGAACGACCCGTGGATCTCGCTCGACACGAAGGCCTCGCGCTCCGCGAGGATCCACTCGCCGATCTCGTCCCGCGGCCGTGCCCCGGGCACGAACAGCATCTCGAGCGTGTTCGGGTCCGCGCGCAGCGCCTGACGCAAGGCCTTCGTGACGGACCAGTAGGCCATCGAGCCGTCCGGGCTGACGAGATCGTGCGGGGGATCGACGAGACCAGCGGTCCAGGAGAGCGGCAAAGCGAACACGCCGCGGGTGTCGACGTCCGAGCTCTCGTCGGCGAGCCCCCAGGCTCTCGCGAACCCACGATCGTCTCCAGCACCAGGCACGGCGCGAGCGCGGACCAGCTCGCGTCGCGGCGGACCGCGAACAGGGTCTGGCCGACTCTCCGCGGCACGAGGTCTTCGCGAGCGCAGTGGAGCGTGCCGACGCCGACGATCGTGATCTCGACCAGGTCGTCACCGGAACCGGTAACGCGCCCCACGGTTCCGCGCGGGATCGTGCGCTCGTCGAGGATCCGGTCGGTGCGCAACTCCACCTCGGTGCCGTGCGGGAGCGGCACCGAGCGAGGGTCGAGGTTCGCCAGACTGCTGGCCGCCCGCGTCATTCGCGCGAGTAGGCGTCGGCGCATGCCGCGCAGCGCGCGCATGCCGGCGAACGTCACCAGCGTCGCGGCGAGCGGCGGCGCCCAGGCGCCGCGCGGGGCCGCTCGCCCGGTGCTCGCCTCGGCCAGCTCCGGCGTGAGGCAGCCGGGGGTCGTCTCGGAGCAGTCGTCGTCGACGCCGTTGCCGGGGATCTCGACGTTGCCGGGACGGGCGTTGGGGTTCGCGTCGTCGCAGTCGGCCGGACCGCAGGCGCCGCCTTCGAGGGCCGCGCCGTCGTGGTCGGCGTCGGTGCAGGGCGAGGCGTTCGCCTCGAACGCGCCGGCGTCGCACGGCGCGCCGCCGCGCGCGAAGTTCCGCTGATCGCGCTCGGCGCAAGCGGCCGCGGAGCCGGTCCCGATCGCGACGCTGGCCGCGCCCAGCGCGGGTCTCGGTGAGGCCGCCGTTCATCGCGAGCGGCTCGAGGGGCCAACCCGGCCACGCTCACCGACCCTGGTCGCCTGCCGCGGCGAAGCCTGGTGGCGAGCGGGCTCTCGACGTTGCCGCCGAGCGACGTGGCGGGGCTCGTGCCGCCGCACACGCTGGAGGGTGGGCGCCGCGGGAGGGGCGATCGCGTAGGCCGCGGCGAGGATGGTGTTGACCACGGTGGTGGCGCCGGTCGAATGGAGGTCGGCGCCTTCCGCGGCGCCGACGGCCTCGCTGGTCCCCGAGACCACGAGGTTGTCGGCGATGGTGGCGTGCTCGACGGCGGTGGCGCCGCCCGCGTAGAGCCCGCCGCCCTGCGTCGCCGCCGCGGTTGACGGTGAAGACGCCGTCCTGGCCGTCCCCGCCGTCCGCGGCGTTGGTGACGACCGTTGCGTTGGTGAGCCGCGCCGCCGCGCCGTTCGCCACGTACACGCCGGCGCCGAGCGCCGCGCCGCCGTTCGCGCCGGACAGCGCGCCCGCCAGCCCGTTCCCACCGGTGGTGACGTTCTCGGTGACGAGCGCGTTCGACCGTGGTGTCGCCAGCCGCCGCGTAGAGGGGCGCCGCCGCGCGCCGTGGCGACGGACTCACCGTGGCCGCCGGTGGCGCGGTTCTCGGCGAGCGCTACGTCCGCCACGCTGGCCGCACCGCCGAGAACCGCGAGCCCCCGCCGCCGTCGGCGCCGCCCGCAAAGCCGAAAGTCCAGCCCCAGGTAGTCGGGCCCCGCTGCCGCCCGTCCGCGGCGTTCGCGGTGACCACCGACGCTCCACCGAACGCGCCGGCGCTCGCAATGCCGCCGCCGCTCGCCGGCCCGCCGTTGCCGACGCGGAAGCAGTGGCACGGGTTCTCGTCGGTGCAGCAGTACCCCGAGCCGTCACCGCCCTTCGCCTGGTTGCCGGTGACCTCGCACCCGTCGAGGGCGAGCGTCGCCGTGGCTGAGCTGAAGACACCGCCGCCCGTGGCGCCGCCGCCGCTGCGCACTCCGCCGCCGAGCGCGGCGTTGCCGCTCACCGCCGCGCGCCGCAGCGTGAGCTCGCCATCGTTGTAGACGCCGCCTCCCGCGACCGACTCGCTCGGGGCGCCGAGCACGGTGCCGCCAGCGACGTGAGGTCCGCACCCGCACCGCCGCGCGCCCGCCGCGACCTGGAGGACGCGGGTCGCCGAGGCCCGCCGCCGAGACGGTGGTCATCGCGGCGCCCCGGCCCGGCGATCACGAGGTCGGCGGAGACGTCGAGGTCGCCGGTGGCGCCTGCGTCCTCACCCGCGCCTGCGACGGTGAGCGCGTAGGTCGCGGCGTCGAGGAGATGGTGTCCTCGCCCGCCGAGCCAGCGGCGCAGCCGTCGACCGGCGCGTCACCGGTTCGCGGCGAGGATCGCCTCGCGCAGCGTGCAGGTCCGTTTGGCCCGGAGGCCCGCCGCGTCGTCGCGGTGGCGTGGACCTCGTGAGACGGTGGCGAGCGCAGGGCTCGCGCCAGCGATCAGGGCGCCGCCGAGGGCGCGCGAGGAATCCGATCAGCCCGAGGCCGATCCGTGCATCTCCGGATCCGCATCGTTCGTCCCCCGGCGGCCGCGCCGCCAGCGACGATGCTTTGCAGCCCGGCGGGCCGGGGCACAAAACGCGGGCCAAAGAGGCCTCAGCTCGTGAGTAGCCCGATCCGCCAGGCGGTGCTGGCGATCGCGGGTGCAGCGCATGGCGAGGTGGTCGACGTCGATCCCGACCATCGCCATGTCGTCGCGGGTGCTGGCGATGGTCGCGTCGACAAGCGACGACCAGTGGTCGCTCTTCTTCTGCAGCTCGTCCCTGCGCGCCTTGGAGAGCTCCGGGAAGCGCTGCGCCGGGTAGTGGACGCCGAAGGCGACGTGGCGTGACTCGTCGTGGCCGACGTAGCGCATCAGGTAGTCGGCGAAGAGCAGGTTCAACGCCTTGAGCTCTTCGATGCCGGAGGCCTCGAGGTCCATCGCGCGGGCCAGCGCCGCGCCCTCGACG
>JADJOY010000016.1 GCA_016713535.1 Deltaproteobacteria bacterium
GGGTCGCGATAGGCGCCGAGCCACGTCTCGATCATGGTCGCGACCTCCTCGGGGCGCCGGCCCCGACACCACCGCGCCCGCCGCGGAGCGATCGGGCGGATCGCCCGCTCGGCGGGGCGGACCGCCCCGGATGCCTCGCCGGCGCCGGGCACGAGCCACGAGCGGCCCGGCGCGGGCGGCGGACGCGCCGGGCCAAGCCATTGAAGTCACACGACGATCGCCGTGACAACCGGTCGTGGCGGTGAGCCGCGGCGCGGCGCCGCGGGGGCACCGGGCTTGCTCAGGTGAGGCTCGACTCGACGAGCGAGTCGCCGATCTCGAGGACTCCCATGCGCGCCCCCGAAACCGACCTCCCGACCCCCCGGATCCTGGTGGTCGACGACGAGCCAGCGATCCGCACCCTGGAGCTGACCGCACTGCGCAGCTTCGGCTTCGCGGTCGACGAGGCCACCAACGGCCAGGAAGCCGTCGACAAATGGCGCGAGCACCGCCACGGGCTGGTGCTTCTCGACCTGCTGATGCCGGGCAAGAACGGCTTCGACGCGTGCCGCGAGATCCGAGCGACTCCCGGCGGCGAGCACGTGCCGATCCTGGTGGTCACGGGCGCGGATGACAACGACTCGGTGCGCGCGGCGTTCAACGCCGGCGCCACCGACTTCCTCACCAAGCCGATGAGCATCCTCATGCTCGAGAATCGCGTGCGCTACGCCCTGCGCGCCGCCGACTCCGCCCACCGCCTGCGCGAGAGCGAGCGCCACGTTCGCGAGCTCGCCTACCACGACAGCCTCACCGGGCTCGGCAACCGCCGGCTCGCCCAGGACCGGCTCGCGGCTGCGGTGGCCACCGCCAAGCGCCACCAGCGCAAGCTCGCCGTGATGTTCATCGACCTCGACGGGTTCAAGCGCATCAACGACACGCTCGGGCACGGCGCCGGCGACTCCCTCTTGCGGGAGGTCGCGCACCGGCTGTCGGAGGCGGTGCGGCGCTCGGACTCCGTGGCGCGCCTGAGCGGCGAGCACCCCGCCGCGGTGTCGCGCCTCGGCGGTGACGAGTTCACGGTCGTGCTGAGCGAGATCGCGCAGCCCCACGACGCGGCGCAGGTCGCGCGGCGGATCCTCGGCTCGCTCGCCGAGCCGATCCCGCTCGAGGGCCACGACGTGGTGATCGGGGCGAGCATCGGCATCGCGGTCTTCCCGCAGGACGGAGAGGAGCCCGAGATGCTGATGTGCAGCGCGGACGCGGCGCTCTATGCGGCGAAGGAGTCGGGCCGCAACACCTACAAGTTCTACGACCGGGCGCTCAACGCGGTGGCGCACGAGCGGCTCGCGATCGAGGAGGGGCTCCGGCGCGCGGTCGAGCGCGACGAGCTCCGGCTCGCGTGGCAGCCGATCGTCGAGGGCCGGACCGGGCGGATGGTGGGCGCGGAGGCGCTGCTGCGCTGGTTCGACCCGGCACGCGGCCTGATCCCTCCGGACCAGTTCATCCCGCTCGCCGAGGACACCGGGCTCATCGTGCCCGGTCGGCGACTGGGTGCTGCGCACCGCGTGCGCGCAGCTCGCGGCGTGGCGCGCGAGCGGCGCCGTCGACGTCACGTTTCGAGCGTCGATCAACCTCTCGCCGATGCAGCTCACGCGCGAAGGGTTCGCCGAACGGGTCGCGGCGATCCTGGATGCCCACGGCGTGCCGCCGAACGCCATCGAGCTCGAGATCACGGAGCGCTCGCTGATGCGCTCCGAGCACACCGTGGAGACCAACCTCAACGCGCTGCGCGGCCTCGGGCTCAGGCTCTCGCTCGACGACTTCGGCACCGGCTTCTCCTCGCTCAGCTACCTGCGGCGGTTCCGCTTCGACGTCCTCAAGATCGACCGCTCGTTCGTGCGCGACCTGATCCACGATCCCGAGGACGGCGCGATCACCAACGCGATCCTGTCGATGTCGCGCGCGCTCGGGCTGCGCGTGATCGCCGAGGGCGTCGAGACCGAGGCGCAGCGCGCCTACCTCTGCGAGCGCGGCTGCGAGCTGATGCAGGGGTACCTGTTCAGCCGGCCGATCGAGGCGAGCGCGCTGGCCGGTCTGTTCGGGCGAGCCCTCGGCCCCGAAGGCGCCTGCGCCTGGACGGTCACCGCGCCGAGCGCGCCGCCCCGCCACGGTGCGTTCCTCGTCGAGTCGCCGCTCGCCGCGTAGGCGTTCCGGGCTGCGGGATCGGCCGGAACGCCCGTAGGGGCGAGGCCTATCCCCGTAGAGGCGTGGCCTATTCCCCCGTAGGGGCGGGGCCTGTCCCCGCCCGGAACGCGGTCGCTCCATCGGCCGCCGGGGAGCGATCGGCTATCACCGGCCCGCCGCGGGCGGCCCCTCCGACGGACGGCCGTCCCCGCTCAGCGCAGCAGCGCGCGCACGCACAGCTCCGCGGTCGCGGCCGGCACGTCGACACCGTCGATCCGCTCGGGCCGGTCCACCATCGCGCTCGCCGCGGCGCGCACCGCGCCCACGATCACCAGCGCCGCGAGGCGCGGCTCGACGTTGCGGAACTCGCCGCGCTTGATGCCCGCGCCGACCAGCTTGGTGAGCTCGTTCTCGAAGGTCATGAACTGATCCTCGAGCGCCTTGGAGCGCCGCCCCGACACCCGCCCGAACTCCTGCAGGTAGGCCTGCTGGAGCACGCCCACCCGGTGGTGCAGCACCGACTCCTCGAGCACCGCGACGATCGCGCGCTCGATGCGCTCACGAGGGCTCGCGGCGCTCGCGACTCGCGACAGGATGGTCGCCGTCATCTGCTCGACGGCGTGCTCGTAGACCGCGAGGAAGAGCTCGTCCTTGCCGCGGAAGTGCCAGTAGAGGGCGCCGCGCGTGTAGCCGGCGGCGGCGACGATCTGGTCGATGCTGGTCGCCTGATAACCGTGCTTGGCGAACAGGTCGGTGGCGACGCGAAGCAGTCGGGCGCGGCTCGCGGCGAGGTCGGGCGGGGTCCGGGTACGAGCCATCGGGACCCCATCATACCATCTCCCCGACCAGATAGACATACCGTCCATCATGTGATAGCATGGTGCCTCGATGGCGCGCTGCACCGCACCGCGCCCCCCCGGAGAGGATCGGATGCAGGTCATCGAGACGCGCGTCGACACCTCGAGCGACGAATACAAGCGGCGCTACGAGCACAACGTGGGCCTCGTCGCCGAGCTCCGCGAGAACCTGCGCAAGGCGGCCGAGGAGCGCTCCGAGAAGGCGTTCAAGCGCCACACCAGCCAGGGAAAGCTGCCGATCCGCGAGCGCATCGCGCGGATCCTCGACCCGAACACGCCGTTCCTCGAGACGGCTCCGCTCGCCGGCTACGGCATGTACGACGGCGGCGTCCACGCCGCGGGCCTGGTCTCGGGTGTCGGCATCATCCACGGCCGCGAGTGGTACGTGGTCGGCAACGACGCGATGGTGAAGGGCGGCTCGTCCTACCCCATCACCGTCAAGAAGAGCCTGCGCGACCAGGAGATCATCCTCGAGAACCGCTTGCCGGTCGTGAACATGATCGACTCGGGTGGAGCCTTCCTGCCCGAGCAGGCGCAGATCTTCGCCGACAAGTGGATGGGCGGCCGGGTCTTCTACAACCAGGCCATCATGTCGAAGCTCGGCATCCCCCAGATCGCCATCGTGATGGGGCACTGCACCGCCGGCGGCGCCTACGTGCCGGCGATGTCGACCTTCGTCGTGCAGGTGAAGAAGACCGGCGCCATCTTCCTGGGAGGTCCGCCGCTGGTGCGCGCCGCCACCGGCGAGGTCGTGAGCGCCGAGGACCTCGGCGGCGCGGACGTCCACTGCAGCCAGTCGGGTGTCGCGGACTTCTACGCCGAGAACGACGAGCACGCGCTGGCGATCGCTCGCGACCTCGCCCAGAACATCAACCTGCCGACCAAGGCGCGCGTGCCGAGCCGCGAGCCGCAGGATCCCAAGTACGACCCCGAGGAGATCTACGGGATCGTGCCGACCGAGATCGCCAAGCCGTACGACGTCCGCGAGGTGATCGCGCGCATCGTCGACGGCAGCGAGTTCGAGGAGTTCAAGGCGCGCTACGGCACCACGCTGGTGACCGGCTTCGCCCACATCCACGGCCTCAAGGTCGGGATCCTCGCCAACAACGGGGTGCTCTTCAGCGAGAGCGCGCTCAAGGGCGCCCAGTTCGTGCAGATCTGCGACTCGATGCGGATCCCGCTGGTCTTCCTGCAGAACATCATGGGCTTCATCATCGGCCGCGAGTACGAGGCCAAGGGCATCACCAAGGATGGCCACAAGATGGTGGCGGCGGTGTCGTGCGCCACGGTCCCCAAGTTCACGGTGATGATCGGTGGCTCGTTCGGCGCCGGGAACTACGCGATGTGCGGCCGCGCCTACGGCCCGCGCTGGCTGTGGACCTGGCCCAACCACCGCATCTCGGTCATGGGCGGCGAGCAGGCCGCCGACGTGCTGGTCTCGATCAAGCAGGACCAGCTCGCGCGCGACGGCGAGCAGCTCCTCGACGAGGGTGCGATCCAGTGGATCCGCCAGCCGGTGGTCGAGGTGTACGAGCAGGAAGGCAACGCCTACGCGGCCACCTCGAAGCTCTGGGACGACGGAATCATCGACCCCGCCAAGACCCGCGACGTGCTCGGGCTCGCGCTCAGCGCCTCCCTCAACGCGCCGATGGACCCGTTCGGCCACGGCGTTTTCAGATTCTGAGGGGACGGAGCGTGATCGATCCGACGCAGGCACGCACCGCTCGTGCTGGAGGGCTGCGGTCCCTCGCAGCCGGAGGATTCGAATCCTTTCCATCGCCGCGGACGCGAGGGACCGCGTCCCTCCAACGAGAGCCATGATTCGAAAGGTCCTGATCGCGAACCGGGGCGAGATCGCTGTGCGGATCATCCGCACCTGCCGCGAGCTCGGCCTCGGCACCGTGGCCGTGTACTCGGACGTGGACGCCCGGGCGCTCCACGTCCTCGAGGCCGACGAGGCCGTTCATCTCGGCGCGGCGGCGCCCGCCGAGAGCTACCTGAACGTCGCCAAGCTCATGGACGCGTGCCGCGCCACCGGCGCCGACGCGCTCCATCCGGGCTACGGCTTCCTCTCCGAGCGTCCCCTCATCGCCGAGGCCTGCTCCGAGAACGGCGTCACGTTCATCGGCCCGCCCCCCCACGCGATGCAGCTCCTCGGTAGCAAGACCGAGTCGCGCAAGCTCATGATGGAGCACGGCGTCCCGGTCACGCCCGGCACCCCCGCCGAGGACTGGACCGTGCCGCGCCTCGCCGCAGCCGCGGGCAAGCTCGGCTATCCGGTGCTGCTCAAGGCCGCCGCCGGCGGTGGCGGCAAGGGCATGCGCGTGGTGTTCGGGCCGGAGACGATCGAGGCCGACCACGCCGCGGCGGTACGCGAGGCCACCTCCGCCTTCGGTGACGGCACCGTCTACCTCGAGAAGATGGTGATGTCGCCGCGCCACGTCGAGGTGCAGATCCTCGCCGACCAGCATGGCCGGTGCATCCACCTCGGCGAGCGCGAGTGCTCGATCCAGCGCCGCCATCAGAAGATCATCGAGGAGTCGCCGTCGGTCGTGGTCGACGAGGACCTCCGCAACCGCATGGGCGAGGTCGCGGTGCGCGCAGCGCAGGCGGCCGGCTACACCAACGCCGGCACCGTCGAGTTCCTGGTCGACGCCGACCGAAACTTCTACTTCCTCGAGATCAACGCGCGGCTGCAGGTCGAGCATCCGGTGACCGAGGCCGTCACCGGCATCGACCTGGTGAAGAAGCAGATCGAGGTCGCCGCTGGCGAGCCGCTCGGGCTCACCCAGAGCGACGTGGTGCGGCGCGGCCACGCGATCGAGGTGCGGATCTATGCCGAGGATCCCGCGCACGACTTCCGGCCCAGCCCCGGCAAGATCCTCGCGTACGAGGAGCCGCAGGGGCCCGGCATCCGCGTCGACAGCGGCGTCTACGCCGGCTACACGGTGCCGTTCGAATACGACCCGATCCTCGCCAAGCTGATCGCGTTCGGCGATGACCGCGAGACCGCGCGGCGGCGGCTGGTGAAGGCGCTCGATCGCTTCACGGTCCTCGGCATCGCCACTCCCACCGCGTACCTGCGCGACATCCTGAACCACCCGGCCTTCGTCGCCGGCGAGCTCGCCACCGACTTCCTCACCAAGCACTTCGCGGCCTGGAAGCAGCCCACGGCGCACGAGCTCGAGGCGGTGGTGGCGGCCGCCCTCGCCGCGCGCAGCCGGCCCGCGCGCGCCGCCGCCACGGGCTCAGCCGCCGCGGACCCGAACGTCCTCGGCCCGGATTCCCCGTGGAATCGCCTCGGTGCCTGGACCCTCAACTCGTGACGGTCGAGCGATGAGCCTGAACTATCAGATCGGAGAGCGCACCGTGCGGGTGCGCGTCGACGTCGAAGTCGACGGCTTCGCCCGCGTCACGATCACGCCCGCCGAGGGCGAGGGCGCCGAGCGCCTGTTCCGCGCCCGCTACGTGCCGATCGGCGGCTCGCGCGCGCTCCTCGAGCTCGACGGGCGCCAGACGATCGTCCACGTCGCCGCCGGCGACGACGCCCAGCACGTCTCGATCGGCGGCGAGCACCACGCGGTCGTGCCGCCCGAGGTCCTCGAGAAGCGGCGCAAGAGCGGCGCCGGCGCCGCGGATGCCGGCGGTCACATCACGCCGCCCATGCCCGGTCAGGTCATCAAGGTGATGGTCCAGGCGGGCGACCTGGTGGCGAAGGGTCAGGCCGTGGTCGTGATCATGGCCATGAAGATGGAGACGACGCTCTGCGCGCCGTACGACGGCAAGGTCACCGAGGTGCGCGCCGTCGAGGGCGCCCAGGTGAAGCCGGGCGACCTCCTGGTCGACATCGAAGCCGCCTGAAGCACCCCACCCAGCCGACTCACCACCGAAGCGACGGCGCGGCGCTCGCGCCCGCCGGAGAAGGACGAGAGCCATGGACTACTTCACTCCCGAGCAGCACACCTTCATGAAGACGGTGCGTGACTTCTTCGAGAAAGAGGTCAACCCGCACGTCGAGGAGTGGGAGAACCAGGGCATCTTCCCGGCGCACCAGGTCTTCAAGCGCTGCGGCGAGCTCGGCCTCTTCGGGATCACCTACGACCCGAAGTACGGCGGCTCCGGTCTCGACTACTGGTGGACGGCGGCCTACGCCGAGGCGATGGGCGGCTCGTGCAACTGCTCGGGCATCCCGATGGCGATCATGGTGCAGAGCGACATGTGCACGCCCGCCCTCCACGACTTCGGCAGCGAGGAGCTGAAGGAGCAGTTCCTCGCGCCGTCGATCAAGGGCGAGATGGTGGGCGCCATCGGCGTCACCGAGCCCGCCGCCGGCTCGGACGTGTTCGGCATCCAGACCACCGCGCGCCGCGACGGCGACCACTACGTCATCAACGGCCGCAAGATCTTCATCACCAACGGCACCCAGGCCGACTACGTCACGACACTCGTCAAGACCGACAAGGACGCCGCCCACCACGGCTTCACGCTCATCGTGGTGCCCACCAAGACGCCCGGGTTCTCGGTGGCGCGCAAGCTCGACAAGGTCGGCAACCTGTCGTCCGACACCGCCGAGCTGGTCTACGACGACGTGCGCGTGCCGGTCGCCAACCGCATCGGCGACGAGGGGCTCGGCTTCATCTACCAGATGCGGCAGTTCCAGAAGGAGCGCATGGTCGCCGCGTTCGGCGCGGTGGCGGGCGCGCGCAAAGCGCTCGACGCGACCGTCGCGTACCTCAAGCAGCGCGAGGCGTTCGGCAAGCCGCTCATCGCCAAGCAGTACATCCAGTTCAAGCTCGCCGAGCTCTCGACCCAGATCGAGCTCGCCCGCCAGCTCAACTATCACTGCGCGCGGATGATCGCCGCCGGCGAGGACTGCGTGCGTGAGACCTCGATGGCCAAGCTCGCCTCGTGCCGCTTGAGCCGGGAGGTCGCCGACCGGGGCGTCCAGTTCCACGGCGGCTACGGCTACATGAACGAGTACCCGATCAGCCGCTACCGGCGCGACTCGCGCCTCGGCTCGATCGGCGGCGGCGCCGACGAGGTGATGATGTACATCATCGCCAAGCTCGAGAACTACGCCGCCTGAGCGCGGTGATGCAGCCCGGATCGCGTCGCGCGCTCGCGTCCGCCCCAGGAACCCCGGCCCGCCGGAGGCGGGCCCTCCAGACCCGCTCGATCGGCTGGAGCGCGCCCGCTCCGTCGGGCGCCAGGAAACGATCGCGGTCGTTCCCAGCGGTCACCGGGCACGCGACGTGTTCCCCACCCGAACGCCGCGAACCCGCGCGAGCGTAGGGGAGGGCGTGAGCCCTCCCGCGGTCCGCATCGAGGCGGGCGGCCGGCTAGAGGACGTATCCCGAGTCGGCGGGGATCTCGACGCCGTTGAGGTGGCGGGCGTCGTCGGAGGCGAGGAAGCGGATCACCCGCGCCACGTCCTCGGGGTCCGAGAACTTCCCACCCCCACCCTGCTCCAGCGCGTCGAAGGCGGCTGCGACCGAGCCGGTCTGCGTGACGATCTCCTGAAAGAACGGCATCCGCTCCCACATCGGCGTGCGCACGCCCGCCGGGCTGACCGCGCACACTCGCACCGGGATGCCGCCGTCGCGGCACTCCTTCGCCGCCACCCGCACCAGCATGCCGAGACCCGCCTTGCTCACCGAGTAGGCCGCGGCCCCCGGCGCGGCGCGGATCCCCGACGCCGAGCCGACGTGCACGATCACGCCGCCCCGTTCGCGCATCGCGCGCAGCCCGTGCTTGGTCGCGAGGAAGGCGCCGTCGAGGTTGGTGGCGAGCACGCGCCGCCACTCGCCGAGCTCGGTGTCGGCCAGCGGGCTCCCGGACGACACGCCCGCGCAGCTCACCAGCACGTCGAGGCGGCCGTGGTCGGCCATCGAGCGGCCCACCACCTGCTCCCAGTCGTGTTCGTCACGGACGTCGAGCGCCGCGCTCGACGCCGAGTGTCCCCGAGCCGAGAGCGCCCGCGCGGTCGCCGCCGCCGCGGGCCCGTCGACGTCCACGCACACCACGTGCGAGCCGTCGGTGGCGAACACCGCCGCCGTGGCGGCGCCGATTCCCGATCCTGCGCCGGTGACCAGCACGATCCGATTCATGGTTCCCTCGTGGGTGGCAGGTAATTGGGGTCGCATCGGTACGCTTCGATCGCGCGGGCGAACGCGCCGAGCGCTCCGCGGATGGCCGGCGCCACGTCGGCGTGGGCCGCGATCGCCTCGGGTGAGAGCTTGCTGCTCCGCAGCGCGACGGTGGTCGAGCCGGCTTCGACCAAGCGCCCCGACATGGTGCGCACGGTCTCGACCAGGGACGCCACGGCGAACGTCGAGTGCGGCGACGGGTTGAGCACCGCGACGGGCTTGCCGGTGAACTCGTGCCCGCCCACCAGCCAGTCGAGCGCGTTCTTGAGCGAGCCCGGCACGCCATGCGCGTACTCCGGCGTCGAGAAGAGCAGGCCGTCGCACGCCGCCACGGCGCGACGCAGCCGATCGAGGGCGGGACAGGCCTCGTGCTCGCGATCGGGGTTGAAGTGCGGCAGCTCGTCGAGCCCCTCGAAGAGCTCGATCGTCGTTCCGGGCGGCGCCAGGAGCGCCGCGGCTCGGAGCAGCGCGGTGTTGGACGAGGCGCGCCGCAGGCTCCCCGAGATCGCGAGCACACGGATCTCGGCACGGTCGCTCGAGCTCATCGGTGCCGGCCCGCGCGCCAGCGCTGCAGGCGATCGGCGAGGAGCGGCGCGAAGAAGAGCACCGTCATCCCGATCGGCAAGAGCCCGCCGTGGACGAGGTCGTAGTCGGAGACGATCCGCTCCCACGAGAGGCGCGCCAGCAGACGACCTGCGCCGATCTCGAACGCCAGCATGCCGGCCATCCACACGGCGCCGACCGCGAGACGCTCGCGGTCGCTACGTGCGCCGATCCAGCGCGCCGACCGCACCGCGATCGTCAGGATGATCGCCGCCCCGCTGAACACCGCGAGCTGCCGCGAGCGGAAGTCACCCACCACCGGCACGAGCAGCAGCACGCGCAGCGTGCCGTGCACCACCTCCGCCACCACCAGCGCGCACCACACCAGCATCGCTCGCCGCCAGCTCATCACCCGCCGCCGATCGTGAAACGAAAGCGCTCGGCGCTCGACCGAGCGTAGGAGAGCACGCGCTGGAAGGATCGTCGCCTGCACCGCTCCCCGTCGCCATGATCGGCCTCTGGTCCATCCACGCGAGCCCCTTCCTGATGCTGCTCGGCGTCGGCACCCTCGCCGTTCTCGGCGTGCCGATGCTGGTGAGCCCGCTCGGCTGGGCCCGCGCGCTCGGCTGGTGGATCCCTGAGGACACGCGGCTCGCGGTCTACTTCGGGCGCTGTCTCGCGAGCGTGGTGTGCATGTTGTGCTGGGGCGCCTTCCGCGCCGCGGCGCACCCCGCCGGAGCCCCCCCTCTTCTTCGACCTGCTGAGCGGCAGCTCGGCGCTCATGATCGCGGTCCACCTGAACGGCGCGCTGCGCCGGGCGCAGCCGCGCTCGGAGACCTACGAGATCGCCGCGTGGGTGGCGCTCTTCGTGGCGGCGATCCTGTTCCGGCCGGTGGCCTGAGGCCCAGAGGGGCGGTGCGCCAGAGGCGCGCCCTCCATACCGGGTCATCGAGCGATCCGTCGCGAACGACGGCGCGATCCCGGTCCCCGGCTCAGCGGCGAAACGGCGCGACGAACTGCTCGGCGAAGCGCTTGATGCCGTCGGCCTTCGCCTCGACCGGCTCGTCGGGCCCGACACCCGCGAACATCCAAGGAGCCGTGATGTAGTCGGTGACGCCGGCCTCCGCGAGGCGCTTCATGCCGTCGAGGTCGAAGACGTCGGTGCACGCCACCTGGATCTCGAACGCCTCGTTCTCGCGCCCGGCCTCGGTGCGCAACCGCTTCAGCTCGGCGATGTAGCCCTTGATCTCTTCCTCGGTGGCCATCGCCGCGCACCAGCCATCGCCGAGGCGCACCGCGCGCTTCATCGCTGGCGCCGAGTGGCCGCCGACGTAGATCGGCACGGGCCGCGTCGGCGCCGGGCTCATCTGCAGCCGGTCGAAGTCGTAGTGCTGGCCGTGGTACTCGACCATGCCGCCGCCGAGTACCAGCTTGAGGATCTCGATGGCCTCGTTGGCGCGCGCGCCGCGGGTCTTGTAGTCGGTGCCGCACCACGCGAACTCCTCGGGGATCCAGCCGAGCCCGACTCCGAGCCCGACCCGATTCCCCGACAGCACCGCCGCCGAGCCCACGGTCTTCGCCACCAGCAAGGGGTTGCGGATCGCGAGCTTGAGCACGTGCGTGTAGAAGTGGATGCGCGTCGTGACCGCCGCCATCGCGGGGATCGCCACCCATGGCTCGAGCCAGGGCGTTTCCGCGTCCCAGAAGCGGCTGCCGTCGGCGGTGTACAGGTACTCGGCCGACACCTTCTCGGGGAAGAACACCGAGTCGGGCAGCGCGATCGAGTCGAGCCCCGCCTCGTCGGCCGCGCGCGCGAGCGGCAGGTACTGCTCGGGGGGGGTGAGCGCCAGCGCCATCGTGAACTTCATCGGTCGGTCTCCGCTTCCACGGGGTTCTTGCGCGCGCCCGGCCGTCGGGCTCAACGCGACACGATGACGCGATCGCCGTCGCCGGTCGAGAACGCGTAGACCGCGCCCAGCGACAGGTCGACGAGCCACGCGTCCGCACCGTTCAGTCCGCCCACGATGTCGGCCGGAGCGTGGAAGCGCGGACCGAGGCCCATCCGCGCGTCCGCGACGATCGTGCGGTCGCCGCTGTCGAGGTCGACCGACACCACCGCGTCGATCCCGCCATCGGTGAGCAGCACCCGGGTACCGGCCGAGTCCACGAGCAGGCCGCGCGGGCCGGCCAGCGTCGGCCCGGTGCCGACACCGTCGGCCGACAGGGTCGTGCGATTGCCGGTGACCAGGTCCACGGCCAGCAGCGCGTCGAGGGTGGTGTCCGTGACCAGCAGCCGATCGTGCTGATCGTCGAGCGCCAGGTCGCCGCCCGCGCCGATCACGGGCCCGGTCCCACGATCCGCGTCCGAGACGACGACGCGGTCGCCGTTGAGGAGGTCGACGGCGAGGATGGCGTTGAGCCCGGAGTCGAGGACGAACACACGCCCTCCGGCCGGATCGAGGGCGAGCCGCACCGGGTTCGCGAACGACGGCCCGACACCGAGTGACGGGCTCGACAGCACGGTGCGATCGCCGCTCGCGAGCGCCACCGCGATCAGCGCCTCGAGACCCGAGTCGACCACCAGCGCGCGGTCCTTCGAGGCGTCCACGGCCGCGCCGCGCGGATCGACCAAGGCGACTCCGCCGCCCCGGCTCGCGCCCGACAGCACCTCGCGGGCGCCGGTGGCGGGGTCGACGCTCAGCACCGCCCCCGCACCGCCGTCCACCACCAGCGCGCGACCGTGCACCGCGTCGAGCGCGAGCGAGCGGAGCTGCTGGAACTCTGGCCCCGCCGCGACCTGCGGCGAGATCAACTCCGAGCGGGCGCCGCTCGTCGTGTCGATGGCGAGGGCGCCGGCACGAGCGCCGGACGGGACCACGACGCGGTGGCGCGCGGCGTCGAGGATCAGGTCCTCGGTCCCCTCGAGCGTGGTGCTCGAGTCCGCGCCGACACCCGAGATCACCGTGCGGTCGCCGCTGGTGAGATCCACGGCGACGAGCTGGTCGAGGGCGGAGATGTCGGCGACCAGGAGGCGGCCGGCGCCGGCATCGAGGGCGATGCCGGCCGGGAACCCGAAGGCCGGGCCTGCGCCGTGCGTGGCGTCGGAGAGGACCGCGCGATCCCCGCTCGCGGTGTCGACGACCACCACCGCCTGGAGCGTGCTGTCGGTGACGTAGATGCGTTCGTCGGCCGCGTCCACGACGAACCCGCGCGGCGCGCCGAAGGGCGTACCGGCGCCGACGGCCGGACCGCTCAGGACGTCGCGATCACCGTTGGCTGGGTTGATGGTCACGATCGCCGCGGCGCCCGTGTCGAGGACCAGGACCTGTCCGGCGCTCGTGTCGAGAGCGATCGCGCTCGGCGCGAGCAGCGGCGTGCCCACGTCGGACGACGGGCTCGAGAGGAGCCGCCGGCCACCGCCCGCGTCGATCACGAACACCGCCGGCCCGTCGGCGTTGGCGTCGAGCACCACCAGCTCACCCGAGCCCGCGGCCTGCACCAGGTCCACCGGCGTCACCAGCTCGGGGCCCGAACCGCGCATCACGCTCGACAGCTCGGCGCGCTGACCGGTGGCCGGATCGAAGCTGACCACCGACTGCAAGCCCGCGTCCGCGAACAGCACCTGACCGTCCACGCCGAGCGTGCCGCCGCGCGGGTTCTCGAGCATGCCGGCGACCTCGATGCTCGCGGAGTCGGCGCCTGCGGCGACGTTGCCCGAGCCGTCGGTCGCTTCGACGGTGAGGGTGTTCGCGCCCAGCTCGAGGGGCACCTCCACGGTCCAATGAGCGAAGCCGTCGCCGGACGTCGCGGCGACTCCGTTCACCTTCACACCGGCGACCCCGGACGCGTCGTCGCTCGCGGTGCCGGAGACGCGGATCTGCGGCCGATCCGTGAAGCTCGCCGGCGGCGGGAAGTCGATGCTCGCGCGCGGCGCGACCTGATCGCCAGGCGGCGGGGGGGGCTCCTCCTCGACCGTCGAGTTGCCGCAGCCGAGCCCGACGGCGAGCGCCAGACCGGGCAGCCACCGCAACGCCTGGCGGGCCACCGGATTCGTCCTGCCGAATCGATTTTCGTCGCTCCACCGTGCCATGGCTTGGGCCTCCGCGCTGGACTGTTTTCGGCGAGCAGTCTCCCCGATCGTCCCAGAAAGGCAAGGGAAGAGGCCCGGCTCGCCGCACCCGGCAACGTGCTTCGCAACGGATGTTGCGGTGGCGCGAGCGATCGCGGCTCGCAACCGAGCCTGCTACGATCCCTGGATGGCGCGTCTTCGCCTCCCCGGCTCGCTCGCGGCGCGGATCGCGGTGGGCGCGCTGGCCGTCGTCGCGAGCGCCGCCGCGGCCGCTCCGCTGCTCTTCTCGAAGGACCTCGCGACGCCGTTTCGCCATCGCGAGGCGCCGTGGGCGCGGTCGGGCACGTGCGAGTCGTGCCACCCCGACCACTTCGCGTCGTGGCACCGCACGTTCCACCGCACCATGACCCAGGAGGCCACTCCCTCGTCGGTGCAGGGCGCCTTCGACGGCCAGGTCGTCCGCTACTTCGGGATCTCGGCGCGTCCCTACCAGAAGGATGGCCAGTTCTTCATCGACTACCTGACCACCGAGGGGGGCGTCTCGAAGACGCTCCACGTCACGCGCACGGTCGGCTCGCACCGCTACCAGCAGTACCTCGCCGACAACCCCGGCGACGGTTGCGACAACTACTACCGGATCCCGCTGGTCTGGCACATCGGCGAGAAGCGCTGGATCCACTTGAACGGCGCCTTCCTGAGCGACGACTCGAAGAACTACAACGCCTATCTCGCGCTGTGGAACCAGAACTGCATCTTCTGCCACAACACGAGCCCCCGCCCCGGCAGCCTCAACTACGACGAGCTGCAGGCGCGCGCGCGCCGCGGTGAGCGCGTGAGCTGGGAGTTCGACGGCAAGTACGAGTCGAAGGTCGCGGAGCTCGGCATCTCCTGCGAGAGCTGCCACGGCCCCGGCGGCGAGCACACGGCGCGCAACCGCAATCCGCTACGCCGCTACCTCCTCCACGTGACCGGGCGCGCCGATCCGACGATCGTGAACCCGGACCGCCTCGACAAGGAGCGCAGCGTCGACGTGTGCGGCCAGTGCCACGGCCAGCGCCTCGCCAACCCGCCGGGATCGATCCGCGACTGGATGCATACCGGCCCCGTCTACCGCGCCGGCGAGAAGCTCACCGACAGCGTGACGCCGATGCACGCCGAGACCCCCGGGCCGCCGTGGAACCCGGGGCTCGTGAAGAAGCGCTTCTGGGGCGACGGCACGCCCCGCCTCAGCGCCTACGAGTACCAGGGCATCCGCATGTCCGCCTGCTACGAGAAGGGCGCCCTGACCTGCACCTCGTGCCACACGATGCACGGCGGCGACGTCGCCGGGCAGATCGAGCCCGCGATGCGCACCAACGAGGCGTGCCGCTCGTGCCACGCGCGGATCGTCTCGGACGTGGCCGCGCACACCCACCACGACCCCGCGGGCTCGGGCTCGAGCTGCTACGAGTGCCACATGCCGCGCGCGGTCTACGGGATCCTCGCGATCCATCGCTCGCACCACATCGAGAACCCGGACCCGGCGCGCGACGCGGAGAGCGGCCGCCCGAACGCGTGCACCAACTGCCACCTCGATCGCTCCGCGGCGTGGGCGGCGGAGGCGACCCGCAAGTGGTGGGGCGAGAAGTACCGGCTTCCGGGCGGCCGCGCGGACGGCGGCCCGCTCGAGGCGCCGTCGCTGGTGAGCGAGCTGCTGGGCCGCGACCCCGTGCCGCGCGCGGTCGCGGCCAGGATGGCGGGGCGTCGCGACAGCCCGCTCAACGTCGAGGCGCGTGCCGCGTTCGTCGTGCCGCTGCTCCTCGAGGCGTTGCGCGACGACTATCCGACGATCCGGTTCCTCGCGCGGCAGAGCTTGATCGACGTCGCCACCGAGGCGGGCGCCGCGCCGCTGGTCGAGAGCGCCCGCGCCTTCGACTACATCGCGGACCCGCCGGCGCGGACCGCGGCGCTCGCCACGATCGAGAGCCGCTGGACCGACTTCACGCGCGAGGGCGGCCGGGCCTTACCACCGCCGCCGGCCGGCACCTTCGTGGGACCGGATCACCAGCTCGACCGCGACGCCGCCGCCAGCGTGGTGGCGCTGCGACTCACCGCCTCGAAGGAGATCGACGTCGGCGAGTGATCGCCGGCGCGGGAGAGAGCGACGAATGAGCAAGCCCAGCCGACCGTCCGAGCCGATGGACCCCGCGTGCCTCGCCTGCCTGCGGCTGGGCTGGACGATGATCGCGGTCTTCCTCGTCGGCGGGCTGGTGCTCGAGTCGTTCCACTTCGTGAAGCTGCCCTTCTACGAGGACTCACGCCTGCGGCGCGAGCTGTGGACGCTGGCACACGCGCACGGGACCCTCCTCGGCGCGATCAACGTGATCTTCGCGCTCACCGCCGCCCGGCACATGAGCGAGGGCGCACGCCGCGCGCGCGCGGCGGCGCTGCTCCGGTTCGGCGCGCCGCTGGTGCCCGTGGGCTTCTTCCTGGGCGGCTTCGGCGCGGCGGAGGGTGACCCCTCGCTGTTCGTGGTGCTGGTGCCGATCGGGGGGGGCCTGTGCGCGGTCGCGGTCGCGATGCTCGCCCGCGATCTGCTGCGCCCGCGGACGGAGTGAATGGTGCGCCACCGGATCACGAGCCCACGCTCCGCACGATTTCCTTCGGGAGGCGGCCTCCCGGCGGTCCGCCGGACCCGGCCCGCCAGGAGGCGAGCCCTCCGAAACGGGAGCTGGGATCGCGGTTCGGTTCGCTGGGGTGTGGCTCACGCTCGCGCCGCGGCCACCAGCACGAACGCGACCTCGGCGAGCTCGAGGGCGGCGCCGTAGACGTCGCCGTTCAGCCCACCGAGTCGCCACTTCATCCACCCCGCCATCGCCAGCGCAGCCGCGAGCGCGGCGAGCGTCGGCGCGAGGAGGGTCGCGCCACCGAGCGCGGCCATCACGAGCGCCGCGAACCACGCCGCTCCGGCGAGGTGCGAGCCCCGCGCGCGCTCGTGGAACGCGTGCGCGAGGCCTTCGCGGCGTGCCGCGGGGAAGAGCACCACCAGCGCCACGACCGCGGCCCGCGACACCACCGGCATCGCGAGTACCGCCACGAGCTCGCCGCGCGCCACCAGCGCGCCCAGGGCGCTCGCCTTGGCGATCAGCGCGAGCACCAGCGCCGCCGCGCCGTGGGCGCCGGTGCGCGGATCGTCGAGGATCGTGAGCATCCGCTCGCGCGAGCCGCGACCACCGCCGAGCGCGTCGAACACGTCCGCCAGGCCGTCGAGGTGGAGCCCGCCGGTGACGAGCGCGAGCACCGCCACCACCAGCACCCCGCGAGCTTCGGCGGGGAGCGCCGCCGGTAACACGCTCGCCACCACCGCGAGCAAGCCGCCGAGCGCGAGCCCCACCAGCGGGAAGCACACCAGGCTCCCCGCGAGGTCGTCGCCGTCCACCTCGCCCGCCTGCAGCGGGATCCGGGTGAGGAATGACACCGCGAGCGCGAAGCGCCGCCACGTGCGGGCGAGCACGGTCAGCGCCCGGTGTCGGCGACGCCGGCCGACTCGAACGTCGCCATGTCGTGAAGGATCGCGAGCGCGGCGTCGACGATCCCCATGGCGAGCGCGGCCCCCGTGCCCTCGCCGAGGCGCATGTCGAGATCGAGGAGCGGGCGGAGCCCGAGCGCCTCGAGCGCCACCCGGTGCCCGACCTCCACGGAGCGGTGCGCCGCCACGAAGTAGCCCGCGGCGAGCGGCGCGAGACGCGCCGCCACCAGGCCCGCGGCGGTCGAGATGAAGCCGTCGAGGAGCACCGGCACACGCCGCGCGGCGGCGCCCAGCGCGACTCCCGCGAGGCCGGCGATCTCGTAGCCGCCGAGGCACGCGAGCACGCGCAGCGGATCGGCAGGGGCCGACCGCTCCGCGCCGAGCGCGAGGCCGTGGAGCGCGAGCGCGCGACGCACCACGTCGACCTTGCGCAGCCAGCCCGCGTCGTCGATCCCCGTGCCGCGGCCGGTGATCGTGTCGGGTGCAGCGCCGGTGAACGCCGCCACCAGGGCCGTGGCGGAGGTGGTGTTGCCGATCCCCATCTCGCCCAGGCCGATCAGCCCGACGCCGTCGTCGACGAGCTCGTCCGCGACGCCGATCCCCACGGCGAGCGCGGCGAGCGCCCGCGCCTCGGTCATCGCGGGCTCTCGGACGAAGCTCTGGGTGCCGGCGCCGACCCGCTCCGCGCGCACACCGCAGGCCTCGGGCAGCGGCTCGAGCACACCCATGTCGATCACCACCAGCCGCGCACCGGCCTGGCGCGCGAGCACGTTGATCGCCGCGCCGCCGGCCGCGAAGTTGAGCAGCATCTGTCGCGTCACCTCGCTCGGGTAGGCGCTCACGCCCTCGGCGGCGACGCCGTGGTCGGCGCCCATCACCACCACCGCCTTGGTGGGTAACTGCGGCTTCGCCACGCCTTGCATCGCGGCGAGCCTGCACGCGAGTCCCTCGAGCCGGCCCAGGCTGCCGCGCGGCTTGGTCTTGAAATCGAGCACGTGCTGCGTGACCGCCGCGACCGATTCGTCGGGTGGCACGATCGCGGCTCGGGTCCGCTCGAGAAGCGTGGCGGGCACGTCGTTCATGGAACCTCGCCGCCGGGAGCCGCGACGAGCTCGCTCGGCTTGAGCTTGAGCACCAGCCCGAGCGCCGCGAAGTAGACCTCGTCGGCGCACGCGGCGAGCTCCTGGTGTGCGCGCCCCGCGACGTCGCGGAAGAGCCGCCCGAGCGCGCTCTCCGGCACGATGCCCATACCCACCTCGTTGGTCACGAGCACCACGTGGAAGCGTCGCGTGGCGAGCACCTCGGCGAGCCGCGCCACCGCGGCGGCGATGACGGGCTCGTCGTCACCACGCAGCAGCAGGTTGGAGAGCCAGAGCGTCAGGCAGTCGATCAGCACCACATCGACGTCGGTCAGCGCCGCGAGCCGCTCGGGCACCGCGAGCGGCTCCTCGATGGTCGCGAACTCGGCCGCGCGCTCCGCCTGGTGACGAGCGATGCGATCACGCATCTCGTCGTCGAAGGGCTGCGCCGTGGCCACGAACACGCGGCGCGCGCCGAGTCCCATCGCCCGCCGCAGCGCGAAGGCGCTCTTCCCCGAGCGGACGCCGCCGCCGACCAAGACAACCCTGTGAAGCGCTCGGTCCGGGGCGCCCTCACCAGCCCACGTGAAGCCGGCGACGGGGGCTGGAACCCCCGTCGCTACGGCGTTGTTCGTAGCGCGGGGGCTCCGTCCCCCGCGAAGACCGGGGGCGCGCCGATGCCTTCGCAGCCCCTTTGCTGCGGGCCGCACGGCGCTCCGTCACGGCAGGAAGCCGATGCTGAAGGGCGGCAAACCGGTGTCGAGCGGACCCGCCACCACCTGATCGGTGTCGGTGTCGATGAGCAGCACGCCCGGGGTGGTGAAGTCCTGGCACGCGACCACCAGCGTCGAGCCGCCGTTCCACGCGATGTCGGGGAGGAAGCCCGGGCACGTGTAGACGGTCGACCCGACCGCGCCGGAGCGCGGGTCGAACACCCGCACGTCGTTGGTGCCGGCCGGGACGCCGTCGTCGTCGACGTTCGCGACCACCACGTAGCCCTTGCTCTCGGACACCACCGCCACGTCGCTCACGTTCGAGCCCAGGTCGTCGTCGTCGACGAGCAGCTCGGCGGTGCGCGTCGCCACGTCCACCTTCACCACGCCACCCGAGAGGGTCGGCGGGATCGAGAACTGACCGTTGGCGGCGACGTAGATCGAATCACCGAAGCGCACCGCCGCGTTCGGGCTCTGCACGTCGAGGACCACCGCGCCGACCACCGCGCGCGACGTCGGGTCGACGATCACGAAGCAGCCCACGCCGTACACCGCGAAGCTCGGGTCGATCTGCTGCAGCAGCACCCACGCCAGCCCGTCGACCTCCATCACCGAGTACGGCCGCGGCAGCATCGCCGGATCCGTCGCGGTGTCGGCGTACGGCCGCAGGTCGACCGCGCCGACGGTCGAGCCGTCGGTCAGGTTCATCACCAGGAGGTCGCTGAAGGGGTCGTCCGCGGATCCCTCGTTGTAGCGGGGCACGAACGCCGTGGTGCCGCGCACCAGCACGTCCTGGGGGTTGGAGCCGTTCCCGGCGCTCCACTGCGCGGTCGTGGCGAAGCCCTGCGCCGGGTCGATCACCTGGACGTTCTCGCCGTCCGAGCGGTTCACCACGTCGACCTTGCCGTCGAACACCCGGAGCACCGGGTCGGAGCCGATGTCCTCGAGGTTCGTGCCCACCGCGTAGGGCGCCGTGAGGCTCACCGTCGCGAGTCGGCCGGTCTGGAAGTCGGTGGTGGTGAGCACCGCGGTGTTGGCGGTGGTGCCGACGCCTGGTCCGTCGCCACCGCCGCTCGAGCAGCCAGCGAGTAGCGAGGCGCACAGCGCCACGCCGCCTACGAGCCCGATCAGGCTCTTCGAATCCGTGCCCTTCATCGTGAATCTCCGGTGCTCGGCCGGCCGTGACGGGGCCGAGCGTTCGAGGATGCGATCTCGCATCCGGGGGTTCGTCATGGGTCGCCGCCGGCGCTCGCGGGCGGCGCCAGCGGCGGCGCGGACGCCGCGGCGCCGCGCTCGTCGTCCTCGTGCTCGGCGCGCCACTCGATCGAGCCGAAGAAGCTGCGGCCCGGGAGCGGATAGCCGATCACGTCCGACACGCGATCGTCGGCGAGGTTGCGCGCCTCGAAGGTGAGCCCGAGCTCGTCGGTCACGCGCAGCTTGAAGCCCGCCGCGACCAGGAACCGGTCGCTCACCTCCTGGAGGTTCGCGGGGTCGAGGAAGTTCTTGCCGAGGTACTCGACCTCGGTGAAGAGCGTGACCGGCGCCTCGCGCCACTCGACGCGCCCGACCACATCGGTGCGCGGCTGTCCCGGCAGGTCGTTGCCGTGGCGGCTCGGCGACGGCGACAGGTCCTCGGTGCGCTGGAAGGTCGCGTTCGCGGTGGCGCGGAAACCGGCCGGGAAGGCCGCCGCGGCGGTCAGCTCGACACCTTGATTGCGAGAGCGCGCGATGTTCTCCGCGACCGCGGTGCGCTGGCTGTTCTGGATGAAGAGGATGCGGTCGTCGACGTCGGCGTAGAAGTAGATCGCCTCGAGGCGCACGGCGCGCACCAGCTCGCCGTCCTCCGGCGTGACCGCGAGGCCGAGGTCCCAGCTGAAGCCGCGCTCCGGGTCGAGCTTGGGGTTGCCGACGATCGAGCCGCGATCACCGAAGAGCTCGAGGAAGCTCGGCGCGCGGAAGGCCGTCGACACGTTGCCGCGCGCTTCCAACCACTCGGTCAGGTAGCCGCGTCCGCCGACCTTCCACGTCACCCGGCGATCGACCTGATGCTCGGGGCCGCCGGTGACGAAGGGACCGAACGGACGCCGCTCGTCGTCCACGTACGCGAAGCGCAGCGCGGGATCGATCACCAACCGGCGGTCGAGGAAGCGCGCCTCGCTCTCGAGCACCGCGTTGAAGGCGCGCCGCGGGTGCTGGTCGGGCCGTCCTCGGGGTCGAGGAGCGCGTCCGAGGGGCGGAACTCCTCGCGCCGCAGGTCGGCGACGGCGGTGAGGGTCCAGTGCTCCATGGGGCGATACGTCGACTGCGACACCGACGCGTAGCCGAGGGTGACGTTGTCGGTGTCCTGCGCGCCGATGCCGATCTCGCCCCTTCAGGTCCTGGAAGGCCTCGCTCTGGTAGCCGACCTCGAAGCGCTGCTCGGCGTCGAGGGCGCCGCCCTGCCAGCCGTGTCCGCGGAGCTGGACGTGAGTGAGGTTGCGGATCGTGGCGAGCCGCGCCGAGTCCGACTGATTGCTGCCGATCCCCGGCACTCCCTCGTCCTTCCAGAAGAAGTCGTCGGCCAGCGCCGCGCTCAGGTCCCACGGCAGGTCGGTGTCGCCCTTGCCGAGGAAGGAGACGCTCTGGAAGTCGTTGTTGCGGCGCGCGACCGTGCGATCGTCGGTGGTGTTCTTGGGCGTGCCGTTGTCGTCGAGGAACTCGAAGTCGCCCTCGCTGCGCGCGTAGCCTCCGCTCGTGAGCACGCTCACGGGGCCGATGGCTCGGCGCAGCGAGCCCGCGACGTCGAGGGTGCCGAAGCTGCCCGCGCCGAGCGACACGCTGCTTTCGTCGCCGCCGTAGGTCGGCGAGGTCGTCAGCTCGACCGCGCCGCCGATGTTCGAGAGCGCGAGTCCGGCCGGCGCGGTGCCACGGTAGACCTCGACGCGCTCGACGTTGCCGAGGGGCAGCGTCGAGAGGTCGACACCGCCCCCGAGGGCGCGGTTGAGCGGGATGCCGTCGAGGAAGATCTCGACCTGCTCGGCCGTCGAGCCGCGGATCGAGATCGTGGAGAGGTCGCCGAGCCCGCCGAAGTTCCGCACCTGCACGCCGACGGTGCGCTCGAGGATCTCGCCGAGGTCGGCACCGGTGCCCGCGAACTGCTCGTGGGTGAGGACCGTGGCGAAGGCCGAGCCGTCGCGAACGCCGGTGTCGGGAGGCGGGCCCGCCTCCCGGACCACCACGGTCTCGGTCTCGGTGAGCTCGTCGTTCGCGGCGAGGTCGACCTTCTCGCCCCCGAACGCGGGCGGGACCGGCGCCGCGAGCGCGAGCCAGCCCACGAGCGCCGGGAGGTGGCGCGCGGCGGATCGTCGCTCGGGAGCTCGCTCGTGAGACTTCGGCACGTCGACCTCGTCGGACGGGGTGGGGCGCCCGGGGGGCGCCACGTGGCGGCCCGCCTCGGCTGGGCGTGGGCCGCACGAGGCCCACGCGTCTTCGGGTTGTCTTCTCCGTCATGGTGGGATATCTTATCCCACCTCGGCCGCTCTCCCGCGGCTGTCCGCGATCGGAAGGTGGGATATGATAACCCACAAAGAGCCATTGGAAAGGCCCCACCTCTCGATGGGCCTGCTCCATCACCTGCGCGAGGGCGCGCTCGGACGCCGCACGCTGGTCGAGCGCACCGGCTGGACCGAGAGCGTGGTGCGCACCGAGCTCGAGAAGCTCGAGGCCCACGGCTGGGTCGAGTTCGCCAAGCCGGGAACGTCGCTCACGCCTCGGGCCAGCGAGCGTCTGGCCGACTTCTTCGAGCAGGTCCCGCGGGTGGGAAGGCTCGAGCTCGTCGAGGTCGAGCTCGACCGGAGTGCCTGCGGGGCGCTGGTGCGCGCCCACTCCGATCCGCCAAAGACCTGGCAAGTGCGTGATTCGGCGGTGCGCGAGGGCGCCTCGGGCATCCTCATCCTGCGCAAGGAGGCGGCGGGGCTGCGCTTGCTGGACGTCGACGCGAGCTTCAGTCGCCGCAACGCGCGCGACGCGGCGCGGGTCGAGAGCGCCCTCGGCCCGTTCGAGATCGGCGACTTCGTGGTCATCGTGTTCGCAGCCGATCCGGGGCGCGCCATGGCCGCCACGTTGCGCACGCTGATCGACCTCGCGCCCGCGCCGGCGTTCGACCGGCCACCCCGGATCCGTGAGCGCGAGCGCGCCACGAAGCGGGGGTCGGCGTGAGCGGGCCCACGGTGAGGCCGGCGGCGGTGTCCTGGCGCGGCGCCTGGGCCGCCGCGCTCGGCGTGGGGCTCGTGATCGCGGGCGCCGCGCGCGCCGCGTTTCCGGTCGACGTTCCCGACGATCGTGGCCGCTCCGTCCACGTCGCGGGACCGGTGAAGCGCATCGTCGTCGCCGGCCCGCTGCTCTTCGCGCAGATCGTCGACGAGCTCGGCATCGCCGATCGCGTCGTCGGGGTGGCCGAGTCGCCCGAGATCCCCGAGCGCTTCCGCGCGATCCCGCGCGTCGGCGAGCTCGGCGCGGTGAGCATCGAACGGGTGATGGCGCTCGAGCCCGACCTGGTGCTCGGCGCCTACGGTCCGTCGCGCGACGGGCTCGAAGCGGCGGGCCTGCTCGTCTACACGCCAGCGCCGGCCGACGACATCGCCGGCGTGTTGCGGACGATCGAGCAGGTCGAACGTACCGTGCTCGGCGAGAGCCGTGCCGCTCCCGAGCTCGCTCGCAAGCTCACCACCGAGGTGACGGAGATCGAGTCACGGGTGGCGGGCAAGCCGCGGGTCCGCGTGGCGCTCCTCTATCCCCTGCCCGGCTCGCCGCCGCTCACCTCCGGCGCCGGCACGCCCGAGCACGAGCTGCTCGTGAGGGCGGGCGCCGAGAACGTCTTCGCCGACACGCCCAAGTACCACCGGGTCAGCTACGAGGAGATCCTGCGCCGCGACCCCGATGCCATCATCGTCGACCCGTCCGAGCTCGACTGGACGCGCACCAACGAGGTGGTGTCCAGCCTGCGCGCGGTGCGCGCCGGACGGGTGCTTGCGGTGCGGCCGTCGACGTGGGTGTCGACGCGCTTCCCCGATACCATCCGCCGCGTCGCCGCGTGGCTGCACCCCGAGGCGTTTTCGGTGCCGACGCCGGCCACCGCTTCCACGCCACCCGCGGAGGCGCGCCCGTGAAACGCAGCTCGGCGACTCTCGCGATCGTGCTGCTCGGCGTGCTCCTCGCGAGCACCTTCGTGGTCGGCGTCGGCACCGGGCCGGTGACGATCCGTCCGGCGCGGGTGGCGGAGATCGTGCGGGAGCTCGCTCTCGGCCGCGAGCCGGCGGCCGGCGCCAGCGAGACCGAGCGCCGCATCGTCCGCGACGTGCGCTTGCCGCGGGTGATCCTCGCGGGGTTGGTCGGGCTCGCGCTCGCGGCGTCCGGCACGGTGATGCAGGGGATCTTCCGCAACCCGCTCGCGGAGCCCTATCTCCTCGGCCTCTCCAGCGGAGCGACCATGGGCGCCGCGGCGGTGATCGCCCTGGGCGCCGATCGCATCAGTCCCACCTTCGTGCCGGCGGCGGCGTTCTGCGGCAGCCTGCTCGCGGTGACGATCGTGTACCGCCTCGGCCGCAGCGGCTCCACCGTGAGCGACGGCGCGACGCTGGTGCTCGCGGGTGTCGCGCTCTCGGCGCTCTTCGCCTCGATCACCAGCTTCTGCATCGTGGTGTCGAGCCCGGACCAGACCCGCGGCATCGTGTTCGGGATGATGGGCGGGCTGGCTGGCGCGCAGTGGCACCAGGTGGGGCCGCTGGCGCTGGTGGTGCTGGTGTGCGTGCCGGTGCTGCTCGCGTTCGCGCGCGACCTCGACGCGCTCGCCCTCGGCGAGGCGATGGCGGCGCACCTCGGCGTGAACCCCGCGTGGGTGCAGCGCACACTGCTGGTGGCGGCGGCGCTGCTCACGGCCTCGTGCGTGGCCGCGGCGGGGACGATCGGCTTCATCGGACTGATCGTGCCGCACGCGCTCAGGCTCGTGGTCGGGCCGGACCACCGCGGTCTGTTACCGACGGCGGCTCTCGCGGGCGCGATCCTGCTGATCGCGTGCGACACCGCTGCGCGCACCATCGCCAAGCCCACCGAGATCCCGGTGGGGATCCTCACGGCGCTCCTCGGCGCGCCGTTCTTCCTCTACCTGCTGAGGCGTCGCACCGCGGCCGGGCGCCGCCCGTGGGGCGCGGACGCGTGACCCGGTCGCCCGCGCCGCGGTCGGCGATGGAGCGCCGACGCTCCCCGAGCCGCTCATGAACGTTCGCATCGACGAGGTCGAGCTTCGCTACAACGGCACGCCGGTGCTTCGCGACGTGACCCTCGAGGTGCGGACCGGCGAGCTGGTGGCGCTGGTCGGACCGAACGGCGCGGGCAAGACCACGCTCCTGCGCGCCATCTCGGGGTTGCTGGCGCCCAGCCACGGCGCGGTCTACCTCGACCACGAGCCGGTCGCGTCGCTCGCGCCGCGCGCGGTCGCGACGCGCCTCGCGTCGGTCGAGCAGGCGATCCGCTGCCCGGAGGAGCTGCGCGTGTGGGAGGCGGTGTCGCTCGGCCGGTTGCCGCACCTCGGGCGCTTCGAGGTGCTCGGCGAGCGCGACCGCGCGATCGTGATGGCCGCGCTCGAGCGCACCGAGGCGACCGTGCTCGCCGAGCGGCGCGTGACCACACTCTCGAGCGGCGAGCGCCAGCGGGTGTGGCTCGCGATGGCGCTCGCTCAGGAGCCGCGCGTGCTGCTCCTCGACGAGCCCACGTCCCACCTCGACATCCACTTCCAGATGACGATCCTCGAGCTGGTGAAGAGCCTCGCCGCGGGCGGCCTCACCGTGATCGCGTCGCTCCACGACCTCAACCTCGCCGCGGAGTTCGCCGACCGTGTCGCACTCATCGCCGAGCACCGCCTGGTCGGCTGCGGCACTCCCGCCGAGATCCTCACCGAGGAGCGGCTCGAGCGCGCCTACCGCACCCGCGTCGAGCGCGTGCCGCTCGCGGGGGGCGGGTTCCTGATCCGCCCTCGCCCGAGCCGCGCGGGCGGGTGAGGGCGGGTCGGTGCCCGCCGAGGCGGCCGCCGGCCGGGGGGGGGCGGGGGGGGGGGCGCGCCGTCCGGCCGGGCGCCGGGGGGGGGCGGGGGGGGGGGGGCGGCGTCACGCGCGCCTGGAGCGCCGTACGACACCGCGCCAGTGGCGCGACGCGCGCCGCACGGTAAGCTCTCGGCTTCGTGCCCGGGAGCCGCGCTCGAGCGTGGCGCGGCGTGTACGGCATCCCCTCATGAGCTACCTCGGCCGCGGACGTCACTACGGTCGGCTGCGGCCGATCGTCGAGCGCCTCGTGCTCAGGCTCGCCGTCGGCGGCTGGCCGGCGCGGCTGGCGCGCGCGCTGGGCGCACAGCGAACGGTCCACACCCTGGTCCACGACGTGCCCGCGGCCGAGTGGCCCGACGGGCTGCGGCCGGTCACCTTCGCGTTCGGGTCCGACTTCCACGCCGGGCCGACCACACATCCCAAGCTCATCGAGCTCGCCTTCGAGCGCATGGCCGCGGCCAAACCCGACGTGCTGCTCCTCGGCGGTGACTTCATCTACATCGAGGCGCGCTTCATCGAGGTCATCGCGCGCGCCGCCGAGCGCCTCGACGCACCGCTCGGCAAGTTCGCGGTGCTCGGCAACCACGACCTGTGGGCCGACTACCTGCACATCACGCGGCGCCTCGAGGACGCGGGCGTCGAGGTGCTGATCAACCGCTCGGCGCGGCTCCCGGCGCCCTTCGATCACGTCTCGATCTGCGGCGTCGACGAGTACTGGAGCGGCGACCCCGACGCCGACCGCGCCTTCGCCAATGCCAACGGCACGCGCGTGCTGCTGATGCACTCGCCATGCACGCTGCACGCGCTCGACGGCCACCGCTTCGACCTCGCGGTGTGTGGCCACACCCACGGCGGCCACATCGCGCTGCCGGGCGGGCGCCCGATCTGGATCCCCCAGGCCGAGATCAACGCGCCGTACGTCCACGGGCGCTTCCAGCTCCCGCCGCCCCACGCGGGCGCGCTGGTCGTGAGCCGCGGCGTCGGCGCCCTCGAGGTGCCGTTTCGCTCCTATGCGCCGCCCGACGTGCTGGTCGTGAACCTCGGACCGAACGGCCGCTGAGCGCCGCCCTGCCGGCGGGCCACCGACGCCTTGGTGGCGCGGGGACGACTACAGACGCCATTGAATTTCATCACAACATGCCATTGATTTTGATCACTTTCCGCCAGGGGAAAGTGTCGCAAGTTGCTGTCAGGCTGTTTCGTGAATGCCCCGAAATAGGGCATTTTGGGGCCCCACAGGGCGCAGCAGGCGGCTTTCCGGACCTCGGCGCGGGTCAGAAGAGCCCCGGCGGGTCGAAGCGGCCGTTGCCGTCGACGTCCACCCACACCGGGTTGGTGAACGCGGCGGGGTGCTCGTCCTGCGCGGGAGCGGCGACGGTGTCGCCGAGCGCGGTGCCCACCAGCCAGGTGTCCTCGGTGAGGCGCAGGCTCACGGTGGTGTCGAGGCGGATCACCGAGACCGAGGGCGGTATCGGCAGGTGCGCGAGCGGGAGGCCGTTGCCGATCACCTCGACGAAGTCCACGTCCATCCACGGCGCCGCCTGCACCCGCACGTGGACGTCGACGACGCGGTCGGTGTCGGTGAGGAGATCGCCGATCTGCGCCCGTCCGTTCACCTCCATCGTCAGGAATGGACCGGAGCTCCAGGTGCTGCGGTGCGCGCGCAGCAGATCCACCAGCGCCTTCGGCGAGACGGCACGCGGATCGTCGGTACCGGCGTGAACGTAGTTCCGGAGCTGGCCGACCTCGCTGCCCTTGAGGCGGTGGGTGTCCGAGTTGCCGGTCGCGGTGAACGTGTAGCCCTGGTTCAGGAGGCTGTACCAGTCGAACAACAGCTCCTGCGTCAGGTTCACCTCCATCGCCTCGAAGTTCGTGTAGAAGGGCCGCTCGCTCGTCCCGGTGGCGCGGTCGTAGCCGACGTAGTCGAGCTGCCCCAGGAGCCCGGAGCGGCCGTGGTTGAGCTGGGTGAGCGGGTGCGCGGGGTCGCGCTTGGACGCCCTCGTAGATCTCGCCCGCGGTCAAGTTGTTCCAGTCGAGGGCGCCACCGTCGGGGATGCGTCCGTCGGGTGTCAGCGGGAACGCGTTGAAGTGGCCGATCGTGAGGGTCGAGATCTCGTTGCCGGGCATGGCGTGGAAGATCGCGCCCAGGCCGAGCTCGGCGACCAGCGGCTCGAGGTCGGTCACGAAGTCGTGGTCGGTGCTGGCCACGTATTCGAGGCCCATCGCCACGCTGCTGATCACGCGGTCGCGGCGCCCCACCGGTGAGTCGTCGGAGTTGGTGCAGTGCTGGTGGAAGTCGGCGGCGAGCCAGCCGCGGGTGTCGACGACGCGCTCGATCGAGGCCGTGAGCGGCACGCTGCCGCCCGCCGGCACCTCGAGCGGATCGGTCACGCTCAGCGTGTACTCGGGGCCGCGGGTGACGGTCACCCGGTACGTGCCGGGTGGCACCGCGACGTCGCCGGTGCCGGTCGCCGTGTAGACGTAGTTGCCGCTCGCGTCGGCGGTGTTGCGCGGGCCGAGGTCTGGATCGAGGCTCGCGTCGAGCGCGCCCTTCGCGCCGTATGCCTGGAAGATGAGCTTCCCCGGCGACGATGCGCCGCCCGACGTGAGCTGGTACGCGACCGAGCCGGTGGTGCCGAGGGTGAGGTCCCGGGTAATCGTGGCGCCGGCGCTCACCTCGACGTTCACGAACGGCGACGGCTGACGGCCGTAGGAGCGCGCCACCATCGAGTAGCTCGCGGGCGGAAGCTCGGTGCCGAAGCCGCCGTCGGCCGCGAGCGCGACGCGGCCCTGGTACGAACTGTCGGCGCCGTAGAGGTCGATCCAGCTCCCGGCGCCCAGCGCGCTGCCGTCGACGTTGGTGACGCGCCCCTCGAGGTGGCCGATAGCGGCGCCGCGCAGTGCGAGCACCTGCGCCGAGGCGCTCACGCTGTCACCGTTGCCGATCGTGAACCAGCGCTCGAAGCTGGCGCTCGCGCCGGGATCGACCGCGAGCCCCTTGAGACCGTTGGTGAGGGCGCCGGTCTGCGAGGCGTCGACGAGCGGTAGCACGAGCTTCCCGCCAGCCGTGCCGTAGCCGTAGCTCGTGCCCTCGCCGATGCCCACGAGATGGTCGACGGTGGCGAGCGTGGGGAAGTCGTCGAGCGGGTAGCCGGGACCGAAGACCTGCAGGTCCGAGCCGAACAGGATCACGTCGCCGACGATCACCGTGCGTCGCTTGGCGCCGCGGTTGGTGAGCGTGGTGCGGATCGTGACGTGGGCGTCACCGGGCGCGAGGACGTAGTCGGTGGTGAAGGCGAGGTCGAGCGGCGAGTCCGGCAGCGAGATGTCGCCGAGCGTCTGAAGGAAGCTGAAGGAGCCGTCGTGGCCGGTCACGCGCAGCACGGCGGGCTCGCCGTTCGCTCCGTCGGCGACGACCTCGACGCGCTCGGCCTCCGCCCCCCGCGGCAGGAACACCGGGAAGGTCTGGGTGATGCGGTCGTTGCCGGGCTCGCCGTCGGCGCGCACGAGGTCGGCATCGAGGATGCCGCCGCCGAAGGCACCCATGAAGCCGATCGAGAGGCCGGCGTCCTCGACGATCACGCGAACCCGGTCGTTGCGGATCATCCAGTCGCCGATGCCGGCGATCGCCGCGGGCCCGCCGATCAGCTCGGAAGGGTCGGCGATCCGGTAGGCGGTGGCGCGCACCGCCGACGAGGGCGCGGCCGTCGAGCCCGAGCTGCTGCAGCCGGCGGCGCCGAGGCACGCCAGCACCACGACCCACGCCGCGCGGCGCGTGCTCACGGCAACGACGACTTGGCGCAACAGAGGCGTGCGAGAATCGTCATTCATCAGAGATCGAATCGTCACACAGGAGCTTCGCGAACTTCAATCGAATCCCGCGCGAAACTGCTAGACCTCAGGGCATGCCTTCGAGGTGCCCGATGCTCGCCATCCCACGTCCAGTCCTCGCCACGGTGCTCATCGCCGCGAGCGCGCTATCGGCCTGCTCTCACGACTCGGGACCGAGCGGCGGGAGCGGCGGCCTCACCGTCCGCGACGAGGCGCGCCTGCTGGTCGGACCAGCCGGCGCGGGCGCGTGGATCCTGCCCAACGGCCGCCGCATCGAGCCCGCGGGCACGATGGTGCACGTGGATTCGATGCCGCTCGGCGTGGTGCTGAGTGGTGACGGGCGCACGCTCTTCGTCACCTCCGACGGCCAGGACGCGCGCCTCTCGGTGAGCGCGATCGACACCGCGAGCGGAACGGTGGTGTCGTCGATCGAGCAGCGCGACGGGCTCTATCTCGGCCTGGCCCTCGCGCCCGACGGCCGCACGCTCTACGCCGGGGGCGGTGGCGCGGAGCGCGTGGTGGTCCTCGACTGGGACGGCGCGACGCTCACCGAGAGCCGCTCGTTCGCGGCCGGCGAGTTCCCCGCCGGCCTCGCGCTGAGCAAAGACGGCCGCACCCTCTACGCGCTCACGCAGTCGACCAACGGCCTGACGGCGTTCGACACCGCCAGCGGCACGCGCCTCGGCTCGATCGACACCGACGGCAACCCGTACGCCGTCGCGCTCGCGCCCGACGGCGGCGAAGCGTACGTCTCCTCCGAGAAGAGCGGCACCGTGGGGGTGTTCGACGTCCGCGACCCGAGCGCCATGCGTCAGGTCGCGACGATCCCGGTGCAGAAGAACCCCGAGGCGCTCGCCCTCGGTCGCGACGGCGACCGGCTCTATGTCGCGAACTCCGACGAGGACTCGATCTCGATCGTCGACGTGCGCAAGCGCAAGGTGGCGAGTACCCTGGACCTGCGCAGCATCAACGCGCAGGGCTACGGCACCGGCCCGAACGCCCTGGCGCTCTCGCCCGACGGGAGACGCCTCTACGTGGCGCAGGCCGCCGACAACCGGGTCGCTGTGGTCGACCTCGCCAGCGCCACGGTGATCGGCGCGATCCCCACGGCTTGGTACCCGACCGCGGTCGCCGTCGGCGCTGACGGCAAGCGCCTCTACGTCGCGTGCGCCAAGGGCATCGGCACCGGACCGAGTGACGTCGGCACCAACGAGCTGGTGAACCAGGCGACGATCCAGCTCGTCGATCTACCCACCGACGCCGAGCTCGCCGTCGCCGCAACGCGCATCGACGAGCTGAACTCCCGCACCGCTCGCCTCTACGGCGTCGACGAGAGCCGCTTCCAGAACCCGATCCCGCTCGAGCGCGGCGGCCCCACGCCGATCGAGCACGTGTTCCTGGTGGTGCGCGAGAACAAGACCTACGACGCGCTGCTCGGCGACTTCCCGGGCGGCAACGGCAAGCCCGAGAACTGCCTCTACTGTGGCGACGCCACGCCCAACCTCCACGCCCTCGTCGAGCGCTTCGCGAGCGCCGACAACTACTACTCGAACGCCGAGACCTCGGATCAGGGGCACCAGCTCCTGACCTCGTCGCTCTCGAACACCTACGTCGAGAAGGTGCGCTTCGCCGAGGACCGGCCCATCCCGTTCGAGGCCGAGATCTACCTCAACCCGGCGGTGTGGCCGAAGCGCCAGTACATCTTCCAGGCGCTACTCGCGAAGCAGATCCCGTTTCGCATCTACGGCGAGGCGGTGGGCACGTGGATCGGCAAGCTCATCTTCGATCCGCGCTACGTCCACTCCAGCCAGGTCGATCCACCGTTCTTCTGGCAGTACACCCGCGACATCGACAAGATCGAGGGCCGCATCCTCGAGTGGGAGCGAGACGGCGTACCGCCGTTCGTCTACATGCTGCTGCCCGACGATCACACGCTGGGCTGCGAGCCGCCCTACCCCACGCCGCGCTCGATGGTCGCCGACAACGACCTCGCCACCGGGCGGTTCGTGGACTGGCTCAGTCACAGCAAGTACTGGGAGACCTCGGTGGCGTTCATCGTCGAGGACGATCCGCAGGCGGGCGTCGATCACGTCGACGCGCACCGCTCGATCTTCGTCGCGGTGTCGCCGTATGCGAAGCGCGCCCACGTCTCCGGCGTGATCGCCCACGAGGGCACCTTGCTCTCGACCATCGAGCACGTGCTCGGGCTCGACCCGCTCACGATCTACGACGAGCTCGCGCAGCCGATGTGGGACCTCTTCACGAGCACGCCGGACCTCGAGCCGTTCGAGGCGCGCTCGCGGCGCGTCCCCGAGGAGATGTCGATGCCGGGCACCAACTGCGGCTTCGCGACCCGCGGCATGAACTTCCTCGATCCCGATCAGGCCGAGGGCCTCGACCCGATCCTGCGCGCCCACGAGCGCGAGGCGAGAGCCGCCGCGAACGAGCCCTCGCGGCGCTGGCAGCAGGTCGTCGGAGAAGGCGACCCGCGGTAGAGCCGGGCGTGCAGCGAGCCGCGGCGGCGTCGTTGCCGACGTCGCGTCGTATCGCCGGGCGCGCGGCGCGCGCCCCTCCGAGCGGCTGGAGCGCGTCCGCTCCGTCGGACGCCAGGCGATCGACGGGCTCGACCCGCGCCCGTCAGGCGCGGCGCAGGACCTTGTCGAGGAACGAGCCGCCGGTGCGTGCCTTCGGGTTGATCCGGTCGAGCGCCTCGAGCGCGGCGGTCCGCACGCTCTCGTCGGCGTTCTTCACCAGCTTGCGCAAGGCACCGAGCGCGGGCTTGGCCGCCGGTCCGATCAGGCCGAGCGTGCGCGCGGTGAGCGCACGTACGCTCGGCTCGTCGCGCTTGAGCAGCGCGCACAGCGGATCGACCGCCGGACGCGCCGCCCACCCGACGCGTCCCAGGAACTCGATGCACGCCTCGCGAACCCGTGCGTCGCCGAGGCCCTCGATGAGCACCGGCACGGTCGCGGACGGCTCGGCGCCGATCGTCACCATGGCTCCGGCCGCGATGTAACGCAGGCTCGGATCGCCCAGCATCAACCGCAGCTTCGGCACCGCGGGTTTCGCCGCGGGGCCGATGCCCGCGAGCGCGCGCGCCGCCGCGCCGCGGAGGCCCTCGACCTCGAGCGAATCGACCAGCACCGGCACCGCGTCCACCGCCTGCGGGCCGATGCCGCCGAGCGCCAGGAAGATCGACGGCTTGGAGCGCGCATCTGCGCTCCTGGCCATCGCGATGAGCGTCGGCAGGGCCTCGATCGCCTGCGGACCGAGCCGCCCCAGCGACTGGACCGCGGCGTCGCGGACGGTGACGTCGGCGTCCTGCAGCGAAGCCAGCAGCAGCTTGATGCAGTCCTTGAACTCGAGGCCGGTGCGCCCGAGCGCCTCGACCGCCGAGGCCCGCACCATCACCTCGTTGCTGGCGAGCGCCTTGAGGAAGGCGTCGTTCGAGATCTTCGCGACCGCGTAGCCGGCCTCGGAGCGCACCGCCGGGGTGCGGTGCTTCATCGCCACCTGCAGCGCGGGCAGCGCGGTCCGTGCCAGCGAGCCGACCGCGGCGAGCGCCGCGATCGAGCCGGTGACGATGTCCTCGTTGTCGTCGGTGAGGGCATCCACCATGTCGGGGACCGCCGCCATGCCGATCTTGACGAGCGCGTCGATCGCCGAGCTGCGGACGTGAGGATCGCGGTTCTTGAGCGCTTCGATCCACACGATCGTGGACTTGCCTTGGTACACCGCCATGAAGACTCCCGTCGGCCGTCAGCCGGAGCGTTCGAACACGTTGTGGTGTGCGGGGACGGATGTGCGGGTCAGCGTCACCAGGCGGTTCCCGTCGATCTCCGCGGCACGCGATGGGGCGGTCAAGGAGCGCTCCTTTTCGGTTCCACGTCAAGCACCCCGGGCCCGCCGACCGCCGCGCAACGTAACCGGGCGGGGCGCGAACCGGGGCGAGAGGTGAACGTCGTCGTCACCCCTCGGCCAAACCCGCTACAGTTCCCCCTGTGAAACCGCTCGCCCGCGGTCCGGGGGCGCGCTCCACGAGACATGACGACGCTCGCCCCCACTCGCCCGGCGCACGCCTTCAGCATCGCGCCGATGATGGACCGCACCGACCGGCACTTCCGCTGGATCGCGCGTCAGCTCACCCGCTGCACGCTCCTCTACACCGAGATGGTGGTCGCCGACACCATCCTCCACCACGTGAGCGACGGGCGGCTCGAGCACTACATCGGCTTCGATCCGCTCGAGCACCCCGTGGCGATCCAGCTCGGCGGCGACGATCCGCGCAAGCTCGCCGAGGCGTCACGGATCGCGGTGGAGCGCGGCTACGACGAGATCAACCTGAACGTCGGCTGCCCGTCGGAGCGCGTGAAGGACGGCTGCTTCGGCGCGGTGCTGATGCGCGAGCCCGAGCGGGTCGCCGGGATCGTCGCCGCGATGCGCGCGGCGGCGCCCGCCGTGCCGATCACGGTCAAGCACCGCATCGGAGTCGACGAGCTCGATCGCTACGAGGACATGGCGCGCTTCGTGGAAGTCGTCGCCGGCGCGGGCGTCACGAGCTTCGCCGTGCACGCGCGCAAGGCGTGGCTGAACGGGCTCTCACCGGCCGAGAACCGCACCATCCCGCCGTTGCGCTACGACGACGTGTACCGCCTGAAGCGCGAGCACCCGGCACTCACGATCGTGCTCAACGGCGGCGTGCTCGGCATCGAGAGCACGCTCGCGCAGCTCGCCCACGTCGACGGCGTGATGGTCGGCCGCGCGGCCTACGACGATCCGATGTGGCTCGGCGAGGTCGACGAGCGCGTGTTCGGGGTGGCGGCACCCGACACGGCGCGCGACGTGGCCGCGCTGGTCGAGGCCATGATCGCGTACGCGAGCCGCAACGTGGCCGGCCGCACCACGCTGCGCGCGGTCTATCGCCACCTGCTCGCGCTCTTCCACGGGCGCCCCGGCGCGCGACGCTGGCGGCGGCTCCTGAGCGACGCGCTGGCGCGCCCCGGTGTGGGACCCGCCGCGCTGCGCGACGTGCTCCGCCACGTGCGGCGCGAGGTCGACGAGCACGAGGCCCTTCGCCGCGCGGGTGACGCGCGGGCGGGCGCTGGGCCCGCCCCTACGGCTCGGTGTGGTCGAGGCGGCGCCCGGCCCCGACCGCCGCCGCGGGGCTCGTCCCCGCCCGCAGGAGCCGTAGGGGCGGGGCCCGTCCCCGCCCGCCGACGCGTCCCGACCCGACGCCGCCCCCTACGGGCCGCCCGATCGCGACGGATAGACTCGGCCCCCGTGAACGCGCCCATCTCACCTTCGTCGCTCGATCCCGATCTGGAACGCGATCTCGCCATCTTGCGGCTCGGCACGCCGGGGACGCCGGCGTCGAGGCGCGGGCGATTCCCGTGGGGCAAGGTCGTCGCGCTGGGACTGGTCGCCGCGGCAATCGCGGGCGGCGTCACCTACTGGCGCGTCACCAAGCCGGTCGAGGTGTCGCTGGTGTCGGTCGCGCCGCGCGACCTCGGCCTCCCGCCCACGCTGCTGACGGCGTCGGGCTACATCGTCGCGAAGCGCCAGATCACGGTGAGCAGCAAGACCCAGGGGAAGATCGTCGAGATGCCGGTGGTGATCGCCACCAAGCTCGAGGAAGGTGACCTCATCGCGCGCATCCAGGACGACGAGCAGCGCGCGCAGGTGAAGGTCGCCGAGGCCGAGCTCGCGCAGGCACAGCTCGACGTGGCGCGCGCCCGCGAGCTGAGCCGCGACCGCATCGCCTCACAGGCCGACCTCGACCAGGCCGAGACCAACGTGGTGGTGGCGCGCGCGCGGCTCGAGCTCGCGAGCGTCGCCCTCGCCGACACCCGGGTCACCGCGCCCATCGCCGGCACCGTGATCCGCAAGATCCGAGACGTCGGCGAGTTCCTGACTCTCGGCGTCACCGCCGAGGGCGAACCGGGCTCGTCGGTGGTGACGATGGCGGACCTGTCGGCGATCGACGTCGAGCTCGAGATCAACGAGACCGAGATCACCAAGGTCGAGATGGGCGGGCCTGCGATCGTCACGCCGGAGGCGATCCCCGATCGCCGCTACCTCGCCGACGTGTTCGAGATCGGCGCCATGGCGGATCGCAAGAAGTCCGTGGTGCCGGTGAAGGCGCGGCTGCGCGAGCCGAGCCCCGACCTGCGCCCGGACATGTCGGCGAAGGTCACCTTCCTCGTCGAGGAGCCGAAGGCCGCGATCCAGGTCAAGCCGGCGCTGCCCGCGTCTGCGGTGGTGAGTCGCGGCGGCCGCAGCGTGGTGCTCCTGGTCGAGGACGATCGCGTGGTCGAGAAGCCGGTCGAGACCGAGCCCGCCGATACCGGCTTCGTGGTCGTGAAGAGCGGCGCGGCCGAGGGCACGTTCGTGATCGACCAGCCGCCGCCCGAGCTCGCCGCCGGCCAGCGGGTGCACGTGAAGTCGTGAGCGACGAAGGCGCCAAGGCCGCAGCCACTCGCGGCGCTCCCCTGGTCGAGATCGCGGGCCTCGGCAAGACGTACCACCGCGGCGCCACCGACGTGCCGGTGCTGGTCGACGTCAACCTGACGATCCGCGCCGGCGAGTTCGTGGCGCTGATGGGGCCGTCGGGCTCGGGAAAGTCGACACTCCTCAACCTGATCGCCGGCATCGACCGCCCTACCACCGGCTCGCTCAAGATCGCGGGGCGCGACATCCAGGGGCTGAGCGAGCGCGAGCTCGACCGGTGGCGGAACCGCTCGATCGGCTTCGTGTTCCAGTTCTACAACCTGATGCCGGTGCTCACCGCGCTCGAGAACGTCGAGCTGCCGCTCACGCTCACCGACATGACGCGAGACGAGCGCCTCGCGCGCGCCTCGGCCGCACTCAGGATCGTCGGACTCGGCCACCGCCTCACTCACCGTCCGTCCGAGCTCTCGGGCGGCGAGCAGCAGCGCGTGGCGATCGCGCGTGCGCTCGTCACCGATCCTCTCCTGGTGCTCGCCGACGAGCCGACCGGCGACCTCGACGCCAAGAGCGGCACCGAGATCCTCGGCATCATGCGACTGCTCAACCGCACCGCGGGCAAGACGTTCATCATGGTGACGCACGATCCGCGCGCCGCCGCCACCGCCGACCGCCTCGTCCACCTCGACAAGGGGCGGCTCACCGACGACCCGGCACCGTGAACGCCCTCAAGCTCCTGATTCGCGGGCTGGCGCGGAACCCGCGCCGCACGCTGCTCACGTTCCTGGGGCTGGTGGTGTCGTTCTTCGTCTACACGTCGCTCGCCAGCATCCTCTTCACGCTGACGCAGATGATCGAGCGCACCGGCAGCGCCACCACGCTCTTCCTGCGTCCCAAGTTCGGCATCCGCTTCTGGCGCGCCGAGATCCCGCTCACCTACCTCCCCAAGATCCGCGCGGTGCCGGGCGTGGTCGCGCTCACGCCCTACGACTTCTTCCTCGGCGAGGGAAAGAAGAAGGGCGACTTCGACGTGGCGATCGGCGTCGATCCCGCGACCATCGCCCAGATCCGCGACCTGAAGGGCGCCACCAGCGCCGAGCTCGCCGCGTTCGCCGCCGAGCGCAGCGGCGCCCTGGTGGGCGAGCGCCTGCTCGAGAACAACCACTGGCGGCTCGGCGGTGAGATCACGCTCCGCAACCCCCTCAAGGGCCAGAACCTGCCGGTGCGCATCCGCGGCAGCCTCGATCGCGACGGCGACTTCGGCGACGTGCTGCTGGTCCACGACGACTACCTGCAGGACGTGAACGGGCGCACCGGCAAGACCGTGTTCGTCATCGTGAAGGTGGTCCGTCCCGATCTCGCGGTGAGCGTGGCTCGCGCCATCGACGAGGGCTTCAAGAACTTCACCGTCCCCACCGAGACCATCACCGAGAAGGCGTTCACCGAGACCGTCATCGGCGGGCTCGCCGACACCCTGCAGGCGCTCACGGTGATCGGCTACCTGACGCTCGGCGTGACCATGCTGGTGGTGGCGAACACGGTGGCGATGAGCGTGCGCGAGCGCACCACCGAGATCGGCACCATGCGGGCGCTCGGCTTCAGTTCGCGGCGCGTCCTCGGGCTGGTGGTGGGCGAGGCGTCGCTGGTGTCGATGATCGGCGGGCTGGGCGGCGCGATGCTCGCGTGGGCGGTCTTCCACTACCAGTGGATCAAGCTGCCGGAGGAGGTGGGGCTCGAGATCCGCACCTCGTGGCAGGTGGTGGCGAGGGCCGCGGCGCTGGCGCTGCCGATCGGCGCGCTCGCGGGCCTCAAGCCCGCGTGGGACGCGTCGCGGATGGCGATCACCGAAGCGCTGCGCCACGCGGACTGAAGGGAGGGGGTCGCGATGGCCGGTACGCCGTTTCTTCCGCACGTCGGATGCGCACGTGCCCGCTGCGTGGGCGTCGGCGCCGACGGCGCACGACGCCTTCGGCGTCTGCCCTCCAGCACCTGGAGGGCCGCGCTCCGTCGCGGCCGCAGACTCGCTCGTCCATGACGGGTGCCGGATAGGCGACGTCGCTCGGACCTACCGCAATGGCTCTCCCGCTCGCTTACTCGTGGCGCAACGTGCCGTTGCCCGGGGGGCTGTTCCAGCCCCCCGCCCCGCCGAGAGCGCGGTCTCGGCGGGGCCCCACCCCCGAGCCGCTCGCTGCGCTCGCGCGGTGCCGCTGGCACCGGCCGATCTGACCAACCTCGGACCTACCGCAATGGCTCTCCCGCTCGCTTACTCGTGGCGCAACGTGCCGTTGCCCGGGGGGCTGTTCCAGCCCCCCGCCCCGCCGAGAGCGCGGTTTCGGCGGGGCCCCACCCCCGAGCCGCTCGCTGCGCTCGCGCGGTGCCGCTGGCACCGGCCGATCTGACCAACCTCGGACCTACCGCAATGGCTCTCCCGCTCGCTTACTCGTGGCGCAACGTCATGGCGCGGAAGAAGTCCACGCTGGTGGTGATGTTCGGAGTGGCGGCGTCGGTACTGGTGTTCGTGGTGATGGCGGCGACGGCGAGCGGGATCTCGCGGGTCTCGGTGTCGACCGGAGATCCGCGCAACCTCCTGGTGATGTCGAAGGGCGCACCGTCGGCCGAGGCGTCGAGCCTCTCCCGCGAGGTGGTGAACATCGTGCGCTACTACCCGGGGATCGACCGCGATCCCCACGGCGAGCCGCTCGCGAGCCCCGAGCTGATCCTGCAAAGGCCGATCCCGCGCAAGGGCGAGCCACTCGGCTCGATGGTGGGAGCACGCTACACGCCGATCCGCGGCGTGACGCCCAAGGTCTTCGAGGTCCACACCGGCGCACGCCTGATCGCGGGGAGGTTCCCGCGCGAGCCCGGCGAGGTCATGATCGGGGCGCTCATGCCCGCCAAGCTCGCGGGAGTCGGGCTCGGCGACGAGCTCGCGTTCGGCCGCCAGCTCCACCGCGTGGTCGGCGTGTTCTCGGCGGCCGGCCAGGTCTTCGAGGGCGAGGTGTGGGCCGAGCTCGACGACCTCATGAGCGAGAACCACGTGAGCGAGGTGTCGCTGGTGGTCGCGCGCGTCGCCGAGCCGCGGCGGGTCGCTGAGCTCAGCAAGCAGCTCGAGGACGCGCGCAACATCTCGGTCGACGCCAAGGCCGAGCCCAAGTACTACGAGAACGTCGCGCGCTCGGCGGTGGGCTTCCGCTTCCTCGGCAACCTGATCGGCACGATCATGGGCCTCGGCGCCGTGTTCGCGGGCGCCAACACGATGTACGCAGCCATGAGCAAGCGGGTGCGCGAGATGGGGACGCTGCGCGCACTGGGCTTCGGCGCGTGGTCGGTCGCCGCGGCGCTCCTGATCGAGAGCACCCTCGTCGGGATCCTCGGCGGTGCGCTCGGCATCGCGGCTTCGTTCGCGTTCGACGGCTACGGCATGGACCTCTTCGAGCTCTCGTTCCGCCTCGACGTGACGCGCTCGGCGGTGGCCGGCGGCGCGGCGCTCGCGCTCGCGTCGGGCATCCTGGGCGGCCTCCTCCCCGCGCGGGCCGCCGCACGGCTCGAGATCGTCGACGCGCTCCGGCACGTGTGATCGCGGGGGGCTGTTCCCGCTCCCCGCCCGCCGGAGGGCGCTGCGCCTGCCGCGCCGGCGATCCGCGAGAGCGCCTCCCCGACGGTTCCGTCGGTCACGGCATGAGCCATCCCCAAGCCACTCGCTTCGCTCGCGGCGTCGCGCTGACGGGCCATGGGACGAGTCGGATCGTGGCGAGAGCCGGCCGAGTGCCGATGCGCTCGAGCACGTGAGCGTTGCGGGGCCTTCGATCCGTCGCCGTCGCCGACCTCTTCGTCGACCGCCCGGAGCCATTCCTGCCATCCTTCCGCCGCCCACCCGCTCACACCGAGGCCGCACGGGCTGTCGAGCTGGATCGGCGCGGGCGCCTACTACCACTTCCCCGACTACCTCCTCGACATCGACGCGGTGGTGCGAGAGCTGGCCCCTCACGAGCGTGTGGTGCTGGTCGGCCACTCCATGGGCGGCATGGCGAGCGGGCTCTTCGCGGGCACGTTCCCCGAGCGAGTGCGCGGCTACGTGAGCGTCGAGGGCCTCGGTCCGGGCGCGATGCGCTTCGACGATGCCCCCGACCACTTCGCCGAGTGGATCCGCACCAACCGTGAGCAGCTCGCCAAGCAGCCGCGCCCGTACGCGACGGTCGCCGAAGCCGCCACGCAGCTCCGCTACGCCAACCCGCGGCTCGCCGAGGCCCGCTCGATCGCGCTCGCCACCCACGGCACCGAGCGCGGCGCCGACGGGCTCTATCGCTGGCGCTTCGACCCGCTCCACAAGAGCCGCACGCCGCAGCCCTTCTACGTCGACCAGGCGCGCGCGTTCTGGCGTCGCATCACGGCGCCGGTGCTGGTGGTGATCGGCAAGGCGAGCTGGGTGCTCGACGTGGTCCCCGACTGGCGCGAGCGCGTCGCCGCGATCGCGGACACGCGCGTGGTCGAGATCGAGGACGCAGGCCACATGATCCACCACGAGCGCCCCGACGAGCTCGCCACCGCGATCGAGGAGTTCCTCGCGACGCTGCCCGGTTGACGCCGATCGCCCGGAGCGCGCCCGATGTGCGAACACCGTCGGTGCCGGGGACCGTGACCAGGCCCACCGAGATCGGGGCGATCTGCGGTGTCACGGCGCTGCATCTCGGCGAGCGCGACACGCCCCCGTTCGGGTCGAGCCGCCACCTCATGGCCTGGAGCGCGCCCACTTCGTCGGGCGCGAGCGATCGACCGGATTTGCGCGGGGCACTGGAACGTGGTCGAACGCATGGCCATTCGGCCGGCTCGCGCCACGAGCGGACTCGTCACTCGGCGCGTCGCAGCGAGCCGGTGAAGAAATCGAGCGAGAGCGAAGCGCCGCGGGGGGACGGAGCCCCCCGCGCTACGGAAACTATCGTTGTGACGTTGATTCCATCGCCCGCCGCCTGGCCGACGCAGCTTCCGGGAGCGAGTGACTCGGGGGTGGGACCCGCGTGCCGGCCCGCGCCAGCGGCGCGCGCCGCTTTCGCGGCGGCCTTTGGGGTGGGGCCCCGTCCGGATTCACTTCGGACGGGACGGGGTCTTGACGAAGACCCCGAGAAACTCACCCGCGAAGCGCCTCCTCGACGAAGTCGAGGCGATCGTTTCCCCAGAACATCTCGCTGTCGTCGACGAAGAAGGTCGGCGCGCCGAAGGCCCCGCGCTCCACGGCCTCGTTGGTGTTGGCGGTCAGCTCGTCCTTCACGTCCTGGCGCTCGATCGCTGCGAGGAACGCGGCCGGATCGAGCCCGGCGCGCTCGGCGATCAAGCCGAGCCCGTCACTCGAGCTCACGTCGATCCCGTCCGCCCAGATCGCGTGGAAGCACGCGTTGCGGAACACACGCTCGCGGTCCTCGCGACCCGCGACCACCGCGCCTCGCATCGCCTTGAGCGAGTTGAACGGAAACACCGACGGCATCTGGATCGTGACGCCGTAGCGGCGCGCCCAGCGCCCGAGGTCGCCGAACATGTAGGCGCCCTTGGCGGGCACGTTCGCGGGGGGCGCGTTGCCGGTCGCCTTCATCACACCGCCCAGGAAAAAGGGCCGGGCCACGAGCTGGCAGCCGGAGCGCGTCACGATGCCGGGAATCTGGGCGTTCGCGAGGTACGTGAACGGGCTCACGAAGTCGTAGAAGAATTCGAGCTTGGCCAACGCTTCCTCTCTTGCCTGGCGCGGTCCCCGCGCCGGATCTCGTCCGTCGAATGCGGCGGAGTGTAGCCGACGGGCTCACTTCTCCCGCGCCCCGGCGCGCCTTCTCGGTGGACCGGATCGAGGCACGGTCGCGGCCGGCAACGCATGGCCTCCCACCGATCTCGCGAACAAGTCGCGCTCGTCCTACGCGGAAACGCGGAGCGCCGTGAATACGCACTCGTGACCGTCGGAACGGGTGGTGCGCGCACGCGCGCGGTGCTCGCGCGCGCTCTCGCCACGTCGCTAAGGAGCCGCGAAACCTCCGCGTTTCCGCTTGACGCGCGCACGCGATGCTCCTAATTTCAGGCCTATTCCACGTCTTCCTTCGGCCGCATGGGGCGGTTCGAGTCCTACGAGACGACACGCATCACAGAGGAGAGTCACGAATGGCGACCAAGAAGGCAGCGAAGAAGCCCGCCACGGCGAAGCCGCCCACCAAGTCCGAGGTGTACGCAGCGATCGCGGAGAAGACCGGGCTCGCGAAGAAGCAGGTGGCGGGAGTCTTCGAGGCACTCGCGGGCGTCGCGGCGGCCAATCTGGGCAAGAAGGGATCGGGCGTGTTCGTCGTGCCGCCGGGTCTCCTCAAGCTCACGGTGAAGAACATTCCGGCCAAGCCGGCCGGGAAGCGCATGGACCCGTTCACCAAGACCGAGAAGCTGTTCCCCGCGAAGCCGGCCAGCAAGCGCGTTCGCGCCCGTCCGATGAAGTCGCTGAAGGACATGGTCTGATCGACCACGCTTTTCCAGCGCTCGTCCGCCCCGACCCACGGCCTGGAAACCTCGGCCGCGAGAAGTGCCGCGGTTTCCAGGCCCGGTAGCGGACGCCCGACCCACCGGCACCCCCGCTACGGAGGTCGGGGCCTCGAGCGGCCCCAGCGTGCGGCGCAACGCCGCGCGTGACCGTCCCCCGAAGACTCGCGAGTATTCCGAGGCACGCAGGCAGTTCCCGACCGTGGCGTGCGCTCGCGCGCGCCACGGCGTCTGGGCCTGGCGTGGGGTGCCGCGCGCGACGGCGCGGCTAGCCGCTCAGCTACACGACGACTGCAGGTCGGCGCAGTCGTGGCCGTCGAGATAGGCGCCCGAGCGGAAGTCCGTGTCGAGGATCGTCGCGGCGTCCTGGCCACACACGCTGCGCGTGAGCAGGCGGCTGGTCGCGGTGGTGTCGCCCCCGAGCCACCGATCGAACCACGCGTGCGTGTACCAGTGGATGAGATCGTGCTTGTCGGGCGTCCAACCCGAGCCGAACCAGCTGTGGGTGGAGCCGGCGAACACCACTTGCATGCTCTCGGTGTGATTGGCGCGCCACCACGAGAACGCGGTCTTCTTCGCCTCGGGATCGGTGGGGACGCAGTCGTCCGAGGCCTGCCCCATCGCCGGTACCCGCGGTGTGCGGTACTCGGTGCCGGTGAACGCGCAGGTCGGCGAGCCTCCGTCGCCGGTCTCGCGGACCGCGAGGTTGTCCCACGCCACCACCGCCTTCACGCGTGAGTCGAGATCCTGGGTCTTGGCGAGCGACCGCGCGCCGAGGGACCAGCCCGCGATCCCGATGCGCGCGATGTCGGTGTCGGCACGGTACGGGTTGTCCGCCGAGCCCAAGAAGTCGAGCACGCCGCGCAGCGCGAGGTCGTACGAGTCGGGGCTGCCGCCGTTCGAGGGCTTCACCTCGATCGCCACGTAGCCCGCGCCGGCGAGACGCTGCGCCGCCCAGTCGACCGAGTCGGTGTCCGAGAGGCCCGCGGGCAGGATCCCGATCGCGGGATAAGGATGCGCCGGGTAGGCGGTGGGATCGGGCGCGTAGATCCGCGCCGAGAGCGGGAGCCCGGAGCCGAGCTCCGCGACCGTGACGTCCTGGAAGCGGATCGTGCCCTTCGAGGGGTCACACGCCTCGGGAGTCGTGGGCGGACACTCCGCGCCCATCGTCGCCAGGGCACAGAGCCCCAAGCCCACCAGCCTCCGCACTGCGCGTCCTGCGCTCGCTCGCATCGCCCGGTCCTCCGTGACCGCCAATCCGGTCGTGACGTTGCAAGACGAACGCCGGCGAAGAGCGGGGCGAACGATACAGCTTCATGCGCTTTGATTGAAGAAAATTCTTCCCGCGCGGCGGTGCGAGACGGTTTCCTGACGGCGCTCGTCAGGACTCGGCCAACACGAGCCGGTCGAGCCGCAAGAGCTCGCCGACCGACCACGCCTGAAACGGACAGCCACGTGGAGTGTGCGGCGCCTCTGCGTCGGCGATCTCCGAGACGTGCCCGAGCCCCGCGTCGTCGAGGTGTCGAAGCAACGGATCGTAGAATCGTGCGCGCGCCTGACGCTTCGCCTCGAGGGTGCCGCCGTTGACGCGGACCCACGCCTCCACGAACGCCCCGGCGAGCCAGGGCCAGACGGTCCCCTGGTGATAAGCGCCGTCGCGCTCGCGCACCCCGCCCTCGTAGCGCGGTGCGTAGCCGCGCTCGGAGGACGCGAGCGAGCGAGGTCCGAGCGGAGTCCATAGCCGCGCCTCGACGGTCTCGACGACGCGCCGTGCGCGCTCGCCATCGATCACCGCGCGCGGAAGCCCACCGACGGCGAAGAGCTGGTTGGGGCGGATCGATGCGTCGTTCACGCCGGGGTGGTGGTCGGCGTCGAGCACGTCGAACAGGCACTGCCGGTCCTCGTTCCAGAACCGCGCCGCGAACGTGCGCTCGCCGCGCTCGAGCACCTCTCGCCAGCGCGGCTCGAGGCGAGCTCCGATCGCGACCGCGTTGAGCCAGAGCGCCTCGACCTCGACCGGCTTTCCCGTGCGCGGCGTCACCACCCACTCGCCGACCTTCGCGTCCATCCAGGTGAGCTGGACACCGGGCTCGCCGCACATCACGAGCCCGTCCGAGTCGAGCCGGATGCCGTAGCGGGTACCGCGGGCGTAGCCGTCGAGGATCGCACGCACCGCCGCGATCAGGCGCAGCCGATCGCCCTCGGCCAGGGCGAAACGGCCCGTCGCCGCTGCGTCGAGGAGCTCGCCCACGGCGATCACGTACCAGAGCGAGGCGTCGACGGCGTTGTACTCGGGCCTGTCGCCGCGATCGGGGAAGCGGTTGGGGAGCATCCCGTCCGACACGGCGCCCGACCACTCGGTGAGGATCTGGCGGGCATCGTCGAAGCGCTCGGTTGCGAGACACAGGCCCCGCACCGCGATGAACGTGTCCCGCCCCCAGTCGCCGAACCATGGGTAGCCCGCCACGATCGAAAGCCCACGCCCACGCTTCACGATGTACGAACCCGCGGCGCGCGCGAGCCGCGACGGATGGGCGGCACGCTCGGTGAACGCCGCCACCCGCGCGTTCCACACCAGGGTGTCGACGTTTGCGCCCGCCGCTCCGATGGCCGCCGCCTCGGGGACGTCGGCCGCGAGCACGAGGAGCGCCTCGCCACGGGCGAGCTCGAAGCGGAACTCCCCGGGCGACGCGAGGTCCTCGAGGCAGTCGAGCACGCGATCGCGCTCCGCCGTGTAGAGGAACTGGCGATACCAGAGCGGCGCCTCCAGGTAGGAGCCGCTCGCGGTCGCGACCACGCCCGGTACGTCGAGGTACGGCTGCCAGCGGATCCACCCGAGCTCGTGCTGCGCCGTGAAGTCGAACACGGGGTTCTCGCGCTGCAGCGCGTGCGGGTCGCGGCCGGAGAGCAGCGGACGCACCGTGAGGCGCACCGGCTGGGCCCGGTTCTCGTGGCGCCACGACAAGTAGACGGCGGGCGCGCCGCGCGGCACCACCAGCTCGTGGATGATCAACGAACCGTCCGGGAGCCGGAACGTCCAGCGCGGCCACGGCTCGGCCTCGAAGCTCGCGAGCCGATCGAGGCCACGCGGGTGGATCACGTCCGGCGCGTAGCGCTGCGTCGAGAGCGGCACCGCGCCGAAGCCGCCGGGAGCGGTGGACTCGGCCCACACCTCGAGGCCATTGACGAGCACGAAGCGGCCCGCGGGCGGTGTCGTGGCCGCGAGCAGCAGCGCATGGTAGCGACGGGTACGCACTCCACCCACGGTGCCCGAGGCAAAGCCACCCAGCCCGTCCGCCTCGAGCCACTCGGCGTCGGCGTCGTACGCCACGGTCATCGGATCACCCCACTGCCCCGCGCGTGCTCGGGACGCGCCGGCTCGTGTTCGGCCATCGGCTCGGCGGCGCGTGCGTGCTTCTCGAGCAAGCGGATCACCAGACCGGTCCAGCCGGTCTGGTGGCTGGCGCCCAAGCCCATGCCGGTGTCGCCGTCGAAGTATTCGTGGAAGAGCACCAGGTCCTGGAAGGCCGGGTCGTCCGCGTAGCGCGCGTCGCCGCCGTGACAGGGACGGTGCCCGTGTTCGTCGGGCAAGAAGATCCGGCTCAGACGCCGCGCTAGCTCGCGCGCGACCTCGCCGAGGTCCATGAGCTGGCCCGACCCGGTCGGGCACTCCACCTTCAGGCTGTCGCCATAGAAGTGATGGTAGCGCTCGAGGGCCTCGATCAGCAGGTAGTTGACCGGAAACCAGATCGGGCCACGCCAGTTCGAGTTGCCACCGAAGAGCCCGGTGCTGCTCTCGGCGGAATCATACGAGACCCGGTGGGTCTCGCCGTCGATGCGGAACTCGTAGGGCCGCTGGTGGTGCACCTTGGAGAGCGAACGGATGCCGTAGGGCGAGAGGAACTCCTCCTCGTCGAGCATGTAGCGCAGCACGCGCACGAGGCGCTCGCGGCTCGGCACGGCGAGCAGGCGGTGGCTGTGCTCGCCGTCCTCTCGGCACTCGAGGTACGAGATCGTCTGCTTGAGGTCGTCGCGGTTCGCCACGAACCACTCGAGGCGCTTCGCGAATCCGCCGAGCTTCTCGAGCGTCTCCCCCTCCAGCACCTCGACCGCGATCAGCGGGATCAAGCCCACCAGCGAGCGCACCTTGAGCGGCGTGTGGACGCCGTCGAGGTGGAGCTGGTCGTAGTAGAAACCGTCCTCCTCGTCCCAGAGGCCGTTGCCGCCCAGGCGGTTCATGGCGTCGACGATCGCGACGAAATGCTCGAAGAACTTGCTCGCCACGTCCTCCGTGGCGGGGTTGTCCTTGGCCAGCTCGAGGGCGATCGAGAGCATCGTCGCCGAATAGAACGCCATCCACGCGGTGCCGTCGGCCTGCTCCAGGAAGCCGCCGGTGGGCAGCGGCTTGGACCGATCGAAGACACCGATGTTGTCGAGACCGAGGAAGCCGCCCGAGAAGACGTTGTTCCCCTCGCTGTCCTTGCGGTTCACCCACCACGTGAAGTTCATGAGCAGCTTCTGGAAGACCCGGGACAGAAACAGCCGGTCGCGCCGTCCGCGGCTCGCGGTCATCTTGTAGACCCGCCAGCACGCCCACGCGTGCACCGGCGGGTTCACGTCCGAGAACGCGAATTCGTAGGCCGGGATCTGCCCGTTCGGGTGCATGTACCACTCGCGCAGGAGCAGCACGAGCTGCTCCTTGGCGAAGGCCGCGTCGACGCGCGCGAACGGCAGCATGTGGAACGCGAGGTCCCACGCCGCGTACCACGGGTACTCCCACTTGTCGGGCATCGAGATGACGTCGCGGTTGTAGAGGTGCGGCCAGTCCTTGTTGCGGCCCTGCTTGCGCACCGCGGGTGGAGCCGGCTGCGCGGGATCGCCGTCGAGCCAGTCGCGGACGACGTAGTGGTAGAACTGCTTCGACCACAGCATCCCCGCGTACCCCTGGCGGACCACGCGCTTCTCGTCGGCGTCGAGGTGGCGCGGCAGGTGCGCCTCGTAGAAGGCATCCGCCTCGGCGCGGCGTCGGTCCACGATCGCGCCGGGCTCGTCCACGGCCGGGTGCGGGTGCGCCGGATCCTCGGCGAAGAGCCGGGCCTCTACGACCGCGCGCGCGCCGCCCGCGAGGTCGAGGTGATGTACCGCCGCCATCTTGGTGCCGGTGCGCGCCGGGTTCACCGCCTCGCGGCGGCCGTGGATCAGGTACTCGTGGAACGCGTCCTTCACGTAGGGCGAGGGATCGGCGACGCCGAACAGCCGCGCGGCGTTGGTCTCGTTGTCGGTGAACAGGAGCTCGGGCGCCGCGCCGTCCGGCGAGGGTCCGGCGACGAACCGATAGCGACCGAGGCTCGAGTGGTCGGCGAGAACGCTGCCGTCGACATCGACCGACAGGTGCGGTTTCCCCCAGTAGCCCTCGTGGGTCGAGCCCCAGCACCAGGTGTTGCGAAACCACAGCGTCGGCAGCAGCGTGAGCGAGGCCCGCTCGGGGCCACGGTTGGTGACGGTGATGCGGATCGCGAGATCGTTCGGCGTCGCCTTGCCGTATTCGACCTCGACGTCGAAGTAGCGGTTCTCGGCGAACACCCCGGTGTCCGCGAGCTCGTATTCCGCCTCGAACTTCCCGCGGCGCCGATTCTCCTCGACGAGCGCCGCGTACGGGAACTCGGCCTGCGGGTACTTGTAGAGCGCGCGCAGGTACGAGTGGGTGGGTGTCGAGTCGAGGTAGTAGTAGAGCTCCTTCACGTCCTCGCCGTGGTTGCCCTCGCGGGCCGGTGAGGCCGAACAGGCGCTCCTTGAGGATCGGATCGCGACCGTTCCAGAGCGCGACCGCGAAGCTCAGGCGGCACTGGCGATCGGTGATGCCGAGCAAGCCGTCTTCCCCCCACCGGTACACGCGGCTGCGCGCGTGGTCGTGCGGGAAGTAGGCCCAGCACTCGCCGTAGGCGGAGTAGTCCTCGCGCACCGTCCCCCACTGGCGTTCCGAGAGATACGGTCCCCAGCGCTTCCAGTTGCGGTCGCGCTCGATGTCCTCGTGGAGGCGCTGGCGCTCGATGCCCGCGAGGCTCGCGATCTGGTTGGCGGGGCGGGGCACGTCGATCCGTTCGGCCATCGGGAACCTCCTCGTTCGACTCGTGAGAGCCGCAGCGCGCTCAGCGCGCGGTCACCAGCTCGAGCGCATGCCCGTCGGGATCGCGGAGCATCATGCCCGCGCCGAAGCCGAACGGACCCTCGCCGAGCTGCACCAGGCCGGGCGAGATGAAGGGCGTATCGCCGGCCAGCAGCTCACGCTCCGCCGCGACACCATCGGCGACCGCCAGCCGGATCCGCCAGCGGACCAGGTCGTTGGACTTCGCGTCGAGCGGGTACGGCCGCCCGTCGCTCGGCGAGAGGTACTGGAGCAGCTCGATCGACGGGCCGCGCGCCGCGTGCAGCGACGTGATCCGGAGTCGCGCGCCGAACACGTTGTTCAGGTGCTCCTGCTCGGCGCCGAGGTTCTCGCTCGCGCCGCCCACCTCGAGCCCGAGGCGGTCGCGATAGAAACGCAGGCTCGCCTCGGTGCTGCCGACCACGATCGCGGTGTGGTCGATGCCGAGGAACAGCCGATCGCTGACACGGTGCCAGCGTGGACTCCCTTTCCCCGGCGGGAACGCGAGGATCTCGAGCGGATGCCCATCGGGGTCCTCGAAGTAGAAGGCTCGAATGCCGCCGGCGTTCGGATTCCAGTCGGGTAGTCGCTGTGGAGCCGTGGACGCGTGCGTCACGCCGTGCTCCACGAGGCGCGCGTACGCCGCGTCCATGTCCGAAACGATGATCGCGATGTGCTGGAACCAGTGATCGTTGCTCCGCGAGTCGACGGGAATCGGACGCCCCCGCGGGGCGAGGAATTCGGTGAGCTCGATGTGCTCCTCGCCGAGCCGCATCCGTACCACGCGAGCGCGGGCGCCGAAGACTCCATGGAGGTGTTCGAACGCGTCTCCGGCGAGCTCGACCTCGGACACCTTCTCGAAGGTGAGGACCTCCGCGAAGAAGGCCGCCGCGCGGTCGGCGTCCGACACCGTGAGACCGATCGGGCCGATCTCGGTGACCAGGGGCTCGGCGGCGGACGTGAGCCCGGCGAGCACTACGACCAGCGCCGCGAGCGCGAGGCTCCGGAGGGCGAGACGGCGCCTCGCCACCGGCCCCCCGGAGGCGCTCTCTCCAGGTCGGCCCGGCATGCTCATCGCAGCCTCGCGGTGAGGTGATCGCCGACCCGCAGCGCGTTCGCCATGATCGTGAGCGCCGGGTTCACCGCCGAGCTCGACGGGAAGAAGCTCCCGTCGACCACGTACAGGTTGTCGAGCTCGTGCGCCTTGCAGTTCTCGTCGAGCACGGACGTACGAGGATCGCGGCCGAACCGGGCGGTGCCGTTCTGGTGCGCCACCCCGGCGAGGGGGATCCGCTTCCCGACGTAGAAGTTGTGCGGGAGCAGATGGTCCTCGCAGCCGATGTGCTCGAGCATCGATTTGAGCTTTCTCTGCAGCATCGAGTGGGCGGTGAGGTTGTTGGGATCGTAGGCGAGCTGGATCCCGCCCTCGTCCGTGAGGGTCACGCGGTTGTCGGGGTCGGGCAGGTCCTCGGTGGTCATCCAGAAGTCGAGCGAGTGCTTCGCCATGAGCTCGAGCGTGAGTCCCGGGACGATCCGCGGCGCCCCCGCGGCCAGCATGTACTCGTCGCTCTTGCCGACGAACGAGATGTGCCCCATCGGGTGCTCGAAGCCGTCGGTCCCGAAGTAGAAGTCGTTGAGCGCGAGCGTCTTCTGGAACACGGTCGGGTTCGGGCGCTTGGAGATCGCGAGCATCATCGAGTTCACGTGCGCCATGTAGTTGCGGCCGACCTGGTCCGAGCCGTTCGCGAGGCCGCGGGGATGCCTCTCGTTCGCCGAGCGCAAAAGCAGCGCCGCCGAGTTGATCGCGCCCGCCGAGACCACCACGACGCCGGCGGTGTAGACCTCGCGTGCCCCGTCGCGCTCGACGTGGATCGCGCTCACCTCACGGCCGGAGGCGCTCGTGTCCAGGCGCGTCACCAGCGCGCCGGTGAGCAGCGACACGTTCGGGTGCCTGAGCGCTGGATCGACGCACACCACCTGTGCGTCCGCCTTCGCGTTCACGAGGCACGGGAAGCCGTCGCAGGTGCCGCAGCGGATGCAGGCGCTGGCGTTCGGATCCGCCTCGTCGATCATCACGCCGATGGGCACGTGAAAGGGGCGCAGGCCGAGCCGCGCGAGATCGTCGGAGAGCTCCTGGATGCGCGGCTCGTGACTCATCCTCGGGAACCGGTAGTCCGCGCTGGCGCGAGGATCGGTGGGATCGGCGCCGCGCTCGCCGTGCACGAAGTAGAGGTGCTCGGCCTGGGTGTAGTAGGGCTCGAGCTCCGCGTACGAGATCGGCCACGCCGGCGACACGCCGCCGTGGTGGACGACCTCGCCGAAGTCACGCTCGCGCATCCGCAGCAGCGCCGCGCCGTAGAACTTCGTGTTGCCACCTACGTTGTAGTGAGCGCCGGGGTGGAAGCCGTTCAGCGCTCGGTCGTACCATTCCTCGGTGACGTGGTACTTGGACTCGAGGATCACCTTCTTGGAGTCCCAGTTGTCACGCTCGCGCGGCACGTACTTCCCGCGCTCGAGGATCAAGATGCGCTTGCCCGTGGGCGCGAGCTTCCAGGCGAGCGTGCCTCCGCCCGCGCCCGAGCCGATGATGACGACGTCGAAGTGGTTCGTGGACATGACGACCCCTCGCTCACGGAGCGGCGACGCTCGCGAGCTCATCGAAGCGACAGCGGAAGATGCAGCGGTGGGCGTTGCGGTGGTCGAGCTTCGCGCAGTGCACGGCGCGCGCGCCGCGCACCGCGAGATAGAGCTCGGCGGCGAGCAGCATCCCGAGCGGTGGCGCGGTGAAGTAGATCCACAGCGCGGGCCACAGCTCGCCCACCAGCGCCGGCGCGAACGAGCGCGCCGGGTTCAGGCTCATGCCGGAGAGCGGCGCCTCGAGCAGGATGTAGGTGCCGACGAGCGCGCCCACCACCCACGGCGTGAGGTGATCGAACCGCGGGAGGTTCGAAACCACCAGCACGGTCCCCATGAGTACGAACGCGATCGCGAGCTCGCCGGCGAACGCGCCGAGCACGCCGTGTGCGCCGGGAAGGGTCGCGATGTACGCGACCGACGGATGCGCCACCGCGGCGCCGAGCGCCAGCCGCGCGACGCCCATGCCCGCGACCGCGCCGGCGAACTGGAACGCCACGTAGAAGAGCGCGTCCCACGGCGCGATCTTGCCGAGGCGCAGGAAGGTCAGCGTCGTGGACGGGTTGAAATGGGCGCCGCTGCGCTTCCCCCAGGGTGACCGGATGAGCGCCACCGCGGTGGCGCCGATCCAGAGGCCCATCACCGCGCGCCTCGCGAGCGCGCTCGGCAGTGCCGCGCGCAGCGGCGACGACGGATGCTCGAGGGCGACGGTGTAGACGGTGGCCGCGATCATGAAGATCGCGAGCAAGGCGGCCTCGATCAGGTACTCGGGCCAGTGTTCGTGGAGCGCGCGGCGCATGGGCATCGAGGGGTTGGACGCGAGGGCTCTCGATAGTCGGTGCGGTGCCTGTTTCGTTTCACCGTCGAAGGGATCGATCGGCCCGGACGGCAGGCACCGGCGGCGCCGTGCTCCGTCGGCGGCGCGGCATCGCATCGCCGACGGATGCGGCCGCGAAGGATCGCGGCCCTCCAGCCGGTCGAACGCGATCGGGGCGATGGGTCGGTGACGGAGCAGCGACGCTCTACGGGCCGCGTGGTGGGCAGGCACCGGCGGCGCCGTGCTCCGTCGCCGGCGGATCTTCCACGCACAGAGATCCGCTGACCGGCGATGCGCTCGCCGTCGCGGATCGCCGGGCACGCGACGCGTGCCCCTCCCCCCTCCAGAAAACGAAAGCGGGCGTGGGATGAACCCACGCCCGCGCTCGTCGCGCTGGAAGCGAAGCGGTCAGTTGGTGACGACCTTGCCGTTCTTCGCCGCGCACTCCTCCTTGGTGGTCTCCACCCAGCCCTTGCCCGCGCAGCCGTTCTGGCCGGCGCAGCCGTGACCCGCGCTCTTGCAGGCGCCGTGGCCCTTGCAGGAGTTGATGCCTTCGCACTTCACCTTGGCACCCGTGGCCGGCGCGCCGTCGGCGGCCTTGGCGGTACCGGCGATGAAGAGACCTGCGACGGCGGTGGCGACGAGAGCACCCGTGACCTTCGAGTTCATGAACGACCTCCCCAATTCTTCGCTTGCCAGCTCGATGAGCCCACCATGGACCGTCTCGGCTGGACTGGATTCGTGTTGGATGAATCGCACCGCTGGATACGCAGCCCGGCGTCCGGCGGTTTTCCTTGCTGCTCGATCAGCTCCGGACGGCGCGACGCTCGTCGACGAGCCTCTTCACGATCGTGTCGAGCGAGAAGTAGCCCGGGCCGAACGCCAGCACCACCACCGCCGTCAGCAGGAAGAGGAATGGCGTTTGCTGCAGGAACGTGTCCGGGTCCGCGAAGATCCCGAGCAGCGCCTCGCGATGGGCGGTCGCGTAGGCGACCATCATCGTCACGCTCAGCGGCACCGACACCAGCCGCGAGCCCAGGCCGACGAGGAGCAAGAGTCCGCCCACGCACTCCGTGGCGCCCGCCATCATCGCGTTGAAGTGAGGCGCCGGGATCCCGAGCGACGCGAAGAACTCGGTCACCGAGGCCAGATCCGAGAGCTTTCCCTTGCCGGTCAGGAAGAACTGGTAGCCCCAGTAGCCGCGCATGACCGCGAGCAGCGGATGCGGCAGCGCGTTCGCCACCTTCGTGAAGAGACCGTAGAGCGATTCACCTTTGGCGAGCGCCGCGGCGAGGAAATTCGAGGGGTGTGGGCGGTTCCCGGTCATCGCGAGGTCCTCGCTCGTGAGCGTCGAAGGCAAGGTCGCGGCAGCGGCTCGAACGTTACTCATGGTTCTTTCTCCGGTGGTGGCGCTTCGCGCCGATCCCCGCCGCGGGTTCCGTGATCGCGGCGGATGGCTCCTAGTCACCGCACCCGGCGATTCGTTTCACGGTCGTCGGCGACCGACGGCGCCGCTGGAGACCAGCGCCGAAAGCGCCGAACGAGCTCGCCCTCGATTTCCCCGGACGGCGCCGGCCGCTCGATCCGGCCGAGCGCGCGCACCGTGGCACGCATCTGCCGCACGTAAGCGCGGCACCCGCCGCAGCCACCGAGGTGAAGCTGAAACCTCGGTCGCTCCCCGGGAGAGAGCCGGCCCTCGGCGTACTCGGTGACCAGCTCGACGACGTCGACGCAGCGCATGCACGCACCCGGAGCGGCGACCCGGAGCGGGCCGTCCCGGAGTACGGTCGCGTGCGCGAGCGAGACGTTACGCCGAGGGGGTCGCCACCGTGTGACGGGTCGTGCTCTCGAGCCGCGCAGCGGCGCCGGCGTCGAGGAGCCAGGTGAGCCGCCCGCTCGTGGGCTGGATCGCCTGCGACGTATGCCAGCGCGGGTCGATCGGGCCGCGCTTCGCGGCGTGCACGGCTTCGGCCTTGTCGCTGCCGCTCACCAGGAACATCACGTGTCGCGCGGCGTTGAGCACCCGCGGCGTGAGCGTGATGCGGTGGGTTCCGAACTTGGCGACCCACGGCGCCGCGACCCACGCGCGCGGCTCGTCGAGCGTCGGCGAGCCGGGGAAGAGCGACGCCGTGTGGCCATCGGCGCCGAGACCGAGCAGCACCAGATCGAAGCTCGGCGGCGCATCGGGAGCGCACCCCAGGCTCGCGAACGCGTGGCGGATCGTCGCCTCGTAGCGCGCCGCCGCCTCGCCCGCGTCACCGAGCTCGGCCTCGATGCGGTGGACCCGCTCGGGCGCGAGCGGCACCTTCGACAGCATCGCCTCGAGCGCCATGCGGTAGTCGCTCTCCGGGTGATCCGGCGGCACGGGGCGCTCGTCGCCCCAGAACACGTGAGTTCGATCCCAGGGCATCCGCTGCGCGTATGGCGCGCTCGCGAGCCGCTCGTAGAGACGCCGCGGCGTGTTGCCGCCCGAGAGTACGAGCGTGAAGGCGTCACGCGCCGCGACCGCGCGCTCGGCGTCGCTCAGCACCTCGCGCGCCGCCCGCTCCGCGAGCGCCGCCGCGTCCGGCACGATCACGTCGGTGGCGAGGTGACGCGCGAGCTCGCTCGCGGTCACGCCCGCGCCGCCGCGCTCGGCCTTCACAGCCGTCCCGCGGTGATGCCCGCGGCGCGACCCGCGCCCAGCAGCGCGGTCCGGTCGTTCAGGATCACGCGCACCGGCATCTTCTCGAGCACACGCTGCATCCGGCCCTTGGCGAGGAACGACTTGATGAAGCGCCCGTCGCCCATGCGGCTCGCGATCTTGGGCGCGATGCCGCCACCCACGTAGACCCCGGCGGTGGCCATCATCTTGAGCGCGAGGTTGCCGGCCTCGTCGCCGTAGATCTCGATGAAGAGATCGAGCGCCGCGGCGCACAGCGGCGACTTCTTGTCGAGCGCGGCACGGGTGATCGCGGCCGCCGGGTCGCCGGCCTTGATCTCGTCGGCGAGCCAGCGCGGCTCCTCGGCGCGGCCGGTCTCCTTCAAGAAGCGATAGATGTTGAAGAGCCCCGGGCCGGAGAGCACGCGTTCGTAGCTCACGTGCTCGAGCTCGCGGCGCAGGAACTTGAGCAGCTCGATCTGCTGGTCGGTGCGCGGCGAGAAGCTCGAGTGCCCGCCCTCCGACGCGACGGCGCGATGGAACTTGCCGTCCCACACCAGACCCGCCTCGCCGAGCCCGGTGCCCGCGGAGAGCACGACCGCCTGGCCCTTGGGGTCGGGCTCGCCCGCCTGCAACGTCACGAAGTCCTGCGGCTCCAGCGCCGCGATGCCGAGCGCGTTGGCCTCCATGTCGTTGATGAGCGTGACGCGCTCGATGCCGAGGGTCTTCGAGAGCTCACCGGCGTCGACCACCCACGCGAGGTTGGTGGTCTTCACCACGCCCTGCCGCACCGGCCCGGCGACGCCGAAGCACGCGTCGCGGATCTCGAGCTGCCGTCCGCTCAGGAACTTGCGGCAGATCTCCGCCAGGCTCTCGTGCTCGCGGCTCTGGAAGCTGGTCTGGGTGTCGATGCGCAGCCGGCGCCCGTCCTGCGTGAAGAGCGCGAGGTGAGTCTTGGTACCGCCGATGTCGCCCGCCAGGATCATGGTTCGCTCGCTCGTCCGTCCGCGTCGATCGGGTCGATCGCGCTTCCGCTCACTCGCCGTTCCACCACGCGCGACCATCGCGCGCCAGCAGCGCATCGGCCGCGTCCGGACCGGTGCTGCCCGCCGCATAGTTCGGGAAGTCGCGCGCCTTGAGCGTGCTCCACACGTCGAGGATCGGCGAGGCGATCTTCCACGCGGCCTCGACCATGTCGCTGCGGTGGAAGAGCGTCGAGTCGCCGACCATCGCGTCGTAGAGCAGCCGCTCGTAGCCCGTGGCGGGGCTCTGCTCGCCGAAGTCCTCGTAGTTGAAGTCGAGCTTCACGGTGTTGAGCTGGATCGCCGAGCCGGGACGCTTGGCCTTGATGTGCAGCGCGATCCCCTCGGTGGGCTGGATGTGCATCACCAGGCGGTTGGGCTCGATGTCCTTGCTCGCCGCACCCTGGAAGAGCAAGAGCGGCGGGCGCCGGAACTGGATCACGATCTCGGTGGCGCGCCGCGCCATGCGCTTGCCGGAGCGCAGGTAGAACGGCACGTCCGCCCACCGCCAGTTCTCGACGTGGAGCTTGAGCGCCGCGAAGGTCTCCGTCTGCGAGGAGGGCGAAACGTCTTTCTCGGATCGATACGCGGGCACCTTCTCGTGGTCCACGAAGCCCTCGCCGTACTGCCCGCGCACCGTGTCGCGCAGCACCTCCTCGGGCTCGAGCTTGGAGATGGCGTGCAGCACCTTGACCTTCTCGTCGCGGACCGCCTCCGCCTGGAACGAGATCGGCGGCTCCATCGCCACCAGCGAGAGGAGCTGGAACATGTGGTTCTGGATCATGTCCCGGAGCACGCCCGCTTCCTCGTAGTACTTGCCGCGCCCCTCGACCCCGAGGTCCTCGGACACGGTGATCTGCACGTGGTCGACGTAGCGGCGGTTCCAGAGCGGCTCGAAGATCCCGTTGGCGAAGCGGAACACCAGGATGTTCTGGACCGTCTCCTTGCCCAGGTAGTGGTCGATCCGGAAGATCTGGCCTTCCTCGAACACCGCGCCGATCTGGCGGTTGAGCTCGTGGGCCGACTCGAGGTCGCGGCCGAACGGCTTCTCCACCACCAGCCGGCGCCAGTGACCCGCGTCCTCTCGCGCGAGGTCGGCGGCGCCCAGCCCGGCCACCACCTCCGCGAACTGGCTCGGCGGCGTGGCCAGGTAGAAGAGCGCGTTACGCGTCGAGCCGTGGGTGTCGGCGCAGGTCTGGATCGCGTCGCCGAGGCGGTGGAAGGTCTCGTGATCGGCGAAGTCACCGCGCAGGAAGTGGATGCGCCGCTGGAGCGCGCTCCACGCGTGGGCGTCGACGCCGCCGGGTGTGAAGCGGCGCAGGTCGTCGAAGAGCTCCTTGCGAAAGGCGTCGTCGTCGTACTCGCGGCGCGCGACGCCCACGATCGAGAAGCTCTCCGGCAGCAGCCCGACCACCTGCAGGTTGTAGAGGGCCGGGATCAGCTTGCGGCGCGTCAGGTCGCCCGCCGCGCCGAAGATCACGAACGTGCACGGGTCGGCGGGTCGCTGGGCGCGGGACGCGCCGCTGGCGTCAGCCATGGGTGCCACCTCCGCCGCCGGGCTCCTTGTGGCCGCCGAACTGCGCGCGCATCGCCGACAGCAGCTTCTCGGCGAAGGTGTGACTCTGGCGCGAGCGGAAGCGCGTGTAGAGGGCGGCGGAGAGCACGTCGGCGGGCACGGCCTCGGCGATCGCGGCCTCGATGGTCCAGCGTCCCTCGCCCGAGTCCTGAACGAACCCAGCGTATCCGTCGAGCTTGGGGTCGGAGGCGAGGGCGATCGCGCTCAGGTCGAGGAGCCACGACGACACGACACTGCCGCGCCGCCACAGCTCGGCGATCTCGGCGAGGTCGAAGTCGTAGCGGAGCTCGGGCGCGACCTCGGCCGAGCCGGCGTTCTTCAGGATGTCGAAGCCCTCGGCGTAGGCCTGCATCAAGCCGTACTCGATGCCGTTGTGGATCATCTTCACGAAGTGGCCCGCACCCACCGGCCCGCAGTGGTGAAACCCCAGCTCGGCGGTGCCCCGTCCCTCGGCGCGCGTGGGCGTGGGCGGGATCTCGCCGACCCCGGGCGCCAGGGTGGCGAAGATCGGCTCGAGGCGGTGGACCACCTCGGTGGGCCCTCCGATCATCAGGCAGTAGCCGCGCTCGGCGCCCCAGACGCCGCCGCTCGTGCCCACGTCGACGTAGTGGATGCCCTTGGGTGCGAGCTCGCGGCCGCGACGCACGTCGTCCTTGAAGTGGGTGTTGCCGCCGTCGATCACCACGTCGCCCGGCTCGAGGAGTCCCGCGAGCTCGGCGATCACCGCCTCGGTGGGCGCTCCCGCCGGCACCATCACCCACACCGCGCGCGGCGCCGCGAGCGCCTTCACCAGCTCCGCGAGGTTGCCCGCGCCGATCGCCCCTTCGCTCTCCATCTGGCGGATCGCGCCGGGGTCGCGATCGGTCACCACGCACGCGTGACCGTCCTTCATGAGACGCCGGACCAGCCCGGCGCCCATGCGGCCGAGCCCCACCATTCCGAGCTGCATGCGAGCCTCCTCGAGTCGAGTCGCGGGCCGCGAGGCGAATGCGGCGGCGGGGTCGGTGTGAGCGCGCGAGGTGGCCGGACCGGGCTCGAGCCGTCAGCCGAGCGCGACCGAGAGGGCGCGGTTCAGGCGATCGAGCCCCGCCGCCACGTCGGCGCCGAGGTGAACGCGCAACGCGCGCCGGCCACGCTCGATCAGCACCTGGAAGTCTCCCCGCGCTTGCGCAGCCTTGACGATACCGAACGTGTATTTCTGTCCCGGCACCGCGAGGTCCGCAGAGTCGTCGCAGGTGATCTGCAGCACCACGCCGGTGTTCGGCCCACCTTTGTACGCCTGGCCGGTCGAGTGCAAGAAGCGCGGACCGAACCCCACGCAGGTGGCGCGTCCGGTGCGCTCGAAGACCGTGCGGCGCATGGCGGCGAGCGCCTCGAGGTGCGGGTCGCTGCGCTCCACGTAGGCGAGCAACGCCGCGTAGTCTCCGGGTCCGAGGCGCATGAGGTGGGCACGCAGCCAGCCCTCGAGCGTCGCCGGCGTGCCGGCCCCGGCGGCGAGCGCTCGGGCCTGCTCGGCGTCGGTGTAGAGCGCGATGCCGTCGGCCGTGAACGCCGGCGCCTCCGAGGGAAGCACGCCGGTCTCCTCGTAGGCGGAGGTGAGCGCCTTGGTCGCGATCTTGCTCGCCTCGACGTCGGGCTGGTCGAAGGGATGGATGCCCATGACGGCGCCGGCGACGGCGGTCGCGATCTCCCACCGGAAGAACTCGGCGCCGAGGTCGGCCTTCGACGGCATCGCGACCCGCACCACCGGCTGGCCCGCCGCTTCGAGCGCATCCACGGCGGCGTCCTGCTCGGCGCTCGCGTCGGTGGCGAGGCGCACGTAGACGAACAGGCGATCCTCGCCGTAGGCGGCGGGCGCGCCGAGCGGCTCCAGATCGACGGGGATGATCGCCTTGCCGAGCTTGCCGGTCGACTCGGCGATGAGCTGCTCGAGCCAGGCGCCGAGGTCGTAGACCCCCGGTGACGCGATGATCGTGAGCTTGTCGCGGCCGGCGCGCGCGGCGCATCCGAGGACGGCACCCAGGACCACGCCGGGGTTCTGCTCGGCGGCGAAGTCCGGCCCGCACGCGCGGGTCATGGCCCGCGCCCGCGCGAGGAAGTCGCGCAGATCGAGGCCCATCACCGCCGCCGGCACGGTGCCGAAGGGCGACAGCGCCGAGAACCGTCCGCCGATCGACGGCACGCCGTGGACGATGTGGCGGAAGCCCTTCGCCTTGGCCTCGCCCTCGAGCTTCGAGCCCGGATCGGTGACCGCGATGAAGCGCTTGCCGGCCTCCGCGGCGCCGAGCTTCTCGACGGCGCGCGCGAAGAAGTACGCGAGCAACACGTTGGGTTCGAGAGTCGAGCCCGACTTGCTCGACACGATGAACACCGAGCTGTCGTAGCCGACCGCGCGCTCGAACGACGCCACCTGCGCGGGATCGGTCGAGTCGAGGACGAAGAGCCTGGGGTGGCCGGGCTGGGCGCCGAACGTCTCGGCGAGCACCTCGGGGCCGAGGCTCGAGCCGCCCATGCCGAGGAGCAGCGCCTTCTCGAAGCCCGCAGCGCGGACGTCGGCCGCGAGCGCCTCGAGCGCGGGCAGCGCCTCGATCTGCTGGTCGACGGCGTGGAGCCAGCCGAGCCAGCGGCTCTCGTCGCCCCCGGTCCAGAGCGCCGCGTCACCGGCCCACAGGCGGCGCACCTTGCGGTTGTCGTTGGCGGACCAGTCCGCGAGGGTCGCGCGGACGGCGTCGCGAAGGGCTACGGGAAGACGATCCAGCGCGGCAGGCTCGGTCATGGCTCGCCTCAGCGAGAGTAGCGGGATTCGACGGCGAGAAGCTTGCCCAGGCGGCGACGGTGGCGTTCCTCGTCGGTGAAGCGTGCGCCGAGGAACGAGCGCACGATCTCCTTCGCCACCTCGCTGCCGATGATGCGCGCGCCCACCACGAGCACGTTCATGTCGTCGTGCTCCACACCCTGGTGCGCCGAGTAGGTGTCGTGGCAGATGCCGGCGCGTATGCCGCGCACCTTGTTCGCCACGATGCCGGCGCCGACACCCGAGCCGCACAGCACGATGCCGCGCTCGGCCTGGCCCGCCGCCACCGCCTCGCCCACCGCCGCGGCGAAGTCCGGATAGTCGCAGCTCGCGGTCGAGTGCGTGCCGACGTCGGTCACCTCGTGACCGAGCGCCTCGACCTGCTTCTTGAGCTCTTCCTTGAGCTCGAACCCAGCATGGTCCGAGCCGATCACGATCTTCATCCGAACCCTCCCGCGCAACACGCGCCGGGGAGGGTTCTAGCGCAAGGACGGGGGCGGGCCAGACGCGCCAGGATGCAGCTCACGGCAGCAAGACGGGCAGCGCCACGCCCAACCCGAGCGCGAAGAGCCAGAGCGCGGGTGCCGGTGTGCCGAGGGGGCGCTGGCGGCGGGCTTCGCGGGCGGCGACGCGCGGGTCGACGAGCAGCCGGGCGACGTGGCGGCGCTCGAGGAGCTGGTAGGTGAGCGCCGTGACAGCGCCGTAGGCCAGGTGCAGGACCAGCGCGGGCAGGTTCGCGGCGGCCTGGGCCGTGCTCCAGGTGGGGTGGCCCGAGCCGATCACGGGCACGAGGGTGAGCGGCCCGGCGAACCAGGCGATCAGCCCGTAGACGAGCCCCCACGCCACGCTCGCCGCGGCGTCCGGCGACTCGTACTGGAAGAGCACGCCGAAGCCGGCGCCGAGCGCGGCCGAGCTCACGATGTGGAGCGCGAGCCCGAGCGCCGCCGAGTCCGAGCCCAGCACCATCGCGAGCTTGGGCGCCAGACCGCTCGCCGGGACGAGGGCCACCGTGGCGAGACCACCCACGAGCCCGGCGAGCGCGCCGAAGCGCACGGCGTTCAGGTAGCGCGAGCCGAGCCCCTCCGGCTCGCGGTTAATCGGGTCGGACTCGGTGAAGAACCACACCCAGGCGCGGTCGATCACCGCGTAGGTGAGGCCGATCACCAGCCCGTAGATCACGTGACCGACGAAGCTGCCGAAGTAGAGCGAGCCGTTCTCGCTCGACCAGTCGAGCGCTTCACCGCTCCACGCGGGCAGGATCGTGAGCGGCCCGAGGAACCACCACAGCATCCCGTAGGCGACCCCCCAGCCCAGGTTCGAGCCGAAGCCGCGCACGTCGCGCTGGAAGAGCAGCCCGAAGCCCGCCCCGATCCCCAGCGCGAACACCGCGTGCAACAGCACGCTCACCAGCTCCGACTCGCCGTTGATGACACCCGCGACCACCGGCAGGAAGTCGACACTCTCCATCGCCCGGCCGAAGAGCCAGCCACCGATCAGTCCAGCGCTCCCGCCGACGAGCAGCGCGCGCCACAGGCTGAAGGGCGCCACTCCCGTGGTGGGCCGCAGCGTGCTCGCCCCTCCGAGCCCCACGCCGAGCGGCAGTCCGAAGCACAGGACGTAGGCCACCAGATCGGGAAAGTGAGCGCGCGCCGAGTCCACCGTGCAGAGCTCGGAGCCGTGGCCCTCGCGAATCGCCATCAAGCCCGCGGGCCACGCGAGCCACAGCAAGAACGCGTAGCCGAGCCCCCACACCAGCCCGGCGCCCGGCGTCGAGAGGCGGTCGCCGCCCAGCGCCGCGAGGCCTAACCCGTAGAGCGCGCCAGTGACGACGCCCTCGGCGAGCGAGCGTCGCACCAGCAGCGCGTACGCGGCACCGCCCACGGCGCCGATCGCGAGGCCCACGGCGAGCATCAACCGCCGTTCGGTCGCTTCGGTGATCGCCATGACCCGTCCCCCACCAGCTCACCGCAGCTCGATCGTCTGGACGATGTCGCGCGGGAAGAAGAGCTCGATCACCCAGTCGATCACCACGCGCACCTTGCGCTCGAGCCCTGGCAACTTGCCGACGTAGATCGCCCGCCACATGAGCCACGCCAGAAGCCCCGAGAAACGCACCGTCTTGTGGCGGAAGAAGGGCACCGTGAGCTCGGCGCACGCGGTGTGGTGGCCGACCACGCACAGGGCGCCGAGCGAGTCGAAGTGGAACGGTGCCGCCGCCTCGCCGCGCGCCGCGGCGACGATGTTGGTGGCGAGGGTGCGCGCCTCGCGCAGCGCGAACTGCGCGGTCGGCGGGCAGGGCTTGCCGGTCTTCGCGTCAGCGAGCGCGGCGCAGTCGCCGAGCGCCCACAGACCCGGGCGCCCGTTCACGGCCATCGTGGGCTCGACGGCGATCGCGCCGCGCTTGTCGCGCTCGATCGGCAGCGTCTCGAGGACCGGGTTGGGAGCGGTGCCCGCGGTCCACACCAGCGTCCACGCGCGGATCTCCTCGGCGGGCTTGAGGACGACCACGCCGGGGCGTGCGTCGGCGAGGCGCTTCTCGAGCTTGAAGGTGACTCCGCGCGCGGCCATGCGCTCGAGCGCGTAGCGCGCGAGCGGCTCGGAGAGCTCGGGGAGGATCCGGTCGCGCGAGTGGACCAGCACGATGCTCAGGTCGTCCTGGCTCAGGCTCGGGTAGTCGCGAGGACTCCGCGGCAGAAGTCGTTGAGCGCGCCCGCGAGCTCCACTCCCGCGAAGCCGCCACCCGCGACCACGAAGGTGAGCATCTCGCGGCGCCGCGCCGGATCCGGCTCGCGCGACGCAGCCTCCAGCATGTCGATCGCGTGGTTGCGGATCTTGATCGCGTCGATCAGCGTCTTGAAGTCGAAGGCGAGCTTCTCGACGTTCGCCATGCCGAGGTAGTTCGACACCGCGCCGAGGGCCAAGACGAGCTGGTCGTAGGCGATCGTGAACGTCGACTCGGAACGCTCGTCGCTGCCCGGCACGTGCTCGTCGCGAGAGAGCGTCACGAGCCGCGCCTCGAGGTCGACACCCACGACCCGGGCCCGAACCACGTTGGTGCGTCGCAGGCTGGTGCGCAGCGGACTCGAGATGTGGGTCGGCTCGAGGCTCGATCCGGCGACCTCGGCGAGCATCGGCGTGAACAGCAGCGCGTTGGTCTCGCTCACCAGCGTGAGCTCGAAGCTCGGATCGGCGCCGAGCTTTCGTTCCAGCGCCTGCGCGGTGGTCATGCCGGCGAAGCCGCCGCCGAGGATCAGTACGCGCGTCGTCGGCCTGGCGGGCGGCGGCGCGGGGCGGCGCTCGGGACCGAGGGCGCGCAGCGCGACCGCCGAGAACGCGTGACCGACGGCGCCGAGGATCGCGCCGTAGACCACCCACCCCGCCAGCTCCGGGAAGCGCTCGCGCATCCCGTACGGCGTCCACGCCGCCTCGCCGGTGGTGACGAGCGGGATCGCGAGCACGCTGGCCACGGTCCAGAGCGGCACGCCGAGCGCGGCGGCGGTCATCGCCGCGTCGACAGGATGACCGTGCCCCGGTCGGACCGTCAGTGCGTGGCCGGCGCCGACGAGCGCGGCGAGCGCCACGAGCCACCCCGCCTGCTCATGGGTGGCGACGAGCGGGAACGAAGCGGCGAGCCCCGCGATCGCGCCGATCGCGGCGCGACGCAGGAAGCGATGGACCCCGCGTGCGGCGACGTCGTCGTCCCGTGTCCACGCCAGCGTCGCCGTCATCGTCGCACCCGCGACCCGGAAGGAGAGGGCCGGCCGCGGCGAGCGCCGCGACCGGCCATGGAGGGATCCGGGAATCCGCGAAATGGTGCGGCGAAGGGGGCCGATCGTTACAGCGACCGCGTCGACCGGCGAGAGACGTCGCGAGTGGAGCCGCGGCCGCGAGGGACCGCGGCCCTCCAACCGGACTGCCGGGCAACCGTCAGGTCGCCCGGGATCCGCACGGTACTCAGCTTCGGGCACCGCTCTCGTAGCGGAGGGCGCGAGCCCGCGGGGGACCGCCCCCCCCGCGCTACGAAAATCCTCGTAGCGACGGGGGTTCCATCCCCCGTCGCCGGGTCTACCCGGCCTCTGTGAGCGACCCGGCGGGAGAGATCCACGGCCTCAGCGCGAAGCCGCGAGCGAGGCGTGCAGCGTCGTGGGCCGGGCACCGGACGCACAGCCCCCGCACGACGACATCGGACTGAATCTCGGCGCGATAGCGCCGAGATTCAGTCCTGCCAGATCACCGTCTTGCGCGCCGAGTACCAGCCGTCGGCCATCGGGCCGTAGCTCTTCTCGACCGAGCCGCGCTTGATCTTGAGCGTCGGCGTCAGGTAGCCGTTCTCGATCAGCCACGGCTCCTTGGCGATCACCAGGAACTCGAGCTGCTCGTGGGGGTCGAGGGTGTCGTTGACCTGTTTCAGCAGCTCTCGAGGTCGGGCGTCAGGGTCTCGCGCTTGACCGTGCCCTTGGCGAGGTCGGCGCGAAGCTGCTCGGAGAGCACCACGATCGCGTGCGGCTGCGGCTGCCCCGAGCCAGTGACACACGCCTGCTCGAGCTTGGTGTTGGAGAGCAGCTTGTTCTCGATCGGCGCGGGCGCCACGTATTTGCCCTTGCTGGTCTTGAAGAGCTCCTTCACGCGGCCGGTGATCTTGAGGCGCCCCTTCTCGTCCATCTCGCCGCGGTCACCGGTCTTCAGGAAGCCGTCCTCGGTCATGACCTCGGCGGTGAGCTCGGGCGCCTTGTAGTAGCCGAGCATGGTTCCCGGGCTCTTGACCTCGATCTCGCCTGCGGGGCTGATGCGGCACTCGCAGTCGGGATACGCGGTACCGACGTAGCCGACGCGCGCCTCGCCGGGCTCGGACGCGTGCGAGTACGAGAAGTTCTCGGTCATGCCGTAGCCCTCGAGGAGCTCGAGACCGAGCCGGCGGTACCAGCCGATCACGTCGGCGGGGATCGGCGCCGAGCCGCTGCCCGCGAAGCGCACGCTGTCGAGCCCCAGCCCCTTGAGCACCTTCTTGCCGACGATCCCCTTCACCACCGGGATCTTGAGCAGGCGATCGAGCTTCTCGGGCGGCATCTTCGCGAACACGCCGAGCTGGAACTTGAGCCACAGCCGCGGCACCGAGATGAAGAGCGTGGGACGCGCCCGCTGCAGGTCCTGGACGAAGGTGTCGAGCGACTCCGCGAAGTAGATGTGGAAGCCCGAAGCCATCGAGCCCATCTCGACGACGAAGCGCTCGAACGCATGGGCGAGCGGCAGGTACGAGAGCATGCGGTCGTCATGAGTCACGTCGAGGTGCTTGCAGATGCCGACGCCGGAGACGCCCATGGTGTGAAAGCTGTGCATCACGCCCTTGGGAGTACCGGTCGAGCCCGACGTGTAGATGATCGTGGCGAGGTCATCGGCCTCGCGCACGGGGCTGTCCCGCAGCGGCTGGGTGCTGGCGATGATCGCGTCCCAGGTGGGTGCCCCGCTGATCGGGCTCATCGGCAGCGCGATGCGCTGCAGCGATGCCGGCACGCCATCCTTCATCATGTCCCACGCGTCGAGCTTGCCGATCAGGATGACCTTCGCGCCGCTGTGATCGAGGATCTGACCGACGGTGTCCGAGGTCAGGTTCGGGTAGAGCGGGATCGACACGTGACCGGCCATCCAGATCGCCAGGTCGGTCATGATCCAGTGCGCCTGGTTCTTCGCCATCAGCGCGATGTGGCTGCGCGGCGGGAGGCCGAGCGACTTGAGGTAGGCGGCCATGCGCCGGACCTCGTCCATGGCCTGCGCCCACGACCACTCCCGCGTCGGCGCGCCCGTCATCGGCTGGGTCAGGTAGGTCTTGCTCGCGAGGTGCTTTTCCCAGTGGTAGGCATTCTCGAGCGCGAGTGGTGAGTCGATGCGCTGGGCCATGGCTGTCCCTCCCCTCAGCGGGCCGGCGAAGCACGGCCCACGCGGATCCCCGTTGTGCGCGGCCATCCGCGCGAACGGCCAGTATTCGCCGCGGAATGCCCCGGTTCAACCCGGACGCTCCATGGTGCTCGTGGCGGGGGGGATCCCCGCGGTAGGGTCGGGGCGATGACCTCCCGCCCGGAGCTGCGTGCCGCGAAACGTGTGATCCGCCAACGCTGGCTCGCGCCCGCTCGCGAGCTGGCGCCACACCTTCCGCCACAGCGGCGCCCCAGGCGGGGCGGAGGCGCGGGCGGACCACTGCCTGCCCTCGTCCACGGTCTCTCGATCGGGTTCAAGGTCGTCGCAGGCGAGCCCGTCCGCCGTCTCGCGGTGCGCGTCCACGTGACGCGCAAGGAGCCGCTCGCCGCGTTGCCGCGCCGGATGCGGATCCCGCGCACGATCGACGGCATCCCCACCGACGTCGTCGAGATGCCGGTGTTCCGCGCCGCCATGGCGGGGGCGCGCGCGCTCGCGTCGCCCTCCGCGCCCTGCCCGGACCTGCAGGGCCGCCTGCGGCCGCTCGTACCGGGAGCGAGCGCCGCTCATCCAGACGTCGCCGGAGGCTCGATCGGAGCGTTCGTGCGCTCGCTGCGATCCGGAGATCCGCCCGGGGCACGCTACCTGCTGAGCTGCGCGCACGTGCTCGCCCCCGGCTCGGAGCCCGCCACCGAGGCCCGCGTCCTCCAGCCCGCCGCGGCCCACGGCGGCGACGACGACGACGAGGTCGCCACCTTCGCGCGTGCGGTGCCGATCGATCCCGCACGGGCCGAGGTCGACGCGGCGATCGCCCTCGTCGACGGGGCGACCCACTGCCGCAACGAGGTGTGCGGCCTCGGCCACCTCGGCGCGAGCCGCAAGGCCCGGCTCCGCGAGGCCGTACGCAAGGCGGGCGCGGTCACCGGCCTCACGACCGGCCGCATCGACGACGTCGACGCCGACCAGATCGTGTGGCTGCCGGGCATCGGGCCGGTCCAGTTCGAGGACCAGCTCCTGATCGTCGGCAGCGGCGCGAGCGCGGTGTTCGCGACCAAGGGCGACAGCGGCGCGCTGGTGCTCGGCGACTCCGATCGCGCGGCGCTCGGCCTTTACTTCGCCGGTCCGGACGACGGATCGTTGGCGCTCGCGAACCCGATCCGGCGCGTGGAGGCGCTGCTCGGCGTGCGCGGGTGGATCGACGGATGAGCGGCGCGCGCCGGAGCCCGCCGCGGCCGCGAGAGGGGAGCGACCGATGACGCGAGCCCGAACCTCGATCGAGTGGTTACGCCACACCTTCGTCGCCGTGTGCTGGGTGAGCGGCCTGGGCTGCTCGGTGATCCTGCCGGCCCACCCTCGCTCCCTCGACCGCGACGGCGAGGACGTCACGGTGCGGATGCTGGGCTGTGCGGACCTCGCCGCCGACGCGGCGCTGCGCGACGCCTACCGAGCCACGTTCCAGGTCTCCACCGAGACGGTCTGCGCACGCGCGCTCACGAGCGAGACCGAATACGTGCTGCGGCGCGGCTCCGACGTGCTCTACGCCGGCCCATCGCTCAACGCGGCCCTCGAGCGCGTCTCGTCGTTCTCTGCCTCGGCGCTGCCGGCGATCGCGGTGCAAGCGGGTGCCTGGGCCGCCGGCGCCGCGGTCGACTTCGTGGCGCGTGAGCTCGCCGAGGAAGCGGATCGCTACACCGCCCAGTACGAGGGTCGGGTGTTCTTCGACCGCTTCTGGACCCGCGAGCTCTCGCCGGAGGAACCCGCGACGCTCACTGCGGTGCAAGCGCGCGCGCTCGCCGAGAGCGGCGCCGAGCTCTCCGTGCGCCGCGCCTCGATGCGGCAGACGTATCTCGGCTTCGAGCTCCGCCGCTCGACCCGCGCCCACACGCCCTCGTTTCGGCTCGTGATGGGGATCGCGCCCTCCGCCGACCAGCAGGTGTTCTCGCTCGCGCCGCTCGTCGCCGAGCGCGCGTCGAGCAAGGCCAAGGTCCTCGCCGACCGCGGCTGGACCTACCTGCCGATCCCCTACGGCTGGCTCCTCGACGCCGGCGACGAGGTGGCGACCCACGTCGACCTGGAGGTCGTCGCCACCTGGCGGACCGCCAAGGACAAGGCTGGCGAGCAGTCGATCCGCACCGACAAGCTCGCGAGCCTGAGCTTCGACCTGCCGGACCAGCGCCTCCCACGCGGCATCGCGACCGACGGCGCGGCCGCGAGCGGCGCCTCCGCAGGCGCGCTCGCGTCACCCGGCTCACGCGGCGGGTGGTTCGGTGCGATCCCCACCTCGTTCGACTTTCGCGGCCGCGACGTCGGCCTCGGCACCGGGTCGATCCGCGTGCTGATCACCGAGCGCGATCCGTCGAACGCGAAGAAAGACCTCGAGAAGGCCGCGGAGGCCGTCGCGAAGCAGAAGGACCGCGTCACCGGGAAGGTGCGCGGGCTCGGCGAGAGCGGCTGACGGGCGCGCCTGCGCTCGTCAGTGTGCGGCGCGCGCGCCTTCGGCCTGCTGGACGGGGCTCGCGGCCAGGCGGTCCAGGATCGGCGCACCGTCGGCGCCGAGGCGGCCGAACGAGAGCACGCCGGTCGGGCAGCTCTGGACGCACGCCGAGCAGCGCACGCACTCGGGGTCCTCCATCGGCTTGCCCTTGTTCGCGAACGCCATGACGTCGATCCCCTGATGACAGACCGACGTGCAGACGTTGCACGAGATGCACTTCTTCTTGTCGGCGAAGATCCGGAACCGCGAGAACCGCGCGTAGACGTGCATCAGCGCAGCGAGCGGGCACGCGAAGCGGCACCACACCCGCCCCGAGAGCCAGAAGTAGCAGCCCACGCCCACGATCCCCGCGAGGCCGATGTCGACGAGGTGGTAGTAGTCGAGGTGGACGTACGAGAGCACGCCACTCGAGGCGAGCGTCGCGCTCGAGAGCCAGCGGTCGTAGAAGGACTGGGTGAAGCGGCCGAGCGACGTCTCCGGCGCGAGCCAGCTCAGCGCGCGCGCCGCGAACAGCGCGAGCGCCGCCGCGAGCACGACCTGCCCCACCAGGTCGAGGCGGTTCCAGCGCGGGCCATGCGGCATCTTGCTTCGCTGGGTGTCGCCGACCGTCTCCGCGAGGGCGCCGCACGAGCAGATCCAGCCGCAGTAGGCGCCCTTGCCCCAGCGCCGCACCAGCCACGGGATCAGCACGAAGGTCTGTAGCGCGCTCACCACCAGCCAGGCCGTGAGCGGCTTCGCCGTGAACACGTTCCAGAGGAAGAGCGGCCACGCGAGCACGAAGCCGAACGCGCGCCAGTATTCGCGCCCCTGGCCGTAGCCCGCGACCGGGAAGAACGCGTCGGCGACGGACTTGCCGAGCCCGCCGTCGAACCAGCCGGCGTGTCCGGCCCACGGCAGGAGCAGGTACGGCAGCAGGAAGAGCGGCAGTACCTGGAACGCCATCAGCGCGAGCGTCTGGCGGGCGACGTACGGTGTGCGCCGGCGCCGGATCCGCGCCGCTCCGAAGGCGACGATCGCGGCGGTGTAAGCGAGCGAGTAGTAGAAGCCTGGCTCGCGCAGGGTGTGGCCGAGCGCGGTGGCGAGCGCCGAGGAGCGGCCGGGCTCGGGCGCCACCAGGCCGTACGGGAACCAGCCGTGGCGCTGGAAGAGCTGGTTGAGCGCGCCGCCGGCCTTCCAGTTGTAGACGAAGGCGCAGAGCAGCAGGAACGCCCCGAAGGAGGCGATCGAGCGGCGCGTCCATTCGCCGCGGATCGGCACGCCCGAGCGGCGGAAGAAGGCGAGCGGCGCCTCGCGGCCGATCATCGCGAACACCACGTCGTTCGCGAGCCGCTGCTCGCCGGGCCTGCCGGCGGCGGCGAGCACGACCTCGCGTTCACCGACCTCGCGCACCACCGTGCCGAGGCGGACGTCCACGCCGGACGCGGCGCGCAGTCGCGCCACGTTCTCCGGCTTGGGGCGAGCGAGGTCGGCCCCCCGGTAGCTCAGCGTCACGCGTGCACCCGCGTCCGCGAGCGCGACCGCCGTCTCCAGCGCCGAGTCACCGCCACCCACTACCAGCACGTCCTTCCCGGCGTGGTCGGCCGGGTCGTGGAGGCGGTGGAACACCTTCGGCCGCTCCTCGCCCGGCACGCCGAGGCGCCGGTGGTCGCCGCTCTTGCCGATCGCGACGATCACGCGCCGAGCGCGGAGCGCATCGGTCTCCCCGTCACCCGATGGATGAAGGACGAGCAGCTCGTCACGTCGCTCGACTCGCTCGATCCGGATCGTGCGCGGCTCGATCCCCGCCGCGCGACGCTGTTCCTCGAGCTCCTCGAGCAGGCGCTCCTTCACGTCCGCGCCGAGTTCGAGTGATCCCGCCGGCACGAGCTCGCTCGGGTAGGTGAAGATCGGCTTCGCCTTGGGAAAGTCGTGGAGGGTCTGGAACGGTCGCGCCGCCTCCAGTACCTCGAAGCGCAGGCCCGCCTTCTTCGCTTCCAGCGCGGCGGAGATGCCCGCCACCCCAGCCCCGACGATCGCCAGGTCGAGGACATCGGTGGCGGCGGCGCCGCCGTGACCGTCGCCGCCGTCGCGGCGAACGGCGAAGTCGGGCTCGGCGGCGATCGCCCGCACCGCCCGCGCGCCGCTGTCGGCGGCGAGCTTGAGCAGCGGAATCCCCGTGAGATCTCCGACGATGCGGAGCCCCGGCACCGCCGTGGTGCCGTCCGGCGCCGCCTCGGGAAGCGGCTCGACGGTCCCGGCGGGCCACCCCGTGTGCAGCCAGCGCGCATACCGCGCGAGCCACCCGAGCGGCGGCCGGCTCCACCCGCTGAAGGACGCGTTCGTTTCGATGCTCGATCCCCGTGTCACGCGGCGCGCAGTCTAGCGGGCGGCCTGCCCGAGGCTCCGCCTCACCCCGCCTCGCCGAGCTGGATCACGTTCTTGATGCCGGTCGGACGGCCGAGCAGCAGCTCGCGATGCGCCTCGATCGGGAAGCGTCCCGTGATGAGCGCGCGCACCGCGCTCGGGAAGCGCTCCATGAACGTCCCGAGATCGCGGATCGCGTGCTGGAACGTGCTCTTTCCCGCGTTGACCGTGCCGTACACCACCTGGTTCTTGAGCACGAGGTTGCGCATCAACAGGTCGGTGTCGACCTGGATGGGCGCCTTGCGCCCCGGCACACCGGTGAACACGAACACGCCGTTGGTGCCGAGCACCTTCATCACCTCGAAGGCGATCTGCGAGGCGCCGACCGCTTCGTACACCACGTCGATGTTGCCGACGGCCTTCGCCAGCGCCTCGGCGTCGTTGTCTTCGGCGGCGATGTACTTGGCGCCCAGCGACTCGACGAGATCGGCCTTGTCGTTGGGCTTGCGCGAGCGCGAGTACACGTAGGTCTCGAAGCCGTTCACGATCAGCGCCATCGCGCCGAGAAGGCCCACCGGGCCGGCCCCCAGCACCACCGCCTTGTGGCCCTCTCCGAGGGGCGCGCCGGGTCGGTCGGAGACCTTCCACGGCAGCCGCATCTGCACCTGGCCGAGCTGCTCGAGTGCCTTCTCGGCGATCGTCAGCGGCTCGACCAGCACCGCCACGTCGCGCAGCTCACCCGGCACAACGTTCATGTAGCGCGCGTCGTCGACGACGCGCTCGGTCATGAAGCCGTGCGCCTCCTTGATGCCGCGTTCGTGGAAGTCGCCGGTGAAGCAGAAGTCCTGGCGCCCCGCGCTGCAGGCGGCGCAGTCCTCGTGGAGGCACGGCCGGCGCACCATCGGCACCACCAGGTCGCCCTCGCGAAGCCCCTCCACCTCGGAGCCGACCTCGAGCACCTGGCCGAGCGACTCGTGGCCGATCACCAGCCGCGCCGAGCCGTCCGGCGGCGTGCCGTAATCGAAGGCGCAGATCTCGCGGTCGGTGCCGCAGATGCCCACGTCCAGCATGGCGAGCTTCACGTCGGTGGGACGGCTCGCGCGCGGCTCGGGATGATCGACGAGGCCGACCTCGCGGTTCGACGGGTTCACGGCGACGGCTTTCATGGCAACGATCCTCGCGGGTGGTCGTGGGTGGATGCAGTGTTACGCGGCGATCGCGGCGCTCGCGCGGCGCCACGCGCGCCGCACGGTGGTGCGCGCCCGGCCGAGGAGGCGGTAGGCGCGAATGCAGCGCCGGCAGGCGCCGTCGCGTTCGATCCACTCGGGGTGTAGGCGGCGGATCTCGACGAGCACGAAGTTCTCGACGTCGCGGTGGGCGCCCCAGTGATCCGGGGAGACGTCGTCGCCGCACAGCGAGCAGCGAACGGTCGGTGAGCACATGGAACGCTGAGCGGGTCTGTTCACGGCGCGTCCTCCTCGGCGAGCTCGAGCTTCCCCGCTCAGTCGCGCCGCACGGCGATCCGTTACGGCGGCCAGGCCGCGGTAACGAGGGGGCTGCGCCGCCCGACCGAACCGCGGCCCCCTCCACGCGAACCAGGAGCACGAGAGATGGCGCTCGCACGTCGATGGCTGGACGCACACTCCGCGGACCTCGATTCGGAGGCGCGCGCGCTCGAGCAGCTCGCGAGCTCGGCACGCACCAGCGCCGTCTACGCCCCCGTGCCCGGTGACGACGAGCCGGGCTGGACGGAGGTCGCGACCCGGCTGCGGCTCGAGCGCCCTGGCGTCGGCTCGCGCACACGACCTCGCGCGGGAGTGTAGGGGCGGCCGCGAGGCGGCCCGGGAGCGGAGGCGAACGGGGCCGCTCGTGTCCGATCCTCGGCGGGCTCGCGCCCGCCGCTACACCCGGCAGCCGCGAACCGCGATCGATCGCGATCCGGACACGCGCCCTCGCGCGGGAATGTAGGGGCGGCCGCAAGGCCGCCCGAGAGCGGGACCGATCAGGTCCACTGCGTCCTCGGCGGGCCGCGCCGCCGCACGCGCCGCGAACCGCGATCCGATCCGGCACCCCCGGGCGGCCGCAAGGCCCTGGGGGGGACCATGGTCCATCGTCCGCCGGCGGGCTCGCGCCCGCCGCCACACACGGCAGACGCGAACCGCGATCGATCGCGATCCGGACACGCGCCCTCGCGCGGGAATGTAGGGGCGGCCGCAAGGCCGCCCGAGAGCGGGACCGATCAGGTCCACTCGTGTCCGATCCTCGGCGGGCTCGCGCCCGCCGCTACACCCGGCAGCCGCGAACCGCGATCGATCGTTCACGCGCGTGTTGAAGGCGCCGCGCGCCCTCGCGACGCCTAGCTCAGCTCGAGCACCAGCTTGCCCACCGTCGTGCCGCTCTCGAGCGCGCGGTGCGCCTCCGCCACCCGCTCGAGTGGGAACCGAGTGACCGGTGGTGCACGCAGCGCCCCGGCCTCGACCCGTCCGACGAGCTTCGTCATCCCTTCCGCGAGCAGCTCGTGGCGCTCGAACAGGTACGAGAGGTTGAAGGCGAGCACGCTGCGGTTGTGGGTGGTCATGTCGAGCGGGTCGAAGCGCGGGGTGCGGAGCCAGTCCCACGCGAGCTTCGGGAAGCTCGGACGCCCCACCCCTCCGCCACGCGGCAACATCGTGGCGAAGCCGTACACCACCAGGCGCCCGGGCGAGCCGAGGTGCGCGTAGCTCGCGGCGAGGGTCTCGACGCCGTTGGCGTCGAGGATCACGTCGTAGCCGTGGGGGGCGAGGCGGCGCGCCTCGCGCCACAGGTCGGCGGCCCCCTTGTCGATCACGGCGTCGGCTCCCAGCGACCGAGCCGCCTCGACCTTGTGTGCTCCGCGCACGACGCCCACCACGGTGCAGCCGGCGAGCTTGCCGAGCTGCACCAGCATGCTGCCCACGCCGCCCGCGGCCGAGTGGACGAGCAAGGTGTCGCCCGCACGCGGGTGCGCGAGCTCGAAGAGCGCGAAGTACGCCGTGAGCGCGACGGCCGGGAAGCCCGCGGCCTGGAAGAGATCGAGCGCCGCCGGAAGCGGCCACGCCTGGTGGCGCGGCACGACGACCTCCGAGGCGTAGCCCCCGAAGCGCGTGACCGCCATCACCTCGTCGCCGATCGCCACGTCCTCCACGCCCGGGCCGACCTCCCTCACCCGCCCGGCAACCTCGAAGCCCGGCGTGATCGGCCAGCCCACATATTTCTTCGCCGACGAGTAAAGGCCCATCCGCACGGCGACGTCGGCGAAGTTCACGCCCGCGGCTCGCACGGCGATGCGCAGCTCGCCCGCGCCGAGGGGCGGGCTCGGCCGCTCCTCCACGCTCAACCGATCCCAGCCGCCGGCGCGACGAACGACGACCGCCCTCATCGCCTCGCTCCCCTCGCCCGCACGTGCCCGCCGCGGACGCGGCTCAGCCGAAGATCTTCTCGCGTGCCAGGTCGCAGATCGCCACCACCGCCGGGTGCTTGAGGCGACGCTCGGCGGAGATCGCGTAGAACCGCTCGCGAACGTCCTCGGTGAAGCCGAGCCGCCGCGAGCCGTACTGCGCGATGGTCTGCTCCTCGATCACGAGCGGCACAGGGAACACGCCAACTCCCGACTGACCGAACGTCTTGAGCAGCGCCATGTCGTCGAACTCGGCGACCACCTTGGGGCGCACCCCGCTCACGTCGAACCACTGGTCGAGCGCGCGCCTGAGCGTGGTGTGCTCGGTGGGCAGGAGCATCGGCGCCCCGTCGAGCGAGCGCGGGAAGCCCTTGGTCAGCCGCTTCGCCATCGCGGGCGCGGCGTGAAACGCGACGCCGCATTCGCCGAGGAGGTGATTGAACGCCTTGACGCTGACACCCGGCGGCACCGGCGCGTCCGAGATCACGAGGTCGAGCTCGTGCAGCGCGAGCTCGGCGAGCAGTCGCGCCGGCTGGTCCTCGCGGCAGATCAGGTGCACCGGCTCGGGCAGCTTGAGCGCCGCCTCGATGAGGCGATACGCGATGAGCTTCGGGATCGCGTCCGCGATCCCCACCGTGAACCGAAGGGGACGCCCGGTGGGGCGATCCTTCACGGTGTCCATCAACTCACGCCCGATCGAGAAGATCTCGTCGGCGTAGCGGTAGACGAGCCGCCCCATGTCGGTGAGCACGAGCCCGCGCCCCTCGCGCTTCAAGAGCTTGGTGCCGAGCGAGCGCTCCAGCATGCGGAGCTGGCCGCTGATCGTGGGCTGCGCGAGCCTGAGCTCGCGGGTCGCCTTGGCGATGCTGCCTTCTCGCGCGACCACCCAGAAGTAGAGCAGGTGATGGTAGTTGAGCCATTCCATCGCGAGCCCGAGGCTAACAGGCCGCCGGGCAACTCGCAGAAGCGAATTGCCCGGCAGCCTGTCGATGTTGCTGCGGGGGTCTGTTCCGGACCCACCGCCCCGTCGGAGGGCCCGGCTCCTGCCGGGCCGGCGATACGCGCTGCGCTCGTGCGGTCGCGCTGAGGCCGTGAAGCCTGCCATCTGGGTCGCTCACGGAAGCCGCGTGGCTCCCGCGACGGGGGATGGAACCCCGTCGCTACGATGGCTTTCGTAGCGCGGGGGGCTCCGTCCCCCCGCGGCGGTTCGCGCTCGCTCGATTTCTTCACAGGCTCACGGCGACCGGCCGGATGATGGGCCCCCTCGTTGCGCGGTCCGGGATTCATGCGGGTCTGCTCCAGACCCGCCCCGGGCACCCGGGCAGCTCGGCAATTCATCGTTAATCACGATGGGTTGTCGCCGAAGTTTCTATTTGCGGATGAAATGTCCCGTCCTTAGGTTGCGCGCCGTCGATCAGACCCGTTCGCACGTTTCCCTCGCAGCCGCCGGAGACAGCCATGCGCATCGAGATCCGAGACCGAGGAATCGAGCCCACAGAAGCGATCCGCGACCACGCCGAGCGCCGCCTCCACTTCGCCCTCGGCCGTTTCGACGACCGGATCCGCGCGGTGCGGATCTGGATCCTCGACGAGAACGGCCCGATGCGCGGTGGGGTCGACAAGGCGTGCCGGCTCGAGCTGCGCACCAACACCAACCGCGAGGTCCGCATCGAGACCCGCCACGAGGACCTCTACGTGGCGATCTCACACGCCGCCGAGCGAGCCGGTCGCGCCACGGCGCGGCTGCTGGCCCGCGAAGCGCGGTTCGCCTGACGCCCCGCGCGTCCAGCGCTCGCCTCACCCGATCGGAGGAGCAACCCGATGAACGCATTCAACCCCAAGAGCCTACGCTTCAACGCCATCTACTTCCTGATCGCCACCTTCGCCGTGATCTCCATCCACGACGTGTGGATGCGCTCGCAGCTCGTCGAGCCGATCCCGTACAGCGAGTTCCAGCAGCGCCTCAAGACGGGCCAGGTTGGCGAGGTCGTGATCGGCACCGACTCGATCCAGGGCGAGATGAAGGAGTCCACGCCCGGCGAGAAGCGCCGCTTCGTCACCACTCGCGTCGAGACCGACCTCTCGCGCGAGCTCGAGGCCGCGGGCGTCGTCTACTCGGCACGCGTCGAGAGCCGCGTGCTGCCGACCTTGCTCTCGTGGATCGTGCCTGTCCTGGTGTTCTTCGGCGTGTGGGCCTTCATCATGAAGCGCTTCGCCGGCAAGATGGGCCCCGGTGGCGGACTGCTCGCCATCGGCAAGAGCAAGGCCAAGGTCTACGTCGAGACCGACACCAAGGTGACGTTCGGCGACGTCGCCGGGGTGGACGAGGCGAAGAGCGAGCTCGAGGAGATCGCCGCGTTCCTGCGCGATCCCAAGAGCCACGGGCGCCTCGGTGCGCGCATGCCGAAGGGCGTGCTGCTGGTCGGCCCTCCGGGCACCGGCAAGACGCTGCTGGCGCGCGCGGTCGCCGGCGAGGCGGGCGTGCCGTTCTTCTCGATCAGCGGTTCGGAGTTCGTGGAGATGTTCGTCGGCGTCGGCGCGGCGCGGGTGCGCGACCTGTTCGAGCAGGCGCGCCAGAAGGCGCCCTGCATCATCTTCATCGACGAGCTCGACGCGCTGGGCCGCGCGCGCAACGCGGGCGGCGTCCTCGGCGGTCACGACGAGAAGGAGCAAACCCTCAACCAGCTCCTCGTCGAGATGGACGGCTTCGACCCTGCCGCGGGGATCGTGCTGCTCGCCGCGACCAACCGGCCGGAGATCCTCGACCCGGCGCTGCTGCGCGCCGGCCGGTTCGACCGCCAGGTGCTGGTCGACCGTCCCGACCGGATCGGCCGCGCCCAGATCCTGCGCGTCCACCTGCGCAAGATCGTCACCGCCCCCGACCTCGATCCCGATCAGGTCGCGCAGCTCACGCCCGGCTTCACCGGCGCCGACCTCGCGAACCTCGTCAACGAAGCGGCGCTGGTCGCGACGCGACGCGACTCCGAGACCGTGTCGACGGCGGACTTCACCGCCGCCGTCGAGCGCATCGTCGCCGGTCTCGAGAAGAAGAACCGGCTGCTCAATCCCCGCGAGCGCAAGGTCGTGGCGTACCACGAGATGGGCCACGCCCTGGTCGCCGCCGCACAGCCAGGCAGCGACGTCGTCCACAAGGTCTCGATCATCCCGCGTGGCATCGGCGCCCTCGGCTACACGATCCAGCGGCCCACCGAGGACCGCTTCCTCATGACCCGCGAGGAGCTCGAAGCCAAGATGGCGGTGCTGCTGGGTGGACGCGCCGCCGAGCACCTGGTGTTCGGCCACCTCTCGACCGGCGCCGCCGACGACCTCGCGCGCGCGACCGACATCGCGCGCAGCATGGTCACGCGCTTCGGCATGGTCCCCGAGCTCGGTCACGTGGTGTACGACCGCGAGCCGCAAGGCTTCCTCGGCCCGGCCGCGATCGGCATGCAGGGTCGCAGCTACAGCGAGGAGACGGCCCGCGAGATCGACTGCGCCGTTCGCGGCATCGTGCGCGCCTCGTTCGAGCGGGCTCGGGCCATCCTCGAAGCGCGGCGCGACGTCCTCGAGGCGAGCGCCGGCGCGCTGCTCGTCCGCGAGACGCTCGACGAGAAGGAGCTCGCGCCGCACCTGGCTGCCATGACCGGCGCCGGCGAGGAGCTGCCGCGCCGCGTGCCAGCTGACGCGGGCGGGCCCCCATGCCTCTCCGCGGCGGCGTGAGCCCCGTCGCGCCGCGCCCATCCATCGACGCCCCAGACTCGATCATCGACCTCACCGTCCCGGCACGCCGCGACGAATCCCGGAGAGACCCATGCACCCCGCCACCATCGGAAGCCCCGGCCTGTGGATCGGCTTCATCGGCTTCGTCATCGTCATGCTCGCCCTCGACCTGGGCGTGTTCCACCGCAAGTCCCACGTCGTCGGCTTCCGCGAGGCGCTCGGGTGGAGCGCGGTGTGGATCGCGCTCGCGCTGGTCTTCAACGCCGGCGTGTGGTGGCAGTTCGGCGCCCAGCCGGGCATCGAATTCCTGACCGGCTACCTGATCGAGAAGTCGCTCTCGATCGACAACATCTTCGTGTTCGTCGTGATCTTCTCGACGCTCGGGATCCCGGCGCTCTACCAGCACCGGGTGCTGTTCTGGGGCATCCTGAGCGCCCTCGTCCTGCGCGCGGTGATGATCTTCGCGGGCGCGGCGATGCTCGAGCGCTTCCACTGGCTCATCTACGTCTTCGGCGCGTTCCTGATCCTCACCGGCGTCAAGCTCTTCCGGCAGCGCGGCCAGGAGCAGAACCTCGAGGACAGCGCGGCGCTGCGCTGGGCGCGGAAGGTCGTGCCCTCCACGGAGCGCTTCGACGGCGAGCGCTTCTTCACGCACGAGAACGGCAAGCGCGTCGCGACGCCGCTCTTCCTCGCGCTGCTGCTGGTCGAGTTCACCGACGTGGTGTTCGCGATCGACTCGATCCCCGCGATCTTCGCCATCACCCGCGACCCGTTCATCGTGTTCACCTCGAACATCTTCGCGATCCTCGGGCTGCGCTCGCTCTTCTTCGTGCTCGCCGACATGGTCAAGCGCTTCGCGTACCTGAAGGTCGGGCTCGCCGCGGTGCTGGTGTTCGTGGGCGCCAAGATGTCGCTGGTCGACGTCTACAAGGTGCCGCCGCTCGCCTCGCTGGTGGTGATCGCGATGCTGCTCGGCGGCTCGATCTGGTTCTCACTGGCGAAGAGCCGGGGGAAAGCGGTCGCGACGGCCTGATCCGGCCCCCCGCGCCCTCGCTTACAATCGGGGCAACGTCACGAACACCCCCGCGCCGGGCGCGGGCGCGGAGCGGATCCCGATGACGACCAACACGCTGGTGAGAGTCGAGGAGACCGCGTTCCAGGGATACGCGGCCGTCCGCCTCGCGATCGCAGACCTCGCGGTTCTCGTGGTGCCGGACGTGGGCGGGCGGATCCTGTCGGTGAAGCATCGCGGCGAGGAGCTCTTCTTCCTGCACGAGGCGCACCTCGGCGAGCCGGTCGACGTGGCCGCGGCACGCGACCTGGCCGCCGAGAAGAAGCGCCTCGGTTTCCGGCTGTGGGGCGGCGACAAGACCTGGATCGCGCCACAGAGCGCCTGGACACAGGGGATCCCGCCGCTCGACCTCGACGCCGGGCGCTACACCTGGCGCCACGAGGGGAAGGCCGTCGTGATGGAGAGCCCCGAGTGCCGCGAGAGCCACCTCAAGGTCACGCGGCGGGTGGAGCTCTTCTCGAACGGCGACCTGCTCCTCGACGAGAAGCTCGTGAACGTGGGCAAGCGCGAGGCGGTGCGCGGTCTGTGGAACGTGACCCAGATGCTGCGCCCGCTCGACGTCTACCTACCGGTGCCGATCGCGGGCGTTCGCGGCTACCCCGACGAAGGCGACTCGGTGGCGATCCGCGACCAGGTGCTGACGGCGCGGGCCGGCTGGACCTGCGTGCCGTGCCGCGAGCCGCGCCACTTCAAGTTCGGGGGCCACGCCGCGCGCGGCGTGGTGGTGGCGTTGCGACCCGGCGCGAGCGAGACCCTCGCCCACGTGCGCCGCTTCGACATCCAGGCCGGCTCCGCCTACGCCCACGACTCGTCGGTCGAGGTCTACAACTCGCCGAGCCACGACTATCTCGAGATCGAGGTCCACGCACCCCTCAAGACGCTCGCGCCCGGTGCCTTCACCCACCAGCGCCAGACGTGGCGCTTCGCCCGGCTTCCCGCGGACATCGGCCCCGACGAAGCGCTCCTCGCGATGGGCTGAGCGCTGGCGCACGACGACGCCTCCAGCCCACGGGCGCCGGCCCGTAGCGAGCGGCCCGGCGGAGGCGCGCCCTCCATACCGGGATCGACGGGTTCACCGATGCACTCGCCGGGGCATATCGCCGGGCACGCGGCGCGTGCCCCTCCCCTACCGGATCGCACATCGATCCATCCGTCACGGCCCGGCGGAGGCGCGCCCTCCATACCGGGATCGACGCTTTTCGGACGCGTATCCCTCGCGGCGGACGTGCGCTACTCCGCTCGATCCGTAGGGGCTGGGCCTGTCCCCGCCCGCAATGCCTCCATACCGGGAACGAGCGGCTGGAGCGCGCCCGCTCCGTCGGCGCCGGGGATCGAGCGGGTTCAGCCCGCCTCAGCCGCGGGCTTCCCCGCCGCCGGCACCGCACCGTTGGCCGCGGCGCCGACCGACTCTGCGGCGTCGAGGGTGTCCTCGATCGAGCCGAGCACGCGGCGGATCTTGGGACGGGCCTGGCCGAACGCCTCGTCGGTGGGCGACGCCAGGTACGCGTCGAAGTCCTTCTTCGCCTCGGCGAGCTTGGCGTCGAGGCCGGGCTTGAGCTCGCTCCACTTGTTGGCCAGCGCCGGGTCGAGACCGCGGACCTTCGCGTCGATCGCCGGGATGCGCTTGGTGAGCTCGTCGATGCGCTTGGTGGTCCGCGCCACGAAGCGCTTCTTGCGCTCCTCGATGGGCACCGCGGCGGCGTCGCCCGCGAGCTGATTCGCCGCCTTCGCGGCGTCCGCGAGCTTCGGCGCCGCGGCCGCCCGTGGGGGCTTCGGCGTCTCTTCCTTCTTGCTCTTCGAGCACGCGGCCCCGCTCGTCACGAGCGTGGCGGCGAGCCCCGCGAGGGCCAGGTTCCTGATCCGCTGGGTCATGGACATTCGCGATCTCCTCCTCGTCATGGTTCGCGGATCGTAACGCTCGCCACCGGCCCTGGCTCGGTCAGCGAACCGCCAGCCCGATCCACCCGAGGGTCACGGCGACGACACCCGCGCCGAGCCAGCTCGGCAGCCAACGCGGAGGGTTCGCGTACCGCGCGGCGACGCAGAGCACCACGAGCGGTGCAGCCACGAGCACCGCGACGAGCGCCCGCTCCCCGAGCGCGGGAGCGGGCTCGCCAGCAAGGACCGAGGTCGCGAGCAAGAGCCCCGCCACGGCCTCCACGATCCCGTGGCGCGAGCGTCCGAGCGACGCCGCCACGGCGACCCCCACGACGCCGAGCGCCACCAGCATCGCCTCCGACGGGCCGTGTCGCGCGACGAGCACTCCGCACGTCGCGAGCACCGTCGCGCCTAGCGCGCGTCCTCCGGGTTCGCGCCCCAGTGTCACGACCACGACTCCCAGGATCGCCAGCGCCACGACGTCCACGCCCACCCCGCCGGCCGACGGCACGGTGGCGCCGAGGAGGAGACCCACCGCCGCGCCGAGGCCCTGGTGAAGCGAGAAGCCGCCGGCCCCGCCGCTCGCCAGCACCGCGAGCGCGAGCGTCACCGCGAGCGGCACGGCGCGGCGCGCCCGCTCGAGCGCCGTTGCCCGCCAGCTCCCCACGTCGGGCGCGTCGACCTCGAGCTCCCGTTCGCCACTGGTGAGGACCCGCTCGATCGGCTCGCCGTCGGCGATCCACACCCTCGCGAAGTGGGCGTGCGAGGGCGCGTCCTCGAAGAAGGCGTCGTCGCGGAGTCGCCAGCCGCCCGCGTCGCCGCAGCGCACCCGCCAGGTGTGGACGATCCAGGCGCCATCGACGGTGCCACGCTGTGGCCCCCCGGCCACCGGCGCGCACGCACCCGCCGACGTCCTGAGCACCAACCGACGTGACAGGTAATCGCCGGTGAGCAACCCGGCGCGCGCGAAGCTCTCCGCCTCCACCTGCGTCTCACCTTCGCCGACCGCCCCGAAGCGGCGAGCCAGCGCCACCGGAACCCACGCGCGCACCTCGGCCTCGTGACCCTGGATACGCCACACCGACATCGAGGACGTCGGTCCTTCGGCTTGCGCCGGCGCGGCCGCGACGAGCACGAGCGCCGCGAGCGGGAACGCGAGAGCGGCGGCGCGGCTCATCGCGCGGGCGCCGGATCGAGCTGGATCGCCGCGTGGTCGCGCAGCTCCGCGAGGTAGCTCCCCAGCGCACGTTCGCCCGCTCGGCGCCGCGCCACCTGGCGGGCCTGGTCGCGGACCTCGTCGAGCGGCGGGATCACACCGGGCTCGCGCGCGTCGACGATCACGATCACCAGTCCGGCGCTGGTACGGATCGGTTCGCTCGGCCGGCCCGGCTCGAGCGAGAGCGCGCTCGCGGCGACGGTCGGGCCGAGGTACTCGCGTAGCTCGGTCGGGGTGAGCGCCGCCGTGGGCAGCGGGATCACCGGTAGGTCGCCGAGCTCGGCGGCGACACGCGCGAAGTCGTCCCCGGCCGCGAGGCGCGCTCGCGCGCGCTCGAGGCGCTCCGGGGCCGGCTCGGGACGCGCGCTGGCACCCTCCCGGAACAGCATCTGGCGCAGCGCCACCCGGCCGGGCCTGCGGAAGAACTCGGGCTCCTCGAGGTACGTCGCCTCGATCTCGGCGGCGCTCGGCTCGGTGGACTCGGCCTCGCGCACCACCACGTCGATCAAGCTCTTCACGAGCTGCTTTCGCGCCAGGAAGTCCTTGCGCGGCAGCTCGAGCGCGAGCGCGCGCTGGAAGAGCAGCTCGTCGTCGACGGCCCTCTCGAGGGCGGCGTCGGCGCCCACGCCGCCGCCCGAGGGCGCGCCGGTGCGCTCGGGCCGCTCGCTCGCGAGGGCCTCGGCGAAGCGCTCGATGCTGGTGCGAGGGATCGGCACTCCGTTCACGAGCGCGGCCGCAGGCTCGGACCCAGCTGGCGCGAGCACCGCGGGCACCCGCGGTCCGCCGGCGAGCCCGACACCGATCAGGATCAGGCCGGCGAGCGTGCCGAGAGCGAGAACCGCGGTCTCGTGCGTGGTCCGGCTCATGTCCGACGGCTCGGCTCGGGTGAACTGACGGTCGCCCCTAGATGAGCGCCCACGAATTGGCGCGCCCCGCCAAGACCCGCACCTCAGCGACGGTAGCGCGGGGGCTCGTCCCCCGCACAGCCGGCAGCGGGGGACGAGCCCCCGCGCTACGAAGGCGATCCGAACCAAGGGCGATCATTCGGATTCCCGATCGTCGTCACCGAGCTTCGGCGAGCACCGCGGGCGGCGCCGGATCCACGAAGATCGGCGACGACCAGGCGCGCTCGCCCGCCGGTGCGAGGCAATCGTCGCTCTGGGGCGTGCGGTAGTCGCTGTAACAGGGCTCGATCTTGGTGCAGTTGCCGTGCTCGTCCCAGGTGCAGCGCAGCGTCGCTCCGTTGACCGTCTGTGTGTCGGGCTCCACGGCGCGCACGTAGTAGACGCTGGTGCGGCCGCTCGCCACGAACTCCGGATCGTCGAACGTGACCACGCAGCCGGCGGGGTCGGCCGGGCAGCGGATCACCTTCCACGGATCCTCGATCAGCTTCTCGAGCGGCTCACCAGCTTTCTCCTGAGGGCGGATCCGCACCACCTCGACGCGATCGACGACGTTCCTCTCGTCGCTCGGGTTGTAGCACTCGCCCACGCACACCCGGTCGATCAGCTCCTGACCGGCCGCGGCGAGCGTGTCCGCGGGGCAACCGGGCTTCTGCTTGAACGCGCCTACCGCCCGCACCTCGAAGCGCGGCGTGCCCCCGAGAGAGACCTCCGAGCCCATCGGCTTGCGGCGGCCGTCGCCCTCGATGAGATCGAACCACAGCAGGATCCGCTCGCCGGACGTCCCGTAGACGCGCCGCTCCTTGAGCGCCTGCCAGATCGCCTCGCGGCTGCGGTTCTCCGCGTGCACCGCCACCAGTCCGCCGGTGTACCAGTAGCTGCCCTGGCGCTCGAGCTCCCAGTCCATGACGCCGCCCTTGCCGTGATTCTTGCGACGGCCGATGTCCATCACCCACTGGGTGACGCGGTCGTGAGGACCCGACGCATCGGTGAAGGCGCTGCGGTCGTCCTTGTAGCCGGTGCCCGGTTTGGCGTGGTGGTTGTCGCTCGACGCGATCAGGCCGAAGCGGAACTTCACCGGGTTCGCCGGGTCCTCGAAACCGGTGGTGGCGAGCGCCGCCTGCACGGTCATGCGCGGCCGCATGTTGAAGTCCGGGAGGTAGCAGTCGCGGCACTGGCCGCAGTCGAGCCAGTCCTCGGGCTTGGCGTCGGGGACCGACGCCGCGCCGTAGACGCCGCCTGCGATGTAGGCCTGGCGGGCCTCCACCACCTGGCGATCACAGTCCGCGGACTTCGGGTCCGCGCAGCGCGAGCGCACGATCTCGCCGGCCCGCCAGCAGCACGGCAGGTACTCCTCCGTGGGCGCGCGGCACACGTTCTCGCCGTTGATGACGTCCACTCCTCCCACGAGCGGAACTCCTCCGAGTTGCCGTGGCCGGAGTAGACCTCGATCAGGTTCTGGCGCTCGGGGTCGTGCCAGCCGGGGCGCGCTTGCAGATCCCAGTTGGCGCGCGGCGGAACGTGGATCCCCCACGCGTTGCCGTGGGGGATGACCAGCGCGTCGAAGCCCCACTGGTCGAGCTTCTCGAACAACGTCGGCGGATCGGGCGCCTCCTCCTGGCAGTCGTCGGGGAGGTTCCGGGTGTCGACACCCGTGGGGCAGAACGTGGCCCTGGAGAGATCGAGGAGGTGGTGGCGGAAGTCGAGATACGTGCCGGCGTTGCCGGGGTCGTTGAGCAACGCGAGGAGGATGGTGTTGGCCTGGCCGCGGATCGCCTGGCGCTGATCGCGGCTGGTGGCCTCGATCGGGCGGCGCGGGAGCTCGTCGTCGGCGGTGCCCTCGAAGATCACGTTCTTGTGGCCGTAGTGGTGCTCGGGGTCGGGATCGTGCTGGGTCCACTCGAAGCCGGTGAACGCCACCAGGTCGGGGTCGTCGGCCGGTCCCGCGAGGGCGTTGCAGCCGCGGATCGACTCCTTGATGCTCTTCCAGTCCGAGGGGAGCGTGGCCATCGCGTGATCGGTGATGGCGAAGAAGTCGAGGCCCGAGCAGAAGCGCGCGAAGTCACACGCCTCGTCGGGTGGATGGGCGCCGACACCGCCCATGATCGGCAGCGACATGAAGAACGCGTCGAGCGAGATCGTGGTGTGGACGTGGAGGTCGCCGAACAGGATGCGCCGGTTGGCGTCGAGCGCCGCGTCCGGCACCGCCGCCGGGCCGCTCTTCGGCAACCCCACCGCGGGCGCCTCGCGCGCCGAGCGCACCGAAGCGGGGACACGGGAGGAGGACGCCGGCTCGGGCTTCGAGCATCCTGCGCCCGTGCCGATGGCCAGCATCCCCACGAGCGCCACGACCGCCGTCGTGGCGTACCGCCACCGAGCACCGCTTCGCATGTCCGGCTCCGCTGAGTTGGGAAGGCGCGCGAGTATAGGCCCGCGCGCGGGAGGCGATCTACGACGACGCGCGGCGCGACGGCCGATGGCACGGGATCTCGGACATGCGTGACGGTGCGGGACGGCGCGCGCTCAAGGCGGTGGTGCGCCGGTTCTTCGCATTCGACCTGGCGCTGGCGCGGCGCTGGCGCCGGCTTCGCGGCGAGGGCCGCTGGGAGCTCGGTGGCGCCTGCGTCCGAAGCGCCAAGTGCTGCGAGGCCCCGGCGGTCCGGGTCGGGAAGCTCGTGTGGTTCCTGCCCACGGCGCGGCGCGCGTTCCTCGCCTGGCAGCGGCGCGTCAACGGCTTCGAGCTGATCGCCGAGGAGAAAGGTGCGCGGGTGTTCGTGTTCCGCTGCACCCACTTCGACCCCGCGACGCGGCGCTGCGACAGCTACGAGTCGCGCCCCGGGATGTGCCGCGACTACCCGAACGCACTCCTCGACGGCGGCTGGCCCGACTTCTTCCCCGAGTGCGGCTACCGCGCCATCGCCCGCAACGCCGCCGGCCTCACCCGCTCCCTCGAAGCGCAGAACCTACCCACCGAGAAGCTGGCCGAGCTCAAGAAACGGCTCCATCTCGAGTGATCCTGGCGGAGGCCGAGCCATGACCCGAACGCAATGTCCTGCGGCGCGGATCTTCCGCGAGCTCGCTCCGGCCCGGATCATGCGTGGGGCGACTCCTCGGCTGCGGCGAAATGGCCCGCGGATTCGACCTGCGACGGGGGATGGAACCTCCGTCGCTACGACCACCGATCGTCGTGCAGCCGTCGTAGGGCGGGGGTCTCCGTGCCCCCGCCAGAAATGCACGCTCGCGATGCTGGGGCTCGTCGCGATCGCGGTCCTCGTTGCTGCCGGCACGGCCCCAGCCGCGCCGCCGGCGGCTGCACCCACGCCGGCGCCCAACCCGTACGGGGTCATGGTCGGAGGATCGGGGCTCACGCTCAAGAGTCGCCTCGAGGTCGCGCGCAAGCTCGGGGTCGCGTTCGTGCGGCCGTGGGACCTCACACTCTCCGAGTGGGGCGGGTTCCACAAGGACATCGAGGCGTTCCAGGCGGAAGGCTTCGGCATCGTCATCACCATCCGCAACACCGGCGATCGCGGCGGCCCGGACACCAGCCCGTCGAAGCCGCCGCTGGACCTCGCCAACTACCAGCGCCGCCTCGGCGAGGTCCTCGACAAGTACCAGCCCTCGCTGATCGCGATCGAGGACGAGGAGAGCTCGGCCACCCGCTTCGCAGGCACGCCGGAGCAATACGCCGCCATGCTCGCCGCCGCCTGCGAGACGGCCCACACCCGCGGCGTGCGCTGCACCAACGGCGGCATCCCCGCCAAGGTGCTGGCGCTGCTCGTGACCGAGCACTACCGCGCCCAGGACAAAGACGACCTCGCCGACGATTTCTTCGATCGCGCGCTCAGCGAGAGCGAGCGCGGTGCGATCCGCGGCCCGGGCGGCAAGGAGAAGACCGCGAGAGCGATCGACAAGGGCAAGCAGTACCTCGCCGGCTACTCGAAGGCGCGCGCCGACTACGTGAACGTCCACTGGGACGAGCCGGACGCGAGCGCCCTCGAGGAGGCGATCGCCTACGTCCGCGCGGCCACCGGGCTGCCGGTGGTGACCAACGCCCTCGCCACCAGCTCGAGCGACGACGACGACGTCGCCGCGCTCCTCGCCGCGACGCGCAAGGCGGGGATGTCGCTCGTGGTGTGGGCGAGCGTCGATCGCGGCGATCGACGCGCCCTCCAGAACCCCGACGGCGCTCTGCGCTCGACCGGCCGCGCCTTCGCGCGCTTCGTGCGCGAGGGGAAGTAGCGGCGCGGCCCGTACCCGCCCGCGCCGCGAACCGTTCGGAGGGGCGGCCTCCTGGCCGTCCGCGCACCGGCCGGCCCGGCGGGAGCCGGGCCCTCCGAAGGACCGGGGGGCCTCCAACCCGAACCTGGATCCCGACGCTTCGTCCTCGGCCAGCGATCGACCGCGGCCGCCCCGGCACGCCGGAGGCTGGCCCTCCAGAGCGGGTTCGGACAGGGAAACATCGGGAGTGCAGACGCTGCCGTCTGCGCGTGTCGCCGGGCACGCGGCGCGTGCCCCTCCCGGCGCGAAGGCCGTCTTACCCCGGCTTGCGGGCGATCACGAAGGTGGTCTGGCCGCCCAGGCACGGCACGATCTCGACGTTCCGGTAGCCGATGGTCTCGAGGGTCGAGCGCACGCCGTTCTCGGTGTTCACGAGACCCGTGGGGCTGGCGATCAGGTCCATCACCGCCTCCATCGCGCGCGGCAGTGGCGTGGGCCGGAAGTCGGTGTGGATCGTCTCCCACAGCACCACCGCGCCGCCGGGGCGCAGCACCTCGAACGCCTTGGCGGCGAACTTCTCGCCCATGCGCTGGTCGGGCTCGAGGATCATCTTCTTGGTCAGGAACACCAGATCGTACGACTCGTCGCCCCAGCGATCGGCGCTCGGGTCGCCGCCGTGGGCGTGCATCCCCGAGACGCGATCGGCGGGGACGCCGTAGTCCTCGCGCAACCGCGGGATCTCGCGCACCAGGTGCGCGAGGCAGCCGTAGGTCACGCGCGACTTCGGGAACCGCTCGAGGAGGAGCGCGCTCATCGAGACGCCCATCGAGCCGACGATGAAGTCACGGACCTCGGGCAGCTCGACCTGGTTCAGGAAGTCGCGCCCGGCGAGGTCGACGAAGGCGTTCACCGCCGCGAGGAACGCGCGGTAGCGCCCGCGCTTCGAGAAGATGTCGAGCACCTTCGGCTGACCGCCGCTCTTCATGCAGCGCGGCACCTCGGCCAGGGCGAAGGCCTGCGCGGCCATGAGGTCGAGCATCGGCGCCACCGAGAACGTGCTGCCGGGGGCGAGGTACGAGGCCGCGAACGGCGAGAGCTGGTAGCGGCGCCCGTGGCGCTCGACGGCGCCCTCGCTCTCGAGGATCCGGAGCAGCGCCTCGGCGGCGCGCGGCGCGACACCCAGCTCGCTCGCGGTCTGCTCGATGGTGCGCCCGCCCTTCTCGAGGGCCGCGAAGAGCCCGACCTCGTTGGCGAGCAGCAAGGCGCTCGCGTAGCGATGGTAGAACAGAGCCTTCTGCAGGCGCTGGAACTCGGCGCGGTGGCGCCACTGCCGCACCAGCTTGAGCGGGTCCGAGAACACCCCGAGCGCCGCCATCACGCGCACGGTCTCGGCGCCGCGGCGGATCGGCTTGGGCAGCTTCTCGATGATCGTACGCGGGTTCGTGGCCATGGCCCGGACCTGTAGCACGCGGTTCTCCGCGCTCGCAACCGGAGGCCGGACCCGCCGCCCGGGGCGCGGTTTCCAAACGCGGAGCTGCTGTGAGAGTCTCCTCCCATGGTGCCTCGAGTTCCACTCCGCCGACGCCGCCTGGCGTCCACACCGTCCGTCACGGCCCGCGCGGCGCTGGTCCTCGCGACGGTGCTGCTCGCCGCGCCGGTGGCCCACGCCCAGATCGCCGATCGCACCGTGTGTGTCGTCTCCGCGAGCCCCGAGAAGGCCGAAGGGTGGGCGAAGGTGCTGCGCCAGCGCCGCCTCGCCACGCGCGTGATCGACGCCCTCGACCTCGATCAGGTCTCGAACCGCCCCGACCTGCTCGCGTGTGGCGCGGTCTTCGCCAGCTCCGACTCGTCGCTCTACTGGAAGGGCCATCCGGGCGCGTGGAAGGCGGCCTCCGCGCATCCGCTCCTGCTGATGGGCGCCGCCGCCGAGCTCGCACCGCCGCACGGCGCCGGCGTCGAGACTGCGCGCTTCGTCGCCTCGAGCGGACGCGCCATCACGCTGAGCGCCGCCGTCGCGACCGGACTCGGGCTGCCCACCTCGCTCGGCCGCGAGCCCGACGGCCAGCTCGCGCTCTACAAGGAAGACGTGCCGATGCGTGGCCTCGCGGGCGTCGACCCGCGGCGCGCGACCGACCTGGTCGCGATCGGTCGCGCGGGCTCGGCACCCGACGCGCCGATCGGCGTCGCGGTCTTCGATCGGCGCGTGCTGTGGAGCTTCGCGGGGACCCCCGAGGGCCTCACCAGTGGCGGACAGGCGCTGCTCGCGGCGCTGGTCGCGCAGATCCTCCCACCCGACCCCGCCGACGTCGCGCGCGCCGAGGCGGCGCAGCGCTTCTCCGACGACCCCGCCGACGCGCCCTCACCCGACGACGGCGAGTCGATCGGGCCGAGCGACGCCCCACCACCGCGCGTCCTGCCCGCGCAGGCCTCGCGGACAGCGCCGCGCCTCGAGTTCGTGAAGAGCTTCGCCGGCGCGCCACGCTCGTTCGACGGGCTCTCCGGCCGCGTGAACCTGGTGGTGTTCTGGGCGACCTGGTGCGGCTGGTGTCGCAAGGAGATGCCCGAGGTCCAGAAGCTCCACGACGCGCTCTCGAAGCGAGGCGTGGGCGTGACCGCCGTGAGCATCGACAAGCGGCCGGCGACGGTCGACGACTTCCTGCGCCGCGGTGGCTTCACGTTCCCCACCGTCGTCACGACCCCCGGCGCCCAGAAGAGTTACGGTCTCGCGGGCGTGCCGAGCGCGGTGCTGCTCGACAAGTACGGCCGCATCCGGGCCAGCTACGTCGGCGCCAGCTCGTTCCATCTCGCGCAGGTCGAGCCGGCGGTCGCCACGCTGCTCGCTGGCAAGTGAGGGCGCGGCCGCACAGGTCACGCGCATACTGGAGCTCGCGATGGAGATCAACGGCATCGCCCACTTCTTCGTGACTGTCAGCGACTTCGAGAAGGCGCGTCCCTTCTACACCGGGCTCCTCGACTTCCTCGGCCTGCACCCGATGATCGACACCGACGGCTACCTCTACTACGTAGGCGGCCGCACAGCCGTGGGCGTCACGCGCTGCGACGACGCGTTCAAGGAAGAGCGCTTCCAGCAGTTCCGGGTCGGTCTCCACCACGTCTGCTTCCGTGCCCGCGAGCGCGCCGACGTGGACGCGGTCTACGAGTACCTGCTCTCGGTCGACGCCACGATCGTCCATCCGCCCGAGGAAGGGCCATGGATGCCGGGCTACTACTCGGTGCTGTTCGAGGACCCCGACGGCATCCGCCTCGAGGTCAACCACGTGCCGGGCAAGGGCTTCTTCACCGAGCCGGCCCAGGGCTGACGCCCGCGCCGCGGCCGCCGCCTCTCGCGCGCCGAACCCCATGTCGTCGGCCCTCGACACCGATCTCCAGGGCCTGCTGATCGCCGCGGCGCACCACGCCGCGGGTCGCGACGAGCTCGCCACCTGTGAGATCTTCGCGCGTTCGCTACCACGCAACCGGGCCTATCTGGTGGCGGCGGGTGTCGACGCGGCGACGGATGCGATCGCCGGGCTCGGGTTCGATGCGGAGGACCTGGCCGCGTTGCGAGCGCTGCCTCACCTGCGCTCGGTGGCGGCGAGCTTCTTCGAGTGGCTCACGAGCTATCGCTTCCGCGGCTCGATCCTCGCCGTGGCCGAGGGCACGCCGGTGTTCGCCGGCGAGCCGATCCTGCAGATCACCGCCTCGCTGATCGAGGTGTCTCTGTTCGAGACGATCGCGCTCGCGACGCTCACCCTCGCCACCACCGCCGCGACCAAGGCGGCACGGCTGGCCGCTGCCGCGCGCGGCCGCGACGTGGTCGAGTTCGCGAGCCGACGCGCACCCGGCGCCGAGGCACCCCTCGCGATCGCGCGGGCGGCCCACCTCGGCGGCGCGAGCCACACCTCGAACGTGGAGGCCTCGCGTCGCTTCGGCATCCCGCTCGCCGGCGCGGTGTCGCACGCCTGGGTGCTGGCTCACGACGACGAGGCGCGCGCCTTCGCGCGGCTCCTCGACGCGGTCCCGGACGCGGACTTGATCCCGCTCGACACCTACGACGTGGAGCGCGCGGCGCGCACGCTGTGCGCGCTCGGCCGGCCGATCCGCGGCGTGCGCATCGACTCGGGAGACCTCGACGCCGGCGCCCGCCGCGGGCGAGCGATCCTCGACGAGCACGGCCACCGCGGCGCCACCATCACCGTGAGCGGCGAGCTCGACGAGCACCGCATCGAGGAGCTGGTGTGCGGCGGTGCGCCCATCGATCGCTTCGGCGTGGGCAAGCAGCTCGCCACTCCCGCCGACGCCCCGGCGCTCGGCGCGGTCTACAAGCTCGTCGAGATCGACGGGCCGGATGGTGTGCGCCGCCCGGCCAAGCGCAGCCCGGGCAAGGTGAGCGTCGCGGGCCGCAAGCAGGTGCTGCGCTGGTTCGACGAGCGCGGCGTGGCGCGCGGCGATCGGCTGGTCGCGGCCGGAACGCCGCCCGCCGCGGGCGAGCTCGCGCTTCTCGAGCCGGTGGTCGAGCGCGGTGTGCGGGTTCGAGTCAGCGAGCCGCTCGCCGTGGCGCGGGCGCGCTCCGCGGGCGCGCTCGCCGCGCTCCCGCCCGAGGTGCGCCGCCTCGCCGCACCGAGCGCCTATCCCGTGGCGGTCGAGATCGAGGGCTGAGCCGTGGCGGGGCGGCCGGCGGCGATCGCGCTCTTCGGCGGCAGCTTCAACCCACCGCACCTCGGCCACCTCGGCGTGTGCGCCCACGTGCTCGGCGTCCACCCCGGCGAGCTCTGGCTGCTACCGACCTTCGTCCACCCGTTCGGCAAGCAGCTCGCGCCCTTCGACGACCGCGTTGCGATGTGCGAGCTCTTGCTCGCCGACCTCGACGATCCCGAGCACCGCGCCCGCGTGGTCACGATCGAGCGCGAGGTGCCGGGTCACAGCGGGCGCACCGTCGACACGCTGCGGCACCTGCGCGAGCTCGATCCCGAGGGTGCGTTCCGCCTCGTCCTCGGCGCCGACCTCTACGAGGAACGCCACCAGTGGAAAGACTTCGACGAGGTCGAGCGGCTGGCACCGCCGCTCTGGATCCCGCGCCGCGGCTTCGACGACGCCAACGAAGCTCTCGGGCTCACGCCGTTCCTGGGCGACGTCCGCAGCGTCGAGATCCGCGCACGCCTGGCCGCGGGTGAGTCGCTCGAAGGGCTCGTGACGGAGCCGGTCGCGCGCTACATTTCGCAGCACGCGCTCTACCGCGCCTAACCCGGCCAAGCCGCCTGACCCGACGGAGAGGGACGATCATGAAGGTGCTGGTGACCGGATCCACGGGGTTCATCGGCTCGCACGTGACGCGCATGCTCCTCGAGGAGGGGCACGACGTGCGCGCGCTGGTGCAGCCCGGCGTCAAGACCACCAACATCGACGCGCTCGACGTCGAGCGCATCGAGGGCGACCTGCGCGACCCGGACGTCGCGAAGAAGGCGCTCAAGGGCTGCCGCGAGCTCTTCCACCTCGCCGCCATCTACCAGATCTGGATCGAGCGCCCGGCGCTCATGTACGAGGTCAACGTCGAGGGGACGCGCACCCTGCTCTCGGCGGCGCTCGCCTCCAGGACCATCGAGAAGGTGGTGCACACCAGCTCGATCGCGGCAGTCGGCAAGCGCCCCGGCAAGGAGCCCGCCGACGAGACCACGCTCTTCAACCGATGGAGCGACGCCAACGAGTACATCCTGAGCAAATACGTCTCGGAGCTCGAGGTCCTCGACTTCGTGCGCCGCGGGCTGCCAGCCGTGATCGTGAACCCGGCCTTCCCGTTCGGCGCCGGCGACTTGGCACCGACCCCCACCGGCGAGATCGTCATCAACACCGTGAAGCGCGTGGTGCCTGGCTACATGGAGGGCGGCTTCAACGCGGTGGACGTGGAGGACGTGGCGCGCGGCCACCTTCTCGCCAGCGACAAGGGGCGGATCGGCGAGCGCTACATCCTGGGCGGACACAACGTGACGTACCGCGAGTTCGGCCGCCTCGTGAGCAAGGTGTCCGGCGTGTGGATCCCCGACGTGAAGATCCCCACTCGGGCGATCCGCGCCATGATCGGCGCCTCCGAACGCCTCTCCAAGCTCACAGGGCGCAAGCCCCTCGGCACGCTCAAGGCGATCGAGTACGCGAACCAGTACACGTATTTCGACAACACCAAGGCGCGCAAGGTCCTGGGCCTCGAGATCACGCCGCTCGAGACCGCGATCGAGAAGGCGGTCACGTGGTTCCGCGAGCGCGGCATGGCGTGAACGAGGTGCGGCGAATGGTGCGGGACGACGTCCCGGCCGTTCGCCGCCTCCACGACGCGACCTTCCCGCGGCGCCTGGCGTGGGACGAGCGCGCCGCCGCCCGCGAGCTCGGCGCGAGCGGGCGCAACGGTGGGCGCTCCACCTGGGTGGCGAGCCGCGACGGGGTCTTCGCGGGCTTCATCCTGGCGTTTCGCTTCGGCGCGTTCAGCGCGCTGCGCGAGCAGATCGATCGCGAGTCCGCGGTGGTGCGCGCGAGCGTGAGTCTGGGGCGGCCGCGGCCACGGACGCTCGGCGTGCCGCTGATCGAGGACGTCTGGGAGGCCTTCGACAACACCGCCACGCGCGGTGCGTTCGTCACGCACGCCGGGGACCGCTACGTCAGCGCGCTCGCCGTCGAGGGCGCAGCGCGCCGTCACGGCGTGGGCCGCGCGCTCCTCGACGCGGTGGTCGGCGAGGCGCTCTCGAGCGGCGCGGGCGCCGTGTGGCTGCACTGCTGGGACGGCGCCGAGGCCTCCGCCTTCTACGCGCGCCAGGGGTTCCTGCCCATCGTGCGCATCGGCCCTCACTACGACGACCGCTCACCCGCGACGCTCATGGTGCTGCCGCTCGCACGCTGAACCTCCGGCCCGCCGGAGGCGGGCCCTCCAGACCGAGATCGACGCGATCGGCGACGCGCCCGCCGAGGCGTATCGCCGGGCACGCGACGCGTGCCCCTCCGAGAGACCGCGCTCGAACGGCTGGAGGCGGCGCGGTCCCTCGCGACGCCGGAGATCGAGCCGCTGGAGCGCGCCTGCTCCGTCAGGCGCCAGGGATCGAGCGCGCTCGACCGGGATCGGCGCCTTCGCCGACGCACCCGCCGAGGCGTATCGCCGGGCACGCGACGCGTGCCCCTCCGAGGGACCGCGCCGCGAGCGCGTGGTGCGCTTGCGGCACTTCCGCCTCGGCCATACGCTCAGCCAAGCGCCCACGAACGGAGGCACTCTCGATGGCGATCCGCGACACGCTCGTTCTCACCCGCTCGGAGGTGAAACAGCTCCTCGACATGGAGGCGACCCTCGCGGCGGTGGAGACCGCGTTCCTCGCCCACGGCCATGGCGAGGCGCGCATGCCGTCGAAGATCTACCTCGACCTTCCCGAGTACCGCGGCGACTTCCGCGCGATGCCGGCTTACCTGCCGGCGCTCAAGTCGGCCGGCGTGAAGTGGGTGTCGTCCTACACCGGCAACCCCGAGAAGGGGCTGCCCGCGGTCATCGCGGTCTTCATCCTGAGCGACCCCGAGACCGCCGAGCCGCTCGCGATCATGGACGCGACCTACATCACCCTCATGCGCACCGGCGCGGCGGGCGGGATCGCCGCCAAGCACCTGGCGCTGCCGGACGCCAAGATCGCCGCGCTGGTGGGGGCCGGCGCGCAGAGCCACACCCAGCTCGACGCGCTGCTCAGGGTGCGCGCGATCGACACCGTGCGGGTGTTCGATCCGCACACCGCGCTCGTCCAGGCGCTGGCCGCCGAGTTCCCGGGGCGCGGCGTCACCTTCGAGGCCTCGGCGAGCGTCGAAGAGGCGGTCGACGGCGCGCACGTGATCGTCACCACCACGCCGTCGCATACCCCGGTGGTCCGGCGCGCGTGGGTCGCCGAGGGCGCCCACATCAACGCGATCGGCGCCGACGCGCCGGGCAAGCAGGAGCTCGACGCCGAGACGCTGTGCGCGGCGCGCGTGTTCGTCGACGACGTCGAGCAGGCGAGCCACAGCGGCGAGGTCAACGTGCCACTCACCGCCGGCACGTTTCGACCCGAGCAGATCGCCGGTACGCTGGGCGCCGTGCTGGCGGGCAAGGTGCCGGGACGCACCTCGCCCAGGGACATCACCGTGTTCGACTCGACCGGGCTCGCCCTCCAGGACCTCGCGACGGCGCGCGCCGTGTACGACCGCGCGCTGCGAGAGGGTCTCGGGGTGGCGATCCCGTTCGAGCGCTGAGAGCGGCCCGCGCGGCCGCCCAAGGGGCCCCTGATGCGCTGGCAAGGCGGTCGCCGCAGCACCAACGTCGAGGATCGCCGTGACGAGACGCCGCTCCGCGGCGGGGGCGGGCAGCTCCTGCCGTTTCGAATGCTCGGGCTGCGCGGCGGGATCGGGGGGATCGTGCTGTTGCTCGCGCTCATGTACCTGGGCGTGATCAACCCCGAGGACCTGCTCACCGGCTCGACCTCGGTGCCGTCGACGCCGACGCATCCGACACCCCACTCCGGTGGCCCGGCGAGCCCCGACCCGAGTCTCCCCGAGCCCCCCAGCGCCGCCGCCGAGGACGAGATGCGCGACTTCGTGTCGGTGATCCTGGGCGACACCGAGGACACCTGGCACGAGGTCTTCCGGCACATGGGCCGCGACTACGAGGAGCCGGTGCTGGTGCTCTTCACCGGCGCCGTCGACTCGGCGTGTGGCTTCGCGCAGGCGGCGGTCGGGCCGTTCTATTGCCCCGGCGACCAGAAGCTCTACATCGACCTGAGCTTCTACGACGACCTGCTCAACCGCTTCCACGCACCCGGTGACTTCGCGCAGGCCTACGTGATCGCGCACGAGGTCGGCCACCACGTCCAGAATCTGCTCGGTACCGCCGGACGCGTCGCGACGCAGCGCGAGCACCTGAGCGAGGAGCAGGGGAACCAGCTCTCGGTTCGGGTCGAGCTCCAGGCCGACTGCCTGGCCGGTGTGTGGGCGCACCACGCCGAGCGCGCGCGCGGCATCCTGGAGGTCGGCGACCTCGAGGAGGGGCTGCGCGCGGCGAGCGCGATCGGCGACGACCGGCTGCAGATGCGGGCGCGCGGCTACGTCACTCCCGAGAGCTTCACCCACGGCACCTCGACCCAGCGCGTGAACTGGTTCCGAACCGGGTTCGAGAAGGGCGACCTCGAGCGCTGCAACACGTTCGACGAGAGCCAGCCGATCGGCTGAGCGCGGGCCTACAGGGATCCGCGCTCGGCGGCCTTCACGGCACGTCGTATCGCCGGGCACGCGACGCGTGCCCCTCCGATGCCGATCGTTGGAGGGCTGCGGTCCCTCGCAGCCGATGAGCGCGATCGGAGCGACCGGGCTCGCGGCCGTCATGCGGAACGCCGGGTGAGCCGCGAAAACCCGTAGGGGCGGGGCCCGTCCCCGCCCGCGGCGCCAGCGGCCCGCCGGAGGCAGGCCCTCCAGACCGGGATCGACGACCTCGCCGACGCCCGCGCCGGGGCGTATCGCCGGGCACGCGACGCGTGCCCCTCCCCGACCGTGACCGAACGGCGTGACGCCGGAGACCGAACTGCTGGAGAGCGCCCGCTCCGTCGGGCGCCAGGGATCGATCTCGCCCGGCTACGGCGAGAGCTCGCCGCAGCGAGCGCGCAGGGCCTCGCGCCGACGCGGGTGCGGCGGGTACGCGCGCAGCTCGGCCGCGGCCGCCGCGAGCAGCTCGTCGAGGGTCCAGTGGCGGGTGAGCCAGATCGACATCGATCCGTCCGACCAATGCCACCACAGGCTTCGACGCTCTCGGGCGTGGTTGGCGTTGTACCGCCGCGCTACGAACGAGGTGAGTGCCCCGCCTGTGTGTGAACCAATCGCCAGGTCGTTCGCCTCGAGGACGAAATCCCAGATCGCTCCGTGCGGCGTGAGTCGGCGGAGCGACTCCGGCACCGGCTCGCTCCCTTCGAGCGTGCACCACACGATCGCCGCATCCGTCGGCGAGAGTCGGGACGACGGCGCAGGCGGCTCGGGCCGGCCGACGATGTTCGCGAGCCCAGCCGCGTAGAGCGCCCACGGGCCACCGATCGCCATCCCCACGGCGGTCGAAGCGGCCGCGACGAGGATCCGTCGGAGGATCTTCATGCTTGCCAGTGATCGCTAGCGAAATTTGCGTCTAGCCACTAGCAAACCTTGCTGCTCACCACCAGCAATTCGTCGAAAACGGCAATCGATTCAAGGTCCGCTCACAGCAGCTTGTCGACGTTCTCCGGGGGGCGACCGAGGACTGCTTTCTTGTCGTCCTTGATGACCACCGGCCGCTCGATGAGGATCGGGTTCGCCGCCATGGCGCCGATCAGCGCCGCCTTGCCGCTCACGCCGGCGAGCCCGAGCTCCTTGTAGACCGGCTCGCCCGTACGCATGAGCTGGCGGGGGTCGTCGAACCCGAGCATCCCGAGCACCGCCTGGATGCGCGCCTGGGTGGGCGGCGTCTTCAGGTACTCGACCACCGCCGGCGTGACGCCGGCCTTCGTCATCCGCTCGAGCGTGGTGCGCGACTTGCCACAGCGGGGGTTGTGCCAGATCTCGAATTTCGCCATGGGGTTCCCTCCGGTCGATGCGCGCGAAGTATACCGAGCCACTCTCGCCGGATCCCGCCCACCGCCGACGCCCATGAACGAGCTCTGCCTACTCTCCGCGACCGAGCTGGCGCGCCGCATCCGCGCCGGCGCAGTGAGCCCCACCGAGGTCGTGGACGCGCACATCGACCGCGCGCTCGAGGTGAACGGCCGCCTCAACGCGATCGTGAACCCGCTCTACGAGCGCGCCCGTAGCACCGCCCGAGACGCCACCGATGCGCTCGCGCGCCGCTCGCGCCGCGACGACCTGCCGCCGCTTCACGGCGTGCCGTTCACGATCAAGGAAACCTTCGCCGTCCTGGGCCTGCCGTGGACGGCGGGCATCCACGCCCGTCGCGGTCGCGTCGCCGACCGCAACGCCACCGTGGTCGCGCGCATGCTCGCCGCCGGCGCGATCCCGCTCGGCACCACCAACGTCCCCGAGGCGGCGATGTGGATGGAGTCGGTGAACCCGATCCACGGCCGCACCTCGAACCCGCACGACACCCGCTGCACCCCGGGCGGCTCGAGCGGCGGCGAGGGCGCGATCATCGGCGCGGGCGCCTCGCCGCTCGGCCTCGGCAGCGACATCGGCGGCTCGATCCGCATGCCGGCCCACTTCTGCGGCGTCCCCGGGCACAAGCCGAGCGCGGGGCGCGTGCCCGGCACCGGCCACCACCCCGCCGCCCACGGCGCGGTGCGCCGCTACGCGGTGTGCGGCCCGCTCGCCCGCAGCGTCGAGGACCTCGAGCTCGCGATGGAGATCCTGAGCGGCCCCGACGGCGAGGACGACTCGATCGACGCGCCCCCGTTTCGCCGCCTGGCCGCCAGCGATCCCCAGCCGCGCCGCGTGTACTTCTACGAGCACGGCCAGTTCGCGTCGACGCCGGTGATGGTGAACGCGGTGCGGCGCGCCGTCGGCGCCCTCTCCGATCGCGGCTTCGAGGCCGTGGAGTGGCGCCCCGCGCTGATCGACTCGGGCGTCGACATCTGGTTCGGCGCGGTGCAGTCCGCCTCCGCCGAGAAGTTCCTCGACATCCTCGGCGACGGCACGCCGATCCGGCCGTTCCGAGAGCTCGCGCGCCTGGTGTTCGGCGGGGCGCACCACACCTGGCCCGCCCTCGCCACCGCGCTCGGCGAAGTGGTCACCCGGGGCCGCGTCTCGCCGCGCCTCGCGGCGGCGGGCGACAAGCGCCACCTGTTGCGCGCCGCGATCGACGCCCAACTCGGCGCCGACGGCGTGCTGATCTGCCCCGCGTTCCCGCGCGTGGCGCCCCGCCACCGGGAGCCGTATCTGAGGCCCCTCGAGTGGATCTCCACGGGGATCTTCAACGTCACCGAGCTTCCCGTCACGTGCATCCCCGCCGGGCGCGACGTGACCGATCTGCCGACCGGCGTCCAGATCGTCGGCCCCAGCGCGCGTGACGACCTCACGCTGGCGGTGGCCCGCCTCGTGCAAGAGTCGCTCGGCGGCTGGCGCCCGGGGCGCGGCCTGCACGCCGTGTGAAGCCACCTCCCGAGACCGATACGGAACATGAACCTCTCGATCGAACAATCCCCCACTCCCGGCCACGGCCGCCTCCTCTACGCCGGCGAGGTGCTCACGGTGCGGCTCAGCGTGAGCGGCCCGGACGCCGCCTCGCTGCCCGCCGACGCCCGCGCGTTCGTGCGCACCGATCTCAACTCGGCGCCCGAGAAGCGCCGTCACGTGATCGAGCGCGTCGAGCGCAACGTGCCGCGCATCGTGCGCGGCTGGCGCGACCTGCCGCTGACACGGGTGGCACCGGACGTGTTCGAGGTGGAGCTGATCGCCTGCCGCCCGGGCTACTACGAGCTCAAGGGCTACGTGACGGCGGACGGCCAGGAACACTGGGTGCAGGGCCCGAACGGCTACGTCTCGGTGCACTCGCTCAAGTGGCGCGCCGCGAACACCATCTACACCGCGTTCCCACGTCAGTTCGGCCCCACCAAGGCGCTCACCGAGGCGCGCACGCTCACCGAGAGCCCACACGTCCAGGCGCTCGAGCACCAGGGTTTCACGGTGATCCCGCCGAGCGGCACGCTCGCCGACCTCGCGCACGAGCTCCACTTCCTGTTCTGCGAGCTGGGCGTGCGCATCCTGCACCTCCTCCCGGTCCAGGAGACGCCCACGGTGTACGCGCGCATGGGCCGCTACGGCAGCCCGTACGCCGCCACCGACCTCACCAGCGTGGGCCACGCGTACGTGCCGTTTCGCACCGACCGCACGCCCGCCGAGCAGTTCACGGAGCTGTGCGCGCGAGTTCACGCGCTCGGCGGCGAGGTCATGCTCGACATCGCCGCCAACCACCTCGGCTGGGCGACCGAGCTCCTCAACACCAACCCCGAGTGGTTCGTGCGCAAGCCGGGCGGCCACTTCCACTCACCGGGTGCGTGGGGCATCACGTGGGAAGACCTGGTCGAGCTCGACGATCGCAACGTCGAGGTGTGGCGCTACCTCGCCGAGAGCTTGCTCACGTGGTGCGAGCGCGGAGTCGACGCGTTCCGCTGTGACGCCGGCTACATGCTGCCCGCGGAGCTCTGGGAGTACGTGACCGCGCGCGTCCACGAGGTCTTTCCGAACACGCTCTTCTTGCTGGAGGGACTCGGCGGGCCATGGGAGGCCACCGAGTCGATCCTCAAGATGGGCGGCATGCAGTGGGCGTATTCGGAGATCTTCCAGCAGCACGGCAACGAGATGCTGCACGGCTACCTCGCGCACCTCGACCGCACCGGCGACGAGCTCGGCATCCTCGCCAACTACGCCGAGACCCACGACAACCCGCGGCTCGCCTGCGGCGGCGAGGGCTACGCGCGAATGCGGCTCGCGCTCGCGGCGCTGACCTCGCAAGCGGGTGCGTTCGGGTTCACCAACGGAGTCGAGTGGCTGGCCACCGAGCGCGTCGACGTCCACGGCTCGTCGGGGTTGCGCTGGGGAGCCACGCCCAACCTGATCGCCTGGATCCGCCAACTCAGCGACCTCCTCCGTCAACATCCCGTCTTCCAGGGGACGTCGCGGATCGTGGCGATCGAGGGGCTGGAGTCGGGAATTCTGGCGTTCCTCCGCCAGCGCGAGTCGGAGAACGTCTTGATCCTCATCAATCTGGAGGATCGAACCCACCAAGATGATGTTCGTTTTCCAGCAAATGTCGCGATTCCCAGCGGGCATCGAACCTGCATTCTCACGCGCCGTATGCTCGACCCATCGACGACATTCTCCCTGAACCCGTTCGAGGTCATCTGTCTCGACCTGGAACGAATCAATCCCATCGACGTGGCCGAGGGCTCCGCGCAGGCGATCGAGTCCGGCGAGGACATGCGCCGGCTGCGCTGGATCCTCGGCGAGCTGTGGGGTGACCGCGTCGATCTCGCCGGCTTCGACGCGCTCCTCACCGCGGTCCGCCGCGAGGGGCTCGCGGGACTGCTCGCCGCGGTGTCGCAAGGCGCGCCGTCCGACTGCGGCGAGCTGGCGCGGCGCGTCGAGTCGGCCTCCGACGCGGACCATTTCCTCGGCGTGAGCGAGTGGGCGTCTTCGCGCAGCGACCGCCTGCACGTCTTCGCCGCCAATCAGTTCCTGTACATCCAGGAGGCCGTGCCGTTCCGCGTCCGGCTGGTGTTCGAGCGCACCTCGGCCGAGCTCGAGACCTTCCGAGATTTCGGCGATCACCGCTACGTGGCGTTCGCGCTGGTGCCCGAGGGTGCCTTCCGCATCGAGCAGAACCGCCTCGACCGACCCGCCGACGGGCACGCGTCCGCCACCGCGATGCTCCCCGAGCCTCGATGGGTCTCGACCCACGGCCATGCGCTCTGCCTGCGCGCCGAGTCGGCGCCGGTGAGCCTGCGTTTCGAGCGCGGCGGAATCGAGCCGTCGCACCGCTTCTTGCTCACCAACTCGCTCGGCTCCTACACGCTGCTGCCGCTCGCGCCGCGCACCGTGTACTCGAAGTACGACGCGCTGCTCGCCGCGAACCTTCACCCGTCGGGCCCCGACGAACGGGTGGTGGTGGCGAAGCGAGTGCGCGCGTGGGTCGCGACGCCGATGGTCTCGTACCCGCTCGATCGCGAGTACCTCGTCGACTTCCAGCGCTGGCCCGCGCCCACCTGGCGCTACGAGCTGGCGCTTCCCGACGGCACGGTGCACGTCGAAGAGCGCGTGCTGCTCGCCGACGACGGCAACGTGGTGCGCGTCGAGTGGCGCTGGGTCTCCGAGCGCGCCGACACCCTCGAGCTGATCGTGCGGCCCGACCTCGAGCTGCGCGGTCACCACAGCGAGACCAAGGCGCACGGGCTGACGAAAGTGCCTTCGCGCGCGGCTACGTGGCACTGGGAGGCGACGAGGGCCAGGGCTTCCGCCGCGACCTCGGTCACGGGCTCGAGCTCATCGCGCTCACCAGCGCCGGCGCCTTCCACGCCGAGGGCGAGTGGATCTACAACCTGCCCCATCCCCACGAGGCGACGCGCGGTCAGGAGGCGTCCGGCGACGCCTACAGCCCGGGCTACTTCCGCGTGAAGATCCGGCCCGGTCGCGGCGCGTGCTCCACCTCGATCGCGGTTCGGGACGGTGGCGCCGCCGAGCTCGGCGTAGCCTCCACCACGCCGATCACGCGCGCGGACGCTCCGGAGGATCTCGCCGAGATCCTCGACCACGCCGCGCGCCAGTTCCTGGTGCGGCGCAGCGGGCTCACGTCGGTGATGGCCGGCTACCCTTGGTTCCTCGACTGGGGCCGCGACGCCCTCATCGCCGCGCGCGGCTACCTCGCGATGGGCCGCGTCGACGAGGTGTGCGAGCTGGCCATCGCGTTCGCGGCACGCGAGGAGCGCGGCACGCTGCCCAACTCGCTCGCCGGCGACGCCGTCGCCAATCGCGACACCTCGGACGCGCCGCTGTGGCTGGTCCGGGTGTTGGAGGAGCTGTCGCAGACGGTCGGCTGGCACACGCTCTCGGCGCGCGCGGCGCTCTCGGGCGTCGAGCTCAAGGACGTGCTGCGCTCGATCTGCGAGAGCTACCTCGCCGGCACGGCCAACGGCATCCACTGCGATCCCGGCAGCGGGCTGGTGTGGTCGCCGCCGCACTTCACCTGGATGGACACCAACCATCCCGCGGCGACGCCCCGCGAGGGCTACCCCATCGAGATCCAGGCGCTGTGGGCGCGGGCCCTCGACTTCGCTGCGCGGATCCTCGACGAGCAGCGCTTCGCTGCGCTCGCGGAGCGGGTGCGCGCCTCGCTCCAGGAGCGCTACTGGATCGACGACCTGGGCTGGTTCGCCGATTGCCTACCGGCGCACTCGGGCACGCCCGCCATCGAGGCGAGCCGCGACGAGTCGCTGCGCCCCAACCAGCTCTACGTGGTGGCGCTCGGACTTGCGCGACCCGCGCAGGCTCAGCGGGTCGTGCTGACCACGCACCGCGAGCTCCTCATCCCCGGTGCCGTGCGTTCGGTGGCGCCGCGCGAGCTGCGCTCGTGGCCGTGGATCCCCGGCAGCGTGCCGCCCGCCGGGCTCGACCCGATGCGGCCCTACCACGGCCGCTACGAGGGCGACGAGGACACCTCGCGCAAGCTGGCCTACCACAACGGCACCGGCTGGACGCACCTCATGCCGCTGTGGTGTGAGGCATTGCTCGACGCGTTCCCCGACGACCCGCGCGCCGAGCACCTCGCGAGGGCCACGCTCCGCACCGCCGAGAGCGAGCTGCGCCGTGGCTGCGTGGGCCAGGTGGCGGAGATCTGCGACGGCGATTTCCCCCACACGCCGCGCGGCACCTGCGCGCAGGCATGGTCCGTCACCGAGCTCGTGCGCCTCTGGAAGCGGCTCGCCCGGTAACCCGAGCGGGTCGCACGCGACGCCCGGCGCCCGACGAAGCGGGCGCCCTCCAGCCGATCGGTTCGGGAGGGTCGCGCGTCGCGTGCCCGGCGACGCGCGACACCGCCAGCCCCGCCGCGCCCGCGGATCCCTGGATCCCGGATCAACCCGGCTTCTTGAGGTCTCGCTTCGGGCTCAGCCGCGAGCCGGCCCACAGGAAGAGCCGGCTCGGCAGCATCCGCAGCACGTAGGTGATCACCGCCATCGGCCACGGGAACCGGATCACCGGCGTCCCCTGCGCGATCCCGCGGAGCACGATCGCGGCGGCGCGCTCGCTCGACACCATGAACGGCATCGGGAACGCGTTGCGATCGGTCATCGGGCTCTTCACGAAGCCGGGCTCGATCGTGATGAGCCGGACGCCGCGCGGCCATGCGTCGATACGCAGCGACTCGATCACCGCGGAGAGCGCCGCCTTGCTCGCCGAGTACGGACCGGTCTGGGTCATCGCGCGATCCCGCGCCAGCGACGACGTCACCGCGATCGTCCCCGCGCCGCGCGCCAGCATCGACCCGAGCAGCGGCTCCACGAAGTAGAGCACGCCGAACAGGTTGGTCTCGAAGATCCGCCGCACCCACTCGACCGAGAAGTCCTCGAGCTTCCGCGACTCGCCGATCCCGGCGTTCAGGATCGCCACGTCGGGCAGACCGAGCTCGCGCTCGACCCGCGCCATCGCCCCCGCGACCGCGGCCGGCTCGCTCACGTCGCACGCCACCACCAGCACGGTGGCGCCGCTCGCCGCGCGCAGCTCGCTCGCGAGCGCTTCGAGGTTCTGGCGACGGCGCGCGAGGATCGCGAGTCGCGCGCCGTGACGAGCGAGCTGACGCGCCAGCTCGGCGCCGATCCCGCTCGAGGCGCCGGTGACGAGCACCGCGCGCCCGCGGAAGAACGACGCCACGTCGCTCACGCCACCCCCCGATCCCGCCACAGCGCCCACAAGCTCGTCGCCACCATCGTCGCGAACACCGCCGCGGTCAGCGTGCTCGCGAGGAACATCAGGAAGCCGAAGGCCGGCGAAACGTAGCGCGTGCCGAACATCGACCCCATGGTGGTCGGCACCGCGATCCACGGCTCCACGAGCAGCGCCGTCTTCAGGCGCTCGGGCGTGGGCGTGAACGCGAAGATCGAGCCCACGGTGAGGAAGATGAACGAGAACGTGATGGTGTGGTTGTGGGTGGTCTCGAGCAGCTCGCCCAGGCTCTTCGGGTAGTGGCTCTCGGTCTCGGTCGCGCCGTAGCGCTCCTGGATCCCCGACACACCCATGCCGGTCTTCTCCCACACGTGCACGAGCGCCAGCCCGTAGCCGAGCGACATCGTCAGGAGGAAGCCCGAGAGGAAGAGCCGGATCGGGCGCGGCAGCGCGCCGAGGCGCACGCCCGCGAGCGGGTAGACGCGTTCGCTCATGGAGAGGCTCCCGGCGCGGGCACCGACTGCGCCGTGCCCGCAGGTGCGCCGCTCACCCCCGCCTGGTCGAGCGCTTCGAGCAGCAGCGCGGTCCGCTTCACACCCTTCGACACCGCGCGCGCCGAGAGCGTGGCGCCCGATATCGAGGTGATGTCCTTGCCGACTCGGATCGGGTCGCCCGTGCCCTTTCCCTCGTACTGCTCGAGGAAGCTACGGCCGCGGACCTGGCCGCCGTGGGACTCCCGATACACCAGCAGCTCGACCCGCACCACCGTCCCCGCCGGATCGACGGCCACCAGGTAGGTGATCGGGCGGTACTTGCCGACGTCGTCGTTGAGGACCGCGCGGCCGGCCAGCGTCTCCGACGCGCCGCCATCGGGTGCGAACGCGCGCCGGATCTCGACGTGCTCGGCGGTGAAGGGCTCACCCAGCTTCTCGCCCAGCGCGGCGCGGACCTCCGCCGGCACCGGCGCGTCCACCACGTCGAAGCGGGTGGCGCTCGGGAAGGCGAGCTTCATCGCCTCGTCCGCGCTCAGGTAGACGGTGACCTCGTCGGCGCGGGCGAGCTCGGCGACGAGCGCGAGCCACGCCGCCCACACCGCCAGCACCACCGCACCGCGGCGGCGACGCGGTCGCCGTGTGCGCGGCGGCGGTGTCGAGGCGCAGTCGCGCACGGCGACCTCAGGACCGTAGCTGCTGGGCGAGGTACACCGCCTCGCTCAACTTCTCGATCAGCTCGAGCTGGGTCTCGATCCACTCCGCGTGCGCCTCCTCGGCCGCGAGGATCGCCTCGAGGAGGCCGGCGGTGGTGTGGTCGCCGCCCCGGCGGCAGGTGTGGATGCCCGCGCGAAGCGCAGGGATCGCCTCCTTCTCCAGTGCGAGGTCGGCGCGCAGCTGCTCGGGGACGGTCTCGCCGATCCGCACCCGCCCGAGCCGCTGGACGTTGGGCAGCCCCTTCAGGGTCAGGATGCGGTCGATCAGCACGTCGGCGTGGCGCATCTCGTCGATCGACTCGGCGCGGATCTTGGAGGCCAGGACCTCGTATCCCCAGTGGGCGCACATCTTGGCGTGCAGGAAGTACTGGTTGACGGCGGTCAGCTCCGCCGTGAGCACGCCGTTCAGCAGCTCGACGATCGTGTCGTGGGTGGGCTCGTCGCCGGGGTGGCTCATGGGAATCCTCGCTGCGCCTCGGTGCGCGGCTCGTGTGGTGGGTTCGCGGGGCGGGTGGGCGATCCATTCGCCGAGCCGGCAAGAATATCCGCGAGATCCAGCACGCACGCTCCGCAGTCCCGCCCGGCGCCGCAGCCGCGCGCCAGCTCGTCGAGCGTTCTCGCGCCCGACTCGATGTCCGCGCGGATGCGGCGCTCCGAGAGTCCCAGGCACGAGCAGACGATCATGGTTTCGTGGCTCCCGTCGGCTCTCGCGGCTCAGAAGGCGTAGCCCAGGCCGACGTTCAGGCGGTCGGGGCGCGAGCCGGCGTCGTCGTCACGCGCCTCGTAGTCGAGCTTCGCGACCACCTGGGGGATCGGCAGCCACGCGAGGCCGACGCTGTGGATCGTCCACTCGCTCTCGGGGTTGGCCGCGAAGCCGGTCGGCACGTCGCTGGCCAGGTCGATCCACGAGTACCGGTAGAACAGGTTGAGGCGCTGCTCCGTGTCGGTGATCAGGCGCAGCATGTCGTACGCCGCCTCCAGGTAGAAGCCCTGCTGGCGCTCGCCGACGGTCTCTCCCGCGAGCGCGCTGAGCTCGTCGGCCTCGTTCACGAACACCATCGCGTACTCGCCGCGCAGGTCGAACCCGCCACGCTGGAAACGCGCGTCCGCCTCGAGCAGCGTGATGCGCGCGTCGGGCAGCTTCGCCTCGGCGTCGTCGACCTCGACGGCCTGCGACTGGTCCGCCTCGCCCGTGAAGAAGCTCGCCGATACGTCGAGCCCGAGGGTCGGCTTGACGGTGACGCGGCCGGCGAGGCCGATGTCGTTGAAGAGCGCCTGGCGACCTTCCTGCCGGAACTCGCGGATCCCCTCGGTCTCGACGTCGGCGAGCTTGAGCTCGCCGTCCGAGTCGGTGAGCGACAGGCTGTTGTTCAGCTGGAGCTCGTACGAGAGCCAGTCGGTGAGCTCGCCGGAGACGCTCGCGCCGAGCTCGCGCCAGGTGCTCGGCACCAGGTAGCGGTCGACGTCGGGGCGTTCCACCGAGTGGAAGTAGACGGGCTCGTGGTAGAGGTTCATGTGGCTGATCGGGAGGATCAGCAAGCCGCCGCGGAAGGTCGCCTTCTCGAACGCACGGAACTCGAGGAACGCCTGCTCGGCCTCGAGGCCCTCGGCGTGCTCGTGCTCGAGCTCGGCGAAGAACGAGATCCAGTCGTTGAAGTCGTGCGCCAGGAACAGCACCACGCGGCGCAGGTCGATCTGGTCGCTGCCGCCCGACAGCTCGTTGTTGTAGATCACCTCTCCGTACGACCCGAGCGTGGTCGTGCCCAGCGTGCTCTCGAAGCTCGGCCGGTAGCGCTCCTGAGCGCTCGCCGCCGCCTTCCCGTCCGTCACCGGCGCCGGCTCCTGCGCGCCCGCGTGCGCGACACCGATGACGGCCGTGAGAGCGACGACAGCCAGCAGACGAGCGCGCCGGCGACTCGGCGAACGGTCACTCGGCTGGGTTACGGGGGCAGCGGGCATCATGGATCCTCCGGGATATGATTTGAGAATGATTTTCACTATCGATACCATTTGCACGCCGTCTCCGTCAAGAGCCACCGAGACTCGAGCGCGCGGGGTACGGAGCTCGCCGACTGACGGCGGCTCCGATGGATGCGATCCTCGCATCGCGAGCCGCACGTGGACATCGACCTCACCGAAGCCCGGAACACGCCCACCCGCGAGCGCCGCCTGCGGCCATGGCTCGCGCCGCTCGCGCTCACGCTGCTGATCTGGACCACCTTGCCGCTCGTCTCGGGCGTGCGGCGCTGGATCAAGAACAACCTCGGCGAGTGGCCGCTGCGGTATGCGGCGACCGTGCTGTTCGTCGCGCTCGCGATCTTCGCGATCCACCACTTCGTGCGCCGCGCGCGTGTCCGCCACGCGCGCTTCTGGCGCCAGCTCGCGTTGCTCGCCTCCCTGTACGCGCTGAGCCTGGTGATCTACGGCCACGAGGCCGTCGAGCAGCTCCACCTCTTCGAATACGGACTCCTCGCGGTGCTGGTGCTGCGCGCGCTGCCACCCTCGCTGCAGGGCCTCCCGCGGCAGGCGAGCGCGTTCGCCATCACCGGCGTCATCGGCCTGGTGGACGAAGGTCTGCAGGGCCTCATCAACCGGCACTACGATGCGATGCTGGCCGCGCTGACCCGCACCTTCGACGCGAGCCCGGACGAGTTGAAGAACGTGTTCTTCATCCGCTTCTTCGACTGGCGGGACGTGCGCCTCAACTTCTCCTCGGCCTTGCTGGGGCTCTGGGCGTGGGCGCTGTGGCGCTCCGCGAACGCTCCGCCCGGGGAGGATCCGGCGCGCGCGGCCCGGCCGGGATCGGGCTGACGCGTGGCCTCGCCGTTGCCCGCCGGCCGCGCGCTGCTCGCGGCGCTCGCGTGGCTGGCGTGGGGTGCGCTGGCCGCGAGCGCGCGCGAGCTCCCGTACGGCCCGCTCACCGGCCCCGAAGAGACCGTCGCCACCCGCGACGGCCACGTGCTCATCCACTTCACCCGCGAGGGCGGCGACGCCGTCGACGACACCTTCGTCACCTGGGGCCGCGAGTCGCTCGAGCTCGCGTGGGCCGAGTGGATCGATCGCCTCGGCTGGAAGGCGCCAGCGCCCGACGGCGGCCAGGGCGGCGACGACCGCTACGACGTCTACCTCGTGAGCTTCGGCAAGCCCGGCATCCCCGACCCCAACCACTTCAACCGAGGCGTCACCTTCCCCGATGGCCAGATCCGCGGCGCCAGCCACGTCCTCGTCAACGCCGACATCCGCGCGGGCGGAGACCCAGCACGTCATCCGCTCCAGCCCGTCTACAGCGAGCGCGTCGTGCGCAGCGTGTTCGGCCACGAGCTGATCCACGCCTGCCAGATGGCATACGGACAGGTGCTCGAAGGGTTCCTGAGCGAGAACTCCGCCACTTACCATCAGGTCGATCTCTACGGCGTCCTCGAGAGTGACGACCCCAAGGACCGCTTCTTCGTCACGCTCCTCACCAGCGAGCGCTTCGCCCTCCCCGCGTTCAGCGTCCACTCGTTGCTGCCGCTGCTCAACTACGTGCCGGGTTGGTCGAAGTACCTCGTCGACAGCCGCGGCGGCGATCGCACGATTCTGCGCCGCATCTACGAGGAGACGACCCTCGACACCTACGGCGGCAGCTTCGACGCCACCGATCGGGTGCTGCGCGCGACGGGTGGCGACCTCGCCACCGACTTCCAGACCTACGCCGAGTGGAACTACAAGGTCGGCCCGTACGCGGACGGTAACGGCTACGACCTCGCCGAGCGCTTCGGCTCGCTGTTCGGCAGCGTGAACGTCACCTTCACCCACGACACGATCCCCGCGAGCGGGGAGTCGGGCGCCCACTCGCCGCGCCCGCTTGCCTCCAACTACGTCCGCTTCGCCTCCGATCCCGCGAGCGCGGACGGCGTGTTCCGCTTCGACGGGCTCCCCGGCATGAAGTGGGGTGTGACGATCCTCGCCCGCGACCCCGTGAGCCGGCGCTACGCGGTCGAGCAACGCCTCCTCGACGAGAGCGACTCCCACGCCGAGATCCCGATCCCCGACTGGAACCGCGCCGACGATCGCGTCGCCGTGATCTCCAACCTGAGCTTCAACGTGCTGCTCGGCGGGCCCGTCGGGACCTATCGCTACACGATCGAGAACGCGTCCGCGGAACCGCAGAGCGAAGCTCGCCACGGCGGCGGCTGCGGGATCAGGGCGCACGACGAGGGCGCCGCGCCCGGGCTCGGCGCGGGGCTGGCGCTACTCGCGATCATCCGCGGCCGAGCGCGAACGAGGCGACGCGCTCACCCAGGACGGCCAGATCCGCGGACGTGAGCTCGCCGTCGGGCTCGCGCTCGAGGTCCCGTCCGGAGAAGATCGCCGCCAGCCCCGCGACACCGGCGCCTCCGCTCACGTCCTCGCCGCACACGAGCACGGTGCGGATGCCGCGCCGCGCGGCGCGCGCCGCGACCACCAGCGGCAGTTTTCCGGGCATCGCGAGGCCATCGAAGCGGCCTTCACCGGTGACCACCAGATCGGTGTCGTCGAGGAGCGCGTCGAAGCCGATCGCATCGAGGACCCGCTCGGCGCCGAGCGCGAGCCGAGCGCCCAGGAACGCCATCGCGGCTCCGCCGAGCCCGCCGGCCGCTCCCGCCGACGGCAGCGTCGCGATCGACACGCCGAGGTCGCGCACCACCACCTCGGCGAGCCGCGCCAAGCCCGCCTCGAGACGCTCGACCGCCTCCGGCCCCGCGCCCTTCTGCGGCCCGAACACGCGCGCCGCGCCACGCGCGCCCACGAGCGGATTGGTGACGTCGCACCACGCCTCGAACGCCGCCGCGCGCAGGCGTGGATCGGTCCCCTCCGTCTCGATCCGGTCGAGATCGACGAGCGCGCCGCCACCCGGCGCGAGATCGCGCCCCGCTCGATCGACGAGCCGGAAGCCGAGCGCCTGGGCCATCCCGGCGCCCCCGTCGACGGTCGCGCTGCCGCCGAGGGCGAGCGCGATCTCGGCCGCGCCCGCGTCGAGGGCCGCGCGCGCCAGCTCGCCCACTCCTCGCGTCGTCGTGAGCAGCGGGTCGCGCTCGGCGGGGGCGAGGAGCGCGTGCCCACACGCGGCGGCGCTCTCGATCAGCGCTCGCCTCTCGTCGAACGACGCCCACGCCGCGTCGACGGACACTCGCCGGGGCCCCGCGACCCGAGCGACTCGCCGCTCGCCGCGAGCGGCGCGCGCCAGCACCGCGTCGACAGTCCCCTCACCGCCGTCAGCCACCTCGACGATCTCGACCGCGCGCCCCGGCAGTGCGCGTGCGAGGCCGGTCGCGATCGCGTTCCCGGCGGAGCGCGAGGAGAACGAGCCGCGCCACTTGTCGCTGGCGACGACGACCCGCGGGCGGGGCTCCAGCGCCCCCGCGGGCCTTCCGCCCGACGCTCCCACGTCGATCACGGCGCGACGGTGGCGGTCACCGCGAGCGGCTTGCTGCGCAGCTCGAGAAACCGTGACTCCAGGCCACGCTGGTAGCCGTTCACCACGTAGATCTCGCCGAGGGTGCTGTACGAACCGGCGGTGACGCCGGCGAAGTTCGAGAACACGAACCCGACCTCCGGCGTCTGTCCCCGCTCGCTCTCGGGCCGGTCCTCCCGCGTCGCGTCGTCGACGTAATAGAGGAGCCGCTGGACGCGCGCGAGGCGCGGATCGACGCGGATCACCCGCGAGATCAGCGCCTGCTCGCCCTTCGCCAGCACGATCCAGTCGGTGTCGCCGAGGTCGAGCGCTTTCTCCTCGGGCGACATGACGCCGTCGATCTTCACGGGGCTCGGGTTGCGCGAGCTCGTGAAGGTCCAGCCCTCGAGTGCCTTCCCGAAGTCGACCGAGGTGCGGATCTCGATGTCCTTCATGAAGAAGCCCGGCTCGTACGGCACCGCCACGTACGCGGGCACCAGGATCGCGTTGTCGTAGTAGACGGTGTCGAGGAGATACTCGGCGCTCTCGAGCCCGAGCCCCGCGTCGACGCTGTTCTTCACGCGCCGGATCACGCGCACCGGGCCCTCTCGGTAGCCGACCGGGATCGAGCGGAGCTGCTCCTCGTTGACCTTCCACTCGACCAGCCCGAGGAGGAAGAGCGCGCGCACTCGCACCTTGTAGCGATCGAGGAGGTTGGTGGTCGACTGGCCGCGGCCGTCGCGCAGGTTGAAGCTCGACCACGAGATCGGCACCGACGTCGACGCGGCGACGAAGTAGTTGTCCGTGCTGACCGAGTCGGCGGTGGCGTCGAGACGGAGATACGACCTCGCGCTCGGCGGCTGCGGCGCATCGAAGCCGGCGAGGTACGCGTACGCGACCTCGCCGCTCACCGGATCGCGCACCTCGAGCTCGAGCGTGAGGCTGGCGCCGCGCGGCCGCTCGGCGGCACGCGGGCCCGCGTCGCGCGCCATGAAGACCAGCTCGTCGTTGGCATCGAACGCGCCGCCGTCACCGTCGGGATGCGCGTAGGGACCGAGGGTGTAGACCCACGGCGCATCGGCCGGCGCGGTGCCCTCGCGCTCGTCGATCTGGAAGGGGATCGGCGCGAGCCCGCCCGCTCCGGCGGCGTAGAGCGCGAGGTTGCGGATCGGGCGGCCGAGGAGGGGGCCGAGGTCGGCTCCCTCTGCGATCACCGCGTCGTACGCCCGAGCTGGCGCGAGCGCGTTGGTGGAGGTGGCGGCGTGCGCGACCGCCGCTCGCGCCGGGACGAGTCCGACGGCCACACCGAGCACGAGCGCAGAGGCGGTGAGAACGAGCGCCGCGGTGGGGCGTGATCGCACGAGCCGGAGCACGCGAGCCCTCCCGGCACGTCGCGCGCGACGAACGCCGTTCGAGGACGTGGCGGATGACTTCACGAACGCGGCGACCGAACCGGCACGACGGAGAGGGTGGCACCCATATAGCGACGCGCGCTCGACACCGCAAGCGGGCTCTGCGGGCCACGCGCGGCGGACTGGATCTCGAACTCGGCGCGCCCACGTACTATGCCGTGGACGTGGCGGCTCGGTGACGGCCGCCGCTCGCCCCCACCCTGGGAACCGTAGCGTGAGCCACGAGCCAACCGCCAGCCGTGAAGCCTCGCGCGCCCGCGCCGCGCTGCTGCTCGTGGCGTTGATCGTGCCCCTCTACGGCGCACGCCTCGGCGCGGCGCCGCTCTTCGATCGCGACGAGGCGTTCTACGTGCAAGCCGCGCGCGAGATGGCCGCGCGCGACGACCGCATGACTCCCTGGTTCAACGACGCCGCGCGCTTCGACAAGCCGATCCTCTTCTACTGGGCGCAGCTCGCGAGCCGCGACCTCCTGGGCGAGAGCGAGACCGCGGCGCGGCTGCCCTCGGCGATCGCGGTCTCGGCGCTGGTGGCGCTGGTGTTCTGCACTCTCGACGGGCTCGCCGGGACGCGCGCCGCGTTCGCCGCCGCGCTCCTCGCCGGCATCGCCGGCGAGTCGCTGGTGCTCGGCCGGCTCGGCATCCCGGACGCGACGTTCGCGCTCTTCCTGACCGGCATGTGGCTGTGTGCGTTCGCCTGGGTGGACGGGATCGTCGAGCCGAGGAGCGGCGCGACCTGGCTCGCGGTGTTCGGCTCGCTCGCGATCCTCACCAAGGGCATCGTCGCGCCGGTGCTGCTGGTGCTGGCGCTCGCCGGTCACCGCGCGTGGAGCGGGCCGTTCCGTGGGCGGATCGATCGCGTCTCGCTCGCCCGGCTGCTTGCGGTGGGCGCGCTCCTCACCGCGCCGTGGTTCGCGATCGAGACGGCGCTCGAGGGGTGGGAGTTCCCGAAGACGTTCTTCTTCAAGCACCACTTCGAGCGCTTCGTGAGCGGCCTCCCCGGTCACGACAAGCCGTGGTGGTACTTCGCCACCAACGTGCCGTTCCTGTTCCTGCCGGCGATCGTCTACCTGCCCGCGGCGGTGACCGCGGCGCGCCGTGCGGATGCCCGGCCGGATGCGGCGGTACGGGTTCGGCTCACCCGCTTCGCCTTCGCGTGGTTCGCCGCGGTGCTCGTTTTCTTCTCGCTCTCCAGGGGCAAGCTCGCGAACTACGTGTTCCCCGCCCTACCCGCGGCCGCGATCGTCGCCGGGCTCGAGGTCGAGGCCCGCTGGGCGCGCCGGCGCGCGACGGGCGCCACCGAGCGCGTGCTGATCGCGGCCCTCGCGGCCGCAGCGCTCGCCTGCGTGTCGCTGTCGGGCGCGGTCGGCCGGTTCCTGGGCTCGTTCCTCGCGGAGGAGAACCGCGCCCAGCTCGTCGACCTGGGCTGGTGGCCACTGCTTCCCGGAGCGGCCCTGGCGGCTCTCGCGGCCGTCGGCGCGCGCGCACTGCGAGCGGGTGAACCGCGGCGGTTCTTCGCCGCCACCGGCCTCGCGTTCGCCGGCTTCGCGCTCTTCGTCGCGCTGGTCGCGATGCCCGCCTTCGGCGAGCAGGTCCACGGCGCGACCCGCGACGTCGCGCTGCGCATCGGGCGCGCGCTCGATCACACGCCAGGGCGCATCCTCCAGTACAAGCTCCACCGCCCGACGATGGTGTTCTACGCGCGCCACCCCATCACGGTGACCAAGGATCGCGAGGACCTCGACGCCGCGCTCGCGAGCCCCGAGCCACTCTTCGTCGCGACGCTGCGCAAGCACCTCGCGAAGGATCCGATCCCGGGCGTGACCGAGATCGGCGGCGGTGACCGCGTGGTGGTTCTCGCCAACGACGCCGCTCTCGCCGCGCTCCGCCAGCGCGAGCGCTGACCCGAGGCGAGCCACCGGAGGCGGCCCATGGCGCGAACGCCAGGAGCTCAGCCGCCGAGACGCGCGACCTCGCGGCGTGCCTGCGCACCCCACTCGGCGTCGCGCGCGTAGCGGGCGGCCGCCTCGCGCATCGCGGCGAGCGCCGCGGCCCGATCGCCGCGCTTCTCGGCGATCCGCGACAGGTACCACCACGGCTCGCCGTCGTCGGGGAAGGCACTCGCGACCGCCCGGTAGACCGGCTCCGCCTCGCTCGCGCGCCCCACGTCGTAGAGGAGCCCCGCGAACGTGAGCAGCATGCCGTGATCGCGTGGCGCGAGCCGCGCCGCCTCGCCGGCCTCGGCGAGCGCGCCGGCGGCGTCGCCGCGCTTCGAGAGCGTGAGCGCCAGCGCATGGTGGAACTCGGCGCGGCCCGGTGCGAGCGCGATCGCGTCGCGCGCCGCGCGCTCGGCCTCGTCGAAGCGCTCGGTGGACGTGTACGCAGCGATCAGGTTGACGCGCGCCTTGGGGTTCGCGGGCGCGACCTCGACCATGCGCTGCCACATCGCGAGCTCGCTCCGGTACGGCCACACCGCCGCGATCGATCCCGTGGCCAGCACCCCCGCGAGCGCGGCTGTCGCCAGCACGCGCGAACGCGCGCCGAGCCGCTCCAGCAGCGCCGCCAGCGCGAAGCACACGCCGATCGACGGCACGTAGAGCAAGCGCTCGGCGAGCGCCGTCCCCACCGGGAAGAGCAGATTCGAGACCGGCAGGTAGGCGAGCACGAACACACCGAGCGCGAGCGCCCACGGACGGGCGGCGCGCGCGCCGCGCAGCGCCGCGACGAACGTCAGGGCGGCGGCCACCAGCACCAGCGCGCCGGGGATCCAGCGCGGATCGGTGAACACGGCGCGCACCACCGCGACCGTGCTCGAACGATCGGGCATGAGCCCCACGGGGAAGATCGTGAGCCGCGCCGCGGTGCCGAACGAGGCGAGCGCCGAGAGGATCCGGAACGTCGGCGCCACGCCGACCAGCGGGTTGTCGCCGATCCCGATCGGCTCGACTGCGAGCAGCCCACCCATCACCGCGAGGCGGATCGCCATCGCCAGCACCAGGCCGAGCATCACCTCGAGCCAGGCGCGAACCCGTGGACGCCCGTCGCCGCTCGACAGGTCGCCGAGCAGCATCAGCGCGGGGATCACCACCGCGCTCTCCTTCGCCAGGAACGCCGCGCACACGGCGCCGGCCGCGAGGCGCGGACGCGCCGTGAGGTGCGCCCGCCACGCCGCGAGCCCGAGCGCCGCGGCGAGCAGCTCGCCGCGCCCGACCAGCGTGCCGAGGACGTCGGCGTGGACCGGATGGAGCGCGAACACCAATCCCGCCACCAGACGCGCCGCCTCGAGACCGAGGAGCGAAGCGGCCAGCTCGCCCACGAGCACCGCCACCGCGCCGTGGAGCAGGCCGTTGGCGAGGCGCTGCGCCGGCACCCCGAGCGGATCGATCGCCGCGAACGAGAGCACCGTGAGGGGCCGGTACTCGTTGCCCTGGCGGATGCCGGTGCCGGCCCAGTAGCCGGTCGTGAAGATCGAGTGCCACTGGATCGGCGCGTGGGCGAGCGCGTTGCGCTCGACGAGGGCGTGATCGTCGTAGACCGGGCCGGCGCCCGAGAGCGGCGCGTTGACGGCGAGCGCGGCGAGCAGCGTCGCGATGCGGACCAGGCGCGTCCGCGCGGGGGTGGCGACGCTCGCGCCCATCAGCGGCGCGCGATCCGGCAAGACGCCGAGGAACCGCCGCGCGCGGGCGCGGCGCCCGCCGCCGCGACCGCGGTCGGACGAGCGAGCTTCAATTGATCGCGGAGCCGCCCGGCACGAGCGCGAGCGGATTGATGCCCATGTTGCGCAGCGACGTCTCCCACACCGCCGTGGCGTCGGTCGCGAACACCAGGCCGGGATCGACGTCGGACGTCACCCAGGCGCCCTGGGTGATCTCCGCCTCGAGCTGGCCGGGGCCCCAGCCCGCGTAGCCCATGAAGAGTCGGAAGTCGCCGTCGCCCTTCTCGCACACGTCGCGCAGCGCGATCATCGAGCGGCTCATGCTGATCCCGCCCACGACGTGGTGGGTGTCACCGTATTCGTGCTTGCTCGAGTGGAGGATCCAGCCGACCTCGCGGCTCACCGGCCCGCCGATCATCACCGGCCGCGCCGGGTCGCCGTGATAGGCGAGGCTCTGCGCGTTCGTGAACTCGCCCATCGTGAGCGGCGAGACCTGGTTGATCACCAGCCCGAACGAGCCCTCGGCGCCGTGCTCCACCACCAGCACCACCGAGCGGTAGAAGTTCGGATCGAGGAGCTGGGGCATCGCGATCAGCAGTCCAGGCGCGAACGAGCTCGGCATACGGTTGGGCCTCCCTTCGGGAGCGGTCCTCTGACGCGGAGTATACGGCCCGCCTTCGCGCGCGCGAAACGGTGACGGAGACGGCTTCGACGAGCCCGGGTTAGGTTGCGCGACGCGAAAAGGGGGTGGAATGTTCGGCTGGAAGAAGCGTCGATCCGAGAGCACGGTCGCGAGCGCGCCGAGCGTCCCACGCGAGCCGCGCCCGAGCGAGCCGCCGCGTCCTGCGCCGACGCCCGCCGAGATCGTCCTCGCGTACCACCACACCACCAAGCACCACTACCACCGCTATGCGCGCAGCGCCGGCTACCTCGACTGGGAGACCCAGCCCGATCCGTTCCGCCGCTTCGAGGGCGCCGAGCTGGTGAGGCTGCCGTTCGGCCGCGAGGACGAGAGCCCCACCTACGAGGCACTCTTTCGCGCGGGCGCCGTGACGCCGCGCGCCCTCGACGCGCGCGCGGTCGGCACGCTCTTCGAGCTCGCCCTCGGGCTCACCGCGTGGAAGGAGTTCCAGGGCTCGCGGTGGTCGCTGCGCGCCAACCCGTCGAGCGGCAACCTCCACCCCACCGAGGGCTACGCGGTGCTGCCGGGCGGCGTGATCGAGAGCGACGCAGGCGAGGAGGCGTGGGTGGCCCACTACGCGCCCGCCGAGCACGCCTTCGAGGTGCGGGCGCGGCTCGCCACCGAGCGCGGACGCGCAGTGATGGCCGGGCTTCCGGCGGAGAGCTTCCTGGTCGGGCTGACGTCGATCCACTGGCGCGAGGCCTGGAAATACGGCGAGCGCGCCTACCGCTACTGCCACCACGACACCGGCCACGCGTGGGCGGCGCTGCGGCTGGCGGCGGCGAGCCTCGGCTGGCGGCTGGTGCTCCTCGAGGACCTCGGCGACGACGACGTGGCGCGGCTCCTCGGCACCGATCGACTCGACGAGTCCCACGAGCGCGAGCGCGAGGAGGCCGACGGCCTCGCGGTGGTGATCACCGCCAGCGGCGAGGTGACCGTGCCGCTCGGCGTCACGAGCGAAGCGATCGCCAGCGCGGCCTCCGGCGCACGCTGGTCCGGGCGCGCGAACACGCTCAGCCCCGAGCACGTCGACTGGAACGTCATCGAGATCGCGGCGCGGGCCGCCGCCAAGCCGCGCACCGAGGCGCGCGTTCGTACACTGCCGGCCCCGGCAGGTGGCCCGATCCCCGCGAGCGACGCGGCCGGCGCGCCCACCGCGCGGCGCATCCTCGCCCAGCGCCGCAGCGCCGTGGACCTGGACGGCAAGACCCGCCTCGGCGCGGAGGCGTTCTTCCACCTGCTGCAGCGGCTCGTGCCGACCGGCGGAACGACGAAGCCCGCAGCACCCCCCTGGGACACGATCGGCTGGGAGCCGCGCGTTCATCTCGCGCTCTTCGTTCACCGCGTCGACGGGCTGATACCCGGTCTCTACGCGCTTCCGCGCAAGGAGAGCGTCGCCGAGGCGCTACGCGCCGCGATGAAGAGCGAGTTCCGCTGGGAGCGCGCGCCGGGCGCCCCCGCCGACCTCCCGCTCTTCTTGCTCCGCGAGACGGACTGTGTCGGGCTCGCGAAGTCGGTGAGCTGCGGCCAGGACATCGCCGGCGACGGCGTGGCGAGCCTCGGCATGCTCGCCGAGCTCGACGAGACCATCCGTGAGCAGGGTCCGTGGGCCTACCGCCGGCTGCACTGGGAGGCCGGGATGATCGGCCAGGTGCTCTACCTCGAGGCCGAGGCCGCGGGGATCCGCGGCACCGGCATCGGCTGCTTCTTCGACGACGCCGTCCACGAGACGCTCGGTCTCACCGGGACGCGCTTCCACACGATCTACCACTTCACCTTCGGCGGGCCCGTCGAGGATGCGCGCCTCTCGACGCTGCCGCCCTACACCGACGAGCGCCGCGCTCTCACCGCATGATCGATCCCATCCGCCTCGAGCTGCCGAACGCGATCGAGACCGAGCGGCTCCACCTGCGCCCGCCCCGAGCAGGCGACGGCGCCGCGCTCCACGAGGCGATCGTCGAGTCACTGACCGAGATGCGGCGCTTCCTCGCGTCGCTGCCGTGGGTGGCGGGCGAGCAGCGCGCCGAGGTCTCCGAGGCGTGGTGCCGGGACGCCCACGCGAATTTCCAGGCGCGGAAGGACCTGCCGTTCCTGCTCTTCGAGAAGCGCTCGGACCAGCTCCTCGGCGCCACCGGCCTGCACCGCCCGGTGTGGTCCACGCGGCGGGTGGAGGTGGGCTACTGGTGCAGGACCTCGCGCCACCGCGAAGGCTTCATGACCGAAGCGGTGGAGGCCGTGAGCCGCTACGCCCTCACACACACCCACGCGGTACGGATCGAGCTCCTCACCGACGAGGAGAACCTGCCCTCGCGCAAGGTCGCCGAGCGCTGCGGCTTCGTCCTCGAAGGCATCCTGCGCCACGAGCGCCGCGCCCCCGACGGCACGCTGCGCAACACCTGCATGTACGCGCGGTTTCCGGGCCCGGGCTGACTGGGATGGGCGTCATCGCGCGTGTCACCTGGATTGCGGCGCAAGCGGCGATCCTCGCGTGGTATCTGACCTCCACCGCCGACGATCGCTACGTGATCGGGGCGTTCGCCCTGATCCTCTCGTTTCCCGCGGGTTTCGTGGGGCCGTTTCTGGCGCAGGCGGCCTTCTGGCTCGTGGGCGATTCGGCCCAGGCGTGGCGAGGAGGCGACGTGCTCGTCTGGACCGGTATCATCGCCGCCGGCTACTGGCAGTGGTTCGTCCTCCTGCCGCGGCTGCGCGCCACCCGCGCCGCGAAGCGATGGCGCCGCGACGCCGGCCAGCTCGGCGGCCCCGGAAATCCGTGGCCGCGGGAGTGAAGGTTGGTGCTGGAGCGCCCGGGCTGCGCAGGGCGCCAGGAGTCGACCGCATCCGACCCCTGCGCGAGCTCACGCTCGCCCCTACGCACCCTCGTCCCGCGCGCGATGACGGGGCGAACCCGCGCGTCTCCCCTCACACCTTCGAGCGGCGGTGCAGGTCGAGAAGGTGTCGCGAGGGATCGCGGCGCCTCCACCAGCGTCACCACCGCCGCGCTCGGCGCCGCGCGGCGATGAGCGCTACCGGCAGCAGCCACCCGAGCGCCGCGCCGCTCGCCTCCGCGCCGGTGCCGGCGACGAAGGCGCAGTTGGGGTTGCTCGGGAAGTTGTCGCACGCGTCGCCGTGGCCGTCGCCGTCCGAGTCCACCTGGGTCGGATTCGGGACCGAGGGGCAGTCGTCGAGGGCGTCGAGCACGCCGTCGAGGTCGGCGTCGGGCGCCGACACCCTGCAGATCAGGTCGCCGGCCGAGAAGTAGAGGTCGCTGCCGAAGCTGCCGCCGCGCCCGAACGCGAGACCGCCCCAGCTCAGCCACAGGTGCGCATCGTTGGTGTCGGCCGACGACACGCTCGCGATCATCGCCGCGGCGCCGTTCGGCTGGATTCGCCACACCTGCGTCGCGTCCGAGGCGTTCGCCGCATCGGTGTGCACGATGAGGGCGTAGAGATCGGAGCCGAAGCCCGGCGCGCTGCCGGGACCGAACGCGAGGTCGCCGATCAAGGAGTGCGGTACGGGCGGGCTCGAGGTCGGCGTGGTCGGCAGCGTGTTGGCGAACGCGATCCTCGCGCCGTAGCTGGTGGCCGAATAGAGGACGTTGTCGCTCGCGAGGTAGAGCGACGCCGGGAACGCGGAGCCGGGGTTGGTCGCGAAGGTGATCGTCGCGAGGTAGGTGAAGAGCTGCGAGCCCGGAAACGCGCCGAGGGTGGTTCCCGCCGCGCTCACCGAGTCGATCTGGGCCTGGGTCGTGAACGGCCCCGCGTTCCCTACCCAGCTCGTGAGCAGCGAGCTCCCCGACGGCCCCGCGAGCAGCTCACCGAGCTTGAGCCACCACAGGATCCCGGCCGGGGCGAGCAGCGTGCTGGCGCCATTGGCCGGATCGATCCCGACCACCGTGGGCGGCGACGCGAAGTTCTCCCAGTCCGACGCCGCCACGTACATCACGTCCTGGAAGCTGGGCCCGCGACCGATCACCACTCCGCTTCCCCGTGGCGGCACGAGCGGATCCAGCGGAAACGACGCGGTGGCGCCGTTGGCGAGCACCTTGCGAACCGCCGCCGGCCCCGTCGGGCTCGCGACGTAGAGCGCGTCGCCCCACGGCCCCGCCGGGTCCGCGAACTCGAGCTGGTTGGCCGGCAGGCCGGTGGCGAGCGTGCCGAGCACGTAACCGGTCGCGGCGGCGCCGCTCGCGCCACACACGTTCGCCGGGGCGGCGTGCGCCACCGAACCGAACGCCGCAGCCAGCACCGACATCAGCGTGAGCAGGGCTCGAGAGGATCGTCGCGCCATGGGCCGTCCGCCGCGACCGCACGCGGGCGCGGGTCGCCAAGGGGGTTTTTCCCACCTGTAGCACGGGGAATTGCGGGATCGCGAGCGCGCGGGCCGTGCCCTACTGGGTGGACCTGCGCTCGTCGCCGTGCGGCTCGTGGATCGTGAGCACCGCGCCCGCGTATTCGACGAGGGGCTGGCCGCTCTCGTCCTCGACGTCGATCTGCTGGAAGCCCGCCGCGCGCACCCGCCGCACCAGCTCCTGGGCGGCTCGCACCCGCTCGGCGCGGAGCAGCTCGGCGAAGGAGTTGCGAGCCACCCCGGTCCAATGGCGGCCGGACCTGAGCTTGATCTCGCTCAGCTCGATCACGTCGGCGAGTCCGTCGACGGTGAGGGCGTGGCCGGCGAGGTGGGAGTGCACGGTGTCGAGGAGCCCGCGTGCGACCTGGAACGCCACGGCGAGACCGACCACCAGCAGCGCGATCCCCACCCACCGCGTCGGCACCGGGCGACGCATGAGCTCCGCGACGCTCGCCGGCGCACGGCCCCACACATCGTCCGTACCGGGCTCGCCGTCGTCACGCCCCTCGGTGGGCGCACCGCGCGCATCCGCCGTACCAGGCTCGACGCGCGCCCGACGCGACCCCTCGTCGGCCGCCGGCGCCGCGGGCACGATCGCGGAGGCCGCCACGGCCACCGCTGGCGGCCGCGCGGCGCGGTCCACGCGCACCAGCCCGGCATACAAGAGACGCAACACGTTCACCAGCACCAGCGGACGCTCGATCGGCATGCGCTTCGCGACGTCTCGGACGCGCGTCTGGCCGTCGATCGCCTCGAGGAGCGCGTTGTCGACGTCGTCGAGGCGCAGTTCGCGCGGCGCACCGCGCCCCGCCGCGCGCTCGAGCACGGCGGCGAGCAGCGCGGTCTCGTCGAACCACGGCAGTTCGTCGTTGAACACCAGCTTTTGCCGCGCCACCAGCCGCAGCACGATCCGCGTCATGACCTCGTCGGGGAGGTGAAGCAGCCCGGCGATGGTCGCCACGGTGGCCTGGCCGTTGACGCGTTTGAGCACCGCCACGTCGTGCTCGTCGAGACGGATCGGCGAGTCGCGATACGCGGGGTGCAAGCCGAGCGTCTTCTGCCGCAGGACCTCGGCATGCATGAGTGGGCGCTGTGCCATGGCGACGCAAGGGTGTCCGAAGCAGGCTGCGAGCGCCGAACGCTCGGGGCCGCGCGGCTCGCCGCGTGTCAGCGCGCCCCGCTCGGGCTCACGCGCTCGATCGCCTCGAGGAGCGCCGCGAGGCGGACGGGCTTCAGCAGCGACACGTCGATCTCCGTCGGCCCTTCGGCGAGGTCCACCTCGTCCGCGAACCCGCAGCAGGTCACGATCGGCATCCGTGGCTCGATCGCGCGCAGCGCATCGCGGAGGGCGCGGCCGCTCGGGCCCGGCATCACGCGAGCCACCAGCACGGCGCGGATCTCGCCGCGGTGAGCGCGCAACTCCTCGAGCGCTCCCTCCGCGCTCGTAGCGACCAGCGTCGCGAAGCCCGCGCTCGTGAGCAGGTCGTGGATCGTCTCGAGGACCTCGCGGTCGTCGTCGACCACCAGGATCGTGCCGCCCGCTCCCGCCACCCGCTCGGGCTCGGGCTCGGGCTCGACAGCACGCGACGCCGGCACGGCCCCACGCGCGCGTGGCAGCAAGACCTCGAAGCGCGCGCCGCCTCCGAGCGCGCTCGCCACCAGCACCGCCCCCTGATGGCCGAGGACGATCCCCTGCACCGCGGCGAGGCCGAGCCCGCGCCCGCAGGTCTTGGTGGTGAAGAACGGGTCGAACACGCGCGCCAGCACGTCGGCGGGCATACCCGGACCGTCGTCGGTCACGGCCAGCACGACGTGGGGACCGTCCGCCAGACGCACGCCCATCGCCTCCGCATCCGCTCGCTCTGCGGCGGTGGGCTCACGCACGGACGTGGCGAGGTGGACCGAGCCGCTCTGCGCGCCGAGGGCCTCCGCTGCGTTGAGCACCAGATTCATGACCACCTGCTGCATCTGGCTCGCGTCGACCTCGGCGGGGGAGAGCGCGGGATCGAGCTCGGTGGTGACCGCGACGTTCGACGGCACCGCCACCCGGATGAGCGTCAGCGTGCGCCGCACCAGCTCGTTGAGGTCAGCGGGCGCCGCGTCGACCTCGCCGCGTCCGGCGTAGGCGAGCATGTGGCGAGCGAGCTCGGCGGCAGTCTCGGCTGCGCCGAGGACTCGCTCGAGGTCGTGGACCGCGGGGTGCGCCGGACCGACACGTTTCAAGGCGAGCTGGGCGTGGCCCATCATCACCGCGAGCAGGTTGTTGAGGTCGTGAGCGACGCCGCCCGCGAGGACCGCGAGGCTCTCGGCCTTCTGGCTGCGGCGCAGCCGCTCGGCGGTGAGGCGCCGCTGGGTGATGTCGCGCTGCGTGCCCCACGCTCGCCACAGCAGTCCGTCGTGAACGGTGCCGACGAGGTTGTTGGCGAAGACCTTGGGCGCGCCATCGCGGTCGATCTCGTGGGACTCGGCGTCGGTGAGGCGGTACCCGGAGCGCACGAAGGCGCGCAGGTACTCGACGTTGTGCGGGTCCTCGGGTGGCAGGAGCTGCTCGATCCGGGCGCCGATCAGCAGGCTCGGATCATCGAACCCATACATCCGCGCCATCGCGACGTTGGCGTCCCCGAGGTAGCCGCGCTCGAACATGAGCCGTACCTGGTCCTCGACGGAGAGCGAGGTCGGGATCGGCTCGTCGAGGTCGGCGCACCACAGCCCCTCGGCGCTCTGCTCGAAGAGGGCGCGGTAGCGTTCGTCGAGGGTCGCGGGATCGCGATCGTACGGGCTCATGGACCGGTGGCGGTCGCAGGCGGGGATCCGACACGAGGCCTCGCTCGTCTTAACAAACTCGCGCCGACAAGTGGACCCCGCGCGCTCGATAGCGGGCTCCGGCGCTGCGCGACCGTTCGGGGACCGAGCGGAGGCGCGCCACCGCTCGCCCCCCGGCAAATGTTGCCGTTCGAGGCGAGGCCCCGAGCTCACCGACCGGTCGTGGGGCGGCCGCGAGGCCCGCATTTTCGGATCGCGCCCGGTTCGCCGCGGGAGGCATCGCGGTTGCTTAGGAGGCGAACGGCCACGGTAGGCGCTCGGCGATCCCCCTCCGACGCGATCGCCCCGAGAGGACATCATGACGATCCACGGCATCCGCAACGGCTCCCCCGAGATCACGCGCACCGGCGCCTTCGACACCAGCCGGGGCACGAGCGGCAACTTCACGGACATCGTGAGCGGGACCCGCGACGCGTTCACCCGCACGTCGAGCGCGGTCGACGCAGACGGCAACACGCTCGTCAGCCGCATCACCGACGTGACGCGGAACGAGGACGGAACCCTGTCGTTCACCTCGACCATCCAGGGCGCGGACGGTGCGTCGTTCACCCGCGAAGGCACCATCGAGCGCACCGAGGCCGGCACCTACACCGCACGCGGCACGCTCACCGGTCAGGACGGCGCGACCTTCGAGTTCACCAGCACCGTGAACGCCGCCGACGGCCAGCGCGACGTCTCCACCGAGATCGCGAAGGATGGCGAGGCGATCGCGAGCGTCGCCACCAGCACCGTGCGTGGAGACGACGGGCTCACCCGCACCAACACGGTCACCGGCGCAGGCGAGCAGAGCAAGAGTCGCTCGAGGACCATCCACGTCACCGGGCTCGACGTCCACGTCTGAGTTTTTCGGGGGGCTGTTCAAGCCCCCCGCCCGCCTGGAGGGCGGCGCTCCGTCGCCGCCGCCCGGCACGGCCCACCGAGGCTCTCGCTTCGCTCGTGGGGTCGCGCCGAGGCTGTGAATCTTGCGATCTGGGTCGCTCAGGGAAGCCGCTTGGGCCCGGCGACGGGGGATGGAACCCCCGTCGCTACGATCCTTCTCGTCGCGCGGGGGGCTCCGTCCCCCCGCGGCGCTTCGCTCCCGCTCGATTGCTTCACAGGCTCGCTAGACCTTGGGCGTCATCCAGCCGGCGATCGAGAGCAGCACGATCCCCGCCGCCCAGGTCGCCAGATAGGCGACCAGCCCGATCGCGTTCGGCGCGTACTTCCAGCGCAGCCGGTGCGGCCACCCGGGCTTGAGCGCCAGGAACGCCATCGCCGAGGACGCGGGGAAGAGGAAGCCCGGGATCGAGAGGTCACGGGTGGTGCGCGTGGTGGCGATCGCCGTCACGTACAGGCACGCGGCCGCGATCGCGAGCGCCGCCACCACCCACGCCGCCCACCACTTGCTCGTCCGCTCGCGGACCGCGAGGCCTGGGATCAGGAGCGGCGCGATCACCAGCGTCGCGATCTTGACGATCAGCTCTCCCACGGCTCACGGCCCCCGGCGGATCAGCGACACGGTCGGCGGCTCACGGTCGACGCGGCGCGCTCGGCGAAGCGCGGGCTCAGGGCTCGCCGAGGGCCGCGCGCATCTCGCGAGCGCGGAACGAGTACGGGTCGTTGAGCAGCGACATGCGGAAGTTGGCGCGCATCTTCTCGGTGTCGCCGAGCCCGGCGTAGGCCATGCCGATCCGGTAGTAGACGTCGCCGACGTGCGCGAACCCTTTGTACTGCGTGGTCAGCGCCGACACCAGCGACATGATCGACTCCTCGTAGCGCCCCTCGGCGAGAAGGATCTCGCCGTCGACGTAGTACCAGAGCGGCTCGGCCGCCGCGTTGGCGAGCCGATCCTGCTCGCCGAACAGCGCCTTGGCGCGGTCGTAGTAAGCGCGCGCTACCTGGACGTCGCCGCCGCTCGAGCTCGCGATCGCGTCGGACACCGCCACCGCCTCGTGCCAGTCGCCGATGGCGTCGGGCGAGCGGTCGCCATAGCGCGCGCCGATCGCCTGGGCGGCGCGCTCGTAGATCGCCGGGTTCTCCTCGCGCGCGGCCTTCATCTCCGCGACCGCCGCCTCGTAGAGCGGGCTCTCGGGCTGGTTGGCCGCGGCGCGCTCGGCCCAGGTGAGCGCTTCCTCGAGGTCGCCCTCGTGGTAGTACGAGATCCCGAGCTCGAGCTTCGAGCGGTGGTCGTCGGGATCGGCGACCAGCAACCGCTTGTACACCTCGATCGCCTCCGCGCTCTCGCCGGTCACGAGCAAGCTGCCCGCGAGCGCCTTGCGCAGCGGCACCACGTCGTCGGTGATCATCCCCTTGGCTTCGAGCTCCTTCAGCCCGTCGCGGACGCCCATCAGGTCCTTGCGCTCGAGCGCAGCGTGCATGCGATCGAAGATCCGCTGCCGCTCCATGTCCCACACCTGACGGCTGCCGGGCTCCTCGGGCGGACGGACGCGCTCCTGGCGCACCCCCGCGAGTGCCTCGGCCATCGTGAGCGGCTTCTTGTTCGCCCCCTTGCGCGCCTTGACGCGCTGGCGCGACCCCGCGTCGCCGCTCGCTCGAGCCGCTCCGCGCCCCGCCGCTCCCACGCTGCGAGCACCGTCCCCCGCGCCGCCGGTGAGGCCCGCGAGCGCGCGGCCGAGGTCGGTGAACGCTGCCGCGAACGCCAGCGCCAGTACCGCGACGACCGCCACCCCCGCGACGATCCACGGCACCCGCCGCGAGCGGCGCCGCCGCGCGACCACGCGCGATGAGGGTCGGCCGCGAACGGCGGCGGATGGGCGGTCGAGCGGCGCGGTCACGTTCGGCATCCGTCCGGAGCGACCCTAGCCCCATCCGCATTCCCAGCACAACGGCAGGCGAGAAAGCGAGCCGCCTCGGCGCTCCGCCCGCAGCGGCGCGCACGCATCGGCCGAAGCGCGCCCGGCTTGCCCGCCCGCAGCCTCGCCCGCTACCCTCCGCGCTCCCCGAACGTACCGGAAACGTTCCACGAATCGCATCAGGAGAGCCGCGCCATGGCCAAGGATCTCTACGAGCTCGGAGAGCAGCCCCCGGTCGGCGAAGTGCCGGCCAAGATGAACGCCTGGCTGATCCGTCAGGACCGCTTCGGCGTCCCCACCAAGGCCTTCCAGAAGGAAGTCATCGACGTGCCGCCAGTCGCGGACGACGAGGTGCTCGTCTACGTGATGGCCGCGGGTGTCAACTACAACAACGTGTGGGCCGCGCTCGGCATCCCGGTCGACGTGATCGGCGCGCGCAACAAGGCCGGCGAGCCCGAGCCCTTCCACATCGGCGGCTCGGACGCGAGCGGTGTCGTCTACAAGGTCGGCAAGGACGTCACCAATGTGAAGGTGGGTGACGAGGTCGTCGTCCACTGCGGCTCGTGGAGCCGCGACTGCCCGAGCGTCAAGGCGGGCGTCGACCCGATGTACTCGCCGACCTTCCGCATCTGGGGCTACGAGACCAACTGGGGGAGCTTCGCCCAGTTCACCAAGGTGCAGGCGCACCAGTGCCTGCCGCGCCCCAAGCACCTGAGCTGGGAGGCGTCGGCGGCCTACATGCTGGTCGGCGCGACGGCGTACCGAATGTTGCTCGGCTGGCCGGAGCACGCGGTGCGCGCCAACGACGTGGTGCTGGTGTGGGGTGGCGCGGGCGGCCTCGGCTCGATGGCGATCCAGATCGCGCGCGCCAAGGGTGCCATCCCGATCGCGGTGATCTCGTCCGACGACAAGACCGAGTACTGCAAGCAGCTCGGCGCCAAGGGCTGCATCAACCGCAAGGCGTTCAGCCACTGGGGCATGCTGCCGCACTGGAAGGACACCGAGAAGTACAACGTGTGGCTCAAGGGCGTGCGCGGCTTCGGCAAGGCGATCTGGGACGTGCTGGGCGAGAAGCGCAGCCCGCGGATCGTCTTCGAGCATCCGGGCGAGGACACCATCCCGACCTCGATCTTCGTGTGCGACACCGGCGGCATGGTGGTGATCTGCGCCGGCACCACCGGCTACAACGCGACCGTCGACCTGCGCTACCACTGGATGCGCCAGAAGCGGCTGCAGGGCTCGCACTTCGCGAACGACGTGCAGTCCGAGGGGCTCAACGATCTGGTGCTCGCGGGCCAGGTGGATCCGTGCCTGTCGCGCACCTTCACGTGGGAGGAGCTGCCGCTCGCCCACCAGCTCATGCACGACAACAAGCACCCGCACGGCAACATGTCGATCCTGGTGGGCGCCACCACGACCGGCACGGGAGCGACCGCGGCCAAGCCGTGAGCGCATGACGATCGTGGACGCCGCTCGCGGCGCGCGCGAACGGGCGGCCCCAGCGGGCCGCCCGTTTTTCGTTGCGGGCCGCCGACTCGAGGCGTGCCCGGGGATCTCCCATCCCCACACCAGCGCGCTCAGGGAGGGTTTTTCGCTGGTTGGTTTGCGGGGCGGCGCGGTGTATTGAGCCCCATGCGCGGGTAGCCGCCGAAGCCGCGCCTCGCCCATGCACACCACCCTCAACCTGATCCTGCAGGTCGCCGTGATCATCTCGGTGGCGCGGCTCGTGGGGCTGGTGTTTCGCATGTTCCACCAGCCGCAGGTGATCGGCGAGATGGCCGCCGGCATCCTCCTCGGACCGAGCTTCCTGGGTTGGCTCGCGCCCGACTGGCAGGCGGTGCTCTTCCCGCCCGACCGGCTCGGCTACCTCCACTCGCTCAGCCAGCTCGGCGTGCTGCTGTTCATGTTCCTGGTCGGGCTGGAGCTCGAGCCCAAGCACCTGGTGGGGCGCGGGCGCACGGCGCTCGTCACCAGCGCGGCGAGCATCGTGGTGCCGTTCGTGCTGGGGTCGCTGCTCGCGCTCGCCCTCTTCCACTCGTTCGCGCCGGCGGGTGCCAGGCTCTTGAGCTTCACGCTCTTCATGGGCGCGGCGATGAGCGTCACCGCGTTTCCTGTGCTGGCGCGGATCCTCTCGGAGCGCGGGCTCACCCGCACCAAGATGGGCTCGCTGGCGATCGCGTGCGCCGCGGTCGCGGACGTCGCGGCGTGGTGCATCCTCGCCGCGGTCGTGACCCTCGCGCGCGCCGAAGGCGATCCGTCGCACTTCGGCGCGATCGTCGGCGGCACGGCGTTCTACCTGGTGTGCATGCTGACGATCGTGCGGCGCCTGGCGCGCCGCATCGAGGTCTTCTACCGCAACCGCGGGCGGGTCATCACCCAGGACCTGCTCGCGTTCGTGCTGCTGCTCTTCCTGACCTCGGCGTGGATCACCGAGTGGCTCGGCATCCACGCGCTCTTCGGTGCCTTCCTGCTCGGGGCGGTGCTGCCCAAGGATCCCGGCTTCGTGCGCGCCCTGCGCGACAAGCTCGAGGACCTCACGGTGGTGTTCCTGCTGCCGCTCTTCTTCGCCGACGCGGGCCTGCGCACCCACCTCGGGCTGCTCTCGGGCGCCGGGACGTGGCTCGCGTTCGCGCTCATCATGATCGTGGCGGTGGGCGGCAAGCTCGGCGGCACCGCCCTCGGCGCGCGCCGCATGGGGCTCTCGTGGCGCGAGTCAACGGCGATCGGCGTGCTCATGAACACGCGCGGGCTGATGGAGCTCGTGATCCTCACCATCGGGCTCGAGCTCGGGATCCTCTCCCCCGCGCTGTTCGCGATGATGATCCTCATGGCGCTGACCACCACCGTGATGACCACGCCGGTGCTCGAGCGGGTCTATCCCGCCGAGCTCATCCGCCGCGAGGTCGTGGGTGGGCCGGAGGTCGACGGCTACTCGATCCTGATCCCGGTGTCGCTGCCGTCGGCGGGGCCAGACCTCGTGCACCTGGCCGCCACGCTCGCGCGCGGCTCGTCGGGCGGGCAGATCTACGCGCTCCACCTGGCGCGCGCCAGCGAGCAGTCGTTCTTCGACGCGTCGGTGACGCCGGCGGGACGCGCCAGCCTGGCGCCCCTCGAGCCGCTTCTGCGCGCCGCCACGAACGACGCCGTGGAGGTCCAGCCGCTCGCCTTCGTGAGTCGCGAGCCGGGCGCCGACATCACCGCGGTCGCTCACGCCAAGGGCGCCCGTCTGATCCTGATGGGCTGGCACAAGCCGGTCCTGAGCCAGAGCATCCTCGGCGGCACCGTGAACCAGGTCATGCGCGAGGCTCGCTGCGACGTGGCGGTGTACGTGCGGCGGCGCTTCGAGCCGGTGCGACGCGTGCTGGTGCCGTACCGCGGTGTGCACGACCGCGGCGCCCTCGACCTCGCGCGGCGCATGGCGAAGGGCGCCGCGGCACCGTCCGCGGCCGGTCAGCAGAGCTTCGCGTGGACCTCACCACACGTGACGATCCTCCACTTCGTGATGCCCGGCGACCGCCCCGTGCGCGAGCGCGAGCGCGCCGGATTGCGCTCCGCGGCGACCGCGTTCGAGTCCGAAGGGATCGAGCTCAAGGTGATCGAGACCGCGAGCCCCCTCGACGAGGCGGTGGCCGAGGCTCGCCGCGGCTACGACCTGGTGGTGGTCGGAGTGTCGGAGGACTGGGGGCTCGAGCCCAACCTCTTCTCGAGCCGCCACGAGCGTTTCGCCGCCGAATGTCCGGCCTCGCTGCTGATCGTGCGCCGATACGAGCGCGGCGAGGCGACCACCGAGTCGATCGAGCGCTCCGGTACCCGCGAGGTGCATGAGCGCGGCTCGAAGGTGGCCCCGACACGCGTCGCGTGACCGGTGTCCCAGGCCGCTCGACACGCGCCAGCGCGTGGTCGTCGTCACGCGTGGCGGGTAGAGTGGCCGCTTGCGCGGCTCGCCGCAGAGCCGCCACAGAAGGGGATCCGATGGACAACACCTCGGACACCGCTCCCGGCCCGGCCCGGCCGCATGCGATGGCGCGCACGGTGCTCCTCTACCTCGGCCTGGTGGGGATCCCGGCACTCGGGGTCGCCGCCATCTTGCGCGCCGGCCACAGCATCACGCCGCCCATCTCCGTCGGTGGGAGGTGGGCGATCGAAACCGACGCTGCGAGTGCGGCGGCGGTGCCCGATCTCGCGTCAGCGGCCGATGGCTCCGCGCCGACGCTCGTGATCGTGCAATCCGGCGTGCGCCTCGCGATGAACCTGGGCGAGTCTGGGCTCGCCACGAGCACCGCGAGACTCGACGGCAACCGCCTCACGGCCGCGCTCGCAAAGGGGGGGACCGCCCAGCTCGCCCTCGACGGTACCGTCACGAAGGCGAGCGGCTCGCCGCGGCTGACCGGCGAGCTGCGGCGGCTCGACTGCAGCTCGTGTCCGGGGGTGGACTTCTCCGCCGAGCGCGTGGCGGGACCGCACGGCTGACGCGAGCCGACCGCCGACCCCAGAAGGAAGAGCCTCCATGCACGCCGTCCTCACGCTGCTCCTCCAGATCGGCGTGATCCTCGCCGCCTCCCGGCTCGTGGGTCTCGCGTTCCGTCGTATCCAGCAGCCGCAGGTGATGGGCGAGATGGTCGCGGGCATCCTGCTCGGGCCGAGCTTCCTGGGGTGGATCGCGCCGGGCGTCTCGGCCTCCCTCTTTCCGGCCGCCACCCTGCCAGCGCTCGGAGCGTTGAGTCAGACCGGACTCGTGGTGTTCATGTTCCTGGTCGGCGTCGAGCTCGACCCCAAGCTCTTGCGCGGGCGCGGCGAGGCCGCGCTCGTCACCAGCCACGCGAGCATCGTGGCGCCGTTCTTCCTGGGCTCGCTGCTCGCGCTCTACCTCTACCCGCGGCTCTCCGACGAGAGCGTCCACTTCGCGGGCTTCGCGCTCTTCATGGGCGCGGCCATGAGCGTGACGGCGTTCCCGGTGCTGGCGCGGATCCTCACCGAGCGCAACCTGCTGCGCACCAAGGTGGGCGCGGTGACGATCGCGTGCGCCGCCGTCGACGACGTCACCGCGTGGTGCATCCTCGCCGCGGTGGTGACGCTGGTACGGACCGAGGCGGCGCCCGGCGAGCTCGCCCTCACGCTCGGCGGCTCGGCGCTGTTCGCGGTCGGGATGCTGTTCGTGGTGCGCCCGCTGGTGGCGCGGATCGAGGTCTACTACCGCAACCGCGGGCGCGTGCTCTCGCAGGACATGATCGCGCTCTTGCTGCTGTTGATGATCGCGTCCGCGTGGACCACCGAGCGGCTCGGCATCCACGCGCTCTTCGGCGCCTTCCTGATGGGCGCGATCCTGCCCAAGGACGGGCAGTTCGTGCGCGACCTCACCGCCAAGCTCGAGGACCTGACGGTGGTCTTCCTGCTGCCGGTGTTCTTCGCGTTCACGGGACTGCGCACGCGCATCGGGCTGATCCAGGGCGCCGACATGTGGATGCAATGCGGGTTGATCCTGGCCGTCGCGGTCGCGGGAAAGCTCGGCGGCTCGGCGATCGCGGCGCGCGCCACCGGCCTGAGCTGGCGCGAGGCGGGCGCCCTCGGCACGCTCATGAACACCCGCGGGCTGATGGAGCTGGTGATCCTCACGATCGGCCTCGACCTCGGCATCATCTCGCCGGCCCTGTTCGTGATGATGGTGCTGATGGCGATCGCGACCACGTTCATGACCACCCCGCTCCTCGAGTGGATCTACCCGAGCCGGCTCATCCGCGAGGAGAGCGAGGCCGCCGAGAGCAAGGCCGACGCGGTGCTGATCCCGGTGTCGCTACCGTCCGCGGGTCCCGAGCTGTTGCGGGTGGCGACCGCCCTCGCGCCCAAGCCCGAGAGCGTCGTCTACGCGCTCCACCTGATGCGGGCGAGCGAGCAGTCGCTGCTCGACGGCCATCGCGAGGCGGGCCGCAGCGAGATCGAAGCGCTGGCGCCGCTCCTCGACGCGGCCAAGTCGCGCGGCATCGACGTCCACCCGCTCTCGTTCGTGAGCCGCGACCCTGGCGACGACATCGTCTCGGTCGCCCACACCAAGGGCGCCAGCCTGGTGCTGATGGGCTGGCACAAGCCGGTGCTGAGCCAGAGCATCCTGAGCGGCACCGTGCACGCGGTGATGCGCGACGCGCGCTGCGACGTGGCGGTGTACGTGCAGCGCCACTACGGGCCGTGGCGGCGGGTGCTGGTGCCCTACCTGGGCGGTGTCCACGACCGCGGCGCCCTCGAGCTGGCGCGGCGGCTCGCGAAGGGCGGCGGCGTGATCGGCGCGACGCCGGGTGTCGACGCCACCGATCGCCACGTCACGATCCTCCACGTGGTGCCGCCGGATCGTCCCGAGGACGCCGAGCGGGCCGGGCTCTCCGCCGCGGCCAGCGCCTTTCGCGCGGACCAGCTCGAGCTCAAGGTGATCGAGGCGCGCTCGCCGCTCGACGCCGCGGTCGCCGAGGCCAAGCGCGGCTACGATCTGGTGATCGTCGGGGTGAGCGAGGAATGGGGCCTCGAGCCGCGCATGTTCGCGGGCGAGCACGAGCGGCTCGCGGCCGAGAGCCCGGCGTCGCTCCTGATCGTCCGCAAGTACCGCCGCCCGGGCGACAAGACCGAGATCCTGAGCGCCGCCAGCCTGCGCGCCGACACGCCTGCGCCGTCCACGGCGGCTTGAAACCGCAGGGAACGTGGCGCGCCTCGAGCTGATCCCGGTCTCGGGGGCGGTGCTGTGCGTGCGCCGGCCGCGCTACCTGTCGGCGTCGTACATCGTCCACGACCGCGACGGGATCGTGCTGGTCGACGCGGGCATGGAGGCCGACGGCGCCGACATGATCGAGGGGCTGGGCTCGATCGGAGCACGCGTCGACGACATCTCCGCGATCCTGCTCACGCACTGGCACAACGATCACTCCTCGGGCGCCGAGGCGCTGCGGCGAGCCTCGGGGGCGCGCGTCTACTACCACGCGCTCGAGGCGCCGAACTTCCAGCGCACGGCTGGCGTAGCGGCGGAACCTCGCCTTGGAGCGCGGCCGCTTCGTCGGCCGCCAGGGATCGCACGCGGTGCGAAAGTCCGGCGTCCCGGCCCGCCGGAGGCGGCTCCTCCGGACCGATCGAACGAGGTGCGGCCCGCGGGCGCGCCGGCGAAGTGCCGGGCGACCGCGGGCCGCGGAGAGACGGGGCGCGATCCGCGGTCGCGCCCGGTGGTTCAACCGATCACTGCGCTGGGCGCACGATCACCGCCGAGTTGGCGGCCACCGAGATCGTGGTGCCGCTCACCGCCGGCCAGCTCACCGAGCCCGGGCTGGGATAGGCGCCGCCGCCCGAGAGCGAGAGCTTCTGCCACGAGCCGCTGCCCATGGTGTACGTGATCGCGGAGGTGCCCGGGTTCACCACCACGGTGCCACCGCTGTAGGCGCGGGTGACCAGGCCGTCGCTGCGTTCCACCGCCGCCCCGGACGCGGTGCCGATGGCGAGCGCGTCCTCGGGGAACTGCTGCAGCTCCGAGCTCACGTCGGTGGCGGCGATGCGGTGGTAGGCGCCTGGGGCGTTCGCGACCAGGTAGCTGCCGAGCGAGAACAGCCGGCGCTGCATGTCGGTGCTGTTCATGTAGTCCATCGCGACCGCGACCTTGCCCTTGCCGGTCACGTACTGGAAGTCGTGGATCTGCTGCAGCCAGCGGGTCCGGTCCATCCACTTGCTCGACGCCTTCAGGCTGAACGCCTCGAACGACAGGCCGTCGATGTAGGGCACGAACTCGAGTCCACGTAGCCCAGCCGCCGGTCCGCCGGTGTACGAGTTGATGAGGATCTTGACGCTGCTCGGCAGCGCGGCGCGGACCTTGGCGAGCACGTCGATCAGCGCGTCGTAGTACGCGCTGTCGCTGTAGTTCGACGGGTACTCGTTGATGAGCGTGGGGTCGATGATCGCGACGTTGTCGAGGTAGAGGTTCTTGTAGCCGAGCGCGAGCTGGCTCTCGATGTCGGCGAGCAGCACCGGGATCCAGGCCGCCCGCGTCGACGGGTTGATGATGTCGATCCAGTACCAGCCGTTCTGGGTCTGGTACACCGGGTTCCCGCTCGGCCCGTACCAGCGCAGGTTCTTCGCGGCGGAGTAGTTGGCGTCGCTCGACGCGATGCCGGCGACCTTCTGGTAGTGGTAGACGGGGGCCGACGGGTTGGCCGCCATCACCGCGGCGAGCTTGGTCGGGCCGACGCTGGTGATCTGAAGGTCGTGCCAGTTGGCGACGAAGTTGATCTGGTCGGAGGTGTTCAAGAAGGAGCCGGCGAACAAGGTGCGAACACCCGCGGTCCCGCCGCCCACGGGCGGCGGCGGTGGCGGCGTGGTGTCGCCCGTGTAGGTGGTGACCGCGAACGCGAGGAAGTCGAGGTCGGCGCTGTCGATGCTCGACCAGGTGGTGAGCCGAGCCTGCATCTTCCGCCCCGAGGTCACGAACCGTGACAGGTCGCCGGAGAGCGAGAAGCTCAGGCTCTTCCAGGTGTGATAGCCGACGTCGTTGTAGCCGACCGTGACCCAGCCGCCGTTTCTCTGATCGCGGACCTGGAAGGTCCAGCGCTGGGCGCTCTTCGGTTGACCGTAGAAGTTGGCGACGAGCGAGAGCCCCGACGCGGAAGCGACGTCCAGTCCGGACGGCACCGTGAAGTCGAAGATGCCCACGTACCCGCCCGAGCTCGGGTAGTAGCGCTGTGCCTTCGATGTGTCGCTCGAGGTACCCGACAGGTCCTGGACCGAGAGGACCGAGAGCGGCTGGCTCCCGGTGCTTCCCTGGGAAGTGGTCACCGAGCTCGGCGACAGATTGGTGGTGACGTAGGCCGCGTGACTGGTCGCGGAGAGGGCGGTGACGACGAGCACCGCGATTGCGCTGGCGACGAGCCCTGAGCGGGTTTGGGATCGAGTCATCCTTCTGAGCCCCTGGGTTGGAGTTGAAGCGGACCCCCGGTTCGGCCGGACCATCCGGCGCGCCGGCGACCCACGGCGGGGGGACCTTAGCAACCGAGAGCAATTCGAGACCTTTCGAGACAATTCGAAGCAATCGAGGTGGGTGGCACCACCTCGAGCGTGGGTCCGGGCAGCGGAAGGGGCAGATCCCGGGCAAAATGTCTCGGCGCAACTTCGTCAAAAAGTTGTAAAATCGCGCCCGAAAAAACTGACTGATGTTGGCGCCTTGGCGAAGATGCGCCATTCGTGATCGGCTGCGGTGGGATTTGCACCAAGCAAACCCCAACCATGGTCGGCTTTTCCGACAGGCGCGCCTTGAGCGGTCCCGAGAAGGGCATCCTCGGACGGTCATCCTCCTGGCGATTCGTCAGGCTTCCGTCAGGCGACGGAATCCTGAACGACGGGGCCAATTCCACGGAGCCGGCGGAGAGCTGGCGCGATATCGAGTGGTGCGAACGAACCATCCGAGACCGAGCCGCGGCGGCGCCGCGGCACTACACGGAAATGAACCCGCTGGCGGCGAAGGTGCGGCCCATCGAACGAAGCCCCCACCGCGCGGGGCGGGGCCAGGCGCTGCCCGTCCGGGGTCTGCCTCAGAGGCGGACGACGTTCCCCAGCCGCGTGGCGAGGGGTGCGGCGTCCTGGGCGGCCAGCGCGGAGCACCACGCGGGCGGCGCGAGGGGGGGCCTGGGGCGACCACCGACGACCTGCCGTTCGAGCGCCTGTGCGGCGGCCCGGAACGCGGCGCCCCAGCTCTCGTCGAGCCCCGCAGCTGCGTCGACCGTGAAGTGGAGCTTGCCGACACGCACCTCGAGCGGCGCCTGCTCGACGCGCTTGGCCGGACCGCGGCGCAGCCAGGCGATGCCGTCGGTCCCGGAAACCTCCACCGAGAGGTCGTGTGGCTCACGGCTCGAGCGCACCTCGAGCTCGGGTGCGTAGGCGAGCTCGAGGTGGGAGTAGCGCCCCGGATGGGCGTGGGCGAGCGCGAGCACCGCGCCTCCGGCCCGCCCGGGCGCCCCCTCGAAGCGCGCGTAGCCCGTGAGGCTCGCGAGCGGTCCGCCGAGGCACGCGAGCGCCAGGAAGCGATCGAACGCCGGGTGGCGCTCCCAGCACGCCGGATCGAGCGGCTCGCCCGGCCGCGCCGCGGTCCCGCCGCCGCCGATCAGGGCGCGGACGCGGATCGTCGTCACCTCGCCGAGCACGTCGCGCTCGAGGAGCTCGGCCAGCGCCGTGAACGGGGGGTACCAGAGCAGCGGATCGAAGATGCGGAAGCGCGCGAGCGCCGCGACGTGGCCAAAGCGCAGCGCCTCGAGCTCGGCCGCATCTCGCGCGGCTGCGCGGTGCAGCGATACCGCGACCCCGCGGTCGAGCGCCGCGGTGATCGTCGACACGGCGACCGCCGCGCCGCCGCCGAGCTCGACGGCGTTCACGCGCTCGAGGAATCGCGGCCAGTCGACGGCCTCCACGCTCGCCGCGCGCGTGACCGTGGCGCCGGCGTCTCGATAGGCCACTTCGAGGTCGTCGAGGTCGGCGCTCGCGCCGACCAGCCCCACTCGCAGGGCCGAGAGCTTGCGCGCCGGCCGCGGCCGCGGCGGCACCAGCAGCTCGCGCTGCACGAGCGGCCACGGCCACACGTGGTGCCGGAGCGCGCCGCGGATCGTCGAGACCGCCTGCTCGTCGCGAGCGCCGCCGAGGAGCTTGCGCAGCGCGGGCAGCGCCACCGGGTCGCTCGCGATCAGCTCGCGCAGCTCGGCCACTCCCGGAAGCGCCGGATGGGCGCGGTCGATGCGGCGCAGGATCGCGGCGATGAGCCGCATGTGGCGGTCGAGGCGGGCGGCGTCGAGCGTCACGATCGCCCGCCCACGAGCGAGGCCGGCGCGCGCCAGCGCCGTGAGGCCCGCGTCGACGACACGCGCGCCGAAGCCTGCCGCGGCACGGCTCATCGGCGCGCTCCGGCGGTGCTCGCGACGCCGTCGGTCACCACCAGCTCGGCGGCGACCGCCGCGTCGGTCACCTCCTCGGGCGTCACCTCGCGGCCGCGCTTGGCGGCGAGGATCGCGGCGAACGCGAAGCGCAGCACCTCGAGCGCGCGCTCGCCGGTGAGCGAGCACTCGCGCCCCTCGCGGATGGCGCGCGGGAAAGCCCGGATGCCGGCCGTGAAGCTCGCCTGCCAGTCGGTGTCGAGGTCGTCGAAGGCGATGCGGCGGCCGTCGCGCACCAGCACCAGCGGCGGATCGTCGACGATCCGCGCGGTGCAACACGAGAGCAGGATCTGACCGCGGGTGCCGGTGATCTCCACCCGCTCGTCGGCCGGGAAGTAATCCGAGCGGGTGTGGAGGTTGGGTGTGAACGCGATGTCGAAGACGCCCACCGCCGGCCGGTCCCGATAGCGCCACACGAGCTGCGCCGGCTCGTCGGCGTAGTGGAAGGTGCGGTCGATGTAGGCCTTCACGCCGCCGATCGCGCCCAGGAAGTGAATCGCCAGCGAGAGCTTGTGGTAGCCGTCGTCGAACACCGCCTGGCCCATCCCCTTGTCGCTCTCGAGCAGGTGCCAGAGCTCCGCGGCGAGGGGCACCGGGCGCGAGCCGAAGAGGCCGGTGCCGAGCTTGAAGCGGATCGTCAGCACCTCGCCGATCTCGCCCGCGTCGAGCAGCTCCTTCGTCCGCACGTAGGCCGGGTAGAAGACGAAGTTCTCGAGGACCCGGAAGCGCGCCTGGCTCGCGCGCGCGGCGACGAGCATGGCCTCTGCGTCGGCGATCGTGACCGTCATCGGCTTCTGGCAGGAGACGTGTTTGCCGGCGGCGAGGGCCTCGACGACGATCGGGCGGTGGAGATGGTGTGGGGTGTTCACCTCGACCAGGTCGATCGACGGGTCGCGGAGCAGCTCACGGAAGTCGAGGGTGGTCCGCGGCACTCCCCACTCGGCCGACCTGCGGGCGAGCAAGGTCTCGCTCTTGTCACAGAGCGCCACCAGCTCGGCGTCGGCACACCCGACGTAGGCGGGCGCGTGGAGCATGGTGATGTCGCCCACGCCGATCATCCCGACCCGGAGCTTCGATGCGCTCACGCCGCCTCCCGCGCGCCGCGACCGGCGGCGCCGCGAGGAGCTACCGCCAAACGCCGCGCGCTCCAACCGGGCCAGCGCGGGCGGCGCGGTCCGGCCTCGAACACGCACGCTCCAGCAAAGGGCGCGTTTCCGGCACCTGGAAGCCCGAGATCTGCCGTGTTTTGCGCACGTCTCGACTTTTCTGACAGCATGTTGCGACGCTTTTCACTGGCGAAATGTGATGATTTTCACTGCCGTGTTGTGATGGTTTTCACTGGCGTTTTGTGAATTCGATCGGGTGCCTCCGAACGCACGACCCGGGCGGCGAATTCGGCTAAGGTCCGCGCCGTGCTCGGCTCGGGGGAGAGGGAGGAGGACCGGCGCCGGTCGGTGATCGCCGCGGCGGTGCTCGTGGTCACGCTGCTCGCTGTGCCGCCGCGCTTCGCCGCGCTCCACGACGCCGGGCCGTTCGTGTGGGACGACGGCATCCACCTCCTCGAGGGGCGCTGGCTCGAGACTGGCGCCGCCGCGCTCGCCAAGAGCGCCGAGCGCTGGCGCACCGAGCGCGCGACCGGCGAGGACGTGTGGCGCCTCGATCCCGAGGTCCAGTTCCTCACCAACGAGACCCAGGGCATGCCGCTCTACTTCCCCCGGCCGGGCTTCGCGGCCGCGGTGGCCATCGCGCTCCACTACACCCACGGCGCCGACTGGTCGGGCGCCCTGGTGTCGGCGATCGCCGGCGTGCTCACGGTGGCGCTGGTGACGTGGATCGGCGCGCGGCTGTGGGGCGCGCGGACCGGCGCCCTGGCCGGCGTGGCATTGGCACTCTCGGGCTGGCACGTGGCGTACAGCCGGATGGCCTTCGCGGAGTCGCTGAGCGTGTTGTTCGCGACGGCGGCGATCGGTCTGCTGGTGGCTGCGGGCGGGGGTACCCGCCGCCCCTACGGATCCGCTGGCGGCGACGATCCCTGCGCCCTCCGGACCGCGAGGCTCGTCGCGATCGGGCTGGTCTGGGGTGTCGCCTGCCTGTGCCAGGACCGGCTGCTGCCGATCGCGCTGGTGCCGGTGGTGCTCGCCTACTCGCGGCTGGCGCCGAGCCGCGGACGGCGCGCGGCGACGGCGCTCCGCGTGCTCCTCGCGATCGGCCTGCCGATCGCGCTGCTGCAGGCGCTCGCCGAGCTTCCCTACTACGGCGCGATGCTCGCCCTCGCCCACTTCGGTCGCACCCTCCCCTACCCGACCCACGTCGAGCGCATCCTCCGCCACTACGCGCAGGGAGCCGCGATCTCCGGCGTGCGCCCCGAGAACCTCCCGACCTATCCGTTCCTCTACGCGCGCCTGCTCGGCCCCGGGCTCGCGATCGCGCTGGTAGCCGGCGTGATCGCCGCGGTGCGCCGCCGCGACGTCCCGTCGCGCGCGCTCCTCGTGTGGCTGGTGCTGCCGATCGCGCCCGCCAGCCTCACCGCGGCCGGTGCGCGCTACGCCGCGGTCACGTTGCCCGCGGCGGCGCTGCTCGCGGGCTGGGCGCTCGATCCCGCGCACTGGCCAGCGCGGCTCCGCGAGCGGGTGAGCGGCCACGCGGCGTGGGTGCTCACGGCGCTCTTGATCGCGAGCTCGGTGCCGTTCGCGGTCGCGCCGGTGCGCTGGACCTCCGGCCATCGCGAGGCGATGGCCGTGGCCAAGGACATGGGGGTGCGGTGCGTGGTGAGCACAGACCCATTCGTGGACGCCGTGTATCTCGACTGGGACCCCACGCGCGTCCGCCAGCCACCGCGCACCGGTGCCGACCTCACCGACGCCTGGGCCTACGGCTGCGGGATCTACGCCGTCGACGCGATCGGCGCCGTGCTGCGCACCAAGGATCGCGGCCTCGACGAGGTGCTCGCCTCGTTCGAAGACGCCGACACGCAGCCGGTGCGGCTCCCCAACCCGGCGGCCGAGTCGATCCTCTTCCCCTTCGAGTACAACTTCTCGTTCACCACCACGCTGCGGTACCTGGCCGGACCGGAGCGCGAGCGCGCCGGCACGATCCGGCTCTATCCGCTCTCCTCCCTCGCACGCTCCGAGGGGGCGCCGCCGTGAGCGCGCCGAGCACGGGTGAGCGGCCCACGCGCTGGATGATCGTACTCGTGATCGCCGTCGCGACGATCGGCGGCGGGCTCACACGCACGTGCGAGGTGCTCCGCAACCCATCCCCGCTCTACCTGTGGGACGACGCCGTCATCCACCTCGAGGCCCAGTACCTGGTCTCCATGGTCGACGCGCTTCGCACCGCCCGCGACCAGCGCCGAGAAGAGCGCGCGACCGGAAAGGACGTCTTCCGCGTCGAGGACGCGGTCGAGCGCTTCCGTCGCGAAGCGGCCGGCGTGCCGCCGACGTTCGGCCGCCCGCTCCACGATCTCGCGGCGCTGGTGACGATGGAGGCCTTGCGCGGGCGCGCGATCGCCGGCTCGACGTGGGGACCGCTCGGCGACCCGCGACTGTGGGCGGTGCCGCTCACCTCCGCGATCGCGGGCGCCCTCACGATCCCGCTCGCGTTTCTCGTCGCGCGACGGCTGTGGGGGCCGGAGACCGGGCTCCGCGCCGCGGCGATCCTCGCGATGAGCGGAGCGCACCTCCTCTACTCGATGGAGGGTTTCAGCGAGGCGCTGCTGATCTTGCTTCTCTACCTCGCGCTGTGGGTCCACCTGCGCGGACGGGCCGCGGTGGCGGCGCGGCCGGATCGGCCGCTCGCGGGGTCGCTCGGGCTCGGCCTGGTGCTGGGCGCGGGGATGCTGGTGCACTTCCGGTTCTCGATCCTGGCGGCCGTGTTTTTGGTCGCCGACGCGCTGCGGGCGGGGACGGCTTCCGCCCCTACGGAGGCCGCGCCGGGGAACGCGCCCGCGGCCCGCACGCCGGTTCGGCTCGCGCGGCTCTTCTGGGTCGGCGTGGGGATCGCGGCGATGCTCGCGCTCGCCGAGCTTCCCTACTACTTGCTGCTGATGGCGGCGAAGCAGCGCGGGATCGCGGTCCATCCCAAGACGTACCTCGAGCAGGTGCTGTTCGTGCTCGCACCCGAGGGGCTCGGCTACGCGGGCAGCCTGGTGCGCTTCCGCCTCGGGAACCTGCTCACCTACCCGTTCGCGCTGGTGTACCTGTGCGGAGGAGTGGTGGCGGTGCTCGCGGTGCTCGGCCTGCGGCACTCACGATCAGCGAGCGGTTCCGCCGAGCCACGTCGCCCAGGGGTGCTCCTGGTGGCCGCGCTCTTCGCGCTGCCGCTCGCCTTCTACTCGCTGACGATCCCGCTCCTGCGCTATGGCGCGACCAGCTTCGCGCTCGCGCCGCTCTTCGCCGGGCGCGCGATCGAGGTCATCGAGTCTCGCTTCGCCGAGCGCGGTCGCCTCGCCGTCGCTCGCTGGACCGGTGCGGCGCTGATGGCGGCGGCCCTCGTCGAGGGTGGCCTGTTGCCCCTGAGCAGGTTGGTCGTTCCGAACGGCTACGCGGTCGCCCTCGAGCACATCGTGACGCGGGCGCCGAGCACCAGCGCCGCGAGCCCCCACCTCACCACGACGCCGCCCATCTCGTGGGCGCTGGCGGGTACCGGCTCGACGATCCCGATCCCCCGCAACGAGTCGGCGGTGAGCGCGGGGCGCGAGGCCGTGGCATTGGGCGCGCGCTGGCTCGTGGTGGACTCCCTCGTCGACTTCATGGACATCGACGGCCAGGGTTTCCCCGCCGAGGCGCGTTTCCTTCGCGGCGTCGAGGAGGCGTGCAGGTCGACGAGCCCGGTTCCCAACCCGTTCGGCGCCAGCCTGGTCCACGATCTGGAGCTCAACTACCGGCCCTTCCTCGACACGCTCGCGCTCCACCGCGACGCGGCGGCGCGCCGCGCCGACCTCATCCGGCTCTATCCGCTCCGCCCCTGTGTCGGCGCGCCCTTCGTGCCGCCCCCTTCACCCGTCGCTCCGCCAGGACCTCGCCCGTGAAGTCGCGCGCGCTGACCGCAGGGCTCCTCGCCGCGATCATGCTCGCGGGGGGCTGGCTGCGCTTCGATCGCATCCGCGAGACGTCGCCCTTCCTGTGGGACGACGCCATCCACCACCTCGAGGCGGTGTGGCTCGGCGACGCGCTCCACTTCCTGCGCACCAGCGTCGAGCTCAAGCGCGCCGAGGCGCGGGGCGGCGGTGACCTGTGGACCTGGGAGGGCGAGCGCCACCGCTTCCACCAGACGGTGGGCGGGATCCCGCCTCGCTTCGGCCGCCCCGGGCACATGGTGCTGGTCACCGCGGCAATGGCGGCGGTCGGCCCGGTGCCGTGGGCCGGGCCGCTGGTGGCCGCGAGCTGCGGCACGCTCTCGATCGCGGCTCTCTTCGCGCTGGTCCTGGGCGCGCGCAGGAACGATCGGGAGGCGCCGGTGATCGCGCTCCTCGCCGCCGCGTTCCTCGCCTTCGACCCGCTCTCGGTGCGCCTCTCCCGGGAAGGGCTCGCCGACGCCGATGGGGCCTTCTTCGCGCTGCTCGCGATCGGCGCCTACGTGCGCGCGCGGCGTCCCGGGATGGGCCTGGCGCCCACCGCGCTCGCCGGTTTGCTCGCGGGGTTCTCGTTCACGGTCCAGACCCGGAACTTCCTGGTGGTCGCGATGCTCGCCGGGTGGGAGCTCGCACCCGGCGCTCTCTCCGCCGGGCGCCGCGTGGGCGAGCGCACCCGCCGCGCAGCCACGCTCCTCGCCTGCGCCGCGCTCTTCCCGGTGCTCTGCGAGCTGCCCTACTACGGCGCGCTCCTGATCGGCCGCGCCCATGGCATCGCGCCCCAGGTACGCAGCTACGTGCTGCAGGTGATCGGCATCTTCGCCAACCACCACTACGCCAAGCGCGACTACGTCCAGGCCTCCGGGCTCGCCAACCTCGCGAGCTACCCCTCCCTCTTCCACTCGCTCGCGGGGAGCTGGCTGCCACAGCTCGTGGCGCTCGGCGGGTTGGCGGTGGTGCAACGCCAGGCGCTCGCCCGCCACGGCGAGGAGCGCGCGGCCCGGCTGGTGCCGCTCACCTGGCTCATCGGAACGTTCTTGTTCCTTTCTGTCACCGCGCCGCTCGGACGCTACGCGTCCCTCTTCGTGCCGGCGCTCGCGTGGGTGAGCGCGGAGGGTCTCGCCGCGGCGCTGCGGCGGGCGCGCGTGCGAGGGCCGACGCCCTCCGGCGACGGTCATGGACACTCCCCGGCGCAACGACTATTTTCCCGGCGACTGGCGGCGACCTGGCTCGTCGCCGGCACGATCGCGCTCGGGATCCAGGCTCGCGCCGGGGCGCTCGAGTCCGGCGTCGCCGAGCCGGGCTACGCAGCCGCGGTGGCCTGGATGCGCGCTCACGGCGGACCTCGTCACGTGACCACGACCCCCTACGTGAGCCAGGTGTGGGCGGGCGTCGGCGAGGCCGAGTTCCTGCCTGGCACCGAGAGCGAGCTCGCGAAGCTCGTCGAGTCCGGTCACCGTCATCTGCTCGTCGACCTGATCCGGAACTTCTTCCTCGGCCCCTTCAGCGCCAAGGGAGAGGTGCTGAAGCAAGTGGCGGCGCGCTGCCCGCTCGCGGCCACCTTCCCGAACACGTGGGCCGAGCGCCCCGAATACCTCTTCGAGTTCAACTACGACGTGCGCGAGACCTGGCACCGCATCGAGTCCGCACACGCCGATCGGAGCGGCGAGATCGAAATCTACGACCTCGCCGCCTGTTCCCCGCCTTTCGCCGCGACCTCCCCCGAGCTGCCAGCGGAGCCCTGAATGACCGACATCGCGCCCTCCCATTCGCGTGATCCGAGCGTGCCGCACGAGGTCGAGCTCTCCGTGGTCATGCCTGCCTACAACGAGGAGGGCGAACGTCGCCGACACCGTGCCGCTGCGCCACCGCGCTCGCCGGCACCCCGGGCGGCTTCGAGGTCATCGTCGTCAACGACGGCTCCAAGGACCGCACCGCGGAGGTGCTCGCGGCGACGCAGCAGGAGGTCCCCGAGCTGCGCGTGCTCCTCCAGGATCCGAACCGTGGCTACGGCGCGGCGATCCGGCGCGGCATCTCGGAGTCGCGTGGACGGCTGCTCGCGACCATCGACTCCGATGGTCAGTTCGATCCCGCCGACATCCCGCGCATGCGCGAGCGCATGGGCGACGGCATCCACTGCGTGGCCGGTTACCGCACCGCGAAGAAGGACACGCTGCCGCGCGTGGTCGCGAACTGGGGCTACAACCTGCTCACCAAGATGCTGGTCGGCATCGACTTCCGCGACTCGCAGTGCGCGCTCAAGATCTTCGACGGCGACCTGATCCGGACCATCCGCACCGAAGCCGTCGGCTTCACCTTCCCCAGCGAGATCCTGGTGAAGCTCGTGAACATGGGCTATCGCGTGGTCGAGGAGCCGGTGAACCACGCGCACCGCGCGGCCGGTCAGTCGAACATCCGCTTCTTCCGCACCACGCGCATCATGTTCATCTTCCTGCTCTACATGCGCTTCAAGGTGTTCCTCTACCGCGGGCACCTGATCGAAGCGCCGTAGCCGGGTCCGCTCGCGGCGCGACCGTCTCCGCGAGGCGGGCACGGGGGTCGGCGGAGGGCCGCGCTCCGTCGCGGCCGAGGCTTCTCGTTCACGCACGATCCGGGCATGCGGACCGTCTATGCTCGCGCTCGTGGACGCGAGCGACACGAGCGCCGACCGCGAGAGCGACCACCCCTGGTGGCCGCCCGATCCGGACACGATCGCGCTGCCGATCGTGTGCAAGCCGTCTCCGTTCCTGTGGTTCGCGGCCGCGCTGTTCGGGCTCATGGCGCCGCTTTGTTTCTGCATCGGCCTCTTCCCGCAGTGGATCGACCCGACCGCGCCGTGGCCACTCGAGCTGCGCATCCCGTTCATCGTGATCGGCGGGCTGATCACGTGGGTGTTCGTGACGCTCCGGATCTTCCTCCGCACCACCACCCTCGACCGGAGCGGCGTCTCGATCCGGAGCTGGCTCGGTGGCGCCGAGACGCGACTTCGCTGGGACGACGTCCGCTTCCTCGACCTGGGCCTCACCCACCAGAGCAGCACCCTCGAGTTCGGCGACGACCTCGCGCGTCGCCAGGGCCTGAGCGCCAGCTTCCACCTCGGCTTCCGCGACGCGGTCGCCGGGTTCCGGGCGTTCGTCGTTCCGCGCCTCGCCTACGACGTCGCGGAGCGCATCGCGGTCGGTGACGCGGTGACGTTCCCGCAGTGGACGCCGCTCACGCTGGAGCGCACCAAGCGACGCCCGCCCAAGCACTTCCTGCGGGTGGATTCGCGCGGGATCGAGGCGCGGCTCATCCGCCGTTCCCTCGAGCTCGCCTGGTCGGACGTGACCGGCTACGTCGTGCTCTCCGAGCACGCAGGGATCCTCACCAGCCCGAAAGGCGAGATTCCGATCGACGCGACGATCTCGAACGGGCTCGCGCTGCTCGCGACCCTTCCGGCGCTGCTCGCCGCCCACGGGATCGAGCAGGACGGTGCGGCCCGGTCCTCGTAGCGATCGCCGCCAGAGGCCCAGCCGCTGACGCGACGTTCGTTGCCGATCGATCCACCGCCTGGATCTTTCTGCCGGGACGTCGAGCGCCCGCATGCTCGGGCTCGATCAGGTCACGCCCGACAACCCGCCTCGGGTTTGACCGACACTTTCGCCCGCCTGCGCGAAATCGCTAAAGTCCACCGGGGCTTTCCGATCCACGACCCACCCGAAAGCGACGCGACGAGGAGCCGCCTGTAGTCCTCGGGGACCGCGAATCTCGAGGGGCACGCCGATTGCTCGGGTAACGCTGACCATCCGCCGCGCCCCTCGCCGGGCGCGGCCCCGAGCGATCGTTCGACGAGAGGATCCATGGCCGACGCCACCGAGGTCGTTCGTGTTCTGATCGCCGACGACGATGCGGTGGACCGCGCTGCGGTCCACCGCATGCTGAGCCGGTCCGAGCCGGCCTTCGCTCTGTCCGAGGCGGCCACCGCCCAAGCCCTCCTCGAGCGCCTCGCCAGCGACACCGTCGATGTCGTGATCCTGGACCGTCACCTCGGCGATGCCGAAGGGCTCGACCTCGTCCCGCTGCTCCTCGGCGCCGAGCGCAACGCGCCTCCGCGCTGCGCGATCATCATGGTTACCGGATTGGGTGACGAGCGCAGCGCGGTTCGCGCGCTCCGCGCTGGCGTCCACGACTACCTACCGAAGGACGGGCTCAACCGCGAGGTGCTCGAGCAGTCCATCCACGGCTGCCTGCGCTGGCTCGACAACGAGCGCGAGCGCCGCGAGACCACCCAGCGCCTCACGCGTCTGGGCATGTACGACACCTTGACCGGCCTGCCCAACCGCAATCTCTTCTACGACCGACTCGAACAGGCCCGGCTGGCGACCGCGCGCGGCGGCGCGCCGTTCGCGCTCTTCATGATGGACCTCGACTTCTTCAAGGAGGTGAACGACACCCTCGGTCACGAGGCTGGCGACCGCCTGCTCCACGAGGTGGGGCACCGCCTGCGCGGCATCACTCGCCAGACGGACAGCTTCGCGCGTCTCGGCGGCGACGAGTTCGCCGGGTTGCTGGTGGGTGTCGACTCGATCGAGGCCGCGGTCGCGGTCGCCGAGAAGGTGTGCGCATCGATCCGCGAGCCGGTGCTGATCGACGGCCAGATGGTGTCGGTGGGCGTGTCGGTGGGTATCGCGCTGGTGCGCGATCCCAACCTCGATGCGCGCGCCCTCATGTGCTGGGCCGACCAGGCGATGTATCGCGCGAAGCGCGAAGGCCGCGATTACGACGTGTTCAGCGAGCACGACGAGCTGCCCGAGGCGCGGCCGCTGTTGATCGCGGCGCAGCTCCAGCAGGCGCTCGATCGCAACGAGATCTTCCTCCACTTCCAGCCCAAGATCGATCTCGGCACCGGAGAGGTGGTGGGATTCGAGGCGCTGGCACGCTGGATCAGCCCCACGCTCGGCGAGGTGTCCCCCGCCGAGTTCATCCCCATCGCGGAACGCTCGACCACGATTCGCCGCCTCACGCACCGCGTGCTCGAGCTCTCGCTCGAACAGATCCGGTGCTGGCGTGAGTCGGGGCTCGACACCTCGGTCGCGGTGAACGTCTCGGCGCGAGCGCTCGACGACGATGGGCTCGGCCCCTTCATCGCGAGCGAGCTCGAAGCGCGCGATGTCCCGGCCCGCGTGCTCACGCTCGAGATCACCGAGACCGCGTTGGTCGCGAGCACCGCGCGCGCGCGGAGCGTGCTGCGCGCGATCACCGATCTGGGCGTCTCGATCTCGATCGACGACTTCGGGGCGGGTTACACCTCGTTTCGGTACCTGCGGGAGCTCGACATCAGCGAGATCAAAGTCGACGGTCTCTTCGTCACGCACCTCGAGGGCGGGCCACGCGACTCGTCGATCGTGCGCTCGATCGCCGAGCTGGCGCGTGGCTTCGGCGTGCGCCTGGTGGCCGAAGGCATCGAATCGGCGGACCTGTGGGCCACGCTGCGAGGGCTCGGCTGCCACATCGGCCAGGGGTTCAGCATCGCCCGCCCCATGGCGGGGGCCGAGATCCCGCTCTGGGAACGAAGCTGGCTCAGCCGCGTGCGAACCCAGCGAGAGTTCTACAGCGGGGTGAGACGAGTCGCCGCGGCGGAGCTCCGTCGGAGTCGTGCGAGTAACGACGGGGTGTCGGCTTATGATCAGTAGTGCGCAACCGGACTCCCCCGCCTGGCCGGCCCCTGCGTACCGCCCGGTGACATCCGTTCTCGAACCGAGCCGCGATGTCACCGGCGCGTGCCGGGCCTAACGATCTTCGTCACGGCCTCACCACGAAACCGCGCCGGCGGCGCCGGTGCGCCGACCCTGATCGTTTCCATGGCGCAGCGCGGCAGAGATGACGTCCGCGCGGACCGGCCCTTTCGCGAAGGCTCGATCGCCGCGCACGGGTCGCGCGACGCAACGGCGCATGCGGCCGGGGGTGCGCCCGCGTTCGTCGAGCGTCGACCGGAATCGAGATTCCGCAAAATCGCCGCATTTCACGAAGCGTGGATCCGGGGGCAACCGCGGCGGCGATGCTCGCGGGCGCAGAGAGCTCGTTTCGACGAGTGGCCGAGGCAGCGCGTCGCACACTTCGCCTCGTGACGAGCGGGTCACGTCAGGCACGCGACGCGGTCGTGCGCGTCCCCTCAACATCCGTTCGGTTGCCCGAGTCACGCGGTTCGCGGCCCGGGTCTTGCGTCACGCCACCACCAACGCTGACTCGAGCCTCGCTACGTGGAGCCGTCCCTCCCGGTCTCCACCGTGAACGGTCGGCGAGCGGGTCTCTCTGCCGATGGACGCTTCAGAGACGAGCGCAGGGCGCTACGCATCGATCGTCCAGGCGTCCCCCGACGCGATCGCCTCGATGGACGATCGCGGGCGGATCGTGGTCTGGAACCCGCGCGCCGAGCACACGTTCGGGTGGAGTCGCGACGAGGTGGTCGGCTGCGTGTTCCACGAGATCCTGGTTCCCGCCGACTCCTGGCCGATCTACGACAGCCAGCGCGGAAGCGCTCGCCGCGCCGCGAACGACTCGAGCGCCCTGAGCTGGTTTCCGCTGGTGATGCGCCGCAAGGATCGCGGCGAGATCGATCTGGAAGTCGCGCTCAGCGCATTCGGGGAGCCCGACCCGGCGGGATGGACCGCCTTCATGCGCGTCCCCCGCGATCCCCGGCAGGAAACCGAGCTCTTCCGGCTCGCCGTCGAGGCCTCACCGGCCGGCATCGTGCTCACCGACGAGGACGGCTGCATCACGCTGGTGAACGCACACGTCGAGCGCGCCCTCGGCTGGCGGCGCAGCGAGCTGATCGGCCAGCCCATCGAGGTCCTGGTACCCGAGCGCGCGCGCGAGCGACACACCACCGAGCGGACCTCGTACGCATCGCACCCCGAGCGGCGTCCGATGGGCGCGCACCGCATCCTGCTGGCGCGCCGCAAGGACGGCAGCGAGTGCGCGGTGGAGATCGGCCTCAACCCGATCGTCACGGCGCGCGGGACGCGGGTGCTGGCCGTGCTCGTCGATCTGAGCGAGCGCCAGCGCGCCGCGAGCCAGGCCGAGCGAACCCAGCGCGAGCTCGACCGCGCCAACCTCGACCTCGACCAGTTCGCCTATATCGCCTCCCACGACCTGCGTGCGCCACTTCGAGCCATCTCGAGCCTGGCGGGGTGGATCGTCGAGGACCTGGGCGCCGCGACGCCGCCATCGGTGGCCAGCCACGTGACGCGCCTCAAGGCGCGGATCGGCCGGATGGAACGCCTCATCGACGGGCTGCTCCAGTTCGCGCGCGCCAACCGGCCCGGAGATGACATCGCGCGCGTCGACTCCGCCGAGCTCACCCGCAACGCGGTGGCGCTGCTCGCGCCGCGCGATGGGCTCAAGACCGTGATCGACGACACGATGCCCTCACTCGAGGCGTCCGGTGTGCGGCTCGAGCAGGTGCTCCGCAACCTCCTCGACAACGCCTACAAGCACCACGATGGCAAGGACGGCCACGTGGTGGTCGGATGCCAGGAGCGCCCGAACTGCTTCGAGTTCTTCGTCGCCGACGACGGTCCCGGCATCCCGATCGAGCACCACGAACGGATCTTCCAGCCTTTCCAGACGTTGCGTCCGCGCGACGAGGTGGAAGGTAGCGGTCTGGGTCTGGCGCTGGTGCGCAAGATCCTCGAGTCGCATGGCGGACGGATCTGGCTCGACCGTTCCACGGGCCGCGGCACGACGTTCCGCTTCACCTGGCCGAAGCCCGACGCGTCGGGGAGTCGAGGCTGATGAGAGCCGAGCCCGTCACGATCCTTCACGTCGAGGACGACGACGTGGACGCCATGGCGATCGAGCGAGGCTTCCGGCGTCTCGCGCTCGCGCCGCCCATCGTGCGTGCCAAGGACGGCTACGAGGCGCTCGAGATCCTGCGGGGCACTCACGCGGGGCAGCGCCTCCACCAGCCCTTCGTGGTGCTCCTCGACTGGAGCCTGCCCCGCATGGGCGGCGGCGAGCTGCTCGCCCGGATGCGCGCCGACCGCGAGCTGCGCACCGCCGTGGTGTTCGTACTCACCACGTCGCGCGACCCCGCGGACCGCCTCGCCGCCTACGAGCTCAACGTCGCCGGGTACCTCGTCAAGAGCGACCGCACGGAGGAGCTGCTGCCCGCGCTCGCGATGATCGCGCAGTACGGGCGCGTGGTGGAGCTGCCGTGAGAGGGGCCGTGGCCACGCGTCTGGAGCTCTTGGTCGTCGACGACGACGAGGTCGACGTGGAGGCCATCCGCCGCGCCCTGGTCCAGGCGGGTACCGAGGCGTCGATCCAGCGTGCCGCCACCGTGTCCGCCGGCCTCGAGGCGCTGCGCTCGGCGGTGGCCGACGCGGTGCTGGTCGACTACCGCCTCCCCGACGGGGACGGGCTCGGCTTCGTGCGCGAGGCGCTCGCCGAATCGCGCGGTCCGTGCCCGATCATCCTGCTCACGGTGGTGCAAGACGAGGAGATCGGCATCCGGGCCCTCCAGGAGGGTGCCCAGGACTACCTCATCAAGAGCGAGATCACCGGTCCGTTGCTGGTGCGCTCGATCCGCTACGCCATGGAGCGAGCACGGCTGCAGTCCGTGCTGCTCGCTCGCCACGACGTCGAGGCGCATCGCCGCGAGGTCCACGTGCTCGATCGGCTCGCGGCCGACGAGCCCACTCCTCACACCACGCGGGTGTTCGGCATCCGCTCGCTGCGCGAGGGATCCCCGACCGCGTTCGAGAGCTTCCGCGTGCGATACGCCGAGATCGTCGACCTGGCACTCGACCAGCGCGCCTACCGCGTCGACCACCGGCTCTCCGATCGACTGCGGCGGCTCGCCGACGACCTCGGCGCCTACCACGCCGGCCCCCGCGACGTGGTCGATCTGCACGCGACCGTGCTGCGCGCGGCCGACGCCGCCGGCACCGGCAGCAAGCTGCGCGTGCTCGCCGAGGAAGCCCGGGTGCTGGTCCTCGAGCTGATGGGCTACCTGACTCAGTACTACCGCGCGAGCTCGATCCGCTCCGATGCACTTCGTCCGTTCACGCCTGCTACACGAGGCTCCCCATGAATGACGTGAAGGTTCTGCTACGGCTCTTCGTCACGGGACACACCCCGCGCTCGGAGGCGGCGATCCGCAATCTCCGGCGCATCTGCGAGGAAGACCTGAAGGGCCAGTACGAGCTCGAGATCATCGACGTCCTGGAGCGCCCTCAGCTCGCCGAGGACGAGAAGATCCTCGCCACCCCGACCCTGATCAAGCAGCTTCCCCCTCCGCTCCGGCGGATCATCGGTGACATGTCGAACTCCGAGCGCGTGCTGCTGGGGCTCGACCTGATCGCGAGGAGCTCGGCGTGAATCACGACGGCGGCACCACCACGCACGCGAGCCACGACGGCGTCGACAAGGTGCGGACGGGAATCGCGGGATTCGACACCATCGCGAACGGCGGCATTCCCCGCGGTCGCTGCACGCTGGTCTCCGGCACCGCGGGGAGCGCGAAGACGGTGTTCGCGACCCATTTCCTGATCGAGGGCATCAAGCAGTCGAACGAGAACGGCGTCTTCGTCACCTTCGAGGAGTCGCCCGCCGACATCCGGCGCAACATGCTCGGCTTCGGGTGGGACATCACGGGCTGGGAGCGCGCCGGGCGCTGGGCGTTCGTCGACGCCTCGCCGCAGCCCGACGACGCCGACGTGCTCATCACGGGGCCGTACGACTTCGGCGCGCTGATGGCGCGCATCGAATCCGCGGTGCGCCGCGTCTCCGCCCAGCGCGTCGCCCTCGACTCGCTCGCCGCCGTGTTCGGTCGGTTTCCCGATGCGAGCCTGGTGCGCAACGAGCTCTTCCGCCTCGCGGTCAGCCTACGGGCGATGGGCGTGACGGCGCTCAGCGACCGCCGAGCGCGCAGGAGTACGGCGAGATCGCGCTACGGCGTCGAGGAGTTCGTCGCCGACAACGTGGTGATCCTGCGCAACGCCCTCGACGAGGAGAAGCGCCGCCGAACCGTGGAGATCCTCAAGTTCCGCGGCACCACCCACCAGAAGGGCGAGTTTCCGTTCACCGTCATGCCCGAGGAAGGCATCGTGGTGCTGCCGCTCTCGGCGATGGAGCTGACCCAGCGCTCGTCGAGCGTGCGCATCGAGAGCGGCAACGGCTCGCTCGACGAGATGTGCGGCGGGGGTTCTTCCGCGACTCCATCGTGCTGGTGTCGGGCGCCACCGGCACCGGTAAGACCCTCATGGTCACGGAGTTCATGGCGGGCGGCATCCGCAAAGAGGAGCGCTGCCTGCTGCTCGCGTTCGAGGAGAGCCGCGAGCAGCTCTTCCGCAACGCCCACGGCTGGGGTGTCGACTTCGAGGCGATGGAGCGGGAGGGCAGCTTGCGCGTGGTCTGTCAGTACCCGGAGGCGATCAGCCTCGAGGACGCGCTCATCCGCATCAAGCAGCTCATCCGCGACCACCGGCCGGACCGGGTGGCCGTGGACAGCCTGTCGGCGCTGGAGCGCGTGTCGTCCATCAAGGGGTTCCGCGAGTTCGTGATCGGCCTGACGTCCTTCATCAAGCACCAGGACATCGCCGGGCTGTTGACGTCGACGAGCGCCACGCTCATGGGCGGCGCGTCCGTCACGGAGGCGCACATCTCCACCGTCACCGACTCGATCATCTTGCTGCGCTACGTCGAGATCAACGGCGAGATGCGCCGCGGCATCGCGGTGCTCAAGATGCGCGGATCGCGCCACGACAAGGACATCCGCGAGTTCTCGATCGATGGCGCCGGCATGCACGTGGGTCGGCCGTTCCGCAACGTGGTGGGTATCCTCGCCGGAAACCCCACCCAGATCCCGCTCGGCGAGATCGAGCGTGTGAGCGATCTCTTCCAGCGCGAATGAAGGGACCGTCGGGGTACCTGGCCATGGAAACCTCCCGGATCCTGCACGTCGAAGACGACGCCATCGACGCGGACTGGTTCGCCCGCGTGGTCGAGCGCATGGCCTCGGAGCGAACGCCGCGCGGCTCGCTCGAGATCATCCACTGCAAGCGTCTCGGCGAGGCGCTCGAGTGCCTGCGCTTCGCGACCGTGAGCGTCATCGTCCTCGACGTATGCCTCCCCGATGCGACGCCCGCCCAGGCCGTGGCCCAGGTGAAGTCCGCCGCGCCCGGGATCCCGGTGATCGTGCTCTCGGGACGCTCCTACGCCGAGATGTGCGGCGCGGGGCTCGCGCGAGAGCTCTACGGCTTCGTCTCGAAGAGCGACGCGTCGCCGGTCTTCCTGGGCGAGGTGCTGCGGAACACCCTCGACCTCAGCCAGGCGCAGGCACAGCTCCGCAGCGTCATCCACCGCAGCGCGGACGGCATGGTGGTGATCGACGCGAACGGCGTGGTCCGGTTCGCCAATCCCGCCGCCGCGGAGATGTTCGGGCGCTCGCTCGACGAGCTGCGCGGGCAGCCCTTCGGAGCCCCGGTGGTGACCGGCGACTCCGCCGAGGTTCAGGTGGGTCTGGACCGCATCGCCGAGATGCGAGTGGTGGACATCGACTGGGAAGGACGGCCGGCGCGGCTCGCCTCGCTGCGCGACGTGACCGAGCGCCGCCGCGCCGAGGCCGCGCTACGCACCTCCGAGGAGCGGCTGCGCGCGATGTCGGACAGCGCGCCGGACGCCATGGTGACCTTCGACGCGCGGGGCCACATCGTCGGCTGGAATCCCGCGGCGGAGCGGATCTTCGGCCACCCGACACCCGCCGCGCTCGGGCTCACCGTCCGCGCGCTGGTGGCGGGGGCCGACGACCGCCAGCGGTTCCAGCTCGCGTCGGCGCGCGCGGCGGTGACGACGTTCGGCGGCGGCGAGCCCGCGACCCTGGTGCTGCGGGGCCTTCGCGGCGACAGCCGGGACTTCCCGATGGAGGTCCAGCTCGCGCACTGGCAGGCCGCCGACGGCGCCTTCACCACCGCCTTCTTCCGTGACATCACCGAGCGCGAGCAGCTCGAGCTCAAGCTCGCCTCGACCCAGAAGATGGACGCGATGGGCCGGCTCGCCGGCGGCGTGGCGCACGACTTCAACAACCTGCTCACGGCGATCCTCGGCCATACCGAGATGATGCTCCAGGAGCTGCCCGAGCCGAGCTCGCTGCGCGAGCACGTCGCGGACGTACGCGAAGCGGGTCTGCGCGCCGCCCAGCTCACCCACCAGCTCCTGGCGTTCAGCCGGCGACAACCGACCTCACCCCGTCCGCTCGACCTGGGCCAGACCGTTTCGGGCATGCAGCGCATGCTCCAGCACATCATCGGCGAGGACATCACCATCGAAGCGGCCTGCATGCCCGACCTGTGGGCCGTGCGCGCCGACCCGTCGCAGATCGAGCAGGTGATCCTGAACCTGGTCGTCAATGCCAAGGACGCCATGCCTCACGGCGGGACGTTGCGGATCGAGCTGACCAACGTCGAGCTCGACTCCGCGGCGGTCGCCGCCTTCCCGAACGCCGAGCCCGGCAGCTTCGTTCGGCTCTCGGTGATCGACCACGGCTGCGGCATGGACCGCGCAACCCAGGCGCGGATCTTCGAGCCCTTCTTCACCACCAAGCCGGAAGGTCACGGCACCGGTCTCGGGCTCGCGACGGTCTACGGCATCGTCGAGCAGAGCCGGGGACACATCGAGGTCGAGAGCGAGCTGGGCCGCGGCACGTCGTTCCGGGTCTACCTGCCGCGGATCCGGGAGGCCGGCGTCGAACCGTCACCCGCGGCTCCGGTCCGCGAGGACGTGGGTGGAAGCGAGACGGTGTTGCTGGTCGAGGACGACGAGGTCGTGCGGCGCGTCGCGCGACAGGGGCTCGAAGCCCACGGCTACCGGGTGCTCGCCTGCGAGAGTGCCGGCGAGGCTCTCGAGCGAATGGCGAGCGAGTCCGCCCCCATCGACCTGCTGATCACGGACGTCGTGATGCCGGAGATGAACGGATGCGACCTCGCGACCCTCGTGAGCAAGCGCCAGCCGGGCATCCGGGTGCTCTTCATCTCCGGTTACACGGGAGAGGCCATGCTGCGCTACGGCGTCGTCGACCAGTCCGCGGCGTTCCTCGCCAAACCCTTCGGTCCGCTGACGCTGGTACGTAGGGCGCGCGAGCTCCTCGACGCGAGGGTGGAGCTTGTCGCAACGCGACCACGCGAAGAACGCGACTGATCCGGGTGGGGCCCGGTTCAGCGATCGACCGGACCGGCGACGCAACGTCGGTGCGTATCGCCGGTCGCGCGGCGCGCGACCCTCCGGACGGGGCGGGGGGCTGGAACAGCCCCCCGCAAGGACTCACTCGTGGCCGATCACCCGGATGGCCTCGGCGATGCGCTCTGGATGATCCCGCAGGATGAGCGTGTTGGTGCGCTCGTCGACCGACACGGCTCCGTCGTTGCTCAGCACCGTGCGCTCCAGGATCGCGGCGAGGTTCTTGGCGTCGGCGTAGCGCACCTGGACCATGCGGGTCTCGACGGGTGACTCGGCACGCGCGGGCGTGAGCGGCCGGAACGCGGCGGACTCCTGGGGCGCGATCATCACCACGTTCCCCTGGTAGTCGGCGCGCAGGCCGTAGAGCCTGAGCGAGAGGTCGAGGAACTGCCGCCACGTCACGCTGCCGAGCTTGAGCGTGATCTTGCGATCGACCGCCGGGTCGAGGATCACGTTGAGGCCGGTGTCGTCGGCCATCATCCGCAAGACGTTGGCGAGGTGCGCGTCCTGGAGATCGATCGAGACGGTCTTGGCGAGCGGATCGGCCTGAGCGGATGCGGAGGTCACTCCCGCGCCGGCCGCGAGCGCGGCCAAGGCGGCGAGAACGACGACCCGACTGCGGCTCATGCCGCCCAGCTTACCCGCCGCCTCACCAGGCCGGGATGAAGAACTGCGTGATCACCCGGACCGACGGATCGAACACGATCGAGTTGCTGCCGGCGATCGGGTACTCGTAGATCACGCCGAGCAGGAACGGCAGCCCGACCTTGAGCGTGTTCGGCGCCACCGTGATCGAGAGCCCCTGTGACGAGGACTGTCCCGTCAGCTCGAGGGCCTTCACGAGCTCGACGAACTCCGCCGACGGCGAGTCGATCTGGGTCTCGGCACCGTAGCTGTAGCCGTACTGGAGCCCGATCCCCACCCAGTCGAGGTCGACGCTCACCGAACCGAGCAGGTCCACCGTCTGGCCGGGCGTCCAGCGGAAGGTGGGGGGGATGTCCGTGAGGTCGGGGAACAGGCTGCTCTCGAAGCCGACCGCATCGAGGAGCGCCTTGAGCACCGGATTCGGCGCCGTGAAGGTGCTGGGCGTCTTGCGGTTGTAGGTGAACGAGTATTTGTAGTCGCACTCCGCCGAGAACACGAAGCGCTTGCCGAAGAACGCGGGCCGGAAATCGGCCGCCGACACGAAGAGGAGCTGGTAGGCACCGGAGCCGCGGTCGAGCTCGGGACCGAGCGCGAAGTTGATGTCGTTGTTCGGGTCCGCGATGCCGCCCGTCGGGAAGAACATGCTGAAGGTGTTGCCAAGCGACCACTCGGGGCCGTGGTACCAGTTCGTGGACACGCCGGTCTGGATGTCCTCGAACTCGAGGCCGTTGGTGTCGAAGATCTCGTTGGGCGCGGGGCGACCGAGCGCGTTGATGAGCTTGACCAGATCCTCGTAATCCTCGAGCCCGAGGCCCGCGAGCGCGCCGCCGAAGGAGGCGGTCGGCTCGAGGGTGGTGCGGACGTCGGCGAACTGGATCTCCAGGAACGGGTTGATCCAGTCGGTGAGGCCGACCGAGAAGTTGAAGATGTGGACGGTGCCGGATCCCTTGCCGTTCAGGTCGATGTTGACGAGCTCGTTGCCGTCGCCGTCACGGAAGCTGATCGGCGGGATCAGCGAGGTCTTCTGGCCGTCCTCGAGGAAGCGCTGGTTCGCGGCGAGGTAGCGAAACGTGTACTTGATGCCGAAGATGCCCTCGGGGAGCTGGCCGGTGTTGCCGTAGATGTCGAGCTCCTCGGCGCGGGCGATCTTCTTGTCGATGAACGCCGTGAAGCTGTCGAACCAGTCGGGCGCGGCCTTCTCGAGGATCAAGCCGGGCGGCTTGATCGACTCGAGATCCTCCGCCGAAGGAGCGTTGACCGGGAGCTGGCCCTTCTGCGCGAGCGCCACCGGCGCGTCCGCGACCCACGCGGCGAACGCGATCAGGACGACGACGAGAGCGCGGGCCGCTCGGGAGGGTAGGATTACGCACACGGTCTGGGCTCGGGTGTGGGTGACCCGGCACCGGCTCGAACGCGCGAGATCGAACGTGGCGACGGGAAGGCGCGCTATTCCTACGCGAACGCTTCGCGGCGAGTCAAGGTAAAGCAGCGCTCACTCCGCGCCGCGGCGTGCGTGGTGGTCCCCGCTTCGTTACGCGATCTTGCTCACACTTCGGCCGGAACCGCTCTGGTATGCTCGCGCGCCTCCTCGGTGGCGCGTCCGGCGCCGTGAGGCGGCGACGACGTCCGCCAGCGCGCCCCATGACCACGTTCACCGCCGCCGCGCCCGCCGTCGCGCTCCCCCCGGCGCGCAAGGCGGTGTTCACGCCGCCGATCGACACCCTCGCGATCGGCGGCGTGTCGATCGCGGTCTTCCTGGTCATGCTGCTGGTGCCGGCCGCGACCGGCCAGGCGTTCTCGCTCAAGCGCTTCCTGATCCTCGAAGCGCTCCTCAACTGGCCCCACTTCACGGCGTCGTGGGTGCTGCTCTACGGATCGCGGGAGACCTACGAGCGGCATCGCTGGGCCGCGATCCACGTGCCCATCGCGCTCGTGGCGTACGGGATCTTCGCGCTCGCGATGGCGAGCCGGACGCGGCTCTTCCTCGATCTCTCCGGGCTGGTCACCTCCTGCTACCTGGCGGTCCACTACACGGGGCAGGCGTGGGGCATGGTCGCGACCTCGACCTTCCTCGCAGGCATGCCGGTGGCGCCTCTCGAGCGGCGCCTGCTGCGCGCCAGCTTGTGGATCTTCCTCGCCTGGCAGATCGCATGGAACCTCCACTTCTTCGGCTTCTTCACCGCGCCGAGCCTGGTTCACCTCGGCCCCGACAAGAGCGTGCTCCTGGCGCTCTTCCGGTTCATGAGCGCGCTCACTCCGATCGCCATCGGGCTCGGCGTCACGGGCTTCGCCCTGCTGCGCCGCCGCGTGGGCCGGGCCCTGCCGGCGCGGGTCTACGTCCCGTGGCTCGCGATCTGCCTGTGGTACGCGGCGCTGGGGCGCTACCCGAACGCGATCTACTGGGTGCAGCTCTCCCATGCCACCCAGTACATGCTGTTCCCGATCCGGGTCGAGACCAATCGCCATCGGGCGCGCGCCTCCGATCCTGCGCGCGGCGCGTCCGCGAGGCACGGCCTGGCCCTGCACATGGCCTTCTACTTGGCCGCGATCGTCGGCTCGGGGTGGCTGATCTACGCGGGCGTCGAGTCGATCTCGCCCCATCAGGGACCGCTCGCCCACCTGCCCTTCATGGTGAGCAACATCGTCAACATCCACCACTACTTCACCGACGTAGTGGTGTGGAAGATCCGCAACCCGGCAGTGCGCCGCGAGCTCTTCGCGCATCTCTCGCGGGCTTGATGGGTCCCGCCGGGTGGCGGGCGCGATGTGCGGCGGAGGCGTTCTGGCTCCCGGCTGCGCGCGACGGTTTGAAGATTCGACCGGGGCAACTGCGCGAAGCCGACCCTCCGATCCTGCCAACCGTGCGTTCCCCATACGGCTCGCCGAGTTCGAGCTCGCGGCACGGGGCTTGAACGAGCCCTATCCATGGCCCCACCGATCCGGATCTGGCCGTTGCTCCGCGAGGCGGCCTCGGAGTGGTCGGCCGACAAGGCCGGCCGCCTCGGAGCGGCGCTCGCGTACTACGCCGTCTTCTCGCTCGGTCCGCTGCTCCTGATCGCCACCGCCGTGGCGGGGGCGGTGCTCGGGGAAAAGGCCGCGAACGACGAGCTGGCGGCGAGCATGCGCCGCTACGTCGGCGAGGCCGGTGCGACGGCGATCGGCGGACTTCTCAAGGGCGCCCACCGGCCAGGCGAGGGTCTCATCGCGACCTGGATCGGCATCGGCTCGCTGCTCTTCGCGGCCACCGGGGTGGTGATCCAGCTCAAGGACGCGCTCAACACCGTGTGGGATGTCGATCCCAAGGAGCTACCCACCGGGGCCGGCGCGTTCGTGCGCAAGTACATCGCCTCGGTCGCGATGATCCTCGGGGTCGGCTTCCTGTTGCTGGTGTCGTTCATCCTCACCACCGTGGTGAGCGGAGTCGTGAAGTACGCGAGCGGGTGGCTACCGCTGCCGGGCATCGTCCTGCAGGCGATCGACGTTTCGCTCTCGCTGGTGGTGGTGTTCGCGGTGTTCGCCGCGACCTTCAAGCTCTTGCCCGACACCGAGGTGCCGTGGAGCGACGTGTGGGCAGGAGCGGCGCTCACCGCCATCCTGTTCCAGGTCGGCAAGGTGGCGATCGCGACCTACATCGGCCGTCAGGCGTTCGACTCCACCTACGGCGCGGCCGGCTCGTTCCTGGCGCTGCTGCTGTGGATGTATTACTCGGCGCAGATCCTGTTCTTCGGCGCCGAGCTCACGCAGGTCTACGCCCGCCACCACGGCTCTCGATGGGCGCACCGCGGCGACGCGGAGCACCCGGTGGCCGTCACTCCCGGACGTCCCGCTCCAGGACCACCAGGAACGCCTCGCGGTGCTTGACCAGCATCGCGCGCCGGACCTCGCGCTCGATCGTGATCACGCGCCAGCCGTCGCCCGCGTGCTCGTTCAGGAACTCGGTGAAGTTCTTCGGGTCGGTCTTGGCCTCCCCGAACATCAGCGAGGAGATGAGCCCCTCGCGGTAGATCACGACCTTGTACTCCTTCATCGCGCGCATCCCTCCTCCAGCCTCAGCGGGCCGTCCGGGTCCAGCCAGGGCCGGGTCCGAGCCACGTCTGCCGCTCGGGCGGCAGGTGGCCCACGTCGTTGAACGAGATCAGCGAGGTCGTCCCGTCTGGCCGCACCGCGATCACCGTGAGTGCGGCGTTCGCCACATCGAGCGAGCGCCAGCCCGTGGTGCTCACGCCCAGCGCCTTGCGCACCATCCACCGGATGACGTTGCCGTGGCAGACCAGCACGTCTCGCTCGTCGTTCGCGGGAGCGGGCCGGAAGTAGGACGCGTAGGCCGCCGCCAGGTTCGACTCGCACGCGGCCTGATCGGAGGGCTCGGGGCCGGCGCCCGGCCGGGGATCGCTCTCCCGCGGCACGCACTCGTGGATCCGTGCGTCACGGGTGGGAGTGAGACCGAGCGCTCGGCCGATCACGTCGGCGGTCTCACGGGCGCGGGTGAAGTCGCTGCTCACCAGTGCGTGGATCGGGCCACCGAGCGCCGCGAGCCGCTTGCCGAGCAGGTCGGCCTGGAGCTTGCCGAGCTCGTTGAGGCCGTTGGCCTTGGTGTCGTCGGCGTTCGCGTCGCGGGTGTAGTCCCCGTGCCGGATCAGGTAGACGAAGCGAACTCCGTCGCCGGCGGCGCTCGCCTTCCCCGCGACGAGCGCGAGCAGCGCGGCCCCGGCCAACCAGGCTCGGCCGGTGCACGGCCGCCGCTCAGCGCCGCGCACCGCGCCTCCGCTCACGCGCCCACGAGCACAGCGCGAGCATCGCCGCGGCGAGCCCGGCCGTGGCACCCGCGCCCGGGCCACCAGCGGAGGCCACGTTGCACCCGCCGCCGCTCGACTTGTTCTTGCCGGTGACCGTCACGACCCGCGTCGCGGGCGTGGGATCCGGGATCCCGCGGCGGTCCTTGCACGCGAACGAGATCGTGAACGTGCCGGCCTTGGGGAACACCACGCTGCCGGGCGCGAGCACGTTCGAGTTCGCGATCCCCGATCCGGCGCCGAAGCTCCACGTCGGAGTGAGCGGGCCCTCGCTCTCCGAGTCCACGCACGTCCCCGCGAAGCTTACGCTGCCGCCCTTGGCGATCGTCACGTCAGCGGCCGGCGCGTCGATCGTGCTGTCGGGCGCGGCGTCCACGGTGATCACCCGCGTCGCGGGGGTCGGGTCGGCGGCACCACCTCCGTCGGCGCACGTGTAGGTCACGGTGAACGTTCCCGGCGTCGAGAACGTCTTCGCGCCGGCATCCTCCGCCGAGGAGTCGGGGACGCCCGACCCTTCGCCGAAGCTCCAGCGGTGGGTCAGCCCGCCGCTGTCGTCCGGGTCGGTGCACGAGGCCGCGAAGCTCACCGGCTCACCCGCGACGATCGTGAGGTCGGCGACCGGCTGGTCGATGGTGCCGTCGGGCGGCACGCCCACGATGATGGTGCGCGTCGCCGGCGTCGGATCGGCGGTGCCGAACGCATCGCTGCAGGTGAGCTTCACCTCGAACGTCCCGGTGACCTGGAAGAACTTCTCGCCCGGGTCGAGCGCGGTGCTGGGCGCGACACCAGATCCGGCGCCGAAGTCCCAGTGCGCCGCGAGCCCGCTCGCACCGTCGGGATCGCTGCAGCTTCCGGCGAACACCGCGGAGGCGCCGGGCACGATCACGGTGGTCGCCGCGGGCGCGACGATCGTCCCGTCGGGCGGGTTGTCGAGGAACTGCGCCGCGGCGAGGGCGTCCACCCGGCCGCTGCCGAAGACCGGGTCGAAGCCGGTCGCGCCGACGTCGATGGCGGACTGGCTCATCGCCTGATCGAGCTGAGCCTCCGAACGTCCCGGGAACGCCTGCGCGAGCAGCGCCGCGATGCCGGCCACGTGAGGCGCGGCCGCGGACGTCCCGTGGAACGGCGATTGGAATCCTCCCGCGCCCGAGACGGTCACGCCGTCGATTGCCGCGAGCTCGGGCTTCTCGCGGACCTCGCCCGCCGGAAAGTAGATCGTGCACGGCCCCTGCGAATCGAACGCTTCGGCGGTGTCGTGACCGGGGTCGGCGGCGTCGATGGCGACCACCGACACCACGCCCTGCACGCACGGATGACCGTAGATGCTGTCCGCGGCGGTCGCGAGGGTGCGCGGCTTGGCGCGATCGAAGAACATCTCGATCGGACGCGCGAGTCCCGCCGCCTTGCCGACGAGCAGGAACGGGGTGCAGTTGGCCGGCCCTTCGCACGGCAGGTCGAGCACGGCGAGCGGCACGGTCTCGCCGAGCAGCCGGTCGGAGCAGGTCCCGAGCGACGAGCCCGTCGGGTCGGTGAAGCACACGCCGTAGACGTCGGTGGCCGCGCCGTACGGGTTCGCCCACTCGAGGAACGCGGTGCCGCCGCCGGGCGGAACGTCGACCAGCATCGCCACCTGACCGTCCCCGAAGTCGTGGGCGTGGAACGGATTGCCGCTGTCCTGGTAGTCACCCTGGTAGTGCTTCTGCGCGTCGTTGCCGGCGGCGGTCACCCACAACACGCCCGAGCCGACGATCTGACGCACCGTCTGCGCGACGACGCCGTCCTCGAAGTACGGCTCGGCGGGGAAGCCGAGATCGTCGACGATCACGTCCGCGCCGAACTCGGTGACCAGCTTGTTCGCGCAGTCGACGAAGTCGACGGTGGTGACGCCGTTGTCCTGACCGCCGCCGCAGAAGCCGATCGCGGCGCCGGGGGCCACGTCGTGGACGATCTCGATCGTGGCGGTGCCCTCGTCGCCGCTACCCGACTGGCCATCGATGATCGTCACCTGCGGGCTGTCGCCGGTCGCCTGCGAGAGGCCGAGGCTGTCGATGCCGTCGGAGACGACGCCCACCTTCACGCCAGTGCCGTCGAAGCCGAGCTCGCGTAGCGCGTCCGAGCGCAGGATCGGGTCGCCCTCGGTTTGCGCGCTGCCGGCGCGGGCCACGCCGTAGACCGCCGGGGTGATGCGGGTGACCGAGGGCAGCGCCGCGACCGTGTCGAGGCGATCGGCGGGAATCCATGCCTGCACCACGCCGAGGCGTGCGCTCACCCGCTCGATCCGCGCGCCCGCCGCCTCGAGGGCGACGCGATCGAGGCCGCGGGTGGCATCGAGATGCAGGTACACGTGGCGCTGACCGTCGGCGCGCGCGCGCACCAGCCTCGCGGACGGCACCGCCGTGCGCAGCACCGGGCTCACCTTGTCGTGGGCCGTCGCGCCGTCGCCTGCGGCGCGACCCGTGCCGCCGATCGAGAGCAAGACGAGCATCGAGAGCGTGGCGCCACGCGCCACTCGTCGCGGGAGTCGCATTTCTGTCCTCTTCCGAGCGAGATGCGTGACGGGCGGGAGGGGTGTCACGCGGGCAGGAACGGCGGCCAACTTGGCACACCGTGGATCGAACGGCTTGCGTCAGGTGGCGGTCTCGGCCTCGCCCTCGCCGAGCGGATGGCGCGTGCCGTCCGGCATCACGAGCACGAAGCCGTGAGCCTCGTCCTCCACGACGCGCTCCACGAGCTGGTAGTACGCGGCGCGCGCGAAACGGGCCATCAGCCCGCCCCGGACACGCGCATAGACCACGTTCTCGCCCCCGATCCGCAACGTGGACGGATCGAGCGGTTCGACGAGCCCACCGGCGAGGCGTAGCTCCAGCGCGTCGCCGACCTGCTCCACGCGCACGACCACGTGGGGCGCGTCCTCCACCTCCACGGCGCGCTGCTCGGCGCCGCTCACCACCACGTAGCCCTCGCCGTCGGAGGCGCGCGTCAGCCCGCGGGTCAGCACCTCGATGGTGCCCAGATGGGTGATCTCCTCGCCGCCCTCGGACCAGCGCCCGTCACGATCGAGCCGCAGCATCGGCACACGCGTGGCGCGCGCCTCGGAGCTCGTGACCCGGTAGCGGGTCAGCCCATCGTCGCCGAGGAAGCTCTCGACGTCGCCGTCGCGCTCGAGGACGTCGAGATTGCCGACGACCTCCGAGAACACGAGGAACGTGTAGACGTCGAGCTGACCACGATAGAGCCGCCGCGCCACCTCGTGGACCGTCGCGGGTCCCTTCTCGAGGTGGTGGCGAATACGACGCTGGATGCGCGCGTGGTGCTTGCGGATGCGCTCGATCCAGACCCGGTGCGATAGCTCGAAACTGCCATGCCCTGGTAGGACGCGCTCGACGTCCAGGCGCGCGACGTGCTCGAGGCTCTGGAGGAAGAGGATCAGCGAGCGCGGGCGGATGCCCCGATCCCAGTCCTTCAAGAAGAGAAACGGCACGGTGGTGCCATCGTCGAGGAGATGGTCGCCGCCGAGCAGCTCACGGCTCTCCGCGTCGTAGAGCACGATGTGCCCGGGGTAGTGACCCGCGACCTCGAAGATCGTGAGAGCGTGGTCCTCGGTGAGCGGCAGCTCCGCGCCGTGCTCGACCGCTTGGTCGACCGTGACGCCTTGCTGAAGGTCGACGGCATTGGCGAGGAACTCCCCCACCCGCTCGGCGACATCGCGCGGGGCGCCATTCTGGAAGAAGAAGTCCACGTTCGCGGCGACCACCGGCGGCGTGCTCCACGGGTAGCTCGCGACGAGGGGCGCGGTGCGGGCGTGCGCCCACACCTCGGCGCCCGACTCACCGCGGATGCGCGCAGCCTGGCCGTAGTGGTCGACGTGGCCGTGGGTGAGGACGACGCGCTCGAGATCGGTGATCGCGAGACCGTGCTCGGCGAGCCCCGCGAGCAGCGCCTGCCACGAGGCGTCGCTGGCGACACCGGCGTCGACCAGCGTGGGGCGCTCACCCAGGATCAGGTAGGTGTGGATCGCGCCGACCGGAAACGGCGTCGGCAGCGAGATGCGGTGGATGGGTACGCGCGACATCGTCGGGCCAACCAATCCCAAGCGCGAGAGCGGCGCAAGGCACAGCGGCCCTCGGCCCGCGCGCGCCTCACGGGAAGCCCACGACCGCGGTGCCGTCCAGTGTGTGCTTGCCGTCCTGATTCTCCGTCCACACCGCCAGCTCGACTCGACGTTCACCTTCCGCCTCGAACTTGCGTGCCACCGTGGCACGAGCGCGAACCGTGTCACCGGGCCAGGTGATCGCGACGAAGCGCACACCGAGCTCGCGGAGCTGACGGGGGTCCACCCAGCTCGTGAGGAGCTCGCCGAGAAAGGCCATGGAGAGCATCCCGTGAGCGAACACCGACGGATAGCCCGCACTCTTGGCGAAGGGCTCGTCGACGTGGATCGGGTTGAAGTCACCGGACGCACCGGCGTACTTGACGAGCTGGACCCGCTCGAGCGGGCCCTTGGTCAACGGCGGCAGCTCGTCGCCGACGGCGAGCGTCTCGAAGCACGGCGAGGGGGGCGTACCGACGGCGGGGAGTTCGTCGTGGCGCGTTTCGTCGCTGGTCATGGCGGCCCCGGTGAGGCTGTGAAACGTTCCGCGTGGGTCGCTCACGGAAGCAGCACAGGCCCGGCGACGGGGGATGGAACCCACGTCGCGACGATGGTTCTCGTAGCGCGGGGGGCTCCGTCCCCCCGCGGCGCTTCACTCTCGCTCGATGGCTTCACAGCCTAGCCGGGACGGCGTCGGTGGAAACGCCAGCCTACAGCGCCCGCCGAGCGTGTGTGGCGAGTGTGTCGCGCGGTGTTCTGCAACGCATTCGCATTCTGCGACGCGAGTCGCCTCGGGAAGCGTGCCTTCGGCGCACGGCGGCACGCGAAGGACACCGGGTTTCGCGAGCGATTCCGGCGGTTCGGAAACCGACGTTCTGCGTTCGACACAGCCCACCGTTTGGCATGCCGCTCGCTAAAGCCTTCTGGTGCGTGCTCCCCAAGGCCCCGGCGTTTTCCTGGGGAAAAATTCAACAAACAAACGGTTTCGCGAAGGGGGGCCTTGGGTTTGCGGTGGTGTCTTGGGGGGCCGCCCTTCTCTCCTGGGTCGATCGAGTAGCAGGTCCGCAAAGGCGAGTGGCGAGAGCCACTCGCCTTTCGTGTCTCCGGAGCGTGGCCACGAGTGCCCCGAGGCGCCCGATCAGTGCGCGGCTGCGGCGCCGACCTGTCTCACCACGAGGTCCCACACGAGCATTGCGGCGACGTACGCGGTGATCCCGGCGGCGGGGACCAGGAATAGCAGCGGGACGAGCCAGAGCGTCTTCCAGTCCGCGACTCGCGCGCGCCGTGGGTCGCCTCTCCGGTAGCGGATCTCGATCAGGTCGTCGTCCTCGGACGAAGCGCGATCGGGACGTCCATCCGACAGGGTCACTCGCTGCATCTTCCCCCGCTCGTCGGCGAACGTGACGATCGGCACCTGCCGGCTCGCCGTGTCTTCGCTGCCGGGGAGCGGCCGGATCGTTTCGTAGCCCACGATCTGCGCCGTGGTCCGGGTGCTCGTCGCCACGAAGATCCCGGTCCGGATCGCGAACAGCAGGCCGATCGCGGGCAGCACCACGAACGGGATCAGGACGAGGAGGCTCACCGGTCGCTCGCCGTGAGGCTCGTCACGGGCGAGGCCGGACCGGCGGTCGCCGCCGCAGCGACGGACCGTGCGAGCGCTGCGTCGAAGCCGACCTCGTCCGTATAGATACGCATGACCTCGCCGAGCTCCGCGAACCGGCGCACGAAGTTAGCGGTCAGCCGGACGAACGGCGAGCCCGTGAGCATGCTCACGTGCCGGAAGCGGTCGCGATGCTCGGCGAGCCAGCGCGCCCACTCGGCGCTGACCTCGGTCGTGGCGCCTCGGACCGCCCGGGCGTCGATGAAGAGCTCGAGCGACTCGGGGCGAGCCAGATCCTGCCCGAGCTCCCGCATCGGGAGGTCGCCCCACTCCCCTGCATCCCAGCCTTCCAGCCGGACCACCACGATCGTCGCCGCCGGCCGCTCGATCGCGAGGTGGCAGTGGACGCCTTCGTATCGCCGATCGGAGAGCGCCGGCATGTCCACGACCGTTCTCCTTCCCGGCCGAGCTCGCGCCATCGAGCGGTGCGGGGCCGGTGCGAGGGCCGCGAGATTGTCGGCTATCCTGCCGCGGTCCCCAGGGAGGGGCAAACGTGCGGACCCGCGAAGCGTACGAAGCGATCGAGCTCGAAAACCTCGCCCCCTACGCGGCTCTGAGCCGGACCTCGCGCGGCCGCCGCTACGACGAGCACGAAGACCCCGTCCGCACCGCGTTCCAGCGGGATCGCGACCGCGTCATTCACTCCGCCGCGTTCCGGCGCCTGGAGTACAAGACGCAGGTGTTCGTGAACCACGAGGGTGACTACTACCGGACGCGACTCACCCACACGCTCGAGGGCACGCAGATCGCGCGCTCCATCGCGCGGGCGCTGCGGGTCAACGAGGAGCTCGCCGAGGCGGTCAGCCTGGCCCACGACCTCGGGCACACGCCGTTCGGCCACTCGGGCGAGCGCGCGCTCGACGACCTGATGCGCGACCACGGCGGCTTCGAGCACAACGTCCAGAGCCTGCGCATCGTCGAGGTGCTCGAGGAGCGCTACACCGGCTTCCCCGGGCTCAACCTGAGCTGGGAGGTCCGCGACGGCATCGCCAAGCACTCGAAGCGCCCGGACCACCCCACCATCGCCCAGTACGACTCGTCGGTCTCGCCGTGCCTGGAGGCGACCATCGCCGACATGGCCGACGAGATCGCCTACAACAACCACGACATCGACGACGGCATCACCTCCGGCATGCTCACCTTCGAGCAGCTCGCCGGGGTGCGGCTGTGGCGCGACGCCTATGCGGCGGTGGTGGAGCGCGAGCGCAAGCTCGAGCCCCACCTCGTCCTCTACCAAGTGATCCGCTGCATCATCAACTGGCAGGTGATGGACCTGATCCGCGCCACCGAGGAGAACCTGCGCCGGCTCGGCGTGCAGAGCCTCGACGACGTCCGTGCCACCAAGGAGCACGTGGTGACGTTCGGCGCCGACATGGCCGAGCTCAACGCGGAGCTCAAGCGCTTCCTCAAGGCCAACCTCTACGACCACCATCGCGTGATGCGGATGTCGGCCAAGGCGCAGCGCTTCCTGCGCGAGCTCTTCCAGGCGTATTGCTCGGATTCGCGCCAGCTCCCCCCCGCGGTGCAGCGGCGCATGGAGACCGAGGGCCTCGAGCGCGCGGTCGCCGACCACATCGCGGGCATGACGGACCGCTCGGCGCTCGACGAGTACAAGAAGCTCTTCGACCCGTACGAGCGCGTGTGAGCCCTGAGCCCGGAAACCTCGGCCGCTTTCTCCTGCGGCCGACGATTCGCCGTGATCTCGCGGGGTACTCGGAACGCTGGCCCTCGCCGTACCGTGCAGTACGACTGCGGGCCAGCGTCCTGCGTTCCCCGCGATCTGACGGCGACTTGTCGGTCTCGCGACGAATTCGTCTGAGGTTTCCGGGCTGAGCGCTCGCGGGGGGACGGAGCTCCCCGCTCTACGAAAACCGCTGTAGCGATGGGGGTTCCATCCCCCGTCGCCGGCTCGACCGCGGCTCACGGCTCGCAGGTCGTGAGCACGATCTCGACGCGGCGGTTGCGGGCGCGGCCCTCGGGGTCGTCGCTCCCGTCGGGCTTCGCGTTCGGTGCCGCCGGGCTCGACTCGCCGTAGCCGACGATCGGTGTGCCCGCCGCGACGGCGCCCTCGGCGACCAGCCAGTCCCGCACCGCCACCGCGCGCCGCTCCGAGAGCTTCTGGTTGTAGTCGTCCGCGCCCTTCACGTCGGTGTGTCCCTCGACCGAAGCAGCGCGCGCGTGGCTCTCGCGGATGGTGGAGGCGAGCGAGCCGAGGGACTCGACCGCCCCGGTGGTGAGATCGGCCCGATCGAACTCGAACAACGTATCGGCGCCGAGCACCAGGCGCGTGCGGCAATTCTCCTCGATCTTCTGGATCTCGCCCGGCTTCTGGAGGTCGCCGGCCTTCTGGATCTGGCCAGGGACCTGCCATGTGCCCTTGGGCTGCTGGATCTCGCCGGGAACCTGCCAGTGGCCGCCCGCCCCGCCCGAGGTCCCCGGTGCCGGGTCCGCAGCGGTCGCATTCGCGGGGACGAGCACGAGCACACCGAGTAGCGGCCAACTCGCGAGCGCGCGGGATACCCGCAAGTCATGACGATCCCATCGCTTCATCACTCACCTCGCTGGCGGAGCAACGCCGGTGGCGCGAGCAGCGGCGGGCGTCGCGACGGCAACGACAGCCGCTGCAGCTCGATGTTCTGCACCACCACCGGCGGCGCCACCTCCGTCACCGGGATGTAGCCCGACTCGGCGCCGCAATAGCCGTTCATCACCTCGACCTGGTCGCCCGCTGCGAGGATCCGCGAGATCGCGCCGAGCGGCGTGCCGACGATCTCGACGCCACGCACCAGCGTTCGTTCGCCGGTGGCGGGATCGATGCGGTGGACGAGCCCGGGCGTGGCGCGGAAGGCCTGGTAGTTCTGGCGCGAGGTGTTGGTCTCGCCCGAGGTCACGTCCTCGAGGATCAGCCCGAACGGCTTGCCTTGCTTGCGCACCTCGTCGAGGAGGATCTCCTGCAACTTCTCCGCGGACACCGTCTCGGACGCGCGCACCATCAGGCTGGCCATGCGGCCGATCGGATCGCGCTTGCCGTCGGAGCGGCCATGGCCGTTCGAGACCGCGAAGCCGGGCACCGGCGTGCGGCTCATGAGGTAGCCCCTCAGGACGCCGTTCTCGATCAGCACGGCGCGCGCCGCGGGCGTCGCCTCCTCGTCGAAGCGGTAGTGGCCGTACAGCCCGGTGCCCTGCAGCTCCGGCACCGTGGGATCGTCGACCACCGAGAGGAACGAGGGAACGATCGCCTGGCCGATCTTGGCGGTGAAGGTCTGACCACTGGTCTTGCTGCGCTGCCGCTCTCCTTCGAGGCGGTGCCCGACCGCCTCGTGGAAGAACACGCCGGTGCCGGACGGGTCGAGGAGCGCGGGCGCGTTCTCGGGCGCGATCACCGGCGCCTCGCGGAGCGCGAGCGTCTCGGCCGCCATCGCCGCGACGTCCTCGTGGATCTTGGCGTCGCTCGGGAGCTGCGCCTCCTCGCGCTGATAGAACGTGCGCGTGCGCTGTAGCTTCATGCCGTCGGGCGCGGTGGCGTTCGCCTCGGCGTAGAGCGACCAGTAGTGATCCTCGGTGGCGAGGCGAGTGCCATCGCTCTGCACGAAGTAGCGACGTTCGCTGCGCACGTCGAGGAGCATCGAGCCCTCGGTCAGGTGCTCGAACGAGCGCAGGAAGGCGGTCTCGCGTCGCAGCAGCGACGCCCAGCGCTCCGTGTCCATGACCAGCGGCGCCGCGGGCTCGCTCGCGCGCACCGGCTCGCGCGCCGCGAAGTCGTCGACGTTCTCGTTCGGATCGACCTCGACCACGCGCTTGCCCTGCTTGGCGGCGAGCTCGGCGAGCGCGTCCTTGTAGGCCGCGTCGGTGAGGCGCCACAACGCGGTGCGAAGCGCGTCGGGATCGTCGTCGAGCGGTGCCTGGCGGAACCCGTACACGTCGCCCGACTCGCTCTCGAGATCGAGGTCGGGCGCGTCGATCATGGTGTTGTCGAAGTGGGCGCTCCCCACGCGGACCTCGACGAAGAGCCGGCGCCGGTGGTTCGTCGCGCGCTCGTTGATCGCACCCGACACCGCGCCGAGCCGGCGCACGTCCTCGTCCTCGAGCATGTAGGAGATGAAGTACGGCCGCTGGTAGTGCTCGAGCGCGAGGTCCTTCATGCTTCGATCGAGCTCGTGCTTCATCGCGTCGAGGAGCGCGGCGTCGTCGGCGCGCGCCGCGCCCGCGGCGGGAGCACGAGGACCATCGCTGCGGGGCCCGCGAACCGGCCGAGATTGGAATGAATCGGCGAGAATCTCATGACGCGCGAGCTTCTCACCCGCGGCGGGAGCACGCAAACCGCGCACGGGTGGGTCGCGGAGCCGCGGCGCACGTGAGAAGCTTCCCGCCTCGCCCATGATCTACCTCGACCACGCGGCCACCAGCTTCCCCAAGCCCGAGCGGGTCATCCGCGCCGTGGAGCGGTGCCTGCGCGAGGTCGCGGGCAGCCCGGGGCGCGGCGGACACGCGGGCGTGCTGCAGGCGAACCGGCTGGTGTTCACGGCGCGCGAGCGCGCGGCGCGGCTCCTCGGCATCGGTGACGCGGCGCGCGTGATCTTCACCAGCGGCGCCACCGCGGCCATCAACGTCGCGCTGCGCGGCACGCTGCGCCCGGGAGACCACGTGCTCACCACCGACATGGAGCACAACGCGGTGGCGCGCCCGCTGGCGCGGCTCCGCCGCGACGGGGTCGAGGTCGGCGTGGTGCCGCACGATCCCGACGCGGGTCGCTTCGCCGCCGCGCTCGACGCAGGGCGCCGCGAGGGCACCCGCTGGCTGGTGGTGAACCACGCCTCGAACGTGAACGGACAGGCCCTCGACCTGGAAGCGATCGCGCGCTGGTGCGAGGTCTCGGGCGTGCGCCTCGGCGTCGACGCCGCGCAGTCGGCGGGCCTCCTCCCCCTCGACGTCGATGCGCTCGGGGCGAGCTGGCTCGCGTGCTCAGGCCACAAGGCGCTGCACGGGCCGCCGGGCGTGGGAATCCTGGCGGTGGGTCGGGGTGTCCAGATCGAGCCGCTGGTGCGCGGCGGCACCGGGTCGCACTCGGAGTCCGAGGAGCAGCCGACCGAACTGCCGGAGGCGCTCGAAGCGGGCACCCCGAACACACCCGGCATCGCCGGTCTCGGCGAGGCGATCGCGCTGGTGCTGGAGGAAGGCGTGAGCGCGCTCCATGCGCGCGCACAGGCCCTCGCACGGCAGCTCGAGTCCGGCCTGCGCGCGATCGACGGTGTCGCGGTGTGGGGACCGGGAGCGAGCGAGCGAGCCGTACCGGTGGTGTCGTTCACGATCGTCGGCGAGGACCCGTCGCTCACCGCGACCCGGCTCGAGGACGACTGGGGCATGCGGCTCCGGGTCGGCCTGCACTGCGCGCCGGCCGCTCACCGGCGGCTCGGCACCTTCCCGGGAGGGACGCTGCGGGCGTCACCCGGCCCCACCAACGCCGAGGTCGAGATCGACGGCCTGATCGCCGCGGTGACCGAGCTCGCTGCCGAAGCGCGCTAGCTGGTCGCCCCTCGACCGGCTGGAGCGTCGGCGCTCCGTCGCCGACCGACGCTCAGCCGCGATTGCGCGTGACCGTGGTGCCGCCGGTGATGCGAGCGCGCATCTCGGGTCCGAAGAAGATGTACGGGTGAACCAGCTCGGGCCGGCTCACCCCGTCGAGCCGCGCCGCGACCTCGCGCGGGATCTCGAACTCGAGCGAGCCCAGGTTCTCCTCGAGCTGCTCGACCTTGGTTGCGCCGATCAAGGTCGAGGTCACCGCCGGGCGGCTGGTGATCCAGTTGAGCGCCACCTGGGTGGGGCTGCGGCCGATCCCCTTCGCCACCTCGACCAGCGTGTCGACGATCTCCCAGTTGCGGTCGGTGAAGAGCTTGTCGAAGTTCGGGTTGCCCGCGCCGCGGATCGCGGCGAGACGGCCACTGCCGGACACCTCTTCACCCTGACGCTGGTACTTGCCCGTGAGCAAGCCGCTCGCGAGCGGGCTCCACGGGCACAGGCCCACGCCCAGCTCCAGTGCCGCGGGGACGTGCTCGCGCTCGATGTTGCGCTCGACCAGCGAGTACTCGAGCTGGAGCGCGCACACCCGCTCGCGTCCGCGGAGCTCGGCGATCGTCTGCGCGCGCGCCAGGTACCACGCGGGTACGTCGGAGAAGCCGACGTAGCGGATCTTGCCGGCGCGCACCAGGGCGTCGAGCGTGTCGAGTACCTCTTCGACCGGCGTGAGCCCGTCCCACGCGTGCATCCAGTAGAGGTCGACGTAGTCCGTGCGGAGGCGGCGCAGCGACCCCTCGAGCGCGCGGTGGATGTTCTTGCGGCCGTTACCTCCGGCGTTGGGGTCGCCGGCGCGCGCGTTGAACGTGAATTTGGTGGCGAGCACGACCGCGTCGCGCGAGCCGTGCTCGGCGAAGTACTCGCCGATGAGCTCCTCGCTGGTGCCGTTGGTGTAGCCGTCGGCGGTGTCGACGAAGTTGCCACCGGCCTCGAGGTAGCGCGCGAGCACGCGGTGCGCGGTCTCCTTCGGGCTGCCCCAGCCCCACTCGGTGCCGAAGGTCATGGTGCCGAGGCAGAGCGGGCTCACCTTGAGGCCGCTGCGGCCGAGCAGCGAGTAGGTGGCGAGGCTCGGGAGGGTCGTCGGCGTGCTGCTCATCGGATCTCCGGGTGGGTGGCGCGAGTGTAACCCCGCGCTGTAAGGTCGCCGCCGCGCGTATCCCCGCGTGCCCGGAGTCGCCGACGATGATGCCCGCTCGCCCCACTCGCCGCCGCATCACGTTCGTGGTGGTCCTGCTGCTCGCCGGGCTCGGCGGAGCGCGGCCTGGGCCGAGAGCCGCACCACCCCGAGCGTCGCGCATGCGGCTCCGGTCCGGCGAAGCTCGACGATCCCAAGCCGAAGACCGGCGATCACATCGTCGTCCCGCCCAGGCCCAAGCCGGGAAACGCGCTGCCGAGGCCTCCCAAGGGCGCGAAGCCTGGCGCCGACACGGTCGTGATGATCAACGCGCACGTCACCGTGCGCGGCGACGTCGACGCGGTCGACGTCTACGCCGGCAGCGAGCCGATGGTCAGCCAGGTCGTGAAGGCGGTGTGCCGGTGGAAGTACGAGCCCGCAACCCTCGACGGCTCGCCGTTCCCGGTGTGGAAGGCGATCCGCATCGAGCCACCGCCCGAGCGGCCGTAGCGGCGGGACCAGCCCGATGAAGGCCTCGGGCGGGGACGGGCCCCGCCCCTACGCCGATCGATGCGGGATCCCGCGAACCACCCGACCCCGTGGGGGCGGGTCGTGCGCCCGCCCGCGGCGACCGACCGGCGGTCCCCTTCGCGTCCGTCGTAGCGGCGGGGGTTCCATCCCCCGCCGGCCCTCCCCGGCTCAGTACCAGCACCCCTGCGCCGCCGCCATGAAGCCCTGATCCTCGCCGTCGAGCACACCGCTGCGATCGAGGTCGGCGCCGCCGCACCAGCCGTTTCCGGCGTCGCAGGCGAGCGAGGCCGGCGGTCCGTAGACACTCCACGCGCTCGCGAAGAGTGCCGCGTCGGCCCCGTCCACCGCGTGGGTCGCGTCGAGGTCGGGCCGGGTACAGCCGAGCTTCGCCCACGAGCAATCGAGGGCATCCGCCGCCATCGCGCAGAGCGGCGCCTCGCGCAGGAGGTCGACGCCGCCGAAGGTCTGGTGACTCACGTTCGGGATCGCGTGGAACTGCCCATCCGCGCCGACCGCTTCGTAGTGGTCACCGGCGCGCCGAAGCGGCGGGCCGTCGGCGAAGCGCGCCAGGTAGCGCTCCTGGTTCCACGGGTGCGCGCCTGCCAGCTCGGCATCGATGTTCGCCTGGATCTGCGCGTCGCTGAGGAGCCCCCACGGCGCGGACTCGCCGCGCTGCAGCACGCTCTCGTAACCCTGCGCGTCGCCGATACCAGGGCCGAAGTCGGCGACCGCGTAGCTCGCGCCGCCCACGCCGAACGGCACCGCGACCATCGACGCCTGGTAGAGCGAGCGGCGCGCCCACGACGCCTCGCCCGGGTTGGCGCCCGCGCCGCCCGCCCAGTCCAGGATCGCCTGCGCGACCCGGCGGTGGACCTCGGCGATCTGGCCGAGCGTCGCCTGCGCCGCCGCCCGCACCGCCTCGTTCTCGGTCTGCGCGCCGTAGTAGACGAGGACGCGCGCGCTGCGCTCGGGCTGCTCGAGGGCGTCGACGAGCTGGTGGAAGATCGGCAGCCAGGCGTTCGCGTCCGCGGCGAGGAGGTCGTCGAGCGCGTCGAACACCGGCGTTCCGCCCACCTCGATCCGGAGCAGGTCGCCCCAGCTCAGGCCGAAATAGGCGTCGTCGAGGTGGAGGCAGCTCGGCACGATCGCGGGCGGCGGGAGCCCGAGGAGATCGAAGATGATCTCGAGGAGCAGCAGGTCGTAGGAGCCCGGCACGGCCACCACCTCGACCGGCGAGGCGAGCCCGGCACTCGAGAGCGCCTTCGCCATGTACGACATCTGGCACGAGTTCATCGACCCCAGATCCTGATCCTCGACACTCCCGTCGGGGCGCACCGCGCCAGCCACGATGAGCTGGTCGTAGGGCGAGGTCTCGCCGACGGTCATGAGGTTCATGCCGTGGCTCACGACGGAGTCGCCGACCTGGCGGCCGACCGCCGCGGCGCGCTCGCAGCTCGCGCGCAGGTCGGCATCGACGAGCGGATCGGAGGCGCACTCGCGCGCCGCCAGGTAGCCGATCGCGTGGTCCGGGAAGTTGTCGCGTGAGTCGTGATTTCCCCAGAAATAGCCCTCGTAGGTGCCGAGCTGGCTCACCATGAACGACGAGCAGCAGTCCGAGATGCGCAAGAAACTGGGCAGCCCCGAGAACACGAAGGTGAGCGCGTACGAGCCCATCGCGAAGAGCGGCTCGGCGGTGAAGTAGGTCTCGGTGGGATCGACCCGGTACGTGTAGCGGCCATCGGCGAAGAACGTGGACGCGATCTCGCCCTCGAGGGGCGCGGGGAAGCTCTCGCCGGGGCTCACGCTCTGGCCGTCGTGGGTGCGCGTGACGGAGCCGCCGTTCGGGCCGTCGATGGCGAGCGTCCAGCCCGGCTGCCACTCGCGGGAGGTGATCCCGGGGTGGCCGGAGGCGCTGCCGCCCACCACCAGCCCTTCGAACATACGGATCAACGTGAGGGCCAGGTCGCGGGTGCGAAACACCTTGTAAGCCTGCCAGGCGTTGAAGGCGCTCTGGCCGATCTCGTTGTTGTCCTTGGGGTGGGCCTCGATCTCCCAGTCGCTGCCGTGATGCGCGACGAACGTCGCGCCGAGGGTCATCGCCGGCACCACGTCGTTGATCAGCGAGAAGCGGTTGTGAGCGAGGACCACCTGACCCAGGCGTTCGCGATAGAAGAGCCGGAACGCGTCGGCCTTGGCGTTCGGGTTCTGCCACGGAGCGGGCGCGGAGTAGATCGTGTGGCCGAAGCTCGGCGCCGCCAGCACGCCCCACCTTCACCACCAGGTCGTAGGTGCCGACCGGCTTGGGGTCGGGGAGCTGGGCGACGACCTCGCTGGCGCTGCGGCTCACGACCGTCATCGGCGCGCCGTCGTAGGTCACCGCGAACGTGTTGCCGTCACCCTCGACGCCGAAGTTGGCGCCGCGGATCGTGACGTTCTGCCCCGGCACTCCCGGGTTCGGCTCCACCGAGTCGACGGTCGGCGCGCACCCGCTCGCGAGGGCGGACAGCGCCGCGAAGACCACCCAGCAGATCGCACGACCACGGCCGTGCCCTCGCGCCCTCGACTCACCCGTCATGTCGGCGATCCCCCACGAGCGCACGCTCGTCGCGCACCACCCGTCGATGCTACCGACCGCCCCGCAGCGGGCGCAACGCTGGGCGTGCGCTCCGTTGAACCGCGAGCGGAGGTAACGTCGTGCCAGCGGCGGCGCCCTGACGGGGCGCGGCGTCGTGATCGATACGCACATGCCTCCCTACCTCCTGACCGCGCGCGACTCGCGGGGGCGCGAGGTGGTCCGCGAGCTAGACGCGGCGAGTGGCGACGACGCCGTCGCACAGCTCGTCCGCGAAGGCCTGCGAGACGTCCATGTGGAATCGAGCGAGCTCGACGCCGCCATCCGTTCGACGTTCGACCCGGCGGAGCTGGCTTTCCAGCGCCGCTCGCTCTCCGCGGAAACGCGACTACGGATCAGGCGAGGAGGCCCCGACGCTGCAGTGGCGGTGGTGCGGTCCGCGCTCCTCCCACCGGCGTTGATGGGAGTAATCGCGGCGCCCGTGATGATCTACCTGCGACATCCCGGGGCATGGCGGCTGGACCTGTTCGACGGGCTCCTCATCGTGTTGGGACTCGTGCCGCTCGGCCTCCTCGTGCAGGCCTCTCACCGCGTGCGGACCGCTGCCGCTCCGTATGAGCGCCTCATCGGCGCAGTGGTCTGGCACCGCTGGGGTGACGTGCTCGCCATCGTCGACGACCTGGAACGAACCGCAGTCGGCCCGCGAGGGGTGCGCCTGCCCGCCATCGAGATCGCTGGGCGTCGAGCGCAGGCGCTCGCCGGGCTCGGTCGGATGGAGGAAGCAGAAGAGGCGCTCCGCCCGTTCCAAGATGACCCGAACGTGCCGGAGTGGATGTACTGGCACAAGATGAGCCTTCTCCACGCGGCGACGAACGACGATGAGCGTGTCCTGGAATGCATGGAGCGCGCCCACGCAGTCGATCCCCGCAACGTCGAATACGCGATCGGGCTCGCGCAGACACTCGCCGCCGCAGAGCACGCAGATCCCGCTCGTGCCAGATCGCTGGTGGACGACGTGCGGTCCCGAGCACCGCTTCGTGCTCGCCATGCCATCTCGATGGTGGATGGCCTGGTGGCCCTCGCGGGTGGACGTCATCAAGACGCGCTCGCCGATCTCGATCGGGCGCGAGCCGAGATCGCCAGTGACATGGCTAGCAACCCATTGACCGAGGCCGTCTCGCTCGAGCTCTACGGCCGATCGGCCCTCGCCCTGGCCAGGCTCGGCCGCTGCGAGGAGGCGCTGCAACGTCTCGCTGCCGCCAGGCCGCTATTCGAGGCGCAGGGCCAGACCTGGCTCTTGGACCAGATCGAGTCCGCGACTCGCCGTCGAGACCCGGTCAACCAGCGCTAGCCGCGATCCCCGACCACGAGCCCGGCGCGAGCGGGCCGGCGGCGCGCTTCACGTCGACGACGAACCCGGTGAGGTTGGCCATGCCCGACACGCGCTCGATGCGGTCAGGCCCGTCGGCGGCGAGCAGGTTCACGTTGACGCCGGTGGTCTTCCTCGCGACCGAGAGCCCGACCGCGTGCTGGTGCCCCCAGCCGTGCGGCAGTGCGACGGTGCCGGGCATGAGGTCGGCGAGCAGCCGAACCGGCACGCGCACGGTGGCCACGTCGGTCGACACGTCCGCGAGATCGCCCTCCGCGAGACCGGCGCGCGTGGCGTCGCTCGGGTGCACGTAGAGGTAGTTGGTGTGCTTGCCGTCGGCGACGAACTTCTCGTGGTTGTGGGTCCACGAGTTGTGGGTGTGGACGGCGCGCTTGGTGATGAGCTTCAGGCGATCGGCCTGGGCGCGCTCGCGCTCGAACGCCGCGTCGACCTTCTTCGCCTCCTCCATCAGCACCGGCGGTGCGAGGTGGACCTTGCCGTCGTCCGTCACGACGCGCTTGCCGAGGAACGCCTCGGTGGCGTGAGCCGGACGAAGCTGGCCGTGGCGCTCGCGCAGCAGCGCGCCGAAGCTGCCGGCACGGGTCGCGCGCAGGAGCAGCGAGAGGACACTCTCCTGCGCGAGCTGGCGCCGCCCACCGGCGAAGCGCGAACGCACGGCCGTCATCGCCTCGAACGCGCGCTGGGCGACCCGCGAGCCGAACAGGCTCACCCCACTCGCGCGGCACAGGTCCATGTAGATCGTCGCCTCGTCGCGGACGTCGCCGGGCGCCTCGACGATCGGACGCGTCGCCTGCAGGTACGGCTTGCGCTGGAGCCCGAGGAGCAGCGGGAAGAGAAACGGCAGGTCGGGGCGCTCGAGCGGCGTGGTGCACGGGAGGATGTAGTGCGCGATCGAGCCGGTCTCGTTGCGGAAGATGTCGAGGGTGACGAGGAGCTCGAGGTTCTGGAACGCCTCGCGCAGCCGTCCCGCGTTGGCCATCGTGATGAGCGGGTTGCCGCCGGTGACGAAGAGCGCGCGCACTTGCTTGGGCCCGGGGGTCAGGATCTCGTCGGCGAGGATCCCGCCGGGGAACGCGTCGTTGACCGACGCGAAGTCGCCCACCCGCGAGCGATCCGGCCGGAGCAGCGCGCCCGTCTTCTTGCCGAAGGCGGGGAAGTCGACGACGCCCTGCCCCACCAGCGTGCCGCCGCGTCGGTCGAGATTCCCGGAGACGGCGTTGATCGCCTCCTGGAGCCAGAAGCCGAGCGAGCCGTGGCCGCCCATGTTGACGCCGGTCGAGCTGTAGAGCGCGGCGCCGCGCGCGCCGACGTACGCGGCCACCATCTCGCGGAGCTTGGTCGCGGGGATCTTGGTGACCTCGGCGGTGCGCTCGGCCGGCCAGGGCTTCGCGAGCCGAGCGAGCTCGTCGAGACCGGTCATGTGGCGCGCGACGCGTTCGCGATCGACCCCACCCACCGCGAGCAGCTCGTGAAGGAACGAGAGATAGAAGAAAGCGTCGGTGCCGGGGCGGATGAAGACGTGCTCGCCGGCGATCTTGGCGGTCTCGGTGCGCCGCGGGTCGACCACGAACACCTTGGCGCCCCGCGCCGCCATGTCCTTGAGCTCGCGGACCGGGTTCGGCACCTGCAGGAAGCTCCACTTCGACACGACCGGATTGGCCCCCACGATGATCAGGCACTCGGTGTGACTCACGTCGGGGAACGGCTGGGTGAACGGGAAGCCGTAGACGTGGTGGGCGACCGCGAACTTGTTCGCGCAGTCCTGCGTCGCCGACGCGTACATGCTGCGCGAGCCGATGCCGTCCATGAAGCCCTGCGCGAAGATCGGGTGCAGGACGCTGAAGCCGGCCGCCGTGCCGACGTACATGGCGATCGAGTCGGCGCCGTGGCGGTCGCGGATGGCGCGGACCTTCGCGCCGATCTCGCCGAGTGCCTGCTCCCAGCCCAGGTCGGTCCAGCGCTCGCCGTCGCGGCGGCTCGGTCGCAGCAAACGGTCGGGGAATCGAAGAGATGGTGCTGCTCGAGCCCCTTCACGCACGCGAAGCCGCGCGTCGCGACGTGGTTCTCGTCGGGAGCGATCGCGGTGATCCGTCCGTCGTCGACGGTCACCTCCAGGCCACAGAGGGACTCGCAGATCCGGCAGAAGGTCGTCGTGGTGGTCGGCATCGCTCCTCGCGTCCCGTGCCCGGAACGGCGCGCAGCCTACCAGTCGTCCACCTGCCGGCGCGAGCGAAGAAAGGGCGACGCCCCAGCAGCCGGGCACCGCGCTCGTGGTTGCCGCCCTCGCCGGGCGAGTGGCACCCTCCGAGGTTCATGAGGGTGCTGGCGATCGAGACGAGCTGCGACGAGACCGCGGCGGCGGTGATCGGTGACGACGGCCGAACGCTCCTCTCGAGCGTCGTCGACACCCAGGTCGCCGCGCACCAGCCCTACGGCGGCGTGGTCCCCGAGATCGCCGGCCGCCGCCACGTGGTGAGCATCCGGCCCGTGGTGGAGCGAGCGCTCGCGGAGGCCGGGGTCACGCTCGACGACATCGGTGGGATCGCCGTGACGAACGGGCCCGGGTTGGTCGGCTCGCTCCTCGTGGGCGTCAACTTCGCGAAGGCGCTCGCCTGGTCGCGGAACCTGCCGCTCGTCGGCGTCCATCACATCGAGGGGCACATGCTGGCGCCGCTCCTCGACGCTCCCGACGAGGACGTGTTCCCGGCGGTGGCGCTGATCGTGTCCGGCGGCCATACGTCGCTCTTCCACGCCCGGGCGTTCGGCCGCTACACGCGGCTCGGACGCACCCTGGACGACGCGGCCGGCGAGGCCTTCGACAAGGTCGCGCGGCTGATCGGCCTCGGCTATCCGGGCGGCCCAGCGGTACAGAAAGCCGCCGAGGGCGGCGATCCGCGGGCGTTCGCGTTCCCGCGCCCCACCCTCGAGAAGGGGCACCTCGACTTCTCGTTCAGCGGCCTCAAGACCGCGGTGCTCACCGTGGTCCGGGAGCTCGGCGCGGAGAAGGCGGCCGACCGGCGCGCCGATCTGGCGGCGTCGTTCCAGCAGGCCGTCGTGGACGTGCTGGTCGGCAAGACGCTCGCCGCCCTCGAGCAGACCGGTGCCAAGCGCGTGATCCTGTCCGGCGGTGTCGCCGCCAACGGGCCGCTCAGGACCCGGTTTCGCTTGGAAGGCGAGGCGCGTGGCTTCGCCGTGCTCATTCCCCCGATGCGCTTTTGCACCGACAATGCCGCCATGATCGGCGTGGCGGGGGCGCGGCGTCTCGCCGCCGGGCTCCGGGATCCGTCCGATCTCGATGCCGATTCCGCGTTACCGCTGGTCGAGGAGGTTCAGTGCGCGTGAGTCCCGCCCGCCGTTCGGTCACGTCCCGGGTCGCGCTGTCGTGGGCGTTCGCAGCGCTCGCGGTGGCGGGCTGCGGCACCAACTACGACGACAACCGCAGGCCACCGACCTGAGCGTGTCCGGGTCGGATCTGCGCCGCGGGGCGTTGCTCTGGGACGAGTGGTGGACGGTGATCGGTGCGGGCGCGCCCTCGGACACGTTCGCGCTCTACACGAAGACCCGCGGCACGCAGGCCGGGTCCGCCACGTGGCGCTGCCAGGAATGCCACGGCTGGGACTACCGCGGCTCGATGGGAGCGTACGCGACCGGCCCGCACTTCACCGGCGTCGCGGGCGTGATCGAGCGGGTGCCGGGGCGCACCAATCAGGAGCTCTACGATGTCCTCAAGACCGGCACGCCGCCCGCCTCGGGCGGGTCGGCGCTGACGGGCTCCGATCACTCCTTCGACGAGCAGCTCGACAATGACGAGATCCTCGCACTCGTGCGCTTCCTGCGCGAGGGGCTCGTGGACACCCGCGCGGTCATCGCCGCCGATGGGCAGGCGACCGGCAACGCGAACGCCGGCCAACCCCTCTACGCGTCCTCGACCTCGAACCCGGACCTGGTCGTGGGTCAGTGCGCGCTCTGCCACGGCGGCGATGGCAAGGCGATCGACATGGGCGACGGCGGCGGATCGGTCTTCGTCGGCACCGCCGCCCGCGGCGAACCATGGAGGACGCTCCACCGGATCCGCTGGGGAGTGCCAGGAACCTCGATGCCGAGCGCGGTGGAGCGCGGGATCACCGAGCTCGCGGACCAAGGCGACCTGCTCGCGTACACGCAGACGCTGCCCGCTCAGTGACGGGGTCGGGTGCGCTCGGCCGCGTGGCGCATCGCGGCGAAACGACACGTGGTGTTGTCTTGACACGACCTCGCGTGACGCTATTCTCGACGACAATCATTACCAACAACGACTCACTCGCGTGAGTGAGCCAGGGGGAAGAGAGAGATGGCCGACCTCAAGGGTTCCAAGACGCACGACAATCTGAAGGCCGCTTTCGCGGGTGAGTCGCAGGCGAATCGCCGCTACCTCTACTTCGCGAAGGTCGCGGACGTGGAGGGCTACCCCGACGTCGCGGGCCTGTTCCGCGACACCGCCGAGGGCGAGACCGGCCACGCTCACGGCCACCTCGACTACCTGAAGCGCGTGGGCGATCCCGCCACCGGCCAGCCGATCGGCGCGACCGACGCCAACCTCAAGGCCGCCGTCGCCGGCGAGACCTACGAATACACCGAGATGTACCCCGCGATGGCGAAGACCGCCCGCGAGGAAGGCTTCGGCGAGATCGCCGAGTGGTTCGAGACCCTCGCCAAGGCCGAGAAGTCGCACGCCGGCCGCTTCCAGAAGGGCCTCGACTCGATCGCCTGAGTCCGTCGCACCATCGCGAAGCTCGGGATCCGCCCGCGGATCCGAGCTTCGCCGAAGGGCCGGTGGCGCCTCGCGCCAGCCGGCCCTTCCCGTTCAGGGGGGTGGCGGCGCCGCCGCCAGCACCGGCTCGACGAGCTGGATCGCGGCGAGCGCGTGTAGCTCGGGCGAGGGGTGCGGGTCGGTCGGATGGACCCACAGCCGCTGGCGCGGCCACGACGCGACGTCGGGATAGAGATCGACGAGTGGCACCGCGAGCCCGTTCGCGAGCGCGGCGAGGTGGTCGCGGACGAAGCCGAACCGGTAGCGCGCGGGATCGCCCGCCATCCCCGGCGTCATCGGGAACTCGAGGACGACGAGCCGGGTGCCGTCGGCCGCGGTCTCCCGCGCCAAGGCCGTGAGCACGGCGTCGGAGCGGTCGCCCGAGGGGCCCGAGAACGACTCCCGCACGTGTGCGATCGTGTCCGCCGAGACCCGCATCGCGCCGACCCGCCGCCCCACCAGCTCGCACAGCTGGCACCACCGCCCCAGCCCTTCGCTCGGCAGCCGCCACGGCACCGCGCGCAAGAAGGTCTCGTCGTGGATCGTCTCGCCGAACGGCTGCGCGTCGTTCGGCACGAACGCGTACACCAGCACCGCCGGGTGCTCGGCGCGGATCCGCGCCCGATACACGCCGAGCGCGAGCTCGAGGTTGAGCCCCTGGATCCCACGGTTCGAAACCGTGAAGCGACCGGGCGCGCGCTCCTCGAGCGCCGCCGCCAGCCGCTCGGTGGTGCGCTCGCTCTCGCGCACTCCCTCCCCGAAGGTGAAGCTGTCGCCGACGACGGCGACGGTCACGCGGTCCGCTGGCGAGGTCTCACGCGCCACAGCGTCCGCATCGCGAAATCCCCGCTCGCTGGTGCGGTAGAGAACACAGCCGACCGGCGTGCCGTCCGGCGCATTCGACTCGCGGTCCCAGGTGCGCGCGCCGGCGACGGTGCGGTCGTAGCAGTGGAACGTGCTCTGCCCCGCCCGGTAGACCGGCGCGCGGCCGCCGCCGGGGACCTCGACCCACTCCACGCCGGGCTGCGACGGGTCGTAGTGCGGCGGCAACGGCAGCTTCGGCGGTGGGCGCAGCCGCAAGGCCAGCTCGGCGCCGCCGAGCACCACTCCCAGCGCGAGCAGCGCCGCGACGGCGCGCAGCGCGCGCAGGCGCTGCGGCGGCACGGGTGGTCGCGCGGCGACGGTGCTCATGCCGGGTGCGCTCGCGGGGGCGCGAACTCGAGATCGGCGAGCGGGCCCCCGAGCAGCTCCTCCACGACGTCGGCCGGGATCGGCGCCTGGTTCGCCACGGACCACGGCGCGCGCGTCCGGACGGCGAAGCTCGGCAACGCGCTCAGCGCGCGCACGAAGGCCGCGCGGGTGATGCCCAGGTTGCGTGGCTGCCAGTCGACCTGGCAGCGCGCGAGGATCGAGCGCGCCCGCTCGGGCCGGTTGCCTTGCAGCGTCGCCATGACCACCACGCCCAGGCCGACGACCTCGCCGTGGACGAACGACTTCCCGGTCTCCTCCTCGAGCGCGTACGCGAGGTAGTGCTCACTGCCTTCCTCGGGCTGGCTGTGACCGGCGTCGATGATCAGCGAGTTCACTTCGGCGAAGGCCTCGGCGATGTGAATCAGCCCCTCGGGCTCGGTACGTCCGATCGCGCTCGCGAGCTCGTCGGTCCGATCGAGGATGCGCGCCGAGCGCGCGGCGATCGCGGGCAGGAACGCCGCCCCACCGTGCGCGGCGCCCCGCTCCCAGTCCCAAAGCGCGGTGTGGATCGAGAGCAGGTCCCCCACGCCAGCGCGGTTGAACCGCGCCGGCGCGGTCGCGATCAACGTCGGGTCGACGATCACCACCTCGGGCACCACGAAGCCGAGGTAGACGACGCGGCTCGCCTCGCGCGCCGCGATGGTGTTCGACACGAACGCGTCCACGCTCACGCTGCTCGGCACCGGGAAATACGGGATCGCGCGCCGCCACGCCACCCACTTGGCGTTGTCGACCACCATCCCGCCGCCGATGCCGACCACCGCCGCCACGCGTGGCAGCGCGCGCTCGGTGGCGTCGAGGGCGTCGCGGTCGAGCGAGTGCACGAACGCGACGTGCGCGGCGCGCGAGCGCGCGGCTTCCGGCACCGACCGCCAGACCTCGGGCTGGGTGAGCACGGCGAAGGGCTCCGGCACGCGCGCCAGTTCGGCGGCGAGGCAGCCGGCGCCGCTTCGGATCGGCGGGTTGCGAGCGCGTTCGCGCAGCTCGCGCGAGACCTCGACCCCGTGAACGAGCTCGGTCATCCGACGTTCGTCGCGGCGCGCGCGGGAGGCCCCGCGTCAGCCCAGCATCTTCTTGAGCGAGCCGTCGGCGAGCGCGGCGCGCGTCTCCTGGTTGCCGCCGATCAGCACGCCCTTCACGAACACCTGCGGGAAGGTCGGCCAGCCGCTCCACAGCTTGATCGCGAGCCGCTCCTTCCACGCCGACAGGTAGCTGCCGTATTCGATGTAGGTGAAGCTCACGCCCGCGCCGTTCAGCGCCTCGCGGGCCTTCTTCACGAACGGGTTCTGCGCCATGCCGACCACCACCACCGGGTCGCGTTCGATCGCGTCCTTCACGCGCGCCACCACTCCTGCGTGATAGTCGGCGATCGCCTTGGCAACGGCGTCGGTGCGCTTGTCGAGCGCCAGCATGGGTCGCGGTGTCGGCATGACGAAATCCTCCCCGGATCTCTGTGTTCGCAGGGTCCGCATCCTAGCTCGGAGCCCGCGCGGTGCCTTGCTGACCAGGGACGCCGTCGACCGAGCGACTGGCCTTGAGCGGTCAAAACGGGCCACCACGACTTGGATCGCCCTTGCGCCGAACGGGCTGGAGGGCGGCGCTTCGTCGCCGCCGAAGCCGACGGGACGCCGAGACCGGTCGCTACGGATCGTGACGTTGCGTATAGCCGGTGTAAAGCTCGCGCCCACACCCGGGAACCGAGGCGCCGATGACGAGCTCGTCCTTCGATCCGATCGCGCGCGGGCGCCACCCCGTCGGAGTGCGCGCGTCGACGGTGGTGGACGTCCGTCGCGACGGCCGCACGCTTCCCGTCGAGGTCTGGTACCCGGCGCACGAGGCGCATCGTGGCGAGGATCTCGATCGCTCGACGATGGACCTGGTGCGCATCCCGATCCCGGGCGGCGCCACCACCAGGCAGGCGGCCGTGCGCGACGCGCGCCCCGCCGGGCTCGACGCGCTGCCGCTCGCCGTCTTCTCCCACGGTCACGCCGGCTACCGATTCGCGTCGACGTTCCTCACCACCCACCTGGCCAGCCACGGCTTCGTGGTGGTGGCGCCGGACCACGTCGACGACACCATGGTGGAGGTGCTCGCCACGCCGCGCGACCAGCAGGGTGCCAGGTCGCTGCAGTCCGCGATCGACCGGCCGCAAGACGTCGGCGCCGTGATCGACGCGGCCCTCGACCCGGCCACTCCGCTGGGGGGCGAGCTCGCCTCGCGCCTCGATCCCGGCAGGATCGGGGTCGTCGGACACTCGTTCGGCGGCTTCACCGCGCTGGTGGCGAGCACCCTCGATCCACGCATCGGCGCGTGCGTGCCCCACGCGCCGCCGGGGATCCTCGATCGCGCGCTCGACCCGCTCAAGGTCGGCAACAGCTACCGCGGGCTCCCCCTCGGCGAGCGCTCCGTGCCGACGCTCATCCTCGCGGCCGATCGGGACTCGCTCTGCCTCCTCGAGGGAATCGACGCCCTCTTCGCCCAGCTCGGCGCACCGAAGGCGCTCGCGGTGCTCGAGCCGGCGGACCATTTCCACTTCGCGGACTCGGCGCGCGCCGCGCACGACCTCTTCCGGACCTTTCTCCAGTCGGGTGCCACCGGCCATCGCCCGCTCACGTTGCCACCGTTCGAGGAGCTGCTCGAAGAGGACATTGCGCTCACGATCGTGCGCGCCTTGACGACGGCGTTCCTGCGCGGCGCGCTGCTCGGCGACGCCGCTCCCACCCTTGTGACGGCGGCGCTGGCGGCGAGCTTCGAAGGCCGGGTGCGATGGCGGAGCGATCCATGAGACCGTGGGTGGCGCACGCCCGCCCGGCGCCGCTCGATCCGTGTGGCAAGGCCGGAAATAGCCGTGCTACTCTCGGCCCCCACCGACCTCCGGGTGCGCCGCGCCTGATCCTCGTCCAACCAACCGCCCCATGGCCGACGAGCTGAGCGCGTCCCCGTCCAAGATCCCCGCGATCCGGCCCGGCCACGAAGTGGCGCGGCGCTACCGCGTCGACCACCGCGTCGGTCAGGGAGGCGGCGGCGAGGTCTACCGCGCCACCGACCTCAAGCTCGAGCGGGTCGTGGGGCTCAAGCGGATCCTCGGCGGAGATCCCGACACGCGCGTGCGCAGCGCGGGCGACGAGGCGCGCATCGTCGCTCGCCTCGAGCACCCCGGTATCCCGCGCGTCTTCGATCTGATCGTCGACGAGGGCGAGCTGTGGTTCATCACCTCGTTCGTCGAGGGACGCTCGCTCTACCGCATCCTCCGCGAGGGCGAGCGCTGGTCGTTCTCGAACGCGATGAGGGTGCTGCGCGAGCTGGGCGAGGTGCTGAAGTTCGCGCACGGACGGCGCATCGCCCACTCGGACATCAAGCCGTCCAACATCCTGATCGGCGACGACGGCCTGGTGACGCTCACCGACTTCGGCGTCGCGCGAGTGCTCACCCTGGAGCGCGGCAAGCGCCCCGGGCCCGCGGTGCTCAAGGGGACCGAGGGCTACCTCGCCCCCGAGATCTACGACGCCGACCCGCGCAAGCTGGATTTCCGGCAGTGCGCGCGCTGGGACCTCTACGCGCTGGGCGTGGTCTTCTACAACCTGCTCGTCCTCGACATGCCCACCGACGTGAACCCCGACAGCATCTCGCTCGAGGTCGCGAAGGGGCTCAAGGAGTCGCTCGCCCTCGATCCCCCGAGCACATCACGGATCCAGGACGAGGTCCCCGAGACCGTCCGCTCGGCCGTGACCCAGCTCATCATGCGCTGCATGGAGCCGGACCCGGCCAAGCGCATCCAGAGTGCCGACGAGTTCCTCCAGGGCCTGGAGCAGATCCAGGCTCAGTACGACGCCAAGCCCAACAGAAAGTCACTCTCGCTCGGCGTGTCGATCGCGATCGCGGTGGCGGCGCTGGCCGCCGGGGTCGGGATCGGCTGGTTCCTGCCCCATTGAGCGCGCGCCGCGCTGGGTCCCGAGGCCGATGAAGCCAACCCGCTCCGCCGCGTCGCGTCGCCGTCGCCTCAGCTCGCTCAAGCGCACCGCCGCGTCGGTCGCCGCCGGCTTGGCGCTCCTCGCGAGCTGCGACAGCGGCTCGTCGCGCGCCCCCTCCACCCCGCCTCCACCCGTGGTTCCACCGCCCCCGGTACCGGCCGGGCTGAGCGCCGGCGCCGCCAGCCGCTACATCGACTTCCCCGTGGGTGTGAGCCTGGGCGGATACGGCGGGCGCACCGAAGCGCTGATCTATCACCCGTTCGGCGGCGGTCCCCAGCCACCGGAGGGCAAGGCGGGCCGGCCACGCCCCCACGCCCACATCATCCCGCCCTCGATCGGGATCTACACGCGACCGCGCGTGCAGGTGCTGGCGCTGAGCTGGGCGCCCGAGGACGGCGGCGAGGAAACCGTGGTGATCGCGCACCTCGACGCGATCTTCCCGCTGCTCGCGCTCCGTAACCGGGTGGTCGAGCGGGTCAAGGAGCACACCGGCGTCGATCTCACCCAGAACCTGCTGCTCACCGCCAGCCACAGCCACCAGAGCGGCGCGCCCTACTGGAACAACTTCCTGGTCTCGGTCGGCGGCATGGACGCCTACGACGAGGAGATCTTCCAGCGCTTCGCGCAGAGCATCGCGCGCGCGATCGAAGACGCCCTCGCCGCGCGCGCGAGCGCCAAGCTCGGGGTGGCGACCGCCTCGAGCTTCGACCCGCAGGACCTCGTCTACAAGGACCGCCGCGTCGGCAACGACGTCCTCGACCTCGTGGACAACCAGGACATCGCGCGTGCCGACTCGAACGGGGATCTGCTCCCGGACGGCGAGCCGGACGGCCTCATCAAGGATCAGCGGCTGAGCGTGTTCCGCGTCGACAAGGCGGACGCGAGCCCACTCGCCGTCCTGTTCCACTTCGGCATCCACGGCACCGCCCTCGAAGACACCAATCTGTTCATGGCCGGCGACGTGACCGAGGCCATGGAGCTCGGCGTCGAGGACGCGATCGGCTCGCGGGTGATGGTGATGCACGTCCAGGGCGCCGCGGGCGACATCAGCCCCACCGCCACGGGCTTCCAGCAGATCGAGGAGACCTCGAAGCGAGTGGCGCCGATCGTCGCGGGCCTGTGGAAGCAGGCCGTGCCGCGCGCCACCGTCGACGGCCTCTCGATGATCTCGTCGATCCAGCGTCAGGACCGCCAGATCCTCGGCTACGACGATCCGAATCTCGGCGAGCCGTGGACGCGCTGGACCGCCCCGTTCGGCCAGCTCCTGTGTGGTGACGGGCTGATCCCGATGACCGGCATCCCGGACTTCACCGATCCGTTCGTCTGTCTCACCCGCCCCGCTGGCTACCACAGCGCCATCATCGGCAACGTGGTGAGCGAGCTGCTCCTGCCACTGCTCTTCAACAACGTCACCGTCGACGGCCACAGCGACGACTTCCTGCGCGACATCGTGATCGGCTCGAACCCCGAGGGTGGGCCGTACAAGAAGCCGTTCCTGCTGTTCGACACCGAGCTCTCGTCGCTCAGGATCCGCGGCGCCTCGGTCGTCCACGACGGTGCGCAAGCGGCGCTGCGCGACCTGACGATCGCTGCGGTGCCAGGCGAGCCCACCACCCCGCTCTCGCTCGAGCTCCGCCAGAAGCTCGAGCGCAAGGTGGCGGGCTCCTCGTTCCACGACAGCTGGGTCTTCGGTTACAGCCAGGACTACCTCGAGTACATCCTCACCAAGGAGGACTGGCTCACGAACGGCTACGAGATGCAGCTCCAGCCGTGGGGGCCGTTGTGGGGCGAGTGGGTCATGAACCGCTCGGTGAGCCTCGCGCGGAGCCTTACGGGCGCCGAGACCGCTCCGCCGGAGGACCAGCCGGCTTACGACGATCCGGCGCCCCTCCTGCTCACTCGGCCCGTCACCTCGCGGAACCCGGGCGTGGTGCGACAGCCGGAGACGATCGACCGGTTCGACGCCGCGGTGCTGTCCTTCATCGGCGGCGACCCGGAGATCGACACCCCGCACGTGGTGCTGCAGCGAGAGAACGAAAGGGGCTCGTTCGACGACGTCCGCACCCGCGGCGGGAAGGTGGTCGACGAAGCCGGGCTCGAGACGATCCTCGTCTACGACTACGACGAGAAGCACGCGGACACCGAGCCACACCTGTGGTCGATGCACTGGGAGACCGTCGCAGACACCCCCGCGGGCACTTACCGCTTCCGGGTGGAAGGGGTGAACTACGACGGTAGCGAGGCCAACGCCAACCCGCCCTACTGGAACGGCACGCCGTACCACTTCGAGTCGAGCCCGTTCAAAGTCCGGGAGAGCCGAGCGCTGGTGATCGACCGGATCGAGCTGGACCGCGACAGCGTGAGCGCGCGGGTGACGTATCCGGCGTCGGTTCCGGACGCCGACCCCAACACTCCGGACGCGTTCCGGTTCCGCCCCGAGCGACCCGAATCGGTGAGCACGCGCTTCGAGATCCGCTCCGGATCGGGCGTGGTGGTGAGCGTCGAGGGCTCTCTCGACCAGGGCGCCCTCGCATTGCCCGCGCCGCTCGCGCCGGGTCGATATGAGCTGAGCGTTTTGGCCACGGACGGGGAACGAAACACCGGCCAGACCGTGGTGACCTCGCTCGACGTTCAGTGATCCCGCTCACCCACCCGGTTATCTCCCGTCCGCCCCCACTGCTACCGCCAGGTCGCGAGCGCGACCCGGGTGCGTTGCTCGTGACGCACCGACCGACACTCCTGTGACGGAAAAGCGTCCGCAGCCCGCCGGGGCGCGCGATGACGCGGCGCATCTGATGCGTTGCGTCATCGCGCAAAATATGCAACGATGTCACACGTCGAACACACAGACACCTGTATGTTGGGGTTACGAGGAGATCGAAGCGCAAGATCCAGTGGGGGATGGCACGGTGCTTGCGACGCCAACGGGGCATGGATGCGACCTACCCGCCCACCCCGGAGAGCGGCTGAGCGAGTCGGACCGTGGCCAGGACGAAAGGAGCCCCGATGAACGCGATGGCGCACCTGGGAATGAAGTGGACCGGCGCCGGGCACGAAGCGGATGGCCGGAAAATCCTGATCGCGGAAAACCTCGATTCCCACCGTCGCTGGTCGATCGACCCGGTCACCGGCATCGGTGAACCGATCCTCGACACGGTGGCCGACCGGTCCACGGCCCTCGACAGCCATCGCGCCGCGTCGAGCCGGCCCCCGACCAGCCCCTTCGCCGACCGTTCCACCGCCCACACTCGTCGCGCCGGCCCCGCGGGCCCCTCGACCTGCGAGCATTGCGGCGCCAAGAGCGTCTACCAGATCCGCTTCTCCCAGAACGAGTTCGTCACGAAGTGCCTGAGCTGCAAGCGCTTCGTGGTCGACGGCCGCGTCGAGCGCCAGGGTCGAGCCAAAGCGGCCGTACGGCGCGGGGCGAGCCTCTGGTTACCGCTCGAGTGAGCGCGCGTCGGGCTCGAGAGAGGCCTCCCGTGCACGCGCCAGGCGCGTGTCCCGGGGGGTCGAGCCGCCTCTCACCCCCGTCGGACGCCTGACCGAACCGAACCGGCAGGGGGGCGTGAGGCCCCCTTTCGAGCCTGCGGCGACGGGATCCGCCCGGTGAAGGCCGTCCGATCCATCACCACCCGCCCCGCGTCGTCGAACGTCACGCCCTCCCGGACGAGCGCAGCGCGCTGGATCGCCGCCCACGTCTCGCGTCCCCCGCTCGGCACCGTCCCGTCCTGACTCACGACACGGTGCCAGGGCACCAAGGAGTCCGGTGGAAGGCCCCGGAGCACCGCCGCTACCGCGCGGGCCGCCCGGGGTCGCCCCGTGAGCCGTGCGACATCTCCGTAGGAAAGCACGCGACCCACGGGGATCGCCCCCACGATCGCCTCCACCTCCTCCGGAAAGCCGCCGCCCCGCGAGACGGGACGTCGCCGCGTCGCGGGGCGGCCCGCGCGCCGCGCCCTCACGAGCTCACCGCGCCCACGTTCGTCGCCCGCGACAGCCCGCCGATTCTGGATAAGAATCGCCCGCACATGGCTCCTCGTCTTCGCCTCGCCGCGATGCTCGCGCTCGCCGCCGCGCTCGGATGCACCGGGATGCAGCCCGGCGACCTCGACGCCGACGCGCGCGACTCGCTCGCCACGCTCTCGCCGCGCCTCGAGCAGGTGCCTCCCGATCTTGCCGCACTCGAAGAGGTGGTGGCGATCTACGTCGAACACGGGCGCTACGCCGACGCCGACGACGCCATCCGCGCCGTCACCGAACGCGCCGCGCTCGACCCGGTCGGCCTCGTGAGAGTGGCGCAGAGCGCCGGCACGCTCTCGAACCAGGCCGAGCGCGCCATGCGGCGGGACCCGCCGGAGCTGACGCGGGCCGAAGCCAAGGCGATCGCTGCGCACGCCCACGCGCTCGTGGCGCTCGCGCGCTTCCGCGCCCAGCGCGACCGCGGTCCCGTGGTCGCCGAGCTGGCGCGCGCCGACGGCTCGCACCTGCGGCTGCGCGACGTGATGCTCGAGTGCTCGAGCCAGGACTACGAGCCGGACGGGTCACTGGGCAGCGCGCTGAGCGTCGCCTACTTCGGCGATCGCCTGCGGGTGACGAGCGAGCGTGGCGACCAGGACGCCGAGGCGCGGCTCGGCGAGATCGCGCGGCTGACGATCGCGCGCGACCCACTCGGCCGCTCGCGGGTGTGGATCGATCCTCACCCGTGGGCACGCGAGACCCGCGCCTGTCCGTCGTGCACCCTGGTCGATCCATGCACGCTGGTCGGCAACGGCCCACCGCCCGGCGGGTTGGTGCACGTCGACATCAAGGACGTCGGCGAGGCGACGTTCGGATGGGAGCCCGGACCGTGAGCCCGAGCAAGACCGAGATCCATCGCAAGCTCGAGCCCGAGAGGCCCGCTCCCGCGCCACCGCCCATGCTGGGCAACCGCATCGCTCAGTACGTCACGAGCCTGGCGGTCCCCGTGGTGCTGGCCGCGTTCTGGTGGACCTACCACGTGGTTCTGCCGTCCGACGACGTGTCGTCGATGCGCACCCTGCGCAAGGAACGCGGTAGCTTCTCGGGCACCGTCGTCTTCGCGCAGAAATTCGTGGACGACTACAACCGCGCCAACGGCGAAACCCAGGACCAGCTGGAGAAGACTTACCTCTACCGCCGCTTGCTGCAGACGGGTATCGTGCGACGGTCCGAGTGATGAATTCGATCTCCGTCACCGTGGAACTCCCGAGCATTCACCCCTCGCTCCCGTCGGTCGCGCGCCACGCGGTCGGGCTCGCGCTGATCGCGCTCGCGTCGTGCCGGGGCGCGACCGGCGACGAGGCCCGCTCGCAAGCCGCGCTCGAGGCGAGCCTCGCCGCGTGCGAGCAGCGCGTGGCGCAGCTCGAGGAGGACGATCGCTACCTGTTCGCCGAGGGCGCGGCCGACCTCGAGCGCGGCTGGAACACCACCGCCTGCGAGCGCTTCGAGACACTGCTCCGCCGCTTCCCACAGAGCCCGCTCGCCGCCGAGGCTCGCTCGCGGATGCAGCGCTGCGCGAGCGGGGCGCCCACGACCCCAGCCGGGCTCGCGACCGCCGCGACCGAGCCACCTCCTGCCGCGGTGGCCGCGGACGATGCCCGCTCGGGCGCGGCCGGCGCGGCCAGCGCCGCCACGACCAGCGCGCCCGACGCAGCTCCCCCCGCGGAGGACGCCAGCGCCCCCCTCGAGGTCACCCGCTCCTGGGTGAAGGAGGACCGCTTCGGCGTTCCGCTCGCCAACCTCAGGCTCACCAACCGTGGCGACCGCACCGTCGTGGGTTACAAGGTGGCACTGCGCTGCTACGATGAGCACGACACCGTCCTCAAGCACCTCACCAAGGGCACCCGATGGTTCGTGGCGGCCGGCGGTAGCCGCCAGGCCGGTCGGGGTGAGGCTTTCGCCGGCGGGCCGTGGCCCCTCACGGCGTTCCTGGGCACGACCCGCGTCGAGGCCGTGGTGTTGAGCGCCGACTTCGCGGACGGAACGACCTGGCAGCGCGACGACCTGTCCTCGTTCGGTATCGACAAGGAGTGATCCATGTTGCTCTTGCTCGCGGCTTTCCTCCCGTTCTTGCTGATCGGCTTCCTGCTCTGGTACGGCTTGTTCCGCGCTGGCTCGACCATCGCCGAGCTCCTCAGCCCGTTCATCAAGAGCACCGCTCCGGCCTGATGGCGCCGCGAGTGGCCGGTCGAGCCGTCCGCGCGGGCGAACGTCCGGGCGGTCCCGGGTCGGCGCAGGAGGGCGGCTCGCACGCCCTCGCCGCCTGAGCCATGCGCCGCGCCCGGATCCTCGTCGTCGACGATCAGCTCCCCAACCGGGAGCTGCTGCGTCGCGTGCTGCAGCTCGAGGGCTACGAGATCAGCGAGGCCACCAACGGGCGCGAGGCGCTCGAGTCGGTGCGCGCGGCGCTGCCCGACCTGATCCTGCTCGACGCGCTGATGCCGGAGCTCGACGGCTTCGGCGTCGTCAGCGCGCTCAAGCGTGACCCGGCGACGCGGCTCGTGCCGATCGTGATGGTCACCACGCTCGAGACTCTCGCCAACAAGCTGCGCGCGGTCGACCTCGGTGTCGACGACTTCCTCAACAAACCGGTCAACCTGACCGAGCTCACCACCCGGGTGCGCTCGCTGCTCGCCCTCAAGCGCTTCACCGACGAGCTCGAGCACGCAGCGCGCGTACTCGAGAGCCTCGCGAGCGTGGTCGAGCGTCGCGACGGCTACACCGGGCTGCACTGCCAGCGCGTCGGCGCTTACGCGCGCCTGGTGGGCTCGGCGCTCGGGCTCGACGAGGAGACGCTCGACGTCGTGCGGCTGGGCGGCGTGCTCCACGACCTGGGCAAGGTGGCCATGCCCGACGAGGTCCTGCGCAAACCCGGCCGACTCACCGACGCCGAGCGCGCGCTGATCGAGACCCACGCACCGATCGGCGCGGACCTGTGCTTGCCGATGCGCACCATGGAGCGCTCGGTGCCGATCCTGCGCCACCACCACGAGCGCCTCGACGGAACCGGTTACCCGGGCAAGCTGCGCGGCGAGCAGATCTCGCTCGAGGTGCGCGTCGTGACGGTGGTCGACATCTACGACGCGCTCAGCACCCGACGCCCGTACCGCGAGCCCACGCCGCCCGAGACCTCGATGCGGATCCTGCGCGAGGAGGCCGAGCGCGGGTGGTGGGACGAGCGCGTCGTCGAGTGCCTCGCCGACATGATCTCCGGCGGGCAGATCGCGTCCGTGGCGGAGACGGTGGAGGCGAGCGCCGCGCTTCGCGCCGTGGCGCCGCCGGATCCCAAAGCGGCCGGCTGAGCCGGCGCGACGCGCTCTCCGCCCTACATCACGTCGGCGCTCGGGTGATCGCGCAGCCCCGCGCAGGGGTCGGCGGGAATGCCGCCCGCGTCCTCGTCGTAGCGCAGCAGCTTGCGGTAGAGCGTCTTGGGATCGATCCCCAGCAGCTCGGCGGCGCGCTTGCGCTGCCCGCCGGTGATCGCGAGCGCGCGCTGGATGTGCACCCGCTCGAGCTCGTCGAGCGTGGGGAACGGGCCCTCCGCCGCGGGCGCGCTCACGGGCGCGACGGCGACCGGAGGCACGGGAGTGAGCGCGGCGCTCGCCTCGAACGGCGCACCCGGCAGCACCGCCTGGATCGGCGCGGATGCGCTCAGGTGACGGATCGTCGCGGGCAGGTTGTCGACCGTGACCTCGACGCCCCGGGTCAGCGCCACCGCGTATTCGATGGCGTTCTGGAGCTCGCGGACGTTGCCCGGCCACGAGTACGCGGCGAGCGTCTCGATCGCCGCAGGAGAGATCCCGGTCACGTTGGGCCGATCGACGCGGATCGCGGCCTGCTCGACGAAGTGCATCGCGAGCAGCGGGATGTCCTCGAGCCGCTCGCGTAGCGGCGGCAGCGGCAGGCACACGACGTTGAGCCGGAAGTAGAGGTCCTGGCGCAGCCGGCCCGCGCGCAGCGCCGCGTCGAGGTCCTGGTTGGAGGCCGCGATCACGCGTACGTCGATCGGGATCGGCTGGGTGCTGCCGACCGGCACCACCTCACGCTCCTGCAACACGCGCAGCAGCTTGACCTGCGCCGACGCCGGCATCTCCGTGACCTCGTCGAGAAAGATCGTGCCGCCGCTGGCGTCGCGGAAGTAGCCGGCCTTGTCGGCCATCGCGCCGGTGAAGGCGCCGCGCACGTGCCCGAAGAGCTCTCTCGAAGATCTCGCGCACGATCGCGCCGCAGTTCACCGCCACGAACGGACCGTTGGCGCGCTTCGACTGGAAGTGGATGGTGCGCGCGAGCACCTCCTTGCCGGTGCCGCTCTCGCCGTTGACGAGGATCGTCGAGTCGGTCATGGCGAAGCGCTCGACCAGGTCGTAGAGCTCCTGCATCGCGGGCGCTTTCCCGTAGAAGCGGCCGAGGTGGTAGCGGGTGCGCAGCTCCTTCCTCAGCGTGTGGATCTCGCGCACCATCGAGCGCCGCTCGAGGGCCTTCGCCACGGAGAGGGAGAGCTCTTCCAGGTCGAACGGCTTCACCAGGAAGTCGAGCGCGCCCTGCTTCATCGCCTCGATGGCGTCGTGCACCGTGCCGTGGGCGGTGATGATGATGACCTCGACCTCGGGCTGGCGCGCCTTCACCTCACGCAGCAGGTCGAGCCCCTGGAGCTCGGGCATGCGCAGGTCGGTGACCACCACGTCGAATTCGCCCAGATCGAGCAGCTCGAGGGCGGCGCGGCCGTCGCTGGCCTCCTCGACGTCGTAGCCGTCGCGATCGAGCACTCGTCGGCACAGGGCGCGGATCGGCGGCTCGTCGTCGACCACCAGGACGTGGGGGGACCGGGGACCGCGAGAGCCGTTCGTCGGAGGAGCCATGGTGGCGTCGCCGTTCGCTCCGGAGAGTCGGACCGTGGCGCACCCACGTGCATCCGGCCACCCACCGTGAACGGTGCATTTCGCCCGCTCACCACTAGTGATCGGGCGGCTCCCCTAAAACTTGAGGGTCCCGCACCGACGAAATCGTCCGGTTGGGAGATAATGGTCCTGAGATGTGCGGGCGATTCACCCTGACCCAGGATCGCAAGTCGATCGTCGAGGACCTCGAGGTCGCGGAGTGGAGCGCGGCCGGCGAGCACCGGCCGCGCTTCAACGTCGCGCCCACGCAGTCGGCGCTGGTGCTCACGTGGTCGGACGAGGCCCCCGGCTCGCACCGCGCCGTGCGCGACATGCGCTGGGGGCTGGTGCCGGGGTGGGCGAAAGACCCGGCGATCGCTTCCAAGCTCATCAACGCCCGCGGCGAATCGATCGCCGAGAAACCCTCGTTCCGGAACCTCGTCGGCCGGCGCCGCTGCGCGGTCATCACCGACGGGTTCTTCGAGTGGAAGAAGGACGGCAAGGCGAGCGTCCCGCACTACATCCACGACCCCGCCGGCAAGGCGCTGCCGATGGCGGGGCTGTGGGACGTGTGGAAGGCGCCCGACGACACCTATCTCACGACCTTCACCATCGTGACGACCGAGGCGCGCTCCGACATCACCTTCCTCCACGATCGGATGCCCGTGATCCTCGCCCGCGACGACCTCGACACCTGGCTGGACGTGGCGCACGTGCCGAAGGAGAAGGCGCTCGCCCTGGTGAAGGCGTACGCGGGACCGCTCGAGACGTTCCCGGTCTCGAAGCTCGTGAACTCGGTGCGCTACGACTCGGCGGAGATCATCCGCCGCGCCGACCCGGAGGTCGGCACCCAGGGCAGCCTGTTCTAGCGCGTCGCGCGGCAACGCTCTCGCGACCCGGCACCTGCCGCACCGCAGGTGTAGCGGCGGGCGCGAGCCCGCCGAGACTCGAAACCACGCGCGAACGATCGGGCCTGCGGCCCGGCGGCCTCGCGGCCGCCGCTACGAGCCGCACCTGAGATCCCGGCCGCACTCGATCGCGCCTCTTCCTTGCCTCGCTCGAGACCCCGCGGGTAACTTGCCAGATGCGCGTTTTTCCCGTGATTTCGCGGCCCCACGCGCACCGAAGGAGCACGTGGATACGACCCTTGCGAAGGACTCCCGCGGCGCGGGACACGCCACCTTGGCCGCCGGCCTCTTCGAGCCGGTGCGCTGGGTGCTCCCCAACGGACTCAAGGTGCTGGTGGCCGAGGATCGCTCGGCGCCGGTGGTGGCGGTGCAGGTGTGGGTCGCGACCGGCAGCGCCGACGAGCTGCCGCACGAGTCGGGGCTCGCGCACCTCCACGAGCACATGCTCTTCAAGGGCACGGCGCGGCGCGGCCTCGGGGAGATCGCGCGCGAGATCGAGGGCGCGGGCGGCGACATCAACGCCTACACCAGCAAGGACTCGACCGTTTACCACGTGGTGATCGCGAGCCGGTTCGTCGACACCGCGCTCGACGTGCTCGCGGACGCGATCTTCTCGAGCTCGTTCGACGCCACCGAGCTCGCCCGCGAGCTCGAGGTGGTCCACGAGGAGTACCGGCGCGGCGAGGACATGCCGGACCGCAAGATCTACGAGCTGCTCTTCGAGCACGCGTACGTACGCCACCCGTACCGCCTCTCCACCATCGGCGACCCCGCCGTCTTCACCCGCCTCACCCGTGACGACGTCCAGGCCTTCTTCCACAAGTGGTACGTGCCGCGGAACCTCACGCTGGTGGTGACCGGCGACGTCGACGCGGAGGCCCTGCGGCCGCGCATCGACGAGCTGTTCGGGCGCGCCGCCGACGTGCCCATCCCCGAGCGCCCGCGCGTCCCCGAGCCGCGACCCGCCGGCCTGCGTGTCCACGTCGCGCGCGGACCGTACAAGAAGACGCTTCTCTACATGGGCTTCCCCGCGCCCGCGATCCGCGAGGCGGACGTGGCGCCGGTGGACGTCCTCGCCGCGGTGCTCGGCGACGGCGACAGCTCGCGGCTGTGGCGCGACGTGAAGGAGCGCGCCGAGCTGGTGCACTCGATCTTCACCTACGCGATGACGCCGCGCGACCGCGGGCTCTTCGTGGTCGGCCTCGAGCTCGACCCCGCCAACCTCGAGGACGCGATCCACGCCACCTTCGAGCAGCTCCACGAGGTGCGCCGCGCCCCCATCCCGCACGCCGAGCTGGTCAAGGCGCTGGGCGTGATCGAGAGCGACTTCGTCTACGAGAAGGAGTCCGCGCAAGGCGCGGCGCGGGCACTCGGCTTCTACGAGAGCCTCGCCGACGACTGGCGCTTCGAGGCGCGCTACCTCGAGAGCCTGCGCGCGGTGAAGTCCACCGAGGTCCTGGAGGTGGCGCAGCGCTACCTCACCGTCGATCAGCTCACCGCGGTGCTGCTCCTGCCCGACGACGAGCGCCCCGAGCTCGACGACGCGGCGCTCGCGCGGCTCCTCGGCGGGGCCGAGAGCGCCTTCGAGCGCGCCGACGCGAGCACCGTGACGCGCGAGCAGGACTTCGTCGTCGAGCGCTTCTCGAACGGCATGGAGCTCCTGATCCGCCAGCGTCCGGGCGTCGAGGTGGTGTCGCTCTCGGCGGTGTTCCTGGGCGGCGTGCGGGTCGAGCCGAAGGGCAAGGCCGGCATCTCGAGCTTCGTCGGCTCCACCCTCACGCGCGGCACCCAGACGCTCGACGCCGAGGACATCGCGCGCGCCGTCGACGAGATGGCGGGCGGGCTCGATGGCTTCTCGGGGCGCAACAGCTTCGGCGCGCGGGCGCACTTCCTGAGCAAGCACTTCGAGCAAGCTCTCGACCTCATGGCCGAGGTGCTCATGCACCCGACCTTCCCCGAGGACGAGGTCGAGAAGGAGCGCGTCGACATCCTCCACGACATCGAGGCGCGCGAGGACGACCTCGCGCGGATCGCCTTCGAGGTCATGCAGGCCGAGCTCTACGGCGATCACCCCGCGGCGAACCCCACCATGGGCACCCTCGAGAGCGTGTCCACGATCACCGCCGACGACCTGCGCGCGTTCCACGCCGAGCACGCCCGCCCCAGCAACCTGGTGCTCGCGGTGGTCGGCAACGTCGACCCCGAGCGGGTCCGGAACGCGGTCCACGCGCGCCTCGCCACGTGGTCGACCGAGCCTCACCGGGCGCCCGCCGTGGCGGAGGTCCCCGCGCTCACCGAGGTCAAGCGCGCCTTCCGCCCTGCCGAGGACAAGCAGCAGAGCCACATCGTGCTGGCGTTCCCCGGCGTTCGCCTCGACCACCCCGACCGCTTCGCGCTGGAGGTGATGTCGACGGTCCTCTCCGGCCAGGGCGGGCGGCTCTTCCTCGAGCTGCGTGACAAGCAGAGCCTCGCCTACACGGTGTTCTCGTTCACCCGCGATGGGCTCGAGCCCGGCTACGTCGGCGCCTACATCGCCACCTCGCCCGAGAAGGCGGTGCAGGGCATGGACGGGCTCGCGCGCGAGCTGCGCGCCGTGGCCGAGAACGGCATCACCGACGACGAGCTCGAGTGGGCGAAGCGCAACCTGGTCGGCTGCTTCGAGATCTCGCTGCAGTCGTCGGCCGGTCAGGCCGAGGCGTTCAGCCTCTACGAGGCCTACGGGCTCGGCTATCGCGAGTACCTCGCCTACCCGGAACGGGTGCTCGAGGTGACCGGCGCGGACGTGGCGCGGGTGGCGCGCGGCTACCTCGACCCGGGCAAGATGGTGCTCGCCGTCGTCGGCCCCGAAGACGTCTCCTCCACCTTCCGATGGTGACCCGATGAAGCTCTCACGCTGGATCGAGGACCGGCTGCTGCGCTGGGTGGCTGACCAGGCGGTCGCGACCGCGGTGCAGCTCGGCCACAATCGACTGCCACTCGGCGAGACCGACGTCTCCGACCATCCCGACGACGAAGTGATGATCGTCGACGCCGGCGACCCCGAGGCGCAGCCGCCGAGCTGAGCGGACCTCCGACCGTCGCGATCCACACCGGCGGCCGACGGAGCGGCCGCGCTCCAGCCACTCGAGCAACCTCCCGAGCGGGCGCCCGACCGGCCCACACAACGCTCCTCACTCGTCGGAGCGTAGGGGCGGGCGTGAGCCCGCCCGCAGCACGAGCGCCGCGATCAAGACCGGCGGCCAGGCCGTGACAAGACGCCTGCTTCGCCGCTGGCGGTTGCTAACGCGGCCGGCGATCCCGCAGCGTGGCCGCGACGTAGAGCCCGATACCGAGCACCAAGAGCCCGGTTCGGAACACCCACTGCGCCCGGTTCGGATCCGTGATCGGGCTCTGCAAGGCACGCGGGTCGGGCGTCGCTGGGGATCGGCGCTCATCCATGGATCAAACCTTTCGTGATCGCGTGACGGTTGCAGCCAGCTTGCGCGTCTTGTCGGACGGCATCGGGGGCGGCGGGCCGTAGTCGTGGTTCTCGCGCAGCCAGTGGAGCGCAGCGATCGCCGCGACCGCGTGTCCACCCCAATGGTGCTTCGCACTCCAACGCCATTGATAGACCGCATCGGCGCGGTCGCCGGCATCCCAGATTCGGAGACCTTCCGCCACGTCGACGTAGATATCGGCGAAGTCGACGCACAGAAGCCCCACCGTGCTCCCGCGGTCCAAGCGATCGTAGGCATCGAAGATCTGCATGTAGTGCGTCCTGCGTCCGAGACGCCGGTAGAGCCCGTTACGCACCTTCGTCCAGCTTCGGAGGTTGTGCTTCGATCGCGCCGGAAGAGGTCGTCCGACGACTCGATGTCGGGAGAGCGACGCCGCGCGCATAGAGCTCGGGCAAGAGCACATGAAGCGCTGCGAGGAGCTCCCGGATCGGCGTCTTCTCGTGCTCGCCGACGAGCGCGCAGTAGCGGCGCGCGCACTCAACGAAGCGCTTCGCTTCGGGCGGAATCTTGATCTTCGGCGCTCGGCTCATCGCGATCTCGCGATCTCGATCCTCTCACGCCCGCAGCCTCGACGCCGCCTTCCACGCCAGGCGGCCGACGGAGCGGCCGCGCTCCAGCGGCTCGATCCCGACTCGTTCACGGCGCGCCGGAGGCCACGCCCTCCAGACCGTGGGTCAGGGTCGCCACACTCTCCCCCGCTCACTTCACCGATCCGCGTAGCCAGCGGTCGATGCGGGGCAGGACCTTGCGGAATGCGTAGTCGCCGGCGCGGCGGCGCAGCGGCGAGTCGCGGCGGGTGAGGCGGAAGAGATAGGGATAGAGCTGGGCGCGCTCGTAGGGTTCGCCGGCGACGATGTGGCGCGCGGCGAGGCGTCCGCTCTCGATCGCCGGCGTGATGCCGTTCCAGAAATCGCGGTGCAGCACCGCCGCAGCGTCGCCCACCAGCAGGCACGTGCCGTCGTTCTCCGCGACCGGGCACTCGGCCTGCGCGAGATGAATGCCGGCGCCGATCGCGCTCTCGGGGTCGAAGTCCGCGGGCAAGCGTCCCTCGCGCTTCAGCGCCGCGCAGAACGTGCTCCACAGCGTGTTGATCGAGGCCGTGGTCGCGGGATCTCCCACCTGGCAGATGCCGACGTTCGTCATTCGCCCGCCCGCGCCCTTGGGATAGACCCAGCCGAAGCCCACCGCGCCCTCGGCGTAGAAGTAGCTCGTCATCTCGCCGCCGTGGCAGGCGACGTCGAGCTCGACCTCCTTCAGCACCACGAGGTCCTCGCGCGGAAACTCGAGCGTGGGGAAGAACCGCCGCCGCACCGGGCAACTGGGGCCGCCCGCGCCGATCAGGCGATCGGCCGTGACCACGTCGCCGCCCGCGTGCACCCGGTATCGCCCCCCGGCGCCGACGCGCTCGAGCTCCAGGTCGGCCGGCGCCACGCGGCAGCGCGTGCGCAGCTCCGCGCGCCCCAGCGAGAGGATCCACTCCTCGAGCTCGCCGCGGTGGAGGAAGTAGAGCTTCTCGTCGAAGAAGGGCTTCACCCAGCGCTCGGGAAACGCCCCGAAGCGCCGCCCCCCGAAGACCATGCGGATCTTCGCCGGGTCCATCTCCAGGATCTCGTGCGGGTAGTCGGCCGGCGTCTTGTCGAGCAGCCCGAACGTGCTGGTGAAGATCCCCGAGCACACGTGGCTGTGCCGCGGCATCTCGGTGGCCTCGACGACCAGCACCCGCTTGCCCGCCTGGGTCAGGAACGCCGCCGCGGCGCCGCCGCCCACGCCGGCGCCGATCACGATCACGTCGTAGTGGCTCACGCGCCTCCCCGCTCGAGCACCGTCGCGCTCTCGATTGTTGCTAGGATCCGGCGGCCGTGACGAGACGATCGCCGCCGCATCCTAGCGCGTGGACCGCGCTCGCACCGCTCGCGGCACTCGCTGCGCTCGCCGCGCTCGCCCTGCTCGCTACCGCCTGCGATCGACCCGATCGCGCGCCCGCGCCGCCGCCCCCCGCCGATCCGTGGGTGCTCGAGTCGCGCGCCGCCGATCCGCGCTGGGCGGTCGGCCGCGACGCGTTCCGGACCTGCGCCTCGTGCCACCTCGCCGACGGCGGCGGTCGTCCCGACGGCGCGATCCCGCGCCTCGCCGGCCAGCACGCGGCGATCCTCGACAAACGCCTGCGCGCGCTCCGCGACGGCACCCGCGACGTCCCCGCGATGTGGCCCTTCGCGCGCGCCCTCTCGGACGACGAAGTCCGCGCCGTCGCCGACTACATCGCGAGCCTGCCGCGGCCCACGCGCGTGCCGATCGGAACCGGCTCCGCCGACGACGCGACGGTCCTCGCGGGCTCGACGCTCGCCACCACGCGCTGCGCCGCATGCCACGGCCCACGCGGCGAGGGCAATCCCGCGCTCGGCGCGCCCCGGCTCTGCGGCCAGCATTTCGGCTACCTGGTGCGCCGCCTCACCGAGATGAGCGAGCCCGGCCGCGCCGACGTCGACCCGCGGATGCGCGCGATCGCCGTGACGCTCACCGCGGAGGATCGCGTCGCCGCCGGCACCTTCCTCTCGCGGCTCGACTGCGATGCCGACGAGGTGAGCCCGTGAGCCGGGGACCCGCACGTCGCCACACGCTGTCGCGGCGTGGGTGGCTCCGCGGTCTCGCCGCGACCGGCGCGGGCAGCGCGCTGCCGCTCGTCGGATGCGAGGCGTCGCGCCCCGCCGCGGTGGCTCCCGATCCGATCCTGCCGGTGCCACCCGGCACGCGTGTCGCGATCGTGGGCGCTGGGCTCGCCGGCCTCACGACCGCGCGCGAGCTCGCGCGCCGCGGCGCGGAGGTGACCGTCTTCGAGGCGCGCGACCGGGTCGGCGGGCGCACCCTCAACCTCGACATCGGCCACGGTCACGTCGTCGAGTGCGGCGGCGAGTGGATCGGGCCCGGCCAGGAGCGGATCGCCGCGCTCGCCCGCGAGGTCCGCGTCGCGACCTACCCGTCCTTCTACGACGGCGACACCACCTACGACATCGAAGGCCACGTCTCGCGCGGCTTCCTGCCCGACCTCACGGCCCGCGACGCCGCCGACTTCGTGGCCGCCGCGTGGAAGCTCGACCGCGCGAGCCGGCGGCTACCGCTCGGCGATCCGTGGCGGGCTCCCGACGCGGATCGCCTCGACCGCATCACCCTCGCCGAGTGGCTCACCGCCGAACACCACTCGAGCTTCACCCACGCCGTCTTCAAGCTCATCACCCGCGCCACGATCTCGGGCCACCCCGAGCACGTGTCGCTGCTCTGGTGGCTCGACCTGCTGCGCTCCGCCGGCGGACTCTTGCCGATGATCCTGAACGACGGCGGTGCCCAGGACCTGCGCTTCGAGGGCGGCTCGCAGCTCGTGTCGATCCGCTGCGCCGACGCCCTCGGCGAGCGGGTCCACCGCTCGAGCCCGGTGCTCCGCATCACCGATCTCCCCGGCGAGCCGCTCCGCGTGCACCTCCGCGACGGCCTCGTCGAGGTCGATCGCGTGGTCGTGGCGATGATGCCCGCGGACGCCTTGCGGATCCGCTTCGAGCCCGCCCTCCCCGACGACAAGCAAGCGCTGCTCGCGGGCTGGGCGCGGCTGCCGCGGGTACCGTTCGTGAAGCTCGCCGTGGTCTACGCGACGCCGTTTTGGCGCAAGCGCGGGCTCAACGGCGCCATGCAGAGCGACCAGAGCCCGATCCAGCTCGTCTTCGACAACTCGCCGGCCGACGCCTCGCTGGGCGTGGTGAGCTGCTTCCTCGCGATCAACGAGGCGCCGGTCTTCGCCGACGCGGCGACCCGCCAGGCGCGCGTCGTCGACGAGCTCGCGCGCTACTTCGGCGACGAGGCGCGGGCGCCGATCGGCTACGTCGAGAAGGACTGGGCGACGGATCCGTGGAGCACCGGCTGCGTGACGCCGCTCGCGCCGGGCCTGCTCACTCGCGCCGGTCCCGCGATCCGCCGCCCCACCGGCCGCATCCACTGGGCCGGCAGCGAGACCAGCGACGTATGGATCGGCTACATGGACGGCGCCGTGCGCTCCGGCGAGCGTGCCGCCCGGGAGGTGGCGGAGTCGCTCCGCTCACCGCGCGTCGCGGGCGAGCCGCTCGTTCAACCGTGAAACGACCGCGTCGTCGAGGCGCTCGGGCTCGGCGAGCGCGCGCTTGAGCCCGCTCACCACGGCACCCATCTCGTTGCCGAAGCGCTCGCACCACTCGCAGCCGCGCACGTGGGCCTCGAGCGCCCCGCGCTGACGCGCGTCCAGCTCGCCATCGAGGTAGCGGCTCAGGTCGGCGAGCACCTCGCCGCAGCGCAGGCCAGCGACCAGCCGCTCGGGCGGCACGTTCGAGCTCATGGTTCACCTCCCCTGCGATCGGCGCGCAACGCCGCCGCGAGCCGAAGCCGCGCGCGGTGCAGCCGGCTCTTCATCGCCGGCAGCGCGAGGCCGAGCGCCGCCGCCGCCTCGTCGCCCGAGAGCCCCTCGACGTCGCGCAGGAGCAGGATCGCGCGGTCCTCTTCGGCGAGCGTGCCGAGCGCGCGCACCACCAACTCGCGGCGCTCCGCGCGCAGCACCAGCGTCTCCGGGTCGAGGGCGCCGAAGCCGGCGGCGACGCCGAGCGAGATCAGCTCCTCCACCTCGTGAGGCTCGGCCAGGCTCGCCTCGGCCTCGCGCCCGAGGCGCCGCCACGCCTCGCGCCGCGTGATCGTGAAGAGCCAGCTCCGCGCCTGGGCCCGCCCCTCGAACGTGTGCGCGCCGCGATAGGCCGCGAGGAAGGCCTCCTGCAGCACGTCCTCCGCCTCGGCGTCGCCGCGGCTGACCGCGCGGGCGAAGCGAAAGACCGCCGCGCGATGTCGCGCCACGAAGACGTCGAAGGCCGCGCGCTCGCCGCTCGCGGTGCGCGCGAGCAGCGCGGCGTCGCTCGGCTCGCCGCCGGTGCTCAGCTCGGCATCGGGCACGTCGAGATCCCGAACACGCGATAGAGCGGGCAGCTTCCGATCGCTCCGGTGGCGATGAAGATCACGCCCAGCCAGCCGAACGGCGTGTGCGGCCCGACGAACACCAGGCTCACGAGCCCCGCTCCCAGCACCACGCGCGCGACGCGATCCACGGTGTTCTCGTTCCTCGGAAACAGATTCATGGTTGCCGCCCTCTTCCCGGAGACCCGGCGCCGCGCGGCGTGCGCGACCGGCCCGCTCCGCTCTCTCGCACCGTGAGAGGCGAGGCGGCGGAAAAAGGATTCAGCTCCGGCGCGACGATCTCACCGCAGCTTGCCGAGGCCCTTGCGGATCCCGGTCTCGAGCCCGGCGCGGATCAGCGGGCCGAGGAACGGCACCTTCGACTCGAACTCGATCGTGTAGTGGAGCCGCGAGCCGCCCTCGGCCGTGGCGGAGAACGCCATCGTGCCCTTGTGGTTCTTGAGCGGCGTGCCGCGGCTGATCCGGTACTCGATCAGCTCGTCGGGGCGAAACGCCGTGACGGTCTCCTCGAAGCTCGGCAGCGGCCCGATGTTCAGGAGCCGCACCGAGCCGAGCCCGTTCACGTTCCCCTGGCCGTCGTGGATGCGCTTGATCTTGGCGCCGAGCACCGGCCCGAGCTTCTCGTGATCGGAGAGCAGCGCGAAGAGCTCGGCGACCGAGCGCCGGAAGGTCACGTCGATGTCGATGCGCTCCATGAGATGGCTTTCTCCTCGGGGTCGGGTGGGTCGTGGCGGCGCCGGCGCTCAGCCGAACGCGCGCTCCAGGACGGCGAGCGCTTCCGCGCGGCTCACGTCCTTGGGGTTCATGGCGAGGGCCGCGTCGTCGACGCACAGCTCGGCGATCCGCGGCAGGTCGCCGCGCTTCACCTTGCCGGTCTCGGCGAGGGTGCGTGGCAGCTCGGCGAGGCGGTAGAGCTCGTCGCGGAGCTTGCGGATCTTCGCGATCGACGCGGCGGCGCGCTCGGGCACCGGCGTACGCGCGAACACCTCGGCGCCGGCGAGCGGCAACAGCAGCTCGCCGATCGCGTCGCGGCGCACGTCGAGGTTGAACTCGAGCACGTAGGGCAGGAACACGCTCATGCACACGCCGTGCGGCAGGTGCGCGACCGCGCCGGTGGTGTGACCGAGGGCGTGCACCAGCCCGACCATGGAGTTCGAGAACGCGATTCCGGCGAACGTGGCCGCCTGCGCCAGCTCGAGCCGCCCCTCGGCGTCTTTCGGCGATTCCAGCACCAGCACCAGGTTGCGCGCGATCTTCTCGATCGCCTTGACCGCGAAGGCGTCGCTCAGCGGGTTCTTCTGCATGCACACGTACGACTCGATCGCGTGGGTCATCGCGTCCATGCCGGTCGCCGCGGTGAAGAAGGGCGGCAGGCCGAGTGTCAGCCGCGGGTCGAGCACCGCCGCGTCCGGCATCAGGAACGGCGACTGGTAGCTCTGCTTGAGCCCGGTCAGCTCGTCCTTCACCACCGAGATGTTGGTGACCTCCGAGCCCGTGCCGCTGGTGGTCGGCAGCACGAAGAGCGGTGTCAGCTTGCGGGCGATCTTGCCGCTGCCCGCGTAGGCGTGGATGTCGTCGCCGCCCAGGCTCGTCAGGACGTTCACCGCCTTGGCGGTGTCGATCACCGAGCCGCCGCCGAGCGCCACCAGCGAGTCGCAGCGGTGGTCGCGCGAGAGCTCGGCTGCCTTCGCCACCACCGTGTTCGAGGAGTCGGGTGGGATCGCGTCGAAGATCGGCACCGCCTTGAGCCCGCCGGCTTCGAGCGCCGCCACCACCACGTCGACGAGCCCGGCGCGCCGCACGCCCGCGTCGGTCACGAGCAGCGGGCGCTTCACGCCGAGGGTCGCGAGCTCGAACGGCACCTGCTCGAGCGCGTGATGGCCCGCGAGCACCTTCACCGGGCAGAAGAACTCGTAGTAGCCGCTGCTCATCGGATCCCCTTCACCAGCACCCGCGCCAGGCTGCCGAGGGTGCGCGCGGCGAGCGGGAGCTGCTCGGCGAGCGGCAGCCCGCGGAGCGTCTTGACCGCGCGCTCGGCGATCAGCTTCGGCAGCACGATCGTCTCGCAGCGATCGAGACAGCGCACCAGGCGCATGGCGTGAGCGAGGTCCCCCTCGACCACCATGCGGCCGTGGGCGAACGCCACCGCCGTGCCCTCCTGGAAGCTGAAGACGAGGAAGGCGTTGGTGATGTGCTTGAAGACGATCTCGATCCGCGGCGCCTGCTCGTCGCTCGCGCCCTCGAAGTCCTGCGCCACGAGCCGCCGGCCGCGCACCTGCACACGCAGCCCCACGTCCGGCGCGCCGAACACGCTCATCTCGGCGAGGAGCCCGTCGGGCAGCCCGGCGACCTCCGCCGCCACGACCTCGTCCGTCTCGCTCACCGCCTCGAGCAGCCCGGCGACCAGCTTGAGCAGCGTCTTCACGTAGAGCCGCTCGGCGCCGTACGGCACCGGACGACGCGGCGTGGCATCGGTGGCGAACGGAACGGTCGGATCGGTCGCGCCCATGTGGCTCTCGGATACCGGCAACCCACCTCGAGCGGCAAGCGACGAGGATGGGAGTGGCGGCGGCCGCGGCTTCGCCCGGGGCGTACGACGAGAGTACGGGGGCCAAACACCGCCGAATCGGCGCAATTTGAGGGCCGGGAGCGCCGATTTGGCCTCATTTCAGGGCATTCTGGAATTCGACGGAAAGCAATTTGCGACATATTTCACTGGCGTAATGTGATTATTTTCAATGGCATGTTGTTTTGGATTACACTGGCGACCTGTGGAAATTTCTCGGCTCCCACCGCGCCCTCTGGCGCGCCCCAGGGGGTGCTTCTACACGCCTACCTGCCAGCCGTGCCGTGTGATGGCAGCAGTGCTCGAGGCGATCTGCGCGGAGCGCGGAGGGGCTCTCGAGATCGTCAAGGTGAACGCGGCCGAGCACGGCCAGCGGGCGGTCGCGCTCGGGGTCCGCGCGGTCCCGACCTTCGTGCTCTTTTCGCGCGGCCAGCCGATCGCCTCCACCACCGGCAGCATCCCCAAGACGCAGTTCGAGCGCTGGATCGACACCGAGCTCGCCCGCACGACGTGAGCTGGCTCGCGTCGTGACCGGGTGCGCTCAGCGGAACGCGAGTGGCGCCGGCAAGCTCCGGCGGCGATGTTGAGGCGGTGAGCCGGCGCTACACCTCGCCGGCCACCCGGGTACCCCATGCCGATCGATCCGACGCAGACGTATCTCTCGACCACGCCTGACGGCGACCTGCGCACGCACCTGGGCGGGCCGGCGTTCTGGGCGCAGCCGGAGAGTGCGCTCGCGGCGCTCGGTCACGACTGGCTGGTGAGCGAGTTCACGTTCGACGCGGACTGGGCGGTGTGGGAGATGCACCCGGAGGGTGACGAGCTGGTCTACGTCCTCGACGGGCACGCCACGCTGGTGCTCGAGCTGCCGGACGGTGTGCGCGAGGTGGAGATCCGGGATCGGGGCGCGGTGGTGGTGCCGCGCGGGGTGTGGCACACGGCGAAGGTCCACGCGCCGACGCGTTCGCTCCACCTCACCCGCGGCGCGGGAACGCAGCATCGGCCGGTGGGCGCGGCGTAGGCCGGAGGTCGTCGAGCGGGTTGGTGCAGGGCGCCCGACGGAGCGGGCGCGCTCCAGGCGATCGACTCCGCTCTGGAGGGCCCGCCTCCGGCGGGCCACGTTGACACCGCAGGAGGGGCACGCGTCGCGTGCCCGGCGATACGACGGTACCGACGCGTCTCCGACCGCGCGGATCCCGGTTCGATCCGCCGTGCAGGGATCGACGGGATCGTCGACGGGACGCCTACGCGTATCGCCGGTCGCGCGACGCGCGACCCTCCGGCCCCGGGGAATGGGGCACGCGTTCCGCTCGTTCCCCGGCGCCCGACGGAGCGGGCGCGCTCCACGAGACCGGGATCGCTCGGCTGGAGCGGCGGTGCTCCGTCACCGACCCGGCCCCATCCGCGGCCGCGAGGGACCGCGGCCCTCCAGCGCGGCATCGACCGGCCTGGAGGGCCGCGCTCCGTCGCGGCCGACCCGCGCCCGGGAGGGCTCACGCCCTCCCCTACAACTTCTCCCCGTGCCGGACCTGCACGGAATGAGCGCGGGCGTCTGCGAGCCTGGAGACATGCTTCACCGCCTGCTGATCGCGCTCGTCGGGGCTCCGCTGCTCGCCGCCGCCCTCCTGGCCGCGAGCATCTGGCACGATTCGGCGCGCGACGACCGCGCGCCGAGCGATGCCGCGGTGGTCCTGGGCGCGGCGGTGTGGCCAGGAGGCCCGTCGCCGGTCTTCGAGGCGCGGATCCGCCACGCGGTCGATCTGCAGCGCGCGGGTCTGGTGCGCGTGATCGTGTTCACCGGCGGCGTCGGCGAGGGTGACGTGATCGCCGAGGCCGACGCGGGACGCGCCCTCGCGATCGCACTCGGCGTGCCCCCGGCGAGCATCCTCCTCGAGCGGCACTCGACGACCACCCTCGAGAACCTGCTGTTCGCCCGCGAGGTGGTGCGCCCCGCGCGCCTCGGCCGGCTCCTGATCGTGAGCGACCCGCTGCACCTGCCGCGAGCGCTGCGCATGGCGCGCGATCTCGGCCTCGACGCGCACCCGTCGCCCACGCCGTACACGCGCTACGTCAGCCCGCGCGCGCGGCTCCGGTTCCTGGCCCGCGAGGTCTATTACGACGCGAAGTACCGGCTGGGACTGGAGAAGGCGCGGACGACGGGTCCGTGACGGGCGGGTCGCGGACACGCGTGTACCGAGCGATCCCGATCCCGGGCGGGCTCGCGCCCGCCCCTACACTCCCGCACCGCGTGGCTGTGTAGGGGCGGGCGGCAGCACGCGCCGCCCGCCCATCGAACGGACGTAGAGCGGCGGGCGCCGAACAATCGGCCGCGCCGCCGCGTCGAAGCGCTACTGGCTCAGGCCGCCGTCTCGGGCTTCTCGGGCCAGCCGTGGAAGATGCTGCCGGCGACGTTGTGGAGGTTCGTATAGCCCTTGGCGTTGGCCAGGAACTCGCACGCCGCCGACGAGCGCGCGCCCGCGGCGCAGTGCACGATCACGTTGGGCGCGTCCTTGGGAACCTCGGTGAAGCGCTTCTCGATCTGGTCGACGGGGATGTGGATGGCACCCGCGACGTGGCCGGCGCGCCACTCGTCGTAGGTCCGCACGTCGACCACCACGGAGCCCGGCGACTCCTTGAAGATCTGGTAGGCCTTGGCGCCGTCGATGTCGTCGTAGAGCCGGCCTTCGAGCACCATCGACGGGTTGACGCCCTTCCCGGCGGCGAGCGCCGCCACCTGGCCCTTGAGCACCTTGAGCTCGCTCGACAGCTCTTCCTTGAGGTTGGTGACTGCCGAGTCCTTGTAGCGAAGATCGCTCTCGAGACGCTCGATCCGGCCAGCGGCGGCGCTGGCGGTCTTGAAGGCATACGCGGCGGCGCCGAGCGCCACCAGCAACAGGAACGTGTACATGACGACCCTCCCCCCGGTTGAACGCGCGAAGGTAATCGCCGGCGAATCCGGGGCGCAAACCCGGGTGGCGCGCGGCGTCGCGCCTTGTATGCCCGCCGCGCCGGGCGCTACGTTGCCCGCGGGTCGTACCGTGAACATTCGTGCCGCGCGCTGCGCGCTCGCCGCCCTCGCCTTCGGCGTGGCGTCGGTCGTGGCCGCGGGGTCGTCCGCCAGCGCGGCGCCCCGGGGCCACGTCGCCGCGTCGCTGCTCTCCGAGGCCGCGTCGATCGAGCCGGGCCGGCCGTTCTGGGTGGCGATCGAGCTGCGCCACGACGAGCACTGGCACACCTACTGGAAGAACCCCGGCGACTCGGGTCTCGCGACCCAGATCGAGTGGGCGCTGCCCGCCGGCTTCCGTGCGGGCGAGATCCAGTGGCCGTTCCCGGGGCACATCGACGACGGCCCCCTCACCAGCTACGGCTACACGGGGCGCACCCTGCTGCCGGTCGAGGTCACGCCGGCTGCGGATGCGGCGCCCGGCCCGGTGAAGCTCGCCGGCCACGTGTCGTGGCTCGAGTGCGCCGACATCTGCGTCCCCGGCTCCGCCGACGTCTCGCTCACGGTGCCGGTGAAGCCGGGCGGCGGGGCACCCCTCGACGAGAAGCGCGCTCCCGAGTTCGCCGAGTGGCGCGCGCGGCTGCCGCTCGACGGCGCGGCGCTCGGCTACTCCTTCGCGGGCCGCTTCGACGACGCGACCCTCGAGGTCGACGTGACGCCGCCCGCGTGGATGACGAGCGGGGTCGGGAGCGCCGAGCTCTATCCGGCGAGCGCCGAGGTGATCCAGCACGCCGCCGCCCAGCAGTGGAAGGAAGACACCAAGCCGTTCCAGATCCGGGCGCCCCGCACCACCGCGTTCGACACCACGCCGACCCAGCTCGCGGGCGTGCTGGTGTCGGCGAACGGGTGGCGCGGCGCGGGCTCGGAACGCGCGATCGCCTTCGACGTCCCGCTGGCACGCAGCGCCGCGGCGCTCGCACCCGTCACGCCCGGTGCCGCGGCCGCCGCCGGGCCCGGTGCCGCGACGAGCGTGGCCGCCGGCCCCGCCACCCGCGTCCACGCGTCCGACGCGAGCGCCACACCTGGCGCAGCGACGGCGGGCGCGGCGCTGAGCCTGCCCGCGGCGCTCGTGTTCGCGCTCCTCGGTGGGCTGATCCTCAACCTGATGCCGTGTGTGTTCCCGGTGCTGTCGCTCAAGGTGCTGGGGTTCGTGCAGCAAGCGCACCATCACCGCCGCGTCGCCATCGAGCACGCGCTGGTGTTCGCGGTCGGCGTGCTGGTCTCGTTCTGGGTGCTCGCGGGGGCGTTGATCGCGCTGCGCGCGGGCGGCGCGATGCTCGGCTGGGGCTTCCAGCTCCAGTCGCCGCCGTTCGTGGTCGCGCTCGCGGCGCTCTTCTTCGCGATGGCGCTCAACCTCTTCGACGTCTTCGAGATCAGCGGCGCGGCGGTGACGTCGAAGGCCAGCTCGGCCTCGGCGCGCGCCGGCTGGATGGGCTCGTTCCTGAGCGGCTGCCTCGCCACCGTGGTCGCCACGCCGTGCACCGCGCCGTTCATGGGCGCGGCCCTCGGCTTCGCGCTCGCGCAACCGGCGTGGGTGGCGCTCGCGATCTTCACCGCGCTCGGCGTGGGGATGGCGCTGCCCTACGTGGTGCTGGTCAGCTCGCCCCACCTCATGCGACTCATCCCCAGGCCCGGCGAGTGGATGAACTCGGTCCGCCACGCGATGGGCTTCCTGCTCCTGGCCACGGTCGTCTGGCTGGCGTGGGTGCTCGGCAAGCAAGCCGGCAACGACGCGGTCATCACGCTGCTCGGGTCGCTGTGGGTGATCGGCGTCGGGCTCTGGATCGCGGGGCGGTGGGGATCGATCGTGGCGAGCGACACCAGCCGGCTGGTGTCGCGATTCGCCGCCGTCGCCCTGAGCGCGCTCGGCTTGTGGTTCGCGATTTCCCACATCGACCCGGAGTGCAGCGCGGCCTCGCCCGACTCGCCCGCGTGCCAGATCCGCGCGCCTGCGCAGACCCGGAAGCCGGTCCAAGAGGGCTCGACCACCTGGGAGCCGTGGTCCGAGGAGCGCGTCGCGCAGGCCCTCGCCGCCGGCCAGCACGTGCTGGTCGACGCCACCGCGGCGTGGTGCCTGAGCTGCCAGGTGAACGAGAAGGTGGCGCTCTCGACCAGCGCGGTGCAGGCCGCGCTCGCCGACAAGGGTGTGGTCACGCTGCGCGCCGACTGGACCCATCGCGACGAGAAGATCACCCGCTGGCTCGGGTCGTTCGGCCGCGCCGGCGTGCCGCTCTACGTCCTCTACGGCGTGAACCCCGGCGGGCGTGAGCCCGAGACGGTGGTGCTGCCCGCGGTGCTCACGCCGCAGATCGTCCTCGACGCCCTCGCGCGTCTCTCCTGAAACGTTCGACGAACGTCCCGTCCCCCCTCCGGAACGGAAAGGTTGGCCACACCATGAAGCGCATTCGATCGGGGGCGAGCGCCGCGTTGCTCGCGGCACTCGCCCTGATGCCACGCGTGGCACTCGCCGAGGCCGTGATCGGCAAGCCCGCGCCCGCGTTCTCGCTGCCCGACACCAACGGCCACACGGTGACCCTCGCCGAGCAACAGGGGAAGTGGGTGGTCCTCGAGTGGACCAACCCCGAGTGCCCGTTCGTGAAGAAGCAATACGGCAAGGGGAACATGCAGAAGCTCCAGGAGACCTACACCGGCAAGGGCGTGACGTGGCTCTCGATCGGCTCGTCCGCCCCCGGCAAGGAAGGGAACTACCCGCCGGCCAGGTGGAACGAGATCCAGAAGGAGCGCAACGCCCACCCCACCGCCACCCTCCTCGACCCCGACGGCGCGGTCGGCCGGTCCTATGGCGCCAAGACCACGCCCCACATGTTCGTGATCGACCCGACCGGGACCCTGGTCTACCAGGGTGCGATCGACGATCATTCGTCGCCGTTCGGCGATCCCGCCGACGCCAAGAACCACGTCGCGGCGGCCCTCGACGAGGGGATTAGCGGCAAGCCGGTGACGACGGCGTCGACCAAGCCGTACGGTTGCAGCGTCAAGTACTGAGCGAAACGAAGCGGGAGGACGGCACGTGATCGGGTGGCTCTTCTTGTTCGGCAGCCTGGTGGGAGCGTGGTTCACCTACAACGCGTTCCGGCCGATCTACGCGCCCGCGAAGGTCGCGGTGGTGAGCTTCTTCGCCGGCTGGCTCACCAACGAGCTGGTGCTGCACCACCTCGTCTGGCAGATGGCGATGGCGGCCGGCTTCCTCGCGCTCGGCGCCTTGCAGACACCGGCCGGCTACTTCGGGCTCGCCATCACGATGGCGTCGTGGGTGGGGCTCGCCGAGCTCTACCGGCGATCCACGCTCGCCGAGGGCGCGGTCGAGAAGGCGCTCGTCGCCTCGCTCGGTGAAAGCTACCGGAGCCAGATCGATCCGACGGTCGGCCACGACAAGGCGCCATCGATCGACTGGCGTCAGCTCGCGAATCCCTTCCCGATCCACCACCCCGAGGTGAAGCGGATCCGAGACATCGTCTTCCGCCGTACCGCGGGCATCAACCTGAAGCTCGACGTCTACCACCGGCGCGACCTGCCCACGGGCGCGCCGGTGCTCCTCTACATCCACGGTGGCGGGTGGGTGATCGGCAGCAAGAACGAGCAGGGCCTGCCGCTCATGACGCACATGGCGTCGCGTGGCTGGGTGTGCATCAACGCCAACTACCGGCTCGCGCCGCACGGCACCATGCCCGAGCCGGTGATCGACCTGAAGCACGCGATCAAGTGGATCCGCGAGCACGCCGGGGAGTACGGCGGCGACCCGAGCTTCCTGGTGGTGTCGGGCGGCTCGGCGGGAGGACATCTGGCGGCGCTGGTGGCGCTCACGGCCAACGACCGCGAGCTCCAGCCAGGCTTCGAGAACGTCGACACGCGGGTCTCCGGCGCGATCCCGATCTACGGTGTCTACGACCTCGCCGACCGCCACGGACTGTGGCCGCACCGCGACCTCGACAAGCTCATGGAGAGCTACGTGATGAAGGTGTCGCGGTCGGAGGCGCCGCACGCCTACGACAAGTACTCGCCGATCATGCGGATCACCCCGGAGGCGCCGCCGTGCCTGGTGATCCACGGCGCGCTCGACACCCTGGTGCCGGTCGAGGACGCGCGGCGGTTCGCGGACAAGCTACGACGGACGTCCAAGGCGCCGGTCGTGTACGCGGAGATCCCCGGCGCTCAGCACGCGTTCGAGATCTTCCCGTCGCTGCGCGCGCTCTCGGTGATCCACGGCATGGAGCGCTTCCTCGCGTACCTGCTGAGCGAGCACAAGCGCGCGGCGGCGCGGGCCGCTGCCGCGCCGCCGCCGAGCACGCCACCCACGCTGACGCCGCCCGCGCCGCTCGGCCCGCCCGCGCTGGCGTAGTACCGGCCGGAGCGGCGGTGCTCCGGCACCGATCCATCCCGCCTCGGCCGCGAGGGACCGCGGCCCTCCAACGCGGCATCGAACGGCCTGGAGGGCCGCGCTCCGTCGCGGCCGGGGGATCGATCCCGATCGATGGCGATCCCGGGCGGGCTCACCCCCGCCCCGACGCTCCCGCGGCTCGGCCCCGCTGTGTACGGGCGACCGTCAGGCCGACACGTTCGCACCGATCGTGATCGAGCGCCGTGGCAACACGGCCTGGAGGGCCGCGCTCCGTCGCGGCCGGGGATCGATCCCGATCGATGGCGATCCCGGCGGGCTCACCCCGCCCCGACGCTCCCGCGGTTCGGCCCCGCTGTGTACGCGCGACCGTCAGGCCGACACGTTCGCACCGATCGTGATCGAGCGCCGTGGCAACACGGCCTGGAGGGCCGCGCTCCGTCGCGGCCGAGGGATCGATCCCGATCGATGGCGATCCCGCGCGGGCTCACCCCCGCCCCGACGCTCCCGCGTTTCGGCCCCGCTGTGTACGGGCGACCGTCAGGCCGACACGTTCGCACCGATCGTGATCGAGCGCCGTGGCAACACGGCCTGGAGGGCCGCGCTCCGTCGCGGCCGAGGGATCGATCCCGATCGATGGCGATCCCGGGCGGGCTCACCCCCGCCCCGACGCTCCGCGGTTCGGCCCCGCTGTGTACGGGCGACCGGCCGGCGCCTCACTCGGCAGCGGGCTTCGCCGCCGGCTGCGGGTTGCGCTTGGCGCGGACGAACTCGACCACCAGCGGCAACACCGAGACGCCGATGATGCCGAGGATCACCAGCTCGAAGTTCTGCTTCACGACCGGGATGTTGCCGAAGAGCTTGCCGGCGGCGAGGCAGATCGTCACCCACAAGATGCCGCCGACGATGTTGAAGCTGCCGAACCGCGAGTACGCCATGTTGCCGATGCCGGCCACGAACGGCGCGAAGGTCCGGATGATCGGCACGAACCGCGCGAGGATGATCGTCTTGCCGCCGTGCACCTCGTAGAACTCCTGGGTGCGCAACAGGTGCTTCTTGTTGAGCCAGATCGAGTCTTCCTTGGTGAAGACCTTCGGCCCCAGGTAGCGCCCGATCGCGTAGTTGACCGCGTCACCCAGGATCGCCGCCGCGGTCATCGAGATCCACAGGATCTCGATCCGGATCGGCGAGCCCTCGATCGCGCTCAGGGCGCCGGCCGCGAAGAGCAGCGAGTCGCCCGGCAGGAACGGCGTCACGACCAGCCCCGTCTCGCAGAACACGATCGCGAAGAGCACCAGGTAGAGCCACGGACCGAGCTGCCCCGCGAAGTCGTTGAGGTGCTTGTCGAGGTGCAGAAAGAGATCGATCGCGGCGTGGATCAATTCCATGGAGAGACCACTCCTGCGTGGGGGAATCGCGCGGTTTACCCGCCGTGCCGAGCGCACGGCAACCGCGCGGACGAGGCCCGCCTAGGTCGTGCCCCGCGAAGCTCCTGACCACGGCGCGCGCCAGCGGCGCGCCGACGAGCGCAGCGAGTCGGCTTGGGGGTGGGGCCCCGCAAAAACCAACGCTTTTTTGCGGGGCGGGGGTCTGGAACAGACCCCCGAGAAAGCATCGTTCAGCGCGCGAGCGGGACGAAGCAGGGGCGCAGGGCGGCGATGGCGCTCGGGTGGCCGATGAGCACGTCGCCGTCGCATCTCTCGCCCTCGACCATGCGCGTGTAGTCGATCGGCCGGCCGTCCATGGTGTGGACCTCGACCCCCACCCGCGCCGCGATCGCGTGCGCGCCGGCGACGTCCCAGATCCACGGCGCCAGCAGGTGCGCCGCCGTGGCGCCGCGGCGCGCGCCGACCAGCGCCACGTGGAGCGCGGCGCTGCCGTAGCCGCGGCAGCGCCCGGGGTAGCCGGAGAGCTGGTAGCGCAGGTGGGCCTTCGAGTCGATCAGCAGCGCGGAGCGCTCGTCGACGGCGACCGTCGCGTCGGCGGCGAACGGCTCGAGCGGCGTCGCGTTGGAGAAGGCCGGCGTCGCGGGATCGAGATCGGCCAGGAAGGTGGTCTCCCAGATCGGCGCGTGGACGATCCCACCCACCGGGCGCGCCGCGCGGTCGAGCACGCCGATCGCGATGCACCACCCCGGGTGGCGCGCCGCGAACGACTCGGTGCCGTCGATCGGATCGATCGCGAAGGTGAGCTCCGCCGTGGCCGCCGCCGCTCCCACGCCGCCCTCCTCGCCCACGATCCGCGCGTCCGGCCAGCGCTCGCCGATCGCCCGCCGGAGCAGCTCCTCGACCTTGCGGTCGGCCTCGGTGACGATCGTCGAGTCCGCCTTGAGCTGGGTGCCGAGACTCACCTCGCCGCGGTAGTAACGGAGCGCGAGGCGCGCGGCCTCCTCGACGGCCGGCAACAGGTCACGGAGCGAGCGAGCGGGCACGGGTGGCTCCCAGGGCGAGACAAGGGGTCCAACCGTGGGAACCTATCGTGCCGAACGAAGGACTGGCGTGTGGTTTGTCACGGCACACCGAGCTTGCTCGGCGGTAGGACGTTCGCCGATGATCGGCGCCCATTCGTCATCCCACCCCCGTGGAGCTTCCGTGACCCTCGCCCGCCGATCCCGTCTCACGACGACCGCACGCGCCGCGCGCACCGCCGTCGTCTGTGCCGCCCTCGCCATGCCCGCGCTCGCGCCCCGCGCCGAGGCCTCGTTCATCGAGTCCCTCGGCCAGGGCTCGCGCGCCATCGGGCTGGGCAACGCCTTCATCGGTGTCGCCGACGACCTCACCGCCAACTACTACAACCCGGCCGGGCTCACCCAGCTCATCGGCGGCCCCAAGAGCGACTCGATGTTCACCACCAGCATGGTGGCGCTCCAGCTCTACTACCGCGAGCCGGTGATCGAGGGGCGGTCCCGGGTGGCGGTCGGCGAGAAGATCGAGATGGACGACGAGTTCCCGTCGTGGGCCGCCGAGCCCACCGCGCCGTTCGGGCTGGAGATCGGCGATCGCCTCTACGTGGTGCCTTTCCCGATCCAGATCCCGTTCGCGGGCTCGGTGCAGTTCCCGTTCAGCCGCGGCGACGCGCGCTACAGCGCGGCCGAGGTCGGGCAGATCTTCGTCACGTGGTCGCCCTCCATGGCGATCAAGGCCAACGACTGGCTGTCGGTGGGCGTGGGCTTCGATCTCATGGTCGCCACCGACGTGTGGCAGAAGGCGGCGATCGGCGACGGCGCGGTGTGCGAGGACCTGCAGGGCGCGACGGGCGGGCTGATCCCGTGCGGCAAGCCCGTCGAGGAAGGCGGCTTCGGAACCCGCAACGGCGTCGACGACGGCTACACGCTGCTGCGCGCCGCGCAGGAGTTCCGCACCGGGCTTTCGCCGGTGAACGACGTCAACCTCGACCTGCGGACCCCGGGCTTCCACGCCGGCGTGATGCTCTTCCCCCGCGAAGACCTGCGCATCGGCGCCGTCTACCGAAGCGCCATGACGCCGACCATCCCGGGCCGCCTCGAGAGCCACTTCGAGGAGGCGATCACCCGCCCGGGCGGCACCTACAACGGCGCGCTGCTCTACCTGCCCGAGGACGCCAGCCGCTTCGAGCTCGAGTTCCCGCTGCCGCAGCAGGTGGGCGCGGGCATCAGCTACGACATCTCCGATCAGTGGATGGTCGCGCTCGACTGGTCGTGGGTCGACTGGGACGGCGCCCGCAACAAGGACCTGATCAAGATCAAGAACCCGGACGGGCTCTCGCCGATCACGATCCTCCCCGAAGGGCTCGGCGGGCTCCCTCTCGGCCCGATCACCGTCCCGGGTTTCCAGACGCTGCTCATCCCGCGCGACGGCTGGACCTCGGTGCACAGCCTGCGTGGCGGCGTCGACTGGCAGCCGCTCCGTGGCCTGCGTGTCGACGCGGGCATCTGGTGGGACCCGACCCCCACGCCCGACAGCGACTTCACGCCGGACTCGGACCCCGGCGATCGCCTCGTGTACTCGGGGGCGATCGGCTACTACGGCCTCGCGGACGGCATGATCGACATCGCCGGCCACCTCCAGTGGATCACCATCGAGACCCGCCACATCGCGGTCGGCGAGAGCCGAAACCTCGGTGGCTCGATCTCGCTGCCGGCGATCACGCTCGGCGAAGAGCCGACCGGCGAGCCGTCCTACCCCTTCTACCCGAACGACACCTTCGCCATGGACTTCGGCGGCCAGATCATCAACTGGGGCCTGACACTCACGATCCACCTGTAACGGCGGAAGAAGCGAAGAGTGTCCACGCTCGTTCGCTGGGCGCCCGACGGAGCGGGCGCGCTCCACGAACCGAGACATCGACCGGCTGGAGCGTCGGTGCTCCGTCACCGACCCAGCGCCCCGATCGCGTTCGATCGGCTGGAGGGCCGCGCTCCGTCGCGGCCGCGGTGGCGGGGGCCGAGCTCCCGTCGCTAGCGCGCCGACGCGTAGCGGTCCGGGCGGTCGGTCAACACACCCATCAGGCCGAGCTCGCGCGCCCGCGCGATGTCGGCCTCGGTGTCGACGAGGAAGCCGATGAAACGCTTGCCGCGCGCGGCGAGCGAGCGCACCTGCCCCTTCGAGACCACCGGCAGTCCGTAGTAGAGGACCGGGAGCGAGAGGATCGGGTTGGGCGGCTCGGCGAGCCGGCCGAGCCCGAGCAGGCTCGCGTAGCCCCATCGGCGAGTGGCGACCTCGCGGGCGAACACGGGCGAGCCCGGGAAGCGCTCCGCCACGCGCCGGTCGGCGTCCGCGCTCCACGTCAGGAACCACGGCGGCTCGCGCAGCGGGTGACGCACGAGCAACGCGGCGAGCGCCTCGAAGAGCGCCTCGTCGTCGATCTTGCAATCGAAGATGTAGTCCTTGTCCGGATACGTCGCGAGCAGGGTCTCGAGCCGCATGAGCCGATCGCGATGGCGGCCATCGGGTGACGGGATCGCGATCTGCTCGAGCTCGCGCGACGCGGCACGCGCGATCGAGACCCCCTCGACGCCGAAGCGCGTCAGCGACGCGTCGTGCGCGAGCATGATCTCGCCGTCGGCGGAGAGGCGCAGATCGGTCTCGAAGCCCGTCGCGCCAGCCTCGTGAGCGAGGCGGAACGCGAGCGCCGTGTTCTCGGGCCAGATCAGCGACGAGCCGCGGTGCGCCCAGATCTTCATCGGCGGGGTGTGCGCTCGCGCCAGCGCGCTCAGCGGTTGCTGCAGCTCCGGGTGGTCGGGGCCTCATGCTCACACTGGATCGACTCGGTCACGCCGTTGGAGATCGTGGCGCACGCGGCGGTGCGCGCCGCGCGTTCGGCTTCCTCGATGGTCGGCCCCGCCGCGGCGGCGCAGTTCTTCAGTCCACCGAACGTCATGCAGACCTGGCAGTGGGTCTGTCCGCCGGTCTGCGCCGACCACACCACGAAGCCGATGAAGGCTGCAAAAGCCAGGACGATCAGCCAGGTGACTTTCGAGCCCATGGTCCTCCGCTCTCCCCGATGGCCGGCTCGTGCCTTGCAAACTCACACCAGCCGAGACCTTTCCGCACAAAGAGGCTAGCACCGTCCCCCGAGGCGTCCCCAATGCAACCCGTGACCGAGACTCAGCTTTACGGAACGGTACCGAGGGTGACGCGGCGTCGGCCGGTACGCCAGGGTTCTAGCGCAATGTGTCGAAGCGTTGACGGATTGCGACGGCGACCACGACGCGGGTAGGGTCCGGGAGCGAGCTACCGTGCGAGAGCCGCGAAGTATCGAGGATTCGAGATGTTGATCGTCTGCCCTAGCTGCACCAATCGCCTCCAGGTGGATGCGGTGATGGCCACCGGGAAGACCTTCCGTGTGCGTTGCTCGCGCTGCCAGCTCAAGTTCGAGGTCGACCGCCTCACTGGCAAGCCGACCGGCCTGGTCGGCGACGCCCCCCCCGCACCCTCGAGCACCGGTTCGAGCGCCTCTCCGGGGGCGATGAGGCCCGAGCGTGGGACCACCGTCGCGGGGGTCCCGCATCGCACCACCGAGGTCGGGCGGCCGGCGCCCGGCGCGACGAGTGGCCCCGCGGTGCCCAGCCCGCAGGTGGACGCCTTCCGCCGCTCGCTGCCCGATCGCTACGCGCGCATGCGCTCGCTCGACGAGCTCGCGCTGCTCGACGTCGGCGCCCACGCCACCGACGTGGACCTGCTCCACGCGTACCTGCGCGCCGCCGAGGAGTGGCGCCCGTCGAAGTACGAAGGGCTGCTCAACGCCGCCGAGATGGAGATGATCCGGACCGTCGCCACGCGCCTCGACAAGGCCTACAACGACCTCGGCGACGCCGCGCGTCGCAAGCGCATCCTCGCCGAGCGCGAGGCCAAGGGCGACGGGCCGCCACCTCGCACCGGCACCGTGCCACCGCGAACCAACTCGGTGGTGACCGGGACGCTCGCGAGCAACCCCGCCGCCAACCAGCGCGGCAAGGAATTTCCGAAGGAAGAGAGCAGCGCCAGCATCTTCTTCGGCCACGGCATCGACGCCCTCAAGAACGGGCGGCTGCTCGAGGCCAAGGAGCACTTCCAGCACTGCATCACCCTCGACCCCAAGCGCGCCGAGTTCCATCACCGCCTCGCCATGACCGTGCAGCGCCTCGGCGGCGGCAACGGCCACACCGACTGGGCGACGGTGGAGCACTGCTACGCGCAGGCGATCGACATCGAGCCCGACAACGTCGAGTTCCTGGTGGGGATGGCGAAGCACTGGCAGCTCCGTGGCCAGGTCTCGACGGCGATGAAGTACTACAAGCGGGTGCGCGACATCGAGCCCGAGAACCTGCACGCGAGTCGCGAGATCCGCCTCTACCTGATGCGCAAGAAGAAGGACCAGCACCCGACGCCCACCACCGCCAAGCTGCTCGGCTTCTTCAAGAAGTGAGGCGCTCGACCGCGGGCTGGAGGGCCGCGGTCCCTCGCGGCTGCGAAGCCCGGTAGCAGTGTAGGGGAGGGCGTCAGCCCTCCCGGGCGCGGGATCGAGGTGCGCGGCGCGGATCCGTCTCCCGGCGGGCTCGCGCCCGCCGCTACACCGACCGTGCCGATCGGGTCGTCTCGTGCCAACGCCGGGGCCCACGAGCCAGCGCTCGATCGTCGCCGTGGAGGGCCGCGGTCCCTCGCGGCCGCGAAGCCCGCACCGGGGGTAGCAGTGTAGGGGGGCGTCAGCCCCCGGCGCGGGATCGAGGTGCGCGGCGCGGATCCGTCTCCCGGCGGGCTCGCGCCCGCCGCTACACCGACCGTGCCGATCGGGTGGTCGCGTGCGCACGCCGGGGCCCACGAGCGAGCGCTCGCGCGTCGCCGTGGAGGGCCGCGGTCCCTCGCGGCCGCGAAGCCCGGTAGCAGTGTAGGGGAGGGCGTCAGCCCTCCCGGGCGCGGGATCGAGGTGCGCGGCGCGGATCCGTCTCCCGGCGGGCTCGCGCCCGCCGCTACACCGACCGTGCCGATCGGGTCGTCTCGTGCCAACGCCGGGGCCCACGAGCCAGCGCTCGATCGTCGCCGTGGAGGGCCGCGGTCCCTCGCGGCCGCGAAGCCCGGTAGCAGTGTAGGGAGGGCGTCAGCCCTCCCGGGCGCGGGATCGAGGTGCGCGGCGCGGATCCGTCTCCCGGCGGGCTCGCGCCCGCCGCTACACCGACCGTGCCGATCGGGTCGTCTCGTGCCAACGCCGGGGCCCACGAGCCAGCGCTCGATCGTCGCCGTGGAGGGCCGCGGTCCCTCGCGGCCGCGAAGCCCGGTAGCAGTGTAGGGGAGGGCGTCAGCCCTCCCGGGCGCGGGATCGAGGTGCGCGGCGCGGATCCGTCTCCCGGCGGGCTCGCGCCCGCCGCTACACCGACCGTTCGGCCGCGCCTCTCACGCCGCGGGCACCGAGAGGTAGATCCACTTGAGCGCGAGCGCGATCACCACCGCCATCACCATCGAGAGCAACAGGTACGCGATCGCGAGCACCCGCACGATCGGACGCCTCGCACCCGCGCGCCGCCGCGCGTTGATCGTGCCGGTGAGGCCGAGGATCAGCCCCGCCGTGCCGAGACCGAGCGCGGCCCCCGGCGTCAGCTCGCCCGCGAGCGTCTGGTAGCCGAACAGCACCACGCCGATGAACGCGATCGCGCGCAGCTCGGTCATCGTCGTCGCCGTGCCGCTGGCCCCGGCCCTCCGCCGTGTCCGCGCGGCACCCGTGTGGTAGCTTCGCCCGCCCACCCCCGCGCGCGCCATCCCCATCGCGCCATCCGCTTCGCCGCGGAGCCCACATGCGACTGCGAGCCATCGACGTCGCGCTGATCGTCGTCCTCGGCGCGGCCCTCTACCTCCCCGGCCTGGGGTCGAGCCACTCGCTCTGGAACCCCGACGAGCCGCGCTTCGCCGAGATCGCGCGGGTCATGGTCGAGCGCGGCGCGTGGCTCACGCCCATGCTCAACGGCGAGCCCTACTCGAACAAGCCACCGCTGCTCTTCTGGTCGATCGCCACCGCGGCGCAGGCGGACGGGCGTGTGACCGAGCTCGCCGCGCGGCTGCCGTCGGCGCTCGCGGCGATCGGCGTGCTGGTGCTCACCGGCGTGATGGCGGCGCGGATCGGCGGCCGGCGTACGGCGTGGCTCGCGGTCGCGGTGCTCGCCACCGCGCACCGCTTCGCCTGGCAGGCGCGCTGGTGCCAGACCGACATGCTCAACACGCTGTGGGTGATGGTCGCGCTCACGGCGTATCAGCAGGCGGTACGCAGCGGCGGTCTCTCCGTCGCGGGCACGCTCGCGCTCTACGGCGGCACGGCGCTCGGCGTGCTCACCAAGGGCCTCGCGGCGCCCGTGGTGACCGGCCTCGCGATCGGGGTGGACGTGGTGCGGCGGCGCGCATTCCGCGAGATCCTCCGCTACCGCCTCGTGGCCGGGATCGCGCTCTTCCTCGCGATCGCGGCGCCGTGGTTCATCGCCATGGCGGCCGAGCACGGCAGCTCCTTCCCCGCGCAGTTCTTCCTGCGCCAGCACCTGCAGCGCTTCGTCGACCCCTTCGACCACGCTCACAACGCCTTCTACTACCTCTACACGTTCCCGCTCGAATTCCTGCCGTGGACCGTGATCCTCCCGGGTGTCGCGCTGGTGGTGGCGCGCGACCGGACGCTCCTCGGGCGGCTGTGGTTCCCGCTCGGCTGGTTCGCGATCACGTTCCTCTTCTTCTCGATCGCCGGGGCCAAGCGCGGGCTCTACCTGCTGCCCGCCTACCCGGCCGCAGCGATCATCGTCGGCACCACCCTCGATCGCTGGCTCGAGGACAAGCGTCAGGCGGGCTTCCCCTACCTGTGGTTCGACGTGCCGCTGTGGGCCGTTCCCGCGGTCGTCGGCGTCGGCGCGGCGCTCTCGCCGCTCGTGATGCTGTTCGTGTCGCGACCCAACCTCGGCGGCGCCTTCCTCGCCGCGATCCTCCTCGGGCCGCTCGGCGCCGGTCTCACGCTTTGGGGAATGCGTGGCGCGCGCGAGCGCGTGCTCGCGACGATCGCGGCGTCGGCGGCGGCCATCCTGGTGACCAGCGGTGTCGCGTTCCCGCGCGTCGAGGAGTACAAATCCGCGAAGCCGCTCGCCGCCCACATCGGCAGCGTGCTGCCGCCCGACGTACCGCTCGCCCTCTACAAGTACGACCGCGCGCACTTCAACTTCTACCTGCGCCGCGACGTCATCCCGTCGCTCGACACCGTCGAGCAGGGCACCGCGTTCCTGGGCGCCGCCAAGCGTGCCTGCGTGCTCACCGAGACCAAGCACCTGGCCGAGCTCGATCAAGCGCTCGGGGCACCGCTCGCGCGCGTCGCCGCCGACTCGGTCGGCCACCGCAAGCTCGAGCTCGCGTGCAAGTGAGCGCGCGGCGGTGTCGCGGGCGGGCGCTGGGCCCGCCCCTACGGTTCGATGCCGAGGGGATCCACGCCGGGGTCGCGGGCCAAAGCGGTTCGATGCCGTAGGGGCGGGGCCCGTCCTCGCCCGAAGCCCTACCGCGACTCGACGCGGTTCCGTCCGCCCTGCTTCGCGTCGTAGAGCGCCTGATCGGCGCGCTTGAGGAGCCCGTCGAGGTCGTCGTCGCTGGGGCCGAGCTGGGCGCAGCCGATGCTCACCGTGCAGCGCGCGGGCGCGTGCCGGGCGAAGCTCGCGGTGCCCTCCACGGCCTGGCGCAGCCGCTCCGCGACCTCGACCGCGGTCGCGAGCTTGGTGCTCGGCAGCACGATCGCGAACTCCTCGCCACCCACGCGCCCGACCGCATCGACCTCGCGCACCGTGCTCACGAAGAGCCGCGCGAGCTCCTTGAGCACCGCGTCGCCGACGGCGTGGCCGAAGGCGTCGTTGATCGACTTGAAGTGATCGACGTCGATCATGAGCAGCGCGACCCCCTCGCCGCTGCGGCGCGCGCGGGCGATCTCGTGGGTGGCGATCGAGCGCAGATGCGCGTGGTTCGCGAGCCCGGTGAGGGGGTCGGTGCGGCTCAGCCGGCGCAGCTCCTGGCGCTGCTCGAAGGTGGTGCGGATCACCGCGTACAGCATGTGTCCCACGCCGACGAAGAGCACGCTCACGCCGGCCAGCACGCCCAGGAAGGCGGTCAGGTGCGGGTCCGCGAGGTAGCGCGGCTCGGCGGCGAAATACGTCCCGAGCGCGGTGACGATGCCCCCGTACACGAGCAGCAGCCGCTCGTGGAGCGGCACCAGCATCATCGTCGTGAAGAGCGGCACCGCGAACACCGTGTAGAACCACGGCGTGGTCGGTCCGCCCATGCGGCTCGCGGTCAGGAAGGTCACCGACACCAGCCCGAAGAAGAACGTCGTCAGCACGATCGTCGGGGCGCCGCCGCCCTTGCGCAGGCTCGGCCCGAGCAGCCCGATCAGCAGCGTCGAAAGCGCGATGATCGTGCGCCACGCGAACGCGACGTGGAGGCGGTGCGAGTCGCTCGCGAACACCAGGAAGTCCATCGGCCAGAACAGCACCGAGAGCCCGCAACCGAGGAACGCGAGCCCCTGCACCAGCCGCACCGTGGTGCGGCTCGCGTAGCGGCGGAACGCGAGCGGCCCGTCGCTCGGTTCGTCCGCCTCGACGAGCAGCCGCTCGAGGAAGCGCTTGGGGCGAGGGAGCGACGAGGTAGGCGTTTCTTCCATGCTTGGGTGCGAGCTCGCGCGCCTCGGCGGCCGTCAGCGCGTCCCCCATTCCAGACTACACATGCAGGGGGCGGCGGAACACCTCGGTCCCGAAGGTCGCGGTGAGCCCGGCGAAACCGGTGAGGATCGACGCATGGCCCGATTCATGGGCGGGGCCGCTCGACCGGCGCCGCTCAGGGGAGCCTCGTGGATCACGCGACGGGGGATGGGAATCCCCTTCGCTACGCCGGGTTCCGTAGCGCGGGGGGCTCCGTCCCCCCGCGAAAGCGTCAGCGCGCGGTGCGGACGATCGGGACGTCGAGCTCGAGGATGTCTTCCTTGACCCCGAGCGTGGGCGGCAGCGTGAGATCCCAGGCGCCCGAGCCGAGCGGGTGCCCCTTGATCGCGAGGCCAGCGGCGGCGGGCTGACCGATCCGGAAGCCCTGCGCGGGCTCGAGGCGGATGGCGAGCTTGGGCGGATCATCGGTGCTCTGCGGAGGAGGCGGTGGCACGGGGATGCGAACCCGGACCGAGCCGCTCGCCGCGCCCTCGAGCGGACGTGGCGGGCTGAGCGTGGTCAGATCGATCGTGCCGCCAGCGATGGGCAAGTTCTCCCACATACGCACGTGCGTCATGTCCTCGGAGAGCTGCCGCGCCACCTCGGTGGAACCGATGGTGAGCGACAGATCGGCGCCGCGCTCTCCCGGCGCGAGCCCGATGGAATACGTGGCGATGATCGGCTGGCCCGACGGGTTGGTGAAGCGCTGCCGCATGCGGCGCGCCACGGTGTCACCGACACGCACTTCGATCTCGGTGCTGACGAGCGGCAACGGGCGAGGCTCGGTCACGTCTCGCGTCTCGCCCTGCGAGAGCGCCCACAACCCCGGACGAGGTGGCAGCCACGCCAGCTTGGCGCGCTGAACCTGCTCACGCTCGCCGAGCGCCGCGGCGAGCTTGTCGTCCGCCTCCGCGGGCCGAGGTTCCGCTCGCAGCTCCGCCCCGATCGCCCCCGCGGCTGCGCCGCCGGCCACGCCTCCGACGGGGGCCGCCGGTGCAACCGCCTGCTCCTCCAGCGAGCCCGCGCGCCGATCCGCGAGCAACGCGGCGGAAGGCGCTGCTGGCGACGTCTGCGGCGCTGGCTTCGCCGGCTCGTCCACGGGCGCGCGGGCGGCGGGCGCCGCAGGCGCGGCCGTCATGGTCGACGCGGGCGGCGGAGGCGCGGCGGCCAGATCGCGCGCAGCGAGGTTCGCATCCTTCGACTTCGTGGCGTCGCCCTTCTCTTCCGACCGCTCGAAGCCCAGCGCCCGCGAACCCGCGGGCTCAGGCCTCTCCTTCACGTCGGAGTGCGGAGCCGAAACGGTCTTCCCGAGGGTGTCGACGGGCTGTGGCGGCGGCTGACGTAGCTCGCCGTCGAGGCGGCCGACGTCCTCTTTCTTCTGCCCGACCACCTCGTTGGTTCGCGCCGGCGGCTCCGCTGTAGGCGAGCGGAAGATGCTGTACTCCGGCTCGCGCGCGGCCGGCGCCGACGACGGCGCCGACGACGGCTTCTGTGCGGGCGCGGCAGCGCGGCCCGAGTCCAGCTCGTCGCGCGCCACCTGCTTCGCTTCCGACCGCGGCGAGGCCTCGTCGCGCGTCAGGTACGTGAGGTACGCGGCGCTACCCGCGACCACGAGCGACGCCGCGAGCGCCATCGTGGACTTCTGCTTCCACCATGGCAGCCGCACCAGCTTCTTGCCCGCGATCGCCGCGGCGCGCTCGCGCGCGGCGGCCAGGATCGCGTCCTCGCGGACCGCGGGGATCGCGTCGCCCGCGGCATTCAGCGACTCCTTGAAGCGGCTGGCGAGCCGCTCGAGGTCCGCGAGCGCGTCCCGGCACGCCGCGCACGAGGCGAGGTGCGCGTACTCCTCGCCACTCGCCTCGTCGGTGCGGATCCGCTCGAGCGCCTCCCAGCCGAGGTGCTGCTCGCCGCTCACGACGACGCTCCTCCGGCGGCGCTCGCGCCGCCACCGCCGCGCAGCTCGGCGTGGGCCTGTCGCACCATCTCGAGTCCGTTGTGGAGCCGCGACTTCACGGTGCCGAGCGGGATGTCGAGGGCCATGGCGATGTCCTTCAAGCTCATGTCGTCCGAGAACCGGAGCCACAGCACCTCGCGGTGGGTCTCGGGCAGCCGCGCGAGCAGCGTCTCGACGTCCGACGGCTCGGTGGGCGGCACCGCGAGGCGCGCGGGATCGACGCTCTCGAGATCGTCCTGCGGCCGCCGCTTGCGCTTGCGGGTGAGGGCCACGTGCTTCACCACCGGGAACAGGAACGCGCGCAGCGCGGCCGTCAGCTCGAAGCCCGGGAACTTGCCGAAGAAGTAGGCATAGGTGTCCTGGAGGATGTCGAGGGCCTCGTCCGGATCGGAGGTGTAACGCCGCGCCACGCCCAGCACCCAGCCCTTGTGGCGGTGGTAGAGGGCCTCGAACGCCGCCGCGTCACCGCGGTTGGCACGCGCCACCAGGTCCACGTCGATACCCGCCTCGCTCGGCGCGCGACCCGGCTGTGTCCGCTCGTCCATCGAGCGGAAGGCATCGCAGAGACCCCACCGCAACGCAAGAGGGGTGCCGTCGAGAGAGCGCGTCGAGGCCGCGGAAGGTTCACGCGCGCGGAAGGCCGGGCCGGGTGCGGAGGGCCGCGCGCCTGCGCGGCCGGCGATACGACGGAGGCCCGGCGACGGCACGCGACGCCGATCCCGGTAGGCGCCCGCCTACAGCGAACGCGGTCGTCGCCGTCCCCCGCATACGTGCCCGCCGCCGGGCACGCAGGCGCGTGCCCCTCCAGCGAACGGGTGGGCGCTCTCGCGGCCCGGCGCGCTCAGACCAGCTTCCAATCGTCGATCGTGATGGCGACCAGCACCGGCCCGCGCCGCGGCGTGCCGTCGGCCTTGCGCGGCGTCACCCGTCGCTTCGACGGGTACGGGATCTCCATCCAGCGGCCGTGCTCGAGCACCACGTTCGCCGCCTTGGCCCAGCCGCCGAAGACCTCGGCGGTGTAGTCGTGCTGGCGAAGCAGGAAGGTCCCGGGGTCGAAGTGGAACTGCTGGACCGCGTTGTGGGTGGGCAGCGCTCCCGGAAACCGCGCCTCGAGCGACGCCACGCCGATCTGCTTCCACGCGATGTCGTCGCGCATGAGCAGCGCCGGGAACGTCAGGTAGTTCCACAGCGCGTAGCCCGAGAAGTAGGTCTGGTCGAGGCGATCCCAGTAGAAGAGCCGCCGCCCGCCCGGGAAGAGCTTGCGCGGCTCGGCGCGCATCTCGGTGACCTGGCCGCCGCCGTCCTCGAGCCGCACCGCCTGCCCTTCGAGGGGATGCCGGTCGTCCCGCCCCACTCACCGGGCCGCATCCGCACCCGCGGCTCGGCGATCCGCGCGTGCACCTTCATGCGGTGGAACGCCGGCTGGAGCTTGGTGACGAACGCTACCCCCCCGGCCGACACCGCGCACTCGACGGCCTTGGCGTTGCGCCAGTAATCGGCACCACCGTAGGCAGCGACGACGGCTTCCTGGAGGGGGGAGAGGGGCACGACCGGCGACTCTAGCACGCGGGCGCATGTGCGAGACTGCGCCCGCTTCGCCCGGCGCCACCGCGCCGCCCGCCCATGTCCGATCCCGTCATCGAGCTCGACCGCCTCACCAAGCGCTACGGCGCGCTGACGGCGCTCCACGAGGTCTCGCTCACGGTCGAGCGCGGCGAGATCTTCGCGCTCCTCGGCCCCAACGGCGCGGGCAAGACCACGCTCATCAGCATCGTCTCCGGGCTCACCCGCGCGACCTCCGGGACCGCCTCGGTGTTCGGCCACGACGTGGTGCGCGACTTCCGCACCACGCGGCGGCTGATCGGGCTGGTGCCGCAAGAGGTGAACTTCGACCCCTTCTTCAGCCCGCTCGAGGCGCTGCGCTTCCAGCGCGGCTTCTTCCGGTCTGCCCGACGATCCTGCGCTCTTCCGCGAGATCCTGACGACCCTCGAGCTGTGGGAGAAGCGCGACGCCTGCACCCGCACCCTCTCGGAGGGCATGAAACGACGCCTCCTCATCGCCAGGCGCTCGTCCACCAGCCGCGAGTCCTCTTCCTCGACGAGCCCACCGCCGGCGTCGACGTGGCGCTGCGCCAGGACCTGTGGCGTTACGTGCGTCGGCTCAGCGCCGAGGTGTGACGATCGTGCTCACCACCCACTACCTCGAGGAGGCCGAGGCGCTCGCCGATCGCGTCGGCATCATCGATCGCGGCAGCTCCGGCTGGTCGAGCTCAAGTCCCGGCTCATGGAGTCCACGGCGGCGAACGCGTCGCGATCCGCGTCACGGGCGACGTCACGCGCCTCCCCGAGGCGCTGCGCGCGGCGCTCCACGGCCAGGTGATCGAGCTGCGCGGCGCCGAGCACATCCCCGACGTGGTCGAGGCGGTGGTGGGCGCCGGGCTTCGCGTCGAGGACGTGGCGCGCCACCCGGTGCGCCTCGAGGACGTGTTCCTGCAGGTGGTCGGGCGCGCCGAGCGAGCAGGGGCCATGACCCTCGAGACCGGACGCGTGGCCGGTGGCCGGCGAGCCCACGCTCGCGCCGATGGCGATCAACTGGATCGGCTTCTGGACGCTCGCCAAGAAGGAAGTGGCGCGCTTCCTCGCGGTCCCCGGCCAGACGATCGCGTCGCCGGTCATCACCACCAGCCTCTACTTCCTGGTGTTCGGCTACTCGCTCGGCTCGCGGCTGAAGCAGATGGGTGGGATGCCCTACATCCAGTTCATCGTGCCGGGGCTGGTGATGCTGAGCGTGATCAGCAACTCGTTCCTCAACACTTCGAGCAGCCTGTTCAGCGCCAAGATCATGGGACGATCGTCGACATCCTCGTCACGCCGCTCTCCGCGGCGGAGATCGTGGCGGCGATGCTGCTCGGCGCGCTGGTCCGCGCCACCATCGTCGGCTTCCTGGTGTGGGCGGTCGCCGCGATCTTCATCGGACCGCTGGTCGCGCACCCGCTCGTGGCGCTCAGGTTCCTGGTGCTGGTGAGCCTCACGATGGGCTCGTTCGGGATCCTGGTGGCGACGTGGTCGGACAAGTTCGAGCAGCTCAGCATCGTGCCCACGTTCGTGCTCACGCCGCTCACGTACCTCGGCGGCGTCTTCACACGCTCGACGCGCTGCCGCCGTTCTGGCACCGGGTGAGCCTCTTCAACCCGATCGTGTATCTGGTCAACGGGCTGCGCTACGGGCTGGTGGGGAGTGAGCGACGTGCCACTCGGGCACGCCGCCGCGATGGCGAGCGCCGCGACGCTCGGGTTCACGCTCGCCGCGTGGGCGGTGGTGCGGAGCGGCTGGAAGCTGCGCGCGTAGATCGGCGTCGCGCCCTCCAGCCGATCGGCGCCGACAGGCTGGAGGGCGCCGCTCCGTCGGCGCCGCGGCGCGCCGCAGGCGCGCCCTCCAGACCCGAGCTGCGATCGGTCGCGTGCGCTGCTTTTCTACAGTCGCGCTCGAAGGCGACTGATTTTCCCCCAGGGATCGCGTGCGGAACGCCGCTTGCGAGACGCGCCACCGTTTGCGACGCGCGTGCCTCACGGCGCGCGCCGCGCCGGAGGTACGCCGTGCGACGCCGAGCCGATCGAAACGACCGTGATCCTGTCTTGCCTCATCGTGTTGGCGAGCACCGCATCGCGCGCCGCCGATCCGGCCGCCGCCGCACCCGACGACGGCGCCCCCGCGCCCGCCGCCCCCAAGGACGACGTGGTCATCCCCGAGCCCTCGGAGAACGGCGATCAGATCGCGGGCGCCACCGAGACACCGAAAGCCGGAGAGGCCTTCGAGACGCACCCTCCTGGGCCAGCCCGTCGAGGTCGAGCCACGCGACCGCAGTAACACCATGGCGGTCGTCCTCGGCGCTGCGCTCTGGGATCCGAGCATCGGCGGCACCTCGGCGGTGCCGATGGCATCGTTCTATTACCGCGACATCGGCATCGAGGACCGCATCCGCGCCCAGGTCAGCGGGCTCGTGAACGAGATCGAATACGCGCACCGCACCGCGCGCCCCATCGAGCTGATCGCGCGCCTCGAGAACGATCACCGCCGCGTCTTCGGCGACTCGGAGATCCTCGACGACGTGAAGCTCGAGGACACCGACCTGAGGTGGGGCGGCGACTCGCTGTGGCTCGGCACCGGCTGGCAGCTCCCGCTCAAGCCGTTCGCGATCGACAACGATCTGCGCCCTCCAGCTCTTCTATCGCGTCGGGCATCTCTACTTCGGGCACACCGACGACACCGCGCCGGACCTGGCGATCCGCCCTCGACGATCGAGCACGGGCCGTGGCTCCAGGCTCCGCATCGACACCATCCAGCGCAATCTCCTCGAGCTTCCACACCGGTGTCGCGATCGGCGCCGACGCTTCGCTCACCTTCCGCGACCGCTGGGATCAATTCCGCCCCGAGCCCGGAGAGCGCGATCCGTTCGTGCAGGACGTCGAGCCGCGCCACTGGAAGTCCTCGGGCTACGCGGTGGTCACGTCGCCGATCCCGTACCTCTCGGAGCGCCACCGCATCGAGTTCCAGGTGAACGGAGCGTGGCGCCCGCGGGACGCTCGACCGCTACTCGGCGTTTCGCCTCGGCGGCGGACCGCTGCCGAAGGAGTCGGCGGACCTCTCGCGCGAGTCGTACCCGGGCGCGCTCTTCGATCAGTTCATCGCCGAGCACTACGCCACGGTCTCGCTCGAGTACCGGGTGGAGCTGCTGTTCTTCGTCTACCTGCACCTGCGCGGCACGGTGTTCCACGGCACGATGGCGTCGCTCTCCGAGGGCGGCGAGGCGAGCGACGACGTCCGCTGGCGAGGACGCAACGGTCAGGTGCTGACGACGGCGCTCACCACCGGCTTCCCGTGGGACTCGAGCCTCTACCTCGAATACGACCTCGACTCCGGGCTGCTCCAGGACGGCGACCTCGGGCACGCCTTCATGCTGCTGTGGAGCAAGAGCCTGTGAGCCGCGACGAATCTACAATCGACGCGCGTTCGGCCTGCTCTCGGGCGCCGACGCGACGAAACTCGAAGGCTCTCCAGTGCGTGCGCCGGTTTCGATCGCAGGCACGTCGGTTGCGTAACGAGACCGGCGTGGATCGACGCGGCGCCCAGGGTGGGCCCGCGAGGTCCAGCGCGCACGCGGTGCTTGGTAACCGTCGCCGCGCGCACGGAGGATGCTCATGCGCTCTCGTCACGTCACCGCATTGCTCGGAGCTTGCTTGGCGCTGAGCGCCCTCGGATACGCGCGTCCCGCGCACGCCGACGCACAGCTCTACGTCGGCGGCCAGGTTGGCTACAACTGGGTGCTCGGCAACGACACGCTGGACGACGACATCGGGTGCGGCGCCGTCCTCGGCGTCGACTTCGCCGGTCTCGGCGCGAGCGGGGTCGCGCTCGAGTTCGCCGCGCTCTACGCGAGTTACGACGCGGCGAGCTGCGGGACGCTCGCGAGCGGCGCGGGGCTCGGCAACGGCGCCACCGAGCTGTGCCGGGGCATCCGCAACGGCCTCGACGTCGACGCCAACCTGGACGACTGGATGCTGGGGCTGGCGCTTCGCTACAACATCGACTTCGACGCCGGCCGCTTCTACCTCCTCGCGGGCGGCGAGCTGAACCTCACCCAGTACGAGGTCGAAGCCGACACGGACATCGCCGACGTGCCCGACTTCCTCACGGTCCAGGGCCGCGTGAACGTCTACTTCTGACCCATCCTCTCTACCTCGGTGGTGGGTGCCGCCGCCCGCTCGGCGATGCGTCGTTCGTGCCTCTCGCCGGGCACGCAGACGCGTGCCCCTCCGAGCCCGGGAGGGGCACGCGTCGCGTGCCCGGCGATACGCATCACCCTCGGCGCCGACGGACCGCCGATCCCTGTACGCCCCCGCGCGTTCAGCGCGGCGCGGCGGCCGGGATCGGCTGGGCGGCGTGCTGGTCGCGCACCGCCAGCTCGGCTTGCACGTCGACCACGTCGGCGGCCGCGTCGCTGATCGAGAACCGCAAGCCCAGCGCACGGACCTCCCGGTTCAGCTTCTTCACGAACCCCGGCGGGATCGCGGATGGGATCCGGCACCAGGTTCCTGCAGACGCGCGCCAGCACCGAGGATCGTCGGGCTCGTCGTCGTACGTCGGAGAGATCGAGGTGCTCGGGCTGGTGATAGAGGCCCAGCACCTCGAGCGCCAGGTTCCGGTAGGGAGAGAGCGGCTCGACTCCGGTGGGGATACCGCCGTCGTCCTGGCCGCGGCCTTCTCCAGACGCTTTGGGATCGATGCCGCCCAGCGAGCGGTAGAGGAGCTCGGTGTAGTCACTGGTGCGCAGCCACGCGATGGACGTGACCCGGTCCGCGTAGTCGGCCACCGTGTACTCGAGACGGTCGGACTGCGCGTCGAAGTACGAGCTCGCGTCCACCACGATGATGCGCGCGTGTTTGCCCGGGTGCTCCTCGAGGATCGACGCGAAGAGCTGCACCAGCGTCTCGAGGCCGAAGTTGTCGTAGAGCCCGCCGTCGCCGAGCTCCTCGAAGACCTCGCCGTCGGTCCGCGAATGATCCTTGAGCACCGTGGGCCCGAGGAGATCCGGGCACGCCCGCCGAGGCGGCGACCGCGTAGGAGAGCTTGAACGAGCCGATGTCACTCGCGAGCGTGTCGAAGCCCCGTTGCTCGGAACGGCACGTGGCGCTCCGTGTAGTTGCCGCGGATGAGCCGCATCTCGCGCAGCCCGCGCGCGAGCTGAGAGTCGTTGAAGCACGCTCGGCCGAGCGCGTGAGAAGGAACTTGCTGCCGCGCGAATAGCGACGTGGCGTTGACGATGAGCGTGTTGGCGGGGACCGGGGTGGCAAGGTCGGCGAAGGTGCGCGTCGTGGAAAAGTTCGAGTCGAACACGCCCGCGAGCACATGTTGTGACCCCGGTGATAGTGCGCTGAAGATCAGCGGTAGCGCGCGCCCGCGAACAACGTACGACCGACGCTGCGCGACTCGATCGCTCGGGCGCATGTCATCCGCGGAAGTCTTTGAAGAACTCATCGAGCGCGACGCGATCAGAGTATCGAAGGAACGGCGTGTAATAGGTCGCCGGCGACGACCCGCCCGACACCGACGACGGGAAGTCGATCTCGTCGAGCAGGTTAACCGGCGCGTTCCCCTCCCGTCCGTCCACGGGGACGTCCCGCGCAGCCGGTCGAGCACCGACGCCAGGAAGTAAGCCGATCGGCTGCCGCCGCAGACGGCGACGCCGACGCTCGTTGCCGAAGTCGCGCCCGCGGTCGTCCTCGACGCGCGCCGCGGCTGGCCGGGTCGTTGTCGAACTCCCAGGCGAGCGAAGGCCCGTTGCGAAACGGATACGTGACCGCCGAGCCGGCCACGTCGGTGCCGGTACCGACGAAAGCACCGATACAGCCCGCCGCGCCGAGCAGCGCCGCCGTCACGACCGCGACCACGCGACGGCGGAGG
>JADJOY010000017.1 GCA_016713535.1 Deltaproteobacteria bacterium
TCCGTGCGCCCGGACCGCCCGCCGCCGCGCGTCGGGCCCCACCCGCCGCGCCAGCGCTGTCCGGCGCGAATCCTGCTCTAGCCCCGTCAGCCGTGCCCCGACGGTGCAATCTGCACCGGTCAGGCAAGCCTCTCGTCGCTCGCGGACCAGGCGGCCCGCCACGGGCTCGTCCAGCGTGAGCGAAAGGGGGGGAGCCCTTGCTCGACATCCGAGCTTCGTCCCCGTCACGCCGGCGCGCGCGCTGGCTGGCGCGTGCGTGCTGGGTCGCGTGGCTGGCATGCGCCGCCGGCCTCGCCGAAGCCGGAGCGGGGGACGAGGCCCCCGCGAGCCCGGCAGCGGCCGTGGGCGCAGGCGTGGCGGAGCCGCGGCCGGACACTGCGCCCGAGTCGCTCTATTTCGAGGACATCCCGTCGGTCTACACGGCGTCCAAGTTCGAGCAGCCGATCCTCGAGGCACCGTCCGCCGTCACCATCGTCAGTGGTGACGAGATCCGAGCGTTCGGCTATCGCACGCTCGCCGACGTGCTCGCGAGCGTTCCTGGTTTCTTCGTCAGCTACGACCGCAACTACACGTACGTGGGTGTCCGCGGGTTCTCGCGCCCGGGCGACTACAACACGCGGCTGCTGGTGCTGGTGGACGGCCACCGGCTCAACGAGAGCCTGTTCGGTACCGCGCCGATGGGCACCGATTTTCCCGTCGACCTCGACCTGGTGGCCCGGGTCGAGGTGGTGCGCGGACCCGCCTCGGCGCTCTACGGCACCCACGCGTTCCTGGGCGTCATCAACGTCGTGACCCGGCGTGGGCGCGACGTCGCCGGCGCCGAGGTCGCTGCCGGCTACGGCAGTCACGACTCGGTCGAGGTGCGGGGCACGGCCGGCGGGCGCGTGAGCGGCGCCGGCGAGGCGCTCTTCTCCGCCAGCTACCTCCGCAGCGGCGGCCGCGAATCGCTCCGCTACGGTGAGCTCGCCGTGCCGCCGGACGAAGACGGGGTCACGCACCGCACCGACGAGGATCAGTCCGTCCAGGCCTTCGCCAAGCTCTCGAGCTCCGACTTCGAGCTGGTCGCGGGACACGGTGACCGTGGCAAGGACGTGCCGACGGCCTCCTACGGGACGCTCTTCGACTCCAACCTGTTCCGCACCGAAGACCAGTTCGACTTCGCCGATCTGCTCTACCGTCCGACGCTCGCGGAGGCGTATTCGGCGTCGCTCCGGCTCTCGTTCGACGCCTACCACTACACCGGCGACTACCCGTACGCCGCCGAGCCGGGGGACGACGTCGGCGGCGGCGTGGTGATGAACCGCGACCACGCCGACAGCCAGCGGGTGCGGACCGAGGGGATCTTCGGCTGGTCCATCGCCGGCCGGAACCAGCTCTTCGTGGGCGCCGACCTGCGCCTCGAGTACCGCCAGTTCCTGGAGAACTTCGACGTCGATCCCTCGCAGGTCTACACCCACGTGCTGCACGACGAGCTCGACTGGGGCGTCTTCGCTCAGGACGAGCTCCGGCTCTCCTCCAACCTGCTGCTCAACGTCGGAGCCCGCTTCGACCAGGAGGATACGGCGGGCCAGCGCCTGAGCCCGCGCGCCGCGCTCATCTACGAGCCGATCGCCGGCACCACCCTCAAGCTGCTCTACGGCGAGGCGTTCCGGGTCCCCAACTTCTGGGAGATCGTCTACCTCTACAGCGACCAGGAGAAGCCGCAGTCGGGAGTTCGCGCCGAGGTCCTGCGGTCCGCCGAGCTCGTCCTCGAGCAGCGCCTCGGCGCGGTCTTCCAGGGCACCGCGTCGCTCTACCGCTACCGGATCGACGACCTCATCAACCTCCGCGAGGTCACCGGCGACGGTGTCTCGAGCTACTGCAACCTGGGGCGCGTCGAGGTGGTCGGCACCGAGCTCGCGCTCGACTGGCGTCCCGCGACGCACGTCGGGGCGCGCGCCAGCTACAGCCTGCAGGACTCGGACGTGACGGAGGCCGCCCCCGCCGAGCTGACCCGGGCGCCGCGCCACCTGGCGCGGCTGGCGGTGATGCTGCCGGTGATCGAGGACGCGCTGCTCTCGGCCACCGAGGTCCGCTACGTCGGCACCCGGACCGGCGTGAGCGGCGCCCGCTCCGGCGACTTCGTGGTGGTGAACGAGACGTTGTCGAGCGTCGCGCTGCCGCACGGGATCGACCTTTCGCTCAGCCTCTACAACCTCTTCGACCAGCGCTTCAGCGACCCCGCCTCGATCGACCACACCCAGGACTTCATCCTCCAGGACGGCCGCACCGTGTGGCTGCGCGTCGGGTACCGGCTCGAGCCATGAGCGTCCCCTCGGGATCTCGGCCGAGGCGGCGCGCGTTCGGCGCGGCGCTCGTGGTGCTCGTCGCGTGGGCCTGCGTCGGACGAGCGGCGGAGCCCGCGCACTGCACGGCGATCGTGCTGCGCGGCGGAGCGGGTGCCGCCGAGGAGGCGCTCGTGGCCGGGATCCGCGACGGGGTCGGCCACCGCGGCATCGCCCTCGACGTGCGCGCGGTGCCCGCCGACGAAACCGCCGCGCGCGCCGCCGTGACGGCCGCGCTCGCCGACCGCCCCTGCGCGCTGGTCACCGTGGGCCCTGGGCCGACCCGGCTGGCGGCCGGCGCGACCAAGCGAATCCCCATCGTCGCGACGCTGGTGATGGTGGGGTCGCTGCCGGCGCAGCGCCCCAACCTCACCGGTGTCAGCCTCGACTTTCCGCTCGCCGTGCAGCTCGGCTGGCTGCAGCGGATCCTGCCGGACCGCCGCATCGTCGGATTGCTCTACGATCCGGCGCAGAACGCCCGCACCGCGGCGGCGCTGACGCGGCTCGCCGTCGATCGCCAGCTCACCGTGGTGGAGCGCACCGTGTCGGAGCCGGTGGAGATCCCCGCCGCGCTCGAGGTGATCGCGCAGCGCGCCGAGGTGCTGTTCGCGATCCCCGACACGCTGGTGCTGTCGCGCGAGACGGCGCAGGCGCTCCTGGTGTTCTCGTTCCAGAACCGCGTGCCGTTCGTCGGGCTCTCGGACGCGTGGGTCAAGGCCGGGGCGCTCTACGCGCTGGAGCGCGACTACGAGGACGTCGGCGCGCAGGCGGCGGCGATGGTCACGCGGGTGGTGGGTGGCGAGGACCCCGGCGCGATCCCGATCGAGGCGCCGCGCAGGGCCGTCTACGTGCTCAACCGGCGCGCCGCCGAGCAGATGAAGATCCATCTCGACCGGTCGATCCTGGAACGTGCGAGCCATGTCTACGAGTGACGAAGGCGCGCGCCAGGGCGGGACCCCCATGAAGCCGATGCGGTTACGTACCCGGTTCCTCGCCGTCACGCTGTCGCTCACGATCGGCACGGCGGTCGCGATCTCCGCCTACCACGCGTGGGCCGAGCACGACGAGGACGGAGCCCGGCTCGCGAAGCAGGGCCGCGACCTCGCGACCCTGATCGCCCGCAACAGTCCGTACGCGATCTACACGCGTAACGCCGTGGCGCTCGGCCAGCTCGTCGAGAGCGTCGGCACCTCGGGCGAGGTGGCGTTCGTGTCGATCCTCGACCGCGACGGCACCGCGCTCGCCACCCGTGCCTTCGAGCTCGAGCCCCCGCCGCTGGCGCCCGCGCGTCTCCGCGACATGACCGGGCTCACGATGGAGTCGTGGCCGGCGACGGGCCGGCGCGCCTCGCTTCTCGACTTCGTGGCGCCGGTGCGCCCCCAGCTCGGGGCCGCCGACGAGCTCCTCGACGGCCTCGCACCCGGTGTGACGTCCCGGGCGAGCGAGCCGATCGGCTACGTGCGCCTCGGCGTGAGCTGGTCGCACGTCGACCAGCGCGTGCGGGCGTTCTGGATGCGCAGCGCGGCGTTCGCGGCGCTCGCGTGCGGCATCGGCTCGCTCGTCACGGTGTGGCTGACGCGCCGGCTGGTGCGGCCGATCGGCGACCTGGTCGCCGTCACGCACGCGATCGCGGCCGGCGACCTCGACCGACACGTCGAGCCGAGCACCGACCCCGAGATCCGCGTGCTCGGCGAGTCGTTCAACACCATGGTGGCGCGGCTCCGCGCGTCGCACGACGAGGTCGAGCACGAGCGCCACACCCTCGAGGAGCGGGTGGCGTCGCGCACCGTCGAGCTCGAGAAGGCGACCGAGACCGCGCGCGCCCACGCCCTCGAGGCGGAGCGCGCCAACCGCGCCAAGTCGCAGTTCCTCGCCAACATGAGCCACGAGATCCGCACCCCGATGAACGGCATCCTGGGCATGGCGGACCTCCTGCTCGCCACCGACCTGACGCCCACGCAGCGGCGCTTCGGTCAGACGGTGTACCGCTCGGCCGACGCGCTGCTGGGGGTCATCAACGACATCCTGGACTTCTCGAAGTGCGAGGTCGGCAAGCTCGAGATGGAGCTGGTCGAGTGCGACCTGAGGGCGCTGGTCGAGGACGCGATCGAGCTGCTCGCGGAGCGCGCCCACCGCAAGGGCATCGAGCTCGCGCTGTCGATCGCCGAGGAGCTGCCCGAGCTGGTGTGGGCCGATCCGTCCCGGCTCCGCCAGCTCGTCACGAACGTGGTCGGCAACGCCATCAAGTTCACCCAGCAGGGCGAGGTGGTGGTGCGCCTCGACGCCGAGGTCCACGACGAGCGTCGCGCCACCGTGCGCCTCGAGGTGAAGGACACCGGCATCGGGATCGCGCCCGAGGTCCAGGCGCGCATCTTCGAGCCCTTCAGTCAGGCCGACGTGTCGATGAGCCGCCGCTACGGCGGGACCGGGCTCGGGCTCGCGATCTGCCGCCAGCTCGTCGGGCTCATGGGCGGCAGCATCGCCGTCGACAGCGAGCTCGGGCGCGGCTCGCGGTTCACGCTCACCCTGCCGATGCGCTGCGCGCGCCGGCGCGGCGAGGACCTCGCCGAGCGCATGCGGGCGCTCGCCGGCCACCGCGTGCTGATCATCGACGACAACGCCACCAACCTCGAGATCCTGAGCCACCAGCTCGAGAGCTGGGGGATGCTGGTGACCGCGGTGTCGGATCCGCGGCTGGTGCTCCCGCTGCTGTCGAAGGCGGTGGCGAGCGGCGCCCCGTTCGCGATCGCCATCCTCGATCTCCACATGCCCGACCTGGACGGGATCGCCCTCGCCACCGCGATCCGCGCCGAGCCGGAGCTCGACCCGACGCGGCTGGTGATGTTGACCTCGGTCGGCGACCTCGACGGCGACGCGGTTCGCCACGAGGTCGACATCGGCGTGTGGCTCACCAAGCCGGTGCGCCGCGGCGAGCTCTTGAACGCGCTGCGCGGCGCGCTCGACGGTACCGACCGCACGAGCGCGCCGTGCGCGTCGCGAGCGGATGGCGCGGCGGCGACCGGTCCGCTGCGCGGGCGGGTGCTGCTGGTGGAGGACAACCCGGCGAACCAGGACGTGGTCCTCGCGATGCTCGCCAAGGTGGGTGCGGAGGTCGAGGTCGCGACCAACGGGGTCGAAGCCGTGGCCGCGGTCGAGCGAGCCCGCTTCGATGCGGTGCTCATGGACTGCCAGATGCCGGTCATGGACGGCTACGAGGCGACTCGCCGTATCCGCGCCGCCGAGGGGGCGAACGGCGCCGACCGGCCACGCGTACGGGTCCCGATCATCGCCCTCACCGCCAACGCGCTGCGCGGCGACCGCGAGGCGTGCCTGCAGGCGGGGATGGACGACTACCTCTCGAAGCCGTTCACCTACTCCCAGCTACGCGAGAAGCTCACGCCCCACCTGGCCGCCGAGAGCGCGCCGCCAGCGGCGAGCACGGGCGCCGACGGGGGGCGGGGGCCGCATGCCGGCTCGACCGGCGAGGCCGCGGCGGCCGTCCCGCTCTGGCAGGGCCTGACCGCGCTGGTGCTCGAGCCCGACGTCGCTCTCCGCGGGGCGATCGTCGGCACGCTGCGCTCGCTCGGCGCGGTGGCGAGCGGCGTCGGGACGATCGGCGAGTGCCTCGAAGAGAGCAACGCGCGGCCGTTCGGCCTGGTCCTGTTCGATCTCGACGCGCCAGGGCTCGACGTGGTCGCGCTCGCCGGCGCGCTCCGCCAGGGCGCGGGCGCGGCGACCGGTGCCGTGCCCCGGCTCGTCGGACTGCTGGGCGAGGCGATCGAGGTCGCCGAGCGCGCCGTCGCGACGCGCGCGGTGGACGACCTGCTGGCGCGCCCCTTCGATCGCGCCGGCCTGCGCACGGTGCTCGAGCGCGCGGCCGCGGCCGAGGCCGGGCCGAGGGACCCCGCGCCCGCCGCCGTCCCGCCGCAGCCGCCCGACGCGAGCTCGGCGCTCCTCGACCCGCGCCCGCTCGAGGAGCTGCGTTCGCTCTCGGCGCCCGGCACGCAGGACTTCCTGAGCAGGGCGATCGGCTCCTACCTGGAGAGCGCGCCGCGGCTGATCGACGCGCTGGTGCGGGGCGCCAGGGAGCGCGATGCGTCGTCCGTGATGCACGCGGCGCACACCTCAAGTCGAGCAGTGCCTTCCTGGGCGCGCGCAACCTCGCCGAGGTCTGCCGCGAGCTCGAGAGGATGGGACGGGCGCAGGATCTGAGTCAGGCGGACGAGCTGGTGCGGAAGGTGTGCGACTCGTTCGGACCGGTGCGCGACGCGCTGCTCGCGTTCTAAATGGGCCACCACGATTTGGATCGCCCTTGCGCCGAACGGGCTGGAGGGCGGCGCTTCGTCGCCGCCGAAGCCGATGGGACGCCGAGACCGGTCGCTACGAATCGTGACGTTGCATATCGACCGGGCCGTTACCGAATCGGCGTGCCTCGAGCGACCGTGGCGGCGGGGGCTCGTCGCCGGCCGCCCGGTCTGCGGGGGACCAGCCCCCGCGCTACGAAGGCGATCCGACTCACGGGGCCCCATTCAACCGGCTCCGAGCCCGAGCCGTTCACGAAGCTTCGCGAGCGGGTCTCGCGCGGCGCCGCATCGGGCGTAGGCGCGACCCGGCCGCGCCGAGGAACGGACGCGAGTGGAGGCGGTCGGTCCCGATCCCGGGAGGGCTCACGCCCTGACCTACCCTCCAGACCGGAACCGATGGGCTGGAGCGCGCCCCCGCCGTCGGGCGCCAGCTAGGTGCGCGGCTTCACCAAGGCGAGCCGCCGGTCGCCCGCCGCGCCCTCGCGCGCTCGCGGCGCCGGCTCGCGAGGCGCGCGAGCGCCAGCGAGGCGAGCACGCCGAGCCCGCGCACCGGGGCACCCGACGGCGGCACCACACCGCCGCACAGGTCGCCGCACGGCGGCGGCGGGCCCGCGGGTGATTCGAGCTGCTCCAGGTAGGCGACGAGCTGATCGAGCTGGGTCGCGGTGAGCTGCGAGGTGTTTCCGTGCCGGTCGCTCGGGTTGGCGGTCGTCAGCACGTCGAGGAGCGTCGGCGCCGAGCCGTCGTGGAGGTAAGGCGCCGTCTCCCAGAGCCCCTCGAGGGTCGGCGTGTCGAGCCCCGTGAGGGGTGCCCCGAGACGGTTTCCCGAGCTCGGCTTCGACGTGCCCACGTCGTGGAGCACGAACGGGATCGCGCACGCCGAGCTGTCGGTGGAGCGGCTGCCCTCGTGGCAGCTCGTGCAGCCGGTGGCCGGCGACCGGAAGATCGCCTCGCCGGCGACGGCGTCGGGGGTCAGGGTGCCGTCGGCGTTGCGGTACGGGCTCGGGTGCACGGCGGTGAGCGAGTTCACGTAGGTGGTGAGCTGGTCGAGCTCGCCGCTCTTGAAGGCCTTGCGATCGCCGAGCGGCTGCGAGGTGGTGCCCGCGAAGTACGCGGCGTCGGCCATGAAGCCCTTGCCGCCGAAGTGGTTGCGGATGTCGCCCTCGAAGTCCTGGATCTCGTCGAAGTTGGCGGTCCAGTGCACCGGCCCGTGGCCCATGCCGGCGCGCCCGCGCAGGTCGATGGTGTTGCGAAACCCCTCGCCCCGGTCGGTGAAGTCGAAGACCCGCTGGTCGGAACCGCCGTCCAAGTGGCAGGTGGCGCACGCGAAGTAGTCGTCCCGCGACATGCGGTCGTCGGCGGCGTCGTAGAAGATCTGCTTGCCACGCAGCGTCCCCGGGTCGAGGAGCTCGTGGGCGACGGTCTTGACCGTCGCGACGGTGGTGAGGGCGTTGCCGTCGCCGACGCCGGAGACGTCGAGGACCACGACGTCGCGGGACATGTAGTCGTGGACGAAGAGCCGCGCCGTGGTGGCGTCGTAGGCGAGGCCGATCGGCGCGCGCCCCAGGCCCTCCTTCGAGGTGACCTTGGCGCCGGTGTAGGCGTCGATCACGTCCACGGTGTTGGAGGCCAGCGTGCTCACGAACGCGTAGTCGCCGAGCGCGGTGAACGCGATGGCCGATGGCAGCGAACGATTGTCGAGGTCGATGCGCTCGGCGAGGACCTCGTCGTCGGCGGCGAGGTCGACGCGCGACACGATCGCGCGCACCGTGTTCTCGAAGGTGAGGGCCTCGCCGGTGCGGAACTGGCCGCGAACCACGTTGTCCTTCTTGGACGGCACCCACAGCCGCCGCCCGTCGGGGGAGACGGCGAGTGCCAGCAGGTAGTTGGGAACGCCGCGGCCGCTCGACTCGGTGTCGGGGCCGGGGTCCAGGGCCAGCGCGAAGGCGCGCACCACCGAGAGATCGCCGCCGGTCAGCTCGAGCACCTCGCCGTGATCGGCCGGCGAGACGAAGCGTCCCGCGAAGAGCCGGCCGTCGTCCGAGAGCGCGAGCCCGCGCGCGGCGCCGCCGATCTCGCCGCGCGCCACCAGGGTGCGGCTCGCGACGTCGAGGCGCGCGACCTCGCCGCTCGCCTCGAGCGTCACGTAGGCGTCGTGGCCGTCGCGCGAGATCACCACGTCGTGGGGCCGCGAGGCGCGCGGCAGCGAGACGGTGGCGAGCACGTGGGCGTCGCTCGCGTCGAGGACGGTGATCGTGGCGTCGTCGCTGTTGGTGACCCACACCTCGCCGTCCGGCGTGAGTGCCAGGCCGCGAGGGTCGCGGCCGACCGGCGTCTCGAGCCACTTCGTGGCGGTGTCGGCGTCGATCGCGGTGACCGTGTCGGCGTCGGGGTTCATCGCCCACACCCGGCGGCGCGCCCCGTCGAGGACGATGCTCGACGCGTTGCGCGGCGCCCCGGCGGTGAGTGGGTGGGCGACGGTGTGGCGGCTGGTGGCGCTCAGCACCACGCCGCCGTCGTCGGCACGGACGATCACCGGGAAGTGGCCGGCGCGCGTGTAGGTGTGGGAGATCGATGGCGAGCTCGACCACGCGGTGGGTGCCTCGCCGTCACCGAAGTCCCACGAGTAGACGAGGCCCGGGCCGCTGCACACCGCCTGGAAGGACACCGCCTGGTTCACCAGAGAGCTCGCCGGATGGGTGGGCGGCTCGCAGGCGACCGGCGTGATCTCGGGGCCGGTCGAGAAGAAGCTCACGAAGTCCGAGGCGGTGGGGTTGCCCACCACGTCGCGTACGCCGCCAGCCGGGATGCGGACCCGGTAGGTCGCGTTGGGCTCGAGCGGCGCGGCGGGTGCCCAGTTCACGATGCCGGTCTGGCCGCTGTACTTGCCGGCCAGCGGAGCTCCGCCGCCGACCTTCTCGACGATGAAGGAGGAGGCGGTGACGGTGCGCAGGTCGATGGCGTCGGTGAAGGTGACGCCGACGCGGCTCGTCACCGGCTGGCCGGTGGCGCCGTCGCGCGGGTTCACCATGTTGACGACCGGCGGGTTGGTGTCGGGCGCGCTCTGGTGCGGCACGATGCGCGAGCCGTAGCCGTGGTCGTCGCTCAGGATCGCGAGGTTGCCGAGCGCGGACACGAAGTCGAGGTCCACCTCGGGCTCGGCGAAGTCGCCGATGCCGAGCACCGGCAGGAACGGGTTCGCGAGGTCGAGCTTGTGGTAGCCGAGCGCGCTCACGCCGAGGTGCGCCTTCTCGTCCTGGACGGTGAGGTAGCCGCCCTTGTCGAGGAGGAACCTGCCGCCGGTGAACGTGATCTGCGTCGGGTCGGCGATCGAGAACACCTGCAGCCCGCTCGACAGCACGCTGCCGGCGAGCAGGATCCGGTCGCCGTTCACCATCGCGCTGTACTGGATCTTGGTGCCGTCGGTGTCGAGGAGGGTGGGGTGGGCGGGGTCACCGATGTCGAACGTCGCGAGGCCCGGCACGTCGTTGCCGGCGAGCACCAGCAGGTTGCCGATAGCGAACACGCTGCCGGCGCGCTGCATGCCGAGGCTCGTGACCGGGATCTGGTCGACCACCTGCGGGTTCGCCGGGTCGGTGGCGTCGATGACGAAGAGCCCGCGGCTCGAGCCGCTCGCGTAGACGTACGGCGCCTGCCAGAAGAGCCACCAGATGCCGTTGTCGTAGTCGCTCGGCTCGATGCCGGGCAGCACCAGCTCCTTCAACTTCACGGGGTGCTCGACGTCGGTCCAGTCCCAGAACACGACTCCGTAGCTTCCCTGGGTGACCGCGTAGAGGCCGGGGTAGCTGTACGAGAAGCCCATCGCGTGGCCCTCGCGGATGTCCGGATCGAAGATCGAGTGGACGTGGCGTGGGCTACGCGGGTTGGAGATGTCGTAGAACGCGAAGCCACCGTCGTGGGTGTTGTCGGCGAACGGGATCACCAGGTAGCCGTCGTGCATGACGGCGGTGCCGTGCTCGGTGGGCGCCTCGGCTCCTGGATCGTTCCGATGATGTGGAACACGTCGGACGAGGGGTAGGTGAGGTTCGGCACGCCGGGGCCGGGTGCCGCGGAGGCGAGCACGGGGCCCGTGCACAGCGCCAGTGCGGCGAGGAGGACGCGCGTCGCGCGCGGGCAAGACGAGCTCGACCGAGTGGGCATGACGGAACTCACCCGGGTGCGTGTTCCACACCCAGAAGTTGGAAGTGAGGCTGACGTCACCGATCGTACGTGTTCCGCCGCGACCCGCGCAACGGGCGGCGCGGCCGGAGTCGGGCCCACCGAACGCGGGTGCGGCCTCGTGCTGGCGCTCGGGGGGACGGCCTCGTCGCCGTCCGAGGCGCGCCGGGACCGCGATGACGCGCCCGCCGGCTCGACCGCGCTCGCCCCGCGGCGTACCATCGACGCGGGACTTGCTGCACGCCCGCTCCCAGCCTGCGGGACCGGCTGTCCCGGGGGGGCCATGCGATCGAAGGTCCGAGCACACCTCACGAGGATCGCCCTCGTGGCGATCGCGGCCCTCGGCGGAGTCGCGGCCGGCGTTCCGAGTCGCGCCGCGACGATCGCGGTCGATTCGTTCGGCGACGACCACGACCTCGGCGCGAACGGAAACTGCACGTTGCGCGAGGCGGTGATCGCCGCGAACGATGACCGTGCGGTGGACGCGTGCCCCGCCGGCGCGGGCGCCGACGTCATCGAGCTCGGGCCAGGCACCCACACGCTCGTGATCGCGGGTGCCGACGAGAACGGCTCGCTCACCGGCGACCTCGACGTGTTCGGCGACGTCGTGATCCGTGGCGCCGGCCACGGCGCCACGGCGGTCGACGCGGGCCAGCTCGATCGTGCCTTCGACATCGGCTCGGCCTCGGCGCGTCTCGAACGGCTCACGATCCGGCGCGGGAAGATCGGCACCTGTCCGTTCACCGGCGCGGGGATCCGGCATGCGGCCGGCGATCTGACGCTCTCCGAGGTGATCGTCGAGAGCTCGGGTAACTGGTGGGACAGTGGCTGCGACGGCGTGGGCGGCGGGCTCTACGTGTCGCCGGGCGCCACCACCCACCTCGTGTCGAGCACGCTGACCGGGAACAAGGCGACCCACGGCGGCGGCGCCTTCGTCGAGCAGACCGGGACCCTCGAGCTGGTCCGCTCGGCGATCTTCGACAACGAGACTCACAAGCGGGGCGGCGGGATCGAGGTCCGCGGCACCCTGAACGCGATCAACTCGACGATCGCGTCCAACTCGTCGTACTGGTACTGGCACCCCTCCTCGATCATCCGGTACCCGGGCGGGCTGGTCGCGTACGGCACCGGGCACGTGACGCTCGATCACGTGACGATCACCGGCAACAGCGAGGGCGACCTCTACGCCGACGTCGGGTCCATGATCGAGCTGCGCGCGACCATCATCGGGTTCAAGTGCAGCGGTGACCTCACCGGCGTGCAGAGCCTCGGTCACAACCTCGTCGGCTACCAGACCTGCAACCTCGACCAGCCCACCGACCTCCAGAACACGCTCGCGCGCCTCACGGGTCCCATCCCCTCGAGCCCCACGACCACCTACGAGCCGCTGCCGGACAGCCCGCTGATCGACGCCGCAGGGACCGACGGGTGTCCGGCCACCGACCAGCGCGGCGTCGCCCGCCCCCAGGGCGCGGCGTGCGACATCGGTGCGGTCGAGTACGTGCCTCCGGTCTGCACCGACGGCGACGGGGACGGCTGGTACGCCGAGGGCGGGGCGTGCGGCGCCGCGGACTGCAGCGACGCCGACGCCCAGGTCCACCCGGGCGCCGAAGAGCGCTGCAACGCCCTCGACGACGACTGCGACGGCGACCTCGACGAGACCTTCCCCGAGCTCGGTTCCGCCTGCACCACCGGCGTGGGCGCGTGCGCGGCCACGGGCGTGACCGTTTGCAGCGCCGACGGCCTGGGCACGGGATGCGACGCGGTCGCCGGCGAGCCGCGTAGCGAGGGCCCGTTCGGCGACCCGAGCTGTGGCAACGCCTCCGACGACGACTGCGACGGGGCGGCCGATGAGGCCGACCCCGATTGCGCGCTCTCCTGCACCGACGGCGACGGGGACGGCTTCGCCATCGAGGGCGGCGAGTGCGGGTCGGTCGACTGCGACGACGCGAACGCCGCCGTGAACCCCGGCCAGAGCGAGGTCCCGGGCAACGGCGTGGACGACGACTGCGATCCCGCGACCCCGCCCCAGACCGGCTGCGCTCCCCAGCCGCAGTCCGCCGTCGCGGCGGTCGGAGGAGAGCGGATCGCCACCCCATTCGTGCTCGACCTCGGGCCGTGGATCGGCGCGCTCGCGCTCGTGATCCGTGGTGTCCGCCGTCGGGCGCTTCCTGCCGGGAGAGCAGCGCGGGCCGCCTGAGAGGCGGCGCGGCCCCACGGGAGTCGGGGCCTCCGAACGGCGGGTGAGTCGAGCGAGCCCTCGGCGGGACGGCGTCCCCCCCTCCGCGTCAGGGCTGGCGCAGATAGTCGAGGCCGGCGAGCACGCCGAACAGGAAGAAGAGCGCCGCGGCGCCGCGCTTCACGAGGCGCTGCGGCAGCTTGTCGGCGAGGCGCTGGCCGAGGAACACCGCGAGGCCGTCCGCGACCAGCATGCCGAGCGTGGCACCCGCGGTGACCGCGACGATGGAGCCGTACTTCGCCGCCAGCCCGATCGCGGCGAGCTGGGTCTTGTCGCCGAGCTCGGCGAGGAAGAAGAGCGTCGCCGTGGTGACGAACGCCCCGCGCGCCGAAGCCGCCTCGCTCGTGGCCTCGTCCTCGTCGCCGCCGAACAACGTCCAGAACCCGAACCCGACGAACACCACCGCCACACCCAGGCTGCGCAGCTTGCGATCGAGGTGCGCCCCGATCCACACGCCGAGCGTCGAGGCCAGCAGGTTCAGGAGGACCGTCGCCGCGGCGATCCCGGCGAGGACCGTGCCGGGCTTGCGGAAGCGCGTCGCCAGCGAGAACGCGAGCAGCTGCGTCTTGTCGCCCATCTCGCTCATGACGACGAGGGCGAACGAGGCGAGCAGGGCTTCGAGCATGGAGGGGCGCGGGTGAGGGAAAGGGCGGGATCCTACTCGCATCCGCTGCGCGCGGCTTGAGCGCGGCGCCGCTCTTCGGGAAGAATCTCGCGTGGGGGACCCGCCGTGGTGGCAGGGTCGCTGGCCCCCCCCTCTCGAGCGCTCGATGGAAGGACCCCGACCGGTGACCGCGGCTCGCTTCCATCGAAACGGAATCGTCTCGTTGCTGATCGCGCTCCTCCTGGCGCTCGCCACGGGCTGCAGCGACTCCTCGCCCACCACTGCCAGCGGCGGCTCGGACCTCCCGCTGCCCGCGCCCGAGCCGCGCCTCGCGACGCGCTCCGGCCCGGGGCTCGGCAACCTCACCTACGAGCCCGCCGAGCTCTTCACCGCGATCGCGAGGGTCGACGAGTCCAACGACATCCCCGCCCAGGCCTCGCTCAAGCCGTTCGGCACCAACGTCGCGACGATGGTCGACGGCTGGTTCTTCACGCTCTTCGCGCCCGACAGCGGCTTTGGCCCGGGAGGTCTGCTCTTCTACGACGTCTCCGACCCGCGCCATCCGGAAGCTCGCCAAGCGCCTGTACGAGCCGCGCGGACGCACCGGTGAGCTGCGCGAGGCGCACTCGATCGGCCTCGGCGTGGTCGGTGACCGGATCCTCGCCGCGATCCAGAGCCGCCTCGGAGTGCAGTTCTGGGACTTGACCGACGTCCGCAACCCCGAGCTGGTGAGCTTTCTCCGGCTGCCGGCGGTGAACGGCGGCGACTACACGTTCGTCGCGTGGCAGCTCTCCTGGCAGGGGCGCTACGTGTACGTCGCCGGCTCCAACCTCGGCGTCTTCATCGTCGACGCCAGCGACCCCGCGCGGCCGGTCCTCGCGGACCGGGGCGCGGGGCGTCCCAACCCGGTGCCGGTCGGCGAGCTCGGCGGCTTCCGCGTCGGTCCGATCTTCGCGGTCGGCAACCTGCTGGTGCTCAGCAGCATGGACGTCGCGTTCGGCTACGCGACGCTCGACATCTCGGATCCGCTCAACCCGGAGCTGCTCGACTACGTCAACCGCGGCCTCACCCACTACTACGCGACCAGCTTCAACGGGAACCGCATCATCGCTTCGGTGCGCGGCGCGGGCGCGCGGATGGCGATCCACTCGACCGGCGATCCCACCAGCATCACGCTGGTGAACGACGCGCTGGTGGTGGACGAGCAGCTCTACAACGCCACCCAGGATCAGTTCGTGATCCAGGGCTGCCAGGACGAGATCGTCAAGGTCGACGTCTCGAACCCGTCTCAGTACCGGGTCGTGGGGCGCGGCTCGCTCGGCGTCGACCACGCCGACCATGGCCAGGTCACGCCGATGGGCAACCTCGTGTACGTCGGCAATGATCACGGCACCGGCAGCGGCTGGATCGTCCACGACGTGGCGCCGGACACCCGCGCGCCGGCGGTCACCATGGTGAGCCCGCCGGACGGCGCCACCGGACAGGCGTTGACCAGCCGCGTGGGACTCACGCTCTCGGACTCCGTCGAGCTCGCGAGCGTGAACGACACCACCTTCGTGGTGCGGCCGATGGACGGCGCGCCGCTCACGGGGCGCTACACCGTCCACAACACGCTGGTGAACTTCGAGCCGGACGAGCCGCTCGCTCCGGCCACACGCTACGAGGTGATCGTGCGCGCGGGTGGCATCGCCGACTGGGCGGGCAACCTCGTCACCGACGAGGTCGTGACCCACTTCGAGACCGAACCCGCGAGCGCCGCGCCGCCCACCGGCGTCGCCGGGCTGGTGGGGCGCTGGCGCCTCGACGAGCCCGCGGGCGAGGTCATCGCACGCGACTTCTCCGGCCACGCCGCGAACGGCGCGCTGCTCGGCGACGCGCGCCTCGGCGGCGGCGCGCTCGCGCTCGACGGCGAGGGCGACACGGTGCGGATCGACGGCGCCGGCCTCGCGTTCGACGGCGACCTGTCGGTGTCGCTGTGGGTCCGCACCACCTCGACGAGCACGCGCGGCGCCGACGTGCCCGCCGAGTGGTGGCGCGGCGAGTGGTGGGTCGACCGCCACCGCGGCCCCGGCGGCCGCGGCTGGGCGATCACCAACCACTTCGGCAAGGCCACCTTCTACCTGAACCGCGACGACGACGTTCTGGTCTCGACCACACGCATCGACGACGGCGAGTGGCACCACGTGGCGGCCACTCGCCGCGCCGCCGACGGCGCGCGGCGGCTCTACGTCGACGGGCGCCTCGAGAGCGAGGCGAGGAGCGGCTCGACCGACACGATCTTCACGCGCCCATCGCTCTACCTGGGCTCGAGCTCGGGGGTGTCGCAGTTCGCGCGCGCCGAGCTCAAGGACGTGCGCGTCTATGCGCGCGTCCTCGGCGCCAAGGACGTGGCCGGTGTGATGGAGGGCCGCGCCGAGCCGGGTGAGCCGCTCGCGATCGACCTCGCCGAGACGTCCTCGAGCGTCGCGGGCGGCGAGGCCCGCTTCACGGCCGGCGTGAGCGGCGCCGGCAAGCCGCGGGTGTCGTGGGACTTCGGGGATGGCAGCCCCGCCACCGAGCCGCGCGCAGCCACCGAAGCGGCCCACACCTACGCCGAGCCCGGCCACTACCAGGTGGTGGTGACCGTGAGCGACGGCGCGCGCGAGGAGCGCACCACGTTCTCGCACACCGTTCACCGCGCGCTGCCGGAGGCGCCGCCGACCACCTCGTCGACGATCGCGTACGACGCGCGGCGCGGGCGGGTGTGGGCCGTGAACCCCGACTCCGACACCGTCACGGCGCTCGCCGCGAGCGGCCACCCTTCGGTGCTCTTCGAGGTGCCGGTGGGCCGCCATCCGCGCACCCGCGCGGTGCCGGGCGACGGCAGCGTGTGGGTGGCGTGCCAGGACGACGACCGCGTGGTGGTCCTCGACGGCGATCGCGGCACCGTGCGGGCCAACCTGGTCTTGCCGCGTGGCTCGCAGCCGTTCGCGATCGCCGCCGATCCCGCGGGTACCACGCTCTACGTGACGCTGTTCGCGACCGGTGAGGTGGCGGCGATCGACGCGCGCACCCGCGAGGTCCGCTGGCGTGCCGCCGTGGGGCCGAAGCCGCGCGGCCTCGCCGTGACGCCCGACGGACGCCGGCTCTTCGTGTCGCGCTTCGTGTCGCCCGCCGAGCGCGGCGAGGTGCGCAGTGTGCGCGCGGCCGATGGCACCGTCGAGGAGCCGATCGCGCTCGCCGCCGACACCACCACCGTGGACGCCGAGGACCGCGGGCGCGGCGTGCCCAACTACGTGGGGGCGCCGGTGATCTCGTCCGACGCGGCCGAGCTCTGGGTGCCGTCCAAGCAAGACAACGTGTTCCGCGGGCTCGCCCGCGACGGGAGGCCGCTCGAGCACGACAAGACCACCCGCGCCGTCACCTCGCGCGTCGAGCTCGCCAGTGGTCACGAGGTGACGGGCGGGCGCATCGACTTCAACGATCGCGCGATGCCGAGCGCGGTCGCGTTCACTCCCCTCGGCGACTACGCGTTCGTGGCCATGCAAGGCTCGTCGACCGTCGAGATCCGCGACGCCTACACCGGCGCCGCGGTGGGCGCCGTCGACAAGGTCGGCAAGGCGCCGCAGGGGCTGGTGCTCTCGCCCGATGGGAGCCGGCTCTTCGTGCAGGGGTTCATGTCACGCACCGTGACGGTCCACGACACCGCGGGAGTCCTGGCGGGGCGCGAGCTCGCGCCGCCGCGGGTCGCGAGCCTCGCGACGGTGGCCGCCGAGCGCCTCGCGCCTGAGGTGCGGCGCGGCAAGCAGCTCTTCTACGGGGCGCGCGACCCGCGGATCTCGCGCGACGGCTACATCTCGTGTGCGGGCTGCCACGCCGACGGCGACGACGACGGGCGGGTGTGGGACTTCACCGACCGCGGCGAGGGCCTGCGCAACACCATCGCGCTGGTGGGGCGCGCCGGCACCGCCCACGGTCCGGTCCACTGGACCGCCAACTTCGACGAGATCCAGGACTTCGAGAACGACATCCGCAACGCCTTCGGTGGCGCCGGGCTGATGAGCGACGCCGACTTCCATGCCGGCACCCGCGCCCAGTCGCTCGGCGATCCGAAGGCGGAGTGAGCGCCGATCTCGACGCGCTCGCCGCGTACGTGGGCTCGCTCGACCGGTTCCCCAAGAGCCCGTATCGCGCCGCCGACGGCGCCCTCACCGCGGACGCGCGCGCCGGGAAGGCGATCTTCGAGCGGCTGCGTTGCGCCACCTGCCACGGGCCGCCGCGCTTCACCGACAGCGGGGTCGGCGGGCTCCACGACGTCGGCACGCTCACGGCGGAGTCGGGCTCGCGGCTGGGTGGGCCGCTCACCGGCCTCGACACGCCGACCCTGCGTGGGATCTGGGACACCGCGCCCTATCTCCACGACGGCTCGGCGGCGACGCTGCGCGACGTGCTCGTCACTCGCAACCGCGACGGCAAGCACGGCGACGTCGCGAGCCTGAGCGAGAGCGAGCTCACCCAGCTCGAGCGCTATTTGCTCGAGCTCGAGTGATCGGCGATCGTACCGCCATGAGCGCCGATCTCGAGCCCGTCGCGCCCCGCGACCCGGACGGCGGCGGCGCGAGCCTGGCACGGGACTTCTTCACCGGCTGCGGGACGCTGGTCGTCCTCGGCCTGGTGGTGTTCGTCGTGATCCCGCTGGTGCTCTTCGTCGTCAAGGCGAGCTTCGCGATCGCCGTGCCCGTGGCCGTCATCGCGATCGTGATCTTCCTGATCGCCGTCCTCGGCCGCGTCGTCCGCATCCTCCGCAGCCGCTGGTGACGAGCGACGCGAGCGGCCCCACGCCCGCCCCTACGCTGGCCGTGTAGGGGCGAGCGTGAGCTCGCCCGATTTTCCGGAGGGTGATCGGCCCACGCGGTCGCAGCCCCGGCTTGTGTGAGCGCTCGCGCGGGAGGTAACGTGCAGAACGTACGAAACGGACGATCCGTACGTATTCGCTCGGTCCACCGATCGAGGTCTCCACGATGCGACGCGCAACTCGCTCCGCCCGGAAGGGCGACGCACAGCCAGCTCAGGCACCGCGGGCAGTCGGTGGCGTCCGACGCGCTGTCCGGTCACTGCCGGCCGCCGAGCACGAGCTCGGAAGCTTCGTGAGCGTGATGGAGGCCCGGGCCAACTTCTCGGAGACGGTCAACCGCACCGCGTTCGGACACGAGCGGCTGGTGATCGAACGCCACGGTAAGGCGGTGGCGGCGCTGGTGCCCATCGAGGACCTGCAGCGTCTTCGCGACTTCGAGGACCGAGAGGACGTGGAGGCGGCGCGGCGAGCGCTGGCCGATCCTACCGAGACTCCGATCCCCTTCGAGCGAGTCCGCGAGGACCTTCGAGCTCTCGACCGGCTCGAGGCTGTGATGGGCCGCGAGGCAGCGCTCGCGGAGCTCGAGCGCCGGCGAACGGCTACCGAGCCCAGGAAGCGCAAGCCTCGGCGGGCGTGAGCGGTGGGCGTTGGGTCCTATCGAATCGAGGTCTTACCAAGCGCACGCAAGGCGCTCGAAGCCATCGCGAGACCCGACCGCCACCGGATCGAGGCGAAGATCACCGCGCTCGCGGCGACTCCCCGCCCGCATGGGGTGGAGAAGCTGAGCGGTGCGGAGAAGCTCTACCGGATTCGGTCCGGCGACTACCGGATCGTTTACGAGATCCGCGACGAGGTCCTCGTGATCGTGGTGGTGCGGATCGCCCATCGCCGTGACGTCTATCGCAAGCTGCGCTCCTGACGTCGATCGCTCGCGGAGCGCGGCTGCCGGGTGGGTACGTCACGCCGGCTCGCGGAACTGGGGTGGCAGCTCGACGGCGGCATCGGGGCCGACGACGGTGGTCCACTCGCGCACCCACCAGCGGCGCACGGCGCCGTTTTGCACGTAGGGGTCGGCTTCCGCGAAGCGCTCGGCGACGGCGGGTGAGTCGCCGCTGAAGAGCAGCAGCGCGCCGTCGATCGGGTTGGCATAGGCGCCACCGAGGACCAGCTCGCCACGCGCGACCGCGGCGCGGGCGTGGGCCAGGTGCGCCGCGCGATGCGGCTCGCGGCGCTCGACGTAGCCGTCGCCGCCTTCGTAGAAGAGCAGGTAGTGCATCGCAGCCTCCTGGCAGGTCGGGCTGGTCTGTAAAGCACTTGCTATACAAATCCGTATAGCTGCTGCTTTACAGTTTTTGTAAAGCTAAAGCTCCACAGGCGAATTTCGCGAGTTTCCGGGGCGAAATGGGCCCTGACTGGCCGTTTCGAGGGGCGAATGGGCGAGGTTTTCGGGCTCGATCGGGCGCGGTTTCCCGAGCGGATCGGGATCGAAAGATGGAGCGAGAGGAGCCGTCGTGGCGGGGCCGGGCGAGGGGCCGCCCGGCCTCCATCGGCACGTTCAGCCGGCCATCAGCAGCAGGCCGACCTGCATGACGACGGCCATGTCGCCGACGATCTTCATCTTGCCGCCCATGAAGGCGGCCTGCGGGTTGAGCTCGCCCTTCACGATCTTCTTGTAGTCGTCCTCGGCGAAGCTCACGGTGGCGTGGGGCTGGGCGGGCATGGGCGTGGTGCCGAACTTCACGGTGATCGCCCAGTCGCCCTCGGCGCCGCCGGTCATCACGAACTGGATGGTGCCGGCCAGGGTCTTGAGCTTCTCGACCTTGGACTTGGTGAGCGGCTGCGCGCTACCGGCGGCGCCGGCGCTCAAGCCCCCGCCCAGCAGCGCGACCTGACCCATCTTGTCGCCGATCACGCGCATGGCTTTCCGCCAGTCGCCGATCTCCTGCACCACGGTGACGATCGGCTCGTGGACCGGCGTGTCGCTCACCACCATCTGGCCGTCGCGGACGTTCAGGTTCCAGGTGCCGCCGCTCTCGCCGGTGATCTGCACCTGCACCGTCATCTCGACCGCGCGCATGGTGTCGAGCGACGTCTGGAGCACCTGGATGAGCTTCTCGACCTTCTCGACGCCGGCGTGGAACTGGCGCGGCACGGTGGTGCCGAAGAACTCGGCGGGCGGCTGCTCGGAGGGCTTGGCCGGTGCGGTGGTCGGGTTCGGCGGAGGGGTCATGGTCGGCGGCTCCCGTGGCTGAAGTGCGTGCGAGCGAGGATCGGCGCGCGCGGGTGCTCCGTCAAGGCAGGAAGCGCTGCGAGGCGGCGAGCTTCTTGGGCAGGTACTCGTCGATCACGTAGTTGAGGCCCCACTTGGCGAGGGCCTGCTGCTCGGCGCGCACTCCCATCTTGAGCAAGAGCTCGATCGCGTCGCGCCACGGCTTGTGGCTCTGGAAGAACGGGTCGTTCTTGATCGCATCCTTGGCGCGCTTGATGTCGACGTCCTGGAGCGGGTGGGTGGGCAGCTTGTAGTCGACGATGTCCTGCGGCGTGACCCCCAGGAAGTGGGCCTGCGGCACGCAGAAGAACTGGCTCAGGTGCGCGGCGTTGCCCGAGCCCACCTTGAGGCTGCGGTAGATGTTCGAGATCCCGTACGGGTCGCAGTCGACGAACGCGTAGACGGGGATCTTCTTCTCGTCGGCGAGGCGGCGGATGAAGCGCCGGCACGCGCGCGTCGGCACGCCGCCCATCGCCACCAGGATGCAGTTGGCGGACTTCCAGAAGGTGTGGATGTGCAGCCGCTGGAACATGCCGCTGGTCTCGATCGCGAGGATGAACTTGGCGTTGGTCTTGAATCCCAGGTGCTCGACCGAGTGCGGGATCGTGTACGAGCCGGTGCCCTGGCGCGTGCAGTCGATCTCGATGGTGTCGCCGCTGAGCGGATCGCGGTCGACGATCACCAGCTCGCCCGCGACCGCGCCGCCGTGCTCCTCGGGGTAGAAGCGGAGTTGCTCGCGGCTGACACCGTCGAGGCTCACCAGCGCCTCGATGTCGTCCATGATGGTGTCGGACTCGACCTGCTCGTCGAAGCGCGCCTCGCCCCAGTTCTTGGACTGGTAGTACGCGTCTCGCTTGGTGGCGAAGTCGTCGCCCTCGATGAGCTCCTTCGAGAGCGCCATCATCTTGAGCGTCTGCGCGAAGGTCTTCGCCGTGCCGACGGTGAGCTGGCGGCTCTTGCGGCCCTTGCCGAGCTCGAAGTAGCCGTTCTTCGGGTTGTAGCGGACGTTCGAGAGGTTGCGGGTGGGGAAGGCGACGTGCGGTTTGCCGCCCTTGATCGCGACCTTGTGGATGTCCGCGGCGACACCGCGGATGGCGGCCAGGGTCTCGGGGTCCTTCTTCCCCGAGAGCACCGAGTGACGGGATTCGGTGGTCTTCTTGCTCACAGTTGCCGGCTCCGGGCGAGGGTGTCGCTCAGCACGTCGACGGTCTTCTTCCGGTCCTCGTCGGTGAGACCGAGGATCTCCTGCAGCGCGATGCCGATGTGCGGGATGTACTTCTCGATGTAGGCGAACTTCTTGGCGGCGTCGGCCTCGCGACGGCGGCGCTTGATGTGCGCGCCGAGCTTGCGGCCGGTCTCCTGCAGCGCGAGACGGAACTCCTTGATGATCTCGGGGTAGTGGGCGATCGCCTCCTTCGATTCGGAGGTGTAGGGCACCCACACGCTCGCGATGTGCACCATCACCACCAGCGGGCCGATCGGGAGCGCGCCCTTGGGCTGCTGGAGCCCGTAGTTCCGCCAGTCGGTGTTGATCACGCTCTTGGTCACCGCGCACGCCGACTGCTGGTAGAGGAGCGGCACGCGGTTGGCGAAGCGCAGCAGCCGCACGGTCTCGTCGGCGGGCATGCCGCCGCCGTACGCGAGCGCCACCTCCACCACGAACGGGTTGCCGCGGTAGACGGTGGGCTTGCGCGACGTGGCCTCGCAGAAGATGTCGGTCTCGGCGCCCTTCTCGAGCTCCTTCAGGAGACCGGCCTTGAGCAGCTCCTCGCCGATCGGCACCACGCAGTCGGTGGGCGGGATGCGGATCTTTGTGGCGCCGATCGCGTGGAAGAGCGCGTCGGCCTGCTCGCGGCTCGTGGAGCCCGGCTTGATCGAGAGCGAGAGCTTGGCGGTCTTGAGGATCTCCTCCGCGACGCCCGCGCTCACCCGCGAGAAATCCTCGACGAGGAAGCTCTTCACGCTGCGCGCCTTGGTGATCTTGAGCATGTCGATCAGGGCACCGAGCTCGATCCCGTGCGGGTGCGGCTTGAGCTCGCGCGGCGGCGGCGGCAGCTCCTTGGTGGCGCGCTGGAACTCGATGGTCTCGCCCTCGGGCGTCCGATAGGTGAGGGCGACGTGCGGGTTCGCGATGGCGGTCTGGCGCAGGTAGTCGTCGACCGACTGGCGGCCCTTCTGGTAGCGCGCCTCGAGCTCGATCTCGACGCGGGTGCCGTGGCCGCGGTGCCAGTCGCACGCCTCCTTGAAGAGGATCTCGGGGGTGTTCTTGCGGCTGTCGATCTTGAGGTCCATCCGCACCGCGTGCTTGCGCGGCCCGGTGCGCGAGATGACCTTGAGCGGCTTGCCGGTGGTGAGGGTGCCGTAGAGCCCCGCGGCGCTGATGCCGATGCCCTGCTGGCCGCGGCTCATTCTCAGGCGGTGGAACTTCGAGCCGTAGAGCAGCCGCGCGAAGATGTTGGGGATCTGCTGCTCGACGATGCCCGGGCCGTTGTCCTCCATCACCACCCGGAAGCGGTCTTCCTTCTCGGTGGGGTGGATCTCGACCACGATCTCGGGGAGGATGCCGGCCTCCTCGCACGCGTCGAGGGAGTTGTCGACGCCCTCGCGGACCGCCGTCAGCAGCGCCTTCTTGGGGTTGTCGAAGCCGAGCAGGTGGCGGTTCTTGGTGAAGAACTCGGAGATCGAGATCTCCTTCTGGTTCTTCGCCATGTCCTGGGCGGTCCGGCGCGTGCCCGCGCCGGAGCCCGAGCCCGACGAGCCGCCGCCCGCGGGCGACTTCGGCGCGGCGCCGTCGGCCGCGGCGGGTGCGGCGGGCGAAGCGGCCGCCGCGTCGCTCGCGCTCGCCGCGGCGCCGGGGTCGGGCTCGAGGTCGATCGAGGAGGGCGTCGCGGCGGGCGCCGGCTGGTGCGGCTTCGAGGGCGTGGCGGGCGCGGTGGCTGCCGGCTGAGAGGCCGCGGCCGGGGCCGCCCCGCCGAAGTCGAGGGTCGGCTCAACGGAGGAGGAACCACGAGGGGCCATCGGGACTCCTGGAAGGCGGGGTAGGGAGGGAGGCGCGAGGCGCCACGTACGCGGTTCGAGGGCCGCGCCTCGCGCGGCTGAACCCACTGGATCTAGTGGACACGGGAGCGGTGGTCAAGCAGCGATCTCGGCTCGCGCGAGGCCGCGCGCCGCCTCGGTTCGGAACCCCGCGGCGACCGGGCCGGCGGCGCTTCAGGGCTCTTCGGGGCGCCGTGTCGGCGCCGCCGAGCCGCCGCCGAGGGCGGAACGCTCACGCTCCTCGGCCTCGCGCATGCTGCGCATGGCGTTGCGCGCCTTCTGCGCCGCGTCCTCGACGTGGGGCGTGGTCTTGGAGCCGGCGAGGATCCCCTCGATTCCGGCCGTGGTGCCCGGCTCCGTGAGGGGCGAGCCGCCGCTGTCCGAGCGAGGGCGCTCACCTCGCGGCGCGTTGGCAGGGCGTGGATCGGCGCTGGCGGGCGCGCCGCTGGCGTCGAGGCCGCTCGCGGCACCGCTCGCGGCGGCCGGCGCGTGGGAATGGCGCGCGCGGCCCTGGTACGCGGCGAGCGCGAGGGCGCCCGCGAGCACGACCAGCACCCAGCCGAGGCGGTTCATCGCACGACGTCCCGACGCACGTCCGTCAGCCGGCGTCGCCGACCGGCGCGCTCGAGATGGCGTCCTGGATCGCCGAGAAGATGTCGACGATCTGGAGGCGGATGCGGGTCAGCGCGCTGATCCCCGCGATGGCCACGATCCCGCAGATCAGCGCGTATTCGATCGAGGTCTGCGCGTCGTCCTCGGACCACAGCCGCGACGCGAGCGCGCCGAGCTCGGAGAGGATGCGGTCGAAGGGCATGGGGACGCGTGAAGGATACGAGCCGCGGCGGATCGCGGCCGCTCCTCGGATACCACGCCCATCGCGACGAATCCAGCGCGTCACACCCCGGCCCTTGCGTCGCGACCTGCTCCGTCCTATCCAATGAGTGCGGGCCGAGCCAAGGTGTGCGAATGGGAGCCACACTAGGCGAGCACCTCGCGCGCCGCCGTGCCGATCGCGCGCGGCCGCCAACCGATACCTCGGCGGGTCCCGAGGGGAGGAGAGCCACTTGATCAGCGCCTCGAGAGCAAGGTCCGCCGTTCGCTTCGCCCTCACCGCCTGCGCGGTGCTCGTCACCGCGACCGCCGCGTCGGCCCAGGACGACGCGGCGTGGAACGCCAAGTTCGAGGAGCGCTTCAAGGGCGTGCTCAAGCCCAAGACCGAATACAAGGCGGTCGTGACGATGGAGAAGGGCGGATCGTTCACGATCCTGTTCGATCCGTCGATCGCGCCCAATCACGTCGCCAACTTCGTGGCGCTGGCGCGCAAGGGCTTCTACGACGGCACCACGTTCCACCGCGTGATCCCCGGCTTCATGGCGCAGGGTGGCGATCCGACCGGCTCCGGCACCGGCGGCCCCGGCTACACCATCAAGGCCGAGTTCAACTCGACCAAGCACGTGCGCGGCACGGTGTCGATGGCGCGCAAGCCGGACCCCGACTCGGCCGGCAGCCAGTTCTTCGTGTGCTTCGGCGAGACGCAGAGCCTGGACAACCAGTACACGGTGTTCGGCAAGGTGGTGCAGGGCATGGACGTGGTCGACAAGATCACGCCGCGCGACCCGATGCGGGCGACGACGCCCGGCGACAAGATCCAGAAGGTCGAGATCCAGGAAGCACCCAAGTCTTGAGGCGCGAGAGCGAGTCATCGTGTTGAGCGCAGCCGCGGGCCCCGCCACTCTCGCAGGATTGATCGCGCCGGAGCTGGCGGCCGACGACTCGCGAGTCGCGGTCGTCGAGCCCACTCGTCAGATCACCTTCACGGCCCTCGACCACGAGGCCGATCGGATGGGGGCCGCGCTGCTCGCGCTCGGCCTGCGCAACGGCGATCGGGTGCTCTTGTGGATGGAGTCGTGCGCCGAGTGGCTGGCGGCGGTGCTCGGGATCGCGCGGGCGGGCTGCACGCTCGTGACCCTCGACCCCGCGGCGGGACCGGGGGAGCTGGCGCGCGCGCTCGGCCAGAGTCGCGCGCGGGTCGCGATCGTCTCGGGGCGCCCGATCCACGGCGATCGGATGCCTGTGCTCAAGGAGGTCGCGCCGCAGTGTTTTCGCGGTGAGCCGGGCGCCACCCACTGCAGCGAGCTGCCCGAGCTACGCAACGTCGTGGTGAGCGGCAGCGACATCCCCGACGGTTGCTTCGCGACCACTGCGGCGGTCGGCCTCGGCCGCGGTATCTCGCGCGACCGGCTGGTGTCGCGCATCATCAACACCGATCCCTGCTCTGCCGCGTGGATCGCGTTCGGCTCGGCGCTCGATGGGCGACACCGCGGGATCGTGCTCTCGCACAGCGCGCTCAGCGCGCGGGTCGGCGCGCTGGCGCGGCTCATGGGGCCGGCCACCGGGCCGGTGCTGCTCGCGGGCTCGCTCTCGGACGTGAGCACGGCGCTGGTGGGCTCGCTGGTCTCGCTCTGGCGCGGCGCCTCGCAGGTGCTGGTCGACGCCACCGACGTCGGCGAGATGCTCGGGTGGATCCCGCGGCTCTCGGCGAGCGAGGTGGTGGCGTCGCCGTACGTCGCGCACGTGCTGCTCCGCCATCCCGATCGGCCGCGGTGGGGGATCGAGCGGCTCGCGCTCACCGTGCTCCATCCGGCGCACCTGCCGATCGATCCGGTGGGGGCGCAGTTCCGCGTCGACGACGCGACGTCGCTGATCGAGCTGGTGAGCTGCAGCGAGGCCACCGGGCCGATCGCCACCGTGTGGCCGCCCGAGCGCAGCGCGTTGCTCGAGGGCTTCGACGCCCGCGTGCCGCTGCCCTCGAGCGACGGCAGCGGGCTCATCGAGGTGAAGAGCGCCGGGCTGATGCTCGGCTACGAAGGCGACGAGGCGGCGACCCACAAGCTGATCCAGGACGGCTGGCTCGCGCTGCCGGTGCCGGGCGTGGTCGAGGCGGATGGCACGCGGGTGCGCTTCGACGCCGGCGTCGCCGCGGCGAGCCCCGCGGTCGAGCACCCCTCGCTGCTCGGCTGAGACGATCGGTCGGCGGGACCACCTCCGGCGGTCGGCCTCGAACGGCTTGCGGCCCGACGGCAGTCGGGCCCTCCGAGGGCGAGCGTGGTCGGTGGAAGACGGCGGAGGTTGCCGGGCTAGTTCACCGAGGTGTACGCCTCGGCGATCGCACGCCGGAAGCGCGGCGCGTGGATGAGGTCGAAGGTCGAGCCGGAGCCGGGGAAGTACCCCTCGGCGACCTGGCGTGCCTGCGACACCAGCGCGGAGGCGTCCTGGAGCGAGAGCTGGCCACGCCGGATCATCGCGAGCGCGAGGTCGAGGTAGCGCGTGAGCCGCACCACGCGGCGATCCTCCTCGCGGACCTCGGGGGGGTAGCCACGCAGCGGGTCGTCGGAGGTTCGCGGGGGCTTGCTCATGCCCCAGGAATACCACCGTCCGCGAGCCGGCGCTCGCGCTGATTCACCGGGGTAAGGACTCGAGGGCGTCGCCGGTGACGGAGTCGGTGGGGTCGAGCGCGCGCGCGCGCTCGAGCGCCCGCTGCGCGCCCGCCCGGTCACCGTCGTCACGGTAGGCGACGCCGAGATCCCGCCACAGCGACGCCTGGCCGTCGCAGAGCTGCACGGCTTGCTGCAGCACGTGGATGCGCTCGCTGGCGTTGGCGAGGCGCTCGGCCCGGGTCGCGAGGGCATTGGCGCGCCGGCAGTCGCCGCTCGGCGGTGGCGGCGCGGGCGGCGCCACCGCCGGAGCGGGCGGCGGGGTCTGGCCGAGGCCCGGACCGGCCGGAGGTCCGCTGGCGGGGCAGCCCAGCGCGCCGCACGCCAGCCCGGCGCCCACGAGGAGGGTCACCCAGGCGCGACGATGACGTGTCACGACACCTCCGCTCGAACCGCTGGCGAGGCCGTCCCGCGGGCACTGAAGGCGAGCGCCGCGAGCCCGATCACCACCAGCGGGATGCTGACCACCTGCGATTCCGCGAGTGGCACCGGCCCCAGGTGAACGAAGCCACGCGGGTCGTTGCGCAGGAACTCGATCGCGAACCGGAAGGTCCCATACACCGCCAGCATGACGTAGAAGAGCTGCCCCCGGCGGCCGAGCCTCGGCTTGAGCCAGGTCAGCAGCAGGAAGATCGCCACGTCGCCGAGCGACGACATCACCTGCGTCGGGTAGAGCGGCACGAAGCGCGGCGACAGGCTGTCCTTCGCGGTGATCACCACCGAGAGCGGGAAGTCCGGCGCCACCTTGCCGTGGCAGCACCCGGCCGCCGCGCAGCCCAGCCGTCCGAACGCGATGCCGAGCATGATCGACGGGCTGGTGATGTCCGCGACCCTGAGGAAGCTCAAGCCTCGGGCCCAGCAGAACGCGAGGCTGAAGAGCACCGCGCCCAGGAAGCCGCCGTAGTAGGTCAGGCCGCCGTTCCAGATGCGCAGGATCTCGAGGAGGTTGTCGCGGCGGTAGGCCGGGTAGTGAAACGCCACGTGCTGCACCCAGCCGAGCGTGACCGCGAGCGCGGCTGCCAGCGCGACGCGTAGCGCCGGGCGGCGAGCCGGCTGGTGGTAGCGGCGGGCGACGATCGGCACCAGCACGATCGCGAGCGCCGCCGCGTAGCCGAACACCTCGACCAGCGAGCCGCCCGGCTCGCCACCGCCGAAGCGGTGCAGCGCCGCCGAGCCGGCGGCGACGGCAATCGCGGCGACCCACACCTCGGCGTGGCGCCACACGGTTCGAGGCGCGCCCGGGAGGCGGCTCGCGCTCGCGCGCGCGTAGGCCACCAGAGCGCCGGTCGCCAGAACCCCTGCGCCGAGCGCGCCCAGCTCCACGGCGGTCGACGCCGTGGCCGCGGTACGCTCGGCGAGCTGCATGAGCGCGATCCCCCACAGCGCCAGCGCAGCGAGCGGCCAGTGCGGCTCGAGTGGCCGCTCGCCGCGCTCGCGACCGGCGCGGCGCGCGAGCAGGGCCAGGACCCCCGCCACCGCGAGCGCCGACACCACGAACACGCCACGCCCGTCCCACAGCCGGAGCAGCGGGTGGGGGCCGGCGGTGAACTGCTCGTGGAACACGATCACGTGGAACACCCGCGATCCCACGATCGACGCCACCAGGATCCAGGTGCAGAGATCGAGGATCGCGTCGACGTCCTCGCCGAGCCGCTCCGCCTCGCGCGCCGCGAGGTAGATGCCGACGACGAAGCCGATCGCGAGGAAGACGCCGTAGCTGTGGAGGAAGAAGCCGTCGCCGAATCGGATCAGGATCGGTCGCACGGGGCGAGGCGGGACGCGTGGGGCGCGGGGCTTGGCCGGGTCAGGCTTTGGCGGATGGCTCGCCCGGCGGCGCCGCCGCGGCGGGCTCGGCGTCGGGGTGGCGCACCAGGTCGATCATCAGCATACCCACCCCCACCACGATCGCGATGTCGGCGACGTTGAACGCCGGCCAGTGGTAGCGACCGCGATAGAAGTCGAGGAAGTCGATCACCTCGCCGAGGCGGATGCGGTCGATCAGGTTTCCGATCGCGCCCCCCAGCACCAGGCTGAGCGCGGTGACCAGCCCCCAGCGGTCGTCGGGTGCCTTGCGGATCATCCCCACCACGAGAGCGATCGCCGCGACCGAGAGCACCAGGAACACCGGTCCGCGCACCGTCGGGCTCATGCTCGCGAACAGCCCGAACGCGCCGCCGCGGTTGCGCACGTGCACCAGATCGAAGAGACCCTCGATCACCGGCACGTGGTGGGCGAGCGCGATGCGCACGTTCACGAGCTGCTTGGTCCACTGGTCGAGCGCGGCGGCGAGCGCCGACACCGCGATCAACACGATCCATTTCGACTTCATGCGGATGGCTCGATCCTGTTGCGCGAGGCGCGGACGGCAGGCTCAGGCTGGGACGACGGCTGACGCGGGACCGGCCGGAACGGGAACTGCGCGCTCGCGCGTTCGGCGCGATCCGAGCGCGCTCCCCGGATCCTCCGCCACGCGGCGGGAGGCGGACGGTGCGCGGGTGGAGGATCAGCCCTTGGGGGTGAGGAGCTCGCCGAGCACGGCGTGGAGCACGCCCTCGCCGTGACCTGCGAGCTTGGTGAACTCGGCCCGGTCGAGGTAGACGCCGCCGCACCAGCCGCACTGGTCGATGCGCATGCCGCGGAAGCGAGTCTCGGTGAGCTCGTTTCCGCACTTCGGGCAGTGCATCCAGTGCGCGAGCCGGAGCTGCTCGGCCTGCTGAGCGGCCTGCCTGAGCGCGGCGTGGTCGCCCTGCTCCTTGATCTTCTCTTCCTCGACCTGCGCGAAGAACTCCTCTTCCTCGTGGCTCGGCTTCTTCACACTCATGGCGCGACCTCGGACCTCCTGGATTCACTCGGAAAAACGCGTCAGTTCGGATTCTCGTCCATGCCGATCATGGTCTTGCCGTACACGTCCGGCATGCGCTTCAGCACCCGCTCCACGTAGGCCTTGATGCGCTCGTGCATCTCGGGCTGCATCTCGCGGAACTTGAGGCCGAGCCCGGGGAGCATCGCGGACTTGCGGTCCATGCGCGGCGCCTTGTAGACGACCTCGCCGACGGCCTCGATCACCTCGGAGATCTCGGGCAGCTTGACCTTCACCTGCACCGGAGTGCCGAGCATGTAGTTGGCTTCGGTGACGATGAACGCGCCGCCTTCGCTGATGTCCTTGAGCATCGCGTCGCGGGGCTTGTCGCTGCCGGCCCAGAACTCCACCATGATCTCGGCGGGCGCGCGGGGATGCTGGCGGCGGTTGGCCGTGACCTGCTGGGGATGAAAGAACGCGTTGAGGGCGAAGTGCACCTCGGTCTTCGAGGTGCGTGACTCGAAGAACCACTCGACGCCGTGACGGCGCAGGTTCGCGATGAGAGCGGCGTCTTCCTGGGCGTTGCGGAACGCGACCACGTGTGGCCGCGTCGGCGCCCCCTTGGGCGGTAGGGTCTTGAGGAGACCGAGAGCGTCGACCTCCGCGAGGTGCGGATCGATGACGAGCACGGTGTTGTCGGCGCGCGCGCCGCGAAGCGCCCCGAGCGCCTCGACCTTCTTGGTGACCACCACCGGCCCAGCCCGATTCGCGAACCAGCTCCGCGACCGGCCCGCGGAAATGGTCGTTCTCCCCGCAGAGGATCACACGCTGCTGTCCGGCCATGCCTGCTCCTTCCCCCGCGTTCCAAGAGCCTCGGTGTAGCTTTCTTCGTGGTCGATGAGAAGACCTCGCACCCGCTTCGCCGAACGCGGGCCGGCGGCCTCGTGGGGCACCGGCGGCGGGTAGCCGGTCGGCGCGGTGCCGTCCGGCCCACGAGCGGGCGACGGCCCGCGCGCGCGGTCGATCTCAGCCACCCGCGGCCGCGCGCGTGTCGGGATGGTCTCCACCCCCGTCGCGGTCGTCGGTCGCCCCCCGAGCCCGGTTCAAGTGCCACTCGGTCCGGTCCGCCCTGAGCGGCGGCTGCGCGAAGCGAGCCCCCATCCGCAGGAAATCCTCCTCGGTGATGGTCATGAACGCCTCGACCACCCGAGGGTCGAACTGCCTGCCCGAGAAGCGCGCGATCTCCTTGCGAGCGACCTCGAGCGAGCGCCCGGCGCGATAGGGGCGGTCGGAGGTGATCGCGTCGCAGGTGTCGGCGACCGCGAACAACCGCGCGCCGATCGGGATCTCCTCGCCCTTGAGCCCCTGCGGGTAGCCCGTGCCGTCCCATTTTTCCTGGTGACAGAGCACGATCTTCGAGGCCTCGCGCAGGAACGAGATGCCCTCGATCGCCTTGAAGCCGATGACCGAGTGCGTCTCCATCACCATTCGCTCCTCGGGCGTGAGCGGGCCGGGCTTGAGCAGGATCGAGTCCGGGATGCCGACCTTGCCGATGTCGTGGAGCAGGGCGCCGCGCCAGATGTCGACGAGCTGCTCGTCGGGAACGCCGAGGCGGCGGCCGATCTCGATGGTGTATTCGGTGACGCGCTGCGAGTGGCCCTCGGTCTCGGTGTCCTTGAGCTCGAGGAGCGCCGAGATCGCGCGCAGGGTCTCGTCGTAGGCGAGGCGCAGGTCGACGTGCGCCTGCTGCAGGTCGCGGTGCGCGCGCCGGAGCTGATCGGTGCGCTCGATGACCTTCTCCTCGAGCTGCTTCTGGTACTGCTGGTTTTCCAGGATCAGGCCGCGCTTCTGCAACGCGCGGCTCACCGCGATCAGGATCTCGTCGATCTGGAACGGCTTGATGATGTAGTCCTCGGCGCCGAACTTGAGGGCTTCCACCGCCGTCTCGACCGTCGCGTAGCCGGTCATGACGATCGTCATGATGTTGCGGTCCAGCCGCGCGATGTGGTGCAGGATCTCGATGCCGCCCACAGAGGGCATCTTGAGGTCGGTGAGCACGAGATCGAACGGCACCGCGTTGATGCGCTGGATGGCGAGCGCGCCGCCGCCCGCGGTCTCGACGTCGTAGCCCTCGCCGGTGAGCACCTCTTCCAGGAACTGGAGGATCACCCGCTCGTCGTCTACGACCAGGATGCGGGTGTGCGGGCTCGACTTGGAGGAGCGCTCCGCCGCGCCTCTGGACGTGGGATCGGCGGGAGTGGGCGGGGTGGCGTTCACGGCGGCCGCCGGCGCGTCACTTCTCGTCGGCGGGCAGGATCTCGAGGCTGGCGAGATCGAGCACCGGGACGTCGTCACCCTTGGCGTTGGTGGGCACCGCCTCGATGGCGAGCTCGGCGGCGCTGAAGGTCGGGACCCCGTCGCTCGGGCGCGTCGCCTGGCTGCGGGCGAATCGCTCGCGCACCCGTCCGAACTCGAGGATGGCCTCGACCTGGGCGCGCGGGACTTCGATCTTGACTCGGGCCATGAGCGACGAAACTCCGCGGCAAGACTACCCATTCGACCCGCCCCGAGCAAGCGCCGGGTGTCGCGGGGCCGGCCCGGGCACCTCGGCTGCGGGGGCGCCCCGGGTCAAGGGGGCGGCGCGAGCACGCGCGCGTAGACCTGCGCCATGCGCTCGACCAGCGGCGGCCACAGGTGCTCGCGCTCGAAGTGGGCGCGGGCGCGGGTGCCGAGGCGGGCGCGAAGCTCGGCGTCGTCGAGGAGGCGCACCACCCCGGCGGCGACCGCCTCGGGGTCGTGAGGTGGCACGAGCAGCGCCGTTTCGAGGTGCTCGAGCCCTTTCGCCGAGGGCGCCGCGGCGACGATCGCCTTGCCCGCGGCCATGTAGTTCAAGAGCTTGATCGGGAAGCCGAACTGCATCGCGCTCAGGCTCACCGCCACGTCCGACACCGCGAGCAGCTCGCGCATGCGCTCGAAGTTGCCGTCGCGGATCGGCGTGACGCTGCCGGGGGGAAGGCCGGCCTCGCCGCTGGTCGCGGTGACGTCGGGATCGTGGGACGCGACCACCAGGTGAGCGTCGGGCCGCGCCTTGCGGACCGCCGCGAAGGCCCGCCACAGGATCGGCAGGTTCTGGTAGCGGCACAGGTTGCCCGCGAACACCACCTTGGGGCCGGGCGGCAGCCCATGGCGGCGCTCGAGCGCCCGGCGGTCGGCCGGCTCGAAGCGCGGATAGTCGAGGCCGGGAGGCACGAGCTCGATGCGCTCGGGCGCCACTCCGCCGGCGCGCAACAGCTCGACCATGTCGCCGCTCACCCGCGATCGCGGCGTCGGCGTGCCCGCGGCACGGTGCGATCGACCAGCCACCCCAGGCCACCGGCGACGCGGCGCGCGAAGCGCCCCGCGAAGTAGGTCGGCAGCTCGTCGGCGAGCCCGGTGTGGCCGTGATAGACGACCGGCACTCCGGAGTAGGTGCGCACCATGTAGCCGGCGATCGCGGCCTCGAAGCTGTGCGCGTGGATGACCTCGACGCGGTGACGCCTCACCACCCGCGCGAGCGTGAGCGCGAGCAGCGCGTCGACCACCGGCTTGAGCGGGCTCGGCCCCGACGACGTCTTGCGGTAGCGCTTGACCGCGGGCACGCGGTGGAGGCGGTAAGCGCGCGACGCCCGCGGCTCGATGCCGAGGTGATAGGCGACGACGTGCACCTCGTGCCCCGCGACCCCGAGCCGGTGGGCGAGCTCGTCGATGAGTACCTGCGAGCCTTGCGGCCACGCGAACGGACACGCGGCGACGATCGCCACGGTGGGCTTCGCCGCGCCGGAACGAGACGTCGACGTCTCGAGCTCGGGCAGCGCACTCGCGTAGCGGTGCGGGCCGCGTCCGGCGCGGCGCCCGTGCTCGACCAGGGCCTCGGCGAGCGGCGCCGTGGTGCGCGCCGCCGAGGCGGTCGCCGCCGCGCGCGCGCCTCGGAGGGTTCGATCGCCGTCATTCGAGGTAACCGAGCGCGCGCATGCGACGCTCGATGGCGCGCGCGGACGAACGAGCGTACCACCGCGATTCCACCGGCGGCGCGGGGCTCGCGGCGGCGTCGGTTCGCGGTGAGATCGTGAGCACGTCGGCGCGCGCGATGCCGTCGAGACCGTCGGGAACCGGCAGGGCGACCGCCGCGAGCAGGGTCGGTAGCACGTCGGCGACGCCCGCGCCCGCGATCTCGCCCGCGGCCCGGATCGTCGGGCCCGCGCACGCGAAGATGCCGTGGGCGCGGTGCACTCCGTCCATGCCGCGCCCCTTGGCGCCGAAGCCGGCGCGCGGATCGATGCGCGCGATCGCCGCCACCCCGGGGCCCTCGGTGCGCAAGCACGCCACGCGGTAGCCGTCCACCACCGCGGGCTCGACCACCAGATCGGCGGCGAAGCGCGCGAACGGGCCGTGGACGGCGTCCTCGCGCGGCACCACCCGCGCGACCAGCCGTGCGCCGGTGGCGGGGTCGGTGAGCGCCTCCAGGCACTCGATCACGCGCGCGCGCGCGCTCGTAGTCGGGCGCCGGGGGCGACCGTCCCCTCGGCGTCGCGCCCGCGCACCTCGGAGCCGCACTCCGGGGGCGTAGTCGACCTCGTCGGCGACCGCGAGCGTGCGCGACCAGTCGATCGCCGCGTAGCGGCCGGCCGACTCGAGGCGCGCCGCGGGGGCTCCGCCCGCGAACCGGAACGCGCGCTCCTGGAGGCGCGCCGGCAGCACGCGCAGGGCGAGCTCGCGGAGCGCGCTCGCGGAGGCGGGACGCGCCGAGGTCGCGTCGCTCCGCCACGCGAGGAGCCCCGCCTCGGCGAGCGCGGCGTTGAGGTGGAGCGCGGTCGTGGAGCTGCCCTGGAAGCCGTGGTCCGACACCACCGCGACCACCGCGTCAGGACCCGCCCGCTCGACGATCCGCCCGAGCCACGCGTCGAGGGAACGGTGGATTCGCAGGATGGCGTCGCCGAGGGCGGAGCACGCGCGGCGTCGAAGCGCGGCGAGCGCGGATCGTGGAAGCGCCAGAAGTGGTGCGAGACCGTGTCGGACTCGCCGAGCACCGCGACCAGCAGCGCGGGCTCGACCTCGCGCGCCAGGTCGAGCACCAGCGACGCCTTCTCGTGGAGGCCGACGAGCAGCCGGGTGAGTGCCTGCTCGTGCCAACCCGGACCGATCGAGAGCTCTTGCACGTCGGCGAACCGGAAGCGCGCGTAGCGCTCGCGGCGCGCGCGCCACTCGCCGCGCGGATGGACGAAGGAGCGATCGATGCCGGTCGTGACCGGTCCGTCGAAGCCGGACACGAACACGCCCCGGATCGGGTCGGGCGGGTAGGTGCCGGGCACCGCGACCACCACCGAGGCGAGCCCCTCGCGATCGAAGCGTCGCCACAGCGTCTCGCCACGGCGATCGCTCGCGGAGAGGAAGCGGATGGCGTGGCGGCCCGGGACCGGCTGGGTGAAGTCGGTGATGCCGTGGCGCCCCGGGTTCACCCCGGTGAAGATCGAGGTCCAGGCCGGGAAGGTGGCCGGTGGCGTGGTCGACGCGAGCGGCCCCCACGCCCCGCGCGCCATGAGCCGCGCGAGGTTGGGGAGCTCGCCTTCGCGCGCCCAGCGGAACGCGAGCTCCGGGTCCGCGCCGTCCCAGCCGACGACGACGAGGCGCGGCTTGCGCCCGTCGCCCTGCTCCGCGCGCCGAGCGCGCGGGCTCGAGCCGAGCGGGTCGCTCAGTGGTCTCCCTGCGCGTAGCCGAGCGACTCGAGGCGCTCCTTCTCGGCCGCGCTCATCTCCTGCTCGTGGCTCGCCTGCGCCGCGCCCTTCTGCGCGTCCTCGAGCTTGGTCGAGAGGAGCTGGCCGAGGCGCACCGCCGCTGCGGGCGGCTCGCCCGAGCGCAGCAGATCCTTCTGCTCGCCCGGGTCGGCGGCCAGGTCGTAGAACTCGCGCTCGGCGAGGCCGCGGGGGTTGTCGGGGTTGGCGGTGATCAGCTTCGAGGCGCCGGTGCGCAGCGACTGCAGGATATTCCCCTCGTGGTCGTTGTCGGCGACCGCCACGCGGTCACCGTCCTCGGTGCCGAGGTCGATGCCCTGAAACGTGGCCGGCACGGCGATCCGAGCCCACGTGAGCAGCGTCGGCGCGACGTCGATCGTGCGCACCACGTGGGTGTCGCGGGGACCGGGTGCGAACGAGGCCCCCGCGGGCGGCTTCACGATCAGCGGCACGTGCAGGGCTTCCTGGTAGAGCGTCTGACCGTGCCACCAGCCGCCGTGCTCCTGGAACTCCTCGCCGTGGTCGGAGGTGAGGACGATGCCGGTGCTCGAGCTCAGGCCCTTCCGGGTCATGTGGTCGAGGAGGCGCCCGATCTCGCCATCCATGTAGCGGACCTCGCCCAGGTAGGTCTCGTGGTAGAGCTTGGCCTTCGAGGGATCCGGGTTGTCCTCGCTGACGCGCGCGTAGGCCACGCCGTTCCACGGGTGGACGAAGAACGGGTCGTGCGGGTCCATGTAGTGGACGACCAGGAAGAAGGGCCCCTTCTCCGCGTTGGCGTCGAGCCACCTCGCCGCCTCGTCGGTGACGACGTCGGCGGGCTGGTAGTAGTTGCGGACGTTCTTGCGGTTCGAGAGGTACTTCTCGTTCACCATCCGCAGGATCTGGTAGATGTTGAGCTCGCTCGAGAGCTCACGCGCGCCGAACAGGAAGTCGGGGGAGAGGTACGTGAAGCTCTCGAAGCCGCGGTCGAAGCCGTACTTGGCGGCGACGTTGAAGTTGTTCACGAACGCGCCGGTGCGGTAGCCGCTCGCCGCGAGCAGCTCGGCGACGGTCGGGAAGCCCTCGCGCGGCAGCAGGCTGTTCTTCTCGCGCGCGGTGTGGGTGGTCGGAATCAGGCTCGTGAAGAGCGACGCGAACGACGGGCGCGTCCACGACGCCTGGCTGTTCGACTGCTCGAACACGATCCCCGCGTTGGCGATCGAGTCGATGTGCGGCGTGGGGTTGTCGGCCGCGCCGTAGGCGCCGAGGGCGTCGGCGCGCAGGGTGTCGACCACGATCAGCACCACGTTCGGCGCTCCCTCGGGAGCAGCGCCGCCCTCGATCTCGCGGGTGATGGCGGGGAAGCCGGGGCGCGGGATCGCGAGCAGCGCGATCCCCGAGACGCCCACCAGCATCGCCGCGCTCGCCGCCGCGAGCTTCCCGGGGCGCCCCTCGGGATCGCGGCCGAAGAGCCGTCCCAGCAAGGCGCCGATCGCCATGCCGACCACCGCGGCGAATGCGACCACGCCGAGCTGGACCACGATGCCCTTCGCCGACATCACCTTGAGCGACTCGTGGAACAGGTCGCGGAACACCCGGAAGCGGGTGAGCACGGTGCCGAGGGCGAAGATCACCGTGCCGGCGTGAAAGCCCGCGGTGGCGCGCCACTCGCTCACCTGCGCCAGCCACGGCGCGATCGCCGCGAGGCCGACGCCCGTGCCCGCGCCCATCAGCGCGCCCAGCACGCCATAGGCGAAGATCGCGTAGGGGAAGAGCGCCGGGTCGTGAGTCTCGCCGGACGCGCCCTGCAGCACGTAGGCGGCCTCGGCGATGCCGACCAGCGCGCCACCGACGATGCCGCCCGCGACCCCGGTGAGGATCAGGCCGAGCGGCGGCGGCGGCGGGCTCGCCGGCTCGCCGGGAGCGGCGCTGGAGCGGGCCGAGCTGTCGCCGTCCTCGCTCGTGGCACCCCACATCCCGGCCGAGCCCTCCGCGACGTCGGTGAGCTCGCGTCCGTCGACGCGCACGTACGCCGGCCGGTAGCCGCTGCGCCGCGACCACCACCAGAACACGCCGAACAGGGTCAGCGCCTCGGCGGCCCAGAAGCCGAGGGCGGCCGAGATGATCGACTGGCTCACGCCGATGTGCTTGGCGAGCAAGAGCGCCTGGACGATCTCGCGGACGCCTTCGCCGGCGATCGTGAAGGGGCTGATGACCGTGGCGAAGATCTGGATCGACGAGCCGAAGGTGATCGCCCAGAACTGGGCACCCTTGGCCCCCACCGCGAGCGCGGTCAGGTAGTACATCGCGGCGGTGGTGAAGTGGACCAGAAAGCTGAGCACCAGCACCGCGACCAGCGTCCCCTTCTTGTCGCGGTACGCCGCCGCCGCGCGGTTCACCCGCGAGATGAAGCCCTCGATCTTGCCGCGCCCGGGCAGCGGCACGCGGTCGAGGAAGAACTGGATCACCTGGGGATAGAAGAGGATCGCGAGGAACACCGCGATCGCGCCCACCGCCACCGGCACCGTGACGCCGACCACCATGCCGGCATGGTCGCCGAGGATGTGGTAGCCGAACGGCAGCGCCACCAGGAACGTGAGGAAGATGCCGATGACGCCGAACACCTTCTCGATCGCGGTGGCGGCGGTCGCCTCGATGCCGCGCCGCGAGTAGAAGGCCGCGTCCCACAGCTTGTAGCCGTCGAGGCCGATGGTGGACGGCAGAAAGGTGCCGAGGAAGCGCCCCACCAGGAACGTGCCGAAGGTGTGCCGCCAGAACGGGAACTCGATGCCCTGGCCGAGCAGCAGGAGCTGCCAGCGGTACATGCTGGCGAGGACGCCCACCATCTTGAGCGCCGCGGCGAGCAGGCAGAACACCACGAACGTGCCGATGGAGATCTGCGGCAGGTAGGCGCGGATCGCCTCGAAGGTGGTGATCTTCGCGATCGGCGCGAGTCGCCCGCTGCGCCCGTCGGCGAGCTTGACGGTCGCCCCCTCGGGGAGGCGCACCGCGGTGGAGTCGATCAGGACCGTGCGCGCGTCGCTCACGGTGCCCGTGCCGTGGCCCAGGTAGGTCAAGGGCTCGCCGCTCGGGACCTCGACCTTGCCGGCGCCGTGGACGTTGACGGTGACGCGATCCCGCACCGGGATCTGGTGCATGAAGAGCAGGTAGAAGGCCCCGACGGTGACGACCGCCTTGAACGACACCGTGATCGTCGAGCGCACACCCGACGGCAGCCACTGCCACGCCGCGCGGATCGCACCCCAGAGAGTTCGTTGAGCTGGCTGCACCATCGGTCGGGGGTCTCCGGGAACCAGGTGGTGGGTCGAGACGCGGTCGCGTCGTGGGCGCCCGTCCGCCGGGCGGGGTCAGGTCGGGTTCGGACGAGCGCGCGGCGGCGGTGATTCGACCGCGGCCGCGCGTACGACGATCACAGGATCGGCTTGCCGTCCATGTTCGCGGGCACCGCCACGCCGAGGCGCTTCAGCGCGGTCGGGCCGATGTCGACGATGCCGGGGCTCTTCGACTGGATCGGCACGCTGGCGAACACCACGCCCTGGGTGTCCTTGGGGTCGGAGGAGGAGTGGTCGCCGCTCCACTTCTTCTCGTTGGTGACCACGACCTCCTGGGTCATCCCGCCGAGGATCGACTTCCAGTCGGTGCGATAGCCCTCGACGAAGGCGACCTGCAGGTCGGGCGCCTTGGCGGCGGCGTCGCCGGTGAACGACTTGTCGCCCCGGAACACACCCGCGACCGCCTTGGTGTTGGTCTTGGGATCGACCAGCGCGCCGAGCTTGGCGGAGATCTCGGTGACGAGCTTGTCGTACTCCTCGCCCTTGGCGACGATGCCGTTCTTCTCGCGTCCGGCGAGGTTCACGTAGATCTGCCCGGTGCCGAACGCGTACGCCTTGGTTTTCGTCCACTCGGCGTCGAGCAGGAAGTCTCCGTTCGGCATGTCGGCGGGCTTCACGGCGTCGCCGCAGCCCTTGCCCTTCAGGGTGAGGAAGCAGTTCTGCACCAGCCACGTGTTGAGGTTCACGCCACGGCGGAACGAGTGGAAGCCGTGGTCCGAGATCACGATCAGCGTGTCCTCGGGCTTGAGCACGGCTTGCACCTTGCCGACGAACGCGTCCATGCGCCGGTAGGCCTCGCGGATCGCGTTGCCGTAGCGCTTGGCTAGCGCGGCGTCGTACTCCGGGTGGCCGGTGTCGAGCAGGCGATAGAAGAGGTGCGAGATGCGGTCGGTCGCGGTGAAGGCCGAGATCACCAGATCGAACGGCTGCGCGAGGGCGTCGATGGTCTTCTGCTCGCGCTCCTCGACGATCGAGTAGACGTCCTGGAGGAAGGTCTCCTCGTCGACGCCGTAGTTGTCGGCGTTGAGCGCGGAGGTGTCCTCGACCCAGCCGACGGTCTTGAACACGCCCTTCTTGGCGAGCTCGGCGCCGTAGCCGTTGGGAGAGGTGACGGGGATCGGCGGGTTGCGCGGGTCCATGCTCACCGGCGCCAGGTAGATCCGGACCTCCGGCGCCACCGAGAGGACTCGCGCGCGGGTCACGCCGTGCTCGACCAGCGCGTCGCCGAACGCGAACGACACGTCGTACCAGCCTGTCCACGCGCCCGCCGCGGCCTCCTGGGCTTGGCCGCCGATCGTGAGACGGACCTTGCCGCCGCCCAGCTTCTCGACCTTCACCGGTACCTTGAGGCGCGGGCGAGGCTTGGTGGTGGCGCGCGCGTCGACCGGTCCCTCGAGGGTGGACTCGGCGACGTCGTTCTTGAACTCGAGGCGGAACGGCACGCCACCCGAGATCGGCTTCGCCGAGTCCGCGGGCTTCACGTCGCTGCCGTAATACGCGTAGCTCGAGTTGGTCATGCGGAGGTCAGGGACGCCGAGCCCCGAGAGCATCCGGCTCTGCTCGTTGAGCGGGTCGGGCGGGAAGGTGTAGGGCACCGACAGCACCGCCACCGCGAGGCCGGCGTCGGACGCGACCTTCCAGAACGGTGGACCCTGGCGCGGGTTGGTGGCGCGCGGCGGGGTCGCGAGCTTGCCGTCGGGGGTGAACGTGGGATCGACGTAGTCGTTGGTGCCGACTCCGGGCAGGTAGCTCGACGGGTCGCGCTTGATGAAGTCGAAGATGCCGTGCTTTCCGGGATTGGTGCCGGTCGCGAAGCTCGCCCACGCCACCGGCGACTGCGGGGGCAGGGTCGACTCGAGCGGCGCGAACGCTCCCGACTGCGCGAGGCGCTTCAGGTTCGCGAAGTCTCCGTCCTTGGCCCACTTCTGGTAGAGCTCGGGGTCGACGCCGTCGAAGCCGAGGATCACCACCCGTCCACCGGGACGCTTGCCGGCGTGGGCCGGCGTGGAACTCACGACGACGGCGACGAGACCCGCCACCGCCACCAGCGCGGCCGCGGCGGCCACGCGCGATCGCGACGGAAGCGAGGGCGAGCGCAACCTCATGGATCGCCCCTCCTGGGCTCCGGATCCTGAGCGACGAGGCCAGCGCGGTCGCGGGGCTTCGTCAGATCTCTGGAAAATGGTTGGAAAGATTGCAAAACGTGTGCAAGCGAAGGCGCGCGAGCGTACCACGCGACCTCTCGATGTCAACGCGCCGCGGCACGCCACGAGCCGCGCTAGAATGGCGTTTTGGCTTTACATCGTGAGGTCCCCGGGCAATCCTTTTTCTGCAGGACCACTCCCGGTCGTCCCCTGAAACGAGGTCACCCCGACCATGGCTACAGCGGCACGCAACGTGGATTCGGCGCGCAACGCCAAGGGCGCGCAGCCGATCCGCATCTTCCTCGCCGACTCGCAGGACCTGCTCCGGGAGGGGGTCAAGCGGATCCTCGCGCAGCGCGGAGGCTTCGAGGTCGTCGGTGAGGCCGGCGACGGCCAGACCGCGCTCGCGCAGGTGCTCAAGACCAAGCCCGACGTGGTGCTGATCGACGTCATGATGCCGGTTCTCAACGGCGTCGACGCCGCGCGCGAGATCCTGCGTGAGCTGCCCAAGACCAAGGTGTTGGCACTCACGATCTACGCGAGCGACGAATACATCCACCAGATCCTCGACGCCGGCGCCATCGGCTACATCCTCAAGGACGCCAAGAGCGAGGACCTGGTGCGCGCGCTCGAGCTGGTGAGCGACGGGATCCCGTTCTTCTCGCCGGCGATCAGCAAGACCGTGGTGGCCGGCTACCTGAAGCGCCGCGGCGAGTCGAAGAAGCCCGCACCCTACGATCAGCTCACACCGCGCGAGCGGCAGGTGCTTCAGCTCATCGCGGAGGGGCGGCGTAACCGCGAGATCTCGAGCCTGCTCCACCTCTCGATCAAGACGGTCGAGGTGCATCGTGCGCACATCATGGAGAAGCTCAAGGCGCGCAGCATCGCGGACCTGGTGCTGATCGCCATCGGCAAGGGCATCGTGAAGCTGTAGTTTTTGCGGGGGTATTTTCAATCCCCCCGCGCTCGTTTCCTCGGGGTCTTCGTCAAGACCCCGCCCCGGCCGGAGTGAATCCGGCCGGGGGCCCACCCCGAAGGCCACCGCGAATGCGGGGCGCGCCGCTGGCGCGGGCCGATCGAGTCTCCGGTCGTCGCCAACTTCGTGAAGCCGCGCGGGTCCCACCCCCGAGGCACTCGCTTCGCTCGTGCAGTCCCGCCGAGGCTGGGAATTTTCCACCGGGGTCGTTCACGGGAAGCCGCGTGGGCGCGGCGACGGGGATGGAACCCCGTCGCTACGAAGGGCTCTCTCGTAGCGCGGGGCGGGGATCCGTCCCCCCCGAGGCGCCTGCGTCGCGAGGCTCCCGATTCCTGTGTTTCCGCACCCGGTATGGAGGGCCCGCCTCCGGCGGGCCGCGATGCTTCGCGGCCGTGACGGCTTCAGGTCCGCGGCGCGCGACCGGCAGGGATCTTCACAACGCGCCATTGAAAAGCATCACAAACCGCCATTCAAAATCATCACTTCACGCCAGTGAAAATGGTTGCAACACGCTTTCAGATCATCGCGACAATGCAATGAAACCGGGCCGATATGGCCCTTCCTGGCCCCGCGAAGCTCAGCGCTTGAGGCCCAACACGTCGGCCATGTCGTAGAGGCCGGCGCCCTGAGCCCACAGCCACCGCGCGGCCCGCACCGCGCCGCCCGCGAAGACTGCGCGGTCGCTGGCACGGTGGACGATCTCGATCGCCTCGCCGATTCCGCCGAAGAGCACGTGGTGCTCGCCCACGTTGTCGCCGGCGCGCACCGCGTGCACGCCGATCTCGCGGCGGGTGCGCTCGCCCACCATCCCGTTGCGCCCGTGCACGGCGTCGCCCTGCGCGTCGCGCCCGAGAGCGGCCGCGACCACCTCGAGGAGCTTCGCCGCGGTGCCGCTCGGCGAGTCCTTCTTGAGGCGGTGGTGGGTCTCGATGATCTCGACGTCGTAGTCGTCGCCGAGGACGCGGGCCGCCTCGGCGGCCAGCGCGAACATCAGGTTCACGCCCACGCTCATGTTGGGCGAGAGCACGATCGGGATCTGGCGAGCGGCGTCCGCCACCGCGGCGCGCTGCTCGGCGGAGAGGCCGGTGGTGCCGATCACCATCGGTGCGCCCCGGCGAGCGCACACCTCGAGGTGGCCCATCGTGGCCGACGGCGCGGTGAAGTCGACGACCACCGCGCGAGTCGAGAGCAGCGCGTCGAGCTCGTCGCCGATGTGCACGCCGCCGTTCGACGAGCCCGCGCCGAGCGCCGCGTCGGTGCCGAGCGCCGGGTGACCGGGCCGCTCGGTGGCGCCCGCCAGGGTGGTGGCCGGGTCGGCGGCCACCGCGCGGACCAGCGTGCGGCCCATGCGACCGGCCGCACCGGTGACGATCACCGGGATCATGGCCGCTCCGTTCACGGTAAACCGGCCGCGCGCAGCGCTTCCACGAGCTTGTCGCGGTTCGCGGCGAGCATCGGCGCGAGCGGCAGCCGCACCTCGTCGCTCGGGATCCGGCCCATGAGGGCGAGGGCCGTCTTCACCGGAGTGGGGTTGGTCTCGATGAAGAGCGCGCGCAGCAGCGGACCGATCCTGTAGTGCACCTCGCGCGCCCGCGCGAGGTCGCCGGCGAGCGCCGCGTCCGAGATCGCCGTCATCTCGCCCGGCAGCACGTTCGACGAGGCGCTGATCACGCCGCACCCGCCCACCGCGATGATCGGCAGCGTCAGGTTGTCGTCGCCGGACAGCACGTCGAACCCGGGCCCGCAGCGCTCGATGATCTCCGAGACCTGGCCGAGGTTCCCCGACGCCTCCTTCACGCCCACGATCCCCTTCACCTGGGCCAGGCGCGCCATGGTCGCGGGCTCGATGTTGACGGCCGTGCGGCCCTGGATGTTGTAGACGACGATCGGCAGGTCGACGGCCTTCGCCACCGCCTCGAAGTGCCGGAAGATCCCTTCCTGGGTGGGCTTGTTGTAGTAGGGCGTGATCATCAGCGCGCCGTCGGCGCCCGCCTCCTTGGCGTGGCGGGTGAGGCGGATCGCCTCGGCGGTGCTGTTCGAGCCGGTGCCCGCGAGCACCGGCACGCGGCGGCGCACCGTCTCGATGGTGAGCGAGATGACCCGCGCGTGCTCCTCGTGGCTGAGCGTCGCGGACTCGCCGGTGGTGCCGCAGGGTACGAAGCCCTGCACACCGTCCGCGATGAGCCGCTCGATCAGGTCGCCGAGCGCCTTCTCGTCGACGCTGCCGTTTCGGAAAGGAGTGACGGTCGCGACGAAATTGCCCTTGAACATCGTCTTCCCCCTGCTTCGATCCGCGCGGCGTCGCGCGGCGGGATCGTCCCCGCTCGCGCCGCCGTCCGGTGCGACGCCGCCTCGCACGGGCGAGGCGCCCTGCTCAGACCACGAGCTCGCCGCTGAACACCTCGGCTCCCGGTCCGGTCATGAACACCGAGCTAGTACCGCCATCCCACTCGAGCACCAGATCGCCACCCGGCAGGCTCACCGTCACCGGCGACGCCGCCATGCCGAGGCGGATCGCCACCGCTGCCACCGCGCACGCGCCGGAGCCGCACGCGAGCGTCTCGCCGGCGCCGCGCTCCCACACCCGCATCCGCACGTGGTGGCGGTCGAGGAGCTCGACGAACTCCACGTTGGTGCGCCTGGGGAAGAACGGGTGGTTCTCGATCACCGGTCCGAGCGTGTGGACCGGCGCCGTCGCCACCGACTCGACGAACTGCACCGCGTGCGGGTTGCCCATCGAGACACAGCTGATGGAGACCGTGACGCCGCCGGCGGTGAACGGCCGGTCGACGACCTCGCCGTCGGCGTCGACCGGCACCCGGCGGGCGTCCCAGATCGGCGGCCCCATGTCGACGCGCACCGCGTCGCCCACGAAGGCCGGCGTGACCACGCCGGAGAGCGTCTCGACGCGCAGCGACGGACCCGCGGCGCGCCCGCGGCTTCTGAGGTAGAGCGCCAGGCAACGGATACCGTTGCCGCACATCTCCACCTCGGATCCGTCCTGGTTGTAGATGATCATCCTGGCGTCGGCCGTCGTGGAAGGCGCCGCCACCAGGATCTGGTCGCAGCCAAGGCCGAAGCGGCGGTCGCCGATCTTGCGCGCCAGCTCCGGGGTGACGGCGACCGGATGCTCGAAGCCGTCGAGAACGACGAAGTCGTTGCCGAGGCCGTGCATCTTGACGAACGGGAGGGTGGTCACGACCGCTGCTCCGGCGAAAGGCTCACACGACCTCGCCGCGCACGAGATCGTCGAGGGTCTCGCGCGGACGCACGACGCGCCAGGTGGTGCCGTCCACCATGACCTCGGGCGGACGCGGCCGGGTGTTGTAGTTCGACGCCATCACGAAACCGTACGCTCCCGCGCTCATCACCGCCAGCAGCTCGCCGCGGCCCACGTCCGGAACCGGGCGGTCCTTGGCGAGGAAGTCGCCGCTCTCGCAGATCGGACCGACCACGTCCGCGGGGCGCGCGTCCACGTCGTCGCGCTGCTTGACCGCGTGGATCTCCTGGTAGGCGCCGTAGAGCGACGGCCGGATCAGGTCGTTCATCCCTGCGTCGACGATCACGAAGCGCTTGGCCTCGGTCTCCTTGCGGAAGAGCACCCGGGTGAGCATCACGCCCGCGTTGCCGACCAGCGATCGGCCCGGCTCGAAGAGCAGCTCGACGCCGAGGTGACCGACCACGCTCAGGACCTCGCGCGCGTAGTCCGCGGGGGTGGGCGGAACCTCGTTCTTGTAGGTGATGCCGAGCCCGCCGCCGAGGTCGAGGTGGCGGATCGTGTGGCCGTCGGCGCGGAGCTGCTCGAGGAGCTCGCCGACCTTCTGGAACGCGTCGCGAAACGGCGTGGTGCTGGTGAGCTGCGAGCCGATGTGGGCGTCGAGCCCGCGAACCTCGATGCCGGGCAGAGCGCCGGCGCGCTGGTAGACCTCGCGGGCGCGCGCGATCGCGATGCCGAACTTGCTGGTCTTGAGCCCGGTCGAGATGTAGGGGTGGGTCTGCGGGTCGACGTCCGGATTGACGCGCACCGAGATCGGCGCGCGGACTCCCTTCCCGGCGGCGATCTCGCTCAGACGCTCGAGCTCTTCCTCGCTCTCGACGTTGAACATCAAGATGCCCGCGTCGAGGGCCTGGTTGATCTCGGCGTCGGTCTTGCCGACGCCCGAGAACACCACGTCGCCGGCCTTGCCGCCGGCGCGCAGGACGCGCTCGAGCTCACCGCCCGAGACCACGTCGAAGGCGCTGCCGAGCGAGCGAAAGAGGCCGAGCACGGCGAGGCTCGAGTTGGCCTTGACCGAGTAGCAGATGCGGTGAGGTACGCCCTGGAAAGCGTCGTACCAGCCGCGGAAGAAGCTGGTGAGCGCGCCCTGGCTGTAGACGTAGACGGGAGTCCCGACCTCGGACGCGATGGTCTCGAGTGGCACGCCCTCGGCGTGGAGCTCGCCGTTGGTGAACGGGAAGAAGTCCATGGATGCTGATCTTCTCGTGGAAAACGCGGGAAACGCCCGGTGCAAAGACGCGAAGTGTGATGACGCGCCGGGGCTAAGTCAACCGAGACGCGCGTCGCCGCGACGCGTGGCACTGCGGGCGGGGACAGGCCCCGCCCCTACGTTGCCTTGGGCGTTGGAACCGTAGGGGCGGGCTCAGCCCTCGTACACCCAGCGGCGCGCGACGGCGAGTAGCGCGCGCTGGAACGCGCTCCACTCCATCGGCTTGCCGAGGCGAGCCGGATCGGGGCGCAGGCTCGCGGCCACCGACGACTTGGTCTCCTCGTTGCCGTTGATGTCGTGGGAGGCGCGGCTCTCCCCCTCGAAGGGGTCGTGGAACGGCACGCCGAGCCGCTCGCCGAGCTCGCGCACCGTCGACTCCGGTCGCGACACGAGGTCCTCGTAGCGGACCCTGCGGTAGTGGGGGCGCGGCCGAAGAGACGCTCGCGCGAGCAGGTTGGTGCGCAGGTACTTGCCCACGATCGCGTCGAGGAAGCCGTGCTTCTTGCGGCGCATCCGCGACGCCACGTGTCCCTCGGGCGAGCGCACCAGGTGGATCACGTAGACGTCCTGTGGATAGGCCCGCACCAGCGGCAGGAGGCGCCACACCGACTTCGAGTTGTCGAGGACGACTTCGGCGCCGGTCACGCTCTCGATCGCCTCGAAGAGCTCGCGGTTGGCCGCGCCGAACGGGTTCTTGCCGCGGCTCGAGAGCCGCCCACTGAGCGCGCGCACCCACTCCAGACCGCGTTCCGACGAGACCCGCGAGATCGGCACCATGTCGAGCTCGGTGGTGCGCGCGATGCGCCAGAACACCGGACCCCACACCGGGCACTCGAGCGCGTGCAGCCCACAGCTACAGCGGCGACCGGTGGGATGCCAGTAGCGATCGAGGTACTGCAGCTCGCCGGCCGAGAAGATCCGCGGGTTCTGGTTGAGGATGCGCGTGAGCAGCGTCGAGCCGGTGTGCGTGCACGCGACGACGTAGGCGAGTTTCATGGTGGTGTCGAGGCATCCATCGCCGTCAGCGCGCCGCGCGCGGCAGGCCAGCCGTTACACGCGAATGTACCCGACGTTCAACGTGACGCGGAGAATGTGCGGAAACGCTCGTCGGATGACCTTCGAGGTTGCGGCGCCGAAGTTGCACTGCCCACCGTTGCGCGTTCGAACCTCCCAGCGCGCATTCCGGAGAACAGCTCATGTTGCAGACACGCCTCATGGCGGTCGTCCTGCTCACCTCGGTGTTCGGCTGCGCAGCCGCGCGGCCATCGGGCGAGCAGATGAATCAGGCCATCTCGGCCATCCACGACGCGGAGCAGGCCGACGCCGTATCGATGGCACCCGTACCGATGCGGACGGCGCGCGAGGCCTACGCGAAAGCGGAAGAAGCCGTACGCCAGCAGGAGGAGCTCGAGGCCTCGCGGCTCGCCGACCAGGCGACGGTCGACGCCAAGCTCGCCAGTGCCACCGCCCGTGCGACGCGCGCCGAGCGGAGCCTGGATGAAATGCGCCGCAGCCAGGACGCGCTGCGCCAGGAAGGGAGTCGCTGAACCATGAAGACCACTCGATGCACCTTTCCGAATTCGCGCACTCCGCGCGCCGCGCGAGTCGTCCGCGGTCTCGTTCTCACGGTGGGCGCGGCGGTCGCGCTCGCGGGCTGCGGCCCGAAGCACAACCCGGCCCTCGACTCGCTGCGCGCCGACGTGGTGCACGCCAAGGCCGATCCGAACCTGGTGCGGCGCGCCCCGGCGGCCCTCGACGACACCGTGAAGGCGCTCGACCGCGCCGAGACCGCCGAGCGCCGCGGCGCCGACCCTGTCGACAAGCAACACACGATCTACCTCGCGCGTCGTCGGCTCGAGATCGCGCAGGCGCAGTCCGCGGAAAAGGCCGCGGAAGAGGAGATCGCGAAGCGCGGCACGCAGCGCGACACGGACGTCGCGAATGCGCGTGCGCGCGGCGCCGACCAGCGCGCGGCGAGCGCCGAGGGCGAGCTGCGGGCGACCCAGCGCTCGCTCGACCAGCAATCGGGCGAGGTGCGCGCCGGTGCGGCGGCCAACGCCGCGCTCACCGATCGCGCCCACGACGCCGAGGACAGCGCCGCGACCGCGCGCCTGAACCTGAAGGAATCGCAGCAGACCGTCGCGCAGCAGAGCGCCGACGCACGGGTGGCGGATCGCCAGCGCGCCGCCCTCGAGCTCGACCTCGCCCGGCTGCGCCACGAGCTGAACGCGCGGGAGACCGAGCGCGGGCTGCTCTTCACGTTCGGCAACGACGTGCTCTTCGACGTCGGCCGCTCCGACATCAAGCTCGGCGCACGCGAGCGGCTCGCTCGTCTGTGCGAGTTCCTCAACGCCTACCCGGACCGGTTCGTCCAGGTCGACGGCCACACCGACAGCACCGGCGTCATGGCGTCCAACCTGACGCTCTCCCGGGCCCGCGCCGACGCGGTTCGCGGCCTCATGGTCCACGAAGGGATCGCGCCCGACCACGTCGTCTCGCAGGGCTTCGGCTCGAGCTCGCCGGTGGCGTCGAACGACTCCAGCGCGGGGCGCCAGCAGAACCGCCGGGTCGAGATCGTGCTGCTCAACGCGAGTCGCAGCTCGGCGGACGCGAGCCGGTAAAGCCTCACCAGCGAGCGCAGACCCGGACACCGACCAACTTCGACGAAAACAAGAGGAGAGAGACCATGAACCAGGACCAGATCAAGGGCACGTGGGACCAGCTCAAGGGCAAGGCCAAGCGCATCTGGGGCGAGCTCACCGACGACGACTTCATCAAGGCCGAAGGGTCGGCGGACAAGCTCTACGGCGTCATCGAGAAGCGCTTCGGCGACAAGAAGGAAGCGATCAAGGACCGGATCGACAAGCTCACCGTGAGCTGACGCAGCGCGCGCCCGGGGCGTCGCCAGTGGCGGTTCTCCGGGGCTGCGCGGCCCCGTCGTCTCACCCCATTCCAACCAGCAAGGACCAGCTCAATGAAGAACGCATGGAAACGCAGCATCGTCGCAGCGGGCCTCGCCGGCCTCCTGCTGGCGGACGTCGTATCGGCGAAGACCGCGCCGTCCGACTCCTGGATCACCACCAAGGTGAAGATGCAGCTCCTCACCGCGGAAGACGTGAGCGGCACCGACGTCAACGTGGACACTCGCGACGGGCTCGTGACCCTCCAGGGACCGGTCAGCACCGCAGCGGAGAAGGCGAGGACGGTCAAGCTGGCCCGCGGCATCGAAGGGGTCCGCGACGTCCGCGACCTCCTCGAGATCGTGCCGCAGAGCAAGGCCTCCGTGATCGAGGCCAAGGACGACGTGATCCGCGACAGGCTCTCCAAGGACCTGAACGACGCCGCGCGGCTCCAGGACAGCGCCATCGCCATCCAGTCCGTCACCAACGGCACCGTGGTTCTCGGCGGCAAGGCCAAGACGCTCGGCGATCACGCGGAAGCGCTCAGGCTCGCGCGTCGGACGCCCGGCGTCCGCAAGGTCGTGAGCCAGATCGTGAGCCCCGACACGCTCGGCGACGAGGACCTGTGGTTCCCGGAGGTGAAGGCGGAGAAGGTCGCCGAGGCCGAGGCGAAGGATGCCCAGGTCGCGGCGAAGGGAGCGAGCGGCCAGGTGTCCGATAGCTGGATCACCACCAAGGCCAAGCTCGCCCTGTGGACCTCGCCTGACATCACCTCGGACGAGATCAACGTCGACACGCGGGACGGCGTCGTGACGCTGTTCGGCACCGTCACGCCGGACGCGGTCCGCGAGGTCGCGGTCCAGAAGGTCCGCGCCGTCGACGGCGTCAAGGACGTGAAGAACCAGCTCCAGGTGGTCTCGGTCACGACGGAGAAGGCCGTCGAGCACGCGGACGACGCCATCAAGAGCGCCGTGACCTCCCGCCTCGCCGAGCGCGGGGATCTGAACGCGGCGAAGATCGAGGTGTCGGTGGCGAAGGGCGTCGTCCAGCTCAAGGGCACCGTCGCCAGCCAGGAGCAACGACTGACGGCGTTGTCGCAGGCGCGGATGGTGGCCGGCGTGCGCGCGGTGATCGACGAGCTGCACATCCAGATGAAGTGAGCGATCGGGACTGCCCGCGATTCGCGAGCGGCCCGTCTTGCGTTCCGACCCCAGTGCCCGTGAGGAATTCGAGCTAGACCGCGCATGGAAGCCGCGTGAAGCCGGCGACGGGGGATGGAACCCCCGTCGCTACGGGGGCCGCCCCCGGGGCCTCCCCCGCGAGGCCTCGCTCAGTGGTCGCGGTAGGCGTTGATGCGGTTGTAGAGGGTCTTGAGGCTGATCCCGAGCGTGCGGGCGGCCTTCGGCTTGTTGCCGTGGAAGGCGCTGAGGGTCGCGAGGATCAAGCGATGCTCGACGTCGGCGATGGTGCTGCCGACGAACGTCGTCTCCGCGGAACCCGTGGCGGGAACCAGCGCCACCGGGATCAGCTTGAAGTCGATCTCGTCGGGGCCGACCACGACCGCCCGTTCGATCATGTTCCGGAGCTCGCGGACGTTTCCCGGCCAATCGTAGCTGGCGAGCTGGGGGAGGGCGGCGCGGCTCAGGTGCTTGGTCATGCCGTAGTGCGCGCTCAGCTCCTCGACGAAGTGCTGGGCCAGCAGCAGGACGTCGTCGCCGCGCTCGCGCAGCGCGGGCAGCTCGATGCCCACGACCATCAGGCGGTAGAAGAGGTCCTCGCGCAGCCGTCCTTCCCGGACCGCCTGCTGCGGGTCGCGGTTGGTGGCTGCGATCATGCGCACGTCGAACGAGATCGTCTGGTCGCCGCCCACGCGGTTCAAGGTCCGCGACTCGAGCACCCGGAGGAGCTTCACCTGGATCTCGAGCGGCATCTCGGCGATCTCGTCGAGGAAGAGCGTGCCGCCGTCGGCTCGCTCGAAGCCGCCGATCCGCCGCCGGTCGGCGCCGGTGAAGCTGCCCTTCTCGTGGCCGAAGAGCTCGGACTCGATCAGGTTCGGCGCGAGCGCGCCGCAGTTGAGGGAGACCAGCGGCTTGTCGGCGCGGCGGCTCAGCGCGTGGAGCGCCTGCGCCACCAGCTCCTTGCCGGTGCCGGTCTCGCCGGTGACGAGCACGGTGGCGTCGGTGGGCGCCGCGCGTTCGATCAGCTCGCGCACGACCAGCATCGGCGCCGAGTTCCCGAGCAACTGTCCCTGCAGCCGGAACGGCGCTGGGATGCGTGGCAGCGCCGTGGCGCGGCGCCGCGTCTCCGCGGAGCGGCGAGCCTGCGACAGGAAGGATTTCAGGCGCTCGGCGTCGACCGGCTTGGTGAGGTAGTCGAGGGCCCCGAGCCGGAACGACAACACCGCCGACTCCACCGTCGAGTTCGCGGTGACGATCGCGACGTCCGCGGCGGGTGCGGTCTGGAGGGGGGCGACCAGGTCGAGGCCCGACCCGTCCGGCAGCTCGAGGTCGATGAGCGCCGCGGCGACGGGCTGCGCTTCGATCACGGTGCGCGCGTCCCCGAGCGATCTCGCAGCGATCGGCTCGAAGCCGTGGGCCGCGACGCGGCCGGCAAGACCCTCCACGAACGAGGGATCGTCGTCGACGATGAGGGCTTTCAGCATTGCATCCTCGACCCTCGAGGATCGGGGCGGTCTCGGACGGCCGCCGGCCTATGGGACCGACTCGATGTGCACCCCGCGACGATCGAGCCGATGGAGGGTAGCACCGATGGAATTCCCGGGCGGATGCGGTGGGGACGATCGGCCGCGCGGAGCGATACCCGATCGTCGCGGCGACGTGGCTCGAACGAAGGGAAGGGCGCGCCGCTAACGGCTTCTGCTTCGGCTCGGCGAGGCGGTCACTTCGCCGCAGGGAGTGCGTGGTGGATCGCGAGCGTGTCGGGATCGCTCGCGTGGATCGGCTCGTCAGGCGCTTGCCCCTCGAGCCTCGGAGCCGGCCCACTCGGGAGGGGCCTGATCGTCCACTCGCCGGCCTCGCGTTCGGCTGCGGTGGTTCGCCGTGGCGCGAGCCACCAGGTCAGCCCGGCCCCGATGAGGATCCCCACACCGACCAGGCCGACGCCATACAGGACGTCGGTGGAGACGGGACGACGAGTCTCGAGGCCGAGCCCGGTGAGCATCGCCTGACGGCTCGGGAGCTGCGCCCACAGGCTCGATGCGTTTCCGTGGACGTCCATGGTCGAGATCCTCGCTGGTGTGGATTGGCGTGGGTTTCAGTCGCGGTCCGAGGCCTGTGCGGCATGCGCGTCAACGCGGTGCGGGTGCGCTGGCGCCGCGGTCGTTGGTGAGCAGCCGGCCGAGGGCCTCGCCGGCGACCTGCCGCAGGCCGATGCCGATCGCGAGGCTCACCAAGCGCTTGGGTAGACCGCCACCGAGCACGTAGCCGATCCCCGCGGCGGTCAAGATCGTCGTGTAGCGGTGCCGCTCCAGGCGAGCGCGTGCGAGCGCCGCGACCAGCTCGATCGCCTCGCTGGTGTGCTGGAGCAGCAGCTTGGCGTCCTCTCGGACCCGCTCGGATCGCTCGTGGATTCCGTCGGGGACCGCGGCCTCGCGGGGGTCGTTCCGGGAAACCGGCTGCGCCGGAGCGCTCGCCCCTGGTGGTGTGGCGCTCGCGTCCTCCCGCTCGCCCGCGGAGACGGCGGCTCGCGACTGCACGGTGCCTTCTTCCTGTCTCGCCATGACGCGTGGTCCTCGCGCAAAGGGCTGGCTGAGCGGCCACGAGGCGAACCGCATTCGTGGCGCGGGGGTGCAGGTCGGCGGTGCCGATGCGGGGGCCGTCATTCACAGCCTCGAGACGAGTCGGCCCACGAGGAAACCCGCGAGGGTCGCGCCCGCCAGGGTGAGCAGCGGATGCGCCCGGGCCAGCTCCGCGAGCGCGCGGTCGGTCGTCACGAGCCCGTCGCGCACGGAATCCGCCCGCTCGGTCAGTGCGGAGATTTCTCGTTCGAGGCGGTGCGAGTGATCGCCGAGGGCCTGTGCCGTCGCTTGCAAGCTCATCATCCGATCCTGATCCGTTCCGGCGCTCCCGTGCGGAGCCCCATGTACAGGCCGATGGCGAACGCGCCCGCCAGCCAGGGAAGCGGATGCTCGCCGAGGTGTGTCTCGAAGCTCACCTGCTTGCGGAGCGCTCGGCCCAGGTCACCCATGGCCCGCTCCAGGGCCGCGCCGTCCCGGGCCGTTCGAGCGGCCAGCGCGCGGCGGGTCACGGCACCTGTGGGGCTCACCTCGGGCGCCATCAACGCCCCGCGCCCGTGGGCGCCGTCGAGGCTCGCGCCGCGGCGACGAGCGCCAGCCCCGCGGCGAGGTGGAGCGCGCCCACCAGCGCGAGCGCCAGCGGCCACGACCACATCGGGCCCAGCCAGGCCAGCAGCGCGCCGACGACGCAGCACCAGCCGAGCGCGGTCACCACACCGCCCGCGACGGCGAACGACCCGCCGCGAGTGAGATCTCCCCACGTCTCCGCGGCCTGGAGCGCCAGCAGGTCGATCCGGTCGACGACCAGTCGCTGGCCGGCGCCGTAGGCTTGCTCGATCGCGTCACTGACGGACGGTGTGCTCGTTCGCCGAATCGGGTCCATGGTCGCCGAACGATGCAATCCCCGCACCGCCGGGGCCGCGCGGTCCGGCCGTGCGTGATCCACGCCGTAGCCGGCGCATCCGGCGGGAAGGTCGTTCAGGCTCGGCGGACCTCGTGCACCTGAGGTGCACGGAAGGTGTAGGCGTTACCAGCGATCCAGCCTGCTTCGGGGTGGCCTTCCTCGTTCCCGCGGGGCCCACTCGCCGGATCGCGACCTCGCGCCGGCTGGGAGCGGCTTCGGCGTGGGGCACTGCGCTTGCACTGCACAGCCATCGATCGACGACGATCCAATGGAACGCGCCCGTTCACTTCGAGCGGACGCAGGGCCATGCCCGAGGAGAACGAACATGATCACGATCCGACGAGCCGCGCTTCCCGCGACGGCGGCCGTAGGGCTTGCGTCCGTGTGCGACGGCAACGACGCGACCCACCCGTTCCGCAACTCGTCGGCTTCTACGGCCCGCCGATCAACGACCCCGTGTTCACCACCACGCCGGGCACGCTCGACTCCAACGACAACGGCGAGCTCTTCGACGACGAGCCGTCGGTCGCGCTCACCGCGCAATCGACCGGCACATCCTCCGACACCGGTGACGAGCTCGATCTCCAGCTCTTCCTCGAGCCCGGCGTCTTCAACGTGGACTCCAGCGGCACCGGTGATCTGAGCGACGTCCGGACCACCGGCCGAGAGCAGGTCGTGGCGCGAGGTCCGTTTGCGAATCCCCCGCTTCGAAAGGCGATCATGTCATCACCAGCACCACCTCCCGGCTCTCCCCCGACGCGGGGCGATCCGGCTCCCCGATCACCCCCCAGGAGGGTCCCGCTCCGGTTGCCCGCGCTGCCCTACGCGGCGGACGCGCTGGAGCCGGTGCTGAGCGGAGAAGCGGTCGATACGCACTACGAGAAGTACCAGCGGCGCGATCTGGAGCGGCTCGAGCACTCCCTCGAGGGCTCTCTCCTCGGTGATCAGCCCCTCGACGGCATCGTGCGGCTCGCGACCGGGGAGGTCTTCGACCACGCCGCGCAGGTGTGGAACCACACCTTTTACTGGAACAGCATGACCCCGCGCGGCGGTGGGCGGCCGCGCCGCGGCCGCATCGCCAAGGCCATCGACACCTCGTTCGGTTCCTACGACGAGTTCGCCGAGCGCTTTCAGCAGACCGCGGCCGGCCTCTTCGGCTGCGGCTACGTCTGGCTCTACCGCCCGGACGAGACCGACCGCGTCGAGCTCGCGGCGCTGCCCAATGCCGGGAATCCACTCAGCCACGGCGGGGCGCCGATCCTCGTCGCGGACCTGTGGGAGCACGCTTACTACCTCGATCACCGGGAACAGTCCGCGCGCTACGTCCGCCTCTTCCTCGAGAGGCTCGTCCACTGGGACTTCGCCGAGCAGAATCTGTCCGAGGTCCGTGGACTGGCCGCGCGCGTCGGTCCGCGCTGATCCATGCGGTCGACCTCGATCACCGTGGGACCACCCGGCGCCGGAGGCGGACGGCCCTCGGCGCTGGTTCGAAACGCCTATCTCCAGCGCCGCGCGCGCTGATCGAGGACAGCCATGAGGTTCCGTCGGACTCGTCGGATGATCTCTACCAACTCGTGCCCGACGACAGGGCTCTGGACACGCAGCGGCCCGTGGAGTGAGGGCGCCGGGCGGATGGTGCGCCGCCTGCTCGCGATCGGGTTGCTCGTCGGTCTGACCGGGGTGCTCGGTGCGACCCGCTCCGAGGCTGCGGCCGACGAGCCCTCGGCGTCGGAGGTCGTGAGGCGAATGACCGACGACGTCGTCGGGTTGCTCAACGACGGCACGAAGTCGGCCGCGGAGCGGCGCCGCGGGATCGAGCGGATCGCCGAGGCGAACATCGACTTCGACACGCTCTCGAAGCTGGTGCTGACGCAGTGGTGGTCGCGGCTCTCGCCGGCCGATCAGCGCGAGTTCGTGGCGCAGTTCCAGCAACATCTCGCTGTGACGTACGGCCGCAACTTCGAGCACTTCCACGACGAGACCGTGGAGGTGCTGGGAGATCGCGCCGTGTCCGACGGCGACTGGAAGGTGCTGACGCGGATCGTCCGCCCGAGCGCCCAGAGCGTGACGGTGAACTACCGGCTGCGGAAGATCGGCGAGCAGTGGCGCATCATCGACGTGCTGATCGAGGGCGTGAGCCTGGTGTCGAACTTCCGCTCCCAGTTTCACGCGATCCTGGCCGACGGTGGCGCACCGCAGCTCCTCCAGGTGCTGCGAGACAAGAACGCGGTTGGGACGAGCTGAGCCAGAGATCGCATCCGAGGACGTCGTGGAGCCTGCGACGGGGGCTTCGTCGTCGTGCGGGGGGCTCCGTTCCCCCGCGAGCGCCTCGACCGGGTGTTGGCCGACCTGCGTTACGGAGCCGTGCGCTCCGGTGCGCGAGCCAGGAATGGAGTGGGGTCGCGGCCGTACGACGATCCGCTGGCGGCCACGTTCGATCGAGGAGGCTCGCCGGGGATCCCGTGATTCCCTTGGCTTACAGCGGGTGCTGTCCGCCGAAGCCGCAACCGGGGCGGCTCGGGCGTCGGCACCCGGTTTGCGGTGCTTCCCAATGGATCGGAGATGCCAATCGCTCCATCGAGCAGAAGGGGAGGCCGAGTCATGGCCGGCAAGGTCGATCAGGCCAAAGGGCGTGTGAAAGAAGCCGTCGGCGTGCTCACGAACGACAAGAAACTCGAGACCGAGGGGAAGGTCGATCAGGTCGTCGGGAAGGTGAAGAAAGCCGTGGAGAAGGTCGTCCACGCCATCCAGGAGACGGTCTCCTGACGCCGCTTGCCCGCGCCGCGAAGCCTCGGCCCGTGGCGCGGTTGGCCAACGACGAAGCGAACCCGAGCCCGAGGGCCGGGGGCATGCCATGACGGCGGGGCCGAGCATCCGAGCGTACGAGTCGAGTGCGACGGCGCTCACCGCGGCGAAGCCGATGGGTGAGGGCCGAGTCCCGCTGATCGACGAGTCCATTCTCCGCGAGGTCGTCGAAGCGCTCGCGCCCCTCGTTCGAGCACCGTGTTCCCAGGCCGAGCGCGCCGCTGCGGATTGGATCGCCAGCCGCTTGCGCAAGGCCGGATGTCACCACGTCGAGCTGGAGGACGAGGCCTCGTGGGGGTCGTTCCCGCCCAACCTGATCGCGGCCGGTCTGCTCGGCATCGCTGGCGGGATCGCGGGCCTCGCAGGGCGCGAGCTGCTCGCGATCGGTGCGTTGCTGGTCTCGATCGTGGCGGTGGCGGACGAGGTGCAGAACGGCCCCCGTGTGCTCCGCCGGCTGTTGCGGCGCAAGCGGCGCACGGTCAACGTCGTCGCACGTGTCGGCGATCCGGATGCGCCGCGCACCATCGTGCTGATGGCTCACCACGACGCCGCGAAGACGGGCCACCTCTTCGATCAGACGCTGCTCAAGAAGATCTACGCGCGCTGGCCCGCGTTCGTGCACGCGCGCAGGAGTGCACCGCCGGAGTGGTGGATCGGAGTCATCGCGCCCGCGGTCGCGATCCTCGGCGTGGTCACGGGTCAGGGCTGGTTGATCTCACTCGGTATCGCCGGGATCGTGGCTGGCGTCGCGTTGCTCGCCGACATCGAACGAAGCGAGACGGTGCCGGGCGCCAACGACAATCTCTCCGGCGTGGCCGCGCTGGTCGCGATCGCGGAGGAGCTCAGCTCCCGTCCCGTACCCGGGCTCGACGTCTGGATCGTGTCGACCGGCGCCGAGGAGACGCTCCAGGACGGCATCCGTGGGTTCATGGCGCGACATGGAGAGGAGCTCCAGCGCCGTCGCGCGGTCACGCTCAACTTCGAGACCGTCGGCTCGCCTCATCTCGGCTTGCTCGAGGGAGAAGGTCCTCTGTGGATGGAGGACTATCGTGGGCCGTGGCTCCGCGACACGATCGCGTCGATCGCGAAGGGTCGCGGCATCGAGCTCGAGCGCGGGCTTCGGGCGCGCTCCTCGACCGACAGCGTGATCACCAGCCGTGCGGGCCTGCCGTCGGCCTGCCTCGTTTCGCTGACCGACTGGCGCGCCCTGGCCAACTATCACCTGCGGACCGACGTTCCGGAGAATCTCGACTACCGGACGATCGCGAACGCGTCGCGGTTGGGCGTGGCGGTGGCGCAGTCGTTCGGCCGCGGAAGCCTGGCCGGCTGAAGCGCGCGCCTCCTCGATCGCACCTCGGCGCGGCTGTGAATCTTCCCATCCGGGTCGCTCACGGAAGCCGCGTGGCCCCGGCGACGGGGGATGGAACCCCCGCCGCTACGATGGTTCTCGCAGCGCGGGGGGATCCGTCCCCCGCGCCGGTCACCCGGATACGGGTCAGCGATCCGGTCGCGGCGCCGGCGCGTTCCCGATCAGCGGGAGCTGACCGAGCATGCCGACCTTGAACGCGGACGTGATCAGGTCGTCGAGCTGGTAGAAGCGCGCACCCACGCGCCCGGAGACGGCGGCGGCGATGCGCTCGAAGTGGCTCGTCCGCAGTGCTTCACCGTCGCGCTCGAGCGCGATGGCCTCGCGCGTGAGTGCCAGCGACTCACGGTCATCGAGCGCCACGTTCCGGCCCACGAAGTCCTGGAGCACGCGCATCATGCGCTTGTCGAGCGCGTTGCGCTCCTTCTCGAAGCCCGCGTAGAGGTCCCAGAAGGCCTCCTTCTCGCTCTCGGTCAGGCTCATCCCGCGTTCGAAGACCTTGCGCCGCTCGGCGGTGATCGCGAACCGGATGACCTCGGTGTCGACGGTGGGCTGGACGACCACCGGCGCCGTCGCTGGCTCCGCGGCGATGGAGCCCGCCGCTGTGGCGGCACACAGCAGTGCGCCGAGTAGCAGGGACCGCTTTCGTCGGATCATGGCGGACCTCCGGGCGGCGCGCGGTAGACGGCTGGGTCGACCTCGGGCGCCAGGTTCACGTCGGTGAAGGTGAGGTCGTAGTCGTGCACCTGCGCGGGGCGCGAGGTCCGCACGTGCAGACGCTTGGGGAGCCTGAGGGCGCCGACCGTCTGCCATTCGAGGAACGTCGCGCTGCCAGCGAGACCGACGTCACCCTGGCCCACGTCGAACGCCACGTGCAGCAGCTCGCCGGACCGAGGATCGAAGTAGCCGAGCGCGCGCCGGTGCATTCCGATCGCCGACCCCTCCGGCTCGGCGAGCACGGTCTCGAGATCGCGGCCGGCGAACGGCTTGATACCGGCATACGCCAGGTGGATGCCCGGGGCGAGCATCAGGAACGGCGCGGCGAAGAGCTGGGCCTCGACCGGGACCCGCATCGAGTCCGGTCCGGGGGAGCGCACGCTGCGTTTGCCATCCTCGACGAAGAACACGTCGTCACCGTTGCGCACCCACGCGGATCGGTGTGCGTCGGCGAAGTCCATGCGGCCCCGCCCGCGTCCGAAGTCGAAGGTGAACCGGATCTCGCGTTTGGTCTGCGAGGGCTCGACCTCGGCCAAGTCGGCGGGCGGAGCTTGCGCGTACCGCGCCGTGAACGTGACGTCGCCGAGATGGTCCCACGCCGCCTGATCCCCGTGGGCGCGCACGGCGCGCATCACCAGAGCCCGACCTCGTGTCTCGGCCTCGTCGGAGGGGATGTCCTCGCGCCGCGGGAGCAGGAGGCCACAACCGCAGGCGAAGGTCCCGAGCAACGCGATGGCGGTGACGACCCTCGTGGTCCGCTTCATGGTCTCGCCCGGTCGGCGCCGGCTCGCGAGGGGCCGGCGAGCGCCAGCCCCCACGCCGGCGACCGCGTTCAGAACGCCTTCGACCACATCACCAGCACCTGGCTTCCGCCTCGGTCGCCCCGCACGAGCCGGGTGTCGTAGTCGTATTCGACCTCGAGGGTCGAGTCCCAGAAGAACCCGCTGACCAGCGCCATCGACGGCACCTCGCCGGTCAGGGAGCGGAAGTGCGCGTTGCCGCTCGACTCCTCGATCGAGACGATGCGGCCCTGGAAGAGCGTGATGCTGGCGCGCAGGTACATGAAGAACGTGAGCTCGTAACGGTACGAGGCCGTGGCCAGCACGTATTCGTCGGCGATGAACTGATCGAAGAGCGCACCCGGATAGGTGATCCGGAGGAGGTCGTCCGCTTCCCTCGGCAGCGGACCGCCGCCGATGCGGAACCCCGAATAGCGGTCGAGCGTCCCTTGCGGCGCCCAGCCGAAGCGGAGCTGGCCGGTGATCCCGTGTCGGTCCGAGAGCCACGGCAGCCGGGTCGCACCGACCACGTACCCCTTGAGCTTCATGAAGTCGCGATCGCCGAGCTCGGTCAGCGGATCGCGGTGGCCTTCGATGGCGGCCGGCTCCTGGTTCCAGCGATCCCGGCGCAGGAACTCGGCGTCGAGACCGAACGCGTAGCCGGACTGAGGAATCTCGAGGAGGTTGCGTTGCAGCGCGTCGAGGCGCACCCGCAGCGACGGCCCGTGCACCCAGGTGTCGTACGGGACCGCGATGTCGGGAGAGGTGTCGTCGGTGCGGTTGAAGTGCGCGTATTCGCCTCGGTAGAAGAGCTGGATCCGAAGCTGGTTGTCGACGTTGAAGGGCGACACGTCGAGCGCCCAGCCCGGGCCAATCCAGAGCGTCTCGTAGCCCCATTTGAGCTCGGTGTCGTCGAGCTCCTCACCGCTCACCGTCTCGGCTTCACCGAAGAGGCGGCGGTCGTCGTTGCCGAGACGCGCGATGGCCTCGAAGCCTCGGAAGCGCTGGGCGAACTCGAGGTCGTTGACGAGCCCGCTGATCTGCGCGCGTACCCGGCGCTGATCCTCCCAGTCGCCCAGGTAGTAGAACGAGCCGAGGGGCGAGAACTGGGTGTCCCCGATCTTGGGGGCGTAGAGCGTGGCGCCGAGCGCGACCGCCATCGTATCGCCGCGGTCACGCGCCTCGATGTTCACCTCTTTGCCGAAGATCTCGGTCTGATAGGGCTCGCCGGCCTGTCCCGATTCGTACTCGGCGGGGGCCGGTTTCGGCTCACCTGCGCTCGTCGGTACGCCAGAGGTGTCGGACGAGCTCTGCGCCTCGACGGCGCTCAGGGGTGCGATCCACAGCACGATCGCGAGGAGGGTCGAGAACGTGGGTCGAGTGAAGCTCGATGTCATGGGCTCTCCTGCGGTCGGTGTGTCGCCGGAACGTCGGACGAGCGCCGTCCGCGGCCGCTCGATGCTCGAGCCCTCGAGCCCGAATCCAGCTTCTCGAGAAGCGAAGGCCCGCACCGGCTCTCGTCGAGCTCGGCAGCGGTGGAGCTCCGCGCCTCGCGTTCGACTCCTTAGAGCAAGAACGATGCCTCGGTAGATCGGCTGACGCGGTCCGCGGCGCGGGCGGATCGCGCCGCGCGCGCCGCGGGCGATTGCAGGTCCGCTACAGGATCCTTGTAAGAGCTGCCGGGTGCCGCGGCGCCGACGGCGCAGGCCGCTTCCGGTCGTGGGGGTTCGGAGGGCCCAAGCGCGCGGAGAGCGCGTCGGGTCGCCGAGCTGCGCCCGGTGTGAACCCGCGGCACACACGTTGCTCTAGCCGGAGACCGAACGTGCGGCCGGGTCCCCCGAGCCGTTGCGGGGGTCGTGATGAGCGTGAGCCTGGTCGTGATCGTGTTGCTGGCGTTGCTTCTCGTCGGTGCCTTTCCCACGTGGCCCCACAGCCGAGGCTGGGGCTACGGACCGTCGGGTGGTCTGGGGCTGGTACTGCTGATCGTCGTGATCCTCATGCTCACCGGGACCCTTCACCTCTGAGCCCGCGCGGCCGTCGCCGAGCGGATGGGTGACGGTCGACGGACGGCTCACCCGGAAGAATCCTGATGAAGATCGAGTTGATCGCTCCCAAGAACCCGGAGTCGTTCTGGACGTTCGACCGCGTCCTGCCCACGATCTCCAAGAGCGCCACGTTCCCGAACCTGGCGCTCCCGACCTCGCGGCGCTCACTCCGCCCTGGCACGACGTCGTGCTCCGGGACGAGAACGTCGAGGCGATCGACTTCGACACCGACGCCGACTGGATCGGGCTCACCGGCTACATCGTCCACAAGGCGCGGATGTTCGAGATCATCGACGCGTTCAAGGCGCGCGGACGGCGCATCGCGGTGGGGGGGCCGTTCGCGACGCTGTGCCCCGAGCAGCTCCGCGACAAGGTGGACGTACTCTTCGTGGGCGAGAGCGAGCGCACCTGGCCACGCTTCCTGTCGGACCTCGCGGCGGGTGAGCCGAGGGCCGAGTACCACGCCGACGCTCTCCCCGAGCTCGACGACGCGCCGATCCCGCGCTTCGACCTGCTGAAGCTGAATCGCTATCGCAGCATGGCGGTGCAGTTCGCTCGCGGCTGTCCGTACACCTGCGAGTTCTGCGACATCATCGTCATGTACGGGCGCAGGCCGAGGACCAAGCCGGTGGCGCGCCTCGTCGCGGAGGTCGACGCGCTCCATGCGCTGGGCGCCCACGACGTGTTCGTGGTGGACGACAACTTCATCGGCAACAAGAAGGCCGCCAAGGCTCTGCTCCGCGAGCTCGTGGGGTGGCAGGTGGCGCACGGGTACCCGGTGGAGTTCATGACCGAGGTCTCGCTCAACCTCGCCCAGGACGACGAGCTGCTGCGGCTGATGCACGACGCCAACTTCACGTCCGTGTTCATCGGCATCGAGTCACCGCGGGTCGCGAGCCTCGAGGAGACCGGCAAGACCCAGAACATCCGCGCCGATCTGCTCGGATCGGTCCGCAAGATCCAGGACGCCGGCATCGAGGTGATGGCGGGGATGATCGTGGGCTTCGACAACGACGACGTCTCCATCTTCGAGGAACAGTTCCGGTTCATCCAGGACGCTCGCATTCCGGTGTCGATGACGGGCTTGCTGAATGCGCTACCGCAGACGCCGCTACGCGAGCGCCTGCTGACCGCGGGCCGGCTCGACGACGAGTACACCGGTGACCAGTTCGTGTTCTCGAACGTGATCCCGGCCGCGATGTCGCGGCTCGAGCTCTATGAGGGCTACAGGGACCTGCTCGAACGGCTCTACGATCACTCGAACTACCGCAGGCGTGCGATGGCCTTCCTCCGCGACCAGGGGCCGGAAAAACGCGTGCGTGTGTCCGCGGGCGCACACGAAGTGCGGATCTTCTTACGCGTGCTGTGGACGTGCGTGCTCCTCGCGCCGCCGCGGCGCGCGGCGATGACGCTGCGCATGCTCGGCGAGACGTTGCTGCGCAGGCCCAGCTCGATGCGCAAGGCGGTGGTGCTGGCGCTCATGCACAAACACCTTCACGAGTACGCAGTCTTCGTCCGAGCCGAGCTCGATCGGATCATCGTCGGCCTGCGCGCCCCGGCACCGCCACCGGTCGCCGTCGCGGAGCTCGTCGGTCATCGTCTGCTCCCTCAGGACCGGTTGGCGGGGCGCCGGTCGCCAGATCCGGCGAGCGGGCACGTGGTCGACGTTCCGGCCGGGTAACCCGGTTGGCGGGGCGCGGCCAGGACTCCGTCACGGCGCGCGGAGCGTGGACGGACCCGTGGCGCCGGCGGTGAGATCCGCCTCGATTCCAGGGAGATCCGTGGCGTTGGCAGACCTCCATGGCCGCTTGCTCGGCACGTCGTTTGCGCTCGCGAACGGGTGGCTCTGGCCGCGCGGCCCGGTCTCGCGAGTGAGAGCGGCCCGGTAGCGCCGAGGGGGGGCTCATCCATGCAACGCAGAAGCTCGCAGGCTCTCGACGGGATCGCGAGCTTTCTCGGAAGGCTCGTCATCCGGAGCGGAGCCGCTGCCGAGAATACGCTCGCGCAGCTCGATGCCTACCGCGGTCGCACCGTCGAGGAGCTGTTCCCGGCACCGCCGGGGCTGCCCGACGTCACGGTCGCGCGCGCCTGGAAGGTCGGGCCTTTCGAGAGCCTTCACCTATCGTTCCCGTCGGAATACCAGCCCATCGCGCCCGACTTCCGGCAGCGCCACGGCGACGAGTACCGCCGCAATCAACAGGTCTCGGTGCGGTGGATCCGTCACACGCGCGGCGGCCCACGGCCCACGCTCATCTTCCTGCATAGCTGGATGCAACCCGATACCGCGCTCGAGGAGCTCACGATGTTGCCGGTGCTCGCCGGTCAGCTCGGGCTCCACGTGGCCCGGCTCGACCTCCCGTACCACGGACGGCGCAAGCCTCTGGGTTCCCGGTTCGGGGGCGAGTACTTCTGGACCGCCGACCTGGTGCGTACCGTCGAAGCCATCGGACAGAGCGTGTGGGACACGCGGCGCCTGGTCTCGTGGCTCTCCGCTCAGGAGGGCGCGCCCGTCGGGATCATGGGGTTGAGCCTCGGCGGGATGATGGCGCTCTACACCGCGTGCGCCGACCCACGCCTCGCGTTCGCGATCGGCGTAGCGGCCCACCTCGATCTCGCCGGCGTCCTCGGCGACGCCTCCATCCTGAAGCGCATGCGCGGCGAGCTCGAGAGCCACGGCTGGAGCCCCGCCGACGTGAGTGCCTACATGGCGCTGGTGGGCATCGCGGACCTGAAGCCCGTGATCCCGCCCCAACGGATCTTGCTGGTCGCGGGCAAGTACGACCGGCTCCTCAGCGCCGATCGCACGGAAGCGCTGTGGAAGCGCTGGGGCGAGCCGCCCATCCACTGGTTTCCGGCGGGGCATCTGGGGATCTTCACCCAGCTTCCGGGCACCATCGCCGTGGTTCGCCGATTCCTCGAGGGGCTCGGTCTCGGGCGGTCGCGACGCAACGGTGAGGCGGGCTCCACGTCTGTAGCGCCTACAGATCCGTTGTCACCCCCATTCAACGACGTTCCGCCGAGCGCCTGATCGGCCGGCGCCCGCCGCGCCCGCCCCGACCTGGATAAGGGTTGCGCTTCGGTGGGGTGGGGGAATCGGCATCCACTCGCGCCGACCGCGCGAGGCGGTCGCGAGCCCGGCGCCCACCTTGCTCTATCCGTCGTGTGGCGGTGCTTGCGGCCGCTCAATGGCGAGGGGAGGAGCGACGGACCGTCGCGAGAGGGATGGTGGCGCCCCTCACCCTCGGTGGAGGGTCGTCATGTTGTGGACAATCGCACTGGTGTTGATCGTGCTGTGGCTCCTCGGGTTGGTCAGTAGCTACACGATGGGCGGTTTCATCCACGTTCTACTGGTCGTCGCCGTGATCGTGGTGCTCGTGAGCCTGATCCAGGGTCGCAGAGTCCTGTGACGCGCGACCTACTTCGATCGCTCGACTCCCGCGGAGGGACGAACACGTCCGCCCCGGAGCTCGATTCCGAGGGTGCCACCTCGGCGCCCGGGAGCCCACGCATGAACGGTTACCACGAGCCCTATGAATCCCTCGCACCGCCGGACCGCGATCTCCATCGCGCGCTGCTGAGCTTGAAGGAAGAGATCGAGGCCGTGGATTGGTACCACCAGCGGGTCGTGACCTGCACCGATCAGGACCTCGGGCAAGTGCTCGCGCACAACCGCGACGAGGAGATCGAGCACGCGTGCATGACGCTCGAGTGGGTGCGCCGCACGAGTCCGGCGTGGGACCTCGCGCTCAGGAAGTTCGTGTTCACCGAGGGCTCGATCACGCAGAAGGAACGTCCCTCCCCATCGGCGCCCCTCGCCGCGTCGCGCGGACACGCCGAGCCGCCGCGAGGTGACCTCGCCATCGGGCGTTTGCACGACCCGGTCGAACCGAAAGGGCGGCACGATTCGCGGGCCGCCGGCGCTCCCGAGCGTGCGCTTTGCCCCACCCCATGACGAGGACACCCATGGACACCTTCAGGACGTCGTTGGCGCCGATCTCGGCGACTGCGTGGACCGAGCTCGAGCGGCAGGCCCGGGCCTCCCTCACCGCGCCGCTCTCGGCGCGCCGGATCGTCGACGGCCGCGGACCGCGCGGGTGGGACGCCTCCGCGATCAACCTCGGCCGGCTGCGCCTTCACGACGGCGAGCAGGACGGAGTGTCGTTCGGGATCCGCCAGGTCCTGCCGCTGATCGAGCTGCGCGTCCCGTTTCGCCTCGGCCTGTGGGAGCTCGACAACGCCGCGCGCGGTGCGCTGGACCTGGACCTGAGGCCCCTCACCGCCGCGGCGCGAGCGATCGCACACGCCGAGGACGAGATCGTGTTCCGCGGCCTCGCCGCGGCGGGTGTGCGAGGGGTGCTCGACTCGACGGCGCGCACGCCCGTCGAGTTCGGCGCCGATCCACAGCGGTTCCCGGCGGCCGTGGCCAGCGCGCTGGTCCGGCTCAAGAACGACGGGGTCGGCGGGCCGTACGCGCTGGTCGTGGGCGCCGAGCTCTTCACGGCCCTCAGCGGAACGAGCGGCGATCAGTATCCGCTGATGCCGCGCCTCGCGCGGCTGATCGATGGCCCGGTGCTCCTGGCGCCGGTGCTTCGCGACGGTGCGGTGCTGGTGACGAGGCGGGGCGGCGATTTCGAGCTGACGCTCGGTCAGGACGTCACGCTCGGCTACGAGTTCCACGACTCGAAGGACGTGAAGCTCTTCTTCACCGAGTCGGTGACGTTTCGAGTGCTGGACGAGGACGCAGCGGTGCTGTTCCGTCCCGAGGCGAGCGCGACCGCGGTCACCTGACCGGCCCGGCGCCGAGGAGCTCGACGCATCGCCGCCGCGTCCGGGCGCGGGCGGCATTCCCGAAGGCCCGGAAACCAAGGAACCGAGTGGCCCGGCAACCTCGCCGGGACACGTCGGATGGCGGGGGACCACCATGATCACGAACCGATTTCACGTTGGCCGGCTGGGTGTGGGATGGACGGTGCGCCGCGAGTCCGACCCCGGAACGCTGATGCGGTTCCCCACCCAGAGCGAGGCCGAGGTCGCGGCCCAGGCGCGCTGTCGCGGCGCCCTCGACGTGGTGGTGGTCGACGCGGCTTCCAGCCAGCGCCGAGGCCGCGCCAAACCCGGCTCGTCCCTGGCCGCGCTCGAGGCGATGCTCCGCCGTGCCTCCTCCAGGCTCGACGAGTCGGCCCAGCGCCTCGCCGCGCTCGGTGCGTGGCCGCCCACCACCCCGGATCGGTCATGACGCCGGAGCAGGGGCCGAGCCCGAGGCTCGTCGACTTCCTCGCCGCTCACCGCGAGGAGATCCTCCGCCGCACCGGCATCCGCGTCGGAGCCCGCCTCGGGCCAGGCGTGACGTCCGAGCAGCTCGAGGAGGGTGTTCCGCTGTTCCTGGACCACCTCGAGGTGGTGTTGGGGGTGGGTGAGGTGTCGCCGGGCGATGATCCGGCTCGGAGGAACGCGGGCGCGGCGGCCCACGGCGCAGCGCTCCAGCGAGCGGGGTTCACGATCGCTCACGCGGTCCACGGCTATGGCGACGTCTGCCAGGTCGTGACCGAGCTCGCCGAGGACCTCGGCCATCCGATCACGGTATCGGAGTTCCACGCCTTCAACTGGTGCGTCGACGTGGCGGCGGCCGAGGCCGTGACGGAGTACCAGCGCCGCCGTGAGGCCGCCTTCGCGAGCGACGAGAACGAGCGGCTGGGGATGCTGGCGCACGAGCTCCGAACTCGATCAACGCCGCGCGGCTCTCGTACGAGCTCCTGCGCCTGGGCCGGGTCGGCGTGCGCGGCAGTACGAGCAACTCGCTGGGACGCAACCTGCGGCGCCTCGGCGTGCTCATCGACCGTGCGCTCGCCGAGGTCCGGCTCCAGTCGGGAAGCAGCAGTCTCTCGCCGATCCAGGTGGCAGCGCTCGTGGAGGACGTCGAGGTCGACGCCAGGGCTCACGCCGCCGATCAAGGTCTGGGGCTCGTCGTGGCGTTCGTGGATCCTGCCCCCGGGGGCTGCGTCTCCATCCTCACGTCGGCCGACGCGGAGCGCGTGCGGATCCACGTCGCGGACGACTGTGGCGGGCTCGGCGAGGGCGTGGCCGAACATATCTTCCAGCCGTTCGAGCAGTGGGGCGCGGATCGTACGGGGCTGGGCCTCGGCCTCACGATCGCTCGCCGCGCCGCCGAGGCGCAGGGGGGATCGGTGTCGGTCGAGGACCGTCCGGGGGCCGGCTGCACCTTCACCCTCGAGCTGCCCCGCGCATTCACTGCGGTCCGTGGCCAGGGCACGGAATCGGCGCCCGAGATGGCCTCCAATGCCGCGGCGCCGCGCGCTCGTCCACCGCGGACCGACCAGAACTCGCCATGAAGCCACCTTCCGGTAAACCCCGGCCGAACGTTCGCGGTGTGCTCCGATCCAGCCACCCGCGCTCGAGCTGGGCCGGGTCGCTGCTGGACGGAGAGTCGGTGCCGCCTCCGTTCAGCTGCGACCCGGATCCCGCGCCGCCCGCGCCACCCGAGGCGATCCGCCCCGCGAGCGAGGACCACGCGCAGGCCCTCGCGCGCTGGGAGTCGGAGGGTGGCGGGCTTGCGGGCAGGTAACGATCGGGCGTGAGCGCCGCGTCCGCTATTGAAGGACACGGGCTCGCCCGACACGTGGGTCTGGATCGGACGGCGAGCGAGGAGGAGCACGACATGTACGAGCAACGCCACGAGCGGCCGTTGCCCGCCGAAGACCGATCCGGGGAAGCTCTTCGCGGGGCTCTATGCGCTCTACGACGGGATCGTGTTCCTGGTGGTGGCGGGCCTGTTGCTCGCCCCGGTCACGCACCGGGTGCTCCACCACTTCCACTGGACCGAAGAGCGTGGCTCGTGAGCGCCGCGCCAGCGCACGTGGTGCGCGACTCAGCGCGGTGGTCTCGCCGAGTCGTCGCGCGGCTCGGCGCCAGGCGCCGCGGTCCAGTGGATCGTCACTTCCTTCTTGCCGAACTCGAGCGCAGCGGACTCGTCCTTGCCGAAGTAGACGTCGATCCGGCGATGCCAGCGCGCGTCCATCTTGTCGGCGACTCCTCCACCACCCGGCAGTCCTTCGATCCGCACCTTCGTGCCCTCGTCGAGGCCCATCTCGGCGAGGTCCTTGGACACCGCGATGACCTGCATCCCGGGGCGAAGCTTCGCCCCGCTGGCGGTGGTCCCGGGCGTCGAGTCGGTCTGCGCCGCGAGCGAGTTGAACGCGGTGGCCGTCACGCGCACCGATCGTTCCGTGGACGTCCGAGGCGGCGCGATGGGCTCGGCCGGTCCCGGCACCGGGGTGCGCTCCGTGCATCCGGCGAGCAGCACCGAGCACAGCAGGCCCCCCCAGAATGCTCGTGTCGCTTCCATCCACGCCTCCGTACGGTGCGAGCCTGCCGACCCTTCACGCGCCGTCGAACCTTGCCTCGCTCGCGTACGACCTGCGGATCGAAGATCCGAGGCAGACGCTCGGCGAATCGTGTGCGAGCCAGGAACGGGGACGTGTCGGTCGATCACGAGATCCTGCCGCTGCGGTTGGACGTGCCGCCCTGCCGGTATCGTGCATCCCACGACCGGTTCAACGAGCCATCCAGGTCGGTGGGAATGCCGTTGGTGCCGACGAGCCGTGGGACGTGGACGCTCGCTCCGGCGGGTCTCGAGGGCGTCGCGGCCGCGCCCTTGGTGCGCCGTCGCTTGGCGGCCCAGTTCGCAAGCGCCTGGAACCAGCCCGGGCTCGTGTCGGACCTCGCGCTCGGCGCTGTGCCCGAGGCGTTCTCGGCGGCTGGGAGCCCCCGGTCGTCGCGGCAACGCACGCTCACCACCGCCCGGCCACGAGCGCCAGGCGCACGGGGCTGATCGCTGCACCTCGTGGCGGAGGGATGGATGCAGCATTCCCTACGGCGGAACGGGCGCGGGGTGTTTCGAGGACGGACATGTGCTCTCCCATGGTGACACGCGGGTCGAAGGGCGCGGGAACCCGCAAGTAACGTTCATCGGCGGGCGGGCGGGTGCCAGCGCGCGACTCGCCTGCCCGGTCAGCCGGGCAAGACCTGGCTCGCCCCGCTCGACCGAGAAGCACGCAGAATGCCGGTGGTGAGCTCAGGGCCTGGCGGGTACGCCACCGCCGGCGCGGTCAGCCTATCATCACGCCAGGGACGACGAACGCACGACCCGCCAGCCTTCCTTTGCTCGACCGGCCGGCCGGAGGACCCGGCGGTGTGCGCCCGCTCAGCTCGACTCGGTGCTGGCGAGGCGGCTGCCGGTGACCCGCAGTCGCAGCCAGTCGATGGCCGCGGAGCGATGGCCCGCGCGTTGCTAGCGCATGGCCGCGCACGGCTGCGCGATCGGGTTTCAGCCGTAATCCTGCGCAAAATCTCGCGCGACAGGCGAAACCGATGACCGACCCACTTTCAAACGGCGAGCAAAAACTACAAAGCGGCGGGGCTGGCGGAGGAGCGAGCATGGAGCGTGGAACGACGGGCAACCGAGCGCGGACCCTCGCGGGCCTCGCGTCGCTCGTGGTGCTGGGGCTCGCGGCCGAGTGCCACCTGGTCGCGCCGACCGACCACGACATCACCGTGGGGCCCGGCTTCAGTGACGTCAGCCCGCACCAGGTGGTGCGCACGAGCGCGGGGCTGCTCTACACGGTCACGGCGACGTGCAAGTTCTATCCCTCGTGCGGGTCGAGCAACACGATCCTGGTCCGCAAGGCCGATCAGGTGGGAACGCCCACGGCGCTCACCGTGGTCGGGGACTCGGCGGACGTCGGCATCCTGATCGGCGCCGTGGCCATCGCCATCGATGGCCAGGATCGGATCCACGCGCTCTGGACGCAGCGCGACGGCTTCGTCCGCTACGGGATCTTCGACACGGCCACCGACTCGTGGGGTGCGATCGAAGCCATCGAGGCGACCAACTGGACGGACTTCGCCCAGCGAGATCAAGGGGTGGGACTCGCCCTGGATCCGGCGGGCGTGCCGTACGCCACCTGGAGTCATCGACCGACGGCCGGCGCTGCACTCCGCACCCACTTCTCGCGGCGCCTCGCCGGTGGCTGGGAGACGCCGATCGAGGTGGCGGACGTGGTCGACTGCGACCCGGCCACCGTCGACTGCGGAGCGTGGCACCCGACGGTAGCCTTCAAGCCGAACGGCGACTTCCTGGTGGCGTGGGGCACCAGCTCGTTCCCCTACGAGCGCGACGGCTGGGTGCACGTCTGCACGCGAACCCACACCGGCACCTGGCTACCCTCGGTCCGGATCGAGGAGCACTCGCTGGGCGGGCTCGACGACGGCCCGTCGATGATCGTCACCCCGATGGTGTCGCCCACGTCTCGTTCGTCGACGTCAACTTCGCGCCCCGCTACTGGTACGACGAAGGGCAGGGCTGGAAGGGCGACCGTCAGCCACCCGTCGTCGTCACGCACAACCCGTCGCTCGGACCCGATGGCGCGAACGGTGTCCTCCTCTATGCCCACGGTCCCCCGCCGATCGGTGACCCCGCCGGCGAAGGACACGACATCTTCTCGGTGCACCGGCCCCGAGGGGGTGCGTTCGATCCGGCCTGGACGCTCTACGTGGAGGGCGCGTACGACTCGTCGATCTCGACACGCTGGGCGCAGTTCTTTCAGGCCGAGCCGTGGAACCTCGACCTCGTCTACTGGACCCGCCAGTACCCCAACGAGCTTCACCTCGGCGTGAACTGAGGCGGGCCGACCCCCGCCGCGGCGCGTTCAGCCGGGTTCGTAGCCCAGGTACGGGCGCAGCCAGCGCTCGATCACCGCAGGCTCGACACCCTTCCTGCGCGCGTAGTCCTCGACCTGGTCGCGTCCCAGCCGGCCCACCGCGAAGTAGCGTGACTGCGGGTGGCCGAAGTAAAGGCCGCTCACCGAAGCGGTGGGCAGCATCGCGAAGCTCTCGGTCAGCTTCATTCCGGTCTTCGCCTCGGCGTCCAGCAGTCTGAAGAGAGTCCCCTTCTCGGTGTGATCCGGTTGTGCCGGGTAGCCCGGCGCCGGGCGGATGCCGCGGTATTTCTCGTCGATCAGCTCGTCGGACGAGAGCTTCTCGTCCCGGCCGAAGCCCCAGTCGGCGCGGGCGCGCTGGTGGAGCAGCTCGGCGAACGCCTCGGCGAGGCGGTCGGCGAGGGCCTGGGCGAGGATCTTGGCGTCGATGTCGTTCTTGCGATCGTGCTCCGCGACCAGCTCGTCCAGACCCAGTCCCGCGGTGACCGCGAAGAGCCCGAGGTAATCGCCGACTCCGCTCGCCTTGGGAGCCACGAAGTCCGCGAGCGCACGCCGCGGCTCGCCGTTCTTGCCTTCCTCCTGCTGGCGCAGGGTGTGGAAACGCGCGAGCTCGGTGGTGCGGCTCTCGTCGCCGTAGAGCACCACGTCCTCGCCGTCGGACTGGGCGGCAAAGAAGCCGTACACGCCGCACGCCCTGAGCCGACCGCTGCCCTCGAGGCGCGCGAGCATGCCGTTGGCCTCCTCGAGAAGCCCCCGGGCCACCTCGCCGACCTTCGCGTCCTTCAGGATCGCGGGGTACTTCCCGCGCAGCTCGTACGCGTGGAAGAGCGGCGTCCAGTCGATGTAGGGCACGAGCTCGGCGATGCTCGGCTCCACCACCCGGGTACCCAGGAACGCGGGCCGCGCCACCGTGCCGTCTCCGAACTCGATCCTGGGCGCGCGGGCGCGCGCGTCGGCGAGCGTGAGCAGCGGCCGGCGCGTGGAGGCGGAAGCCACCAGCTCGCGCATGAGCGCCTGGTGGCGCTCGTTCTCCTCGCGGAAGCGCGGGCGCTGCGCGGGGTCGATGAGCTTGCCGACGATGCCCACCGACACCGACGCGTCACGGACGTGCGCGGTGATGCCGTCGTAGCTGGGCGCGATCTTGGCGGCGGTGTGCTTGTCGCTGGTGGTGGCGCCACCGATCAGGAGCGGCGTCGTGTAGCCGAGCCGCTTCATCTCGCTCGCCACGTGCGTCATCTCGTCGAGCGAAGGCGTGATCAGGCCCGAGAGTCCGATCAGGTCGGCGTTCCACGCCTTCGCCTCGTCGAGGATCTTCTCGCACGGCACCATGATGCCGAGGTCCTTGATCTGGTAGCCGTTGCAGGCGAGCACCACGCCCACGATGTTCTTGCCGATGTCGTGGACGTCGCCCTTCACGGTGGCGAGCAGGATGCGGCCCTTGTCGGCGTCGGCGCCGAGGGCGGCCTTCTCGGCCTCCATGAGGGGCTCGAGGATCGCGACCGCCTTCTTCATGACGCGGGCGCTCTTCACCACCTGCGGCAGGAACATCTTGCCGGCGCCGAAGAGCTCGCCGACCACGTTCATGCCGTCCATCAACGGCCCTTCGATGATGTTGAGCGGCTTGGGGTACTTGGCGAGCGCTTCCTCGACGTCGACGGAGACGTAGTCGTCGATGCCGCGCACCAGCGCGTGGGAGAGCCGCGCCTCGAGCGAGCCCGAGCGCCACTCCAGGCCCGTGGTGGCGCCGCTCTTCTCCTGCTGCTTGACGGTCTCGGCGAACGTCACCAGCCGCTCGGTGGCGTCGGGGCGGCGGTTGAGGAGCACGTCCTCGACACGCTCCAGCAGATCCTTGGGGATCTCCTCGTAGACGGCGAGCATCCCGGCGTTGACGATACCCATGTCCAGGCCCGCGCGGATCGCGTGGTAGAGGAACGCCGAGTGCATCGCCTCGCGCACCGCGTTGTTGCCGCGGAAGCTGAACGAGATGTTGCTGACGCCGCCGCTCACCTTGGCCAGCGGCAGGTTCTGCTTGATCCAGCGGGTCGCCTCGATGAAGTCGACGGCGTAGTTGTTGTGCTCCTCGAGGCCGGTGGCGACCGTGAGGATGTTGGGGTCGAAGATGATGTCCTGGGGCGGGAAGCCGACCCTCTGGGTGAGGAGGTCGTAGGCGCGCTTGCACACGTCGATCTTGCGTTGGTAGCTGTCGGCCTGGCCCTTCTCGTCGAACGCCATCACCACGACGGCCGCGCCGAAGCGCCGCACCAGCCGCGCCTGCTCGAGGAACTTCTCCTCGCCTTCCTTGAGGCTGATCGAGTTGACGACGCCTTTGCCCTGGACGCACTTGAGCCCGGCCTGGATGACCGACCACTTGGAGCTGTCGACCATCACCGGGACCTTGGAGATGTCGGGCTCGGCGGCGGCGAGGTTGAGGAACCGCGTCATCGCGGCCTCGGAGTCGAGCATGCCCTCGTCCACGTTGACGTCGACGATCTGGGCGCCGTTCTCCACCTGCTGGCGGGCGATCTTGAGCCCCTCTTCGTAGTTCCCGGCGATCACCAGCTGCTTGAACTTGGGCGAGCCGGCGACGTTGGTGCGCTCGCCCACGTTCACGAAGTTGATCTCGGGCGTGAGCGTGAAGGCGTCGGTGCCGCTCAGCCGGAGGAGCGGCTCGACCTTCCTCGGCACGCGCACCGGCATCCCCTCGACGGCCTCGGCGATGGCGGCGATGTGGGGCGGGGTGGTGCCGCAGCAGCCGCCGACGAAGTTGAGCAGCCCGGCCTCGGCCCACGCGCGGAGCTGTGGCGCCAGACTTTCCGGTGTCTCGGGAAAGCCCGTCTCGAGCGTGGGGTCGGGCAGGCCCGCGTTCGGATAGGCGCTCACGAAGATCGGTGCGATCGACGACAGCTCCTCGATCCGCGGCCGCATCTCCTTCGGGCCGAGCGCGCAGTTCATGCCCACCGAGAGCAACGGCACGTGCGAGATCGAGCTCCAGAACGCTTCGACGGTCTGGCCCGTCATGTTGCGGACGCTACCGGCCTGGATGAACGTCACCGAGGCCATGAGCGGTACCCGGAAGCCGACCTCGTCGAACACCTTCTCGATGGCGAAGAACGCGGCCTTGGCGTTGAGCGGGTCGAAGATCGTCTCGACGATCAGGATGTCCGCGCCGCCCTCGAGGAGACCGCGCGCCTGGTCCGCGTAGGCCGCGACGAGCTCGTCGTAGGTCACCCCGCGCCAGCCCGGATCCTCGGCGCGGGTGGAGAACCCGGCCATCTTGTTGGTGGGGCTGAGTGCGCCGGCCACGAACCGGCGCCGCCTGGGATCCGCCTTCATGGCGGCGTCCGCGGCGCGCCGCGCGCAGCGCGCCGCGGCGACGTTCAGCTCCACCGAGATCGCCTCCATGCCGTACTCGGCGAGGGAGATCGACTGGGCGTTGAAGGTGTTGGTCTCGATGATGTCGGCGCCCGCGTCGAGGTACTGGCGGTGCACTTCCTCGATGGCGTCCGGACGGGTGATGCAGAGCAGGTCGTGAAGACCCTTCAAGTCCTGCTTGGCGTCGCGGAAGCGCTCGCCGCGGTAGGTGGCCTCGTCGAACTTGTAGCGCTGCACCATGGTTCCCATGGCGCCGTCGATGATGACGATCCGCTTCGCGAGCAGCGCTTCGAGCTCTTGTCCGACGTCGTTTCGAGTCTGGGTCATCGTGCCGCTTCCGTGAAAAGGCGAATGGATCGCCCGGGAGGGGCGATCGGGTGGATCGAGCAAGAATAGCGGAATCCGCGCCCCGAATGCTCGGCCCACGGCGCGCAGCGCGACGCCACGAGCGAAGCGAGCGCCTCGGGGGTGGCCGCGAACAGTAATCGACGGACCGTCGATGCAACTCCTGCGCGTATCGCCGGCGCGGCAGGAGCCGCGCCCTCCGACGGGGAGGGGGGCTGGAGCCCGCTCGAAGCGCAGAGCCACTCGGCCGGCTCGCGCCACGCACCGACCCGTCACACGGCGCGTCGCAGCGCGACGCCACGAGCGAAGCGAGTGCCTCGGGGGTGGCCGCGAACAGTAATCGACGGACCGTCGATGCAACTCCCGCGCGTATCGCCGGCGCGGCAGGAGCCGCGCCCTCCGACGGGGAGGGGGGGGCTGGAACCCGCGTGCGCTACGCGCACGCTCCCCGCGGAAACTCAGCGCACGGTGACCGTGGCGCTCGGCGGGCTCTCGTTGGCGCGCGCCGAGCGGTCGACCGCGGTGATGCGATAGCGCACGTCGCCGAGCGGCGGCTTGGAGTCGAGGAAGCGGGTGCCATCGATCAGGTTGGGCGTGACGCGGTCGCCGGCGCCGTTGGGCCGGAGGCGGTAGAGGTTGTACCCCGCGACGTCGGCGTCGGGCGAAGGATCCCAGCGCAGCTCGATGCCGGCCGGAGTGCGCGCCCCGACCAGGCCGGTGGGCGTGGCCGGGGGGGTGGTGTCCTCGGAGACGATGCTCACGGTGGACGAGTCGTCGCTCTCGAGCAGAACGTCGGCGTGCTGTACCACGCTCCGCACCACGTAGTTCTGGGTGCGGTCGATGGGCGCGTCGGAGTCCGTCCACGTGGTCTCGAGGACCGGTGTGGCGGTGAGCAGCTCGGGCTCGCTCTCACCGGCCCAGCGGTAGACGCGATAGGCGACGGTGCGAGACTCGGCGCTGGCGTCCGATCGGGTCGTGGGCGCGGTCCAGCTCAGCGTGGCGGCGCGCTCGCTGGCGCGTGCTGTCAGGCTCCCCGGCGGCGCCGGCGGCACGGACCACGCGATCGAGACCGCGTTCGACGGGATGGTGCCGTAGCCGGTGCTGCCGTAGGTGACGACCCGGTACACGTTGACCGTGTCCGCGACCGCGCTGGTATCGCGGAGCACCGCCTCTTTGAGCGGCACGCCGGCCGGATCGGTTGGCACGGGCAGCACGAAGGCGAGCTCGGGCTTGCTCGCGGTCACGGTCGCGGCGCCGCCTACCGGCAACAGCGAGTGCAGCACCTGGAAGCCGACCACGTCGGCAGGCTTCGAGCCGTCCTGGTTCTTCTGCGGGATGCTCCAGCGCAGCTCGCCGGCGCCGCGGGTGGCGGTGGCGGTGAGGTCCTTCACCAGGTCGGGCAGCTCGGACTCGGGAGGCCTGGGCATTCCCCTCCTTGCCGCAGCCGGACCCGGAGGAAGCGAGCACGCCGGCGAGGGCGCCGATCGCGAGGAACGCGCGGAGCGAGGGGCGCGGTCGTCTCATCGCGCGAGGTCCTTCCGGGCTCGCGCGAGTGCGCGCACGATCGCTTCGCGCGCGGTGCCGCCGATCACGCGCCGCTGGTCGGTCGAGCCTCCCGGCTCGAGCCCCTTCACGTGGTCGAGGCGAAGCCGTGGGTGGATCGCCTTGAGCTCCTTCGCGTCGAGCGTGCGCGGGTCGCGGGCGAGGGCGAGCGTGGTGCGCACCAGCGCGCCCACCGCCGCGTGCGCCTCGCGGAACGGCAATCCTTCGCGCGCCAGCGCGTCGGCGACGTCGGTCATCATGAGCGCGGGATCCTCGGCGGCGCGCTCCATGGTCTCGGTGCGGATCACGAGCCGAGGCACCAGCGAGGTCAGCACGCGCACCGAGCCGCGCACCACGTCGACGGCCTCGAAGAGCGGTTGTTTGTCTTCCTGCAGGTCGCGGTTGTAGGCGAGCGGCAATCCCTTGAGCACGGTCAGGATCGCCACCAGCGCGCCGTTCACGCGCCCGGTGCGGCCGCGGATCAGCTCGGCCACGTCCGGGTTCTTCTTCTGCGGCATGATGCTCGAGCCGGTCGAGTGGCTGTCGGGAAGCTCGGCGAACGCGAACTCGGCCGAGGACCACAGCACCAGCTCCTCCGCGAAGCGGCTCAGGTGCGCCTGCAAGAGCGCCGCGGCGGCGAGGAACTCGACCACGAAGTCGCGATCGCTGGTGGCGTCGAGGCTGTTGGCCGTGGGTCCGTCGAAGCCGAGGAGCTTGGCGCTGAGCTCGCGATCGAGCGGAAAGGTGGTGCCGGCGAGCGCCGCCGAGCCGAGCGGCGAGCGGTTGAGGCGCCCGCGCGCGTCGAGGAATCGCCCGCGATCCCGGCTCAGCATCTCGTGATACGCGAGAAGGTGGTGCGCGAGCCGCACCGGCTGCGCCCGCTGCAGGTGGGTGTAGCCGGGCAGCACGGTGTCGACGTGGCGGGCGGCGAGCTCGACGAACGCGGCGTCGAGGGCGCGCAGCTCGCCGACGAGCGCATCGAGCTCGTCGCGCAGCCAGAGCCTCAGGTCGGTGGCGATCTGGTCGTTGCGGCTGCGGGCAGTGTGGAGCTTGCCGCCGAGCGGGCCGAGGCGCGCGGTGAGCAGCCGCTCGACCGCCATGTGGATGTCTTCGTCGCCGGGGGCGATCTTCGCCTTCCCGGAGGCGAGGTCCGCTTCAACGGCGCGCAGCCCGTCGGAGAGCGCCTTGGCCTCGCGCGGCTTGAGCATCCCCGCCTTGGCGAGCACCTGAACGTGCGCCAGCGAGCCGCGCACGTCGTGGTGGAGGAGCCGCTGGTCGAACGACACCGAGGACGTGAACGCGAGCACCTCCGCGTCGACATCCTCGGCGAAGCGCTGCCCGCGGGCCTCGCGGCCACCCGTCTTCGGGGCTTTGCTCGAGGTGGCGCGTGCGGGCTTCTTCCTGGCGTTGGCGCGGGGCTGGCTCACGGTTGGCTCGGGGTCGGACGGTGGCGCGCCAAGACTACGGCACACCCCCGACCCCGCCAACCCCGCGCGACCGCCGACCCTCAGCCGCCGGCAAGGATGCAGTCGGCACCGTTCGACGAGGCGCCGATGGTGTTGATGACGGCGAATCCGCCTCCGGTCGGTGCGGCCGTGAGCGTCGGGTCCGCCAGGCTGACGCTGACTTCGCCGGCCGTGGTGCCCGTGAGCGACGAGGTGATCGTCATGTCACCCACCGTGCCGGTCCCGGGCAGCGGACCGAACACCGTCGCGATCGTGGGGCCGGAAGCCGCGGCGACACCGCCGAAGCCCACGCCGACCTGCCCGCCCGCGAGGTTCGCATCGGCCTCCTTGTAGGGCGCCGTGATGGCGAGCTGGTAGCCACCACCGGAGAGTGGGTTCACGACGCAGCTCGTCGGTGCGCCGAGCGCTGGGCCGCACGCGCCGGGGCCGTTCGGGCACTTGTAGTCGTCGTAGTTCGAGCCGCCGGGCAGTCGCCTCGCGACGAAGTATCGCGCGCCGTCCTCCAGCACGAGCGTGCCTTCGATGCCGTCCGGGGGCTCGAGGTCGCCGGCGGAGGAGTAGGCCTGGCCGACCAGCGTTCCCGTTTTCCCGGGATCGTCGACGCTCGCGACGGTGGTCGAGAACGTCCAGTCGAGCTGCCACGCGGCATCGGCGATCGCGAAGTGCCCGCTCGGGAACGTTCCGCCGGCCGGATAGAGCCACAGGCGCGAGTCGGCCAGCTTGTTGAGGTGCGGCACCACGCAGTAGAGGTGCCCCGCATCCCAGATCAGGCACGCATTCTGGACGTACAGCTCGACGTCCTCCGTCGCACCTTTGCCCAGGTACCAGCCCTGGCGGTCGGTGCCGCAGCCGGCTCCCAGCGCGGCTGCGATGCCGAGAGTCAGCACGATGGCGAAGCGGAATCGAACGATCGTCGCGGTCTTCATCTCGTCGCCCCCCTTGCCGACGTGGCGCGTCCGCACCCCGCGTGCGGGACCCCATCGTGAACGATTGGAGTGCATGCGAGGTGCCGGGAAGAAACCCGCGCAATGCGCAGTCATCCCGCGATCACCGATGGCGGTTCGGGACGTGCCGGTGACGTCCCCGCCCGGTCCGTGACCCGTGGCGGTCACGTTCGGGGCTCGCGCGGCGGTCGTTCACTCCCGGGCGCTCAACGGCCCGTCGCACGGTTCGGTTCGAAGAGCTCGGGAAACGACCGGCGCAGGAACACGCTCTCGAGCACGCCATCCGGATCGACGCGGCGCTTGACCGCGGCGTAGGCGTCGAGCCCGTCGCGGTAGGTCCGCGCCAGGTTCTCCGCGCTCGCGAAGACGTTCTTCACGAGGTGGGTGCGCCCGCCGAGGGATTCGACGTCGTCGGCGAGCGCGCCGAGGACCCGCGCGGCGCGCGGCGTGTCGAACGGTCCCTCGAAGCTGAACGTGCACGCGTAGCCCGAGCCGGCTCGCGACGACGATAGGTGGAAAGGCTCGTCCCGGGGCAGCCACAAGAGATCGAGGAGCGCGATGTCGAGCCCCTCCCCGTGGATGCGTGCGCTGGCGTGGCGCAAGAACGGGGCGAGGTCCGCCGCGCGTGGCACCACGAACGTCTGCTGCATCGACCGGAACGGCACGCCGAAGCGGTCCGCGGCGCGCTTGGCGCGCAGGTGGCCGTCCATGAAGAACGTGTAACCGGCGAGGTCGTCGACGAACGGCGTGCGGTCCGCGCCGCGCATGTACACGAGGTACGTGAAGTCCCAGAACGCCGCGGAGATCGCGTGCCAGCGGTTGACGCCCCACTCGATCGGCACCCGCACAGGGCTCGCGGGCTGGTGCGGCAGCATCGTCCGCAGCGTTCGCCCCTCCACCCACTCCGAGGTGATCTCGAGGGCGCGGATCCGATCGCGCTGCACCGCCACGATCGCGTAGACGGTGCGCTCACCGGACGCGGCCGGCCGCAGCGCCTCGGCGAGGACCTCGAACGAGGCATGGCGCCTCACCGTGCTCGCCACGCACGCGCGCGGCGGCAGGCGGGTGGCCTGGTAGGTCGCCGAGATCACCACCCCCACGCCGCCCCAGCCGCCGATCGCCGCGTGGAAGAGGTCGGCGTCGTGCTCGCGACTGGCGCGCACCATCTCGCCGCCCGGGGTGAGCACGGTGAGCTCCCGGATCGACTTCCCCTCCTTGCCGTGCACGGGGGAGAAGCGTGACAGCGCGTTCGAGGCGAGGGTGCCGCCGACCGTCGCCGCCGAGGTCGTCACCGTCGCCGGCACGATCCAGTCGTGCGCGCGGAGGCGCTCGAGCACCGCGCCCCACCGTGCGCCCGGGCCGACGGTGAAGCGCCCGCTCGCGGCGTCGACGTCGATCGCGTCGAGGGCCTCGGTCGAGAGCGCGAGGTCGTCCCCGAGAGCGTGCGGGCCGAACGAGAGGCCGGCGCCGCGCGGCACCGCGCGGCGCCCCTCGCGACGCGCGCGCTCCAGCGCGACGGCGACGTCGTCCGGGGTGCGCGCGAGCACCAGCTCGGGGCGTGCGCGATCGAGGCCGGAGAAGCTCTTCAACTCGGTGGGGGGCGATCGCATCGGTGAAGGGGATCCAACGGACGTCGAGTGAGGCGTCGGGCCGGGCGCGAGGGCGCCGAGAATGGCACACGGATGTACCAGGAAGATCGGATCCGGATGCCGCTGGTGTGACACCTGTCACGCGCCGCACGCCAATTGCCCAGGAATCGCGGCACTTCCGGTGATCTCGTCGCTCGAACGCGAGTTCGATGGCGCCCACCTCCGGACGGCTGCACCCTCATATGTGCCCGGGCCGCGTGGTGCGGCTCGCGGCAGCGGGCGCGGGACGCCCGCGACACGAGGGGACCACATGCGGATGAAGGGCCTTCGAGCACCAGCGTTCGGGATCGCCGCGCTGGTGGCGGGCGCCACGAGCGCGGGCGCGACCACGATCGTAGGGACGCTCAACAACTTCGACACGATCTGCGATCACCCGGAGCGCTGCTACGGCTTCGAGATCGAGATCGAGGACTGTCACTCGACCGACGTCACCTACACCTACGACTGGAACCACTACGGCGCACCCGAGATCTCCGAGGACAACTCGAATCCCGCGCACCCGCGGGTGTTCGTCCGCTACCACAGCCTGCGCGACGCCAACGGCAACTGGGGCGCCAACGGGACCTTCACCAACACCGGTATCCCTTCGATCACGCCGCCGGACGGCCACTCGTGCACGAACCCGGCGGTCAACGAGGGCTGCGAGCACTTCGGCGTCGGTTACTACGGCGTCGCGACCAACGTCCGCTACAACTGGCTGATCGTCGATGCCAACAACAACCTGGTGCCGACCGGCTCGCCGGTGAGCGTCAGCTCGCCGTCGTGGAACTACAACCCGGCCGCGGGAGGCCAGCCGGCGAACGTGGTGCCGGTGATCCCCGCGCCCGAGGAGCCGATCCCGCCCGCGAAGCGCTTCGGCGAGCCGAGCTTCGTGAAGGTCATCAAGACCACCACCCACAACCCAGCAGACGTCGCGCTCGGCGATCTGATCTCGGACGACCGGGACGGCGATGGCGACGCCGACTGGCAGAACGGCGAGCCGGCCGAGGTCGAGTCCGAGTTCTACCTGCTGCAGACCAACGACGGCGCGAACGCGAACAAGGAGGAGTTGGCGGGCGGCGCCGACGACATGGGCGACGGCTCGGAGACGGTCACTCGCCGCTACGAGTTCTACGAGTACGGGGCCGCGGTCGACACCATCGACGGCGAGACCGGCGAGGCGATGTGCGACGAGGTCCAGACCACCACCGACCCCAACGACCCGCTCTATCTCCACGGCGTGGGCACCGCCGTCGCGGTCACCGACGCCAACGGCGACACCTACTACGTCAACTGCGAAGCGCAGATCGTGGTTGGCAACTACATCGGCGCGCAGATGGCGGGCTTCGACGTCGAGGCGCCGCTCGGGCTCATCGATCACGTCCAGGCGGGCGAGAGCGGTGTCGACTACCTGCCGCGCACGGTCGTGGTCGGTGGCAACCGTCCGTACGCGATCGTGATCCAGAACGGCTCGCTGCCGCCGGGCCTCACCCTGGGCGACTACACCGATCCGGATGGCGGCGAGGTCTCGCCGGGCGTGCTCTTCGGCACGCCCTCCGCGGGGGGTGACTTCTCGTTCACCGTCCAGGCCACCGACGCCAGCAACACCGTCGTCTCGCAGGCTTACACGCTGCACGTGGTCGGCCCGCCGGGACAGCAGGTCGACCTCACCGTCGGGAAGGCGGGCACCGGCGCGGGCATCGTGTCGGGTAGCGGCCTCGACTGTGGCGCCACTTGCACGACGCAGATCGACGTTGGCACCCAGGTCTCGCTGGTGGCCACGCCGGATACCGCAACGGGCAGTCTGTTCGGCGGGTGGAGCGGGCCGTGCACCGGTACCGGGATCTGCACCTTCACGATCACCGAGGCCACGACGGTCACGGCGACCTTCACTCAGGGCGCGGTGCTCACGGTGGTGAAGGACGGCACGGGCTCGGGAAGCGTCGCAGGCGGTCCGATCGACTGCGGCGCGACCTGCGCCGGTGTGGTCGAGCCGGGCACGGTGGTGACCCTGGTCGCGACCGCGGACGCGGGCTCGACCTTTGCGGGCTGGAGCGGCGGCGGTTGCGCCGGGACGGGATCGTGCCAGGTCACCATGGACGCGGCCCAGACGGTGACCGCGACCTTCGCCGCGAGCCCGTACGCCCTCACCGTGACCAAGTCGGGCAGCGGCACGGGCACCGTGGCGAGCAACCCGGCCGGCATCAACTGCGGAGGCTCGTGCGTGGCGAGCTTCCCGGCGGCCACCCTCGTGACGCTCACCGCGACTCCCGCAGCCGGCTCGACGTTCGGCGGCTGGAGCGGAGCCTGCACGGGCACCGGGAGCTGCAGCGTGACGATGGACGCAGCGAAGAACGTCACGGCGACCTTCAAGGGCGCATGCGGCACGATCGGCTCGGCCGACGCGGCCGCGGGGCTCTTCGGCGCGCTGCTCGCGGCACCGGCGCTATTCCGGCGTCGCCGCGCTCGCGCCGGCGCACCGGCCGTCTGATCCCTTCTCGTTCGTCCCCTCGGGGCCGGTGCCTGCCGCGTCGCGGTGGGTGCCGGCCCCTCCTCGTTCGAGGGGACGTGAGCGAGTGGTGCCCCGCGCGGCGTGGTCCCGCTGGGTCGATCCGTCGCTTATGGTGTGGCCCCGAGGAGGCCGATCATGAACGTGGACGAGCAGAAAGCGATCCTGACGCTGGCTCTGATGGCGGCGTTCGCCGATGGCGGTAACGACGAGAGCGAGCGCGACGCCCTCAAGGGCATCGCGGCGTCGCTCGCGGGCGAGGGGGCGACCTCGCTGCCCGCGGCCTACCAGGACGTGCTGATGAAGCGGGTCACCCGCGCCGACGTCGCGCGCGCGCTGACCTCGCCCGAGACGCGCCAGCTCGCCTTCGAGATGGCGGTGTGCGTGTGCGATGCGGACGGCGTCCAGTCGCCGGCCGAGCGAGCGTTCCTCGACGGGCTACGCGCTGACCTCGGTCTCGATGCCGGTCAGGCCCAGGCGTTCGTCGAGCGCGCGGAGAGCCTCGCGGCGGCGGCGAGCGCGCCTGCAGCCGTCGCGTCGGGCGCGGTCGCGGCGGCGAGCCCCTCCATTCCGCGTGCGCCGCTCTCCGCACCTGGCGCGCCGAGCGAAGCGGAGATCGACCAGCGCATCCTCTCCGCCGCGATCCGTAACGGCGCCCTCGAGCTCCTGCCCGAGTCGCTCGCCACGATGGCGGTGATCCCGCTCCAGATGAAGCTGGTCCACGAGATCGGTCGCGCGTACGGCTACGACCTCGAGCGCGGTCAGCTCAAGGACCTGCTCGCGACGCTCGGAGTGGGGCTCACGTCGCAATACGTCGAGCAGGTGGGGCGCAAGCTCCTCGGTGGGATCCTGGGCGCCGTCGGCGGCGGGCTGTTGCGCGGGCTCGGCAAGCAGGCCGTCAGCTCGGGAATGGGCTTCGCCAGCACCTACGCGCTCGGTCACGTCGCGAAGCGCTACTATGCGGGCGGTCGCACGCTCTCGCCCGAGATGCTCAAGGAGACCTTCCAGACGATGCTCGGCGAGGCGAAGAACCTCCAGTCGCGCTACGCGGGCGACATGCAGGAGCAGGCGCGGAGCCTCGACACCCGCCAGCTCGTCGACCTGGTGCGGCGGGGCTGACCCGGGGCGAGCGTGCGCATCCCCGAGCCGCCCGCGCGAGCGGCCGGTGTCGAACCGATTCCGCGGGACGCCGGCGGCTCAGCCGGGCGCGGGCGCCGAGCGGCCCAGGGCGTCGGTCTTGGCCAGGCAGAGATCGTGGTTCGATTCGCTCGGTGGCTTGCACGTGGAGACCACCGCGAAGCCGCCGTCCCGGGTCTGGACGAGATCGGCGCCAGCGTAGCCGAGCGAGCCGCGGTCGAGCGTGGTCTCGACGATGCGGTTTCCGGCGGCATCGGCCACGAGCAGGTGCAGGGCGGAGTCCTTCGTGCCACCGAACGCGAAACCTCCCTCCAGCGTGCTCGCCATCTCCCCGACGTTGAAGTCCGGGTCGCCGTAGCTGCGTCTCCACTCCTCGTCCCCGTGCGCGTCCGTGCGCAGTAGCACCGCGCCGAGATTGCCGGGCGCCGCGGCCGCCCCGATCGCGAAGCCTCCGTCGTCCGTCGCCACCACCGACGCTGCGGCGTACGTGGACGGGAACCGCCGCTCCCACTGCAGGGCACCCGACCCGTCGACCTTCACGAGCCATGCTTGCGTGGAGCCGCCTCCGTCGGCCTGGCTTCCCACGAACACATAGCCGCCGTCCTGAGTCGCCACCACGTCGGCTAACCCGGGCTGATCTGGCCCACCGTAGTACTGGCGCCACTCCTCGCCGTACGACGCGTCCAGCTTGATCAGCAGCGCCCAGTGATCGAAGCCTTCGGGGGTCCCGGCGAGCAAGTTTCCAGCGAGGATCACGCCGTGGTCCGGCGTCGCTGCGAGGGCAACGACCTGCTCGAGGGCGGGCCCGGGATAGGTAAGGGATTCGACCTCGGCTCCGTCCTGTCCCACAGCGACGAGCCACGCGTCGCCTGCGTTCCCGGCCTCGACGCCGGCGACGAGCGCCCCTCCGTCGGACCGCAAGAGTGCGCTCTCGAACCCGTCGCTGCCGCCCGCGCCGAAGCTGCGTGACCAGCGCTCGAAACCCGCCCCGTCGGTTCGAAGCAGCAGCCCGTCGCCAGCGCCGACCCGACCACCGAACATCAGATCACCGTCGGGTGCCTCACGCACGAAGCGCGCGAGGTCGTTGCCGGCGCCGCCGTAGCGTTCGTGGAAGGTGGGTTGACATCCCCCCGCCGCGAGGACGAGTCCGACGAGCGCCACCACGCTCTTCGTCCGCGGATACGATCGACCGCTCGCTCGGGTCACTCGCATCACGGCCTTCTCCTCACGGGCCACTATCCGCCGCGCAGACCCCGATCCGCCACCCGGGGGTCTCCGCCGCGCCATCGGCGCCCACCGCGGGACGGGTGGGCCCGGAGCCGCTCGGGAATCACTTCTTCTTCGCGGCTTCGAGCCGCGCGTCGCGGCGGGCGCGCTGGGCGAGGCGCAACGCGTTGAGGCGGATGAAGCCGGTCGCGTCGGCCTGCTTGTAGACCGAGTCGGCCTCGAAGGTGGCGAGCGCCGCGTCGTAGAGCGAGACCGGCGAGCGCCGTCCCGTGACGCGGATGCTGCCCTTCAGGAGCTTGAGGCGCGCCTCGCCGGTGACGCCCTTCTGGCCCTCGTCGACGAGGGCCTGGAGGGCGCGGCGCTCGGGCGCGAACCAGAAGCCGTTGTAGACGAGCTGGGCGTAGCGCGGCATCAGCGCGTCGCGGTCGCGCAGGACCTCGCGGTCCAGCGTCATCGACTCCACCGCGCGATGGGCGGTGAGGAGGATGCTGCCGCCAGGGGTCTCGTAGACGCCGCGTGAGCGGATGCCGACGTAGCGGTTCTCCACCAGGTCCACGCGCCCGACGCCGTGGCGCCCGCCGATGTCGTTGAGCTTGGTGAGCAGCGGCGCGGGTGCCAGGCGCTCGCCGTTCACGCTCACGGCGTTGCCGTCCTCGAAGCCCACCAGCACCTCCTCGGGCTCGTTCGGCGCTTCCTCGGGAGGGACGGCGAGCACGTAGGTGGAGCGGGGCGGCTCCGCCCAGGGGTCCTCCAGGATGCCGCCCTCGAAGCTCAGGTGGAGGATGTTGCGATCCATCGAGTAGGGCTTCTCCTTCGTGACGCCGGTCGGGATGCCGTGCTTGTCGGCGTAGGCGATGAGGTCCGAGCGCGAGCCGAAGCTCCACTCGCGCCACGGCGCCACCACCTCGAGGTCGGGCGCGAGCGCGGCGTAGGTGAGCTCGAAGCGCACCTGGTCGTTCCCCTTGCCGGTCGAGCCGTGGGACACGGCCTGGGCGCCCTCGGCGCGCGCGACGTCGACCTGGTGGGCGGCGATGATCGGTCGCGCGATCGACGTGCCGAGGAGGTACGAGCCCTCGTACACGGTGTTGGCGCGGATCATCGGGAAGATGTAGTCGGCCACGAACTCGGCGGTGAGGTCGCGGACGATGGTCTTCGTGGCGCCGGTGCGCTCGGCCTTGAGGCGCGCCGCCTCGAGGTCCTCGCCCTGACCCACGTCGGCGATGAACGCGATCACGTCGAAACCGCGCTCCTCGACCAGCCACTTGAGGATCACGGAGGTGTCGAGACCACCCGAATACGCGAGCACGACCTGGCGCTTCATGGATTCACTCCTTGCATGGGACGGCGAGGTCGATCGCGCGGCTGCGTCGGGGCGAGCCTCGGGGTCCCGAGAAATCGGGCGGGGATGAACCCCGCCCCTACGTGCAACGACGGCGGCCCGGGGTAGGGGCGGGGCCCGTCCCCGCCCGCAGCGTTCGGTCCGGCGACGTCGCGGATTCGATCATCTCAACGGCTCGCCAGCTTCTTCTTCCACTCGGGTTCCGCCATCAGGAACTCGAGCAGCGCCTTCTGTGCGTGCAGGCGGTTCTCGGCCTGGTCGAAGATCACCGAGTGCGGTCCCTCCATCACGTCCTCGGTGATCTCCTCGCCGCGGTGCGCCGGCAGGCAGTGGAGCACGAGCGCCTCCGGATCCGCCAGCGCCACGAGCCTGGCGTCGAGCTGGTAGGGCGCGAGCGCCTCGAGCCGGTCGTCGCGCTCGGCCTCCTGCCCCATGCTCACCCACACGTCGGTGCTGATGGCGTGAGCGCCGTTCACCGCCTCGAGCGGATCGCGGGTCACCACCACCCGGCTGCGCTGCTCGCGGTCGAGCTTGCTCAGCACCTCGTCGGAGGGCGCGTACGCCGGCGGCGTGGCGATGCGGAAGCGGAAGCCCAGCCTGGCACTCGCCAGGATCCACGAGTGGGCGACGTTGTTGCCGTCACCGACGTACGCGGCTTCGAGCCCGTCGAGGGTGCCGCGCTTCTCCAGGATGGTGAGCAGGTCGGCGAGGATCTGGCACGGGTGGAGGAGGTCGGAGAGCGCGTTGATGACCGGGATCGTCGACCACTCCGCGTACTCCTCGAGGATCGACTGCGATCCCGTGCGCAGCACGATCGCGTCGACGTAGCGCGACAGCACCCGCGCCGTGTCCTTGACCGGCTCACCGCGGCCGATCTGGGTGACGCCGGGTGTGAGGAAGATGGTGTGCGCGCCGAGGTCGTATGCGCCAACCTCGAAGGACACGCGGGTGCGCGTCGAGGACTTCTCGAAGAGCAGGCCGATCGCTTTCCCCTCGAGGATGCGGCTCCGGTAGATGCCGGGCCCCTTCTTCATCTCGCGGGCGCGGTCGAGGACCGCGAGGATCTCCTCGCGGGTCAGGTCGAGCAGGCTGAGCAGGTGTCTCGGCATGGCGGTCAGAGTCCCAGCGCGGTGAAGGCGGCGTCGAGGGTCGCGAGCATCGACGTGATCTCGGCCTCGCTCACGATGAGCGGTGGCAGGAAGCGCAGGGTGCGCCCCTGTACCGCGTTGACGAGCACGCCGCGCTCGCGGCAGGCATCGACCACGGGCGCGGCGTCGACCGTGAGGTCCATGCCCCAGATCAGGCCCATCCCGCGGACCTCGCGGATCGCGTCGTGCTCGGCGGCGAGGGCGCGCAGGCCCTCGCCCAGGGTGGTCTCGAGGGTGCGAGCGCGCTCGGGGAGCTTCTCCTCGACGAGGGTCTCGCAGGTGGCGAGCGCGGCCGCGCAGGCCACCGGGTTCCCGCCGAAGGTCGAGCCGTGCGAGCCCTTGGTGAGGTGCTGGGCCACGCCTTCGGTGGCGAGCATGGCGCCGATCGGTAGCCCCGAGCCGAGCGACTTCGCGAGGGTCATCACGTCGGGTGTCACGTCGAAGCGCTCGTACGCCCACAGCGCTCCGGCGCGTCCGAGCCCGGACTGGACCTCGTCGAAGATCAGCGTGAGGCCTGCGTCGTCGGCGAGCTGGCGCAGCCCACGCAGGTAGCCCGTGGGCGGCACGTTGACGCCGCCTTCGCCCTGGATCGGCTCGATCAGGATCGCGCAGGTGCGCGGGGTGATCGCGAGCGCGACCGCCTCCAGATCGCCGAACGGGACGTAGGTGAAGCCGGGCACGAGCGGCTCGAAGCCGGCGTGGACCTTCTCCTGGCCAGTGGCGGTCAACGTCGCGAAGGTGCGGCCGTGGAAGCTGTTGGTCGCGGTGATCACCTCGAAGCGACCCGGGCCGTGGACGTCGTTCGAGCGCTTGCGCGCCAGCTTGAGCGCCGCCTCGTTGGCCTCGGCGCCGCTGTTCGAGAAGAACACGCGGTCGGCGAAGCTGTGCTGCGTCAGCCACTCCGCCAGCCGCGCCTGCGGCACCGTGTGGTAGAGGTTCGACGCGTGCCACAGCGTCTCGAGCTGACGCTTGGCGGCGGCGGTGGGCCGCGGCGGGCAGTGCCCGAGGTTCGCGACCGAGATGCCGGCGACGAAGTCGAGGTAGCGGTTGCCGTCCGCGTCCCACAGGTACATGCCCTCGCCGCGAACGATGACGAGCGGCGAGCGGCCGTAGTTGCCGGTGTGGTGCTTGGCGTTGAGCGCCCGCACCTCGTCGGAGCTGAGCGTGGGCTCGCTGGCGGCGAGCGTGTCGGTCGAGGTGGTCACGGCGTGATGAGGGTCCCGATCCCGCGGTCGGTGAAGATCTCGAGCAGCACGGCGTGGGGTACGCGGCCGTCGATCACGTGGGCCTGGTGGACGCCGTCGGCGAGCGCCGCGAGGAGCTTGGGGATCATGCCGCCCTTCGCGGTGCCCTGGCTGATGAGCGCGCGTGCCTCGGACGCGGTGAGGTTCGTGATGCGCTTGCCCTCCGCGTCCTTGACGCCCTCGACGTCGGTGATGAGCACGAGCTTCTCGGCCTTGAGCGCCACCGCCAGCGCGCTGGCGAAAGTGTCCGCATTCAGGTTCAGCGTCTCGCCGTTCTCGCCGGCCGCCACCGGAGCGATCACCGGGATGAAGCCGGCCGCGTCGAGGTGATCGATCACGCTCGGGTCGACCGCCACCACCTCGCCGACCTGGCCCATGTCGCGCGGACCCGTCGAAGTCTGCTTGGGCGGCGCTCGACGCGCTCGCACCAGCCCGCCGTCCTTGCCCGATAGGCCGACCCCGCGGCCCCCCACGGACTGGATCTTCTGGACGATGGTCCGGTTCACGTGACCGACCAGGACCATCTCCACGACCTCGACCGCCTCGGCGCTGGTGACACGGATCCCGTCCACGAACTCGGACGGGATGGCGAGCTTCTCGAGCCAGTCGTTGATCTGGGGCCCACCGCCGTGCACCACCACCGGCCGGATGCCGACGAGCTGCAGCAGCACCAGATCTTGGACGAATGCGTCCTTGAGCTCGGCATGGACCATCGCCGCGCCGCCGTACTTGATCACGACGGTCTTGCCCGCGAAGCGCTGGATGTAAGGCAGCGCCTCGATGAGGACCTGCGCGCGTTCGATCAGTCGTTCCATCTCGCTGGTCTCACGGGAGGGCGGTGCGGCCTCGTCGAGCGGGGGCTCGTCCCCGCAGGGGGCCCGGCGGGGGACTAGCCCCGCGCTACGGCGCGGCCGAACGGGCCGTCGTGTTCCTCGATTCGTGGCTCACAGGATGTACCGGCTCAGGTCCGTGTCCTCGACGACGTCCTTCAGCCGGTCGCGGACCATCGCGGCGTCGACCTTCACGGTCTCGCCCTTGCGTTCCGGCGCGTCGAACGACACCTCCTCGAGAAGCCGCTCGATCACGGTGTGAAGGCGCCGCGCGCCGATGTTCTCGGTTTCCTCGTTGACCCGGGCCGCGGTCTCGGCGATCGCGCGGATGCCGTCTTCGGTGAAGTCGACCGTCAGCCCCTCGGTGCCGAGCAGCGCCGCGGCGTGGCGGATCGGCGAGCCCCCGGACTCGCTCAGGATCTGAACGAACTCGTCGACGCCGAGGTCGTCGAGCTCTACCCGGATCGGCAAGCGGCCCTGGAGCTCCGGGATCAGGTCGGACGGCTTCGAGATGTGGAAGGCGCCCGCGGCGATGAAGAGCACGTGATCGGTGCGCACCAGCCCGTAGCGGGTGTTGACGGTCGAGCCCCCGAGGAGCGGCAGCAGGTCGCGTTGCACGCCCTCGCGCGACACGTCCGGCCCGGCCTGGCCCTCGCCGCTGCCGGCGACCTTGTCGAGCTCGTCGAGGAACACGATCCCGGACTCCTCGACCCGCTGCACCGCGGTGCGCTTCACTGCCTCGGCGTCGACGAGGCGCCCCGACTCCTCCTCGAGGAGCTGTTCGCGCGCCTCGGCCACGGTGGCGAGCCGGCGCTCGGTTCGCTTCGGGAACAGGTTCCCGAGCATGTTCTGCATCTGCAGGTCCATCTCCTCCATGCCCTGGGGAGTCATGACCTCGACCTTGGGAAACGTCCGCACCGGCGTCTCGATCTCGATGGTGCGTTCGTCGAGGGCGCCGTCCTTGAGGAGCCGGCGCAGCCGGTCGCGAGAGGTCTCGCGCTCGCCCGGCTCGGCTGGACGCGACGGGCCGGGCAGCAAGAGGTCGAGGATCCGCTCCTCCACGCGCTCGGCGGCCTTGCCGCGCACCTTCTCCTCCTCTTCGGCGCGAACCTGGTTCACGGCCTGGTGGACGAGGTCGCGGATCATCGACTCGACGTCGCGGCCCACGTAGCCCACCTCGGTGAACTTGGTGGCCTCGACCTTGATGAACGGCGCCTTCACGAGCCGGGCGATGCGTCGCGCGATCTCGGTCTTGCCGACTCCCGTGGGCCCGATCATGAGGATGTTCTTGGGCAGGATCTCGCGGCCGAGCTCGACCGGAAGCTGCGCGCGGCGCCAGCGGTCCCGAAGCGCGACCGCGACCGCGCGCTTCGCCGCCGCCTGCCCGACGATGTACTTGTCGAGCTCGGCGACCACGCGCCTCGGAGTCAGCTCCTGTTCCAGGTCCATCGGGTCACCAGTCGCGTGCAGGCGGGCTCGAGCCGGCCCGCTCTCAGATCTCTTCGACGACGATTTCGTCGTTCGTGTAGAGGCAGATCTCGGCGGCGATGCGGATCGACTCGAACGCGATCTTGGCCGGCTCGAGCTCGGTGTGGGCGAGCATCGCGCGCGCGGCCGCGAGGGCGTAGGGCGCCCCGGAGCCCACCGCGATCACGCCGTCTTCGGGTTCGATCACGTCACCGTTCCCCGAGATCAGCAGGCAGTGGTCGGGATCGGCGACGATGATCATCGCCTCGAGGCGGCGCAGGATCCGGTCGGTCCGCCAGTCCTTGGCGAGCTCGGCGGCGGCCCGGAGCAGGCTTCCGTTCGACGTCTCGAGCTTCTCCTCGAACTTGTCGAGGAGCGCGCCGGCGTCCGCCGCGGCCCCCGCGAAGCCCGCGACCACGCGGTCGCCGTAGAGGCGCCGCACCTTGCGCGCGCTGTGCTTGAGGATCGTGTCGCCGAAGGTGACCTGGCCGTCGCCGGCCATGGCGGCCTTCTCGCCGCGGCGGACCGCCACGATCGTGGTGCTGCGCCAGCGGGGCTCGTCGCGTCGGCTTCGCATCACTGTCCCTGGAAAACGCGAGCAGGCCCGGCCGATGCACCGGACGCGATCCCGTCTCGACTCGTGGGAAAGCCGCTAGGAGTAGCACACACCCCCCCACCCCCCAAGGAACCGCTCGACCCGTCGTTGGCTGGAAGGGGACCGACGCCGGAACTCGCGGGGGCGGCCGGAGCCCCGCGTCTCGGAACGCGCGGTGCCGAACGTCGACCGAGCCATCGCCCCGGTGAGGCGTGCGAACCGAACGACCGCGCCCGTCACCCCTTGCGGCGCGCGCGCGGATGCGCGGCGTCGTAGTCGCGCGCGAGCGTACCGAGCCCGACGTGGGTGTAGCGCTGGGTGGTCGAGATACTGGCGTGGCCGAGCAGCTCCTGGATCGAGCGCAAGTCGGCGCCACCCTCGAGGAGGTGTGTCGCGAAGGTGTGGCGGAGGAGGTGCGGGTGGACGTTCTTCTCGAGGCCGGCGTCGTCCCGCGCCGTATCGAGCGCGCGCGCCATGCTGCGCGTGGTGAGGCGGCCACCGCGGGCATTCAGGAACAGCGCGAGTCGATCCTCGCGCCGGTTCGGGGCGTCGCCATCCGCGCGCTTCGCGAGCTCGGCGAGGAGCGCGGCTCGCGCTTCGAGGTACGGCCGCAACGCCTCGGCTGCGGCCCCACTGAGCGGCACGATCCGCTCCTTGCGGCCCTTGCCCCGCACGCGGATCAGCGAGAGGTCGGGCTCGATGTCGCCGAGGTCGATCCCCGCTGCCTCCGCCACCCGCACCCCCGAGCCATAGAGCAGCTCGAGCAGCAGGTGGGCGCGGCGCGCTGCGAAGCCGCCCTGGTCGGTGGCCGCGATCAACGCCTCGGCCTCCTCGAACAGGAGGTGGCGCGGCGTCGCCTTGGGCAGGCGCGGTGATTCCAGCACCTCGCTCGGGTCGCCCTCGATCCCACCTTCGCGCCTCACGAAGCGAAAGAAGGTGCGGAACGCGGAGAGCTTGCGCGCCGTGGTGGTGCGCTTGCGGCCCACGAGCCGCTTGGCCAGATGGGCGCGCAGGTCGGCGCGGGTGATCGAGGCCACCGCGATGGGGGCGGTCGCTCCACCGCGGCGCTCGGCGAGGTCTTCGGCGAGCGCTTCGAGCTCGGCGCGATAGCCACGCAGCGTGTGCGGCGAAGCGTTGCGCTCGACGCGGAGATACTCGGCGAAGCGCTCGATCCAATCACGCAGGTCCGAGGTCGTCACGGCGCGACTCTACCCCGTTCGCCGCTCTCTCCGTGAGGCCGGGCGTGCGCGCCCAGCCTCGTAACGGCCGAGGCGCGGTGCGTCACGGGGTCGCAACGAGCGTTGCCCCACCAACGGCTTCTGGCATGGTGATTTCGCCTCTCGATGACGGTGTCTGCGGGCTCTCCGGCGCCTGAGCGGCTCGCGGCACACGGCGTGCAAACCATCGAGTTTTCAGCGGTGTGGCGCGGTCTTGGGTGGACCGCACGCCGGGATCGCACCGTCCGGTGACGTCGATGGGCGAGGTTGGTGACGGTAAGTTTTGACGCACCGTGTTGAGCGTGGTTCAATGAGGGTTCCGTCCAAAGGCGGGACTCCGTTCTTTCAGGTGCCGACCATTCCGGCGGCAACTCGATGACGGAAAGGGGCAAGGGAATGAGCACGATCCAGCACAGCACCGAGGCCGAATCCAGGCAGCTCGCCGAAGACTCGCGCGAGCAGGACTGGTCCGGGCGAGCCTTCATCCGCGAGATGTTCCTCGGGAACTTCGAGCTGGATGTCATCCACCCGTTCCCGCTCGAGAAGCCGTGGACGCCCGAGTTCCTGAAGTTCTACGAGGGGATGAAGGACATCCTCACCAACGTCGTCGACTCGGTCGAGATCGACGCCACCGGTGAGTATCCCCCCCACGTCGTCGACGCGCTGCGCAAGATCGGCGCGTTCGGCATGAAGGTGCCCAGAGGTACGGCGGTCTCGGCCTGCACCAGGTCGAGTACAACCGCATCATGGAGATGGTGGGCTCGATGGACGGCAACATCTGCGCGTTGCTCTCCGCACACCAGTCGATCGGCGTTCCCCAGCCGCTCAAGCTGTTCGGCAGCCCCGAGCTCAAGAAGAAGTACCTTCCGCGCTGCGCCGCGGGCGCGATCTCGGCGTTCGCCCTGACCGAGCCGCACGCCGGCTCGGACCCGGCTAGCCTCTCGACCACTGCCGAGCCCAGCGAAGACGGCAAGCACTTCATTCTGAACGGCGAGAAGCTGTGGTGCACGAACGGTACGCTCGCCGAGCTGCTCGTGGTCATGGCGCGCAATCCCAAGACCAAGAAGATCAGCGCGTTCATCGTCGAAACCGCCTGGGAAGGCGTCACGATTCAGCACCGCTGCCGATTCATGGGTCTCAAGGCTCTCGCCAACGCGGTCATCACCTTCAACAACGTGAAGGTGCCGCGCGACAACATCATCGGTGACGAGGGCAAGGGCCTGAAGATCGCCCTCGTGACGCTCAACACGGGTCGGCTCACGCTGCCGGCGGCGAGCGCGGGCGGCGCCAAGCGTTCGCTCGAGATCCTCCGTCACTGGTGCAACGAGCGCAACCAGTGGGGCGTTCCGGTCGGTAAGCACGAGGCGATCGGCCACCAGCTCGCCGACATGGCGGCGACCACCTGGGCCATGGACTCGGTGAGCGACCTGTGCAGCCAGATGGCGGACCGCGGCGGCTACGACATCCGCCTCGAGGCCGCGGCGGCCAAGGAATGGAACACCGTGCGCGGCTGGGAGCTGATCGACCGCACCCTGCAGATCCGCGGCGGGCGTGGCTACGAGACCGAGAAGTCGCTCAAGGAGCGCGGTGAGTTTCCGGCGCCCGTCGAGCGCGTGATGCGCGACTGCCGCATCAACCTGATCTTCGAGGGATCCTCCGAGATCATGCACCTTTTCATGGCCCGCGAGGCGGTGGACAAGCACCTCCAGGTCGCCGGCGCCATGATCAACCCCAAGTCGACGATCGCCGACAAGATGAAGGCGATGCCCGGCATCCTCGGCTACTACTCGAAGTGGTATCCGCCGCTCTGGCTCAAGGGCTTGACCGCGCCGTTCGCGTTCGCGGACTGGGGCCGCCTCGCGCCGCAGCTTCGCTTCATCGAGCGCAGCTGCCGCCGGCTCGCTCGCAACACCTTCCACGGCATGGCGATCTACCAGGCGAAGATGGAGCGCAAGCAGGCGTTCTTGTTCCGCGCCGTGGACATCGTGATGGAGCTCTTCGCGATGGCGGCCACGGTGTCGCGCACCCGCGCGTTGCTCGATGCCAAGGACGCCGATGCCCAGAAGGCGGTCGAGCTCACCGAGCTCTTCTGTGCCAACTCGCGGATGAAGATCGAGCGCCTCTTCGAGGACCTCTGGACCAACAACGACGCGATCAAGAACAAGGTCGCGGGTCAGGTCCTCAAGTACGAGCACAAGTGGATGGAAGAGGGCATCATCGACATCGGCGTGACGAACGATGCGATCCGTCCCAAGGCGATCATGGACCTTCGCAAGAAGGAAGCGGCCGAGGAGCCGCGTCTCGCCGCCGCATCCTGACGTGACGGACTCGCTGGCTGCTCGCCGCGGCCAGTGAATGCAGATCAAGACGGCCACCCTGACGGGTGGCCGTTTTCATTGGCGCCGAGGTGGGCCGCCGCGCCCGGGATCGACGATGCAGGGCCTCACCTCACTCGCCGCGCACCCTCGCGAGCTGCGCCTGGCGCGGTGGCTCTTCCTCCGTGGGGTCGCGGTGGTGTTCGTGATCGCGTTCGCGTCGCTGGCCATGCAGCTCGACGGGCTGATCGGACGTGACGGGATCCTGCCCGCCGCGGACTTCGCGGCCCGGGTGGCCGCGCGGCTCTCGGGCGCGCGCTTCACCCGGCTGCCGACGCTGGTGTGGTGGACCGGCGCGAGCGATCCAGCGCTGCGGGGGCTCTGCTACGGCGGTCTCGCGGCCTCGCTCGCGGCGGCGGCGGGCGTGGTGCCGATGGCGTCGCTGTGCGTGGCGTGGTGCTGCTACCTGTCGCTCTTCAACGTCGGTCAGGACTTCCTCGGCTTCCAGTGGGATCTGCTCCTCCTCGAGACCGGCCTTCTCGCGGTCGGGTGGGCGCCGCTCGCGCTCCGCCATCGGCGCTCCGATACCGACGAGCCGTCGCGGCCGATCGCCTGGCTGGTGAGGCTGCTCGCGTTCAAGCTCATGCTGCTGTCGGGGATCGCGAAGCTCGCGAGCGGCGATCCGGCGTGGCGTGACCTCACGGCGCTCACGTACCACTTCGAGACCCAGCCGCTGCCGACATGGATCGGGTGGTTCGTCCATCACCTGCCGCGCTGGCTCCTGGTGGCGGCCTGCGGCGCGACGCTGGTGGTCGAGCTGGCCTTGCCGTGGGCGATCTTCGCCGGGCGCTGGGGGCGGCGGATCGCATGCGCCGGCTTCGTGGCGCTGATGGTCGGCATCGGGCTCACCGGGAACTACACGTTCTTCAACCTCCTCACCGTCGTGATCAGCCTGGTGCTGCTCGACGACGACGATCTACGTGCGCTGGTTCCGGCGAAGTGGCGTGCGCGGTCGGACGAGGTCCGAACCGCGGGCTCGTCCCTCGACGGAGCCGATCGACCCCCTCGCGCTCGGACCTCTCCGATTCGCTGGCCGACGAAGCTCCTCTCCGTGGCGCCGTGGACGCGGCGCGCCTTCGCCCTCGTGCTCGCGACCGCCAACCTGGGGATGTTCGTCGGCGGGCCGCCGGGGCTGGTGTGGCGTATGCTCGTGCCCCTTTCGTCGGTGAACCACTACGGGCTCTTCGCGGTCATGACCCGCGAGCGGCCCGAGATCACCATCGAGGGCTCCGACGACGGCGTCGAGTGGCGCGCGTACGTGTTGCCCTGGAAGCCGGGGCCGGTCGATCGTCGGCCCGGCTTCGTCGAGCCGCACCAGCCGCGCCTCGACTGGCAACTGTGGTTCGCGGCGCTGAGCCCGGCCTCGAACGCGCGCTGGGTCGAGCGCCTGCTCGAGCGGCTGCACGAGGGCTCGCCTCCGGTGCTCGCGCTCTTCGCGGTCGACCCATTCCCGGATGCACCGCCTCGGTACGTGCGCGCCACGATCGCGCGCTACCACGAGAGCGACTGGCGCACCCTGCGCGCCACCGGCGCGTGGTGGGCGCGCGAGAGTCCGCCGCTGCCCTATCTCGTCCATCCCCGGCTGCCCGCTCGGGCGGTTGAATCGCCCGGACCCGTCCGATAGATCGGCGCCGAGATCCCTTCGGAGGTGAGCGATGCCCATCCTCACGGTACGTCCCACGCGAATCGTCCTGACCGTCGCCGCGGTGCTCGCGGTGGTGGCGACCGCCGCGCCGGCCCGCGCCGACCGACTCCACGATCCCAAGGCCAGGCCCCATCCGGTCGAGCCACGGCCGCCGCTCGGTGAGCAAGAGCAGAGCACGATCCAGCTCTTCCGCCGCGCCTCGCCGAGCGTGGTCTTCATCAAGACCACCGCGGTCCAGGTCGATCCGTTCCGGATGCGCGCCTACGAGGTGCCACAGGGAGCGGGGACCGGCTTCGTGTGGACCAAGGACGGCTACATCGTCACGAACTTCCACGTCGTCCAGGAGGCGCGCGGCGCGACCGTGACGCTCGCCGACCAGTCCACCCACGAGGCCGAGCTCGTCGGCGTAGCCCCCGACAAGGACCTCGCGGTGCTTCACATCGAGCCGCCCGAAGGCGGCCTCAGGCCGCTGCCGATCGGCAGCTCGGGCGACCTCGAGGTCGGCCAGAGCGTGCTCGCGATCGGCAACCCCTTCGGCCTCGACCAGACCCTCACCACCGGCATCATCAGCGCCCTCGGCCGCGAGATCCAGTCGGTGAGCGGCCGCGCCATCAGCGGCGTGATCCAGACCGACGCGGCGATCAATCCCGGCAACTCGGGTGGACCCCTCCTCGACAGCGCGGGGCGGCTGATCGGCGTCAACACGGCGATCTACAGTCCCTCGGGCGCCTACGCGGGCGTGGGCTTCGCGATCCCCGTCGACACCGTGAACCGGGTCGTTCCACAGCTCGTCCGCTACGGTCAGGCGGTGCGCGCCGGTCTCGGAGTCAGCCTCGCGCCCGACGAGTGGGCGAGGCGCCGCAACATCGAGGGCGTCGTGGTGGCGGACGTCGCCCAGGGCAGCGCGGCCGCGAAGGCCGGGCTCGAGCCGGCGACCGTGGACGCGCGCGGGCGGGTCGCGATCGCCGACATCATCGTCGCGGTCGACGGTAAGCCCGTGACCTCGTCCGACGATCTGTTCGCGATCTTCGACCAGCACGAGGTCGGCGACACCATCGCGCTGACGGTGCAACGCGAGGGCCGCAGGATCGAGAAGAGTGTTACCCTCCAGGCGGTTCGCTGAGCGCGGTCCGCGTCGGATCGAGGCTCGTCCGCGCGCGATCGCGGCGCGCCGTTGAGCGAGAGACACTTGCCCGAATCCCCACTCAAGAAGAAGCCCGGTGGCAAGCCCACGTTGCCGCCGTGGCGGTTCTCGGTCGGCTACTTCGCCCTGATGCTGTTCGTGCTCTACGCGTGGCAGAGCATGCTCGGCCAGTTCGCGGTCAAGACGATCAACTACAGCGAGTTCAAGGCCCACCTCGAGAAGGGTGAGCTGATCGACGTCGCCGTCTACGACAGCGAGATCACCGGCCACATCAAGCTCACCAACGCGAAGGTGCCCGGCGAGGTGCCGGCGGGAACCGAGCCCGACACGATCACCTTCCGCACGGTCCGGGTCGAGGATCCCAAGCTCACCGAGCAGCTCGAGGAGAAGAGGATCCCCTTCAAGGGGGTGGTGCCGAACTTCCTGCAACAGTTCGTGCTGTCGTGGGTGTTGCCGCTCGGGTTCTTCTTCGCGATCTGGATGCTGCTCGCGCGTCGCATCGGCGCAGCGGGCCAGTCGGTGCTGAGCTTCGGACGCAGCCGCGCCAAGCTCCACGCCGATAGCGACACCGGGGTCACGTTCGCCGACGTCGCCGGCTGCGACGAGGCCAAATACGAGCTCGAGGAGGTCGTCGACTTCCTCAAGAACCCCGAGCGCTATCGTCAGCTCGGCGCGAAGATTCCCAAGGGCGTTCTGCTCGTGGGGCCGCCGGGAACGGGCAAGACGCTGCGCGCGCGCCGTGGCCGGCGAGGCCAAGGTGCGGTTCTTCTCGATCAGCGGCAGCGAGTTCGTGGAGATGTTCGTGGGCGTGGGCGCGTCGCGGGTCCGCGACCTCTTTTCCCAGGCGAAGGCCCAGGCACCCTGCATCATCTTCATCGACGAGCTCGATGCCATCGGTCGTCAGCGCGGGGTTCACGTCGGCGCCGTCCACGACGAGCGCGAGCAGACGTTGAACCAGCTCCTCACCGAGATGGATGGCTTCGAGGCGAACGTGGGGGTGATCCTCCTCGCCGCCACCAACCGGCCCGACGTCCTCGACCGCGCACTGCTCCGGCCGGGGCGCTTCGATCGCCAGGTGGTGGTCGACTCGCCCGACGCCAAGGGCCGCGAGGCGATCCTCAAGGTCCACTCTCGCGACAAGCCGCTGGCTCCCGACGTCGACCTCAAGAAGATCGCGCAGGGCACTCCCGGCTTCTCGGGCGCCGACCTCGCGAACGCCTTGAACGAGGCGGCGCTGCTCGCGGCGCGGCGCTCGGTGCGTCAGATCGCCCAGCTCGATCTCCAGGAGGCGATCGAGAAGGTGGTGGCTGGGCCGGAGCGCAAGAGTCGACGGCTGACCGACGAGGCGAGGAAGCGCGTCGCCTACCACGAGGTCGGGCATGCGTTGGTCGCGGCGTACAGCCCTCACGCCGACCCGGTGCACAAGATCAGCATCGTGCCGCGTGGCCGCGGGGCGCTCGGCTACACGTTGCAGCTACCGGTCGACGAGCAGTTCATCCTCACCCAGTCGGCCCTCCTCGACCGGATCCGCGGGATGCTGGGCGGACGCGCCGCCGAGGAGGTGGTGTACGGCGAGGTCTCGACCGGGGACGAGAACGACCTCGACCACGCCACCGCGCTGGCGCGTCGCATGGTCTGCATGTACGGGATGGGTGAGTCGGCGGGCTGATGCACGTCGGCCAGCGCTCGGGCCCGATCTTCCTCGAGACGATCGATTCGTCGCTGCAGCGCGACTGTAGCGAGGACACCGCCAAGGAGATCGACCGAGAGGTCCGCAAGATCCTCGACGACGCTTACGCCGACGCCAAGCGCATCCTCACCGATCACCGGGATCAGCTCGACGGCGTCGCCACCGAGCTGCTCGTTGTCGAGAACCCCGACGCGGCCGCGTTCGCCAAGCTGATCGGTCGCCCGGTCGAGGTGGTGGAGAAGAAGGAGCCCGCGCTCACGCCTCCGGGTGACGCGGGTCCCACGGCGCCGCCCGCGCTGCCGGTGGCCTCGGCCTGATGAAGCTCGCGACCTGGAACGTCAACTCGATCCGCATCCGGATCGACCGCTTGATCGCGCTCCTCGCCCGGCATACGCCGGACATCGTCTGCTTGCAGGAGATCAAGCTCGTCGACGAGGCGTTCCCGTACGACGCCGTGCACGCGGCCGGCTACCAGGCGACGGTGTTCGGCCAGAAGACGTACAACGGCGTCGCGATCCTGTCGAAGCACGAGGCGAGTGACGTCGTGCGCGGCTTCGGTGACGGCGTCGACGACTCCCACGCCCGCTTCCTCGCCGCGCGGTGGACGGGGTCCGGGTGCTCGACTGCTACGTGCCCAACGGCGGCGAGGTGGGCAGCGAGAAGTGGACCTACAAGCTCGCGTGGCTCGAGCGGCTGGCGCGCTACCTCGAGACGCAGTGCGATCCCGCCGAGCCGCTGGTCGTGTGCGGCGACATGAACGTCGCGCCCGACGCGCGCGACGTCCACGACCCGGCGCTGTGGGAGCCGACGGTGCTCTACCACCCTGAGGCGCGCGCGGCGCTCGCGCGTGTCACCGCGTGGGGGCTCGAGGACGTGTTTCGCCGTCACCGTGCCGAGCCCGGGCTCTACTCCTGGTGGGACTACAGGATGCTCGCATTCCCCAAGAACCAGGGGCTCCGGATCGACCACGTCTTCGCCACGCCGTCCTTCGCGAGCCGCACGACCGGGGCATCGATCGACCGCGACGAGCGCAAGGGCAAGCAGCCTTCCGATCACGCGCCGGTGATCGTGACCTACGAGTGAGCGGCGCGACCGTCTTCCTCGGTTCCGAGTTCGTCGCCAAGTACCTGACCGGCGGCGGCAACTTCTGGGTACCGGTCCAGTACCTGCGCGGTCTTCTCGATCTCGGCTACGACGCTTGGTGGCTCGAGCTGCTCGGGCCTGGCAAGGAAGCGGGGCTCGACGAGGCGCGCATCGCCCAGTTCTGGGCCAACGTCGACGAGCTGGGCTTGCGCGACCGTGTGGTGCTCGCCTACTTCCCGTGTGGCGCGGTCGGCGAGCTCGATGCGAGCGTGGTCTGGCAGGGCGCGCTCGACGAGCGCCGCTTCCGGGAACGGGCGCGCGACGCGCTGCTGATCAATCCCGCCAACAGCATCCCGGCGCGAATGCGCGCGTGCTTCGCCCGCACCGCTCTCTTCGACATCGACCCAGGCCCGTTTCAGCTCTGGGCGCGCGAGTGGGACATGGGCGTCGGCTCGCACGACGTCCACCTCACGATCGGCACGAACCTTGGGCGAGAGCGACTCCTCCGATCCCACTCGGCGGAGTCGGCTGGAAGCGGGTGTGGCCGAGCGTCCACCTCGCTTCGTGGCCGGTGCAGGCGCTCGCGGAGAACGGCCGCTACACCACCATCACCCAGTGGTGGACGACCCAGTACGCGTTCCTCGACGGCGAGGTCTACGACTGCAACAAGCGCGAGGGCTTCGTGCGCCACATCGACCTGCCAAGGCGCGTGGGGCGCGAGCTCGAGCTCGCCGCCAACGTCCACCCGGCCGAGACCGAGGAGCGCGAGTTGATCGCGCGCCACGGCTGGCGCCTCGTCGAGCCCGCCGTGGTGGCGCGCACGCCGGGCGACTTCCAGCGCTACGTGCGCGCGTCGCGCGGCGAGGTGAGCGCCAAGCCGGCCTACGTGAAGGCGCGCTCGGGGTGGGTGAGCGATCGCACGATCTGCTTCCTCGCCAGCGGCCGGCCGTGCGTCGTCGAGGACGTCGGCGCGGCGCGACACCTGCCGGAGAGCCTCGGGCTCACGTTCTTCGCCGAGACCGACGAGGCCGCACAGCGGATCGCGGAGGTCGAAGCGGACTACGCGCGCGCCTCGCGCGACGCGCGCCGTCTCGCGGAGGACGTGTTCGACAGTCGCGTGGTGCTGCCGAAGCTGCTGGCGCACTGCGGGATCTAGCGGGCGGGCGGAACGCCGGCCCCACCGGCGGTGGCGGTGTGATCCATGCGGATGCGCCGCGGCCGGCGCCGTCTACACGCGGTTCGACGTAGGGGCGGGGTTCATCCCCGCCCGAGGCGTCCGATCGAGCTTGCGGCGATCGCGCTCGCGGCGAGCGCCGAGATCAGCGACGTCACGGCGACCGCCCTCACCGAGCTCGGCGCGGGCGCCACCGTCATCCCGGTGACGGTCAGCGCGGCGACCACCACCACCAGCACGATCACGCCGCGGATGCCGCCGCAGCCGTTCCGGCTCGCGCCACGGCGCCACAGGGCGAGCCCGCCGAACGTGAGGGCCAGCTCGATCGCGATTGCGAGCGGCATCGCGTCCCAGAGCCCCATGCCGATGGTGCTGTTTCCGTCCGGCAGCGGCTCGGCCGGGTGCACGATCACGTCGAGCACGAAGTGCGAGAAGACCGCCGCCGCCAGGAGCCCGGCCGCGCGCCACCGCCGCCGGCCGTCAGCCCGCCGCCTCGCCACGAGCAGCGTGACCATCGCCGTCAGCAGCGCGAGGACCACGCTCGCCGGGAGGCTGTGCGAGTAGGGGAAGTCGAAGTGGAGATAGTGGCGCGTCGCGTAGTCGGCGGGGATCGTCACGTGCTCCACGCCGGCCAGCACCAGCACCCACAGGATCACGTCCTGGAGCTGTGCGCCGAGGAAGAGCCAGCCGAGGTCGAGCTCGCGGTCGGCGCGCTTCAGCGCCAGCGCCGCACCCAGGTGTCCTGCCCACATGTCGCGAACCCTCCGCCCGAGGCCGCAGGCGCGGCGCGGGCGCCGTCAGCGCTGCCGGCGGATGTCGTACTGGGTGGCGTCGAGCTCCGTCCACACGCCGGTGTCGGAGTCGCTCAGCTCGTAGTACCCCTGGCGGATCTCGCCGCTCGCGGCGTCGATCATGGTGACCGAGCCGCTCATGACCTGCGCCCGGCCGCGGCTCGCGGCACCCGACTTGGGCGTGAACGCGTACGTGCCGCGCCCGTCGAGGGTGAACGTGAAACCGCCCGGCAGGAAGCGGTTCTGCGGGGTGGCGACCCAGGTGCCCACGAACCCCGCGTCCGCGCGTGGGTTCCGGGCGAGCTCCTGGTTCATCCTCTGCAGCGCCCGCTGCTGCTGCTCGCGCTGCATCGCCATCGCGCGCGCGTTTTGTTCCTCGATCTGGCGCTGGACCTCAGGGCGGGATCCCGCCCGCGCGCGGGGGTCACCGCGGTAGGCCGTGGCGTAGGCGGCCTCCGTGGCGGCCTGGACCTCGGCGGGGCTGCGCGCTCCCGTAGCCGTCGTTGCTCGGCTGCTGATCGGCCTTCTTCTGCCGAGCGATCCGGATCGCGTCGGTCAGCTCTTCGAGCTCGGTATCGCGCCCACGCATGACTCCGTAGGTCCCCGTGGCCCTCCGAAGCCACGCCGCGGCGGCGTCGGCATCACCCTTGGCGAGGGTGTACCTGGCCAGCCAGCGCGCCGCCTCGGGCACCGCGTCGCCGCCGTGCTCGCGGGTGTTGCGAGGCGGCTCGCTGGCGGTGCCGATGCGGGGCTTCTTCGGGTCGTCGGCGCCGAGCAGAGTCGCCATCGCCATCACGCGCTCGTACTCCCTGGCCGCGTCGTCGCGCCGGCCCAGCGCGTCGAGGGCGCGCGCCGCGCCGCGGTGCGCGTCGGCGACCAGCGCGGCCGCCACCAGCGGCTGCTGCGGCGAGTCGCCGGGGCGGGCCCTGGGGTTGGGCAGCATGGCGCCGTACACGAAGTCGAGGAGCTGCTCGCGCGCGATGCGGCTCGCGTCCCGCGGAGCTCGCCTGGTGGAGCGCAAGGGCCGCGTCGCTCTTGCCCGCGCTCGCGAGGAGCGCCGCGAGCCGGCCACGCGCCGTGAGGAGCGTGCTCGTCTCCTCGGGAGCGCGCGGCAGGGAGCCGCTCGGCGTGCCGGGCAGGTCGTCGGCGGCGATCCGTGCCGCGGCGAGCGCGGCGGCGGTGCGGTACGCGGCGAGGGCGTCGTCGCGCTGGCCCTGCGCTTCGAGCGCGACCGCTTGATAGAGCGGCACGCGCGGGTCGACGGGATCGATCGAGCGCGCGCGGCCGGAGACGTCGCCCGCGCCCTGCCACGCGGTGCGCTCGACCCGCGCCCAGCCGAGGCCTGAGCAGCGGCGCCGCGGTGGTGTGCACGAGCTGGCGAGCGACGGCGAGCTGCTCCTCGGCCTTCTCGCGCTGCCCGGTCTTCGCGTAGAGGTCGGCGAGCGCCTCTTGCGCCTCGAGCGAGCGCGGATCCGCGCTGACCGTCTGCTCGAGGATCGTGACCGCCTGGCCGGGATCGCCGAACCAGAGCTCGAGGTCGGCCTTCAGCAGCGCTTGCGGCGTCCCCTTGGTGACCGCGACCGCCTTCACGATCGCGGCGCGCGCCTTCTGGCGCAGCTCGCGAGCGAGCGCCTCGAGCTGCTCGGCCCGCGCCACGTCGGCCTGGCTCGGCGGGTAGCACGTCGTCGTGGTGACCTCGTATTCGCCGTCGCTGCGCGTCTCGTTGCGGGTCGAGCTCGAGCAGCGCTCTTGCCTCAGGCTCGCGGCCTCGGAGCTCGCGCGGTCGGCTCGGCGGGCGCGGAAGTGCGCCGCGAGCTGCAGCGCGTCGGCGTCGTCGTGGGAGAGCGCCAATCCCTTCTCGGCGAGCGATTCGGCCTCGTTGCCGCGATCGAGCCCGTCGAGCGCCATCGCCTTCCAGATCATGGCGCGCGCGTGGTCCGGCTCGGTCGCCAGCGCCGCGTCGGCGAGCCGCACCGCGCGCTCGAGCTCGGCCTCGCGCGAGAGCTGCCACCGGTAGGTCTCGACCGCCCGGCGCGGCTCGACCGCCTCGCCGCGGTTCTCGGATTCGAGGATCAGATAGCGCGCCACCTCGACCTTCTTGTCGGCGTTCCTCGGATCGGCACGCACGGCGTCCTCGCGGACGCGTAGCCCGTCCTGGTAGCCCTCGTCGTAGCGCAGGCGGCGGGCTCCGTCGGCGGCGACGACGCGGCTCGCGGCGGCAACGAGGTCACCCTCGGAGGAGCCCGCGCGCGCGGCCGCATCGAGCGCCGCGACCAGCGGCGTTACCTCCGCGTCCACGCGGTGCGTGCCGAGCTCGCGTGCGACGGATCCCTTCGCCGCGCCCGCTGCATCGCGGTCGAGCCGGGCCGCGGTGGCGAGGTCCGCCTCGGCGCGCTTGGCGTCGCCGAGCGTCGCCGCCGCACGCGCGCGAGCCAGATACGCCGCGGCGAAGTCGGTGCGGGAGGTGAGCGCGACGGTGAGCTCGCGGCGCGCGGTCGCCGGTCGTCCCAGAGCCAGCCAGGAGTCGCCGATCAGGAAGCGCACGTCGGGATCGGCGGGGTAGGCGGCGCGGGCGTGATCGAGCTCGTCGAGGGCTTCCGTGTAGCGCTTCTGATCGTGGAGGGTGCGGGCGCGTGCGAGGTGTGCGGGCGCGAGGTCGGCGCGCTTCGCTTCGCGGCTCGCGAACCATGCTCCGGCACGGCGCATGGCCGCGGCGATCGCCGGGCGCTGATGGGGGTTCGGGTCGCCGGCACCGCCCTGGTCGGGCGGCAGCCGGGACTCTTGATACGGCATCGCGAGGTCGTAGATCACGTAGCTCGCGTAGTCCGTCGGGTAGTCGTCGCGGCCCTGCGCCATGTGCCCGGGGATGCTGACCAGCGCCGGAGCGGCGCCGCCCAGCGAGCGCGGTCCGCCGCCGAGTGCGTGATCCGGGCCTACCTGACCGCTCATCGCCTCCGCGGCGTAGGTCCACAGCTCTGCCTCCCGTCCGCGCAGGCCGAGCCTGCCGGCGCGGTCGAGATCCTCGAGGGCCGCCGGGAACTGGCGCGCGAGCGTCTCCGCGATACCACGTGCCAGCACGAACCTCGGGTCGTCGCCGCGGGTCTCGAGCGCACGCGAGAACGCCGTCACCGCGTCGGCGGCGCGGCCGTCGTGGAGGGCGTCGAGCCCTTCGAGGTAAGCGCCGAGCGCCGGCGAGACGGCGGTAGACACGGCAAGGGGCGCCGGGCTCGGCGGCGAGGTCGCCGTCGCCGGAGAAATGATCGAAGAGGCGATCGCGAGAACGAGCGCCCAGCGCGACGTGGAGCGCATTTGTCGAGGCCTCCCGAGCGCGAGAGTCGAACGGTCAGAGGAATGCCCACGGTAGCGCGCGGCGGGCGCTCGCCGGAACTCCACCGGGGCGCCTCGGTGGGCTGCGCGAACGGCCCTTGTCGCGACCGCCGGCGTCGCCCACGCTCGCGCAACGCGAGCGACGAAGGGGGTGAGCCGTGGCGGAGCCGGTGCAGGCGATGACGGTGCGCGAGGTCGAGATCGAGGGAAAGCGGCTGCCGTCCCACACCGTGGTATGGGTGTGGGGAAAGTGCGAAGGGCAGGCACGGATCGAATACGAGCGATGGCGCGGGCTGGTGCCGATCACCGCGCTGACGCGTTACCCGATCGAGAGCCCGCCGCTCGAGGAGCTACGCAAGCTCGACCCGTGCTTCGGCGTTCCCGACGAGGCGTTCGACGTCGTCCACGCCGACTCCGCCAACGACTACGAGATCGTGCGCTGCCGTGCACACGACCGGCGCTTCCTGCGCGACACGCGCGGCTCGATCGGCTGGTACACGGTGCTCACGCTGCTCCGCGGCGACGACCGCGGTAGCCCCGAGGAGATCTGGCGCCGGTACCACGCTCTCGACGACAGCTTGCTCAGGCTCGAGGGGCGTAGTCTGTGAGCGCACCACCTCTTTCCTTGGGCGCGCGAACCCACTAGCGTCAGCGCTCGGCCCGCGCCTGAGCGGCGCGGCAGGGAGCGTCCATGTCGAAGAAGCACTTCCGACCCGACTGGTCGGAGAAGGCCCCCGCGCCGGTACCTACCGCTCGATCGCCAAGTACGGCGATCCGAGCGCGTTCAAGCACCCGAGCGATCGTGGGTGCGAATGATGCAGACCGAGTTCGGCCTCGCCGAGAGCCATTTCGCGCGCAAGCAATCCAAAGGAACGAGCCGGTGGTGCTGAACCGGCCGCCCGCGCTCGCCGCCGACAAGGTCGAGGCGCTGGCGCACATCGTCGGGAAAGAGAACGTCGCCACCGACGACTACTCGCGGGCCAGATACGCCTCCGGCAAGACCTCCGAGGAGATCCTCGAGACGCGTCAGGGCGTGATCCGCGAGGTCGCGGACGTGGTGGTCCATCCGCGCGACAAGCACGACGTCCAGAAGATCGTCGCCTACTGCCACGCCGAGCGCATCCCGATCACGGTGTTCGCCGCGGGCTCGTCGGTGAACTTCGGCTGCCGTCCGTACAAGGGTGGTGTGTCGCTGGCGCTCGGCACGCACATGAACAAGCTGCTCGCGGTCAACGAGCTCGACCAGACCGCGCGCGTCGAGCCCGGGATGTTCGGGCCGGCCTACGAGAAGGCGCTGAACGAGGCGCCCGCGCGCTTCGGGACGAAGCACCGCTACACGTGTGGGCACTTCCCCCAGCCGTTCGAGTTCTCGACGGTCGGTGGGTGGGTGGTCACGCTCGGCTCTGGGCAGGCCTCGACCTACTACGGCGATGCCTACGATCTCGTGTTCGCGCAGGAATACGTGACCCCGGTCGGCACCTTCAAGACCATCGAGGTGCCGGCCACCGCCACCGGTCCACGCGTCAACGACATCATGAAGGGCTCGGAGGGAGCGTTCGGGATCCTCGTCGAGGTGACGATGAAGATCTACCGCTACATGCCCGAGCACCGCCGCTACTTCAGCTTCATGTACCCGAGCTGGGAGGCGGCGGTGAACGCGAGCCGCGAGATCCTCCAGGGAGAGTTCGGGCGGCCGGCGATCTTTCGCATCTCCGATCCCGAGAGACCGACCGCGGGCTCAAGCTCTACGGCATGCCGTCGTTCGTCGATCCGTTCCTGATCCGGCGCGGCTTCAAGCCCATGCAGCGCTGCCTGAGCCTCGGCAACGTCGAGGGTGACGCCGACTACACCCGCTTGGTCGCGCGCAAGATCAAGGCGATCGCGCGTCAGCACGGCGCGATGTCGCTCGGCACCTATGCCGCGAAGAAGTGGGAGCACACCCGGTACGCCGAGCCCTACATGCGCGAGGACCTCAACGACTACGGGATCCTCATCGACACGCTCGAGGCGGGCGTGAGCTGGGACAACCTGCATCGACTGCACCAGGGCGTGCGAGCGTTCGTGAAGAGCCGCCCCGCGACGATGTGCATGACCCACGCGTCGCACTTCTACCCGCAGGGTACGAACCTCTACTTCATCTTCATCGCCAAGATGGATCTGGGCGAGTACGTGCCGTTCCAGGCCGGGATCATCGACGCGATCGTGAAGCACGGCGGTACGTTGAGCCACCACCACGGCGTCGGTCGGCTGCTCGCGCCGTGGATGGAGCAGCACCTGGGCGCCGAGCAGATGGCGGTGCTGCGCGCGCTCAAGCGCCACTTCGACCCCAACGGGATCATGAATCCCGGCGGTCAGCTCGCCCTCGACGAGATCCCCGCGAGGCGGTGAGGTTCCTCCGGGGGGGGCTGTTCCAGCCCCCCGCCCGCGCGAAGTGAATTCGCGCGGGTCCCACCCCCGCGTCACCCGCTTCGCTCGTGGCGTCGCGCCGCGCCCAATGGCGAGTCCGCGCGTGGCGTGGACGGGACCCGGGCGCGGCTGCGAGGGACCGCAGCCCGCCAGGTGGGAAGCCGATCCGCCGGAGGGTCGTGATCCTTCGCGACCGCAGGCTCAGCCGAGGAGCGCGTGAACGAGGCTCGCGGCGGCCATGTACATGACGATCGCCGCGCCGATCGTCCAGCACGTGGCGCGGGCCTCGTGGGAGCGCGCGGTCACGTAGGCGGCGAAGTGGGCGAGGCGGCTCGCCACGTAGCCGTAGAAGAGCCCGCTCGCGAGCGCGGCCGACGGCCCGGTCGCGACGTAGATCAGCCCCGCAGCGAGGAACGCCGGGACGTTCTCGAGGTCGTTGTGGTGGATGCGGCGGATCCGCTCGACGTAGTCGTTGGGCTGGGTCTGGTCGGGGCTCGGGTTGGGGTTGAGTAGCGACTTCCGGGTGTCCTCGGGGCTCCGGTAGCCGCCGTTGACGCGCATCATCCGGTACACGGTGAGCCATGCCATCGCGAACATCTTGAGCACCATCAGGCTCGCGGCGATGGCGTACGTGCGGAACACGGGGTTCTCGAGGGTGAAGGCGGCGGTCGCGGTCATGCAGGGGCTCCGTCTCCGGTCGCCGCACGGAACACGGCGCCCATCAGGGTGATCAGCTCGTCGTCGGTGTGGATCAGCGGATCACCGAACTTCTCGACGAGCGCCTTCATCGCGACGATCCCGATCGCCGCGAGGTGAGCGCAGAACGCCAGCCGGCGCGGGTCGAGGGGAGTGCTCTCGGCGCGCTTCCGGCGAACCCGCTTCGCGCCGAGCTGCTCGCGCACCTTGCGCTCGGCGCCGCCATAGAGCTTCTCGTTGAGCGGACGGATGCGCGCGAGCTGCGCGGCTCCGATGAGGGCGCGGGTGTCGTAGACCTGGACCTGCTGCATCACCAGCCGGAAGAGGTCGAGCTCGCGCGCGTAGCGCTCGACGTAGGTGCGGATGATCGCCTCCAGCGCGGCGCCGCCCGACGGAGCGGCGTCTACCGCCGCGGCGATCTCGGCGGCGTCGCGCCACCCCGCCTCGAGGAGGGATCTCGAAGACGAGCTCCTCCTTGGATGCGAAGTGGTAGAGCAGGCCTTGCTTGGTGACTAGACCGAAACCGCTCATGAAGGTCGCGAGCGCGATGAGCGCCGGCCGAGCGAGCGCGTCGCGCTGCGAGCCCAGAGCGAAGAGCAGGGCGAAGGCGACGAATAGACCGCCGTACGCGGCGCGCACGATCGCCGTCTCGGTCACCGAGTGAAGCTCGACCCCGTAGATCCCGAGAACGCGTGCGGGCACGAGCAGATAGCCGAACCCGATGATTCCCACCGCGAGCGCGGCCGTGCGGAGTACCCAGTTCTGCATCGCGGCGAGTCTAGCCCGGACGGGCAGCCGGGGGGGCGTTGGATCGGCCGTGCCGCGGACGCGAGGCCCGTCGACGCGCGCTTACCCATCAAGCCGCGGCACTTCCCGGTCGTGCCCCGATGGCGGCGCTGACCGCGTCGACGATCGCGCGGTTGGTGCGGCCGTTGATCTCCGCCGCCTCACCGGGCGTGACGGCGAGCGCTGGGTGCTCGGCCTTCACGAGCACGCCGCGGAGCAACCCCTCGGTTCGCGCGACGGACCAGTCGCCCACGACGTCCATGGCGGCGAGTCGCCCGTTCGCCGCCGCCACGAACCACCGCACCACCGAAAGCACCTCGTCCAAGGTGAGCCGCCCCGAGTCCCAGTTCACGATGGCATCGTCGGGGCGCATCACGTCCTTGTCGATGGTGACGTAGAGCGGCACGCGCGCGAGGTCGGCGCGCAAGCCCGCGCACAGCTCGTCGACACGCGAGGGACCGAACGGCTGCTCGGGGGCGACGCGCAGCGGCTGGGTCGGCACGGCGGCCCAGTTCCCCTTCGAGAGCCGCTTCACGGCCGGGAACGTGGTGATCTTCCCGGAGCGCAGCGCTCGCCAGGGCGCGACGTGGCGGAAGCCGTTGTCGAGGTCGAGGTCCGCTCCGACGTGGACGTAGCGCTGCAGGTTGGGGTTCCGGAGTGCATGGTTGACCCACGTTCCGCAGTGCACGAGCGGAGCGTAGCCCACCCAGTCGGGGTGCTTGTCGATGTGAAGCACGTTGAACGGCTCGCCGAGCTGCTCGAGGAGCGCCACCGTGACGTGGTGGAAGTCGCCCGAGCCGCAGAACGTGATCGACGGGCCGTCAACGGTCCTGGCGCAGCGCTCGGCGTACGCCGCGGCGAAACGGCGGTAGCGAGGATACGAGGCGCAGATCCGGATCCGCGGCCCCCATTCCTGCATCGGGATCACGACGGGCGCGTGGTGCGCCACCCAGTCACGTTGGCCCGTGACCGCGCCGTCGAGGTCGAGAATGCGAACGTCCACGTTCGGTTCCTCCGCCTCTGAGGATACGCGCGGCCAGCCGCGCCTGGAATCCGCTACGGTGACCCGGAGAGGAGAGCCCCATGGAATATCGACGACTCGGCCGCACCGGCCTCACCGTGTCCCGCCTCTGTCTGGGTTGCATGAGCTACGGCGACCCCAACGCACGAGTCGAGGGTTCGCCGCTACGGTGGGAGTGGGCGCTCCGCGAGGAGGACTCGAGGCCTTTCTTCCGCCGCGCGATCGAGTTCGGCATCAATTTCTTCGACACCGCCAACATCTACTCGTACGGCGCGAGCGAGGAGATCACCGGGCGCGCGCTGCGCGAGTACGCGCGTCGCGAGGAGGTGGTGATCGCCACCAAGGTGTGGGGTGTCATGCGTCCCGGGGCGAACGGTGGCGGGTTGTCGCGGAAGGCGATCCTCCACGAGATCGACGCCAGCCTGAGACGCCTCGGCACCGACTACGTGGACCTCTACCAGATCCATCGCTGGGACGACGCGACACCCATCGAGGAGACGATGGACGCACTCCACGACGTGGTGCGCGCCGGCAAGGCGCGCTACCTGGGTGCATCGTCGATGTGGGCGTGGCAGTTCGCGAAGGCCCAGGCGCTCGCCGAGCGCCACGGGTGGACACGCTTCGTGTCGATGCAGAACCACCTGAACCTCCTCTATCGCGAGGAGGAGCGCGAGATGCTGCCGCTCTGTCGCGATCAGGGCGTGGGCGTGATCCCGTGGAGCCCGCTCGCGCGTGGGCATCTGGCCAGGCCGCCGGAGGCAGGCGCCACCAAACGCACGGAGACCGATCGCTTCGCCAAGATCGTCTACGCGGCGCTGCCGGACGCCGACCAGCGGGTCAAGCTGGCGGTCGATCGCGTCGCGCAGGCGCGTGGGGTGCCGCACGCGCAGGTCGCGCTCGCCTGGCTGCTCCACAAGGACATCGTGACCGCACCGATCGTGGGCGCGACGCGGATGGAGCACCTCGAGACCGCGGTCGCGGCGCTCGACGTGCGGCTCGACGGCGAGGAAATCGCCATGCTCGAAGCGCCCTACGTGCCGCATCCGGTCGCGGGCTTCGGCTGAGCGCACCGCGCGGCCGCCGCCCGGCGTACGGAAGGCCATTACGACGTCGCGAGGTTGGCGGTCTCGCCGAATGGCGTGAGGCCGCGCGCTCGTGCTTCCATCCGCGATGAGCCGGCCCGTCGTGGGTCGGCACAACCATCGATTGGGAGGAAGCGAAGATGCGTACCGGTAAGTGGAGTCTCGTGGCGTTCGTCACCGCGCTCGTCGTGGCCGGGACGATGGTCGCGTCGTGTGGCGGTGACTCCGACGACGAAGGCGATCTGGTCACGTTCCAGTGCCAGGCGGTCTGTCAGACGCCCAGTGGCGTTCTCGGCGGCGACTCGGCCTCGTTCGACGGCAGGGACGAAGACGCCGCCGCGGCGGAGTGTGTGGAGGACCAGTCGAGCGCGGGAAATCTGTGCGAGAGCGTGGGCGGTACCTTCGCCGGCCGCTGTAGCTGCTTCTGACGGCCCCGGGACGAGCGTCGGCCGCTCAGCGCTCTCCGATCCACGGCGCGAGGATGCGCGACGCCACACCGTTCGGCTTGAGCACCGTGGCGGCGAGGATCGCGAGCCCGAGCGGTAGTCCGAGGAGGTAGCTCGCCACGTGGCGCGTGGTCTCGGCGGGGATCTGGCCGAGCGCGCGTGCCACGTGGTCGCCCACGCCGAGCGCGGCGCCGACGTAGTTGGTGACCACGGCGCAGAAGATCGCCGCGCCGAGCCCGATGCCGAACACCGCGCCCAGGTAGGACTTGATCCAGGCGGGCAGGTCTCTGGCGAGCTCGACGCGCTTCCCTTCGCCGCGCAGCCCTTCCGCGTGCCAGCGATACATCAGCACGAAGAAGGGCGGTAGCAGCCACAGCCCGTCCTCGTAGAGCGTCACCGCGACGCCGCTCACGAGGAACCGGAACAGGGCGCCGAGGGTACCGAGGATCGTCGCACCCGTGCCTGCGCCGGGCGTCCAGGCCGGCGAACCGGCGAGCATGTCTCGATCGTAGAAGAAGCGGTCGAAGCCGAGCCCGTCCCAGCCGTACACCAGGATGAAGAACATCCCGAAGTAGCCGAGCAGCCAGTTGAGGTTGGCCAGGTAGTAGCGGCGGGCCGCCATCAGCTTCTGGCCGACCCAGAAGCCGAGCAGTCCTTGCGTCACGTTGGTGATGCCGAAGGCGAGCGTCAGGAACACCGGGATCGACGCGAGACTGTCGGCCGCCTGCATCGTCTCCCACGATGGATGACGGAGCAGCAGCAACATGCCGGTGGGTGCCCAGAAGAGGGCCAGGAAGACGGCCGTCGAGAAGCCGTGGCGCGTGTGGAACGGCTGCGCCGTCTTGGCGAGCGTGCGGCCCGAAGCCACCGCCAGGCTCGCGCCGAAGCCGTATCCCCAGAACACGTCGACCTGGACCATGTCGATCTCTCCCCGATCGCCGCCGGCGCCCGGCCTCGCGACGTAGAAGGGCGGGGTTTACCCCCGCCCGCTTCCAGCGCCAACGTCGCCGCCGCGCTCGGCACGGCGCACACCCTCGGCTCCGTCGTCGTGGCCTCGCGCTACAGTGCTCGTCCCCGACCGAACCGGAGGATCCGCACGATGGCGTGGCTCGGCTTTGCACTGCTCACGGTGTTCACCTGGGGCGTCTACGGCCTGCTGTTGCACACCGGCACGATGGGCATGGCCGACCCGGTGAACGGCCGCTACAAGGCCTTCCTCTTCGTGGGCCTCGCGTACTTGCTGGTGGCGGTGTTCGCGCCACTGGTCGTGCTCAAGCTGCACCGCGTAGCGCTCGGCAGCCTGCCGACCAACGGCATGGTCTGGTCCACGATCGCCGGCGTGGCTGGCGCGATCGGTGCCTTCGGCGTGCTGCTCGCGTTCGGAAACAAGGGAACACCAGCGATGGTGATGTCGATCGTGTTCGCCGGCGCACCCGTCGTGAACGCCATCGCCTCGATGATCGTGCATCCCCCGGCCGGCGGCGTCGGCGCGATCCGCTGGCCGTTCGCCCTCGGCATCGCCCTCGCCGCCGCGGGCGGCTGCCTCGTCACCCTCTACAAGCCTGCGTGACCCGCGGTCTCGTCTCGAGCCCGCGAGCTCGAAAGGGAGCACCCACGTCATGAACCGAATCGCCTGGGGTCTGATCGTCGTGGTCGCAGCTTCGATTTCGCCGGCCAGCACGCGCGCAGCCGAGGTGTCGAAGAAGGTCGCGGACACGTGGCCCGCCAAGTGGTGCCAGGCCCAGCCTGGCGCCACGGCGGATTCGCTCGTGACGCTCATGGGGCCGCCAAGCTGGAAGACGGACGCCACGATGACGTGGGCCGCGCACCAGCACCAGTTCAACGCCTTCCTCGAGCCGAACGGCACGATCCGGCAGCTCGACATCAACCTCTACCGACTCTCGGACGCCGAGAAAGCGGCGCTAACGTGCGCCGCCGTGCGGACCAAGAAGTCGGCCGCCACCGCGGCGCCCGGCGCCGCGGCTTCGCCAGACGCCGGACACCCGCCGCTCCCCGCGTGCCAGCTCGTCACGGCGAGCGAGATGACGGCGATCCTCGGTGCACCCGTGGCCACCACAGCCGATGGAGACGGCAAGTGCACGTACCAGCCCGGCGATGGGTCGAGCCCCTACGTCGAGCTCACGATCGCCCGGGGCGACGGGGAGGTCGCCATGTCGGCGGTCGGCGCGATGGCCAAGCACGAGCCCGGGATCGCGGACCCCTACGCAGGCCTCGGCGATCAGGCCGCCGCCGTCGGCCCGGCGCTCATGATCCGCACCGGCGAGGACCTCATGACGATCGTGTTCTCGGGCGTCGACGGCGCGCCAGCGAAGGCCAGGAAGATCTTCGACACGGCAAAAGCGCGGATGTGACGCGCGCGCCGACGCGCGGCCATCGAGGTTCTCGAGGGCGTGCGAGCTTCGGCGTCGGTCGACCGGAGCGGCGCGATCCGTCGCCGCGGGTTCCCGAACGGACGTGGATGCGGAAGCGGGCGCCTCAGGCCGCTGGTGAGGCGGTCGATAGCCCGACCCGCACCCGCGCCGGGACGCTCTTGAACGCCGGGGTCTTCGAGCGTGGGTCGAGCTGGCGCGGCACCAGCGCGTTCGCTTCCGGGTAGTACATTGCGAGATTGCCGTCGCGGATGTCGGTGATGGAGGCCTCGACGGTCATCGAGCCGATGGCGGTCTCGACGGTGACGAGGTCGCCCTCCTTCACACCGAGGCGGGCGGCGTCGGCGGCGGACAGCATGACCACGTTCCTGTGCTTGTTGCCGCGGTAGAGGTCCTCTTCCTCGTAGACCACGGTGTTGAACTGACCCTCGGAGCGCAGCGTCATCAACCGGAAGTCGCCCTCGGCGAAGGGCAGCTCGGGGAGGGGAGTCACGGCGAAGTGCGCGAGCCCGTCGGGCGTCTCGAACCTGGGCTCGTGGAAGGTGCGGCCGGCGATCACGAACTCCTTCTTGGTGCGGTCGATCTCGGCGAGCTCGCCGAGGGCGGGCATGACCTTCGCCATCGCCTCGCGGAGTGCCTTGTGGCTGCGGAGGGCGCTCCAGTCGAACTTCCCCGCGGGCAGGATGCGCTCGGCGAGCGCCGCGAGGATCTCGACCTCGCTACGCATCTCGCCTTCGACGTTCGGGGTGCCGCCCTCCGAGAGCCGTACGTAGTTGAACATCGATTCCTGGGTGGTCCACTGTGATTCCTCGTCACGGGCCAGCGCGGGCAGCACGATCGCGGTCTGGCCGCGCCCGTGGACGTGCCCCTCGTTGAGCTTGGTCGTGATCGAGCAGGAGAGCGCGATCCGCCGCATGGCGGCGCCGGCCCACTCGCGGTCGGGGTTGCTCGCGAACAGGTTGCCGCCGAAGAGCAGTGCGGCGCGGATGCGTCCCTGCTCGGCGGCGACCATCGACGCGTAGGTGTCCTGGCCGGGTTCGCGCGGCACCGAGATGCCGTAGACCTCCTCGAGCTTGGCCGCGAACGCCTCCTTCACCGTCGGCGACACGCCGCAGGTGCCGACTCCTTGGACGTTCGAGTGACCGCGGATCGGCACCAGCCCGGCGCCGGGTCGCCCGAGCCAGCCGCGCGCCAGCGCCAGGTTCGCGAGCGCGAGGATGTTGTCGACGCCGTGGACGTGGTGGGTGAGCCCCATCGCCCACAACATGAGCCCGCGCTTGGCGCCCGCGAGCAACGCGACCGCGGCGTCGATGTCGGCGCGCGAGAGCCCGCTCTCGCGGACCAGCACGTCCCAGCTCGTGGCGCGCACGTCGCTCTCGACCGCGTCCCAGCCGGCGGTGTACGCGCCGACGTATTCGCGATCGACGGCGTCCGCTTCGATCACGCCCTTGAGCAGCGCCTTCGCGACGGCCACGTCTCCGCCCACGTGCGGCATGAGGTAGAGGTCGGAGATCGTCGAGCCCATGACCAGCGACCACGGGTCCGAGGGTACGCGGAAGCGAAGCAGGCCGAGCTCCTTGAGCGGGTTGATGACGATCACCTTGCCGCCGCGCCGCCGCAGCTTCATGAGCTCGGTGATGAGCCGTGGGTGGTTGCTCGCGGGGTTCGCGCCCGCGACCACCGCGATGTCGGCCTTCTCGAGATCGTCGAGGGTCACCGACGCTGTGCCCGAGCCCATGATCTGCGAGAGCGCCACGCCCGACGCGGCGTGGCAGTAGAACGAGCAGTTGTGGATGTTGGGCGTGCCGTACGCGCGCGCCACGAGCTGGAGCAGGAATGCGGCCTCGTTGCTCGAGCGCCCCGACGCGTAGACGAAGGCTTCGTCGCGGGGCGCGTCGCGAAAGGCCACCGCCGTGCGATCGAGCGCCTCGTCCCAGCCGATGCGGCGGAAGTGGGTGGCGCCGGGCTCGGCGACGATCGGGAAGGTGAGGCGGCCGAGCCGCTCGAACTCGGCCGAGCTCAGCCGCGCCATGGCGTCGATCGAGGTGTGCTGGAAGAAGCTCTCCTCGATCACGCCGGTCATGTCGCTGGCCTGGGCCTGGATCGACTTCTTGCAGACGGACGGGAAGTGCCCCGTCTCGTTGACCATGCCGCCCGACTGTCCGCCCATGCCGAGCGCGCAGGTCTTGCACGCGTTGCGCGAGCGCAGCCGCTTGTAGAGCTCGACGACCGAGCCGGCCTCGCGCCCCTTCTGGAAGATGTAGGCGACGGCCTTGAAGCCGCCTCCCGAGGAAACCGTGGGTCGGGTCATGGCGAGTCCGGACGACGGGGTCGGCGGGTGACGAAAGGACTGCGGCGGCCGCGAGGGACCGCGGCCCTCCAGGGGACCGCGGCCCGAGACGGGGCGGCCGCGGTCACGCTTCGCCGCCGGTGGGTTGGGAGACCTGCAGCAGCATCTGGCTGACGCGGTCGATCGCCATGTCGAGGCGGCGCTTCACGTCGGTCTGCTCGAGAAACGTCTGGCGCTGCTCCGCGTCGCTGAGCACGGCGGCCCCGACCAGGTCGACGAGCCGGCTCTCGTCGCGCTCGGACGCAGCAGCGCGCGCCAGCGGTCGCGCGGTGGTGTTGGGCAGCGCCGCGGCCAGATCGAGCACCAGCCGCCGCAACGTGACGCTCGTCGCCTCGACCTCGTCACGGTCCTCGGGTCGCAGCAGGTCGGGCACGAGCGCGGCGTGGATCTCGCGGTAAGCGTGGGTGGCCGGGTGCTCGCTCAGCATGCGGACACGGAGCTGACCCTGCAGCAGGATGTTGAAGCGGCCGTTCGAGAGCTTCTCGTCGCTCTCGATGTAACCGACGCCCATCATCGGCAGCACCGCGGGGCGGCCCTCGTAGTTGGTCTCCCAGCCGGGTGCCAGCGTCGCGACGGCGAGCACCCGATCGCTCGCGAGACAGTCGGTGAGCATCTCGCGGTAGCGCGGCTCGAACACGTGCAGCGGCAGGTAACCGCCTGGGATCAGCACCGAGCTCGGCAACGGGAAGATCTTGAGGCGCGCGAGCGCGCGGAGCGCGGCGTCGCGGGGATCGTCGGTTTCACCCATGAATGGAGGTCTCTGAGGAGGCTGGCGAGCGGGACGAAGCATTCTAGGCGCCGGGCGCAGGCGCCGAAAGGGGCAATGCCGCGCTCGCGCGGCCGGGGAAGCCCGCCGATATACTCGCCTCGACGTGTCCGCCGGAGCGCCCACCAGGCGGTTTCCGCGTCCGGCGGGCCGGGAGGACCATGGCGACCGATCCGAAGACCCCGTCCGCTCCCGAGGAAGACGCGCGCGAGACCCGCGAGTGGCTCGAGTCCTTCGCCGAGGTGATCGGACGCGCGGGGCCGGAGCGCGCCGCCGCGCTGCTGCACGCCCTCGAGGAGCAGGCTTACAGGGCCGGGGTCGAGATCCCGTTCTCCGCCAACACCCCGTACATCAACACGATCCCGCGCGAGAAGCAGCCGCGCTTCCCGGGGAGCCGCGAGATCGAGCGCCGCATCAAGAGCTATGCGCGCTGGAACGCCATGGCCATGGTGGTGCGCGCCAACCGCGAGGAGCCCGGGATCGGTGGCCACATATCGACCTACGCGTCGGCGGCGACGTTGCTGGAGATCGGCTTCAACCACTTCTTCCGCGCGGCGAGCGGCGAGACCTCGGGCGACCAGGTGTTCTTCCAGGGGCACGCGGCGCCGGGAATCTACGCGCGTGCGTTCCTCGAGGGCCGCATCGACGCGGACCTGCTCGGGCGCTTCCGTCGCGAGCTGCGCCGCGGCGGCGGCCTCTCGTCCTATCCGCATCCGTGGCTGATGCCGGACTTCTGGCAGTTTCCCACCGTCTCGATGGGGCTCTCGCCGCTCAACGCGATCTACCAGGCGCGCTTCAACCGCTACCTCGCGGATCGCGGGCTCAAGGACACCTCGGCGTCGAAGGTGTGGTGCTTCGTCGGGGACGGTGAGAGCGACGAGCCCGAGACGCTCGGCGCGATGACGCTCGCAGCGCGCGAGGGGCTCGACAACCTGATCTTCGTCGTGAACTGCAACCTGCAGCGCCTCGACGGGCCGGTGCGTGGCAACGGCAAGATCATCCAGGAGCTGGAAGCGGCGTTCCGCGGTGCGGGCTGGAACGCGATCAAGGTGATCTGGGGCAGCGACTGGGATCCGCTCTTGGCGCGCGACAAGGACGGCGAGCTGGTGCGGCGCATGGGCGAGGTCGTCGACGGGGAGTACCAGAAGTTCAGCGTCGAGCCGGGCGCCTACACCCGCGAGAAGTTCTTCGGCGTCTCCGAGCACTTGAAGACCCTCGTCGCCGACATGACCGACGAGCAGATCCGCAAGATGAAGCGCGGTGGGCACGACCCCGAGAAGGTCTTCGCGGCGTTCCAGAGCGCGGTGAACCACCGCGGCTCGCCGACGGTGATCCTCGCCAAGACGGTCAAGGGGTATGGGCTCGGCGAGGCGGGTGAGGGTCGCAACATCACTCACCAGCAGAAGAAGCTGAACGAGGAGGAGCTGCGCGAGTTCCGCACCCGCTTCGGCATCCCGATCTCGGACGAGGACGTGGCGAAGGCGCCGTTCTACCGTCCACCCGACGACAGTCCCGAGATCCGGTATTTGCGAGAACGACGCGAAGCGCTCGGCGGCTACCTGCCGCGGCGCACCGCGACGGGACCCGCCTTCACGCCTCCGCCGTCCTCGCTGTTCGCGGAGTTCCTCGAAGGCACGAACGGCCGCGACGTGGCGACCACGATGGCGTTCGTGAAGATCCTCGCGAAGCTCCTGCGTGACAAGGCGGTCGGCAAGCTGATCGTGCCGATCGTCCCCGACGAGGCGCGCACGTTCGGCATGGAGTCGCTCTTCCGTCAGTGCGGCATCTACTCGCACGTCGGCCAGAAGTACGACCCCGTGGACTCCGACAGCCTGCTCTTCTACCGCGAGGCACGCGACGGCCAGATCCTGGAAGAGGGGATCACCGAGGCCGGATCGATGGCATCGTTCATCGCCGCGGGCACCGCGTACTCCACTCACGGCGTCAACACGATCCCGTTCTTCATCTTCTATTCGATGTTCGGCTTCCAGCGCATCGGCGACCAGATCTGGGCCGCCGGCGACATGCGCTGCCGGGGCTTCCTGGTGGGCGGCACGTCCGGGCGCACCACGCTCGCGGGCGAGGGGCTCCAGCACCAGGACGGCCACAGCCACCTGCTCGCGCAGTCGGTGCCCAATCTGGTCGCCTACGACCCGGCGTTCGCGTTCGAGATCGCGGTGATCGTCGAGGAAGGCATTCGCCGCATGTACGTCGAGCAGGAGAGCGTCTTCTACTACCTGACGGTGGGAAACGAGCCCTACCCGATGCCGGCCATGCCGGATGGAGCGCGCGACGGCATCCTCAATGGCATGTACCTGTTCCGCGCTGCCGAGAACGGCGATGGCGCGCTGCGCGCCCAGCTCCTCGGCAGCGGCGCGATCCTGCAAGAGGTGCTCGCCGCGCAGAAGCTGCTCGCGGAGCGCTACCAGGTGGCGGCGGACGTGTGGAGCGTGACGAGCTGGAAGGAGCTGCGCCGCGAGGCGCTCGCGTGCGAGCGCTGGAACCTGCTCCACCCCGCTGATCCCGCGCGCGAGCCGTACGTCGCCGAGTGCCTGGCGGCGCGTCCGGGCGTGATCGTGGCCTCGACCGACTACATGAAGGCACTCCCCGACTCGATCGCGCGCTGGGCGCCGCGCCCGATCACCTCGCTCGGCACCGACGGCTTCGGGCGCAGCGAGGGGCGGCGCGCGCTGCGCGACTTCTTCGAGGGCGATGCGCGCTGGATCACCATCGCGACGCTGAGCGCCCTGATGCGCGACGGCAAGGTCCCCTTCGAGACCGTCACCAAGGCGATCAACGACCTCGGCCTCGACCCGGCCAAGGCCGATCCGGTGACGGTGTGATGATCCCGCGCGCGCCCTGGAGGGCTGCGGTCCCTCGCAGCCGCCGTGCTGCACCGCGAGCGAGCGGAGTGGATGCGAGGGACCGCGTCCCTCCAACCGGGATCCGTCCGCGGACCCACACGGAGACCCACCCATGCCGACCGAAGTGAAGCTTCCCGAGCTCGGCGAGAACGTCGAGTCCGGCCAGGTGGTGCGCATCATGGTCGCGCCGGGGGACGTGATCGAGAGCGGCCAGTCGATCATCGAGCTCGAGACCGACAAGGCCGCGATCGAGGTGCCCGCGTCGGCGGGCGGCACCGTGGAGGCGGTGCTGGTGAAGATGGGAGACGTGGTGGAGGTCGGCCAGGTCCTGCTCACGCTCGCCGACGGCGCGGCTGCTGCGGCAAAGCCGTCAGATGGGCGAAAGCCCTCCGTGACAGGACCCCGAGCCGCAGAGGCCGAGTCGTCCACGCCCAGCGCGCCACCCCCGCCCGCCGCGAAGCCTGACTCCGAGGCGGCCGTGGCGCGCGCTGAGAAAGACGCCGTGGCCGTCGACGAGGACGAGCCGAGCGCACCCGCGAGCCCACCCGCGCGCGCCGCCTCGAAGGCCGCGCCACACGCGGCACCGAGAGCCCCCGAGCCGCCGCCGGTGCAGCCGCCTGCGGAGCCCAGGTCCGCGGAGCCGGGCGACACGGAGGCCGGCGGCGCGGATGAGGCGTCCTCGCCCGTCCCAAGCCGCCTCGCGCCCGCCCCGCCGTCGGTGCGGCGCCTCGCGCGCGAGCTCGGCCTCGACGTGAACCGTGTCCCGGGCAGTGGTCCCGCGGGTCGCGTGTCGCTCGAGGACGTGAAGGCGCACGCGCGCCGGCTGCTGACGTCGGCGCCCCCGCGCGCCCCGTCCCCCGAGCGTGCCGCGACGGCGGGCGGGGGCGCGGTGCCGCCACTGCCGGATTTCGCGGAGTGGGGCGAGATCGAGCGTCAGCCGATGAGCAACGTGCGCCGTCTCACCGCCGAGCGCATGAGCCGCGCGTGGTCGGTGATTCCGCAGGTGACCAACTTCGACCACGCCGACGTCACCGAGCTCGAGGCGCTGCGCAAGCGCTTCGCCGAGACCCACAGGCAACGCGGGGTGCGCCTGACGCTCACGCCGATCATCCTCAAGGCCGCCTCGATCGCGCTCACCGAGATGCCACAGCTCAATGCCTCGATCGACATGGAGCGCCAGGAGATCGTGCTCAAGCACTATCGCCACATCGCGGTGGCGGTCGACACCGACCGTGGACTGCTGGTTCCAGTGGTGCGCGACGTCGACGCCAAGGGTGTCCTGGCGCTCGCGCGCGAGGTCGAGGACCTGGCGAAGCGCGCGCGAGAGAAGAAGATCCAGGTCCCCGAGCTGCGCGGCGCGAGCTTCACCGTGACCAACCTGGGCGGGATCGGCGGCAGCGGTTTCTCGCCGATCGTGAATCACCCCGAGGTGGCGGTGCTGGGCGTGGCGCGCGGCGAGTGGACGCCGCGCTTCCAGAACGGCTCGTTCGTGCCGCGCCTCATGCTGCCGCTCGCGCTCTCCTACGATCACCGCCTCGTCGACGGCGCCGACGGCGCGCGCTTCCTGCGCCGCATGGCGGCACTCCTCGAGGATCCGCTCTGCTTCCTGCTGGACGGAGCGTGATCCGGGCGGACACGATCGCGAGAAGCGAAATGAGTGCCCACGGATCGGCTCGCCTTCGTAGCGCGGGGGCTCGTCCCCCGCAGCCGGCTGGGGTGCGGGACGAGGCCCCGCGCTACCGTCGCCGTGGAGCGGACACGGGCGGGGCGCAGCGATTCGCGAACACTCGGCGGGGAGTGCCATGACGAGCGAATCCAGCACGGCCGACGTGGTGGTGATCGGCGGCGGGCCGGGCGGCTACGCCGCGGCCTTCCGGGCGGCGGACCTCGGTAAGTCCGTGACGCTGATCGACGCCGACCCGCGCCTCGGCGGTGTGTGCGTGAACCGTGGCTGCATTCCGTCGAAGGCGCTGCTGCACCAGGCGGCGGTGATCCAGGGCGTGCGCGAGGCCGCGCAGCACGGCGTCACGTTCGGCGCGCCGACCATCGACCTCGAGCGCATCCGTGCGTGGAAGGACGAGATCGTCACCAAGCTCGGCAACGGTGTCGGCGATCACGCCAAGCGTCGCAAGGTCCGCTACCTGCGGGCGCGCGGGCGCTTCGTCTCGTCGAGCGAGGTCGAGGTCACGCCGCTTCCCGGCGACGAGTCGCTCGCCGCGCAGCGGGTGCGGTTCGGTCACGCGATCGTCGCCACGGGCTCGCTTCCGATCTGTCCTCGGCTCTTCGCGATCGGCGACGTGCGCGTCATGGACTCGACCGGCGCGCTCGAGCTGCCCGACGTGCCAGCGCGGCTGCTGGTGGTGGGCGGCGGCTACATCGGGCTCGAGCTGGGGTCGGTGTATGCGGCCCTCGGCTCGCAGGTGAGCGTGGTGGAGAAGCTCGACGGACTGCTGCCGGGCGTGGACCGTGACCTCGTGCGGGTGCTCGAGAAACGGGTCAAGGAGCAGCTCGCTGCGATCGAGCTCTCGACCGAGGTCACGGCGCTCGAGCCTCGCGCCGACGGCGTCGCCGTCACGCTGCGCCGCGCCGGCGGAGGCGAGGACCAGCGGCTCTTCGACCGCGTGCTGGTGGCGGTCGGGCGCCGGCCGAACACCGAGGGCCTCGGCCTGGAGGTCACGGGAGTGACGCTCGACGAGCGCGGCTTCATCACCGTGGACGCGCAGCGTCGGAGCGCCGACCCGCGGATCTTCGCGATCGGCGACGTCGCGGGGGAGCCGATGCTCGCTCACAAGGCGGCGCACGAGGCGAAGGTCGCGGCGGAGGCGATCGCGGGCCATTCCGCGGCGTTCGAGCCGCGTGCGATCCCGGCGGTGGTGTTCACCGATCCCGAGATCGCGTGGTGTGGGCTGACCGAGAGCGAGGCCAAGCGCAGCGGCCGCACGATCGAGGTCCTGCGCATGCCGTGGGGCGGGTGGGGGCGTGCGCTCACACTCGGTCGCCCCGACGGTGCCACCAAGCTGATCGTCGACCCCGAGACGGAACAGGTGCTGGGCATGGGTGTCGTGGGAGCAGGAGCGGGCGAGCTGATCGCCGAGGGCTGCCTGGCGAGCGAGATGGGGGCGCTGGTGCGCGACGTCGCCGAGACCATCCATCCGCATCCCACGCTCTCCGAGACGATCTCCGAGGTCGCGGAGTCGTTCTTCGGCAACGCCACGCACTTCGTGCGGCCCCGCAAGGAGAGGACCCCGAAGGCCTGAGGCTCGACCGCCCCCCGGTCCGCCCTGCGGCGGGTCGCCGCCGGTGGTCCGGTGGAGCGCGACGCGTGTTGATGGCCAAAACGCGGCTGTGGTAGCGTCCGCCCCGCGTCGCAGTTGGCCACGCATCGGCGATTCCTTCGCAATTTCGCGAGGAAGCGCCGCGTCCGCCCGAGGAGGCGTGACCGCACCCGGAGTGAGTCGCCCGCGCCGCATGTCCCCGATGGCCCGGATCGCCGGTCGCCCCGCGAGGGTTCGCGCGCGGGGGCGGAGGCACGTCGTCGCCGGGTGGCTCGCGCTCGCGGTCGCGTGGGGCGTGCTCCTGGCGCCGTTTGCGCACGCACAGCCGGACTCGGGCGGTGGCCTGCCCGGGATATCGGGTGAGGACGTCCTCGAGCCTGTCCAGCCGCGGGCGCCGTTCGTCGAGCCGCCCCGGGTCCGCCAGCCACCGCCGTGGCGTGGGGTCGGCGCCTTCCCCGCAACGCCACGGACGTTCGCGGCGAGATCGACAAGCTGTGGGAGAAGCGCCGGCTCGCACTGGCGGCGCAGCAGCCGAGCGCCGACTCGCTGCTGGACCGCATCTACGACCTGGCGCTCGGTAGCGGGCAGCACGAGCTGCCGGTGCTCGCCGCGGCACTGCTGCGCGAGGCCGCGCGGGACGTCGCCCGTCACGATCTCGAGCAGGCCGACGCCCGGGTGCAGGCTGCGCGCCGGCTCGCCCCCGAGCTGCCGCAGACGCGCTTCGCGCGCGCCGACGTCTTGCTTCGCAGCGGCCCCGCGCAGTGGAACGAGGCGGTGCGCGAGCTCAGCGAGGGTACGGAGGTGCTCCAGACCAGCCTCGCGGAGCGCGCGCGTTTCCAGGCCACGGGTCTCTTCTACGGACTCCTGTGTGGGCTCGCGGTCGCGATCGCGTTTCCGCTGCTGGTGGTGATCCGCCACCGGCGTCGCCTCACACACGCGGTCGAGCACCGCCTGCCGAGCTGGTGGTCACGCTCGCTCCTGGTGGCGGTGTGGCTACCGGTGTTCGCGGGGGCGCTCAGGCTCAGGCTCGGGCTGGGGTGGCTGGCGCTCGCGCTGCTGGTGGCGGTGTGGCTGGCCGGGCATACCCGTGAGCGCGTGGTGGGCGCGCTCCTCGGCGTGCTGGTGGCGTGTGGACCGTGGGGGGTGACCGCGCTGGCCGAGCGCATCTCGGTGCATCGGCTCGCGCTCGAGGATCCGGTGGTGCGTGCGCAGACGGAGAGCTATTCGGCCGAGCTGGTCGAGGCGCTGATCGCCGAGGTGAAGGCGAAGGGGGAGACGGTCGAGCCGCTCGCGGCGCTGGCGCTGCTCGCCAAGCGCGCCGGTCACCTCGACTTCGCCGAGGCCGCGTGGAGGCGGGTCGCCGCGCTCGAGACGGACGCCGCGTGGGTGCACAACAACCTGGGCATCGTGCTCTTCCACCAGGGGCAGGAGCAAGAGTCGATGGCCGAGTTCCGGCGCGCCATCGAGCTCGATCCCGAGCTCGCCGAGGCACACCTCAACGAGAGCCAGGTGCTGCGCCAGAACTTCGTGCTGATGCCGAGCCAGGACGCGTTCGCGCGCGCCCAGGCGATCGACCCGCTACGCGTGAACGCGTTCCACGTCACCAGCGCCCGCGGCCTCAACCGCTTCCTCCTCGACGCTCCGCTCCCGCGCGAGCGCCTCGAGGCGCGGCTCCAGGTCGAGCCCGCCGCACGCGCGCGTTCCGCCGACGCGATGTGGGGCTCGCTGGTGCGCGGACTCCCTCGCGTCGCGTTCCCGGTGCTGGTCGGCATGGTGGCGATCGTCACCGTGCTCGCCATTCGCCGCAGCCGCTCGGCGCTCGGACCGGTGCCACCCGCGTGCACGCGCTGCGGCGCGCCGTTCTGCGTGGTGTGCGGGGTGCGCGCGGCGATGGGCGCGGAGTGCGAGGCGTGCCTCTCGCTCGCCCTCGGCAACCCGATCCTCGATCCCGTGTTCAAGCAGGAGCGCCGCGAGACCGTGGAGCGCGAGCGCGCCAAGCTGCGCTGGACCGCGCGGGCGGCCGGGCTGCTCGTGCCTGGTGGTGGTCACGTGCTGCTCGGCAGCTCGCTCACGGGCTTCGCGGTACTCGCCGTCGCGACCGCGCTCCTCCTGGTGCTCGTGTTCGGCTCGGGCATCGTGCTGCCCACGGCGGCGGTCTGGAGTGGGCCGTCCGCGCTCGGGGCGCGTGTCCAGATCACCGCGCTCGCGGTGCTGTGGCTGGTGACGAACCTCCACCTCTTCGTGGCGTCCGGCCGCGACTCCCGGGGATGACATGTCGATCCGCGGCGAGCTGACCGAGCTGGACGTGCCAGGGCTGATGCAGCTCATCGCCACGCACGGCAAGACCGGCACGCTCGTGGTCCAGGATCCGGACGACCACGAGGTGCACGTGCTCTTCGAGAGCGGCGACATCGTCGGCGCGGAGGTCCCGGAGCGTGGCGAGTCGCACCGCGTCGGCGAGCTGCTCGTGAAGGCCGAGGTCCTGGCACCCGAGGACCTCGAGTGGGCGCTCAAGGAGCAGAAGAGCCGTGGCATCCGCCTCGGCGATCTGCTGGTGGCCGACGGCAAGATCGACCGCCAGGACCTCGCCGACATCCTGCGCGTGCAGATCTACGAGACGGTGTTCCGGATCTTCACCTGGAAGCAGGGCAAGTTCGAGTTCCGCGCGGGTCCGCCCGAGTTCGAGCGCGGGCTGGTGGGGCCGATCCCCACCGACCATCTGCTGATGGACAGCTTCCGGATGGTCGACGAGTGGCCGCAGATCAAGAAGTGGGTGCCGAGCTTCGATCGCATCGTCGAGAAGACCGAGATCGGCGAGAAGGTGCGCCGGCCGCTCACGCCACGCGGCAGCGACCCGGGCAACGGGCTCACCGAGGCGGAGTGGCTGATGCTCGACCTCGCCACGCACCACCTCAGCGTGCAGCGCGCGATCTACCGCTCGAGGATCGGTGAGTTCGAGGCCTGCAAAGCGCTCAAAGGCCTCCAGGAAAAGGGGCTGGTGCGGCTGGTGGTCGCAGGCGAGGCACTGACCAAGCGCCTGGTGGTGGGCCAGCGCCGCATCTGGAACCCGGGAGCGGCTCTCGCGGCGTTGAACGTGCTGCTGATCCTGGCGATGCTGATCACTGCGGCGGCGTTGCTCACGCCCGCGCTGGCGGGAAGCGGCCGAGGTCGCGCGCTGGAGCTCATGCTCGGACCGGACGATCAGGGACTCTCCGCGGCCATCGTCGACGGTCGAGCGCGTGCCGTCGGCGAGGCGCTCGCCCTCTACAGGGCCGAGCACGGGCGCTATCCCGACGATCTCACGCCGCTCACCGAGGATGGCCTGGTGTCGCGCTTCGACCTCGGGCTGACCGAGCGCCGCTACCGCTACGCCGGTCCCGCAAGCGGCGCGCTCGTTCCGAGCGAGCCGATGCACTGATCGCATTCCCCACGCAGCCTCCGGAAGGTCCGTTCGATGGATGACGTGAGCCGTGTGTTCGAGTTCGCGCACGCCGACGCGGCGCGCACGCTGTTCGGCGAGAAGAACGAGTCCCCTCAAGGTGCTCGAAGAGCTCGCCCACGTACGCATCCACGCGCGCGGTCAGGAGGTGAGGATCGACGGCGACGAGCACGAGGTCGCGCTGGCGGCGCGAGTGCTCACCGAGCTCTTCGATCTCATCCGGTCCGGGCACCCGGTCTTCGCCGACGACGTGCAGCACGCTCACGCGATTCTCGCGGCCGACGAGCGCGTGCACCTCAAGGACGTGTTCCTCGACACGATCTACGTCGCCGCCGACAAGCGCCGGGTCGCGCCGCGGAGCCTGAACCAGAAGCGCTACATCGACGCGATGCGTGACGACGACCTAGTCTTCGGCGTCGGTCCGGCCGGCACGGGGAAGACCTACCTGGCGATGGCGATGGCGGTTGCGGCGCTCAAGCGCCATCAGGTGCGGCGCATCATCCTCACCCGGCCCGCCGTCGAGGCGGGCGAGAAGCTCGGCTTCCTGCCCGGCGATCTGGCCGAGAAGGTGAACCCGTACCTGCGCCCGCTCTACGACGCGCTCCACGACATGATGGACTTCGAGCACGCCGCCAAGCTCGCGCAGCGCGGCGTGATCGAGGTCGCGCCGCTCGCGTTCATGCGCGGGCGCACGCTCCACAACGCGTTCGTCATCCTCGACGAGGCGCAGAACACGACCGTGCGAGCAGATGAAGATGTTCCTGACCCGCCTCGGCGTGGGCTCGAAGGCGGTGGTGACCGGCGACGTCACGCAGATCGACCTACCGTCGGCGACGCGCTCGGGGTTGCTCGAGGCGCTCGAGATCCTCGACGGCGTGGAGGGCGTGTCGTTCTCGTTCTTCGGGCCGGAGGACGTGGTCCGGCACCGGCTGGTGCGTCACATCGTCGACGCCTACGACCGCCATCGCGCCCACGCCACGGCCCGCCACGTCGAGGCTCCACCGGCGACCGGAGCCAGGCCGGCGACCCACGGCACGCCGAGGCGCTCGTGGGCGTGCGGCGTGGCCACGTGCTGATCTCCAACCGCGCCACCGAGTGTGACGTCGACGTCCGCGAGCTCCGCGAGCTCCTCGAGCGCGTGCTCGCGGCGCTCGGCTCACCGCCCGGCGAGCTCTCGGTGCTGGTGGTCGACGACGCGGAGATGCGCGCGCTGAACCGCGACCACCTCGGCCGGGATCGCACCACGAACGTTCTGTCGTTCCCGCAGGACGACTCGGGTCAGCCGGGCTCGCTCATGCTCGGCGACGTGGTGCTCGCCCCGTGTACGATCCTGCGCCAGGCAACGAACGCGGGCCGCGATCCCGCGCGCGAGCGCGATCACGCGGTGGTCCACGCGGTGCTGCACCTGCTCGGCTACGACCACGTCGGCACCCCACGCGAGCGGGAGCGGATGCGCGCTCGCGAGCGGGAAGTGCTGGCTGCGCTCACAGGCCCGCGCAGGGTCGCGCGGACACGGCCCGGCGCGCGGCGATGAGCCCTGGGCCCGGCCTTCGCGTCGCGCTCGTGCACCGCGTCTTCGCTCACGTCGGCGGCAGCGAGCTCGATCTGATCCAGGTGGGTCGCTCGCTCGCAAACCAGGGTCACGAGGTCCACGTCCACTGCGCGCGTTATCGCAGCCCACCCGAGCCGTGGTTCCACGCCCACCGCCTCCGCGACTCGCGGCTCGGACGGCTCGTGCGCTATCGCCGCCTGCTCGCCAGCGCCCGTGAGGTCGCCGACGCCGGCTACGACGTGGTCGTCGGCTTCGGCCGCACCTTGGGGCAGGATCTCTATCGCTGCGAGGGCGGCACCCACCTCGACTACCTGGAAGTGGTGGGGCGACTCGCCGGGAAGCCGGTGCGTCCGTCGCTCTACGATCGCATGATCCTCGATGTCGAGCGTCGCCTCTTCACCACCGAGGCGCCGTTCAAGGTCGTGTCGCTCTCGGGCCTCGTGCGCGACGAGATCCACCGCGTCTACGGGTTCCCGAAGGAGCGCATCGAGGTCGTCACCAACGGCGTCGACCTGGAGCGGTTCCACCCGCGCAACCGCGCTCGTGATCGAGCAGCCGTCCGGGGCGAGCTCGGTATTCCGGCCACCGCCACGGCCGTGCTGTTCGTGGGCATCGGCTGGGATCGCAAGGGGCTCGGGCCGATCCTGGAGGCCGTGGCCGCGCGCCCCGCCCACCACCTGGTGGTGGCCGGGCGCGACCGCGAAGAGGGGCGCATCCAGGCGCTCGCCGCGAACCTCGGCGTGGCCGGGCGCGCCCACTTCGTGGGGGCGCGCACCGACGTCGAGCGCCACTACGCCGCGGCGGACGTGCTCGCGCTCGCGTCGTTTCAGGAGGCGTTCGGCAACGTGGTGCTCGAGGCGCTGGCGAGCGGGGTCCCGGTGGTCGTGACTCGCTCGGTCGGTGCCTCCGAGCTGCTCAGGGGACCGCTGGCGGATGGGATCGTGCCGGGCGATGCGACGCCCACGGCAGTCGGAGAGGCGCTCGACCGGGTCGCGACCCGCGCCGCGGTGGCCGACCTCGGTGCGTTCAGCCGATCCGCAGCGGAGCCCCACGGGATCGAGGCGATGGGGGCGAGGATGGACGCGCTGGTCCGCGACGTCGCCGCCGAGAAGCGGGCGGCCCGCAGCGCGCAGGCGCGGTTTTTTTGACGTCCACGTCGAGGCGCGGGTATCTTGAGGTTTCTTGCGAGGAACATGCCGTGACTGCTCGTGAAATCGTCCGTTATCCCGCGCCGGTGCTCTCCACGCCGGCTGAGGCTGTGAGCGAGATCACGGCCGAGATCGAGAGCCTCTTCGACGACCTCATCGCCACCATGTACGCCGAGAACGGCGTCGGGGTGGCGGCGCCTCAGATCGGGGTGGGGCTGCGAGCCATCGTGATCGACGCCGACATCGAGAACCGCGGCGAGCGCATCCTGAAGCTGCTCAACCCGGAGATCGTGGCGACCGAGGGCGAGGTCATCTGGCCCGAGGGTTGTCTCAGCATTCCGGGCCTGGTGCTCGACGTGAAGCGGCACGCGCACGTCGAGGTCGTGGCACTCGACGAGATCGGCCGCGAGATCCGCGTCGAGGGCTCGTCGCTCCTCGGCGTGGCCCTCCAGCACGAGATCGATCACCTCGACGGCAAGGTCATGCTCGACCGGGTGAGCGCGATCAAGCGTGCGATGTGGCGCAAGAAGATCGCGAAGCACGGATACCCCGTCGAGATGGCAGGCAGCGAGAAGGAAGAGCGCAAGCAAGCGCTCGGCTGAGCCCGAGCAGGACGTTCACGGCCTCGCTCTCACCCTCGCCGGCACCCGGCCGGCGACCGCCGGAAGCGCTGTCCTCGCGAGGTCCGCGCCGCTGTCGAGAGACCTCGACAGCCCGCGCATTCGCCGCCATGTTCGCATCGGGAGCGCACCACCGATGAGCTCGATCCCCGATCGCCGCCCGACGTTCGACGAGCGCCGCTACACGTGGCGCGACGAAGCGCGTGCGCGCAAGTACGACCACCGATACAGCTCGCTCGCAGGACGGCTCTCCAACCGCCGCGTGCTCGATACCTACGCGCGTGCGATCGAGGCGAACGGGGTCCGGGGCTGGCTGCTCGACTGCCCCACCGGCACCGGTCGGCTCCTGCCTGCGCTGCTCGGCAGCGGCGCCTCGGTGATGGGTGGCGACATCGCGCCGGAGATGATGAAGGTCGCGCGTGACCAGTTCCCGGTGAACGGCACGATACGCGGCTACGTGGGCATGGACATCCTTGCCCTTCCTTTCCGCGACGGCGCCCTCGGCGCCGTGTGCGTGGCGCGCCTGACCCAGCACTGTGACGGCGGCGAGCGGGTGAAGATCCTGAAGGAGCTGCGGCGCGTCACGTCGGGGCCGATCCTGGTGAGCTACTACCACCGGTACACGTTCAAGTACTTCTCGCGCTGGCTGCGCGGGAAGCTCGGCCTGCGCAAGGGCCGTCTGCAGGGCGTCAGCCTCGCCGAGCTTCGCGAAGACGCGCGCGCGGCGGGGCTCGAGGTGGCGGGACTCGCGTGGGTCTTCCCGATCCTCTCGACCAACTGGCTGGTGACGTTCCGCCGACCCGCGGCGGGCTGAGCGCCTCGCGCACGACGGAGCGTGCGCCGCCAGCCGGCGGGCGGCGGTCTGGAACCGTCCCGAGACGACTCGCGGACCAGGCCACGACCGGACCTGGATCTCTGCGCGTCGCAGCGAGCCCGTGAAGAATTCGAGCGCGAGGGAAGCGCCGCGGGGGACGGATCCCCCGCGCCACGAAACCGCTCGTAGCGACGGGGGTTCCATCCCCCGTCGCCGCGCCTACGCGGCATCCGCGCGCGACCCAGAGGGACGAGTCACTGGGGCCCGCATGCGCTTCGCGCACGCTCCCCGAGGAAACTCAGCGGTACGGCAGCAGCATGAAGTAGATCACGACACCGGTGACCGACACGTAGAGCCAGAGCGGCAGCGTGATCCGGGCGAGCCGGCGGTGGCGCGCCAGATCGTTCGTCCACGCGCGGTAGAGCACGACCAGGATCATCGGCACGATGATCGCGGCGAGCGGCGTGTGGGTGAGCAGGATCGTGAAGTACAGCGTGCGCAACATTCCGTCGCCGCCGTAGTGGGTGGCACCCGCCTTGGCGTGGAAGGTCAGGTACGAGATCAGGAAGAGGGTGCTGAGGATCAGCGCGCCCACCATGCACGCCTTGTGGGCGGTGGTCCGGCGGCGACGGATGAGCACCCAGCCGACGCTCGCGAGCGCCGCGCTCGAGGCGTTGAGCACGGCGTTCAGCGTGGGGAGGTCCCCGAACCCGAGGCTCACGAGTGCGCCCACGAGGTGCGACGCGCCATCACCACGCCCGCGCCGAAGAGCGCCGCCGTCGCCGCCACCGTTACCGCCATCGAGAGGCCGAAGGGTGGCACGCACAGGTCCGCGACGCTCTGCGCCGGATAGAGCGCCGCGCGCAGCGCTCCCATCGCGTAGGAGAGCGGATTGACCATCATCACGGTCTTGAGCCACGGCGATGCGCCCGAGGCCGGGAACAGCGCTCCCGAGAGCAGCCACAGCGGGATCAGGAACAGGTTCATGATGGCGTGGAAGCCGGTGGTGGTCTCCATCCGCCATGCGATCAGGAAGCCCAGCGAGGTGAGCTGGAACGCCGTGATCATCACGACCACGAGCGCGAGCAGCGCCGATCCGATCGTGAGGTGGATGCCCCCGAGGGGACCGAGCCCGAGCACCATGATCCCCTGCAGCACCGCCACCGCGGTGCCTCCCAGGACCTTGCCGAGCACCACGGCCGAGCGTGGCACCGGCGCCACGAGCACCGCCTGCAGGAAGCCCGCACGGCGGTCCTCGATGATCGAGATGGTCGAGAACACCGCGGTGAAGAGCAGGATCAGCACCAGCGTCCCGGGGAAGAAGTACTCGAGGTAGCTCATCCCGTGGGACGCCGAGCCGGGACCCATCGAGGCGGGCTTGAACGAGCCGCTCAGCCCCGAGCCGATGAGCACCCAGAACACCAGCGGCGTGCCGATGGTACCGAGGATGCGGTGGCGCTGGCGGACGAAATGCGTGAGCTCGCGGACCAGCAAGGTCCACGCCGGAAGCCACACACCGCTCATGCCGAACCCTCCTGCGCCGCCGCCTGCTCGGTCTCCCACAGCCCGCGCCCGGTGACGTGGATGAACACGTCCTCGAGGGTGGGCTGGCCGACGGTCACGGCGCGGATGTCGTCGGGGAAGGCCCGCATCAGCTCGGCCACGAAGGCGGCGCCGTCGGGTCGCTCGATGCGGATGCTGTTGTGGAGGACCGTCGCCTCGCCGCCGAAGCGCGCGAGGATCCGCTCGCGCAGCGTCACCGGCTCGTCGCCCTCGACGGTCACCACCTCGCCCCGGATGGAGCGCTTGAGCGCCGCCGGCGAGTCGAGCGCGACCAGCCTGCCGCGATCGAGGATGCCGACTCGGTCGCAGCGCTCGGCCTCGTCCAGGATGTGGGTGGTGAGCAGGATCGTCACCCCGGTCTGGTCGCGAAGCTCGAGGAGCTGGCGCCACAGGTCGCGCCGAGCGCCAGGATCGAGACCGGTGGACGGCTCGTCGAGGAGAAGGAGAGCGGGGCGGTGGAGCAGACCCTTGGCGAGCTCGACACGGCGGCGCTGGCCACCCGAGAGATGCTCGACGGTGTCGGCACCCCGGTCGGAGAGCGTGACCAGTGCCAGCACCTCGTCGATGCGCGTCGCGAGGGCGCGCCCGCTCAACCCGTAGAGATGGCCGGCGTGCCAGAGGTTTTCGCGCACCGAGAGTTTGGCGTCGAGGCTCGGTGACTGGAACACCACGCCGAGCTCGCGCCGCACCGCGTCCGGCGCGCGCATCACGTCGTGACCGCGGATCTCGGCGCGCCCGCCGGTCGCCGGGAACGCGGTGGTGAGCACCCGGAAGAGCGTGGTCTTGCCGCCGCCGTTCGGGCCGAGGAGCGCGAAGACCTCGCGCGGCGCCACGTCGAACGACACCGGCCCGAGGGCGCGCCGGGTGCCGTAGTCGACCACGAGTTCCTGGATGGAGATCGCGCTGCCTTCGCTCATGAAGAGTGCTCGTTCGGCTCGAGTGCGGGCCGGGTTGCCGTTCGGGGCCGTCTCGACCCGAGCCCCCTGCGGCGCTCGTCCCGCTCAGCCGGTCTTGTCGAGAGCCAGGACCGTGAGCTGGGCGGTGAGCGCCAGGTACGACGTGATCAGCACCGCGCGCGCCGTGTCGGCGTTGGCGACGCGCGCGAAGCGCAGCCCGGCCGCCACCACCGGCAGGCCGGTGACCACCGTCGCTACGAAGTACCAGCGACCGGCGAGTCCGATGATCGCCGGCGCGAGGCTGACGACGAACAGCGCCAGCGAGTTGACCAGGATCTGGCGCCCGGTGCTCTTTCCGTCCGGCTCAACGACCGGCAGGAGCTGGTGGCCGGCGCGCTGGTAGTCGCTGCGATAGAGATAGGCGATGGCGAGGCTGTGCGGCACCTGCCAGAAGAACAGGATCGCGAACAACGCGGCGCCACCCACTCCGATCGACTGGCCGGCGGCGGTCCAGCCGATGACCGGCGGGAGCGCGCCGGGGACGCAACCCGCCATCGTGGCGAGCGGGGTGCGCGACTTCAGCGGAGTGTAGAGGAACAGATAGGTGACCACCGTGAGCGCGGCGAGCTCGACCGCGAGCGGGTTGGTGGCGAACCACAGGATCGCGAGGCCGATCACGGTCAGGCCCACGCCGAACGCCAGCCCCTCGTGGGGATGGACGCGCCCTTCCGGCAGCGGGCGGGTACGAGTGCGAAACATGAGCGCGTCGGTCTCGCGCTCGATGAACTGGTTCAACGCCTGGCTGCCGGCGGCGCACAGCGTGGTGCCGGTGAGCGCGGCCAGCAGCGCCGTCCAGCTCACGGGTCCGGTCAGCGCGACGTAGTAGCCCACCAAGGTGGTGAGCAGCACCAACAGCACGAGCCGCGGCTTGGTGAGCTCGAAGAAGTCGGCGGCGCGACGAGCCCGGGCGGAGGCCTCCACCTCGGTCTCGACGACCGTGCTCACGCTCCTGCTCCCGCCGTGGGCTCGGCCGCCGCCGGCTCGCTCGAGAGGTTGGCGGCGGTGGCGCGAAACACCAGGAGCGCTGTGCTGATCGAGGTCGCGAATACCAGCGCGCCGTTGACCTGGTGAGCGACCGTGAGCATTACGGCCGGCCAGGGAGCGAACTCCGGGATCGGCGCCTTCATCTTCGCGAAGTAGGCAATGAAGCCGAGCAAGAGCTGGAGCCAGATCATGTGCTGGAATACGAACGCCATGCGCGCCGCTGGTGAGCGCGGTGACGCCATCGCGATGCGCTGCCGGGCCGCGACCACAGCGGTGACCACCAGCACGGCCCCGAGCAGGTGCAGCATCACGCTACCCGAGAAGTGGCGCAGCCGTGCACCGAGGAGGATCTGGCCGTAGACCAGGGCCGCGGCGGTGACGGCGAGCCCGCGCAGTCCCGCGGCGCGCTCGGGCGGGATCGGCGAGGCGTTCGCCTCCTCCCAGAGCCGCGTGGTGCTGAGCGCCATGGCGATCATGAGCGCGAAGAAGCCATGGGCGAACGAGCCGTGGATCACCGCCAGGAGCTGCGCGTTGTGGATCACACGCAGGCCGCCGAGCACGCCCTGGATGATGACCGTGACGACGGCGACCACCGCGAGCGCGCGCATCCAGCCGCGTGGATCCTTGCGCCACACCGTCACCGCGAGCGCCACGGTGAGTAGGCCGACGGTCGAGCCGAGGAGGCGGTGCACGTGCTCGAACGCGATCGGACCGATCCATGCGCTCACCGGGAAGGTGAACATGTTGTAGCCGAACGAGGTGGGCCAGTCGGGCACCGCCATGCCGGCGCCCTTGCTGGTCACGAGCCCACCCGCGACGAGCAGGATCAGCGTCACCAGCCCGGTGGCGCGCGCCAGCAGCCGGACCGCGCGGTTCTCGGTGGTCGTCATCGGGGAGGTGGTCATCGCGTGTGCTCGGAGCGCCGCGAGGCGCGGAGCTGGCCGGCGGTGACTACCCACGCGCCAGGCGGTTCCGCGGGAGCGCTGGGAGCCGTGGCGGGATGGAGGCCGTTCGCGGCCACGGGGTCACTCGACGGTCGCGTCCGCGCCGGCCGCATCCAGGTCGGTGGGGAGCCCGGAGTCGCCCGAGGGCTGCGCGCCGTCGTCGGCAGGGGCATCCGCGGGTTGCTCGCCGACCTCGCCGAGCGCTTCGGCGCCACCATCGGCGGCGTCCGAGGGACGGTCGGCGGGTGCGTCGTCGGTCGGCTCGGGCTCGTCGACGTACGACTGCGCCAGGAGCGCGGCCACCTGCACCGGGCCGTGGCTCGTGCTGCGCAGCGAGTCGGTCGCCAGCCCGAGGACGAGCATCGCGGTGAGCGTCGTCCACAAGATCTCGAGGCGCGCGAGCGGATGGCGCGAGCCATGAGGGCCGCGGTGCGCGACCGAGAACCACATCGCCCCGACGGCGCTGGCGACGAACGCCAGCAAGGCGAGCAGGTAGAGCGGGTGAAGCGCACGATCGAGCGCGATCCAGACGGTCGACAGACCTTCGGTGAGAGCGCTCAGCATGCTGGCTGCCCGATTCCCTGCGAAAAAAGAGTGATCAGCGTCGCGGCCGCGGTGAACCGGCAGCCACAGAGTCTCGACACGGAGGTCGTGTCGACACGCAATATGCGGAACCGGCACCGGCACTGTCAACGCGCCGCGGCATGGCGCGGGCGGCGCCGCCTCGAGGCTCGCGATGGGTGCTCAGCCGTTGCCGGGGTGGCGGCCGAAGGTGGCCTGGGCGTGGGTGGCCGCGATCGCCGCCAGCTCGCCCGCGAGGGCGAAGTTGCCCTCGATCCTGAGCGCGCCACCGAGCATCAGCGCCTGCAGGTTGGGGGCACGGCCCGCGCTCGCCAGCGACTGGAAGTCGAGGAGGCTCATCGAGAACGTGGTATCGGCCGGCTCGCGCAGGGACCCCGCGCCGAAGTGGATGCCGAGCCGCCAGTCGCGCCCCTGGAAGTGGCGCACCGTGAACGAGAGCGTTCCCTCGATCCGCCGCAGCCGGTCGCGCGATGTCGTGTCGAGCGGCAGCACTGGCGCTGGCTCGGCACTCGCCGCCGCCAGCGCCGCGCTCGGTCCGCCGAGCTCGCCGCGCACGACCGCGAGCCAGTCGGCGACCGACTGGAACACGTGGACGTCGGGCTTGCGGGCCGGTCTCCCGCGCGACACCGCGAGGCCCCGCTCGTCGAAGTGAAGCGCCCACTCACCGCCACCGTCGCCGGCGAGCACGACCTGCACCACGAGGTCGTAGCCCGACGGCGCAGCCGAGCGCTCGAGGCCCGCCGCGTAGCGCTCGACGAGGAAGTCCTCGAAGAAGTCGGCGGGCTCGATGCTGGACAGGTCGTGGCTCTTGCGCGTCGCGCGAGGACGTGAGCGCTTCGCGGGGGCTTTGGTGGCGCGCTTGGGGGCGGACGTCGGGCGGCGGTTGGTCATGAAGATCTCGGTTCCACGAAGGGGCGATTCCGTCACCCCCGGCACGAATGCGAGGGCCGGGGCGGGGCCTTCTGGTAACACGAAGCGCCGGCGTTGGACATCCTCGGAGGCGGCCCGGGCCGCTTCCGGAGTGGATAGGGTCGAAGCGCGCGGCGTGCGCGCGTGGCCGGAGGCCGGTCAGGTGCTGAGGCGCGATCGCAGCAGCCGCGCCACGTCGAGCGGCACCTCGTGGCGAGGATGGCGGCGATGCAGCGTGGCGGTGGGCGGACGAGCGCCGGGGGCCTCTCGATCCAGCGACGGATCGGCGCCTTCGATGGCGGGCTTTTCCGGCGCTTCGGCGGCGGGCTGCGCGTAGCGCAGCGATGCGCACTCGCTCCAGAAGCCAGAGCGGCAAAGCGAGAGATCGTGCAAGCCGGAGACGAGGGTCTCGCGGGTCGCACGGCAGAACGGATGGATGCCATCGAGGAAGTGCGGGCAGCTCATGACCGATCCCTCCCGCGCTCGCAGATCCGGCGCGTCCCGACGAAGCGCCCGTTTCGTGCCAGTCGCCGAGGTCGCGTGATCCGGGAGTCCGCACGCGGCTGGCACAGTTCGTGCCGCGTGTTTGCACTCCGGCCGGCGGACCGCGTGCTCGCTGGCCTCGATGCAGTCGGCGCGCTGCTCATGGACCTGGATCCGTGAGAAGGCGAGGAGGCTACGGTGGAGCCACGAGGATCGGCAGTGAGTGAGGTAGAGCGATCGAGTGAGAGCGCGGGGCGGCGAGCCGAGCGCTCGAGCCCACGGGAGCGGGCCACGGAGGAGCGCGGCCGGGGTGCGGCCAACGAGCTCGCGATCGACCTCACGCTCGAGCTCAGGCGCTTGCGTTACTTCCGCGACCTCGTGTGCGCAGCGTGGCGGCACGCCAGCGGGGGCAGCGATCCGCACACCACGCTCCGCAGCGAGCGAATCGCCCTCGGCATCGCCCTCCCCGAGCTCGACGCGGTGACGCTGTGGTCCCACCGCGCCGCCGACGGCACCATCGCGCTGCCGTTCGTCGAGTACCTGGTGAGTCAGCTCAGGCTCGCGGCCGCGACGCTCTCGGGCCACGACGAGGCCGTGCGGCGCAGGGCTGGCCGTCCGCTGCGCCAGTTGCTGCGCATGCTCTCCGAGCGTCGCGACCTCGACGCCGGCCACGACGCGCTGCCGAGGCTGCGTGACGTGTTCCTACCCGAGGAATGGCTGGGGCGGATCTGCGCCCCCGGGGGGATCGCGGACCAACTGGTGGTGGCGTGCGCGCCCGCACGCGAACCGATCGAGCCGGTCTCGGCCTCGTGATCGATACATTGGGCGAGTCTCATCAGGGAGGCCTGGCCATGTCGACGGGAGCGGGTGGCATCGTCGCGGTGGTGCTGGCGGGTGGCGAGGGGCGACGGCTGCTGCCGCTCACGCAGCGACGCGCGAAGCCGGCGATGCCGTTCGGCGGCAAGTACCGGATCATCGACTTCGTGCTCACCAATCTGGTGCACTCGAACATCCTGCGTATCCACGTCCTGACCCAGTACCAGCCCTACTCGTTGATCCGTCACCTGGCGCGCGGCTGGACGTTCTCGTCTCACCTGGGTCAGTACTGCGAGATCATCCCCGCGGCGTCGGGTGAGGGGCGGGGCTGGTACCAGGGCTCGGCGGACGCGCTGTTCCAGAACCTGGCGCGCTTCGAGCGCGACCGGCCCAAGATCGTCGCGGTGTTCGGCGCCGACCACATCTACCGGATGGACATCCGCCAGATGATCGAGGAGCACGTCGACTCCGGTGCGGACGCGACCGTGAGCGTGCTGCCGTACCCGATCCAGGAGGCGCACCAGTTCGGGTGTCTGGAGGTCGACCCGGCGATGCGGGTGGCGCGCTTCGTCGAGAAGCCGCCTTCGCCGCCGCCGTTCCACGCCGATCCGGCGAAGGCGCTGGTGTCGATGGGCAACTACCTCTTCAACTTCGAGGTGCTGCGCGACGTCTTGCACCAGGATCACGAGAACCCGCAGAGCCGCCACGACATCGGCGGCGACATCCTGCCGGCGTATTTCGACAAGCTGCACATGCACGCCTACGACTTCTCGCGCAACCACTGCCCCGGCATCACCGAGGCGGAGGTCGGCTACTGGCGAGACGTGGGCACGATCGGCTCGTACTGGCGGGCGTCGATGGACCTGCTCGCGGTGTCGCCGATCTTCAACATGTACAACTACGAGTGGCCGTTGCTCACCGCGCGCACCGACCACCCGCCGGCGAAGTTCGTGTTCTCGGATCGTGAGTCGAACCGCCTCGGCGTCGCCACGGACTCGATCGTGAGCGACGGCTGCGTGGTGTCGGGCGGCCACATCGACCGCTGCATCCTGGGACCGCGGGTGCGGATCAACTCCTACGCCACGGTCAGCGAGTCGGTGCTCTTCGAGGGCGTCGACATCGGCCGGCGCTGCAGGATCCGCCGCACCATCGTCGACAAGGACGTGAAGATCCCGCCCGACACCACCATCGGCTGGGACGACGAGCACGACCTCGCTCGCGGCATCGTGATCGCGGACGAAGGGATCCGCGTGGTGCCGCCGACCGTCCAGTTCCTGGTGAGCTGAGCGAGTCACACCGCGCGCGGCGGGCCGGAGGTTCACACGCCCGCGCTCTCGCGCCACCGTCGGTGCGGAAACCGTAGCGGCGGGCTTCATCCCGCCCGAGATTTCCGGGCTCAGTACCGCTCTTGCGGGAAGAACTCCGGGAAGCCCCGGAATCCCTCACAGCGATAGATGTGCTGGGTCCCGAGCAGCGAGTTGCCCGTGGTGTCGACGAACGGCACGACCCCGACGCACGACTCGAACGCGAGCGCCACCGCCGGGTGCAGCCCTCCGCTACCGCCCACGTAGAGGGCGTCCGCGCCCGCGGGCACGCTGGCCAGGTCGTTCCACACGTCGTATTGCTCGTAGCGGCGCTCGAGGCGCAGCGAGTAGACCCGCGGGTGTCCAGGCACGTAGTAGGCGAGCTCGCTCGCCTTCGCATACTGGTTGGCGAACAGAAGCGGGCTGGCTCCCTCGCTCCGCCACTCGTCGAGGAGCTGTCCGACGTGGCGTCCGAGCGAGTGCCAGCCGCGCAGTCGTGCGGTCGGATCGAGGCGGGTCGGGAAGCCGTCGAAGAGCTCCTGCGTCAGGCCGGCGTTGCTCATCAGCACGCTCAGGAAGAGCGACACCGAGATGCACAGCGCCGCGAGCCTCCGGAGCGCGCGGCGGTCGCGCCCTCGGACGCGCGCGACGAGCTCGTCGATCACCACGCCCGCGGCGATCGCCGCGCCGATGTAGGCGGGCGCCGCCCAGTTGGCCTGCACCTTCGCCTGGCCGGCCTTGAGTGTGAAGAACGCGATCACCGGGGCCGACGTCGCGAACATCAGGACCCAGCCCGGATCGCGGGTCCGCCACGCGACCCGCGCCGCGTGCACCATGCCCCACACGACCAGCACCGTGACCCAGGGCGTGAGCACGCCGATCTGCGAGCCCACGAACTCGAAGAGCTGGCCGACGTCGAACGACGTGCCATGCCCCACGCCGGCGAGCTTGCCGACGTGCGCGGTCGTGACCCAGCCGTGGCGAGCGTTCCAGATCCACACCGGCAGGGTGAGCATCGCCGCCAGCAGCGAGCCCAGGTACGGGCCGGGGCGGCGCAGCTGGCCGCGGAGCTCGGGCACCAGCACCACCGCGCCCACCACGCACGGCACCAGCACGCCCGCCGTGTACTTGAAGAGAAAGCCGATGCCGGTGGCGGCGCCGGCGGCGAGCCAGGCCCGCGTCGAGCCGGTCCGGAACGCGCGTTCGAGCGCCACCAGCGCGAGCGCCCAGCATGCCGCGAACGGCGGGTCGATGGTCGCGATCATTCCGCCCGCGGCGAAGAGCGGTGAGAGCCTGAGCAGCACCAGCGCGAGCACCGCGCGGCGCTCGCTCCGGGTCACGCGCCGCGCCAGCTCGAACACCGCGATGGCCAGCACGACGCTGGAGAGCACCGCCGACATGCGGATGCCGAGCGGCGACCCGCCGAAAAGCGCGGTGCTCGCCCGGATCAGCACCGCGATCCCCGGGCCCTTGCTGTAGTACGAGAGATCGAGGCGCCGAGACCACTCCCAGTAGTGCGCCTCGTCGGCCGCCAGGTCGAGCTTGCCGGTGGCGATGGCGACGACGTTGAACGCGGTGCTCGCCACCAGCAGCGCCAGGAACGCGACGCGCCATCGTCGCTCGCCGAGCGCGACCCACGCGCCGGCCGCGCGGCGCTTCCCATGGTGCGCGAGCCGCCGCGCCCGGATTCCGATGCGACCGCGCGCGAGGTGCACCGCGACGAAGCCGAACCCCGCGCCGAGGATCAGCCCGCCCAGGACGTCGAGCGGGAAGTGAACCCCCTGGTAGACGCGGGCGAGCGCGGTCACCACCACCACCGCACCGAGCGGGATGGTGAGCGCGGAGTGCTCGAGCGCCACCACGGTGGCGGCCGCGGCCGTGTTCACCGCATGCGATGAAGGAAACGACGCCGACGAGGGGCAATGGGTGTCATGCAGCACCACCCCGGTGAGCACCTGGCACGGCCGATCGCGGGCGAAGAGCCGCTTCACCAGGAAGCGGTTCGCGGGATCGGTGATCGAGACCACCAAGGCCGTGAGCAGCAGGGTGCGACGCCAGCGACGCCCGCGGAGTATCGCCACCAGCAGCGCCCCGAACACCAGCCACGGCACCACCGCCTTCTCGTTGGTGAGCATCGGCAACGCTCGCTCGGCCCACGAGCCGAGGCCGCCGTTCAGCCAGCGGAACGCGGCGTCGTCGAACGGCAGCACGTTCACCGCGAGTGTCTTCGCGCGCTCACTCGCCGAGGATCAGCTTGGCGATGGTCTGGAGCTGCATGAAGCTCGTGCCTTCGTAGATCTTGCCGATCTTGGCGTCGCGGAAGAGCTTCTCGGCAGGATAGTCCTTGGTGAAGCCGGCGCCGCCGAAGACCTCGAGGGCGCGCGAAGCGACCCGCTCGGCGACCTGCGAGGCGTGGTACTTGGCGATCGCCGCCTCCTTCACGAACGGCTGCCCCGCCTCACGCAACCGCGCCGCGTTGTAGACGGTCAGCCGAGCCGTCTCGACGTCGACGGCGAGCTCGGCGAGCCAGAACTGCATGCCCTGGTTCGTGGCGATCGGCCGGCCGAACTGCTCGCGGGTGAGCGCGTAGGCGAGGGCCTGCTCGAGCGCCCCGCGCGCGAGCCCGACGAGCTGGGCACCGATCCCGATCCGGCCCTCGTTCAAGAGCTCGATCGCGATCTTATAGCCGCGGCCCACCTCGCCCAGCACCTGCTCGTGCGCGACGAAGCAGCCGTCGAGCAGGAGCTCGCAGGTGCTCGAGGCGCGGATGCCGAGCTTGTCCTCGGCCTTGCCGACGGTGAGACCGGGCGCCTCTCGCTCGACGACGAACGCGGTGATGCCCTTGTACCCGGCCTCGGGGTTCACGTTCGCGAAGATCACGAACGTGCCGGCCTCGCGGGCGTTCGTGACCCACATCTTGCGGCCCTCGAGGCGGAAGCCACCGTCCACCGGATGGGCGCGGCAAGCGAGGGCGAAGGCGTCCGAGCCGCTACCGGACTCGCTCAGGCAGAACGAGCCCGGCCGCTCCGTGGCGAGCCTGGGCAGGAAGCGGCGGCGCTGATCGTCGTTCGCATGCTTGAGGAGCGCGCTCATGACGACGGTGTTCTGGACGTCCACGAGCACGCCCACCGCCGGATCGACGCGCGAGATCTCCTCGACCGCGAGCACGGTGGTGAAGAAGCTGGCACCCGCGCCGCCGAGCTCGGTGGGGACCTCGATCCCCATCAGCCCCATCTCGAAGAGCCCGCGCAGCACCTCTGGCGCGAGGCGCGCGTCGCGGTCCATCTCGGCGACGCGGGGGCGGATGGTGCGCTCGGCGAAGTCGCGAACCGAAGTGCGGAACAGCGACTCTTCGTCGCTCAGGTGCGTGAGCGGCGCGGGAGACAGGGATGCGCTCATGGCGGCCGTCACGGCGAGATCGCCGGGTCGAGCGAGGGAGCGGCGAGTCTATCCCGCGGGCGAGACGATGCCAGGGGCGCCGCTCGCGCCGGAGGCGTCGCCGCGCAGCGCGTCGTAGAGGGCGGCGAGCCCCTGGTCGGCGCGCAGCCCGGCGACCTGGCCGTCGCCGAGCACCACGATCACCCACTCGCCGCTCGCGCGCCGCGCCACGTCCATGGTGAAGAACGGGCTCGCGATCGTGCCGGCGAGGCTCGCGAACGGCTCGGCGGGGGGCGGTGCGCCGGGATCGCCTGCCTCCCAGTACCCACCGCCGGCGACCAGCCGGCCGCGCCAGAACACCAGCCGGTGCTCGCGGGTGAGCGGCATCCGGCTCTTCGGATGGACGCCGACGGGCTCGAGCGCGACGAACTCGCGGAACACGAAGCCGCCCTCGACGTTGCCGTCGCGCAGCTCGATGAAGCGATCGAGCACCCGCTCCACGGCGTCGAGGTCGCTGGCGCGCGGGATGAAACAGGCCTCGTTCCACGCGTGCTTCTCGGACTTGACGTAGTCCTTGAGGACGAGCGCGTGGTCGCCGAAAGCACTCAGGAGATGGGCGAGCTCGGTGCGGTAGGGCCGGCGCGGGCTCGGAGTCCATACCGAGCGCGGCGTGTGGTCGGCCAGCGACGGGTACCAGCACGGCAGGTGGTGGGTGAGGCGATATGCGGCCGGGCTGGTCAGGAGCGCCACCCCGCGGGTGCCGAGGGCCATATGGAGGCGGGCATAGCGCTCGGGCGGCATCATCCAGCCGCGGTAGACCGCGGGCTCGCGGGCCTCACCGGCGGCCACGCGGTGCACGGCGCCGAGCGCCTCGTCTTCGGTCGAGAGCCTGTCGACGTCGACCACGCTCGTCGCGAGGCCACGCGCGAGCGCGAGCTCGGCCTCCCCGGCGAACGCCGCGTCGGGCACGGCGCGGTCGAAAGGGTCGGATGGGACGATCACGCGCATGGCTGCTCCTCCGCGCCAGGTCAGGTTTCGTCCGCGGCGGCCTCGCGCGGGCAGCGCTCGTCGAGCCGATCTTCGCGGTCGTCGATCCATGCCAGCCGCTCGGACCCGATCGCGTCGTCGACCTCGCGTCCCAGGATGTCGCGGCGCGGTCGAGCCGCCTGGCCGCGGGCGAGACCGAGCTCCCGCCACGCCGCTTCGCAGCGTCCGGCGTCTGCGAGCAGCGACGCGAGCTGGCCACGGTAACCCCACCAGTCGTCGACGGCGATCGCTGCGGAGAGCAGGGTGATCGCGTCGTCCGCGCGGCCCGCGGCGAGGCGCTGCTCGGCGAGCTCCGCCGCCGTGCCGCCCGTGAACAGCATCTCGATCGTCACAGCGCGCTGCTGTGCGTCGTCGAGCGGCGGCATGTCCCAGAACGGCCGCGAGTCCGCCACCAGCGAGAGCGCGAGCCCGAGGAGCAAGATGACCCGCGTGGCGCCGCCGCTGCTTCCGGTGGGCGGTGCCGGGCGCGGAAAGTCGGGCATCACCCCGGCGGCGAGCATGCGGTCGTAGAGCGGTGGGTGGGAGCCGCGCTTCGCGTCGACGGCCGGGATGCCGCCGTCGCGGTGGAGCGTGACCAGCGCCGCGACGTACGGCGTCGGGTCGGCGGGTCCCCGGATCGCGATCGAATCGGCGCGCTCCTCCAGGCGCCGCGAGACCGAGCGTAGCGGGAGCTGGACGATCGAGAGGCCGATCGCGGCGTACACGGCGACCAGCGGCGAGGTCACCGCCGCGAGCGGCCGGAAGAGGGTCATCGGCACCAGGGCGAGGGGGGCGAGGAGACGTAGCGCTCCGTGCAGCCGCGATTCGCCGAGGTGAGCGAGCTCGTGGCGCAGCACCGCTCCGAGCTGGTCGTCGTCGAGCAGCTCGAGCGAGTGGGTCGAGATCAGCACCGCGTGGTTCCATGGCAGCGCCGCCGCTGTCCCGAGCGGCGAGCGCAGCTCGAAGGCGCGAGGTGTCGGCTCGCCGAGGGCGTGGGCGGCGGCGACCGTGATCGCGCGCAGGCGTTTGCTCGGTTCGCCCACCAGCCCGAGCGCCCGAGCGAGCCGGAAGCCCGCGCCGAAGTGGACCGCGACGATCGCCGCCGTGGTGGCGACGACGAGCGCCGCGGCCGCGGTGCCGAGGTCGCGCGGCATCGCGAGCGCCGCGCCGATGAGCACTACCCCGTGCGGGTACCAGAGCAGCCACCGCTCGAGCTCGATGCGCACCATCGCGCCGACCCCGAGCGGTGACCCCCGCCACCACCGCGACACCCTCCGCCCGACGAAAAGGATCGCGAACCACGTCAGCACCGGAGCCACGAGTCGCGGAGCCCAGACCGGCACGGGCGAGGCCGCGAAGGGCAGCGTGCGCAGGAAGACGAACGCCAGCAGCGGTAGCCCGAGGCCGAGCCGCGAGAGGCTCGTGCGGACCGGCCAGGCGAGGCGTGCGCGCTCGGTCCAGTGCAGCCCGTCGAGCGGTGCAGGCCGGAGGCCGCGGGTCGCCCACACCGCGAGCCAGGTGATCGCCCAGCACGCAGCCAAGACCCACGCCACCACCGCCGGTGCCGCGAGCCAGGCCAGCCACGGCGGCAGCAGCGCGCGCGCCCCGTCGAGGGCGCTCATCGGCGGCTGCTCGGCCGCCCCGGGGGCGACGGTGTGGCGGTGTGCTCGGCGGCGCGTGGACACACCCGGGGGGCGTGACTACATTCCCGCGACTCGCCGAGGAGATTTCGCATGGACAAGGTCAGGAACGTGGTGATCATCGGGTCGGGAAGCGCCGGCTTCACGGCGGCTCTCTACACCGCCCGCGGTGGGCTCGCGCCTCTCGTCCTCGAGGGCGGCCCCGTACCGCCCGGAGGTTTGCTCACCACCACCACCGAAGTCGAGAACTTCCGGGCTTCCCCGAAGGGATCATGGGGCCCGAGCTGATGGAACGGATGCGCGCGCAGGTCGCGCGCTTCGGCACCGAGTTCCAGTTCGCGACCGTGACCAAGGTGGAGACCGGCGAGCGCCCGTTCCGGATCCACACCGACTCGGGCGAGATCGTCCAAGCGCGCACCGTGATCGTGGCGACCGGCTCGGCGCCGCGGATGCTCGGCCTGCCGAGCGAGCGCGAGCTGACCGGCAAGGGAGTGAGCACCTGCGCCACCTGCGACGGCTTCTTCTACAAGGGCAAGCCAGTGGTGATCGTGGGCGGGGGCGACTCGGCGATGGAGGAGGCGATGTACCTCGCCGGGCTCGCGTCGAAGGTGACGCTGGTGCACCGGCGCGACTCGTTCCGCGCCTCCAAGATCATGCAGGAGCGGGTGCTCGCGAACCCCAAGATCGAGATCAAGTGGGACTCGGCGGTCGTCGAGATCCTCGGCATCGAGAAGAACGACTGCGGGGGCGTCGTGATCGAGAACCTGAAGACCGGCGCGCGCGAGACGATCTCGGCGCCGGGGATCGGGCTCTTCGTGGCGATCGGCCACACGCCGGTGACCGGCTTCCTCGACGGCGCGATCGAGACCGACGAGCAGGGCTACATCCGGGTCAAGGACCCGACCAGCGAGACCAACGTGCCGGGGATCTTCGCCGCCGGCGACGTCATGGACCCACGCTATCGTCAGGCGATCACCGCCGCCGGCTCGGGCTGCCGCGCCGCCATCGACGCCGAGCGCTTCCTGCAGCGCGAGGGGGATGGGCACTGAGTTGCTCGGGGGGCCGTTCCAGCCCCCCGCCCGCGCTGGAGCCGCGGCGCTCCGTCGCCGCGGATTCGCGTGGGTCCCATCCCGAGGCGCTCGGCTCACGCTCGCGGCGTTGCGCTGAGGCTGTGGATCTTTCCCTCTGGGTTGCTGACGCAAGCCGCGTACGCCCGGCGACGGGGGGGGGGGGGGGGGGGGGGGGGGGGGGGGGGGGGCGGGGGGGGGGGGGCGGGCCGGGGGGGGGCGGGGGGGGGCCGGGGGGGGGGCCGGGCCCGGGGCCCGGGGGGGGGGGGGCGGGGGGGGGCGGGGGGGGGGGGGGGGGGGGGGGGGGGGGGGGGGATGTAACCCCCGTCGCTACGATGCCTGTCGTCGTGCGGGGGGCTCCGTCCCCCCCGGCGCTTCGCCCTCGCTCGATTTCTTCACAGGCTCGCGGCGACGTGCCCATCCTCGAGTTCGCGCGTGGCGTGGCCGGGATCGACCCCGCGCCCACCGAGGGGCCAGTGGGCCTTCAGCCGCTCGTGCGCGGGTGGGGGAAGGGCCGAAAGGGCGATTTTCCCCTCGGTTTCGTGCCCACTTGCGGCGGCGGAAACGAAGGATTCCTAGTGGTTAGTGGTAAAACTTGCTGGCGGATTCAAGCAAATCTTGCTAGCGCTCGCTAGCACGCCGCCGGCGGCGGCTCAGCCCTTCGCCGGCCGCGCGGCGTACTTGAGGACGCGCACCTTCTCGATCGTCACCAGCCCCTCGACGACCATCTCGTCGAGGATCGCGGTGAGCGCGCCGAGGCGCTCCTCGCTCTCGACGATCTCGATCAGGATCGGCAGGTCGCTGGAGAGCTCGAGCAGCTTGGACGTGTGCAGCACGCTGTGGGCGCCGAACCCGGCGATGCCGCGGAAGACCGTCGCCCCCGCGAAGCCCTCGCGGCGCAGCCGCTCGAGGAGCGCGCTCCACAGCGCCTGGCCGTGCCAGCGGTCGCTCTCGCCCACGAACACCCGCACCAGGTGTTGCTCGCCGCTGAGCACGCGCATCGATGTCCTCCTCGCGGCTCAGCCGCCGGTGATGGCCCGTCCCGCGGCCAGTCCCGCGAGCCCCGCGGCCAGGCACGCCACCACGGTCGCCAGCAGGTTCGCGAGGCCGAGCTTCCACGTCGCGCCGCCGAGGAGCCCGAGCGTCTCGTAGTTGAAGGTCGAGTAGGTGGTGAGCCCGCCCATGATCCCGGTGGTGAGGAAGAGCCGGGTGCTGGGAGAGATCAGCGCGCTGGTGAGGCCGACGTGCATGATGAGCCCGATCAGGAACGAGCCCACCACGTTGACCGTGAGCGTGCCGTACGGAAAGCCGGCCCCGAGCCAGCGCAGCATCCCGAGCGAGATCAGGTAGCGCGCGCCGCCGCCGAGCGCGCTACCCAGGCACACCAGGAGAAGCCGGTCCATGGTCGAGGCGCGCCGCCCGCTGCGTTCAGTGGAGGTGGCCGGTGGCGAACGCCGCGCAGATCGCCGCGCCCGCGATCACCCGGTAGATCACGAATCCGCGGAACGTGTGGGTCTTCACGTGGCGCAGGAACCACGCCACCACCAGCCCGGCGGTCACGGCGGCGGTGACGAAACCCACCGCCAGCACGCCCCACTGCTCGCCGGTGAGCGGCGTGTGGTGCTTGAGGAGCGAGTAGCCGGCCGCGGCGAACATCGTGGGGATGCTGAGCAGGAAGCTGAAGTCGGTGGCGGTGGTGCGCGCCACGCCGCCGAGGAGGCCGCCCATGATGGTCGCGCCCGAGCGCGACACGCCGGGTACGAGGCTCACCACCTGCGCCACGCCGATCCCGAGCGCCTGCCCCGGCGTCACGTCGTCGAGCTCCCGGGTGGTGCCGCGGTCCTTGGTGATCCGCTCGATGACCTCGATGGCGATCCCGCCCACGATCAGCGCGAGCCCGATCGGTAGCGCGTGCTCCATCAGCGCGTCGATCTTCTTCTTGAGCGTGACGCCCGCGATCGCCGACGGCAGGAACGCGAGCCCCACCAGGATGAGCGGGTGGCGCAGCTTGTCGGCGAGCCCGCCTCCGGTCCTGGCGAAGAAGGTGCTCACGAAGCGCGCCAGCGTGCGCCAGTAGAGCAGCACCACGGCGAGGATCGCGCCGAGCTGGATGACGATCGTGAAGAGCCGCCAGAAAGGATCCTGCTCGAGGTCGAGGCCGAGCATCTGCTCGAACACCAGCATGTGGCCGGTGCTGCTGACCGGCAGGAATTCGGTGATGCCCTCGACGATCCCGATCAGCACCGCGAGCAAGTAATCGTTCATCGAGTCGGCTCCTCGGGCGGCGCCGCGGGCGGCCGGCGGCGCGCGAAAACGCGCGAGGATGGCGCGCGCGTCGAAGGGTGGGCAAGGCGAAGCAGCGCCCGGCGCGCTCGCGGTCCGCCCCGGGTCCGCTCTAAGACGACGCCGACCCGAGCAACATTCGAGGGAAGAGCAGCCGGTCGAGCATCGTGGCGCGCAGGCTCGCGAGCGGCTCGCGCGGCGAGCGGGACCAGCGCCGCACGAAGTAGAGCGCGGTCGCGACTGCGATCCGCGGCCGCGTCACGAGCAGGCGCGTGGCGTTCTTACCCAGCACCCGCAGCGACTGGGCCATGAAGCGGTCGCGTAGCTCGAGGAGCTCCTCGGCGCGGAACTCGGGAGTCGTGATGTGCGGGAACGGGTGGGTGTGAGCGGCGATGCTGGCGCGGCTCGTGGCGCTCGCGGTCGGTGCCGTCAGGTAGCCCTCGCGAGCCACGATCTCGTGGAGCCGTGTACCGACGTGGGGCTCGACCACGTTCACGTGCGGCACCACGCCGTATTCGCGCAGCAGGAAGCCGGCGAAGTCCAGGGTGCGTTGCATCGTGGCGCGGGTCTCGCCAGGCAGCCCGAGCAGATAGAAGGCGTGGACGTCGAGGGCGACCTTGCGGCACGCCTTCGCCGCGGCGACCACCGCCTCGAGGTCGAGGCGCTTGTCGACGATCCGCTCCAGCACCTCGGGATCGCCGGACTCGACGCCGAGGATCATGTAGGTGCAGCCCGCGGCCTTGGCGAGCGCCACGAGGTCCTCGTCGAGGTCGTCGGCGCGCACACCGTTCGGCGTGTCCCACGTCACGTCCGAGAACTCGCGCTCGAGCCCCTCGAGGATGCGGCGGAAGCGCGCGCGGTTCGCGGTGACGTTGTCGTCGTTGACGTGCAGGTGGCGCACGCCGTAGCGCGAGCGAAGCCAGCGCACGTGCTCGATCACGTATTCCGGGCTGTGGGCGCGGAACGCGTGGCCGGCGAGCCGCGGCGCGTCGCAGAACGAACACCGATACGGACAGCCACGGCTGGTGATGATCGAGACGCGGCGGTTCGAGCCCGGGCGTCCGAACGCGAACTTGCTCGCGAACCCCCGCTCGAAGAGCGCGAAGTAGCGCTCCAGGTCGACGCGGTGATAGGCGGGGAAGGGGAGCGAGTCCACGTCCGCGACGCGCTCGGAGGGTGCGCCGTGGACGACCGCGCCGTCGCGCCGGAACACCGCGCCCGGCACGGCGTCGAGCGACCCGCCGGCCGCGAGCCGGCGCGCCAGGTCCGCGAAGCTCGTCTCACCCTCGCCGCGGAACGCGACGTCGATGCTCGGCTCGGCCGCGAGGATCGACGCCGGGTCGTTGGTGGCGTGGGGACCGCCGACCACGATCGGCACGCCCGGCAGCTCGTCGCGAACCAGCCGCGCGCACGCGAGCGCGAACGGCAGGTGGTCGGTGAACGGGTTGTTGATGCCGACCACGTCCGGGCACGCCGCGCGCACCCGCTCCGGATCCGCGCATCCGAGGCGCCGAACCGAAGCGTCGGACCGCGCGCGGCGCGGGCGGCGAGATCGGGCTCGGCGAGGGCGTCGAAGACCTCGACGTCGAGCCCGGCGCGCTCGAGGACCGCCGCGAGGTAGAGCGGTCCGAGCGGCAGCTCGAGCCGAGGTCCATCGGGGAACGGGCGGTTCCGGAACACCGCCGGCGGCCGCACGATCAGGACACGCGGGTTCTCGCCGCTCGGCATCGCTGGGTCGCGGGACGGCTCGATGGCTGGGACCTGAGGCGCGGCTCGGGTCGGCGATCGGGAGGGAAGATGAGCTTACCACGGGGTCCACGACCGCCCGCGAGCGCGCGAGCGCCGCGCGACCCCTGCGACGCGACGCGATTGCACAACGCCTCGCCTTTGGTAGGATCCCGGGGCGATCCCGAGCGATCCGGGGCCGTCCCTTTTCGTCGTCGTCCCTCACTCGTCTCGTCCGCTCCCGACCATCCGTGACCTTTCGCGTGCGTTTCTGGGGGGTCCGCGGCTCGGTACCGATGCCCGGGGCGAGCACCGTTCGCTTCGGTGGCAACACCTCGTGCGTCGAGGTCCGGGTCGGCGAGCGCGTGCTCGCCCTCGACGCGGGGACCGGGCTCGTGGGCCTCGGCCGCTCCCTCGAGCCCCGTCGCGCGCTCGAGGTCGACCTGCTGATGAGCCACCTCCACTGGGACCACATCCAGGGCTTCCCGTTCTTCGACCCGGCGTTCCGCAAGGACGCGCTGGTCCGGATCCACGGCTCGAGCCGCTTCACCGAGAGTTTCGAGGAGGCGTTCGCGGGGCAGATGGGCGGCGTGTATCACCCGGTGCCGTTCCGATCGCTGCCGGCGACGATCGAGTTCGTGTCGGCGGGCGGCGGTCAGACGCTCGACCTCGACGGCCAGGTTTCGGTGACGATGGCCGACCTCGATCATCCCGGCGGCTCCATCGGCTACCGCATCGAATACGCCGGGCGCTCGGTGGTCTACGCCACCGACCACGAGCACTTCACGTTCGTCGACCCGGCGCTGCTCGCGCTCGCGAAGGGCGCTGACGTGCTGATCTACGACGCCATGTACACCGACGACGAGTACGTCGGGAACGTCGGCATGCACAGGGTCGGGTGGGGCCACTCGACCTGGCAATACGGCGTGCGCACCGCGCGTGAGGCCGGCGTGCGACAGCTCGTCCTCTTCCACCACGACCCCTTCCACGACGACGCCTACCTCGACGGCATCGAGCGGCTCGCTCGCGCCGCGTTCCCGAACACAACCGTGGCCTGGGAAGGCCTCGAGATCGACCTCCTTCCGTGATCCCGCGCCCGCCTCCCGCGTCGATCTTGTTCCTGCCGTACGACGTGCTGTCGTCGGTCACGCGCCAGCTCGAGCTGGCCGACGAGCTGCGCGGCCGCGGTCACGAGGTACGGTTCGCGGGCGAGGGAGCGTTCCTCGACCTGGTCGCGGGCGCCGGCTTCCCGATCGATCCGCTTCCCAACCTGCGCGCCGACCGGCTGCTCGCTCACCTCAGACCGCTGCGCGAGAGCCTGAGCGGGTTCGGCAAGGTCGCCGCGGGCATCTGGCGCGAGCTCGACCTGGCGCGCTACCTGGACGCCGAGCTCGAGCTACTCCGCCGTGTGGTGCCCCAGGTGGTGATCAGCGAGGAGCGCCCGACCGCGCAGATCTCCGCGCACATCGTCGGCATCCCGCACGTCTCGCTGCGCAACGCCTATCGCACCGCGTATTCGTCGATCCCGATGATCGACGTTTCCGGCAGCGTGCTGCGCCGGTTCCATCCCGACCCGGTGGTGATCCAGAACGAGCTGATCCGCTGGATCGGCGCGCCCTTCTTCTGGCGGCTCAAGTCGATCGCGCGCAGCCGGGGCCTGGTGCGGCCGCTCGACTACCGCCACTACGTGGAGGGCGACGACCTGTCGCTGCTCTGCGACGTGCCGGAGTTCTCGCCCACGCGGGTCCTGCCCGAGCGCTACGCGGTGATCGGGCCGCTCTTCTGGGACCCGCTGTGGCCCGATCCCGAGTGGATCGACGACCTCCCCGCAGATCGCTCGGCGGTCTACGTGTCGCTCGGCTCGAGTGGGACGCCCGCGCTCTTCCGCGCCCTCGCCGAGTCGCTGCGCGCCGAGGGCGCGGCCGTCGCGATCGCCACGGGCCGCCAGATCGCGCGCGCGGAGCTGCCGAGCGGCCCCGGGGTGTGGACCGCGGAGCTGGTGCGCGCCACCCGCGTGCTCGAGCGCGTGGGGCTGTGCGTGTGCCACGGCGGCAACGGCACCGTGTACCAGGCGCTCTCGCGCGGCGTGCCGCTGGTGTGCGTCCCGACCCACCTCGAGCAACGCTTCAACGCGCGCCGCGTCGCCGACCTCGGGCTCGGGCTCGAGCTCGACCTCAAGGCGTTGCTCGCCGAGCCCGCGCTTCTCGGCCGCGCGGTGCGCACCATCCGCGACGATCCCGGCTTCCGCGAGCGTGCCGCGTCTTGGCAGCGCCGGATCGCGACGATCCCGGCGGCGGCCAACGCCGCCGACGCGATCGAGAAGCTCTTGCCGGCGCGCTCCACGCGCGCGGCGTGAGGGGCGCTCAGGTCACCGTCTCGGGCGTCTCGATCACGCGTCGCGACGTCGCGCGGTAGAGCTTGCAGCAGCGCGCGCAGCCGGGGAACGAGCCGCCCGCGTCGTCGAGCGCCCGACGCAGGCGCCGGAAGTCGGGCGCGTTCCAGATCGCCTCGAGCGGGCGCTCGCGGACGTTGCCGAGCGTGCGCTGGATGAACTGGCAGAACACCACTCGCCCGTCGGCCAGCACCCGCAGGTCGGTCCACGGATAGTGGCAGCGCGCGGCGATGGTGGTCGCGCCGTCGCCGTACCAGGTGGCGAGCTCGGCCGCGCTCAGGTCGGGCTTCACCCACACCGGGATGCCGTTCGAGCTCGGTAGCCACGCGGAGCGCTCGAAACCGTGTGGCGGCGCATCGGGCGCCGTGAGTCCCGGATCGGGCTCGCCGGTGTGGCGGGTCCAGGCGCTCGCGTGGGCGGCTCGGATGCGCGGCGAGAAGAGCGTCGGGTGCTGGAACGTCACACCGTCGAGGGCGAGGTCACGAGCCAGCGTCACCACCGCCTCGGCGTCGGCGTGGGGGAGCACGCAGTTGAGGAGCACCCGCGTGCCGTTGCGGTGGCGCGCCACGTACGCGAGCGCGTCGCGCTCGCTCTCGCCGGTGGGCGTGCCGGCGTCGAGCGAGTGGGGCGAGACGAGCAGGAAGCTCGGGCGCGCGTCCAGCAGCCGCCGCCCGCGCTCGCTCGCGAGCAGCAGGCCGTTGGTGTTGAGGCCGACGCGCAGCCCGTGTGCTCGCGCGCGCGTGACGATCGCCGGCAGGTCGGGCCTTACCAACGGCTCGCCGCCCGTGAGGTAGAGTCCCGCGCCGAGCCGCGCCGCGGAGTCGACGAGCGCCAGCGCCTCCTCGCTCGAGAGCTCGTCGGTGTCGCCGTTCAGCAGATCGGGCTGCAGGAAGCAAAACGAGCAATCCAGGTTGCAGCGGTTCGTGATCTCCCACGTCAACGCCAGCGGTCGCCCGGCGCGCCCGCGCCCCCAGCGGTGCTCGAACGGCAGCGTGAGCGCGCGCGCCACGGCGCGCCAGCGCGGCACGCTGCCGACGGCGTCGAGATGCGCGAGCTTGGAGCGGAGGGTGCTCACGCTCGCCGGTGACGCGCGGCGCCAGGGTGGGCGACGGGAACGCGCATGAGGTGGAGCGGGTCGGCGCGAGCGAGGAGGGTGGCGCGAGCTTACCACGGGGTCGCGTTGCTGCTCGCGCTGGCCTGCCAGCCGATCGACTCGCCCGACGGAGCCCGGGCGATCAGGGCGATCGGAGCGCCGTCCGAGGCGGCGCGTCCCCCGGGCTCGTCCGCGGCGGCGGTGTTGCCGGTGCGGGTGGCGCGGGTCCTCGCGCGTGGGGGAGCGATCCTCGAGGCCGACTCCTTGCTCGCGCTCGACGGGCGGTGGACGACGTTCACCGCGCCCGCCTCGCTCGAGAGCGATGCGCCGCGTCCGACGCTGGTGCTCGACTTCGGTCGCGAGATCGCCGGCCGTCCCGAAGTGTTCGTCGGTCCAGGCTCGGTGGGGCACGTCGAGCTCACCCTCGGCGAGTCGTTCGCCGAGCTCACCGCGCCCCCGAGCGCGGTGCCGTTCCCGGTCCGCGTCGGCTTCGACGCGAGCGGCATCGCGGGATGGTGGGCCGGCCCGGCCTCCGGGTTTCGCTACCTGGCGGTCAGTGTGCGGCCCGAGGGCGCCGGCCCGGCGTCGGTCCGGGTCGACGTCGCTCGTGCCGCGGACGACGGGACCCACGATGCGCTCGCGGGCCGCTTCGAGAGCTCGGAGCCGGGCCTCGACCGCGCCTGGGCCGCGGGAGTGGAGAGCGCGCGGCTCTGCCTCTCCCCCGGCGACGATCCCGTGCTGTTCGACGGCGTGAAGCGCGACCGTGCGGTGTGGGCGGCCGACCTCGCGATCGCCGCGCGTACGATGTACGCGTCCGGGCTTCCGCGGGAGGCCGTGACGCGCTCGCTGGTCCGGCTCGCCGGATTGCGCCCGTCGACCGACGCCGCGGTGCAGCCGATCGCGGCCACGGACCACGACGGCGGCCACCTCGAACTCGTCGACTACGGCGCGTGGTGGCTGATCGCCGCCCGCGACCTGTGGCGCGAGACCGGCGACGAGGTCACCGCGCGGCGGCTCTTCCCCAAGGCGCGCGCTCAGGCCGAGTGGCTGACCCGGCGGATCGAACCCGACGGACTGGTGCACAAGCGCGCCGACGAGCTCGAGTGGTGCTACTCGCTCCATCGCGTGGGCGCGCTGACCGCGGTGAACGTGGTCACCAGCGAGGGACTCGCGGCGGCGGCGGACCTGGCGCGCGTGGTCGGTGACGGCGCCTCCGGCGCGGCGTGGGACCGCGTCGCCATCGTCGTTCGCGGCGCGGTGCTCGCCCGCCTGTGGGACCCCGGCGCTGGCTTCTTCCTCACCTCGCTCGAGGATCGCGAGCGGCTCTCCCTCGACGCCAACGTCCTGCCACTGTGGTTCGACTGGCTGCCGGCGGACGACGCCGATCGCGTGCTCGAGGCGACCCGCAAGCGGCTGTGGAGCCCGTGGGGTCCGCTCAACGTCGACCGGCCGTACCCGCGCCCGGACGGTCCCGAGCACGACGGTCGAGTGTGGCCGTTCCTCGCGTACCTGGAGCTCGACGCGCGGCTGCGACCCGGTCGCGACCCGGCGCTCGGCTTCGAGCTGGTGCGGCGCACGTGGGGACACATGCTCGCCCACGAGCCGGGCAACACCTTCTGGGAGTGGATCGGGGCCGACGGCGATCCCGAGTCGCCGCGCGCGAGCCTCGCCCACGCGTGGTCGGGCGCCCTCAGCGCGGCGCTCACCGAGCGCGTGCTCGGCGTGCGCTGCGTCGCGCCGCGGAACTTCGAGATCGCCCCGGTCCTCGGCTCGTTGACCCACGTCCGCGGCACGAGGCCGAGTGCCTGGGGGCCCATCCATGTGAGCGTCGCGCGGGACGCGGCGGCCCGCCGCTTCGAGCTCCACGTCACGATGCCCGCTGGCACCCACGTCACGCAGTTCGTGTTGCCGGCGGCGGAACACTCGCTGGTCACGCTCGGGGGGCGCGCGCTGGCCACTGCCACCGACACTTCACGCGTGGCCGACCTGCCGGTGATCGCGCAACGCCGGCTCGGGACCGTGGTGGTCCGAGCTCCCGCCGCGACCGAGTACCGCTTCGAGGTGGTCGATCGCGCCTCGCCGCCCGACGGCGAGCGCGAATCGGCCGACTCCGGCCTTGAGGCGAGTCGCGTCCGGCCGCTAGGTTGAGCGCCCCCCGCGTCGCGACGAACCGTCCGATCGCCATGCCTCGCACCGTTCGACGCGTCCTGCTTCTCAACCCGCCCGGCGCCCGCCGTTACCTGCGGGACGTCTATTGCAGCCACTCCTCGAAGGGGACCTACCTCTACCATCCGATGGACCTGCTCGCGCAGGCGGCGCTCCTGGCGCCGCGCTTCGAGCTGCGCTTCATCGACGCGATCGCCGAGGGGCTGACACCCGACACGACCCGCGAGCGGATCGTCGCGGCGGCGCCCGACGCGATCGTGTTCCTGTCAGGCGCGGTCTCGCACGCCGAGGACCTCGCGTTCCTCGCCGGGCTCAAGCGCACCGACCCGGAGCTGGTGTTGGTGGGGATGGGCGACGTGTTCCTGTGGGAGGCCGAGCGCTTCCTCGCGGCGCATCCGTGGATCGACGGTGCGCTGCCGGATTTCGTGAGCGCGGCGCTCGGTCCCGCTCTCGAGGCGAGGACGGCGCGCGGCGTGATCGGGCTCGACCCGTTCGCGCGCGGCGCCGGCAAGGGGTTCGCGTACGGCGCTCCGCCTTACGACCTGCTGCCGATGGAGCGCTACCGGCTGCCCTTCGGACGGCCCGAGGCGTTCGGGTCGCTGCTCACGAGCTTCGGTTGTCCGTTTCACTGCACGTACTGCAACACCGCCGAGATGCCGTATCGGCTGCGCGAGCTCGACGGCGTCTTCGACGAGCTCGCCTACCTGCGCGCGCGCGGAATCCGCAAGATCTACGTGCGCGACCCCACCTTCGCGCTCAACCCGCGCTACACGCGGGCGCTCCTCGATCGGCTGATCGAGGAGCACTGGGATCTCTCGTGGAACTGCTTCGTACGCGCCGACCGCGTAGACGAAGCGCTCCTCGAGCGGATGAAGCGCGCCGGCTGCTACCTCGTCATGTTCGGCATCGAGACCGCGAGCGACGCGCTCAACGCACGCTCGCGCAAGGACCTCGCGCAGGCGGACGTGCGTGCCGGGGTCGCGGCTGCGAAGCGCGTGGGCCTGGAGGTCCTCGGCACCTTCGTGCTTGGCATGCCGGGCGAGACCCGTCGCACCGCCGAGGAGACGATCGACCTCGCCCGCGAGCTCGACCTCGACTACGCGTCGTTCAACGTGGCCACGCCGCGGCTTGGCTCGCAGCTCCGCGACCAGCTCGCGCTGGGCAGCGTGCTCACGGCGGGGACGCGCGGTCTCGACGGCTCGAACGAGATCCCCGATCTCCCCGACGAGGTGCTCTCGCCCGAGGAGGTGTGGCGGCTGCGCAACCGCGCGGTGTGGAGCTTTTACGGCCGCCCGCGGTATCTCGCGCGGCGCGCCAGCCAGGCGCTCAAGGACGGCGGGCTCTGGATCGGCGCGCGCAACGCGCTCACGCTGTTCGGCTCCGCGCTCGGATGACGGGCTCGGTCGAAGCCGAGCTCGGCTGAGGTTTCCTGGCTCAGTCGAGGAGCTCGAGCGCGACGTCGATCGCGAGCTCGAGAGCGAGCCAGCCGACCTCCCCCGAGTCCGGCGCCGCGCCCGGGGCCGTGAGGTCCGGGAGGCGAGCCGAGAGTGCGCTCCCTGCCGCCGCGTCGCTCGGCCAGCTCGGCCTCACTCGCGGCGCCGGGAGCTCGACCGCTGGCAGGCGCTCGAGCTCGCCCGCGTCGAACCACACGAGCTGGCAGCGCCGGCACACGTCGAGCTCGATCGACACCCCGCCCAACTCGGGCTGCACGACCAGCATGCCCGAACGGCACGACGGGCAAACCAGGCCGTGGTCGGGTGAGCGGGCTTGCCAGACGGCTCGCAGGACGGCGGGAGGGTGCCGGGGGCGCAGGCCCGCGAGCGTGATGGCCCTGCCGCCGCAGCCGTCGCAGCGGTACCCGTGAGCGCCTCGCGTGCCCGGGCCGATCAGGACCGTGTCGCAGCGTGGACAGCCGAGCGACGGCAGGATCGGGCCCATCGCTCACCGAGATCGGCCGTCGCCGCTCACCTCGCGAGCCGGCTCACGACCTCGGCGACGCCTTCCATGACCGCGACAGCGCGCTCCCGGTCGTTCTCTTCACGGATCCGGTCGCGCCACATCGACACGATCGCTTGCGCGTAGGCGACCTTCGCCTCGGGTGGGAGCTCGTTGGCGGTGAGGCTCGGCGGTCGCGGACGTTCCGGGATCCGCGCCAGCGAGGCGTCGCTCAGCCACGCGAGCTGACAGCGCGCGCAGACGTCGGCAGACGCTTCCCCGTCGGGAACGTGGACCGTGACGCGACTCGACGGCTTGCTGCAGGAGATGCATGGCAGTCCCGATGCGAGACCGGCACCGCGCCCCGCCGCCCAGAGCTGCGACACGGCGACGGCGTCGCGCTCGCGCCGCAGCCGTGAGATGGGCACGCCGGCCGACGAGCAGGGCTCACACCGCCACTCGTGCCCGACGACGTCGCGATGGAGCGCGAGAGCGCCAGCGCACGACGGACAGCGGCGGTCGAGGCGCCCCATCACTTGCCGAGGGCGGTCGCGAACTGGGCGCCGAGCGCCGTCGCGCTGCGCTTGGCGGCGCGCTCGTCGTCGGCACGCATCGCGTCGAAGGCCGGCATGTACTTGGCGAACGAGACCTTGGGCGTCGTCGGCGACACCGTCTGGCCGCGCTCTGCCATGATCCTGAGCAGCTCGGCGGCGCGCTCGCGTGTGAGCACGGGGTCGACCTCGACACGGGTGTATTCGCGCTTGGCGAGCGTCCACGCGCCCTTCACGCCGCCCCCCGCGCCGAACACCGGGTGACGCGCGCCGGGGTTGGCGGCGGTCATGAGCGCCTCGAAGAAGGTCGCGACCGAGCGCATCCCGCGCCGCCACGCGGGCAGCTTCTTGCCGGTGGGCGGGCGCAGCGGTCGCAGCAGGAGCTGCGTGCCGACGCGTACGTAGCGCAGGAGCTCGTCCCACGACTCGATCCGGCTCAGCATCCACAGCGCGTAGCGCGGGCGCCCGTAGAAGCGGAAATAGGCGTTGCGAGCGAGGCGCTCGAGCTCGGGGCGGGTCAGCTCGGTCCACGGCGTGGGGAGCAGGTGCTCGTCGAGAGTGCCGCGCATGTACTCACGCCAGTAGTCGATGCCGGTGCCCTCGATGACGTACTTCTGCTCGAGCTCGGTGTGGGGCTTGATGATCGCGATCTGGTACTGCGCGTACGCGAGCGGCAACGTGAGCGAGAAGTCGATGGTCTTCTTGGCGCTCGCCATCGTGTCGCCGGGAGCACCCACGATGAAGAAACCGAGCCCCATGATGCCGGCTTCCTTCACGCACGCGAGCGTGCGGCGGATGTGGCTGGTCGCCTTCTGGCCCTTCTTCATCGCGGCGAGGACCTCGTCGTCCCCCGACTCGACCCCGAAGAAGATGCGCCGGCAGCCGCCCTCGGCGAGGGTGCGGATGAGCTCCTCGTCCGGCTCGCGGTCGGTGCGGTGCCACGACAGCGAGTCCACCCGCGACCGGCACGACCAGATGATGTCGAGCTTGCGGCGCTTGACCTCGCGCGCGAGCTCCATGACGCGCTCGCGGTCGTGGAGCATGAGCGGGTCGAACCAGTCGATCTCGTGGATGCCGAGTGAGATGCACTCCTCCACCTCGTCGATGAGCTGCTCGGGCGTACGCGCGTCGAAGCCGGAGTTGCGCATGCAGCAGAACGAGCACGGGTACGGACAGCCGATCTCCGACATCCCGATGGTGAAGTTCTTGCGCTGCGAGACGTGCGAGAAGTAAAGGTCGTTCGGATAGATCGAGCGGTCCGGAATGGGGTACTCGGAGAACGGGATCTTGCGTCCCGGGTGGGTGCGGCGCAGCTCGCCGCGATCCCGGTACACCAGGTCGGCGACCTTGTCGTAGCCGTGGCCACGCTCGAAGGCGGGTAGGAACTCGGGCAGGAAGGTGATCGACTCGCCGGCGCACAGGAAGTCGTACGCGCCGTGCGACATGATCTCCTCGGGGTAGACCTTGGCCTCATAGCCGCCCGTCAAGATCGGGATGGTCGTCTCCGCCTTGAACTTCTTCGCCCAGCGGATCGCGAAGCGGAAGGTCTGGGCGGCGTGGGACGAGAAGGCGATCAGGTCGGGGTTCCACTGCTTCACCTGCCCGAGCACCTCGTCGCAGCCCCAGCGGCGCGCGAGCCCGTCGAAGAGCTTCACCTCCCAGCCGGCTTGGTTGGCCACGCGCGCGGCCCACCCGAACCCGAGGTGCGGGAAGAGGCCGAACTCATCATCCACGCTCGGCAGGTTCTCGTTGAAGATCTGCGTGTGGAACGTGGGATAGACGAATGCCAAACGCATGGAAGGGCTGCCTCCTCGAACGTCCCGGCTCGTCGTGGCGGCCGTCAGAGCCGGCCGCACCGACCTCCGCAACGCGAAGGGGTAGCGTGCTCGAGGGCACCGTGCCCGGGGGGGAGCGTTGCGCCGGCCGTGGGCTCGGTCCGGCGACGAAGCCGTCGATCCAGGAGCGAGGTCCGCACGGCGGATCGACGGGGAACGCTAACGGGTTCGGGGATCACTCGAGCGTCGCGGTGGGTTTCGCACTTTCGGAGCACGCTCGGGGGAACGCTGCGCACCCGCCGGGCACGGTATCACGCGATTTTCGAGAGGGTCAAACCGCGCAGCGTGTCGCGACGCGCGCGGACGCGGGGCCGCGAAATCGCCGAAAACACGGGCGTTGCGTGACGGGCGTGGGGTACGATGTATGGGCGCCCATGTTTCGTGGCGACGGATCGGCGTGCGCCATCGCCTTGACGTCGCGCGACCCCGGTTCGTAGGTTGAGCCTCGCTCTCGGCCCCTCCGACGAGAACCGACCCGGCCGTCCCTCGATGATCGACTTCGCGGGCCTTCGCGACAACCTGAAGCTTCGCGCCCGGGCCGACGCCGCCTGGCGGAAGGTCGTGCCGCGGCCGCAGCAGGTCCACATCAGCATCACGGACCGCTGCAACCTGAGCTGCGAGCACTGTGACATCTGGATGAAGCCGGTGCCCGGCGAGGTGCCGATCGAGCGCTGGAAGGAAGTCGTCGACGAGTGCCGCGAGTGGCTGGGGCCGTTCACGCTCAAGATCGTGGGTGGGGAGCCGCTCCTCAAGGAAGGCGTAGTCGAGCTCATCGCCCACGCCAAGGAGCGCGGCTGCCGCGTCGGGCTCTCCACCAACGCGATCCCGCTCTCCAACCCCGATCGCGCCCAGGAGATGGTCGACACCGGGCTCGACGAGATCCACATCTCGCTCGAGAGCTTCACGCCCGACCACCACGACCAGATCCGCAAGCGCGCCGGCGCGCACGCGCGCACGGTGAAGGCGATCGGCGAGCTCACCCGCCGCCGTACCCACCTCCAGGTGAGCCTGGCGACGGTCGTCTGCCAGCAGAACCTCGACGAGCTCCTCAAGATGGTCGACTTCGTCCGCGACCACGGGCTCTACACCGTCAACTACCAACCGCTCTATGCCAATTTCGGCCGTCCCTTCGACCCACGCTGGTACGAGACGAGCCCGTACTTCCCGCGCGACGTCGACAAGCTCGACGCCGTCCTCGACCGCCTGGTCGAGATCCGTACCGCCGAGTGGCTGGTCGGCAACACCGTCAACCAGCTGCAGATGATGAAGGTCTACTTCCGCAACCCCAACGCGGACGACCAGGTGGTGTGCAAGGCGGGCGACGACGACATCGCCTTCGATCCCTACGGCAACCTCAAGATGTGCTTCTGGCTCGACCCGGTCGGGAACATCCGCGACGAGCAGCCGAAGGCCGCCTACTGGTCGGAGGAAGCGCGCGAGCGGCGCCGCGAGGTGCGCTCCTGCACCCGCAACTGCAACTTGCTCAACTGCAACTTCGACCGCGAGCGCTTCGGCGAAGCGCTCTGGACGCGTCTCGGGATCGGCGCCGCGCGCGGCTAGGAGCCTGTCGGGAGATGTGCTTCGCACGCCGACAGGCTCCTGACCTGATGTTCCCTCGGGGGTCTGTTCCAGACCCCCGCCCCGAAAAAAGGCGCGACTTTTCGGGGCCCCACTAGCCGGCTCGCGTTCGCTCGCCGAACGCGCCGCTGGCGCGTGCAGGAGTCGACACCGGGCGCGATATCCTGGCGCGCTCCGTTGATGCTGGGATCGTCGCTCCGTGCAGCCCTCGTTCGCGCGCCGCCTGTCGTACTGGCTCAACCAGCCGCTGGTCCCGCCCACCAAGCTCATCTTGTTGCTCACGCACCGCTGCCCGGTGCGCTGCGAGTTCTGCTCGACCCACCGCTGGGCCGAGGCGCGCCCGCGCGAGCTTGCCGTCGAGGACCTCGAACGTCGCATCGTGGAGGGCGGCGCAGTGGGGATCCACGACGTGCTCTTTTCCGGCGGCGAGCCGCTGCTCCGGCGCGGCGACGTGCTCAGGCTGACGCGCTTCACGCGCGGGCTCGGGCTCATCCCCACGATCATCACCAGCGGCGCGATCGGCGGCGAGGACACGATCGGCGCGCTCGTCGACGCCGGGATGGCGAGCTTCATGGTGTCGATCGACGGCGATCGGCCCGAGACCCACGACCGCCTGCGCGGGCGCGCCGGGTCGTTCGACGAGGCGTCGACGTGGGTGCGGCGGGCGATCGCCTGTCGGGAGCGTCTCGCCGCGCCCTCGCCGCCCTATACCGTGTACGTCCAGACGGTGGTGACGCGCGACAACGTCGGCGAGCTCGTGCCGCTCGCGCGCCGGCTGCGCGACGAGGGCGCGGACGCGATCCTGTTCCAGGGGCTCGCGCCGGACGCCTATCTCGACACCCACGGCTTCGACGCCGCCGCGCTCGCCCAGCTCGACGACGCCGTGGCCGCGCTCGCGGCGTTCGAGCCGCGCGGCTTCGTGATGAACCCGGACCGCTACCTTCGGGATCTGATCGCGTTCTACCGTGCGCGCGGCGAGCCCGAGCCGAAGCGCTGCCCGGCCGGGTTCGACACCCTGGTGCTCGCGCCGGACGGCTCGGTCAGCTCGTGCCGCGAGTCCCAGACCCGCGAGATTCTCGGCGCGGGCGGCGTGCCGCTCACCCTGCGCGAGGCGTGGCGTCACCCGCGCTTCCAGGCGGCGCGCCGCACCATGCGCGTGTGCGAGAAGCCGTGCACCATCAATTGCTGGTACACAGCGTGATCTCCCAGGCGTCGCGCCGCGCCGCGCGTTGACCGGCGCCACGGGCCTCTTCGATGCGGATCGCGCTGGTCCACCAGAGCGGCGGCGAGCGGGGCGGGACGGAACGGTACCTCGACTCGCTCTGGGGTGCCCTCGCGTCGCGCGGTCACGAGGTCTCGCTCTGGGACCCGAGCACGCCGAGCGGCACGAGGCGCGATGCCCGGGCGTTCGCCGCCGAGGTCACCCGCGAAGCGCACGTGGTGCACCTTCACCACGTCGAGGATCCGGCGTTCGCGGCGGCGATCGCGGGATCCTCGGCCGGCGTGGTGTGGTCGATCCACGACCTGCGGCCGGTCTGCCCGGGCGCCAACCGCCTCGATCGTCACGACCGCGCCTGCGCGCGTTTCGCCGCGCGTCGCTGCGCCGCGCAGGCCGTGCTCGGCCGCTGCGCGGGTCTGCCTCGGTGGCCGGTCGCGAGCGCGTTGCGCGTCGAGCGCTGGGCGCGCTGGGTCCGTTCGTTCCCGCGTCGCTGGCCGGTGGTGGTGGCCTCCGTGGCCATGCGCGACCGGATCGCGAGCCAGGGCTGGCCGGCCAGCGGCGTCGCGGTGGCGCCGTATCCGGTGGCGGTGCCGGAGCCGGGTGGGCGCCCGGCCTCGAGCGCGAGCGAGGTGCTCTTCGCCGCGCGGCTGGTCGAGCCGGACAAGGGCCTCGGCTTGCTGGTGGACGTGCTGGGTCGGCTGCCGCCGGCCACCCGCGCGGTCGTCGCGGGTGAAGGGCCGTCGCGAACCTGGCTGGAGCGCCGCCTCGAGGCGGCGGGTCTACGCGACCGAGTCGCCATGACGGGATGGCTCGAGCCAGAGGAGCTGTCGCGACGGATGGACGCGTCCGCGCTGCTGGTCATGACCTCGCACTGGCCCGAGCCGTCGGGGATCGTGGGCCTCGAGGCGCTCGCGCACGCGCGCCCGGTGGTGGCGACCGACGTGGGTGGGGTGGCGGAGTGGCTGCGCGACGGGGAGGTCGGGTACCGCGTGCCCGCTGGCGACGCGGTGGCAATCGCCGACCGCGTCCGCGCGCTGCTCGCGGATGGCCCTCGCCGTGACGCGCTGGGCGCCGCCGGCCGCGAGTGGATCCGGAGCCACCGCGCGCCCGCGGCTCACGCCGCTCGCCTCGAGGGGCTCTACGCGGCAGCGGCTCGTAGCGCCGGGAAGGGGGGCGAGACGTGAGGATCGCCCTGGTCGGGGTGCTGCCGCCGCTGCGCTCCGGGATCGCCGATCACACCCTCGAGCTCGCACGCGCGCTCGCCGAGCGCAACGAGGTGACGCTCTACGTTGAGGATCCCATGGGGGTGGCCATCGAGCCGGCGTGCCCACCGATCCGCGCGGCGGCCGACCTGCCGGGCCGCCGTCGTGAGCACGACGTGGTCCTGTACCAGGCCGGGAACCACGCGGCGCACGGCTTCGTGATCGACCTCGTCCGGCGCGTGCCGGGTGTCGTCGATCTCCACGACGCGACCTTGCACGACCTCACGCTGGCGCGGCTCGTCGGTGCTCGGGCAGCGTTGGCCCGCGAGCTGGCGAGAAACGAGGGCGCGCTCGCGGTGCTCCCGCGGCTCCTCGGCAGCGACGACGAGACTCGCTCCGCGGTCCGAGGCTGGGTGGGCCGCCCGCGGTATCGCCTCGCGCTTCACTCGCGGCGCCGCGAGCTCTTCCCGCTGCGCCGTGCGATCCTCGGAGCGGCGCGCGCGGTGATCGTGCACAGCCCGCATCTCGCGGCCCTGGTCCGGGCGAGCACGCCTGGGGTCCCGGTGGTTCACGTCCCGCACGGCGTTCGCGTCGACCTCGCGCCGCTCGAGCGGACCGCTGCGCGGCGAGCCGTGGGGCTCACGGCGCGAGGTGTCGGGCCCACGACGCTGGTGTGCATGAGCTTCGGGCTGATCCAGCCGCACAAACGAATCGGCGTCGCGCTCGACGCCGTGCAAACGCTCCGCGCCCAGGGTCGCGACGTGCGCTACGTCCTCGTCGGCCCGCGCGGGCCCGACCTCGACGTCGAGCTCGCGATCCGTAGCCGTCGTCTCGAGAGTGCGGTCGAGGTGGTCGACGGCTTCCCGCCAGTCGAGGACGTGGCGCGGTGGATGCAAGCCGCGGATGTGGGGATCGCCTTGCGGGGGCCCAGCACGGGCGGGATCTCGGGGGCGTGGCTCAAGATGATGGCGCTCGGCTTGCCGACGATCGCGACCGCGGTGCCCGAGGGCTCGCACCTGCCTCCGGACGCGACCTGGTTCGTGCCGACCGGCGGGCGTGAGCTGCCGGAGCTGGTGCGCGCCCTCGAGCAACTCGCGGACGACCCCGTCGAGCGCGCCGCGCTCGGTGAACGAGGACGCGTGGCGATCGAGCGCCACGGCTTTGCCTGGCCGGCCGCTGCGCGCGCGTATGAGGCGGCGCTCGGCGAGCTCACGACCTGAACCGTCACCAGGAACGGCGAGGAGATCCCGATGGAAACCAGCGAGGACATGCCGCGCCCGCAGCCAGCCACGAAGCGGCTCGGCCGTTTCCTGCGTAGCGACCCCCGGGTCTGGGTCGCAGTCGTGCTCGCGCTGCTGGTCGGCCTCGGGGTGTTCGCGGTGCTGACCGAGTCCGATCCCGAGATGCCGGTTCAGTACCGGGGGGCCTGGTGAGCGGAGCACCCGTCAGCTTCCATGCGTCGTGACCGCTCTGCTAGAATCCGCTCGCCCTGTCGGGTCCGGAGAACGTGGTCACGATGACGAACGAGACACCCGCCGTTGCCGAGGACGCGCCCCTCAAGAAGCCTTCTCTGCTCGAGGAGTTCGTGTGGTTCCTCAAGCACGAGAAGAAGTGGTGGCTCGGCTTCATCATCGCCATCCTGGTCGTGCTCTCGGCGTTCATCTTCCTGACGGAAAACAACGCCGTGATGCCGTTCATCTACACGATCTTCTGATCTCCCGCGGTGGCGGCGCGGCCCACACCGTAGGTGGGCGCGCCTCGGTTCGTGTGCATTCGTGGCGGGCGCCGGTTCCCACCCCCCCCTTCGCCGGTGCGAGGAAATCCGGTCCACGGACTCTCGGTGACCGGAGGTGAAGTGAGCCTGGGTAGGGGACTCGGATGACGAGTCCCGCCCTTCGCGAGCCGGAGCCAGCGTGCGGGTCGGAATCGACATCACCTCATTGCTCGTGACGAGTGGCGGCGTCGGCCGCTACTTGCGGAACGCGGTCGCCGGGCTGCTCAGGGCCGACGCGCCGGCGCGTTACCGCTTCTTCCCCGTCGACTTCGATCGCGTAAAGGATGGCGAGAGCGCGCTCTGGGCGTCGCGCGCGCGGGGGCGCTGGCCCGGGCTCTTCTCCGCGCTCGGGATCTGGTCGGCCGCGGGCTGGAACCTGATCGGACGGCCGTCCCAGGACTGGTTCACGGGACCGGTCGACGTGTTCCACACCTCCGACCTGGTACCGTTGCCGCGCCGCACCGGGCGCATCGTCTCGACGATCTACGATCTCGCGCCGGAGATCCTCCCCGAGGCGCACAACCCGCGGCTCAGGCTGTTGCACCAGCTTCGCAACCGCGACATCGCGCGGCGCTCGGACGTGGTGGTGGCGATCAGCGAGAGCACCAAACGCGACGTCGTGCGCTATCTCGGCGTCGACCCGGAGCGGGTGCAGGTGGTGTACGGCGGTGTGTCCGCGGCGTTCCATCCCCGACCCGAGGAAGAGGTCGAGGAAGCCCGCGTCCGCTACGGCCTCGACAAGGCCTACCTGATCTTCGTCGGCACCATCGAGCCGCGCAAGAACCTGGTGCGCCTGGTGCGCGCCTTCGCGCGCCTGCGCAAGCAGGGTGTGGATCCGGACCTCGCCTTGGTGCTCGTCGGCCGCCGCGGGTGGCGCTGGGAAGAGGTGGACCGCGAGATCGAGGCGCTCGGGCTCACCACGCACGTGCGTCAGCTCGGCTACGTTCCCGAGCACGACCTGCCGGCGCTACTGACCGGGGCACAGGCGCTCGTGTACCCGTCGCTCTACGAGGATTCGGGTTCCCGCCGCTCGAGGCGATGGCGTGCGGCACGCCCGCCGTTGCGTCGGCGGTGTCGTCGATCCCCGAGGTCGTCGACGGCGCGGGTGTGCTCGTCGATCCCCATCGGGAGGATGCGATCGCCGACGGCATCGGGCTGGTGCTCTCCGATCGCGAGCTTCGCGAGCGCCTCGTCGACGCGGGGCGCAAGCGCGCCGGGCTCTTCCCGTGGGATCGCACCGGCCGCTCGCTCTACGAGGTCTATCGCTCGGTCGCGGAGCGCTCGTGAGCGCGCTGGACCGTCCCCGTCCGCGCACGCTGATCCTGATCCCGGCCTACGACGAAGCCGCGACCATCGGAGACGTGGTGTCGCGCGTCCGGCGCGTGGCACCCGGCGTCGCGGTGCTCGTGGTCGACGACGGATCGCGCGACCGCACTGCCGCGCTCGCGCGCAACGCCGGCGCCATGGTGGTGAGGCACCCCTTCAATCTCGGCCACGGCGCGGCGCTGCAGACCGGCTATCGCTTCGCGCGCGAGCGCGACTTCGGCTTCGTCATCCAGCTCGACGCGGACGGCCAACACGAGCCGCGCGACATCACCGTCATCGCGAAGGCGCTCACCGACGGCGGCTGCGACATCGTGCTGGGCTCGCGCTTCCTGGGCGGCGCCGCGTACCCGATCTCGCTGGTGCGGCGCACCACGATCCGTTTCTTCGCGGCGCTGGTGCGCGCCCTCACCGGATGGCGCATCACCGACCCGACCTCGGGGTTCCAGGGCCTGTCGCGGGCCGCGTTCGCGTTCCACTGCGCCGATCACTTCCCGGCTGACTTCCCGGACGCGGACGTGATCGTGATGGCGGAGCGCGCGGGGCTGCGGCTCCGCGAGGTGCCGGTGCGGATGTACGCGCCGCGCCCCGGTCGCAGCATGCATCCCGGCTGGATCAAGCTCTACTACGTGTTCAAGCAGCTCGTGTCCCTCGGCATGGTCGTGCTCGCCACGGGCATCCGGCGTCGCGGTGACGGCTCGGCGTGGACCGGCGTCGCTCCAACGGCCCGGTCGTGGGCGAGCGAGTCGAGTGGCGCGCGCGCCTCATCCTCGCGCCGCTCATGACCGAGACCCAGCAGCGCTTCGCTCTGGCCACGGCGCTCGGCTTGTTGCTGCTGATCGTCGAGCTGGTGCGCCGGCGCCGCCTGAGCCCCGCCTTCGCGTGGGGCTGGCTGGTGGTGGGCGTCGGGATCATGGGGCTGGTGATCTGGTACGACGGGCTGCTCTACCTGACGCGTCTCATCGGCGCCGTCGCCCCCACCTCTACGCTCTTCCTGTTCGGCATCCTTTTCCTCCTGCTGGCGTGCCTGCAGTTCTCGATGCGGATCACCTCGCTCGAGGAGCGCCTCAAGGTCCTCGCGCAGGAGATCGCGCTGCTGCGTGGGCGCCACGACGAGCCCGAGTGACCCGTGTCGGCGCACCTCGACGCGTACCTGGCGTTCCTGGCGGTGGAGAAGGGATTGGCGCCCAATTCGCTCGACGGCTACGCGCGGGATCTCGGCAAGTACGAGGAGCACCTCGAGCGTCACGGGCGCGACGCGCTCGGCGCGGAACGAACCGAGGTCGTCGCGTTCCTCAAGCTCCTCGTGGACGGGGGGCTCGCGCCGTCGAGCGTGTCGCGCGCGCTGTCGGCCGTGCGCGGCTTTCACCGCCACCTGGTGCGCGAGGGAATCCGCGCCACGAATCCCACCACCGAGATCGATCGCCCGCGCCGAGGCCTCAAGCTGCCGAGCGTGCTCAGCGTGGAGGAGATCGAGCGGCTCGTGACCTCGCCCGCGGGCGACTCGCCGAAGGACCTCCGCGACCGTGCCATGCTCGAGCTCCTCTACGCCTCGGGGTTGCGGGTGAGCGAGATCGTTGGGCTCGGAACGCTGGACGTGGACCTCGGGTCGGGGCTCGTCACCGTGCTGGGCAAGGGCTCGAAGCAGCGCGTCGTGCCGCTCGGTGAAGAGGCCCACGCCCGGGTGTCCAGCTACCTCGCACACGGCCGGCGGCTCCTCGACCGCACGCGCCGCAGCCCGATGCTCTTCCTCAACACCCGCGGAGGCAAGCTCACGCGCCAGGGTTTCTGGAAGATCCTGCGCGCGCGAGCGCGGCAAGCCGGACTGGCGCGGCGAGTGACGCCCCACACCCTGCGCCACAGCTTCGCGACCCACCTCCTCGAGGGTGGCGCCGACATCCGCACGGTCCAGGTGCTGCTCGGCCACGCCGACGTGTCGACCACCCAGATCTACACGCACGTGAGCCGCGACTCGCTCCGGCGCGTGTACGAGCGTGCCCACCCGCGAGCGCGGCCGGCACGGCGAGCGCGCTCGTGACCCACCGTCCCGTGCCCGTCCCGGAGCGGATGGTCGCGTTGCCCCGCTCGATCCCTCTGCGCGAGGCGCACGTGAACTGGGGTAACGCGCCAGCGGCGTGGCTCGCGGACGGCGTGGCGGGCGAGGTGGTGCTACGCGACGACCTCGCGCGCGCTCTCGCTCACGGTCTCGGCGACCATCCTCTGGCGTCGATCGCGCGTACCGACGTCCCGGAGGAGGATCCGGCGGGCGCCGAGCCCGCGGGCCCGCGCCGCGGCGCGACGGCGCTCGGCTGGACCCTCGTCCCGCCGGAAGGCGACCAACGGTGGATCTTCCGTGTTCCGGTCGACGTTGCGCCGAACCGTGCCCTCGCCGAACGTGCCATGGCGCGGCTGTTACCTCCCGCGGCCTTCGACGTGCTGCGCGAGATGGGAGGGTTCGCGGCGGGTCGCGGCGCGGCGGTGCTGGCCGTCGGCGGGTTGGTGCGGGACCTGGCGGTCGGGCTGCCGTTCCAGGAGATGGACCTCGACCTGCTGGTCGAGGGCGACGCGATCGCGCTGGCTCGGGCCTGGGGACGGACCCGGGGCTACGCCGTCCGCGCGCATCCGGCGTTCGGCACCGCGAAATGCTCGGCGGCCGGAGCGATCGAGGTCGACCTCGCGTCGATGAGGTACGAGCGCTATGCCGCGCCCGGCGCGCTACCGACCGTCGCACCGGGCACGCTGGTCGACGACCTTCATCGTCGCGACTTCACGGCCAACGCGCTCGCGCTGCGGCTCTCGCCGGAGCACTTCGGTGCGGTCGTCGACCCGTTCGACGGATGGGGCGACCTCGAGCGCAGGATCCTGCGCCCTCATCATCCGCTGAGCTTCGTCGACGATCCCACCCGGCTGCTGCGCTCCGCCCGCTACCGAGCTCGGCTCGGGCTCGTCGCCGACGCCGGGCACGAGCGCGCGCGGGAGCTCGCGCTCGCCGCGCGAGCGATCGACCGCGTGTCGGGTTCCCGGCTCTTCGCCGACCTGACCCGCATCCTCGTCGAGCTGGATCCGGTGGCTCCGCTCGCGCTCCTCGCGGGTGAGGGCGTCGTGCGTGCCGTTCATCCGGCGCTCCACGGTTGGCTCACGGGAGTCGATCGCCTACGGCGCGTACGCGAGGTACAGGCTACCTGGCCCGAACCGCTTGCGGCGGTGGACGCGGCGATCCCGTCGCTCGCGGCGCTCGCGTGGGAGGCCGACGCCGACTCGATCCTCCAGGTGCGGCGTCGCCTCGCGCCGCCGGGACGCGCCGGCGGACGCCTCGAGCTCGAGGTGCCGCGTGCTCGAGCCATCGCGGAGAAGCTCGCCGACCACGAGGCGGTCCGGCCGAGTGTGGCGTACAAGCTGCTCCACGATCTGCCGGGTGCGCTGCTGGTCACCATCGCCGCCCTCGGCGGAGCCGGCGCGGCGAGCGCGGTGCGGCGCTTCGTCGAGACGTCGCGCCACGTCGCGATCAGCACCTCGGGAGACGACCTGCGCGCGCTCGGCTTCGAGCCGGGGCCGGTCTTCGGCCGCATCCAGGCGCGGCTGAGGACCGCCCGCCTCGACGGTGAGGTACACGATCGCGAGTCGGAGCTGGCGCTGGTTCGACGGGAGTTTCTAGCCGTCGATTGACGGTGCGCAGCGCGCCGCGATCACGTCGTCGGTTCCTTGCTTGGTCGGGGGCGGATCGCTATTCTCCGCCCGCTCCGCCCCCCCGAGCGGCCGCTCTCGCGGACGTCTGCACGGGATGGGACGGCGGTCGTGTCGTGAGCCGGCACGGGCTCGACGGCACCGCATTCACGAAATCCCGAGATCATCGATGACCGAACCACAGCGCGAACGCGTGCTGAGTGGCACCCGACCCACCGGGCGCTTGCACCTCGGGCACCTGCACGGTGCGCTCCTCAACTGGGTGAGCCTCCAGCAGCAATACGACTGCTTCTTCTTCGTCGCCGACTGGCATGCGCTGACCAGCGAGTACGAGACGTCGGGCGTCATCGCCGCCAACGTCCGCGAGCTGGTCGCCGACTGGCTCGGGGCCGGGCTCGACCCGGAGCGGGCGACGCTCTTCGTCCAGTCGAAGGTCAAGGAGCACGCCGAGCTGTTCCTGATCCTCGGCATGATCACCCCGCTCGGATGGCTGGAGCGCAATCCAACCTACAAGGAGATGCAAGAAAACCTGACCGCCAAGGACCTGAGCACCTTCGGGTTCCTCGGCTATCCGGTGCTCCAGGCGAGCGACATCCTGGCTTACAGGGCGCACCACGTGCCGGTCGGCGTCGACCAGCTCCCGCACCTCGAGATCACGCGAGAGATCGCGCGACGGTTCAACTTCCTGTTCCGGAACACGTTCCCCGAGCCGCAGGCGCTGCTCACGAAGTCCTCCAAGGTCGCGGGTACCGACGGCCGGAAGATGAGCAAGAGCTACGGCAACACCCTCGACCTCGCCGACACGCCCGACACGCTGCGCGCCAAGGTGAAGACCATGTTCACCGATCCGCAGCGCAAGCGCCGCAACGATCCGGGCGACCCCGAGGTGTGCCCCGTCTACCAGCTACACCGCCTCTACCATCCCGACGCCGAGCGCGTGGCCGAGATCGGCGCGGACTGCAGGGCCGCGAAGATCGGCTGCGTCGACTGCAAGAAGGAGATGGTCGAGCACCTGATCACCGGTACGGAGGCGGTGCGCGAGCGCCGCGCCGCCGCGCTCGCCAGGCCCGGCTACATCGAGGACGTGCTCGATCACGGCAACCTTCGTGCGCGAGCAATCGCCTCGCACACGCTCGACGCCGTCCGCGCCGCCGTGGGATTGCCGACCGAGCCATGAGCCAGCCGGAGTCGACCGCGCTGGACCCGGGAGAGGGGGGTGAGGACCGCCCGCCGACCGGCGAGAGCTCGATCCGCGTCCGACTCGACATCTTCGAAGGTCCGCTCGACCTGTTGCTCTATCTGCTCCGCAAGGAGCAGGTGAGCATCTACGACATCCCCATCGCCAAGATCACCGAGCAGTACCTCGGCACGCTCAAGCTCATCCAGGAGCTCAATCTCGACGTGGCGGGTGAGTTCCTGGTGATGGCGGCGACGCTGCTGCACATCAAGTCGCGCATGTTGTTGCCGACTCCGCCGAGCGAGGACGGCGCCCAGGACAACGGGCCCGACCCCCGAGCCGAGCTGGTCCAGGCGCTTCTCGAGTACCAGCGCTTCCGGCTGGCCGCCGAGGAGCTCGCCACGCGTCCGCTCCTCGGGCGCGACGAGTTCGTGCGCGGAGGACTCGGCCAGGATCCGCTCGGCGAAGCGCCCGAGCCGCGCGTCTCCGCGGGCATCGTGGATCTGGTCACCGCGTTCCGTGGGCTGCTCGAGCGGCTGGTCGGCACCGATGCGCACCAGGTGTTCCTGGAGTCGGTGAGCCTCACCGACCGCATCAACCAGATCCTCGAGCTGCTCCCAGCCCAGGGCTCGGTGCTCTTCGAGGACGTGTTCCGCCCCTTCTACGGAGATGCCCGTCCGGGGACCCAGCGCTACGAGCTGGTGGTGACGTTCCTGGCGATCCTGGAGCTGGTTCGAATCCGTGTCATCCGCGCCAACCAGGAACACGCCTTCGGGCCCATCGTGATCGAACGCGCCGTGGCGCTGGACTCCACCGAAGAGGCGCGTGTTGCCGACGAGATCGCCAAGATCGAGGAAACGTGAGCACTCCCGACGCACCGCAAGACGAGCAGGCTGGCCTCGAGAGCGACGAAGCTCGCGCGGACGCCTCGGCGGTCCCGGCCGAGGCCGAACTGACCGCCGAACCGGTCGCTCCGCCCGCCGAGGATGGGGATACCTCGTCCACCCCCGCGGGTGACGAACCCGACGGCTCGTCGGTGGAGGCGGACCCGGTCGATGCGGAGGGCGTGATCGCGGAGGAGCCTGCGCGGGACCCGGATCCGCACGGCGAGGACGTCCAGGCCTCCGAGCCCGCGCCGCTCGATGCGACGGCGGAGAGCGAGCTCGACGAACCGAGCGAGCCCGAACCCGAAGGCGCGCCCGCCGCCGTGGCGTCGGACGCAGCCGAGGTCGAGGTCGAGGAGGATGCACCTCCGTCGGTGCTCGATCGCGGGCTCGTGGAGGCGCTGCTCTTCGCCGCGGACGAGCCGCTCACGCCCGCGCAGATCAAGAAGGTGCTCGGCGGCGTGGAAACCAGCGAGGTTCGCGCCGTGCTGGAAGCAATCCGCGCCGAGCTCGACGACCGCAAGGCGGGCTTCGCGCTGATCGAAGTTGCCGGCGGCTTCCAGTTCCGTACCCGTGCGGAGTTCGGGGGGTGGATCCGGCAGCTGCGGTCGGACAAGCCGCCCAAGCTCTCGAAGCCGGCGCTCGAGACGCTGGCGGTGGTGTCATACAAGCAGCCGGTGACCCGCGCCGAGATCGAGGCCATCCGGCGGGTCGACACCGGGGCTGTCCTCAAGACGCTGCTCGACCGGCGGCTGCTGAAGGTCGTCGGCACCAAGGACGTGCCGGGGCGGCCCGCTCTGTACGGCACCAGCAAGGAGTTCCTCGAGGTCTTTCGCCTCAAGAGCTTGAAGGAGCTGCCGACCCTCAAGGAGATCCGAGACGTCGCCGTGGAAATGGGCGATGCTCTCGACGTTCCGCGCGAGCTCTTGCCCGAGGACGTCGCGGCCGCGCTGCCGCCGCTCGAGGGGCCGGAGGACATGACGGCCGAGGCCGCCGCGGAACCCGGTGAAGAGGGAGGCGAACCGGTGGCGAGCGCCGAAGACGACGGCGCGATCGAACCGCCGGCCATCGCCGAGGAGCCGAGCGGCTCCGATGAACACGAACCAGCGCCCAGCCCGCCGTCCGCGGAGGCCGAGGAGGACTGACGAAATGAACGCCGATGCCGCAGTTGCCCTTCACCCCGCCAGCGAGGACCGCGACGAGGAGCTCGATCTCGAGACCCTGATCGGTGCCCCCGACGAGGACGAGGACGAAGAGGACGAGGAAGACTTCGACGAGGAAGATTTCGACGAAGACGAGGACGACGAGCTCGACGACGAGGACGAAGACGAGGACGAAGACGAGGACGACGACTTCGACGAAGACGACTTCGACGATGACGACGACGAGGATGACGAGGACGACGAGGACGAGGAAGACGAGGACTGGGACGACGAGGACGACTGAGCCGGCTCGTCCGGCCTGGTGCGGACGCTGGCGCTCGACCGGCGCGCGTGCGCACGGGTGGCCGCGGGGCTGAAGCCGCCCGCGGAGAGCGCCTTGGGCCCCCTGACAGTGGGGCCGCGCTGCCTCGCACCGAGCCGACCCGAACCCGGAAGCTCACCGATGGCGCAGGAACGAATCCAGAAAGTCCTGTCGCGCGCCGGGGTCGCTTCCCGTCGCGAGGCCGAGCGATTGCTCCTCGCCGGGCGTGTGAGCGTCAACGGCTCGGTGGTTCGCAAGCTGGGAACGAGCGTCGACCCGGCGCACGACCGGATCGAGGTCGACACCAAGGTCCTGCGTCCGGACGCGCGCGAACCGGTCGTGCTCGCCCTCCACAAGCCGCGCCGGGTCGTGACGACGTTGTCCGATCCGGAGGGGCGCCCTACCGTCCGGGACCTGCTCGCGGGCTACGACCGGCGGGTGTACCCCGTAGGAAGGCTCGACTGGGATGCGGAAGGGCTGGTGCTCCTCACCGACGACGGTGACCTCGCGCACCGGCTCATGCACCCGTCCTTCGAGGTGCCGCGCACCTACCGGGTCAAGGTGAAAGGGCGGGTTCCCGCGGTGCTACCCCGTCGGCTCGCCGAGGGGATCCACCTCGACGATGGCCCAGGGCGCGCCGAGAACGTGCGGATCCTATCGGTGCTCGACGCGAACTCGTGGCTCGAGCTCACGGTTCGCGAGGGACGGCATCACTTCGTGAAGCGACTGCTCGAGGCGCACGGCCATCCGGTGCTGCGCATCCAGCGGATCACCTACGGTCCGGTGACGCTCGCCGACCTCGGGGTGGGGCGGTGGCGCAAGCTGAACCACGAGACCGGCTCGACCGCGCAAAGCCCAGGCACCTCGCCGTCGACGTTGACGGGACGGCATCCGGCGGGCGGCGGTTCGCCGATGTGGAGACCGGCGATCGTCGGCTGCTCGCCGCCGTGCCAGCGCGTCGGTCGCCCCCGATCGTCGAAGCCGGCGATCGTCGTCGAAGGTCTGGAGTGGCTCGCCGGGACGCCGGTCCACCACGCCTCTTGAACGGTGGCGTAGCGCTGACGCCACGTCGTGCGGGTCGCGAAGGCGGACAGGACCGCGGTCTTCCATCGGTCGGTTCCCGCGTCGGTGCCCCGATGAGCAGCACGTTGCCGTCTTCCGGCTGGGTGCTGTCGACGATGCCGACCCAGCGGCTGGTCTCGGTCGCGCCCGCGCTCGCGGCGTGCTCGGATGGTGCTCGGCCGAGGTGAAACGCCACGCAGCTCGCGAGCGCCACGGCGAGGACGGTGGTGGCGAGAGCTCGCGTCGCTCCGCGCGGCAGGGCCGCCCACACCGAGGCGACGAAGAGCCCGAGACCCGCGGTCGAGAGGTAGAGGAGGTGCACATTGTCGGGCCCCTCCCAGGTGGTGAACGGGAATACCAGCGTCATCGGCGCGGCGACCCACACCGCCGCGGCGAGCGTCGCGCCGGAGAAGCGACGGGACGCGCGCAAGCCGAGCACGAGCCAGATCGTGCTCGCCACCACGACCCACGACGCGAGATGGGCCTCGTGGGCCTTGTCCCAGATCGGAAACAGCACGTTCCGCGGCAAGTCGCGGAGAAAGGCCGCAGCGATCCGCGCGAGACCGAGGCCGTCGGCGAACTGACCGAACTCGCCGAGCGGGTGCGCGGGACGCGGACGGCCCGAGGTGGGATCGAGCACGAGCTCCCCGAGTAGCAGGGCGCCCTGGACGAGCGGCACCACCAGCGTCGGCGCGGCGAGGCGCCAGGCGTTTCCCCAGGCCGCACGGAAGCCGGTCGCTCCCCGATCGTCCGTGTCGAGCGCGCGCCCCAGGGCCAGCGCGCAGAGAACCGCGGGAAACGTGAAGGACAGGTCCCGGGTCAAGATCAGCGCCGCCAGCAGCCCATAGCGCAGCCAGCCCGGCGCCGGCCGGCGCCGATCCGGCAGCGGTTCGATCGGCAGCCACGCCAGGAGCGCCGCGCCGTAGAGTACGCCGAGGAGGAGCTCGGAGAGCCCGGTCGGGTCTCGGAGCAGCGCGCGGGACGCCGGGCTCGCCACGAACGTGAGAGCAGCGATGTTCGCCGCGGTGGGGGACAGCCCGACGCGTGCGGCAATGCGTCCGACGAGCAGTGCCGTCGTGACGTGGAGGCCGAGGCCCACGAGCCGGTAGCCCGTCTCCCACCCGCCGAAGAGCGCGTCCTCGACGTACCACACGGCGAACTGCGCGGTACGGATGAACATCCCGGGGTGGCCGCGGAGGTACGCCCAGGCGTCGGCTAGTGCCGTGCCGAGGCCATGGCGCGCGGCGTGCCGTACGACGATGAGGTGGTACCAGTCCTCGGGGTCGACGAAGGCGAGCGACCACGTGGGCACGTAGGCGACGAGCGCGACCAGGACGATGGCCGCGGTGGAGCGCACCTCGGGCAGCAGCCGGGCCTCGGCGGCGCACGCGACGTCCGTCCGTGCCCGGCGCGCGAGCCAGCCCGCGATCGCGACGAGTGGGATCACCGGCCACGGGGCGAAGCGGAACGCCGCGGTGGGGCCGTGCGTGCCCACGGCGTGACCGAGCGCCGCCAGCCAGATCGCGAGCGTGAGCAGGCTCGCGGTCGCGATCGCGAGCCGGACGGCTCGTTGCGCCGGGGGGCAGCGGGCGGAAGGCGCACGGCGGTCGATCGCCGGGGGCGCCGCAAGTCTAGCCAACCGCGCGACGTGCGATCGAAGGTCGACTCACGACGTTCGCGCGGCGTTGACATCCATCGCCTGTCTCCATACACTGCTTGTTCTCGTTGCGGGGTGGAGCAGTCTGGTAGCTCGTCGGGCTCATAACCCGAAGGTCCCTGGTTCAAATCCAGGCCCCGCTACCAATACCGGCCCCCGGATCCTTGCGGATCCGGGGGCTTTTCGTTGTCCGCCCCGATCGACGTTCGCGCCGCGGCTCGGCCGCGGCGTCGCGCCCCGATCGCACCGGCGGTGGCGGGCGCGCGGTCCTTCCCTGCTAGAATGCCGCGCTGGTGTTGGACCGATGAGCTCGAGCGCCGCCGTCCCCGACAGCTCCTTCGATCGCGAGGGGCCGACGCGCGCCGAGGGTGCTCAGCGCGCGCGCATCCTGGTCGTCGACGAGCCGCCGGCGCGCAGGCTCTTCGCGCGCGTGCTGCAGCGCGCCGGCTACGACGTCGAGGCGGTCGAGTCGGCGGAGGCGGGGCTCGCGCGGATCGAGGACGAGCACTTCGACCTGCTCCTCTCGGACGTCCGGCTCGGTGGGATGAACGGCATCGAGCTGTGTCGTCAGGTGCGCCTGCGCAAGCCGGGCACCTTGCTCATCCTGATCACCGCGTTCGCCGCGCTCGACGACGCCGTGGCCGGGATGCACGAAGGAGTCCGGGACTACGTCACCAAGCCCTGCTCCCCGGACCGCTTGCTTCACGTCGTGCGTCGCGCCCTTCACGAGCGCGAGCTCGACCGCGAGAACCAGCTCCTCAAGAAGGCGCTCGCCGAGCGCGAGGGGCTAGGCCGGATCCTGGGCGAGAGCGCGGCGATCCGCGCGGTGCGTGAGCAAGCGGCGCGGTCCGCGCGTAGCTCGGCGCCGGTGCTCATCCACGGCGAGAGTGGCGTCGGCAAGGAGCTGGTCGCGCGCGCGATCCACGTGCTCAGCGACCGAGCGCCCGCCGCGTTCGTCGCCGTCAACGCCAGCGCGGTCCCCCACAGCCTCTTCGAGCGCGAGCTGTTCGGCCACGTCAAGGGCGCATTCACGGGAGCGCACGAGGACGCCCCGGGGCTCTTCGTCGCCGCTGACGGCGGCACGCTCTTCCTCGACGAGATCGGTGAGCTTCGGCTCGAGCTCCAGCCCAAGCTGCTGCGCGTGCTCGAGGAAGGCGAGGTCGTGCCCGTCGGCGGCGTGAAGCCGCGGCGGGTCGACGCGCGCCTGATCGCCGCCACCAACCGTGATCTCGGAGCGGACGTCCGCGCCGATCGCTTCCGGCCGGACCTCTACTACCGGCTCGACGTGGTCTCGATCCGGGTGCCGCCTCTGGCCGAACGACGCGAGGACATACCGCTGCTCGCCGCGCACTTCCTGAGGGACTCCGCGGCGCGGCTCAACCGCGAGCTCGCGGGCTTCAGCCCGGACGGGCTCGACTACCTGACGGCGCGCGCCTGGCCCGGCAACGTTCGTGAGCTGGCCAACGTGGTGGAACGAGCGGCGCTCTTCGCGCCCGGCGAGATCGTGCGGCGCGCGGACCTGCTCGGGCCCGGCCAGCGGGACGTCCGGGCCGCGGGTGTCGACCCGAGCATGTCGTATCCGTTCGGAGAGAGCTCTCCTCGACGAGGTCGGTCGGATCCACGTTGCGCGAGTCCTCGATGCGTGTCACGGCAACCGCAGCCGGGCCGCGGAGATCCTCAAGATCAGCCGCTCGACGCTGTGGCAGCGGCTCAAGGAGCCGGGCTGAGGCCGAGCTGACCAATCTCGCTCGGCGCGCCGCGCGGCCGCCGTGGCGGCGATCGCGTCGCGCCATGTGCGGAAGGTTCAGTGGCCGGTCGGCGACGGGAAGGGCTCGTCCGATCCGCTCGCCGTCCCGACCGGCCCACCGTCGAGCGCCTCGCGCACGCGGTCCGCGAGTGCCTCCCGGGGGAGTACGGCTTGGCCAGGAACAGCGCGCTGTGCTCGTCGAGCAGGTTCGCGAGCTCCTGGCTCGTCTCGTAGCCGGTGGTGAGGATCACGGGGATGGGATCGTCGCAGGAGCGTAGCCGGCGCAGCACCGCGCCACCGCCCATGTTCGGCATCACCAGATCCAGGATCAGCAGGCGTATCGAGTCGCGGTTGGCGTCGTAGAGCGCGAGCGCTTCGTCCCCGTCGCGGGCGGCGAGCGGCTCGTAGCCGTGACGCATCAGCATCGCGCACGTCAGATCACGCAAGCGGGGGTCGTCCTCGGCGATGAGGATGGTCTCCGTCCCGCCTCGGATCTCGCGCGCGGCACTCACGTCATCCGCGGCGACCTCCCCCGTGAGGGGGAGGTGCATGCGCAGCACGGTTCCCTCTCCGAGGCGGCTCGACGCCTCGAGCCAGCCACCGTGAGAGCGCACGATACCGAAGGCGGTCGAGAGCCCGAGCCCCGTGCCGCGGCCCGGTGGCTTGGTCGTGAAGAAGGGATCGAAGGCCTTGTCGAGGGTCGCCGCGTCCATGCCCGTGCCGGTGTCCTCGACGGTGAGGGCCACGTAGCGCCCCGGCAGCGCGCCCGCGTGCGACTGAGCCTCTTCCTCGTCGACGGTGCGGAGGCCGCACGAGATCCGCAGGTGGCCACCGCTCGGCATCGCGTCGGCCGCGTTGATGCAGAGGTTCATGAACACCTGCTGGATCTGCGACGGCTCGCCCAGCACGTTGAGCGGTGCCTCCTCGCAGGTCCAGTCGATCTGGATCGTGGACGGGAACGTGCGCCTCAACAGCCGGAGCGTCTCTTCGATCAGTGCTCGCAGCCCGAAGGGCCGGATCTTGGCGCGTTCCCGGCGCGTGAAGGTCAACAGGCCTTGCGTGAGCTCGATGCAGCGCCGGGTCGCGAGCTCGAGATCCTCGAGCAGCGGCTGAGACGGGTGCTGGGACCCGAGGTCCTGCCACAGCAGCACCAGGTTGCCCAAGATGATGTTGAGCTGGTTGTTGAAGTCGTGGGCAATCCCACCCGCCATCACGCCGAGCGCCTCGAGCTTCTGCGAGTGACGTAGCTGCTCCTCGAGGTAGCGGCGTCGGTCTTCCTCGCGCAGCCGCTCGGAGTGGTCGCGGAACACCACGAGCGTGAGCGGGGTCTCCGGGATCCCGAGTCGGCTCAGGATCAGCCTCGCCTTGCCGGATCTCCCCGCCGTGCCCCGACTGGACGACGCTCTCGACTTCGGCCGATCCCTCCGCCAGCGCCCGTGCCAGCGCCGATTCGACCTCGACGGCGGGGCCGAACACCCCCGAGAGCCGAGGCAGCGAGCGTTCGGTCTCACCCTCGTGCCGAGCTGTTTCCTGAGGGCGGGGTTGGCGTTCACGATGACGCCACCGGGTGCCACGATCGCCATGCCGTCCTGCGCAGAGTCGAAGACCGAGCGCGCGCGCCGCTCCGAGTCCTCGAGGGCGCGCAGATGGTAGTCGCTGTCGCGCTGGGCCTGGTGGATGGCGGTTCGCAGCGCAACGAGCTCGCGCGGTTCCGTCGGCCCGGCTTCGCTGTCCCGCAAGGCGAGCGGGCCTCGCCCGACCCGGTGGGCGAGCTCGCGGAGCGCCGACCGATGCGGTCGCCGAGCTTGAGTCCGGCGAGGGCCAGCGATCGACAGCACGAGCGTCAACGACATCGTGAGGAACTGGATGCGCCGTTCGACGTGCTCGAGCGCGTCCGTGCTGAACTCGAGCAGGACGGCGCCGGTCCCGTCTGACGCCCCCTTCGGGAACAAGGCTGCGGGGTCGGTCGGTTCCGGGATGACAGGCGTGTTGTAGCGCGGGACCACGACCCTGTACCGGCCCGGGATCTCGCGGATGACGGCGTCCCGGGTCTCGAGGGCGCGCCGGGCCAGCGGCGCGAGATCCGTCGTCGATGGATCCGGTCCGGTTCGCCAGCGTTGCGCCAGCAGCGTTCCCGCGCTGTCGAAGAACGCTCCGCCCGTGATGCTGGGATTCGCATCGAGATCCTCGAGCGCCGCCGTGAGCTCCGAGCTCAACGCGACGGCAAGCCCAACGCGGGCCGATGCCGCGAACTGGCGAGCGAGGGCGGTCGCGCTCTCTTCGAACGAGCTGCGCGCCGCGCTCGAGCCGACGGCGATGCTCACCATCGCCACGGTGGAGGACGTGGCGATCACCACCAACGCCAGCACGACCATGAGCCGCCCGCGGACGGTTTCCGGGATCCAGCGCTGAGGGATCATGGCTCGCCGCCGCCTTCCGCCGCCCGCTTGAGGATCTCCTGGGGCACCTCGATGCCGAGGAGTCGTGCCGTACGACGGTTCACGGTGAGCCGCTGCGACCTCGGTAGCTCGGGCGGTGGAGTCGCGCCCGCGAGAGCGCGGCGGGCGAGCTCGGCGGCCTGGTGCGCGATCGCGGCGGGGTCGAGGGAAACCGAGAAGAGGGCGCCGCTGGCGGTGATTCTCGGGCTGAACCCCACCACGGGGATCCGCCGCTCGAGCCCCGCCGCCACCGCGTATTCGACGGTCTCGTCCGAGACGACGTCCGGGTTCGGCAGCAGCACGATGGCGTCGACGGTGCCTCGGATCCTGCGAAGCGCCTGGAGGCCTTCGCGCACCGAGCTCACCTTTTCGCCAGCATGCTCGAGCCCGCGGCGCGCCAGCGCCTGCTCGAGCTCGCGCGGCCCGCAAGGGTTGGTCGTGGCCGAAGCGAGGTAGCCGATGCGATGGACCTTGGTGGACACGCCCACCAGCGCCTGCACGAGGTCGTCCGCCGAGAGACGCAACACGACGCCGGTCTCGCCCCGGCGTGGCGCAAGCTCGCAGTCGTCCCCCTCCGCGAGCGCGAACACCCGCGGAACGTCGGGAAAATCACGGCGCGCTTGATCGAGCCCCGCCGGACCGAGGGCGAACACCACCTGTGGTGCGCCCGATGGGCTGCCGGCGCGCGGTGAGTCGCCGGCCTTGGGTCGCAAGTCCCGGACGTCGGCCCAGCCGCGCACGCTCGAGGTGAACGAGTCGAATGCGACCTGGAAGGCGGAGTGGGCTCCCGCGTCACCCGTGATCGCGATCTGGGGCCGGCCCTCTCCACCGCGCGCGACGCCGAGCCAGAGTCCCAGCACCAGCGCGGCCGCGGCGGGTGCCGCTCTGGTGAGGCGGCTTGCGCCGCTGCGGTGCAGCCCAGCAGCGTACCGACGGGGCACACCGTAGGGCCGGCCACGATGGGAGACGGCGCTCGCTCCCCGATCGCCTTCGTCGATGCGGCGATCGGAGTGGGTGGCAGGCGTCATCCGCGCGGTTCCGGGCCGGCGTTCATGGATGGAGCGTGGACGGACTCGCAAGCCCCGTACCGGATCGGGTGTCCTTCCACCGACGTAGCTCGGGATCGGCCCGAGGTAGCGGTCCTGGTCACTCTCGCACGAAAACCGGCACCAGGAGCGCCGAAATGGCGGCTTCGGGCCGCATGCACGGGGGCGATCCAACGCTTGCACCCTGCGGCGGGGGACCGAGCGCATCGGTCACGCTGGGTCTGTTCGGTTTCCGACCGCTCGACGAACATGGGTGTTCGGTTTCCGAACCGAAGGTGAGCGAGCCCACACCGAAGTTGCCTGCGAGGACGGTTCGCTCAGCAGGCGTGGAACCGTAAGCCGTTGACTTCATTGGATATCAGAGTCGCCTGAAGGTCAGCAACGGGCGCATGCGCGAGCGGAACGGTCGTTGCACACCGAAGCGTTTGCTTCGTATCCAGTCGACCCAAGCCCCTTGGCGGAGGCTCTCATGCTGCTCGTGCATCGCAACCAGGACCCCGAACAAGCGGCGGGCGGGCTATGGCCGGCCGAGCTACGACGAGCGGGGACGCTCGTCGACGTGGCGCGAGGCGACGCCGTCTACCTGGAAGGAGAAGAGGCGGATGGCTTGTACCTGTTGGTGGCCGGCGGCCTCAAGCTTCTGCGGCGGACGGCGCCCCGAGCCGACTTCATCCTGGAGCTGATCTGGCCCGGGACCCTCTTCGGCGAAGAGGGGACACTCGCGGGCCGACGACGGCTGACCTCCGCGTGTGCGCTCATCGACAGCCGGTTGATCCACCTCACGCGCGCCGCGTTGGGGGATCTGCTCCGCACCTCGCCGACGGTGGGGTTCGATCTCCTCGAGCGCATGGCGAAGCGCCAAGGGGCGGTGTTCGAGCGGATGGTCGAGCTGACCTGGCCGCGGTCGGCCGATCGAATCGCCAGCGCCCACGAGCGTCTTCACGATCTCGTCGTGGCCACTGCGAACGGCGGTCGTGTCGCGGTGGCCGACGTGGCTGCACATGCCCTCGCGAGTGCGCATGCCGTCCGGTCCCACCTGGCCGGCACGGGTCAGCGCGACGCTTCGGGTGCGAGCGAAGCGTGACGGTTCGGTTCCTGCCGGGGCCGGAGGGGAGCAACGGCCACCGGGGGTCGGCGTGGCGGTCCTTCGTCCGGCGTCAGTCCGCCTGGGGGCTCGAGCAGGAAGGCGACCTGGACGGTGCCGAGCGCGTGCTCACCGACGCGTTCGCCGAGTGTCCGGCTGACCTCGAGGCCGCGCTCGATCTTTGCGGGTTGCTGTTGAGGCGCGGGCGCCGAGGTGAGGCCGTCCGGCTGCTGGCAATCGCGGAGCGTGGCGCGCCCCACGAGACCGGCCGGGTCGCGGCCCGCCTGGCGGAGCTTCACGCCGAGCTGGGCGACCCGAGGTCCGCAGTGAGCTGGTACGCGCGTGCGCTCGAGCACGTGGGGGAGCCGACCCGTGGGCTGGTCGCCGGGCGGGTTGACGAGCTGACTGCGCTCCTCGAGCGGACCCGGCGCGACTGAGGGCGTGTCGGCCGAGCGCGGCACGCGCGACAGCTAGAGATATCCGCCGGAGACGACCAGCACCGAGCCGGTCACATAGCTCGAGGCTGCGGACGCGAGGAACAACGCGGCGCCGCCGATCGCGTGGGGCTGACCGAACCGGCCGAGCGGGATCCGGCGCAGTGCCTGCTCCGCGATCTCCGGGGTCTCGATCAGCGCCGCGGCGAACTTGGTCTCGACCAAGCCCGGAGCGATCGCGTTGACACGGATTCCAGCGGCGGCCAGCTCGTTGGCGAAGCCGCGCGTCAGGTTGATCACCGCGGCCTTCGTCGCCGAGTAAACGCCGATCCCCGGCATCGGCTCGAGCCCGGCGACGGACGCGATGTTGACGATGGATCCCCGGCCGCCGGGCCGCTCGGCTTGATCGGCCATGATGGCGGCGGCGCGCTGGGTGCAGAACAGCATGCCGTTGACGTTCACCTCGAACGTCTTCGTGATCGCACCCTGGTCAGCCATCGACATCGGCCCGAAGAGCGGATTGGTCGCCGCGTTGTTGACCAGCACGTCGAGCCGGCCCCACTCGGAGCGAATCCGGCCGAAGAGGGCGTCGATGTCGGACTCACGCCCGTTGTGACAGGCGATCGCGGTCGCGCGATGCCCCGCCTGCTCGAGCGCGGACGCGACCGCTTGCGCGGCTTCGACCTTGCGGCTGGTGAGGACGAGCTCGGCGCCGGCTTCGGCGAGAGCGGTGGCGATCGCCTGGCCGATGCCGCGGCTCGCGCCCGTGACCAGTGCGAGCCGACCGTCGAGCCGGAAGGAGTCGAGCGCCGACGGCATCGTGGTCGAGGTGCGGGGGAGAGCGGCGATCAGCCCGCCTTGGCGGCCTTCTTCTTGCTCTTGACCGAGGTGCGAATCGAGACCAGCGAGCGCGGCGCACCTGGCACGCCACCGCGGATCAGCAGCAGGTTCTCGTCGGGGCGTACATCGACGACCTCGAGATCGAGGACGGTGACGCGTTCCGCGCCGTAGTGGCCCGCCATTCCCTGGCCCTTCCAGACCTTGCCGGGCTCGGTGTGCATACCGATCGAACCGCCGTGGCGCTTGGCCTCGTGCGTGCCGTGGGTCGCGTTCTTGCCGCGGAAGTTGTGGCGCTTCATCACGCCCGCGAAGCCGCGGCCCTTGCTGGTGCCCATCACGTCGATGCGGTCGCCCTTGCTGAAGACCTGATCGACGGTGATGCGGTCACCGGGCTTGTACTGACCCGCCTCGTCCGCCGTGACGCGGGTTTCGCGCAGCGCGCGGGTCGGACGGACGCCGGCCTTCTTGAAGTGACCCTGCAGAGGCTTGGACTTGAAGGACGTCTTGCGCTGGCCGTAGCCGAGCTGCAGCGCGTCGTAACCGTCTTTGCTCGCCGTCTTGACCTGCACGACGGTCAGCGGGCCCGCTTCCACGAGCGTGACCGGGATCCGCTCACCGGTTTCCGAAAAAACCTGGCTCATCCCGAGCTTGGTTCCGAGCACTCTAATCGCCATGGCACGACTCCCCGAGCAAACGCTCCACAGATGATCCGGCTCGGTATACCGGATCGTCCGGCAGGTTGGAAAGCGCCGCGGCCGCTCGGGGAGGGCCATCTCCGGGCGCCGCGGCCCGCGACGGGCGCCTCTCGACCGGGACGGAGGCCCCGCGCGCGCTTTTGCCCGTGGGAGGTCACTATGGTACTTTCCGCCCTCCTGCGCCGGAAATTGGCCACGGTAGCTCGGTTCGTCGATCGGGGGCGACCTCGAGCGTCCGATGCTGCTGGCGAGCGGCGCGCATGACTCGATCGTCGGTTCCTCAAAGGAGCGAACTCTTGAAATCGATCCCTTTCTGGCGACTCCTCGGACTCGTTGCGGTGACGCTGCCGCTCGCTGTGGCGGGCTGCGACCGCGCACCGGTCGAAGGTGGCGGTTCGACGCCCACCGCGCCGGCGAAGTCCGATGCAGCGGACGTCGTCGCGAGGGTCGGCGACGCGGCGATCACGCGCGCGGAGCTCGAGCAGGCCGCCGCCAACGACCTCGACGACCTCGAGCAGCGCCGCTACCAGCTCCTGAGCGGCTATCTCAACCGACTGGTGCAGGAGAAACTCTGGAAGGCCGAAGCCGACAACCGCGGCACCACGGTCGACCAGCTTCGCAAGCTCGAGGTCGAGGACAAGGCCCAGCCGCCGACCTCCGAGGAGGTCGACGCTCTCCTCAACCAGGAGCAGTACAAGCGTGCGCTCGACAGCCGTCTGGCCGGGGCGGCCGACGACGCCGAGAAACAGAAGCGCACCCAGGCGTTCCGTCAGCAGATCGAGGGGCGGCTCACGATGGACCGCCGCGAGAAGCGCATGCAGGCGTTCACCGAGGAGCTGCGCAGCAAGCGCCCGGTCTCGATCGCCCTCAAGCCGCCGGTCACCAAGCGTGTCGACGTGCCGGTCGGCGACTCCCCGGTGCGCGGCAGCGCGTCCGCGCCGGTCACGATCGTCGAGTACTCGGACTTCCAGTGCCCCTTCTGCAGTCGGGAGCAGGGCGTGCTGGAGCAGCTCCGCCAGCGCTACGGCGAGAAGGTGCGGATCGTCTACAAGCACTTCCCGCTCACGAGCATCCATCCCAACGCCCAGAAGGCCGCCGAGGCGGCCGAGTGCGCCAACGAGAAGGGCAAGTTCTGGGAGCTCCACGATCTGCTGTACCAGAACCAGACCGCGCTCGAGCTCGACAAGCTCCCCGGTTACGCGCAGCAGGTCGGGCTCGATCCCAACGAGATGAAGCAGTGTCTCGACTCGGGGCGGATGGTCGCGCGCGTGAAGAAGGACGCCGACTCGGCGGCCGCGGTCGGTGTGACCAGCACGCCATCCTTCTTCGTCAACGGCATCAAGGTGCGCGGTGCTCAGCCCGTGGAGTACTTCCAGGGGCTGATCGACGCCGAGCTCGGCGCCAAGGGCTGAGCGAGTGGCGCCGCGACGGTCGCGAACGTGGCTTGCCGGGCTGGCGATCGGGCTCGGTGCGGTGGGGTGCAGCAGTCACCAGCCCGGCGAGCTCGGGCTCGCCAACCAGGCGGAGGTGATCGCCACGCTCGAGACGTTGACCGCTCAGTACGAGTCTTTCGGTGCGCCCAAGAGCAACGTCACCGCGTGCCGGCACAAGTTCACGGCGGTGCGCGACGCCACCGACGCGAAGCGCTGGGACGAGGCCGAGGCGCGCCTCAAGGACGCCCTCGCATGCACGCGCGCGATCGGTGACGACGTCACCAGGCAGCTCGACTCGCTGCGCGCGAACGACCATCTGAACATGGACCTCAAGGTCCTGATCGGACGCGACCTCGACTTCGGCCAGGGGCTCTACAAGCTGGTTCGGATCAACTGGACGCCGAAGGGCGACACGGTCCGGTACGACCTCGAGCTGCGCGCGATCCCGTCGGGCTTGCTGCGCACCTACTCGTTCATGATGCGCTGATCGATCGCCGAGCCGGGGAGCAGTCGAGCGCCGCTTCAGTCGGCGACGATCGCCTCGAGCTTCTGCGCCTCGATCGTGGTGCGCAGACGCTGCAGCGCCTTCGCCTCGATCTGACGGATGCGCTCGTGGGTCAGGTTGAAGAGGCGGCTGATCTCGCGGAGCGTGTGCCCGGAGGGCTCGCCGATGCCGATGCCGAAGCGCAGGCGCAGGATCTTTTCCTCACGCGGCGGCAGCGTGGCGAGCGCGCTCTGTACCGCGCTCGTGAGCTCGGCATCGAGGGCGGACTCGAACGGCGAGCTCGCCTTCACGTCCTCGAGGATCTCGACCAGCGCCCGGTCCTCGCGGCCCGCGGGCGGCTCGTCCAGGCTCACGGCCTCGGTGCGCAGCCCGAGGAGGTCCTCGACCTTCTCGACCGGCATGCCCTCGTCCTGCGCGATCTCCCACACCTCCGGCTTGCGGCCGAGCTTGCGGCGCAGCTCGCGGCTGGTCCGCATCACGCGCCGGCGCGCGTCCTGGACGTAGATCGGGGTTCGGACGGCCGCGCCATGGTTCTCGAGCGCGCGCTTGATGTACTGGCGAATCCACCACACCGCGTAGGTGCTGAAGCGATAGCCGCGCGAGGCGTCGAACTTCTCGACCGCCTTCATGAGGCCGAGGTTGCCCTCCTGGATGAGGTCCATGAGCGGCAGCTGGTGCTGGCGATAGCGGTTGGCGATGTGGATGACCAACCGCAGGTTGGCCTCGGTCAGCTCGTTCTTCGCGTCCTTGAGCGCCTCGAAGGCGATCGACACGCTCTTCAGGAACGCACGGATCGCGGTGCGGTGCTCGGGCTTCATCGCCGGCGACGGCTTGGGCAGGATCAGCGCCCGCAGCTCCTCGACGAGCGTCTCGGTGAAGCCGTCGGGGATCTCCATGATGACCTGCTGCTCGGTGCGCATGCGCCCGTACACGGGGCACAGGCGCTTCACGCCGGGAGGCGGCTTCTCGATGAGCTCGCGGATGCTGGCGCGGGCGGCGTCGATGCGTCCGGCGATTTCGAGCTCGCGGTCCCGCGACGGAAGCGGGATCATGCTCATCTCGCGGTAGTAGAGGAGCTCGACCGCCGCGGGGTCGCTGAGTGGAATCTCGTCCGACTCGGCCAGCGGCAGGGGCTCGGGGGGCGGCAGCTCCTCGCCCTCCATTGCGGCTGCGTCTTGCGGGTCGAAGAGTTCCTCTTCGCCGGGCACTTCCGCCAGATCGAAGGGCTCTTGCTCGTTCTGCAGGGTGTCTGACATCGCCTCGCCGCCTTTCAGCCCCCCCGAGGGGGCTCGTTCCGCCGGACCGTCGTTACGGCGCACTGCGTCGTAGGTGGGAAGACCCTCACCTCGGCCGTGCCGAAGGCCGGTCTAACTTGCTGATTTGTCGAAAAGTTCTCTCGCGCGGAGGCGCAGAGGCCCGGGAAGGCTCGGCCTTGGCACCGCGATTAGACGGACCACCATACCAAAAAAATCTGGGCGATGCATCTTTTCTTTTGGTCGAACTTCGGAACCATGCTCACGACGCGGTGCGCAAAGCGTGCAACGCCAGGCGCGCGTATGATGACCATCATGGGCTCGACTCGACCTTCGGCGCGTCCGGTTGCGACACGACCCATTCGGGCCACGACCCTCGCGCCTGGCGTCGCGGCGCTCGCGCTCGTCGCCGGTCTCGCGGTGCCGGGTCTCGCGAAGCCCATTCCTCTCGGTGCCAACGGGCTCGCGACCTTCCGCGTGCGCAGCGAGGTCGCCGTGATCGGCGACGCGGGGCATCACGCCACGGAGCACCTCGAGATCGCGCGCTCGGGCGATGCCTTCACCTTCGAATGGGCGCTGATCTTCCCGGACGGCACGAGCTGGAGCGAGGTCGCGACCGCCGAGGTCCGGGGCGGCCTCATGATCCCGCTCACGGTGCGTCGCAGCGAGCGCGATGGGAACGGTACCCCGACGCTCGAGCTCGAGGCGTCCAGCCTCGACCAGCCGGTAGTGAAGCTGAGTGTCGCCCGCAACGGCGGCGCCCCGGAGGCGGACGCTCTCGACGTCGACGATCCACCTCTCTACCCGCCGGTCATGACGGGCACGCTCTACCAGGCGCTCTTCGACGCCGGTGTGAAGGAGCTCAAGTTCACCACGCTCGCCGATTACCCGTGGGGCCTCGGCGCCGCGCCCATGGAGGCGGTCATCGACTCCGCCCCGGAGCGCCTCGATGTCGCGCTGGGCTCGCAGCTCCTCCGCAAGGTCACGCTCAGGCCGGTGATGCCCTGGCCGCTCTCCTCGATGGTGGACGCGATCGGGATCGACACCGCGGTGTTCCTGTGGGTGAACAACGAGTGGCCACACCGCCTGCAGCGCTTCGAGGGCGCCTACCGGTACGACTCGGGGCGCTTCCGGGGTGACGTCGTCGAGCAGCAGGATCTCGCCGAAGGTGATAGGTCGCGCGCCTGGCCGCCCCACGCCACCGCGACCGCTTCCCGGGTGGAGCCGCCGCGCCGCTCGGTCGTGGTCGAGCCCTGACCGCGTCGGTGCCAGATTCCACGCAGCCGGGCACGCGCGGCCGCCAGCACCACGCGTTTCGCCTGTTCCTGTCGACCGCGCTCGTCGCCACCCTGGCGGTCGCCGCCGAGCAGCACGTGGTGGAGGGCTTCCGCGTGGTCTCGGGCTCGATGGAGCCGACGCTCCAGGTGGGTGACTGGTTGCTCGGCTACTCGCTCACGTTCGCGCGCGGGCCGGTGCGGCGTGGGGACCTGGTGACGTTCTACCCCCCGCGCGGACGGCCGAGCCCGATCCCGCTCGTGAAGCGCGTCGTGGGCCTGCCCGGCGAGACCGTCGCGGTCCGCCGAGGCGTGTTGGAGGTCGACGGAGCGCCGCTCGCCGAGCCCTACCTGCACGGCGCACCGATCCCGTACTGGATGGCGCGGGTCGAGGTCCCGCCCGACTCGGTCTACGTTCTCGGTGACAACCGCGCGCGCAGCGAGGACTCGACGGTGTTCGGGCCCGTCGAGGTGCGTCGGCTTCGCGACCGGGTCTGGGTGCGGCTCGGACCGTGGGACCGGCGCTGCGCGTTCACGCGACCTTCGCTCGGGCTGGCGCGATGCGGGTGAGCGCGCGGCGGGCTGGCGCGGGCGTCTGGTCCTCGCCCTCGCCGGTCACGAGCTCGCTCCGCCGCGCGAACCCATCGTCCAGCCCGCGATCGATGCGGGCTAGAATGCGCGCGCACGCGCCGGCGGATCGCCAATCCGCGCCGTTCGTGCCATCACGCTGATCCCATGTCCGGTGCGGGGCTCTTCGGATTCGCGGCAGCGCGCGCGCTCGAGCTCGGCGCGCGTAGCCGGCTGGTGATCGCGCGCGACATCGAGGGGCGCGGTTTCTCGTTCGACGAAGGCCGGGCGGGTCTGCTGCTGCTGGCGTTCGCGATCCTCGCGCTGACCTCGCTGCAGGCGTACTTCCGGCGCCGCGCACGCGCCGCGGCCGCGGCCCACGAGGCCGCCATCACGGCGCGCTCGCCGCGCGCCGAGCCGACGCCGTCGGCGCGATCGTTCAAGAGCCGCGACGCGGTCCTCGACCCCACGCAGGCGCGCCCCGCCGGCCGGCCGGACGAGGGCACCGTGGTGCGATGCCCGAAGTGCTACGGCAAGTACCACGTCGAGCGCGAGCCGCGCTGCCCGCACTGTGGAGCCGATCGGCCCGGCGCGCCCACCGAGACCGCACCGCCCGCCTCGACGTCGAAGACCGCGGCCGAGGTCCGGCGCGACCTCGGCGACACCGCCGCCACGCGCTTCCAGGACGCCGAGCGCCTCAACGACGAGGGCATCGAGATCCTGCGCAAGATCCGCTCGGTGTTCCGGGTCGACGACGCGGTCAAGAAGTTCACCCTCGCCATCAACCGCGCACCCAAGAACCCCACCTACTACTCGAACCGCGGCATCGCGCATCTCACCAACGCGCGGCGGCGTTACGCGGCCGTCGGCAACCTCCGCGACGAGACGGTGCAGCGCGACGTCGAGCGCGCTCGCGCGGACTTCCAGGAAGCGATCCGCCTCAACCCCAAGCACGCCAACTTCCACTACCGACTCGGCCAGGCGGAGGAGTTCGCCGAGGACCTGCCACGCGCCCAGGAGTGCTTCGAGCAGGCGCTCGCTCTCGGGCCCGGTGACGAGGTCTTCGGCGACGCGCTGGCGCGCGTGACCCGCGACCTCGAGCACACCGACGTCACCTCGACGCGCGAGAAGGTCGAGCGCCTCATGACCGAGGTCACGCGGCGCGCCAGCGCCGGCGACCTCGACGGCGCGCTGCAGATGGTCGACCTTGCGCTGGAAAGCGACGGCAGCCCGGCCGCCGTGCTGCTCGCCAAGGCGGACCTCTTGAACCGCCTCAACCGCGTCGAGGAGTCGGTCGAGGTCGCGCGGCGCGCCATCGAGGCGTCGAATCGCGAGATCCAGAACCTCGTCGTGAGCTACCAGGCGAAGGGACTTCACGCGCTGGTGCTGCCGACGGTCGGCGAGGGCACCGAGCTCGGCCTCGGTACCACCGCGTCGCTCACCTCCGCCTCCGGCGGACGGGCGGCCGCGGTGAGCGGCTCGCTCACCGAGCTCGGCCTCCCCGATCTCCTGCAGGTCCTCGGCGCGGGCCAGAAGACGGTGCGCGTGACGCTCAAGCGCGGCACCGCCGCCGGCATCGTCGAGCTCGAGCAGGGCCACATCGTGCACGCCGAGCTCGGCTCCGAGATGGGCGAGGACGCCTTCTACCGGATCGTGGCGTGGTCCGAGGGCGAATTCCGGATCGACCCTCTCATCGACGTCGGGACGCGCACCATCCACGCCAGCAACGACGCGTTGATCCTGGAGGGCCTGCGGCAGCTCGACGAGGCGTTGCTGGCGGCGCAGACCCGTGCGCGGCCGGACGCCTGACGCGAGCTCACCGCCGCCATGGCGCTCACCTGTCCCGACTGCGGACGAGCGAACAACGAGCGCCTGGAGGCGTGTCTCTACTGCGGCGCGCTCCTCCCGCGGCCCGAGCCGGCTCGCGCCGAGGCCGCGCCGCCGCCGACGGCGGCGCATGCTCCGGCAGCGCGCGCCGCGCCCGCGGCCCGCGTCGATCCGGAGCCCGCGGCGTCGGACGCCAGCCCGTGGCGCCGCCACTGGCTGCTGGTGCTCGATCGGGTGAGCGAGCCGCCTCCCGCGCCGCCCACCCCCGATACGGTGAACGCCGTCGCGGACATCCTCGGCATCGACGCCTACCTGGCGCGCAAGCACCTCACGAGCCGCTCGCCGAGCGTCGTCGCGCGGAACGAGCTGCCCGACGGGCTGCGCGAGATCGGGAAGCACCTCGCGGCGCTCGGCTTCGAGCTGACCCTGATCTCGCCCCACGAGCTCGCGAGCGTCACCGACCCATGGCACGCCCGGACGCTCGAGTTCGCGGGTGAGAAGGCGCCGCCCGAGTGGCGCGGCTCGGTCGGCTTCGGCGGTGTCGACGACGAGGTGATGCGCGTCGCGCCTGGCGACGTGCTGCTGATCGTCCAGGGCACACTGCAGGTGCTGATCCCGGATGCCTCGGGCGCCACCCGTGGTATCGGCTCGGCGCTCGCGTGGACCTCGCCATCCAAGGAGGCGCTCGAGGAGCTGCGCAGCGACTATCCGCTCGTCGAGATCCACCGCGCCGCCGGGCCGCGCGTCCGGCTGTGCCTCGCGGACTTCGACTTCAGCGGCCTCGGCGATCGCAAGCGGCCGTCGTCGCTGCTGAACCTCAAGCTCCTGGTCCGCGAGGTCGCCGCGGCGAGTCCGGCGGCCCGCGTCGACGACGCGTTCCGGTTCCTCGCCCCCGAGTTCGACGCTGGCGCTGGCCTGCTCGGGCTGCCGTCCACGAACGAAGCGCAGTTCGATCGCTACTCGCGGACGCTCTTCCTGCACCGCCGCAAGCTCGCCGCGCGCCGCTAGTGCGGGAGGTGGCTCCGCCGAAGCGAATCGCCGGCCCGACGGGGCCCGGGCCCGGCCGCAGGGTCGGGGCTGGAAGACTCGGCCAACGGGCATCGAGCGCTCGCGCGACGAGCGCCGTCGGCCGGTCGCCGCGCGCCCCACGCACCAGGGAAGGCCCCGCGCAGAGGCGACGGGGTTCCATCCCCCGTCGCCGGGCCTACGCGGCTTCCGTGAGCGACCCGGAGGAAAGATTCAAAGGCTCAGCGCGACCGCACGAGCGAAGCGAGTGACTTGGCGGTGGGACCCGCGCGCCGTGGCGCCTTCGCGTCTCGACGGGGTTCGACTACGGTCGCGCCAGCGGCGCGCGGCGCGTTGCCGCGCCGGGTTTGGGGTGGGGCCCCGTCCGGATTCACTCCGGACGGGGCGGTGTCTTGGAAAGACCCCGAGGGAACCGAGCGGGCTGGAACAGCCCCCCCCGTCAACCGATGGAGAACGAGTCGATCAGCCGACCCTCGGCGTCGATCAGCGAAACCCGGTCACCCGTCTGGTTCCAGGCTTGCAGCCCGAGGTTCCAGTACAGATCGGTGACGGTGTTGGTGCCGCCGCCGGTGTGGACCCGCACGGACTTGCCGCTGTACAGCACGAAGCTCGGGAACGTGTACACGTAGCCGATCTCGTCGGTGAGCTTCCAGCCGCTGAGGTCGACGTGGCCGCCGTCGGCGCGGATCGTCACCCATTCGCCGTTCAGGTCGTTGATGTCGTCGCCGGGTGGATCGAACACGCTGTCGAGCGCGTCGATCGACGCCGCGCCGAAACCGATCGGATCCTCGAGGCAGTTCGGACCATTCACGCCGGCGCCGCGGGTCGTGGCGTTCGCGGACAGCGTCGTATAGAAGTCGTGCGCCGCCTGGGTGCAGGTGGTGACGCCGTCGGGAACGAGCCAGCCCTGCAGCGTGAGCGTGCCCGGCACCAGGTTCGCCACGTCGATCCGCACCACGTGCGCGCGCACCGGCGCGGCGTCGTCGGCGAAGGCCGTGGGCGTCGGCGTGGGTTCGCACGACGAGATCCCCACCACCTGATCGAGGACCAGCGCCGCGTTCTGCGCGGTGGCGTCGAGCGCGCAGCGCGTGCCGGCCGGTGGCGCGGAGGCGTCGCCGTACTGGATCCGCGTGCCGTCCGAGAGCACGATGGTGTCGCCCGAGATCACCTGGGTCACCGTGGAGGTGAAGGCGATCTTGGGCTGGAACGGCACCGACAGCGAGCCGTCGCTGCCGCCGCCCACCACCGTGCCTCCGCCTCCTCCGCCGCCGCCGTTCCCACCCCCACCGCCTCCGCCGGTGCCGGCCTGCTCGATGCCACACGCCGGTAGCGCCGCGATGGCGGCTGCGAGGATCAGTGACGGGACTGCGTGACGTGCGCGAGGCATGGAGCTCTCCCTTCGGACGGACGCGGGTGGGTTGAGACGCCGTCGAGCGATCCCGGCCGCGGGAGAGGGGACGTCCGCGCGTCTCCCGGGACCGGGATCGGCGGGCGCCGGTGGGCGCGCTCGTCGAAGTGGCGGCGCAGTGTATAACAGCCGCCCGCCGCGTGCGTCCGACCCGCGCGCTCGCGGTTAGCCCGGGTCATTCATGAAAGTTCGTAGCGAGGCCGCCACGCGTCGAGCAGATTCGGGTGAGCGCAGGATTTTCGGCCGCAGTCGTACTGAATAGTACGTCGAGGACCGGAAATCCGAGTACGCCCGAAGATGCCGACGATCGGCGGCCGCAGTAGAACGCTTCATGAATGATCCGGGTTAGGCCCGCTCCGTGATGCCGCGTCCCGCCCGCGCGTCCGCTCGCCTCCTCGGCGCCGCGCTGCTGACACTCGCGTGCGCCGCGGCGAGCGGCTGCCCCGCGCGCGCGGCCCGCGCCGGCCACGGCGGCGAGCGACGCTCGGATCGCAACGTCCCCCGGCGCGCCGATCACCCCGACCACCCCCGCCGCTGCGCGCGGCGATCGCCCCGACATCGTGCTCGTCACCATCGACGCGCTGCGCGCCGACCACGTGAGCGCGCTCGGCTACGGCCGGCCCACCACGCCCAACCTCGCGCGCTTCGCTGCGCGCGGCGCGGTCTTCACCGCCGCCCACGCCAATGGCGGCTGGACACTGCCCGGCATCGGCTCGCTGCTCACCGGGCTCAGGCCGCCGGCACACCGCATCGACGGGCCGAGCTTCACGATCCCGGCGGCCCTGCGCGCGCTGCCGGCGATCCTGAAGGAGCACGGCTACCGGGTGCCCGGCTTCCTCGACTGGTACCAGGAGCGCGGCTTCGGCTTCGAGGCCGTCGAGTCGCCCTACCGGATGCCGTACGTCGGCGAGGCGCGCGCCAAGAGCGAGCTCGCGCTGCGCTGGCTCGACGAGCACCGGGGCGAGCCGTCCTTCGTGTGGCTTCACCAGGTGGTCGTGCATCTGCCGTACGAGCCGTCGGCGGAGAGCGTGGCACTCTTCGCCGATCCCGCGAGCGAGAGCGACCCCGCGGCGGCCGGCTTCGACGGCAGCCGCGCCATGGCGATCGACCTCGCCTCGGGCGCGCGCACCGCCACCGCGGCGGGCGCCGCGCGCGTGGCCGCTCGCTACGACGCGTGCGTGCGCGACGCCGACGCCGCGCTCGGCGTCCTCCTCGACGGCCTCGACGCGCGCGACGCGTGGTCGCACACGATCGTGATCGTCACCGCCGACCACGGCGACGAGCTCCTCGACCGCGGCCGCGCCGGCCACGCGTGGTGGACCTACCACGGCAGCCTCCACGAGGAGATCCTCCACGTGCCGCTCTTCGTGTGGGCGCCCGGCGTCGCGCCGCGCACCGTCGACACCCTCGTCGAGCAGGCCGACGTGGCGCCCACACTGCTCGAGCTCGCGGGCCTCGGCGCCCCCGAGGTCGCGGCGCCGGAGGCCTTCGAGGGCCGCTCGCTGGCGCCGCTGCTCGCCGGCCGCCCGCTGCCGCCGCGCCCCGCGTTCGCCGAGTCGACACCCGCCGGCTTCTACGTCGAGCCCGAGATCCTGGGCGACCTGCGGTTGCGCTCGGTGATCGACGGTCCCTGGAAGCTCTTGGTGTCGCAAGGCGCGCTCGGCGTGAAGAAGGAGCTCTTCCGGCTCGATCGCGATCCCGGCGAGCACCACGACCTCGCCGCCACCGAGCCGGCGCAGGTCGAGCGCCTGACGCGGCTGCTCGGTGACTGGCTCCTCGACGCGCGGCGTCGCTCCTTCGCGCTGCGCCGCGCTACGCTGCGGCCCGGCGCCGAGGCCCCGCTCGGCGCGATCCTCGACTCGCGCCAATGGCTGGATCCGTGACCGCGGCCCGACGCCTGCGCGCCGCGCGCCTCGCCGGGGCGGCGGTGGCACTGCTCGGCGCGCTCGCGGGCCGCGCCGCGGCCGAGGACGCCAACAGCTCGGGCGTGCTCGGTCTGGTCCACCGCCTCGCGCTGCGCGGCGACACCGCGGCGCTCGAGCGCATGCTGTCGGGCAGCACCACCGGCGGCGTCGTCGATCCGACGCTGCGCGCGCGCATCCTCGCCGAGCTCGGCCGCTACGACGACGCGGTCGCCGAGTACCGCCGCGCCCTCGAGGCCTCTCCGCGCGACGCCGACGCGCTCTTCGGCTGGGCCGACGTCGAGCTGCGCCGCGGCCACCCCGAGGTGGCGCGCGAGTGCATGGGCGAGGTGTGGCGGGGCACCGCCGCGCCGCCGCTCAAGGCCGAGGCGGTGCGGCGCCAGCTCGCGCTGGTCGCCGCGGACGCGAGCTTCGACACCGTCGACTGGGGCGCCGCGATCGGCTCGATCGACGACCCCGACCTCGCGTGGCGCCTGCTCGACGCGCTGGTCGAAGCGGCCGATCGCGAGGGCGAGCTCTTCCAGGTCGAGCAGGCGACCAGCCGCGCCCTCGGCGGCGCGCAGCTCTCCCTCGGGCCGGCGCTGGTGCTGACCGAGATCGCGCTGCGCGTCGGCGACCTCGACCGCGCCGCGGCGAACGTGGCCGAGCTCGAGCGCGGCGCCTCGGCCAGGACCGGCTCGGTGCGCGCACTGGCCGGCGAGGTCGCCCTCGAGCGCGGCCAGGCCGCGGAGGCGGTGCGCGCCTTCGGCGAGGCGCGCACCCTCATGCCGGGGTGGACACGCATGCTCGAGAAGCGCGCCAACGCCGCGCGCGTCGCCGGCGACGCCCGGACCGCCGAGGCGGACCTGCGCGCGCTCGCCGCGGAGGCCATCGCCCTCGACGTCCGCGATCGCGCGCGCGCCACCCTCGTCGAGGTGCTGCTCGAGCGGCAGCGCTTCGCCGACGCGGCGCGGGTGTACGTGGAGGCGGTCGCCGGCCGCGGCCCCGAGCGGCGTGGCGCCTCGCTCGACGCGTTCGTCGCGCGGGTCGCCGATCCCGCGCGCGCCCGGCCCGCGGTGAGCGGCGCGAGCGTGGCGAGCGCGGCGATGGGCGAGCTGCATCGGCTCGCGGCGGAGCTCGCGGCGCGCGCCGGCGACGAGGCCAACACCCTGCGCGAGCTCGAGCTCGCGATCGACGTCGGCGCCGGCGGATCCCGAGATCCTCGAGCGCCTCGCCCTCGCCGAGCGCCAGGCCGGCCGCCTCGATCGCGCCATCGTTCACTACCGCGCGTGGTCCGAGCACGAGCCGCGCCGCGCCGCGCCGCTCACCGGCTGGGTGGCGGCGCTACGCCAGTCGGGCCAGCTCGAGCAGGCGCTCGAGACCGGCCGCACTCCGAGTCGCGCGCGCCCCGCCGACCCGGACGCGTGGGCGCTCACCGGCACCGTGCTCGGTCTCGCCGGCTTCACCCGCGAGGCGTGCGAGGCACTCGGCCAGGCGCACCAGTTGGCACCCGATCGCGCCTCGTTCACGTTCGACCTCGCGGTGTGCCTCGAGGACCTCGCGGGCGGGGCTCGCCCGATCGCGATGCTCGAGCGGCTCCTCGCCGCCGGCTCGGGCGGTGCGCCGTGGCAGCGCGTGAAGGTCCTCGAGCGGCTGCGCGGCGCCTACACCGCGCGCGACCGCCGCGCGGCGTGGAGCGCGCGCGTCGCGGCGCTCGCCGCCGAGCCGTCGACGGTCGATCGCGCCGGGCTGCTGCTCGACGCCGCGTCGCTGCTCGCGCGCTCGAACGACCTCGGCGAGGCGAGCGGCTTCTACGACAAGGTCGTGGGCGGCTTCCCCGGTGACCCGCGCTGGGCCGACGCCGCGCTGGCGCTCGCCGACGTCGAGGCCGAGCGCGGCCGCGCGCCGCGGGCGCAGGAGCTGTGGCGCGCCGTGGCGGCCCGCCCCGATCTGCCAGCCGAGCGCGGCGTCACCGCGTCGCTCGCCCTCGGCGAGTCGCTGCGCAGGACCAGCGCCGCGCAGGCGCTCGAGGAGTGGCAGCGCTGCGCGACCCGCCACGCCGCGGCGGCGCCGGGTGCGCGCTGCAGGCTGGTCCGCGCCAAGGCGCTCGCCGAGGCGGGGCGCGCCGCCGACGCGTCGAGCGAGCTCGTCGCGCTGCTCGCCAACCCGGCGCGTGACGTCGAGACCACGCGCGCCGCGCTCAGCCTGCTCGCGAGCACGGCGAAGAAGGGGCGCCCGTGATCCGATCGAGCGCGCGCTCGGCGCGGAGCGCGCTCGGCGCGGTCACGCAGCCGCGCCGGCTCACCGGGCGCGCGGCACTCGCCCTGGCACTGGTCTCTGTGGTGACGGCGCCGCTCGCCGCCGCGAGCCGCGTGTCCGCGGCCGGCCCCGCCCCCTCCGCGGCGACCGCCGCCGACGCCGCGCCACCCAAGCTCGGCGACGTCCGCCAGGTCACCGGTGCCCTCGGCTTCCGCTCGCCCACCTTCTCGCTCAAGGGCGACGAGCTCGCGTTCGTGCGCGCCACGTTCCCCGGCGGTCTCTACCGCATGGGCGTACGCGATCCGGTGCCGGTGCTCGCGATCCCGGGCATCACCGCCGCCGACCCGTGGCGCTTCGGCGCCGAAGGCATGGCGCTGGAAGCGGCGCCCGAGGTGTGGGGCGACCGCTGGTGGCTCTCGTCCGACGCCTCGGGCCACACCGCCATGCGCTCCGGCGAGGACCTGCCGGTGTGGCGCGGCGCGCGCATCCGCGACCACCAGCTCGAGGTCTTCACCCGCGGCGAGTTCACGCGCTGGGACCTGCCGCGCGACCACTGGCGCGAGCCGGCGGTGTCCGACGACGCACGCTGGATCGCCGTCACCGGCGAGGAGGCGGGGCTGGTGCTGATCGACACCTGGAGCAAGGCGCTTCGCTACCTCGGGCCCGCGGGGCGCGGCAGCTTCTCGCCGGGGGCGCGCTGGCTGATCTTCGATCGGGTCCCCGACGGCCCGTCCTCGCCGGGCGGCGCCACCGAGGCCGCCGACCTGGTCGCCTACGAGCTCGCGGCCGATCGAGCCACGGCGCTCACCTCCACGGCCGACCGCGCGGCGAGCGCCGCCCCGAGGTCCTCGCCGGACGGCAAGCACCTCGCGTTCGACGCCGGTGGCGCCATCTACCTCGCGAGCTTCGAGGCGCCGCGCCGCGCCAGCGATCCGCGCCCCGGCGACGTGCCGGTGCCGGCGGTGCCGTCCGTGCCGACGCCTCAGTCGAGGACGCGCCCGGCGCTGCCCAAGATCCCCACGCCGCCGCGCCCCGCCACCCCATGAGCGCGGACGTTCGGTTCCCCGTGGGCCGGGCCGCGGTGCGGCTCGGTGCGTTCGCGATCGCGTGGCTCGGCACCCTCGAGGCGCTCGCGGGCGTCACCCTCGAGGTCAAGCTCAAGGGGATGTACCTGGGGCCGGGCGCCGAGTGGTCGGCGGTGCTCACGCGGCTCGTGGACGTGACGGTGATCTGGAAGAGCGCCGCGCTGCACGCGCTCGCGGGCGGGCTCGCCGCGGGGATCCTGGGAGCGCTCGTCGATCTGGTCGATCGGGCGCGGGGAGGCCGCGCGCCGGCGCCCGGTGCGCGCGCCGTCGGCGTGCTCGCCGCGGCGCTCGCGGTGCTGGTGGTCGAATACGGGCTGATCCGCCGCGGCTGGGCCGGCGCGCTCTGGCCCCTCGACGGCATCGGCGCGCTGGACGTGGCGGCGCTCGTGCCGCTCGCGGCGGGAGCGTGGGCCGTGGCGCAGGTCGCGCGGCGGGCCGCCCTCGCGGTCGCCGGGTCGCGGCTGGGGGCGCGCGCGCTGCCGCTCGCGGAGCGCGCGGGCTGGGCCACGCTGGCGGTGCTCGCAGTCGCCTCGTTCGTGGTGACCGCGATGGGCAAGCCCGCCGCGACCGGAGGCGGCGACGCGCGCGGGGCGCGCACCGCCACCCGTCCCCCCGACGTGGTGCTCCTCGTCCTCGACACCGCCCGCGCCGATCGCTTCTCCACCTTCGGCGCCGCGCGGCCGACGAGCCCCGCGCTCACCGCGCTCGCGGCGCGCGGCACGCTCTACGCCCAGGCGATGAGCACCGCGCCGTGGACACTGCCGTCTCACGGCACGCTCTTCACCGGCGAGCTGCCCCATCGCCACGGCGCCGACTGGGGGTGGATGCAGCTACGCCCCGAGATGCGCACCCTCGCGGAGAGCTTCCGCGACGCGGGCTACCGCACCGCCGCGTTCACGAACAACCCGTGGATCGGTCCGGTCGCGGGGCTCGATCGCGGCTTCGACGAGCTCCACCCGATGTGGCGGCGCCACGGCGGCACGTGGGACCGGCTGCTGCTGGTGCGCGCCGCGCGGCGCGCCACCGGTGACGATCCCGACGAGGGCGCCGCCGAGACGATCGCCGCCGTCGACCGCTGGCTCGCCAGCGCGAACGACGTCGGCGGCGGCGGCGGGGACGCCGCCACGCGCCCGGCGTTCCTGTTCGTGAACCTGATGGAGCTCCACGATCCCAACTGGCCGGAGCGCGGCGCCGCGCGCTGGCTGCCTCCTGGCACCACCCGCGCGCGGCTGCGCGGCCTCAACCAGAACCCGTACCGGTGGTTCGCGCGGCGCGTGACCATGAACGACGCCGACTTCGCGCTCCTCGCCGACCTCTACGACGCGCAGGTGAGCTACCTCGACGAGCGCGTCGCCGAGCTGGTGCGGGTGCTCGACGAGCGGCGCGGGCTCGGCAACGTGGTGCTCGCGATCGTCGGCGACCACGGCGAGAACCTCGGCGACCACGGGCTCCTGAGCCACGTGTTCTCGCTCCACCAGAGCCTCGTCCACGTGCCCTTGCTGGTGGTGGCGCCGGGCCGCGTCGCGGCCGGCGAGACCGTGACGGAGCCGGTGAGCCTGGTCGACGTGGCGCCCACCCTCGAGGGGCTGGCGGCTGTCGCCGCCGCGGGCGCGCCCGGGCGTCGCGGGCGCAGCCTGATCGCCGAGCCCCCCGCGGCGCGCGCCGAGCGCATCCTCATCGCCGAGCACCCGCCGCCCGGTCCGATCCTCGACATCCTCCGCAGCAACGACGCGAGCCTCGACCTTTCTCCCTTCGATCGCTCGTGGCTCGCGGCGCGCGAGGGGAACTGGAAGCTGATCGTGAGCGGCGACGGCGCGCCGCGGCTCTTCGATCTCGGCGCCGATCCGGGCGAGACGCGGGACGTGGCCAGCGACCATCCCGAGGTGGTGGCGCGGCTCGGCGACGCTCTCGCCGAGGCGCGTGGGCGCATTCCCGTGAGTCGTGGCGGCGCCGCGGCGGGGGCGCCCGCGGGTCAGGCGCTCGACCCGGAGACGGTCGCACGGCTCCATGCGCTGGGTTACATGTGATAGAGAGTCACGAATCGGAGCGCCCGAAACCCGGGTCCGAGCCTGCCCGATGGCCGTCGCCGCCACCCGTCAGCCCCTGAGCCGCACTCCAGCCGAGCCGCGCGCGCGGATTCTCCTCGCCGACGACGAGGTGCAGCTCGCGCGGAACTTGAGGCTCTTGCTCGAGCGCGACGGCTACCGCGTCGAGACCGTCTCGAGCGGCGACGAGGCCATCGAGCGCCTCGCCAAGAACAGCTACGACCTGCTCATCACGGACCTGATCATGCCGGGCACCGACGGCGCCCAGCTCATGGTCCACGTCAACCGCGAGTACCCGGCCACGCCTGTGATCGTGATCACCGGCTACGGCTCGATGGAGTCGGCGGTCGCCGCGATCCGCCAGGGAGCCTACGACTACCTCACCAAGCCCTTCGATTACGAGATCATGAAGATCACGATCGAGAAGGCGCTGGAGCGGCAGCGGCTCAAGGCGGAGCTCTCGAAGTACACCGAGCAGCTCGAGGAGAAGGTCCTCGACCGCACCCGCGAGATCGAGGAGATGCAGGTGCGGCTGATGCGCTTCGAGCGCCTCGCCGCGGTCGGCGAGCTGGTCAGCGTGATCGCCCACGAGGTGCGCAACCCGCTGGTGGCGATCGGCGGCTTCGCGCGCCGGCTCAAGAAGGGCGCCAGCGACGCCGTCGAGACCGCCAAGCTCGCGGCGATCATCGTCGAGGAGGTCGACCGCCTCGAGAAAATCCTGAAGTCGATGCTGGATTTCGCGAAGTCGTCGCGGCCGACACTCAGGCCGGAGGACCCCACCCGGCTGGTGGCGAAGAGCCTGGTGCTCTTCGAGGGCGAGATCAAACGCGCCGGTGTCGAGCTCAAGGTCGAGTTCGAGCCCAACCTCCCCGAGGTCATGCTCGACGGCGATCAGATCCGCGGCGTGATCCTCAACCTGGTGCTCAACGCCGTGCAGGCCATGCCGCGCGGCGGGCGGCTCACGATCCGCACCACGCGCAGCGGCGACGGCGCGGCGATCGAGGTCGAGGACACCGGGCTCGGCATCACCGAGGACAAGCTCGCGCACCTCTTCGACCCTTTCTTCACCACCAAGCCCACCGGCACCGGGCTCGGCCTCGCGATCGCGCAGAAGACCATCCACGGCCACGGCGGACGGCTGGAGGTCTCGAGCCAGGTGGGGAGGGGCTCGCTGTTCAAGATCGTCCTCCCCGCGATGGCGCGCTGAAGCAGCGCGGCGCACGCGCCCCGGGAGGGGCACGCGTCCGCGTGCCCGGCGAAGGGCAGAGGCCCCTGCGTCAGACCGGTGGTGCAGCGAACGACGGGATGGGCGATGTAGCGGCGTTGCGTGTCGGCGGTCGCGCGACGCGCGACCCTCCGCACCTCGGGAGGGGCACGCGTCCGCGTGCCCGGCGAGAGAGGCCCTGCGTCAGACCGGTGGTACAGCGAACGACGGGATGGGCGATGTAGCGGCGTTGCGTGTCGGCGGTCGCGCGACGCGCGACCCTCCGCGCCCCGGGAGGGGCACGCGTCCGCGTGCCCGGCGAAGGGCAGAGGCCCCTGCGTCAGACCGGTCGTACAGCGAACGACGGGATCGGCGATGTAGCGGCGTTGCGTGTCGGCGGTCGCGCGACGCGCGACCCTGTGCGCCCCGGGAGGGGCACGCGTCCGCGTGCCCGGCGAAGGGCAGAGGCCCCTGCGTCGGGCCGGTGGTACAGCGAACGACGGGATGGGCGATGTAGCGGTGTTGCGTGTCGGCGGTCGCGCGACGCGCGACCCTCCGCACCTCGGGAGGGGCAGAGGCCCCTGCGTCAGACCGGTGGTACAGCGAACAGGATGGGCGATGTAGCGGCTTCGGGCGGTCCCGGCGGGGCCGGCGGTCGCGCGACGCGCGACCTCCGCACCGGGAGGGGCACGCGTCCCCGGGCCCGGGCGGGGGGGAGGCCCCTGCGTCGGGCCGGTCGTGCAGCGAACGACGGGATGGGCGATGTAGCGGTGTTGCGTGTCGGCGGTCGCGCGACGCGCGACCCTCCGCACCTCGGGAGGGGCACGCGTCCCTGCGTCAGGCCGGTGGTACAGCGAACGACGGGATGGGCGATGTAGCGGCGTTGCGTGTCGGCGGTCGCGCGACGCGCGACCCTCCGCACCTCGGGAGGGGCACGCGTCCGCGTGCCCGGCGAAGGGCAGAGGCCCCTGCGTCAGACCGGTCGTACAGCGAACGACGGGATCGGCGATGTAGCGGCGTTGCGTGTCGGCGGTCGCGCGACGCGCGACCCTCCGACGCGATCGACGAGTCCGGCTACTTGACCACTCGGAGGTCGGGCTTGTTCATCTCGCGCTCGGAGTCGACGAGGAGCTGATCGAAGTCGACCTCGAGGTACGCGGTGAGCTTGCAGAGCATGTGACCGAGCAGGTTGACCTGGTACTGCAGCAGGTCGACGGTCTTCTCGAGGTCTTCGGTGGCGCGGGGGCGAACACTGCGGACGATGCTCATGGTGACGCCTCTTCCATCCCTGCAGATGAGCGAAGCGGCGCGATTATAGCGACGCCCCTTCGGGCCAACAACCGCGATTTTCGCCGCATTTCACGCGCTTTCCCCGATGTCGAGCATGCGCGCCAGCGCGCTCCGCGCGGGCTCGGCGAGGCGCTCGTCGATGGCCATCGGCGGCGCCGCGGCGCAGTCGTCGAGGTGGTCGAGGACGTGGAGCGTGCCGCCCAGGGTGATCGAGTACATCGAGCCGCAGAAGGTCGTGGCGAGCGGCTTGAACGTGCGATCGGGGATCTCCGCCGCGAGGTTCTCGACGGCGTGGATCTCGCTGCCGAGCACCACGGTCGAGTGGCGTGGGCGCGCCGCCGCGAGCTCGGCGAGGGTCGCGAGCGGTCCCGCGCCATCCGCCGCCGCCACCACCTCGCCCGGCAGGTCCTGCTGCACCAGCACGGTCGCGCCCGGGCTCGCCGCGCGCGCCGCGGCGACGTCGGCGACGCGGAACTGGGCGAGGATCGCGCACGGGTTGGCGATGCAGATCACCCGCGCGTGCTCGAGCGCCGCTTCGCTCGGCGGCTCGTCCTCGCGCCACGCGAGGATCTGGTCGGGCGTCAGGCCCGCCTTCGCCGCCACGTTCGCGAGCAAGCTGGGATCGGGCGACCACAGCACCCGCTCGGCGATGCCGAGCCCCCACGCGAGCAGCCGCGCCGCGTTCGAGCTGCCCACGGTGGCGCCGCCGAGCTCGCCGGCGAGGGCCTTCACCTCGAGCGAGCTGGTCACGCTCACCAGCGGCAGCAGCCGGTCGTAGGGGCGGCGCGCGCGGATCGCGTCGATCGCGGTCTCGAGGCGCGCCCGCGCGATCGGGTCGGACATCGGGCAGCCGGCCTCGGGGTCGACCCACCACACGCCACTCTCGGGCGGCATCAAGAGTCGCGCGTTCTCGGCGACGAAGCGCACCGACGCGCACACCACCCGCTTCGGCCACGGTCGGCGCGCGGCACGCGCGGCGAGGGCGACACCGTCGCCGTGGAAGGTCGCGAGATCGACCAGCGCGGCGCGCTGGTAGAGGTGCGCCCACAGCCCGAGCGCCGCGCCCTGCTTGCGCAGGTGCTCGCGGATGCGCGCGCCCGCCGTCGCCTCGTCGAGGAACAGGTAATCGGGCGGCAAGTAGAGATCGTCGCGCATCGAGCCGGAGGGGGAGGGGGAGGGCGCCGTGGGGCGGGCGCGAGAGGGAAGAAGCGGACTTTAGCCAAGACGCGGCGCGTTGACAGGTCGGGGCGCCACTCACACACTCCGCGCCCACCGTCATGGCCACGCGCAGATCCAAGCCGACGCCCGAAGACCGCGAGCAGGCGATCCGCGGCCGCGAAGGATCGCGGCCCTCCAGCCCCTCGCGTGGAGGGCTGCGGTCCCTCGCAGCCGTGCCTGACCCAGCCGCCAAGAGCGGCGTGCGCTGGTTGCTCGCGCGCCTCGAAGCCGCGCACCCCGACGCCCACTGCGCCCTCGACTTCCGCACCCCGCTCGAGCTGCTGGTGGCGACGATCCTCTCGGCGCAGTGCACCGACAAGCGCGTGAACCTGGTCACGCCCGCGCTCTTCGCGCGCTACCCGGACGCCCACGCCTTCGCCACCGCCGACGCCCGCGAGCTCGAGAAGATGATCCAGAGCACGGGCTTCTTCCGCTCCAAGGCGCGCTCGATCCAGCACGCCACGCGGCGCATCGTCGACCTTCACGGCGGCGAGGTGCCGCGCACCCTCGAGGAGCTCGTCGAGCTCGGCGGGGTGGGGCGGAAGACCGCGAACGTGGTGCTCGGCAACGCCTTCGGCGTGCCGGGGATCACCGTGGACACCCACCTCGGACGGGTCGCGCGGCGCCTCGGGCTCACGCGCCACGAGGACCCGGTCAAGGTCGAGAGCGACCTCGCCCGGCTCGTCCCGCGGCCCAAGTGGACGATCTTCTCGCACCAGATGATCTTCCACGGGCGCCGCATCTGCGCCGCGCGGAAGCCCGACTGCGCGGTGTGTCCGCTCAGCAACCGCTGCGCGTTCGCCGGCGGCGCGGGCGTGCTGGCGGCCCCCAGGCCGCGCCGCGCGGCGGCACCGTGAAGCGCGGCCACGGGAAGGGCCGCGGTCGCGGCGGCTACGGGCGCCCCGCGGCCGGCGGCCGGGACGCGGGCGCGGCGCCCGGGCCGGCCGGCGCGTGGCCGGGCGGTCGCCCGCCGGCGCTCGAGCGCTTCTCGCAGAACTTCCTGGTCGACCCGAACACCTCGCGCAAGATCGTCGACGCGGCGCGCGTGGGTGCCGGCGACGCGGTGCTCGAGATCGGCCCCGGCCACGGCGCCCTCACCACGATCCTCGCCGAGCGCGTGGGGCGGCTCAGGCTGGTCGAGATCGATCGCGCGCTGGTGTGGGCGCTCGCCGAGCGCTACCAGGACGAGCCGCGCGTCGAGGTGATCGCGGCGGACGTGCTCGAGGTGGGGCTCGAGGCGCTCCTCGCGGGCGCCGCGCGCTGGCACGTGGTGGCGAACCTGCCGTACAGGATCACCAGCCCGATCCTGTTCGCCCTCCTCGACGTGGCGCCGCGGCTCGCAGCCGCGACCCTCATGGTGCAGCGCGAGGTCGCGGAGCGCGTGGTCGCGGACGTCGGCACGGCGGAGTGGGGGACCTTGAGCGTCCACTGCCAGCGGCTCGCCGACGCCGCGGTGCTGTTCGACGTGCCGCCGAGTGTGTTCCGGCCGCGCCCGGCGGTGATGTCATCGGTGCTCAGGCTCCAGTTCCTGGAGGCGCCGCGCGTGAGCGTGGCGGACGAGGCGCAGTTTCGGCGCACGGTGCGCGCCGCGTTCGGCCATCGCAGGAAGACGCTCCGCAACTCGCTCATGAGCGGCGGCTGGGACGCGAGCGAGATCGACGCGGCGGCGGCGCGGCTCGGGCTCGACCTGGTGCGGCGCGGCGAGACGCTCACGCTCGACGAGCTCGCCGCCCTCGCCGACGCGCTACCGATCGAGCGGTAGGCGTACAGGGATCGGTCGCCCGCGGGAACGCAGGCGCCGGTGCCCCTCGCCGGGCACGCAGACGCGTGCCCCTCCGACGTCGCCGGGAGGGGGTTCGTTCCAGGTACGACGCTGGCGTGCGACGGAGCGCACGCGCTCCAGCCGACCGCCGCGTCGATCGCCCCCGGGAGGGGCGCGCGTCGCGCGCCCGGCGATACGCCTCGACGTCACACCGTCGCGTGCGCGGGGGGGGCTGGAGGGCCGCGATCCTTCGCGGCCGCGGTGGGTTGGAGCGGAGTCGAGCGCCGCGGCGGTGAGGGACCACCGCCCTCCAGCGCAGGAACGGAATCGACCGTCTGGAGGGCCGCGATCCTTCGGGCCGGCGTCAGGGCACGTGGCTGAGCGCGGCGGCGAGGGCTTCGACCTCGCCTGGCGCGCGCGACTTCGCGGCGCACTCGAGCGCCGCCTTCGCGTCGCCGCCGCGGCCGAGCTCGCGGAGCGCCTGCGCGCGCACCCAGCAGGCCTCGGGAGCCGACGAGTCGGCGGGCAGGGCGGCGAGCGCCTTCTCGAACCGTCCGAGCGCCAGATCGTTCCGCGCGCCCTCGAGCACCAGCGCCGCGCTCGGCGGCGCCGCCGCCCCTTCGAGCACCAGCTCGGCCTCGTCGTGGCGCCCGGTGTCGACGAGCAGCTTCACGAGCGCGGTGCGCGCCACCCCGTCTCCGGGATCCTCGTCGGTCGCGCGCCTGAGCGCCGCGAGCGCGAGGTCGAGCCTCCCGCCGCCGCCGAACGTGGTCGCGGCGGCGGCGAGCACCGCCGCGTCCGCGGCCGGGTCGACCAGCCGCTTCGCCGCCTCGAGCACCGCCAGCCGCGGCTCGATCTGGAGCCGCATCCGCCCGTCCAGCTCGATCGCCTGGCCGTAGGCCTCGCGTGCCTCGTCGAGCCGGTCGGCCTGCTCGAGCGTCCAGCCCAGGTTGAACCAGCCGATCGCGAGCTGCGGCGCGCCCGCCGTCACCTTGCGCAGCGTCGCCACCGCCGCGTCGAAGTCGTGAGCGTTGAGCTCGACGCGCGCGAGGTCGAGGTGGAGCTTCACGTCGTCCGGCCGCGCCGCGAGCGCCGCCTCGAGGTTGGCGCGCTGCCACGGCGCGATCGAGAGCGTCTCGGCGTAGAAGCGGTCGTCGGGCGCCGCCACGTGCGCCTCGAAGACGCGCTCGCGGACGTTGTGGATCACGCCCTCGAGGTAGGCGCGATGCCCCTCGCGCAGCTCCTCGACCGGCCGCGCGTTGACGTCGGCGAGACCGAGCGCGGTGATCGGCTTCTGGTACGCGAGCAATGCGCCGATGTCGGCGCTCTTCATGAAGGGCGGCAGGTCGAGCCAGAAGTCGGTGAGCGGGCGGTCGTCAGTGATCGCGGGCGCGCCCGCCGCGTAGCGCGCCAGCGCCTCGCCATCCATGACGAAGGTCTTGAGCAGCGTGGCCGGCGAGGTGAAGCCGATCGACGCCAGCGACTCTGCGACCGCGGGCGTCGCCCAGCGCTCGGCGAAGCGCGCGGTGTCGAGGACGATCGGGCTCGGGCTGCCGATCAGGATCCCCTCGGCCGCGTGCGGCAGCCAGAGCTGTGCGTTCGGGAACACGTCCACGAAGCTGCGCACGCTCATGCGCACCTCGAGCTCGCTCTGGTCGTGGAGCGGCAGCCACTGGGCGACGATCCCGTCCTCGGCGAGGCGCTCGCGCGCGAGCGCGTAGAACTCGCGGCTGTAGAGCTGGTAGGTGCCCGCCTGGCGCGGCGGCGGCGGCTCTGCGGTGATGACGTCGAAGCGCTGCGCGGAGGCGAGCAGCACCTGACGCCCGTCGCCGATCCGCACTCGCGCGTTGGGGCGCGTCAGCACGTCGCCGTTCGCCTCGGCGAAGAGCGGCGCCGCCTCGAGCACCGTCGCGGAGAGCTCCGCGCACTGGCTCTGCTCGACCTCGGGGTGGAGCGCGGTGGCGCCGAAGGTCATGCCGGTGCCGAAGCAGATCGTCAGCACTCGCTCGGGGTTCCTGGCGAGCAGGACCGGCAGGTGGCCGAGCAGCTTCATGTAGCGCTGGCCGTCGAAGAAGGTGCCGGTCATCGACGAGCCGTTGGTGTAGAGGCGCAGCGCGCCCTGGTTCCGGAACGCCTCGTAGCGGTGGACGCTCACGGTGGAGGTGCGGCCCCTCGAGGAAGAAGACCGGCTCGGGAGACTCGTCGGGGCCGTGCACTCCCGCGAAGAGCGGCGCCAGGAAGCGCGCCTTCGACGAGCCGCCGGCGAGGCCCACCACCACCAGGCCGGCGATCCCGGCCAGCACCACCAGGCGGCGCCGCGCCGCCGTGTCGGCGAGCAGCAGCGTGCCGACGGTCGCGCTCACCAGCGCCAGCGCCCACAAGCTCGACTCGGTGCCGAGGACCGGGATCAGCACGAACGCGGTGGCGAGGCTGCCCGCGATCGAGCCCAGCGTGTTGAGCGCGTAGAGCCCGCCCACGTCGCGGCCGACGCGCGCCGCGAGCGCCGCGCCGATGCGGGTGCCGAGCGGGAAGATCGCGCCGAGGAGCAGCGTGGGCAGGCCCATCAGCGCGAGCCCGGTGAGCGACGCCGAGACCACGAACGAGCCGGTGCTCTCGGCGACGCTCGCCGCCGCGCGGCTGAGCGGCAGGAAGGTCGCGACGCTGAGCGCCACCGCCTGGCCGTGGAAGATGGCGAGCAGGCCGAGCGCCCGGACCGGGTGGGTGATGCGATCGGCCCAGCGCGACACCGCGTAGCTGCCGAGCGCCAGGCCCACGAGGAAGACCGTGAGCATCAGCGAGAACGCGTACACGGTCGAACCCACCGAGAACTGCAGCACCCGCGTCCAGATCCCCTCGAGGGCGAGGCCGACGAAGCCGCTGGTGATGACCGCGAGCCACACGCGGCGCAGGTCGGCGCGCGCCGCGACGGACGCGGAGCCGGGCTCGGGCTCGGCGTCGGCCGGCGAGAGCGGCGCGGAGGCCGGCGCCGGCGCGGGTGCGGGCTCGGCGACACCGCCGCGCGCGAGCAGCGCGACCACCACGCCCACCGCCACGTTCCCCGCCGCGGCGAGCGCGGCGGTGCGGTGGAGGCCGAGGTGGCCGAGCGCCCAGAAGCCGGCGCCCGCGCAGCCGAGCGCGGCGCCCAGCGTGTTGAGCGCGTAGAGGCGGCCGATCTCGCCGCCCACGTGCGAGCCGCCGCCGCGACCGCCGCCATCGTCGTCGCGGGCGATGCGCGCCCGCGCCACCACCGGCAAGGTGGCGCCCATGAGCGCCGTCGGCACGGTCACGGTCGCGAACGCGAACGCGAACCGCACCAGCGCGAAGCTCGTGCCTTGGGCTCCCATGCTGCGCGCCAGCCCGCGATACGCGGGGCCGAGCGAGCCGAAGAGGTACGTGGCCGCGAGCGCCGCGCAGCCGATGCCGACCTCGATCGCGCCGTAGAGGCGCAGCGGGTGGCGGCTGCGGTCGGCCACCGCGCCGATCCAGCGGCTGCCGAGCGAGAGCCCGAGCATGAAGGCGGCGAGGACCGTCGCCACCGCCTCGGTGGTGTTGCCGAGCAGCAGCGAGAGCTGCCGCACCCAGATGACCTGGTAGACGAGCCCGCACACCCCCGACAGGAAAAACGCCGGGTAGAGCAACCCCCGGTTACGCGTCATGGGGTCTGGAGGGCTGCGGTCCCTCGCAGCCGGGCGTGGCGGTCGCGAAGGATCGCGACCCTCCAGCCGCTCGCGTGGAGGGCTGCGGTCCCTCGCAGCCGCGCAATCGAAAGGCTGGAGCGTCGGCGCTCCGTCGCCGACCCAGCGCTCGAAGGAGCGCCGGCGGCCGACGGAGCGGCCGCGCTCCAAACGCGGCCACCGAGAACCTTCCCCCTCATTCCTGGTACATCGACTCGATCGTGTCGGCCCAGTTCTGGTTCACGATCTTGCGCTTCACCTTGAGCGTCGGCGTCAGCTCGCCGTCCTCGATCGAGAAGTTGCGGTTCAGCACCCGGAACTTCTTGATCCCCTCGACGCGCGCGAACTGGTCGTTGACCGAGTCCACGATCTTCTGGATCTCCGCCTCGAGCTTGGGGTGCGTGTAGATCTCGTTCACCGAGATGTTGTGCGCCGCGGCGAACTTCGCCGCCACGTCGGGGTCGAGCGTCAAGAGCGCCGTCAGGTACTTGCGCCGGTCGCCGATCACCACCGCCTCGTTGATGAGCTCGGCGTTCTTGAGCGCACCCTCGATGTTCTTGGGCGCGATGTTCTTGCCGCCCGCGGTGATGATGATCTCCTTCTTGCGGCCGGTGATCTTCAAGAAGCCGTCGTCGTCGAACTCGCCGAGGTCACCGGAGGCGAGCCAGCCGCCCTCGAGCAGCGTGTCCTTGGTGGCCTCGGGCTCCTTGTAGTAGCCGAGGAACACGTTCGGTCCGTGCACCAGGATCTCGCCGTCCTCGGCGATCTTCACTTCCACGCCCGGCAGCGGCGGCCCCACCGTGCCGATCTTGGTGCGGCCCGGGACGTTGAAGCTGGTCGGCCCGGTGCCCTCGCTCTGGCCGTAGACCTCGAGGACCACGATGTCGAGGCCGACGAAGAAGTCGAGCACCTCGGGCGCGATCGGCGCGGCACCGCTCACGCACATCCGCGCGCGGCCGAGCCCGATCGCCGGCTTGAGCTTCGAGTAGATGAGCTTGTTGGCGAGCTTGTACTGGAGCGCGAGGGCGCCGCTCGGCTGCTTGCCGCGGTTCTTGAGGCCGTTGGCCTGCTTGGCGACCCCCCATCGCCCAGCCCACGAGCTGCTTCTTGGCGCCCTTGGCGTCCTTGAGCTTGGCGGTGACGCCGGAGTGGAACTTCTCCCAGATCCGCGGCACGCCGAAGAACACCGTCGGCTGCACTTCCTTGAGGTTGTCGGGGACCTTGTCGATCGACTCGGCGAAGTAGATCGGGTAGCCGTGGGTGAGCGGCCCGTGGATCGAGAACATCTGCTCGGCGATGTGCGAGAGCGGCAGGTACGAGAGCGCCGAGTCGTTCGGGTTCACGCCGATCAGCTCGCGGGTGATGTTCGCCGTCCACGCCAGGTTCTTGTGCGACAGCATCACGCCCTTGGGCGGCCCCGTGGTCCCCGAGGTGTAGATGAGCGTCGCGAGCTGGTCGTCCTTGAGCCCGTCGATGCGGCCGTCGAACACGCCGTCGTCCGTGCCCTGCGCCTTGGCGAGGAACGCGTCCCAGCCCAGCACCTGCGGGTGATCGATGTGCGGCGTGCCCTGCATCGTCACCACCCACTTGAGGTCGGGCAGGGTGGACCACTCGGCCTCCACCTTCTTCCACTGCTCGACGTTCTCGACGATCACCACCGGGCTCGCCGAGTGGCGGATGATGTAGGCCACCTCGGGCGGCGAGCAGGTGGTGTAGATCCCCGCGGGTGCCGCGCCGACGCACATCGCCGCGACGTCGCCGATGATCCACTCGGGGCGGTTGAAGCCGAGGATCGCCACACACCCGCCGGGCTTCACGCCGAGCGTGATCAGCGCGCGCCCCGCCTGCCGCACCTGGCCCGCGTAGGTGCGCCAGTTGGTCGGCGTCCAGGTGCCGTTCGCGCGCACGAAGTAGGCGGGTTGGTCGGGGCGGACCCGGGCCTGATGGAGGAGGCGGGAAGGGATCGTGTCTGCGGCCATGCTCGTTCTCCTCGTACCTCGATGGTCGCGCCACGCGTCCGCGAGGGGCGCGTGGCCGAAGCGGCGGGGTGCCGCTAGCTACGGATCAATTGTGAATCCGGACGGGCTGGCGCTTGGCGCCGAAGCTCCCCGGCCGGCTCTCGAACACCCCCGCGAGGGTGTGCCCGCAAGTCCGGCAGCGGTTTCCGTCCAGGTTCCAGGTGCCCAAGTTGTACCAGTCTCGCTCGATCAAGAGCGAGTGGCAGCGCGCGCAATAGGTGCTCTGGCCTTCCGTGTCGTGGACGTTGCCTGTGTAGACGTGGTGGAGGCCGGCGGCGAGCGCCAGCCCGCGAGCACGGGTCAACGTGCTGGCCGGGGTGCGGCCGAGCTCGGTCATCTTGAAGTCGGGGTGGAACGCCGTGAAGTGGAGCGGCACGTCGGGGCCGAGGTTCGTGAGCACCCAGTCGCACAGGCGCGCGAGCTCCTCGGACGAGTCGTTCTGGCCCGGGATGAGGAGCGTGGTGATCTCGAACCACACGTTGCTCTCGTGCTTGAGCCAGCGCAGGGTGTCGAGCACCGGCTCGAGGTGGCCGAGGCAGAGCTTGCGGTAGAAGTCCTCGGTGAAGGCTTTGAGGTCGACGTTCGCCGCGTCCATGTGCTCGAAGAACGCGGGGCGCGCCTCGGCGGTGATGTAGCCGGCGGTGACCGCGACCGTGCGAACGCCGACGTCGTGGCAGGCGATCGCGGTGTCGATCGCGTATTCGGCCCACAGCACCGGGTCGTTGTAGGTGAACGCGACGCTCGCGCAGCGCGAGCGGACCGCGGCGCGGGCGATCGCCTCCGGGGTGGCGTGATCCGAGAGGCGCTCGACCTCGCGCGCCTTCGAGATCGACCAGTTCTGGCAGAACTTGCAGCCCAGGTTGCAGCCGGCGGTGCCGAAGCTCAGCACGGAGCTACCCGGCAGGAAGTGGTCGAGCGGCTTTTTCTCGATCGGGTCGACGCAGAAGCCGGTCGAGGCGCCGTACGTCGTGAGCACCATCTCGCCGCCCACGTTCTGGCGCACGAAGCAGAAGGCGCGCTGGCCCTCGGCCAGCTCGCAGGCGCGCGGGCAGAGGTCGCAGTGGATCTTGGGTGAGCCCGGGACCGCGTGCCACCAGCGGCCCGTGTGGGGAGCCTCGACGAGAGCCGAATGCACCATCTCGCGCGCAGTCTACCCCGCGGTGAACCCCCGTCCACCCGCGATCTCGGGCGAGATGCCTGGAGGGCGCGCCTCCGGCGCGCCGCCCATCCTGGCGGTCGACGGAGCGACCGCGCTCCAGCCGATCGATCCCGTTCGTGGAGGGCTGCGGTCCCTCGCAGCCGCGCAGGGCGGTCGCGAAGGATCGCGACCCTCCAGCCGATCGATCCCACGCCGGCCGCGGAGGGCGCGCGCGCCGGCGACGCCCGGCGCACCACCGCCGCGTCCGCGGATCCCTGTACGGCCGGTCGCCTCGGGTCCGCCACCGGCCTGGAGGGCGCGCCTCCGGCGCGCCGCCCATCCTGGCGGGTCGACGGAGCGACCGCGCTCCAGCCGATCGATCCCGTTCGCGGAGGGCTGCGGTCCCTCGCAGCCGCGCTCGGCGGTCGCGAAGGATCGCGACCCTCCAGCCGATCGATCCCACGCCGGCCGCGGAGGAGCGCGCGCCGCGCGCCCGGCGACGCCCCGGCGCACCCACCGCCGCGTCCGCGGATCCCTGTACGGCCGGTCGCCTCGGGTCCGCCACCGGCCTGGAGGGCGCGCCTCCGGCGCGCCGCCCATCCTGGCGGTCGACGGAGCGACCGCGCTCCAGCCGATCGATCCCGTTCGTGGAGGGCTGCGGTCCCTCGCAGCCGCGCTCGGCGGTCGCGAAGGATCGCGACCCTCCAGCCGATCGATCCCACGCCGGCCGCGGAGGAGCGCGCGCCGCGCGCCCGGCGATACGCCTCGGCGCCGCATCGCCGCGTCCGCGGATCCCTGTACCCCCATCGCCTCGGGTCCGCCACCGGCCTGGAGGGCACGCCTCCGGCGCGCCGCCCATTCTGGCGGTCGACGGAGCGACCGCGCTCCAGCCGAGCGAGCCCGTTCGTGGAGGGCTGCGGTCCCTCGCAGCCGCGCTCGGCGGTCGCGAAGGATCGCGACCCTCCAGCCGATCGATCCCACGCCGGCCGCGGAGGACGCGCGCCGCGCCGGCGATACGCCCCGGCGCCGCATCGCGCTGATCCTGCCCCCCTGGGTCCGGCCTGGGACGGGGCCCGGGCGAGGGCCGCGCTCAGCCGCCGTTCGGGGGCTGCGGTCCCCGCGGCGCGCTCGGCGGTCGCGCGAAGGATCGCGACCCTCCAGCCGATCGATCCCACGCCGGCCGCGGAGGGCGCGCGCCGCGCGCCCGGCGATACGCCTCGGCGTGCCACCGCCGCCTCCGCGGACTCCTGTACCTCCATCGCCTCGGGTCCGCCACCGGCCTGAGGGCGCGCCTCCGGCGCGCCGCCCATTCTGGCGGTCGACGGAGCGACCGCGCTCCAGCCGAGCGAGCCCGTTCGTGGAGGGCTGCGGTCCTCGCGCCGCGCTCGGCGGTCGCAGGATCGCGACCCTCGCCGATCGATCCCACGCCGGCCGCGGGGGCGCGCGCCGCGCGCCCGGCGATCGCCCCGGCGCCGCATCGCCGCGTCCGCGGATCCGGCCCCTCGCCTCGGGTCCGCCACCGGCCTGGAGGGACGCCTCCGGCGCGCCGCCCATCTGGCGGTCGACGGGCGACCGCGCTCCAGCCGAGCGAGCCCGTTCGTGGGCTGCGGTCCCTCGCAGCCGCGCTCGGCGGTCGCGAAGGATCGCGACCCTCCAGCCGATCGATCCCACGCCGGCCGCGGAGGAGCGCGCGCCGCGCGCCCGGCGATACGCCTCGGCGCCGCATCGCCGCGTCCGCGGATCCCTGTACCCCCATCGCCTCGGGTCCGCCCGCGGTCTGGAGGGCGCGCCCAAGGCCGCGCCGGGGAGTTCCTCTGAACACGCGGCGGTCGGCGACGGAGCGCCGACGCTCCAGCCCATCGATCGCGATCTGCCCCGGCAGACTCGCGCCCCGCAGCGACCCCTGCGGCGCGAACGAGCCTCACGACCGCCTGCCCGCCCCGAGCCTCAGAGGTCGACCTTGCGACCTCTCGTTCGGCGCCGCTGGATCTCGGCGGCCAGGCCGGCCGACTCGTCGCCGTCCGACCACTTCCCGACCAGCCGCCGCCAATCGGCGGTCGCGGCGGCTGGCGGCGCCGCCGGCGTTGCTCCCGCCCTGGCATGTAGCGCCTCGTCGAGAACCGCGAGCGTTTCCTCGTCTACGCCCCGTCGGTTGGCCGCGGCGCGAGCGGAGAGACGCTCGAGCAGATCGGCCGGCACGTTCTTCAGGACGAGGGTCGGCATCGGCGCCTCCGGTGTCGGGCTCGACCACCATGGTCGAAGGCCCTGTTCGCACGCAACACATTCCCCCGGGCCCGGAGGGCGTGCCTCCGGCGCGCCGGAGCGCTGCGCACGCTCATGGCGGACCGCCGGGAGGCAGTCCCTCCGGAGCAGGGGGAGGGGCGCGCGCCGCGCGCCCGGCGATACGCCCCGGCGCACCCACCGCCGCCTCCGCGGTTTCCTGTACGCGCAGGTCTGGAGGGCGCGCCTCTGGCGCGCCGAGGCGCTCGCCTCCGGTACGCATTCCGTACCGGGAGTGGCGCCGAATCGTCCCCGATTTCCCGCGGGAAGTGCCCCCGAAAGGGGCCCCTGAGGCCGAAAATGCCCACTTTCGCCGGCACTGCTCGCAAAATCGGCCTGTAAAGCTTAAGCCGTACAAATTTGTAGAGCATCTGCTTTACGATTTTGTATAGCATCTGCTTTACAAGCGGCCCCGCCTCGCCCCCGGTAGCGCGCCCCCGCCGCCGGCCGCCAGGCCTCTTTTTCCTGCCGCGCCGGGCACCCCCTGCGCTACCAGCGAACGCGCCGCCGCGACCCAACCGAGAGCCGCCGCCATGCCAGAGCAGCCCCCCGAGAACCTCGACGCGAAGATCGCCGCGCTCATCGCCGAGCTGCGCCGCGACTTCCCGCAGAAAAGCGCCGAGCTCGAGCGCTACCTCCACGGCCAGCGCTTCCAGAAGCTCGACCCCGCCCGCCGCCTCGACGCCCTCTACATCCTCCGCGGCGCCCTCCAGGACGCGACGCGGAAGGTGGTGCACTGAGCGTCCGCATGAGCGGTCCGCCTGCCGACGCTCTCGTGGTCGTCGTCGCCGGACCGAACGGCGCGGGGAAGTCGACGGCCGCGCCGCGGCTGTTGCGCGACACGCTGCACGTCGACGAGTTCGTGAACGCGGACGTGATCGCGGCCGGCCTCTCGGCGTTCCGGCCGGAGGGCGCGGCCGTCGCCGCGGGGCGCATCATGCTGGCGAGGATGAACGAGCTCGCCGCCGCGCGGCGCAGCTTCGCGTTCGAGACCACGCTCGCGAGCCGCAGCTTCGCGCCGTGGCTCAGCCGCCTCGCGACGCTCGGCTACCGCACGCACCTCTTGTTTCTGTGGCTCGAGAGTGCCGACCTCGCCGTGAGCCGTGTCGCCGAGCGAGTTCGGGTCGGCGGGCACGGCGTACCCGAGGCCACGATCCGTCGCCGCTACGAGAGCGGGCTTGAGAACTTGTTCGCGCTCTATCAGCCGATCGTAGACTCGTGGCTGCTCTTCGATAACTCGCGGGGCCCGCGTCCGAAGCCCGTCGCTTCTGGAGGCCAGGCTCGGCTCGTGAGAGTGGTCGACGTTAACCTCTGGAAGCGAATCGAGGAGACGTACCTTGGACGTGCCTGAGCCTTCGCGGAGCCCGCTCGAGCTCGTCGACGATCTCGACCGGATCGAGGAAGCCCTCGCGCTCGCCGTCGCCGACGCCCTGCGCATGCACAAGCGCGCCGGGAACCACATCTGCGTCGGCCGCGACGGCAAGGTCGAGTGGATCCAGCCCGAGGACATCGTGGTCCCGGGAGACGAGTAGGGCGGACCGACCTGGAGGGCGACCGCCTCAAGGGCCCGCCCCAACCGAACGCCTGGGGTCGTCGACGAAGCGACGACCCTCCGGCCGATCGATCGCCCGCGTGGAGGGCTGCGGTCCCTCGCAGCCGCGCTCGACGGTCGCGAAGGATCGCGACCTCCATCCAATCCATCCTGCGCGGTCGGCGGCCCGCCCGGGAGGCGGGCTCTCCAAGGTCGCCCCCCCCTTTCGGACGGCGGGGCTCCCGCCCCGCCGGGATTGCCCCGGACGGGGCGCCCGCGGACCTCCACTCGCCCCAATCCTTCGGAGGGTGAAGACCGCCTGCAGCGGTACTCTGGAGGGACACCGCTGCACCAAAATCGCCATGGAAAAGACCGTCGTGGTTCAGGGCAAGCTCGTCGACCCCAGGCACATCGAGCTCGACGAGCCGGTGATGGAGTTCCGCGGTGCCGTCGAGGTCGTCGTGCGTCCGGTCGCCGAGTCGCGCTCGTCGGGGCGGGATGCCTTCGAGCTCATCGAGAGCATGCCCGCCGGTTCCCGCGAGAAGCGCGACATCGACCGCCAGGTCGCCGACGAACGTAGCGCCTGGAACGAGCGTTGAGTCTCCCGGGCTCGGCGTCCGAGTCCTGATCGCGGTCGATCTCCAGGTTCCGGCGGCGAGGGAGCCGATCGATCCCTCCAGGGAGTGGCGCGCGCCGCGCGCCCGGCGATACGCCTCGGCGTCTCGTCGCCGATCGCCATCGGTCCGGCGGCGAGGGACCGCCGCCCTCCAAGTGGGCGGGGCTCCCGCCCCGCCGCGCATCCCGGCGGGGGACGAGCCCCCGCGCTACGGGCGGACGGACCCGCGCCACCCGCGGCCGCCACCCCGCCCGCCCCCGCGGGTACATTCCCGGGATTGCGCGCCGCACGCACCGCACGCGCCGCGCCCGCCCGCTCTCGCCATGCCCTCCCCCTCACCATCGACCCTCCCGCCGCGCCGTTCTTCGTCGTCATCAACGAGGGCTCGGGCAAACACGGCCCGGGCTCGGCGAGCGAGGTGATCGGCGGCGTCTTCACCGAGGCCGCCCGCGAGCACCACCTCGACGTGGTCGAGGACGCGGCCGCCCTCCCCGCGGCCGCCGCCCGCGCCGTCGAGCGCGCTCGCGCCCGCAGCGGCGTGGTGGTGGTCGCCGGCGGCGACGGCACCATCAACGCCGTGGCGCGCGCCACCCTCGCGAGCGGCTGCCCCCTCGGCGTCGTGCCGCACGGCACCTTCAACTACTTCGGGCGCGCCCACGGCCTGCCCACCGAGCCCGTCGACGCCGCGCGCCTCTTGCTCTCCGCGCGCGCCCGCCCGGTGCAGGTGGGGCTGATCAACGACCGCGTGTTCCTGGTCAACGCGAGCCTCGGCCTCTACCCCGAGCTGATCGAGGACCGGGAGACCTACAAGCAGCGCTTCGGCCGCTCGCGCGTGGTCGCGTTCGGCGCGGGCCTCGCGACGCTGCTTCGCGAGCACCGCCAGCTTCGCCTTGGCATCGCCGACGGCCCGTCGATGCGCTACGTGCGCACGCCCACGCTCATCGTCGACAACAACCGCCTGCAGCTCGACGAGCTCGGCCTCGCCGAGGCGCCCGCCGTGGAGAGCGGCGAGCTGGTCGCGATCGCGCTGGCACCCGTCGGCACGCTCGCGTTGCTCGGCCTCGCGCTGCGCGGAGCGCTCGGCCGGCTCGGCGAGGCCGACGGCGTCACGCGCTTCGTGTTCCAGCGCATCGTGGTCGTGCCGGCCATGCCCTACGGGTCGCGCCGCGTGAAGGTCGCCACCGACGGCGAGGTCGTGTGGCTGCGCGCGCCGCTCGAGATCCGCGTCGCGCCCGAGCCGCTGATGTTGCTCGCGCCGGAGCCCGCGGCCGAAGAGCAGCCCGCGGGCGAGGCGCCCGCGGCCGAGACCCCGGCTGCGGAGAAGCCCTCGCCCTCATGACGCGGCTCCTCCAGATCTCCGATCCCCACTTCGGCACCGAGCGCCCACCGGTGGTCGAGGCGCTGGTGCGCTGGGTGGGCGAGCACCGCCCCGACGTCCTGGTGCTCTCGGGCGACATCACGCAGCGCGCCCGCCGCACCCAGTTCCGCGCCGCGCGCGCCTTCCTCGATCGCCTCGGCGTCGCCACGAACCTGGTGATCCCCGGCAACCACGACATCCCGCTCTTCGCGCTCTGGACGCGGCTCTTCCACCCCTACGAGCACCAGCTCCGCGAGCTCGGCGGCGAGCTCGAGCCCGCGTTCGAGACGAGCGACCTGCTCATCGTCACCGTGAACACCACGCGCTGGTACCGGCACGTCGACGGCGAGGTGTCGAGCGAGCAGGTCGAGCGCGTCGCCGCGCGCCTCGAGCGCGCGACACCCGCGCAGCTCCGCGTCGTCGTCACCCACCAGCCCGTCGCCGTGGTGCGGCGTCAGGACGAGCACAACCTGCTGCATGGCCGCTTGCCCGCCGTACGCCGCTGGGCCGCCGCCGGCGCCGACCTCATCCTCGGCGGGCACATCCACCTGCCGTTCGTCGCCGCGCTCCACGAGCAGATGCCCGACCTGCCGCGCGCCGTGTGGGCCGTGCAGGCCGGCACCGCGCTCTCGCGGCGGATCCGCCACCAGGCCGACAACTCGATCAACCTGATCGACGCCGGCACCTCCGAGAGCGGCGAGCGCCGTGCCGCGGTCGAGCGCTGGGACTACGTCGCGCCCGGCGAACGCTTCGAGCTCGCCGACGCCCACCGGTTCGAAGTTCCCCTGAGGAACGGGGCCTCCGGCGGAGGGCAGCGGCGGCCGACGCCGCGCTCCAGCCGATCGTCCGCGATCCTGGGGGAGGCGCGCGCCGCGCGCCCGGCGACACGCCCCGGCGCTCCCACCGCCGCATCCGCGGATCCCAGTACGCACCC
>JADJOY010000018.1 GCA_016713535.1 Deltaproteobacteria bacterium
GTCCCGGGAGGCGGCGATGCGGACGCAGAGCCACGTCCGGAACAAGATGCTCGATGACCTGGCACGGCTCGGCCTTCGGCCCCGGCGGGTGCACGACACCCGGCGCACCTTCATCACCCTGGCGCGGGTTGATGGTGCTCGGAAGGACGTGCTGGAGGCGGTGACGCACGGCCCCCGCGGCAACATCATGGACGCCTACACGACCTTGCCGTGGCCGACGCCTGTGAGGCGCCGTCCAGTGCCTCAACCTGCGTCGGGTCGGGGGCGAGATCGTCCGCCTTCGCCTGCGGCCAACGCGGCTCGCGAAGAGCACGGCGATCGGGCGTCCGAACGGGTCGGAATCGGCCGAAGCCGACCCTCACCTTGTCACAAACCGTGTCACAAGCGTCGAAGCGCGCGCCGTTCTCGTCCGTAAGGCATGGACTACACAGGCAATTTCGCGATCGACGAATGGTGGAGGCGGCGGGAATCGAACCCGCGTCCGAAGGTGCTCGATCCGAGGCCTCTACACGCTTAGCTTCCCTTCCTTTGTCGTCGGCCTCGTCGCTGGGAAGCGAGCTCTCGGTCGACCAGCCCGATCTTTGATTTCGCTCGGCGTCGGACGGGCGCGACGCCTTGCTAGCCCGCTATTTGCTCCGGCCGGGCCCGCGGGCGAGGACCGTCCAGAGGAATCACTGCGGGTTAGGCAGCGATCGCGTAAGCAGAACCGTCGTTGGCGGTTGTAGTTTCCAGCCTTTATTACGAGGTGACCGGGACCCTCGGCGTGCCACCACGGACGTCATCACCCCCGTCGAGCCCAGATCGCCCCCGTGGGTATCGATCGGGAAGAGGGGCTGCTGCGGCCGTTTCTCTTCCGTCTCTCCTTCGCTCACCGCCACGGCCGGGTGCCCGACGCCGGGTCCTTCGCGTGTTGCGAGCCGGCTCAACGTAACACCGGCTTCCTCGAGCGCCAGGGTCCTCGGCCGCCGTTTGGAGTGCGGGCGCGGGGTGACTAAATACCCTGACGCACGGGGCACGCGCTCCGTGGTGCGCGGGAGGCGGTATGCGGCTGGGAATCGACTTCGGTACGACTCGGACGGTGGTGAGCGGCGCCCTCGGCGGGCGCTACCCCGTGATGTGCTTCGACGTGGGCGGGGTGTTCCGGGACTACCTGCCGGGCGCGGCGGCGGTGACGGACGACGGGGTGCTGGTCTACGGCTGGGAGGCGCGGGCGCTCCTCGCCGAGCGGCCCACCGAGGCGGTGCGCTCGATCAAGCGCGCGATCACGGGGCTCGCCCCTGACGAGCTCGTGCCGGGGCTCGAGGGCGCCGGCGTCACCGCGCTCGAGCTGGTCACGGGCTATCTCACGGCGCTCAAGCGCGCGATCGTCGAGCAGGGAAACCTCGACGTCCATCCCGGCGAGGCGCTCGAGGTGGTGGTGGCGGTGCCGGCCAACGCGTCGAGCCAGCAGCGCTACCTCACCCTCGAGGCGTTCACCCGCGCGGGCTTCGAGGTGCAGGCGCTCCTCAACGAGCCCACCGCGGCGGCGATCGAGTTCGCGCACCGGAACGCGGCCGGCCTCGGCCCGCGCAGCCCGAAGCGCTACGTGGTGGTCTACGACCTCGGCGGCGGTACGTTCGACACCGCGGCGGTGTCGCTCGAGGGCCGGCGCTTCACGCTGCTCGCCAGCGAGGGCCTGCAGCGCCTCGGCGGCGACGACTTCGATCAGGTGATCCTCGACCTGGCCCTGGCGAAGGCGGGCGTGTCCGACCTCTCGCTCTCGTCGGTGGAGCGCGCCGGGCTGCTCGAGCTCTGCCGCGAGGCCAAGGAGACGCTCAAGCCCACCAGCCGGCGGCTCCTGATCGACCCGACCGCGGTGGGCGCGACGGCGATCCTCGGCAAGGATCCGATCGTCCTCGATGCGGCCGACATCTACGCGGAAAGCCAGCCGCTCGTCGATCACACGCTCGAGCTCGTCGACACGCTCTTCGCGCACCTCGTCGAGCGCGGCATCGACCCGGAGTCGAGCCGCGAGCTCGGCGGGCTCTACCTGGTGGGTGGCTCGACGGCCTTCCCCGCGGTGGCGCGGGCGCTGCGCGCGCGCCATGGCCGCAAGATCCAGCTCGCGCCCGAGCCGCACGCCTCCACGGCGGTGGGCCTCGCCGTCGCGGGCGATCCGGCGGCGCACGTGTTCGTGCGCGAGGCGCCGACCCGCCACCTCGGCGTGTGGCGCGAGGCCGCCGAGGGCCGCGACAAGGTCTTCGATCTGATCCTGAGCAAGGACACGGCGGCGCCGCCCGAGGGTGGCGCGATGGTCGTCGAGCGCAGCTACCACCCGCGCCACAGCGTCGGCCACCTGCGCTTCCTCGAGTGCGCGGCGCTCGATCCCGATCAGCAGCCGGCCGGCGACGTGACGCCGCTCGACCGCGTGGTCTTCCCGTACGATCCGGCGCTCGCCGAGAGCGCCGACCTCGCCGAGCGCGAGGTCGAGGCCAACGCGGCCCTCGAGGCGGAGGAGATCCGCGAGGTCTACACCTACGCCGCCGACGGCACGGTCACGATCGCGATCGAGAACCGCACCCACGGCTACCGGCGCAGCTTCGTGCTCGGCGTCGCGCGCTGAGCGCAACGGCGCCGCTCGCTCGTCCATGTCGCGACCGCTTCCCCTGCCGTGGCCGGCGCGGGCGCTGAACGGGCTCGGGCGGGCGAGCGGGCGCCTGGGTTTCCCCGTCCGTCGGTTCGAGCCCGAGCGGCTGCTCGCGGCGGCGTGCCGGGCGACCGGCCTCGATGATTTCGGCGAGACGGACTTCCGCGAGGGGCTCACGCGGCTGTGCGCTTCGCTCGAGGGCGACGCGCACCTGAGCGCGGTGGGCCGCCTGGGTCTCTGGGAGCAGGTCGTCGGCTCGCTCGCGACCCGCCTGCACCGCGTGGCCGCGCGGCGCGATCCGAAACGCAAGGCGAGCGGGCTGGTCGCGCCGCTCATCGTCGTGGGGCTGCCACGCTCCGGCACCACCCACCTGCATCGCTTGCTCGCCCATCTGCCGGACGCGCGGGCGCTGCGCTACTTCGAGGTCCGCCATCCGCTCGCCGCTCCGGGGCCCGACCGCCGCCGCGAGCAGACCGCGCGCGAGCTGGCGCGGATCAAGAGGCTCGTCCCGGATCTCGACGCCAAGCACTTCATCGACGTCGACGAGCCCGAGGAGTGCATCTTCCTGCTCGCGAGCAGCCTGCGCAGTCCGTCGTTCTGGATGCTCGCGCCGGTCTACGGCTACCTCGAGTGGCTGCGGACGGCCGATCTGGCGCCGGCTTACTCCACCTATCGCGAGCACCTCGAGCTCTTCCAGGCCGAGAGCCCGGGCTCGCGCCTCACGCTCAAGGCACCGGCGCACACCCGGGCGCTCGGGGAGCTCGCGACGGCCCTGCCGGAGGCGTGTTTCGTGCAGACGCATCGCGACCCGCTACCGGTGATCGGCAGCGTGAACAGCCTGTTCGCGACGTTCTTCTCGCTGGCGAGCGAGGCCCCCGATCTGCCGCGGATGGCGCGCACCAACCTCGAGCTGCTGGCCGACCTGGTGGACCGGGCGGACGCGGTGCGCGAGCGCCTCGGCGACCGGGTCCTCGACGTGGACTACGACGCACTCGTCGCCGAGCCGGTCGCGACGGTGGAGCGGATCGCGCGCCACTTCGGCCTGCGCTGGGACGCGGCGGCGGAGCGCGCGCTGGAGGCGGTCGCTGGCGATCGCGAGCAGCATCGGCACGGCAAGCACGCGTACGACGTCGCGGAGTTCGGGCTCTCGCGCGCCGAGGTGGAACGCCGCTTCAGCCGCTATCGGGCGCGCCACCTCGGCGAGAACCACCACGACACGGCGGAGTGAGCGGACCGCTCGACGGCCGTCCGACACTCGGCGCGTGTCCCGCCGTGCCGCGCGGCTCGTGCGCCGGTCACTTCGCCGCGGCGAGCAGCTTGTCGACGAGCGCCACGTAGGCGTTCATGGCGTCGTCCTTCGAGGTGCCCTTCTTCTTCGCCCACTGGTCGAACTTCGCGCGCGCCACGAAGTCCATCATGCCGGGGCGCTTGCCGCTCGCGTCTCCGGCGCTGCCCTGCTTGTAGAGCGCGTAGAGCTCGAGGAGCGTGTCGTTGTCGGGGCGCTCGGGGAGCGTCTTCACGCGCTCCTGGGCGTCGGCGAATCGCTGGGCGAGATCACTCATCGGAATCTCCTTCCCGGATGGTAGGCCGGAGGCGAAGGTAGCACGCGGGATCGGCGCGGGCCTGCCCGGGCGCACGGGCGAGGAGGCGGGATCGTGAAGCTGCTACGTCTGGTGGTGCTGGTGCTCGGAGTCTCGGTCGGCTGCGCGTCGCAGCCGCCGCTCGCGACCGTGCCGCACGTCGACCTGCCGCGCTTCATGGGCGACTGGTACGTGATCGCGAACATCCCCACGTGGGTGGAGAAGGGTGCTCACAACGCGGTCGAGAGCTACGCGCTCGCTCCCGACGGCACCATCGCCACCACGTTCACCTTCCGCGACGGCGCCTTCGACGGGCCCGAGAAGCGCTACACGCCAGTCGGCACGGTGGTGGACACCGCGACCAACTCCACCTGGGACATGCAGTTCGTGTGGCCGATCCAGGCCGAGTACCTGATCGTCTACCTGGACGACGGCTACACGCGCACGATCATCGGCCGTAGCGCGCGCGACTACGTGTGGCTGATGGCGCGCACGCCGACGATCGCGGACGCCGAATACGCCGAGCTCCTGAAGCGCATCGGCGACATGGGCTACGACGTGAGCAAGGTCGAGAAGGTGCCGCAGCGCTGGTGAGGGACGGGGCCGGCCTGGCCTGGAGGGCGGCCGCTTCGTCGGCCGCCCCAGGTCGTTCCGGGGGTCGTCGACGAAGCGACGACCCTCCAGCCGGTCGCGGGTCCGTGTTCAGCGCAGCTCGGAGCTCGATTTGCCGAGCAGGCGGCGTGACACGACCAGCAACTGGATCTGCTGGGTGCCCTCGAAGATGTCGAGGATCTTCGAGTCGCGCGCCCACTTCTCGAGCAGCTCTCGCTCGGCGTAGCCGGCGCTGCCGCAGAGCTCCACACAGCGCAGCGTGATGGCGTTGGCGACGCGCCCGGCCTTGGCCCTCGCCATCGACGCTTCCATCGAGTTGGGCTTGCCGTTGTCGGCCATCCACGCCGCGCGCAGCGTGAGCCGCCGCGCCGCCTCGAGCTCGGCCTCCATGCGCAAGAGCTCGGCCCCGGCGGCGCTCTGATTGAACGCGGCGCTCTCGTAGCGCGCCTCGACGCCTTCCTTGGCGAGCAGCTCGCGGGTGAGGTCGAGCGACGCGCGCGCCACCCCGATCGCCATCGCCGCCACCACCGGGCGCGTGTTGTCGAAGGTCTGCATCACGCCGGCGAAGCTCTTCTCGGTGTCGATCTCCGGGCTGCCGAGGATGTTGTCCCTGGGGATCCGGCACTCCTCGAAGGCGATCGTCGCGGTGTCGGAGGCGCGGATGCCGAGCTTTTTCTCGAGGCCCACCACGGTCATGCCGGGTGTCCCCTTCTCGACCACGAACGACTTGATGGCCGCGCGTCCGAGCTTGGGATCCAGCGTTGCCCACACCACCACCGCGTCGCAGCGCTCGCCGGCGGTGACGTAGATCTTCTGGCCGTTGAGCACCCAGTGGTCGCCGTCCTGGCGCGCGGTGGTGCGGATCGCCGCCGAGTCCGAGCCCGCCTCCGGCTCGGTGATCGCCATCGACGCCCACTTGCCCGCGAAGCGCTTGCGCTGGTCGTCGGTGGCGACGGCGCTGATCGCCGAGTTGCCGAGCCCCTGGCGCGGGATCGTGAGCGCCAGCCCCACGTCGCCCCAGCACAGCTCCGTCAGCCCGAGCACGGTGGCCATGTTGCTGCCGTTACGGACCCCGCTCTCGCCGCCGCTCTCGCGGCGGAGCTGACCGGCGCCCACCTCGGTGCCGCCCGCCTCGTTCATCCCCTCCATGAGCGACGCGAGCATGTCGAGCTCGACCGGGTAGGTGTGCTCGGCGAGGTCGTACTTGCGGGAGATCGGCCGGAAGAAGTTGGCCGCCACCTGGTACGACTGCTCGACGAACGCGCGGAACTTGCGGGGTGTCTCGAGGTTCATGGCTGCCGTCCCGTTGTCCACCGAGGTTGGGTAGGGGCGGGCCCTGCGCCCGCCCGCAGCGACACACCGCCGGTCGCGCTCACACCAAGAGCCCGCCCTCGGCGATGCCGATGGCGCGCAGGTGCCGGTACCAGAGCTCGACGGGGTGCTCCTTCACGAAGCCGTGCCCGCCCAGAAGCTGGACGCCGTTGGTGCCGATCTCCATGCCCTTCTCGGCGGCCTGCGCGCGCGCCAGCGCCGCCTCGCGGCGGAAGCTCTGGCCGTGCTCGGCGCGGCTCGCCGCGCGGTAGAGCACCAGCCGCAGGCCGTCGAGCTCGATCGCGATGTTGGCGATCATGAACGCCACCGACTGGCGGTTGGTGATCGGCTCGCCGAACGCGACGCGCTCGTTGCAATACGGGATCACGTAGTCGAGGACGGCCTGGCCGCAGCCGACCGCGAGCGCGCTCCACGCCATGCGCGCACGATCGATGACGGTCGCGTAGTCGAGGGCCGGCTCGTCGCCGCCGAGCAGCGCGTCCCGTGGCACCGCGACGTCGTCGAGGTGAAGGCGCCCGAGGTCGGCGGAGCGCAGGCCCATCGACGGGTCGGGCTCGAGCGTCACTCCGTTCGTGCCTCGCTCCACCAGGAAGAGCCGCGGCCCGGCGCCCTCGAGGTCGGCGGCCACCAGCAGGAGCTGCGCGCTCTTCGCCCACGGCACCATCGCCTTCTCGCCACTCAGCACGAAGCCCTCGCCACTGCGGCGCGCCTTTGTGGCGAGCCGGTGCGCGTCGAAGAGCGGCCGCGGCTCGACCAGCGCGAACGCCGCGGCGAAGGGCTTCTCCTCGGCGAACGCCGCGAGGTACTTGGCTTGCTGCGCCGCGGTCCCGCCGTCGACCAGCGCGTGGATCACGGCGAGCGGCGCGGCGGCGGCGAACGCGAGCCCCATGTCGCCGCGCGCCAGCTCCTCGAGCACCAGCACGTTGGTGAGCGGCGAGCGCTCGCCAGCCATGCCGCCGAACGCCTCGGGGATCGCCATCAGGCGTACGCCCAGCTCGTCGAAGCGCTCGAGGAACCCGTCGGGGGGCGCGCACGCTTCGTCGGCCTTGGCTGCGGCGGGCCGCACCACGTCGTCGGTGAACTGCTTCACCGACTCGCGGATCATCGTCTGCTCGTCGGTGAGGCTCAGATCGAAGAGGTCGGGGCGCTTGGGCGGCCCGGCCAGCCGCTCCGGCGCCGCCTTGGGCGAGCCGCTCGCGAACGTGCGGCTCGCGACGGCGGCGCCCTGGAACGCCGCCTTGGCTCCTTTGCGCAGCATCCGCTCGGCGGCTTGCGCAGGTTCCAGCGTGCGGCGAGATCGGAGCCGGCGAACCAGCCGAGCACCCGAAGCCCTACTCCCATGGCCTTGGCGGACGCGCTCATCCCTTCCCCCCTCGAGTGACCGCCGGTCCGAGCCTCAAGCAGCTCGGCGCCGCGAAACATGCGGATTGGAATCGGTTTTCCGAGTCTTGTCCACGACGGTTAGCGTCACCACACTGGCGCCGCGGTGGAACCCGCGGCTGGGTGTGCGCGGACGCGCCAGGTCGTGGAGGGGATGGCGGGGGTGAGTGACACCCGCGGCGGCCCAGCTCGGCGCGAAGGTGCTCCATCGCTCGACGAGAGCGGCGCCGAGCTCGGCGCCCAGCGCGTTCCAGCGTTCGGTGAACGATTTCATGGGTATCTCCTTTCGGGCGGTGCGTTGCTCGCCGGTTCCGCGAGTGGCCACCCGTCGTGTCTCGCACAATCTAGTGTGACACCGCACGATGTCAAGGTCGTCGCATGAAAAAAAAACCCGGCGAACCCGACCGAGGCCCGATGGAGAGATCGTGTGCGGCCGCGTAGGATGCGCGCGACGCGACATCCATCCGGCATCGGAGCGGGCGCGGGAGCGACGGCGCGATGTCTCACCAGGAAGGCCGGGTAGCGGTGATCACGGGCGGAGCCAGCGGCATCGGCTTGGCGATCGGGCGCCGGCTGGCGCGGGACGGCGCCTGGGTCGCCCTCCTCGACCGCGACGGAGCGGCGGCCGAGCGCGCGGCCGACGAGCTCGCGCGCTCGGGCTACGTGGCGCACGGGCGCGCCTGCGACGTCACCGATGCCGAGGCCTGCCGCTCCGCCATTGGCGCGACCGTCGCGGAGTGGGGCGGGGTCGACGTGCTGGTGGCCAACGCGGGGATCTCGCACCGCAGCCTGTTCGAGGCGACCGACCTGGAGGTGGTCCGCCGGGTGATCGACGTGAACCTGTTCGGCGCGGTGAACGTGACCGCCGCGGCGCTGCCGAGCCTGATCGAGCGTCGCGGCGGGATCGCCGCGATCTCGAGCGTCGCCGGCTTCGCGCCGCTCGTGGGCCGCACCGCGTACGCGGCGAGCAAGCACGCGCTCCACGGCTTCTTCGGCTCGCTGCGCGCCGAGCTGCGCCCGCGTGGGGTCGCGGTCACGCTGGTGTGCCCGTCGTTCGTCGACTCGGGGATCGACGCCCACGCGCTCTCGGGGAGCGGCGGGCGAATCGCGAGCGGCAAGCAGGTGGTGGGTCGCCTGCTCACGCCCGAGACCGTGGCCGAAGCGGTCGCGGACGGCGTCGACCGTCGCCGCGAGCTGGTGCTGGTGGGTGCGGTCAGCCGCAGCGCGCGCTGGGTGAGCGCCCTCTTCCCGAGGCTCTACGAGCGCATGATGGTGAAGCGCCAGGGCGCCGAGTTCGGGCTCGCGGCGTCGTGACCCGTGAACCCGGCAGCGGGCGACCGGCGGGCGCCGCGGCGCGGCGCCTCGTCGAGCTCGACGTGCTGCGCGCGGTCGCGGTGGTCGCGGTCCTCGGCTCGCACTTCCCGTTCCTCGGCAAGCTCGATCGCCTGCACGTCCCCGCGCCGGTGCTGGCCGCGCTGCGGGTGTGGGAGCGCGCCGGGTGGCTGGGAGTCGATCTCTTCTTCGTGCTGAGCGGGTTCCTGGTCTCGGGGCTGCTCTTCCGCGAGTACGCGCGCGACCGGCGCGTGGACGGCAAGACCTTCTTCCTGCGCCGCGGGCTCAAGATCTACCCGGCTTTCTACTTCTTCCTGCTCGTCAGCGCGCCGCTGATCGCGAAGATCGCCGATCCGGTGCCTCCGGTCGTCTACTGGGTGCGCTTCGCCGGCGAGGTGATGTTCCTCCAGAACTACTACGGCAGCCTGTGGAACCACACCTGGACGCTCGCCGTGGAGGAGCACTTCTACCTGCTGCTCCTGGCGCTGGTGCTGGTGCTCGCGCGCCGCGGGCGGGGCGCCGCCGATCCGTTCCGGAGGATCCCCGTGATCTTCGCGGGGGTCGCGGTGCTCGCGCTGGCGAGCCGGCTCTACCTCGCGAACGAGCTCGTGCGCGGCGGCGACGTGGATCTCGAGGACCGAATCCTGGTGTGGACCCACAACCGCATCGACTCGCTCTTCTTCGGGGTGGTGATCTCGTACGCCTGGCACTTCCGGGCGGCGGCGATCCGGGCGTGGGCAGGGCGGTGGTGGCCGGCGCTGCTCGTGGTGGCCGTCGCGGGCGTCGCGCCGGCGATGACGCTGGCGCGGCCCGGCCACCTGGTGATCTCGACGATCGGATTCACCCTCCAGTACCTGGCCTTCGGTGCCCTGCTGCTGGTGACGCTCGTGTGGGCGGAGCGTCCGGGTGCGGCGCGCATCCTCCGGCGCCTGGCGCCACTGGCGTGGGTCGGCCGCCACTCGTATTCGGTCTACCTGTGGCACATGGTGGTCGCGACGTTCGGCGTCCACTTCCTGCGCGCCGCGCTCGGCCGCACCGACCTGCTCGGGCTCGAGATGACGGTCTACGTGGTGGGTGCCGTGGTCGTCGGCGTCGCGTTCTCGCTGCTGGTGGAGCAGCCGGTGCTCGAGCTGCGTGAGCGCTGGCTGCCGTCGCGCAGCGGCGCCGTGCCGCACCAGCTCGCCGCCGGGACGTCTGACGCTCGTAGCGCGGGGGCGTCCCCTCACGTGCGGGGCGGGGGACGAGCCCCCGCGCTACGTTCGTTCTCGGTCGGGCCGGTGGCGGGTTAGGCGGCCCGAGCGGCCCGGTGATCCCTCGCTCGGGCCCGGCGATGTGCCGCACCGGATCCGCGTCGCTCTCGTAGCGCAGGAGCTCGTCCCCGCCGCGCGCGTCAGCGCGGGACGAGGTTCGCCGGGTTGAGGAGCGAGCCGAGGATCGACTGGTAGGCCTCGCACGGCGTCCAGCAGTGCGGGCAATCGCCATCCCAGATCGCGCGCTGCAGGCGGCGCGTCTCGGCGCGATCCCAGATGGCGCGCAGGTCGTAGCCGGCGTCGCGGACGTTGCCGATCGGCCGGCTGTAGAGGCTGCACGGGTAGACCTCGCCGAACGGGTCGAGGAAACACGACGAGCGCAAGGCGTGGCAGCGGACGGGAGTGCGCCCGCCGTCGAGGAACCGGCCGAGCCGTCGCAGGTACTCGTGCTCGAGGAACGCCACCGGGTGAAAGGGCGGGCGGCGGTGGGAGCGAAAGAGCACGAGGTCGGCGCGGATGGCCGCGTCGGCGTCGCCGACGAGGTCGCTCTCGTGGTTGCCGTAGTAGTGCTCGGAGCGGTGCGCGACGTTGACGTGGAAGTCGTCCCACGTGAGCTCGGGCAGCTCCGCGCGCGCGGCGTCGAAGCAGCGCTCGAGCTGGCCGGCGTTGTGGCGCGAGAGGGTGAAGCCGAGCACCACGTCCACGCCGTCGAGCTCGCGTAGCCGGCGGAAGGTCTCGATCTGGCGCCGCCAGCCGCCCTCGATGCCGCGCACCTCGTCGTTGAGCGCCTGGTCGCCGTCGACGCTCACCGTGAGGATCAGCTTCTTCGGCGACCAGCTCGCGATGGTGCGCGTGCCGGCGACGATCGCGTCGGTGAGGTAGCCGTTGGTGGGGAAGTGGAGCAGCAGGAGGCGCGTGCAGCTCGTCAGGATGGTGTCGACGACGGGCAGGAAGTCCTTGCGCAGGAAGACCTCGCCGCCGGTGATGTCGATCCACGAGAACCGGTCGGAGCGCGCGAAGAGCCGGCGGATCTCGTCGAGCGAGAGCTCGTTCACCGGCCTGCGGCGCCAGATCTCGCAGGTCTTGCAGCCGTAGTTGCACCGGTAGGTGAAGGCGTAGGTGAGCTTGTAGGGGAAGGGCAGGCGCTGGAAGTTCGAGCGCGCGGCGTTGAGCGCGAGCTCGGCGTAGACACGCGGCGTGCTTGCAACGGGGCGGCGAGGGGCCATGACGGGGCCGCGGCGAGCGCGCGCGGCCGCGGGAAGATAACTGCCGGCCTCGCGTGGAGGGCGGCCGACGGAGCGGCCGCGCTCGAGCCGTGTCGGCGCGCGTTGGATTACGCGGCGGCGGACGATGCGGCGCTGGCGGGCAGGAGGCCGGAGTCGAGGAGGCGGGTGCGCGCGCCATCGAGGGCGATCCGCGCGGTCGGCCCGAAGGTGTCGGGGAAGAGCGTCAGCTCGACGCGCAGCTCCGCGCCGCGGAAGGGCACGGCGATCGGCGCCACCTGGCGCCACCCGCGGGTGCTCGGCGTCGGCAGCCCCGCGGCGACCCGCAGCCGCGACACCAGCGGCCGGTGGAAGAGCACCTGGAGCTGGGTCAGCTCGAAGCTCTCGTTCGGCATCTCGCAGCGCACCACCAGGAAGTGCGGCGAGCGCTCGATCACCAGGGTGCGCGCACCGCCCACGAGTCCGTCCTGGATCCAGCTCACCAGCAGACGGTCGAGGGCGTGGCCGGTGTCGGCGGTCGGCTCGCTCACCACCGCGACCGCGCCGCCTTGGCCCCCTTGCGCGCCCGGCGTGGCGAGCACCGGCAGCGTGGTCTCGATCGGGTAGAAGCGGTCGAGGGCGCGCGCCACGGCGGGATCCGCCGCCAGGCGCGTCTCGACGCGCATGCCGGTCACCGCCTCGAGGTCGCTGATCGCGGTGAGGTTGCCGGGATCGGCCATCGCCACCACCAGCCGATCGTTCTCGACCGCGACCGCGATGGCGCTGGTCGAGCGCGCGATCCTGGCGGGCACCCGCCCGAGGGCGCGCGGATCGAGGTGGCCGTCGTCGAGGCGGATCGGCGCGGCGTGGACCAGCGGCGCCATCACCCGCAGGAACCCCGACTCCTCGAGGTAGCCGAGGCGGATCAAGAGCCCGCCGATCCGGCCGCCGTCGTCGTGCTGCCACCACACCGCGCGGTCGACGTGAAACGGCGTGACCAGGCCGTGCTCGATGAGGATCTCGCCCAGTTTCTTCACGCAATGAGTCCTCGTTCCGCCGGCGAGGCGGACCGGTCCGGCCGATCACTACGCAAGAAGCGCGCCGCCCCGTCCGTGCGAAGCCGCCCTGAAATCATTGGGGAACGCGTGGCAGAGGGGCCGGGCTCGCGTGTCCCGTGGTCAACCGCCGTCATCGCTCTGGCACCTTGCGGCTCGCCGGGTCCATCGGGATGGATTCTCGCGCCGCACCGTGGAATCGTGGCGGGAGTCGGCGAGGTCTCGTCATGTCCAGGCCCACTCGCGCTCCTTCCCCGCTCGGACGCCGGGCTCGTCACTGGCGCGCCATGGCGCTCGGGATGGTGGTTCTCGCGGGCTGTTCGGCGCGCCCTCGCGCCACGCCGCCGGAGGACAGGATGGCTCACGGTCGCTCCGTCGTTCACGCCCGCCACGGACTGGTCGCCGCTGCGCACCCGCTCGCGGTCCAGATCGGGCTCGACGTGCTGAAGCGCGGCGGCAACGCCGTCGACGCGGGGATCGCCACCAACGCCGCGCTCGGCTTCCTCGAGCCGGTGTCCTGCGGAGTGGGCGGCGACCTGTTCGCGATCGTGTGGGACGCGGGGAGCCGCAAGCTCTACGGGCTCAACGGCTCGGGGCGCGCGCCGCGCGCCCTCACCGCCGATCGCGTGCCGCCGGAGAGAGACGGCACCATCCCTCTCTTCAGCCCGTATTCGTGGACCGTGCCGGGGGCCGTCGACGGCTGGTTCACCCTCCACGAGCGCTTCGGGCGGTTGCCGATGAGCGACGTCCTCTCGGGCGCGATCGCCGCGGCGAGCGAGGGCGCGCCGGTGCCCAAGGTGATCGCCGAGTCGTGGGCGATCTCGGAGCACTACTTCGCCGACAAGCCGGGCTTCGCCGAGGTGTTCCTGCCGCACGGGCACGCGCCGCGCGAGAGCGAGGTGTTCGCCAATCCGGCGCTCGCTCGAACCTATCGAGCGCTCGCCGAAGGCGGGCGCGACGCGTTCTACGCGGGGCCGATCGCGGCGTCGCTGGTCGCGTTCTCGAAGAAGGTGGGCGGGTTCTTCTCCGAGGAGGATCTCGCGACCCATCACTCGGACTGGGTGGAGCCGATCTCGACCACCTATCGCGGCGTCGAGGTGTGGGAGTTGCCGCCCAACAGCCAGGGACTCGCGGCGCTGCAGATGCTGAACATGCTCGAGCCGCTCGACCTGAAGAGCCTGGGGCGCGAATCACCGGCCTTCTGGCATCGGCTGATCGAGACCAAGAAGATCGTCTACGAGGATCGCGCGCGGCTCTATGCCGATCCCGGGTTCGCGAAGGTGCCGGTCGCGGGACTGCTCGATCGCGGCTACGCGCGCGAGCGCGCGGCGCTCGTCGATCCGGCTCGCGCGCTCGAGCGCATCGACGCGGGCCATCCGCCGCTCGCGATGGGCGACACGACCTACCTCGCCACCGCCGACGCCGACGGCAACATGGTGTCGCTGATCCAGAGCAACTACACCGGCTTCGGCAGCGGCTACGTGCTCGCGGAGTGGGGCTTCGGCCTCCAGGACCGCGGCGGCCAGTTCAACCTGACGCCGGGCACGCCCAACTTCCTCGAGCCCGGCAAGCGCCCGTTCCACACCATCATCCCCGCCTTCGCCACCCGCGGCGGCGAGCCGTGGCTCGCGTTCGGCGTGATGGGCGGCGACATGCAGCCGCAGGGGCACGTGCAGGTGCTCGTGAACCTGCTCGACTTCGGCATGGACCTGCAGCAGGCCGGAGACGCGCCGCGCTTCTACCACACGGGCTCCTCCGAGCCGACCGGCACCCTCATGACCACCGGCGGCCGTCTCGCCCTCGAGCCCGGCGTGCCCGAGAGCGTGAAGAAAGCGCTGGAAAAGCTCGGCCACGACGTCGTAGACATGCCCACCGGCTTCTTCGGCGGATACCAGGCGATCGCCCGCGATCCCGTGACGGGTGTGCTGTCGGGGGCGACCGAGTCTCGAAAGGACGGCTGCGCCGCGGGCTATTGATGGGGAAGCGAGCGACGACGTGGGCGATCGTGGCGCTGCCGCTCGCCGTGGCGGCGTGCTCGAAGGATCACCCCGAGCCCAGCTCGACCGTCACTCGCACCGAGACCCGTGCGGCGTGCGCAGAGCACGATCCGCTCAAGCGCCCGCTGTTCGGCGATCTCCACGTCCACACCGCGCGTTCGTGGGACTCGTACGGATTCGGCACCCGGCTCCTGCCGGCGGACGCCTACCGGTTCGCCCGAGGTGAGGCCGTCGAGCTCCCACCCACCGACGCCGACGGCCGCGGCACTCGCCGCACCCAGCTCACGCGCCCGCTCGACTTCGCGGCGGTGACCGACCACTCGGAGTTCATCGCCGAGGTGCGCGCGTGCCTCGACCCCACCTCCGGTGTCTACGACGTCGCACCCTGTCAGACCTACCGCGCCGCGACGTTCGCGAGCCAGGCGGTGTTCGGGATCTCGCTGGTGCCACGCGCGCCGCAGCGGTTGCCCTCGATCTGCGGCTCGAAGGGCGTCGACTGCGCGGCGCTCGCGAGCGACATCTGGAGCGAGGTCCGCGCCGAGGCGGAGGACGCCTACGACCGCACCGCGAGCTGCCGCTTCACCTCGTTCGTGGGCTACGAGTGGACCGGCGCCACCGGCATCGCGAGCCTCCACCGCAACGTCATCTTCCGCAACGACGACGTCCCGTCGGCGCCGATCTCGTACTACGAGCGCTCGAGCCCGGAGGGCCTGTGGCAGGCGCTCCGCGAGCAGTGCAAGGACACGGACGGGCGCTGCGACGTGCTCGCCATCCCGCACAACTCGAACCTCTCGAACGGCAACATGTTCGTGCTCGAGACCAGCGCACCGGGCGGCGCCGACGAGCTGCGCGAGCGGGCGCGGGCGCGCGCCGAGATGGAGCCCTTGATGGAGATCTTCCAGCACAAGGGCGACAGCGAGTGCAGGAACGGCCTCTCCGGGTTCGTCGGCGCGCCCGACGAGCTGTGCGGGTTCGAGAAGCTCGAGCCGTTCGAGGGCGTCGCGGACTGCGGGGAGGGTGTCGGCTTCGGCGGCGTGATCGGCACCGGCCTCGGCTGCCGGTCGGCGCGCGACTACGCGCGGGGCGCGCTGCTGCTCGGTCTCCAGCAAGACCAGCGGATCGGCGTCAATCCCTTCAAGCTCGGCTTCGTCGCCAGCACCGACACCCACAACGCGACCCCGGGAAACGTCGCGGAGTCGACCTTTCCCGGTCACCAGGGCGCCCAGGACGCGACCCCCGAGCAGCGCCTCGTCCCGACGCCCGTCAACGCCACCGTGCTCAACAACCCGGGCGGGCTCGCCGGCGTGTGGGCCGAGGAGAACTCCCGCGACGCGATCTTCACCGCACTCGGCCGCCGCGAGACCTTCGGCACCAGCGGCCCGCGCATCACGCCGCGGTTCTTCGGCGGCTGGCGCTACCCGGAGGACATCTGCGTTCGGCCGGATCTCGTCGCGCGCGGCTATCGCGACGGCGTACCGATGGGCGCCGACCTGCCGCGTGCGCCCGGCGACGGCGGCGGGCCGGTGTTCGTGGTGAGCGCGCTGCGTGACCCCGAGGGCGCGCCGCTCGAGCGGCTGCAGATCGTCAAGGGCTGGCTCGACCTCGACGGCAACGGCCACTACCGCACCTACGAGGTGGGTGACTCGGGCACGCTCGGCGCGGGCGTGAACCCGGACACCTGCGAGACCTCCGGGACCGGGGCGGATGCGTTGTGCGCCCGCTGGACCGATCCCGACTTCGACCCGTCGGCGCGCGCCTACTACTACGCGCGAATCCTGGAGAACCCGACCTGCCGCTGGAGCACCCGCGAGTGCAACGCGCTGCCGCCGAGCGAGCGCCCGGACACGTGCGACGACGAGGAGCACGTCGCCAAGGTCGTCCGCGAGCGCGCCTGGACCTCGGCGATCTGGTACCACCCCGCGCCGTGACGCCGCGCTGAAGCGTCGACGGGGGACGGAGCCCCCGTCGCTACGACGACCGAGCGCCGTGACGAGCTCGTAGGGCGGGGGCCTCCGCGCCCCCGCCGGCGGTGGGTCGGAGTCCACGCACGTCGCGCGTCGAGTCGACGACCCCGGCCCCCGCCCCGTGGGGTCCCCGGCTCAGCCCGCGCCGTAGGCGCGGTGGAGGTGGGCGACGATGTCGTCCGACTCGAACATCTCGCGGCGCGCGTTGGGATCGACGAGGTAGGGCACCTGGACCTTGCCCGCGCGCAACCGGAACCCCTCCCGCTTCGGGCTGCCCTTCGGCACGTTGTGGTTCAGGTACACGATGTCGAGCTCGCACAGCACCTCGCGCACCTTCCGGCAGTACGGCGAGCTCTCCATGTTGTAGAGGATGAGCTGGTGCTCGGGGCCGGGCTTGCGGTTCTCGATCATCCGCAGCCCGCGCTCGACCCGCGCTGCGGAGGCGAGGAACGACAGGAAGTCGCCGATCGGCCCGAGCCTGAGCAAGAGCGGCACGCGGCCGTCGCCGTAGGTCGCGTACAGGTAGCGCACGATGTCGTCGGACTCGTACATCTCGCGGCCGGTGTTCGGGTCGATCAGGTAGGGCGCCTGCATCTTGCCGCCGCGCGCGATCAGCTCGGCGCGGCGCGGGCTCTTCTTCGCGACCGGACGGATCTCGACGTCGAGGTCGAGGTGGGAGAGCGCCTCGCGGACCTTGCGGCAGTACGGACACGCCTCGAACTCGTAGAGCACCAGGGGCTCGCCCGGCTGTCGCGTCACGGCTGCGGACTTCAGGCCGAAGCCCAGGCGGACGATGCTGGCGAGGTACGAGCGAAGGTCGTTCACGAAGCTCATCGGGCTCTCGGTCGGCCGACCGGCGGGGTACCGGGGCGAGGGTGAGGGTTACGCGCCGGCTTGCCGAACGCGGCGTCCGACCACACGTCGCACGCGAGGTGGTTGTACTCGATCACGGCCTGCCGCAGGCGCTCGCCCGGCCAGCTCGGTCCGAGGAGCTCGAGGGGCAGCAGCGGGTCGCTCGCGACGACGCGGAACGTCGCGGCGCCGAGGCGCAGGCACTCGACGAGCGCCTCCTGGTGAGGGAGCCCACGCAGCCGGGCTCGGCTCTCCTCGACCCGCGCGAGCTGGTCCGCGAAGCGCTCCTCGAGCGCGTCCACCCGCCACAGCTCGGGCGCCCGCTCGGTGAGCCGGGAGCCCCGGTCGGGCCGCGCGACGAAGCTCTCGATCCTGCCGCCTGCCAGCCGCACCGTGTCGGCCAGCGGCCGCAGGCCGAGGCGTACGTTCTCCGGCCGCGCCCACACGCCGGGGTGAATCGGCTGGAGATGGAACGCCCGCAGCCGCGCGGCGGTCGCGTCGCGTACGTCCCGGGGCATGGCCGCGCCGGCGAGCAGCACCAGCCGCCAGCGGCCCGTCCACGGCCTCCGCTGGTCGAACCACACCCGCTCGCGAACCGCGCGGTTGAAGCGCTCGGCGGGCGGCGCGAGGCCGTAGCACACGCGTCCACCGCGGCTCCGCGCGTCGAGCAAGCCACCGCGGACCAGGCGGGACAGACAGACCCGCAACGTGCCGGGGCGAAAGCCGAACCAGCGCGCGCATTCGACCAGCTCCGAGACCGCGAGCGGGCCGTCGTTCGAGGCGAGCACGTCCACCACGAAGCGCTTGATCGGGTACTCGGAGCGGCGGCGGGATGGCGGCACCGGGGTGCCTCGCGGACGACCTGTTACGAAATTCCGTTCGTTGACCGTGCAATCGTAATCGCAGCTATGATCGTCTCGTCCCAGTCCCAACGCAAAGGAGAACGGTCATGCGTGGCAATGTTCGCATCCTGGGCGCGCCGGCTCGGCTCGCCCGCATCGCGCTGACGGCCATCGTCGCGCTCGTCCTCGCGGGCGTGACGCCGGCGAGCGCGAACAACAAGGTCATCCTCTTCGGTGACAGCTGGGGCGCCCTCATGGGCTCGGCTCTGGCGACTCAATTCGATCTCAACGGACACGCGGACTACGACGTCCTCAACCTCTCGATCCCAGGGTCCACGGCCGACGCCTACGCCAACAACGCCGGCGGCGTGATGGACGCGACGCTCGCGTACATCGTCGCGACCCCCGAGGTGCAGTACGTGGTGATCTCGCTGGGCGGCAACGACATGCACGCGCTCTATCCGAGCCAGGGGCTCAACGCGAACGTGCTGATCGAGGCGGACCTGCGCGTGATCGTCGACCGCATCAACGCCGCGCGCCCCGGGCTGCAGATCCTGCTCACGGGCTACGACATCCTGAAGTGGGACAAATCGAACGAGTGCCTGCTGATCGCGTACGCCACGTTCCAGGGCCACGTGCTGCCGTGGGAGGTGAACCCGGTCTACATGGACTACGCGAGCCACTTGAGCGCGATCTCGGCGAGCTATGCGAACGTCACCTACGTGAACGAGCCGCTCGGGCTGTGGGGCACCGGGCAGGGGAACCCGGGGGTTCCCAACCTGCTGGCGTGGAGCCCGTCGAGCTACGTGGCCTCCGACAATCTCGACTGCGTGCACCTGTCGAGCGGCGGCTACAACCAGTTCACCGCCCAGATCTACGCCAAGTACTTCAAGCCGCGGCTCGGCGGCGGCACGCCGTGCGGGACGATCGCGGGCTCGGGCTCGGCGGCGGCGAAGTCGCTCGCGATGGCGCTGCCGGTGCTGGTGCCGATGATGGTCGCCTCGCGCCTGCGCCGTCGCGCACGCCCGAGCTGAGCGAACCGCCGCGCGGCGCCGCCGCGCCGGGCGTCACGGGACGGGCTGGCCCTCGGGCCGGCCCGTCTCGCTTTTTGGAGGGGCCGGACCGCTCTGCTACACGAAGGGATCCGGCGGCGAGGCGAGCCGGGACCGGAGGCGAGCGTGAAGAGCGGCGAGCGATTCGACTGCATCGTCATCGGCGCGGGCGTGATGGGCTCGGCCATCGCGCTGCGCCTGGCGCAGGCGGGCCAGCGCGTGCTGGTGCTCGAGAAGGCCGTCCCGGGCGCCGAGGCCTCGAGCGCCGCGGGTGGGATCCTGGCGCCGCAGGTCGAGGGCGAGCACGATGGGCCACTGTTTCGCCTCGCGCTCGCCTCGCGCGAGCGCTATCCCGCGTTCGCCGACGAGATCCGCGACATCTCCGGTCACGACCCGGGCTATCGCCGCTCGGGCCTGGTGCGCGCGGCGCTGAGCGAGGAAGAGCTCGCCGCGTGGCTCGCCGAGCGCGAGTGGCAGCGCGGCGCGGGCTGAGCCTGCGGGTCGTGCGTGGTGACGAGCTGGCGAAGCTCGAGCCGGCGCTCGGTCCGGCCGTGGTCGCGGCGGTCCACTTCCCGGACGAGGCCCAGGTCGACGCTCAGGCGCTCGCTCACGCGATCCCCGCGGCGGCGCGCCACGCCGGCGCGCAGTTCCGCCGTGCGTCGGTGGCGCGGCTCAGGATCGAGGGACGACGGGTGCTGGGAGTCGACCTCGACACGGGCCTGGTCGCGGCGGGCGCGGTGGTGATCGCGGCGGGGGCGTGGACGCCCCTCGTCGCCGGCGCGGCGCTGCCCGCCGACGCGATCGCGCCGGTGCGCGGCCAGATGGTGCTGCTCAGGACCGAGCCCGACGGGGTCGCGCCCCGCGCGGTGGTGTTCGGTCCCGCGGGCTACGTCGTGCCTCGCCCCCACGGCCACCTGCTGCTCGGCTCGACGATGGAGCGGGTGGGCTTCGACAAGCGCGTGACCGCGGGCGGCGTGGCGTCGATCCTCGCCCACGCGCTGAGCCTGATGCCGGGGCTCGCCGGCGCCACGCTGGAGTCGACCTGGGCCGGCTTCCGGCCCGCCCCGCGCGACGGGCTGCCGCTCATCGGCGCCACGGCGGTCGACGGACTCTTCGTGGCCAGCGGTCACCACCGCAACGGCATCCTGCTCACGCCGGTCACCGCCGAGCTCGTCGCCGACGCGGTGCTGGGGCGCGCCGGCGCCATCGATGGTTCGCCGTTCCGTCCGAGCCGCTTTTCCGAGGCGGAATCCTAGTCTGGTCACGCCGCGCGAGTGCGCTGAGTCCTTGCGACGACTTCGGGTGCTCGCTTACTATCGGCCGGCCCTCCCACCTGGCTCGACCTCCGCCCGCTCCTCCAGCCTTCCGAGCACCCATGGCCACCAAGGATCCCGGGTCCGACCCTCGCAAGGGCGCGCGCTTCGACGTGTCGTTGCCGATGCGGTTCACCGAGGACGGCGAGAACTTCAGCGACGGCGTCGTCACCTCGCTGAGCTCGATCGGACTCTTCGTCCAGACCCAACGCGTCCCCGGGCTGGGCGCGTCGATCTGGTTCGATCTCGGCCTCGGCGGCGGGCTCGCGCCGATCCGTGGCCGCGCCAAGGTCGGAACCCTCAATCGCCGCTTCGGAACCGACGTGGTGACCGGCTTCGGCATCGAGTTCGAGAACCCTCGCGAGGACATCAACGACGCGCTGGCGGCCCTCGAGCCGAACTACCCCGGCGCGGTCCGGCTCGAGACGCAGGGCAACCTCGTGTGGCCGATCGCGCCCGATCCGGACCGGCCGGATCCCGGGCACGAGGGCGACGGGTTACGCATCGGCACCCCCGACGGCTGGGTCGGCGCCGGCGGCGAGACCGGCAACGACGCGCCCGCGGTCGCGGTCGGCGCGGCGCTCAACCGCCCGATCCGCGACTTCCTCGACATGATCCGGGACCTCAACGGGCAGATCCTGGCGTGCCCGTCGGAGCGAGTCCCCTTCGTCTACCAGGGGCGCCTCCTCGGACCGAGCACCGGCGTCGCCAAGTCGGCCATCGTCGCGGGCCTCATCGCCCTGGATCGCGAGGAGGAAGAGGAGCGCCGTCGCAGCGCCGAGCAGGCTCGGGCGGAGGCGGCGCCCGAGGCGGCGGCCCACGAGCCACCCGCCGTGGACGTGATCGCGACGCCGGTCGAGGGCGAGGGAGGCGAGTGGACCTCGACCTCGACGACCTCGACGTCCTGCCCGTCTCGCCGATCGTCGAGCCGGCGCCGGACGCCGCGGCGGCTCCGCAGGCCGCTCCGGAGCCGGGCGCCGCGGCGGCGGAGCCCGAGATCGCCACCGCGACGACGAGCGGGCGCGCGCCGTTTTCCGACCCCGAGTCGGTGCGTGGCCGGGTGCTCCTCGACCTGCTCGCCGCGCAGATGCGCATGGTCGACGACCTGGCGTGCGGCGGCTGGCGGCTCGAGCATGTGGAACGAGCAGCTCGTGTCGATCGAGCAGGGCTCGGCGCTCCTCGCCGAGTCGATCGAGCGCCTCGCGGAGATCAGCCGGGCCACCGAGGCGACCTCCGGCGACGAGACGCGCGAGCTGATGACCGAGAGCCTGCGCGGGCTCGACGCGGTCCACACGTTCCTCGAGCGTGTGTCGTGGAACGCGCGCGCGTTCACCTCGCAGGACGAGGTCTTCCGCGCCTACGACGACTTCGTCGCCGAGGAGCGGGAGGTCAAGTCCGGGGCGCGACCCGTCAAGGAGAAGAAGAAGCTCTTCGACGCCGCCGCGACGCCCGCGACGACCACGGTCCGCGTCAAGTCGAAACCCCAGCCCGTCAAGATCGTGGTGGCGCTGGCGCTGCTGGCCGCCGCCAGTGTCGCCGCTTATTTCAGCGTGCAGTCCTCGCGCAAGATCATCGACTCCTCGAAGGTGCACCCGCCGAGCACCATCTCGGTGCAGGCGATCGCCGACGCGTTCGAGAAGTCCAATTCGAACGTCCGCATGACCATCGACGGTATCGCCATGGAAGGCGCGCAGGCGCGCGTGACGGTGGCCGCCGAGTGGCCCTACAAGCCAAAGCAGGTGCGCCAGCGCGAGGTCGATGCGCTGGTCGCGATCCTCGCCGACAAGGGCTTCACCAGCGCGGTGGTCGTCACCAGCGAGGGCATCGAGCGCGCGACCTGGAACAAAGGGGTGGTGAGCGTCGTCGAGTGAGGGGCGTCTCGGGGCGATTCCAGCCCCCCGCCCGCGCTTCGAGGCCACGGGGCCCTCGGCCCCGTGATCCTTCGCCGCCGCAGCGCCGGACCCACGTCGCGTCCCGCGGCCGCGAAGGATCGCGGCCCTCCACGCCGCTCGATCGTGTTCCGTGGAGGGCGGCGGTCCCTCGCCGCCGCAGTCGTCTCTGGAGGGCGCAGGTGCCTCGCTGCCGCGGCCGCGAAGGATCGCGGCCCTCCACGCCGCTCGATCGTGTTCCGTGGAGGGCGGCGGTCCCTCGCCGCCGCAGTCGTCCCTGGAGGGCGCAGGTGCCTCGCTGCCGCGGCCGCGAAGGATCGCGGCCCTCCACGCCGCTGGATCGTGATCCGTGGAGGGCGGCGGTCCTCACCGCCGCAGTCGCTCTGGAGGGCGCAGGTGCTCGCTGCCGCGGCCGCGAAGGATCGCGGCCCTCCACGCCGCTCGATCGTGTTCCGTGGAGGGCGGCGGTCCCTCCGCCGCAGTCGTCTCTGGAGGGCGCGGTGCCTCGCTGCCGCGGCCGCGAAGGATCGCGGCCTCCACGCCGTTCGTGTTCCGTGGAGGGCGGCGGTCCTCGCCGCCGCAGTCGTCTCGGGGGCGCGGTGCCTGCTGCCGCGGGGGCGAAGGATCGGCGGCCCTCCACGCTCGATCGTGTTCCGTGGAGGGCGGCGGTCCCTCGCCGCCGCAGTCGTCTCTGGAGGGCGCAGGTGCCTCGCTGCCGCGGCCGCGAAGGATCGCGGCCCTCCACGCCGCTCGATCGTGTTCCGTGGAGGGCGGCGGTCCCTCGCCGCCGCAGTCGTCTCTGGAGGGCGCAGGTGCCTCGCTGCCGCGGCCGCGAAGGATCGCGGCCCTCCACGCCGCTCGATCGTGTTCCGTGGAGGGCGGCGGTCCCACCGCCGCAGTCGTCTCTGGAGGGCGCAGGTGCGCTGCCGCGGCGCGAAGGATCGCGGCCACGCGCTCGACGTGTCCGTGGAGGGCGGCGGTCCCCGCCGCCGCAGTCGTCTCGGAGGGCGCAGGTGCGGCTGCCGCGGGCCGCGAAGGATCGCGGCCCTCCACGCCGCTCGATCGTGTTCCGTGGAGGGCGGCGGTCCCTCGCCGCCGCAGTCGTCTCTGGAGGGCGCAGGTGCTTCGCCGCCGCGGCCGCGAAGGATCGCGGCCCTCCACGCCGCTCGATCGTGTTCCGTGGAGGGCGGCGGTCCCTCGCCGCCGCAGTCGTCTCTGGAGGGCGCAGGTGCCTGCTGCCGCGGCCGCGAAGGATCGCGGCCCCTCCACGCCGCTCGATCGTGTTCCGTGGAGGGCGGCGGTCCTCGCCGCCGCAGTCGTCTCTGAGCGGCGCAGGTGCGCTGCCGCGGGCCGCGAAGGATCGCGGCCCTCCACGCCGCTGATCGTGCCGGTGGAGGGCGGCGGTCCTCGCCGCCGCAGTCGTCTCAGGGCGCGGGCCGCCGCCGCGGCCGCGAAGGATCGCGGCCCCTCCACGCCGCTCGATCGTGTTCCGTGGAGGGCGGCGGTCCCTCGCCGCCGCAGTCGTCTCTGGAGGGCGCAGGTGCCGCGCTGCCGCGGCTGCGAAGGATCGCGGCCCTCCACGCCGCTCGATCGTGTTCCGTGGAGGGCGGCGGTCCTCGCCGCCGCAGTCGTCCCTGGACGGCGCAGGTGCCTGCCAGCCGCGGCCGCGAAGGATCGCGGCCCCCACGCCGCTCGATCGTGTTCCGTGGAGGGGGGGGGGCGGCGGTCCCCGCCGCCGCAGTCGGTCCCGGAGGGCGCAGGTGCCCGCTTGCCGCGGCCGCGACGGATCGCGGCCCTCCGGACGACCGCAGGACAGGCTCGCCCTCAGCGCCGCGTGAGCAGCTCGCGCAGGAAGCGCCCGGTGTGCGACGCCGCGACGTGCTGGACCTTTTCCGGCGGCCCGGCCGCCACCAGCTTCCCGCCGCCGTCGCCTCCCTCGGGGCCGAGGTCGACGATCCAGTCGCTCGACTTCACGACGTCGAGGTTGTGCTCGATCACGATCACCGTGTTGCCCTGGTCCACCAGCCGCGTCAGCACCTCGAGCAGCTTGCGGACGTCGTCGAAGTGCAAGCCGGTGGTGGGCTCGTCGAGGATGTACACCGTGCGCCCGGTCGCGCGCTTGGCGAGCTCTCGCGAGAGCTTCACGCGCTGCGCCTCGCCGCCGGAGAGCGTGGTCGCCTGCTGACCGAGGCGGACGTAGCCGAGCCCGACCTGCTTGAGGGTCTCGAGGCGGGTGCGGATCGCCGGGATCGCGCCGAGGACCTCGAGCGCCTCGTCGACGGTCAGGTCGAGGATCTGCGCGATCGAGCGCCCCTTGAAGGTGACCTCGAGGGTGTCGCGGTTGTAGCGCTGGCCGTGGCAGGCGTCGCAGGTGACGTAGACGTCGGGCAGGAAGTGCATCTCGATCTTGACGATGCCGTCGCCCGAGCACTCCTCGCAGCGTCCGCCCTTGATGTTGAAGCTGAAGCGCCCCGGTCCCCAGCCGCGCACCTTCGACTCGGGTAGCTCGGCGAAGAGCTCGCGGATCGGCGTGAAGAGCCCGGTGTAGGTCGCCGGGTTGGAGCGCGGCGTGCGGCCGATCGGGCTCTGATCGATGTCGATCACCTTGTCGAGCTGCTCGATGCCGTCGATGCGCTCGACCGAGCCGATCGTGGCGCGGGCACCCATCAGCCTCTGCTCGAGCGCCGGGAACAGCGTGTCGATGATCAGGCTGCTCTTGCCCGAGCCCGAGACGCCCGTGACGCAGGTCAGGCAGCCGAGCGGGATGCGGACGTCGACGCCCTTCAGGTTGTTGTGCCGGGCGCGCTTGATGGAGAGCCAGCGCCCCTGCGGAGCTCGCCGCTCGGAGGGCACCGGGATCGAGCGCGCGCCGCTCAGGTACTGGCCGGTGAGCGACGCCGGGTTCGCCGCGACTTCCTCGGGCGTCCCCGCCGCGACCAGCTCGCCGCCGAGCTGGCCCGCGCCCGGCCCCATGTCGATCACCCAGTCGGCGGCGCGGATCATGGCCTCGTCGTGCTCGACCACCACCACCGTGTTGCCGAGGTCGCGAAGCCGCACCAGTGTCCGGATCAGCCGGTCGTTGTCGCGCGGGTGCAGACCGATCGAGGGCTCGTCGAGGACGTAGAGCACCCCCGAGAGCGCCGAGCCGATCTGGGTGGCGAGGCGGATGCGCTGGGCCTCGCCGCCCGACAGCGAGGCCGCCGTGCGATCGAGGCTCAGGTACTCGATGCCGACGTCCTGGAGGAACTGCAGGCGCTCGCCGGCCTCCTTCACGATGCGCTCGGCGACCGCGCGGTCGCGCGGCTCGAGCGCGAGCTCGGCCAGGAAGCGCCGCGCCGCGCCGATCGAGAGCGACTCGACGTCGCGGATGCTCTTCTCGGCGATCCGCACCGCGAGGCTCTCGGGCCGCAGCCGCGCGCCGTTGCACTGTGCGCACGGGCGCACGCTCATGAAGCGCTCGACGTCCTCGCGCACCCACTCGCTCTCGGTCTGGCGGTAGCGTGACTCGAGGTTCGGGATCACCCCCTCCCACGCCTTGCGGTAGGTCGTCTCGCTGCGGGCGGTCCGGTACACGAACTCGACCTCTTCGGGCCCCGCGCCGTGCAGGATCGCCTTGCGGGTCTTCGCCGGGAGGTCCTTCCACGGCGTCTCCGCATCGAAGCGCAGGTGCTTCGCGAGTCCTTCGATCACACCGGCGTAGGACGACGTGCCGTCCTCGTTCTTGCGCTGCCATGGCGCGATCGCGCCGCCCGCGAGCGAGCGCTTGGCGTCGGGGATCACCAGCTCCTCGTCGAAGAAGAGCTTGGTGCCGAGCCCGTCGCAGCCAGGGCAGGCACCGTACGGGCTGTTGAACGAGAACATCCGCGGCGTGAGCTCGGGCAGGCTGGTGCCGTGCTCGAGACACGCGAAGCGCTCGCTGAGCAGGTCGTCGCCGCCGGGCGCGCCGACGATGATCACCAGACCATCCGCCAGGGCGAGCGCGGTGGAGAGGCTGTCGGCGAGGCGCCGCTCGATGCCGGGCCGCACCACCAGCCGATCGACGATGACCTCGATGGTGTGGGCGACCTTCTTGTCGAGCGCGAGCGGCTCGTCGAGGTCGTGGAGCTCGCCGTCGATGCGCGCCCGCAGGTAGCCCTTGCGCTTGAGCTCGTCGAGCTCCTTCTTGAACTCGCCCTTGCGCCCCCGCGCCAGCGGCGCCAGCACCTGGATCTTGCTCTCGGCGGGGTAGCCGAGGATGCGATCGGCCATCTGCTGCGGCGTCTGGCTCGCGATCAGCCGGCCGCAGGTCGGACAGTGCGGCTTGCCGATGCGCGCGAACAAGAGCCGCAGGTAGTCGTGGATCTCGGTGACGGTGCCGACGGTCGAGCGCGGATTGCGGCTGGTGGTGCGCTGCTCGATGGCGATGGCGGGGGAAAGCCCGTCGATGGCGTCGACGTCGGGCTTCTCCATGCGCTCGAGGAACTGGCGCGCGTAGGCCGACAGGCTCTCCACGTAGCGCCGCTGACCCTCGGCGTAGAGGGTGTCGAACGCGAGCGACGACTTGCCCGAGCCCGAGAGGCCGGTCACCACCACGAGCCGGTCACGCGGCAGGACGACGTCGATGCCCTTGAGGTTGTGCTCGCGGGCGCCGCGGATCGTGATCGTGCGCAGCTCGGGCGGCTCGACGAGGCTCAAGGACGTCTCATGGGTGGCGGTGTGAGCGCGGCCCCGCGAGGATAGCGCCTGGCCGAGGAGCGCGCGCGGCCGCTCGCCCCGTTTGCCGGCCTGGAGGGTCGTCGCTTCGTCGACGACCCCAGGGTCGAACGTTGGGGCGGCCGACGAAGCGGCCGCCCTCCAGGCTGTTCGATTCCGGTCTGGAGGGCGCGCCTCCGGCGCGCCGCCGCTCGCGACCGCGTTACTGCGCGCGCTCGACGCTCAGGTACGGATCGCCGTCGGCGTCGCGCTCGACCGTGACCGCCCACGGGTTGCAGCACACGTCGCAGTCCTGGACGAACGTGCCACTCGTCTCGGGGTCGATCACCAGCGCCACGGTCTCGCCACAGTACGGGCAACAGACCTCGACCTCATCTTGCACGGACGTCCTCGCGCACGGGTGAAGCGTCGCGTGCGTGGCGGATCGCTTCGCCGCCGCGGCTCGGCGCCGCCCACGGATACTTCGCCACGACGCTCTCGACGGCCGGCGGCGCCAGCTCGAAGAAGAGCTCGGTGCGGCGCACGAACGCGTTCAGGAAGCCGGGGCTGATGGCGAGCTGGCTCGCGTAGCGGCTCAGCGCGGTGCGCTTGCCGGTGACCGCGCGTCGAGCCGGTCGACCTCCAGTCCACGAGCGCCAGCAGGGTGAAGGCTCCGGCCGCGGAGTGGTCCGGGTGGATGTCGATCGGGTCCGGCAGACACACCATCGTGGGGCGGGTCTCGCGCAGGATGCGCGTGAGCTCACCACGCAGGTTGGCGCCGCTGTACGGGAGCGCCGGGGCGCGCGCCTCGTCGTACGGAGGGTCGGCGGCGCCGGTGGTGAGGGAGCGCTCGGGCTTGTCCTCGGGCCAGTGCTCGTCGAGGAGCGCCTTGAGACCGCCATCGGGGAAGCCGAGCACCTCGACGTCGACCCGCTCGCCGCCGAGGGTGGCGGCGCTGGCCTCGGCCTCGCCGATGCGGTGCTCCCCGTACGCGACGTACTCGCTGGGCTGAGGCGGGATCTCGGGCGTGATGCGCCGGACCGCGTCCTGATAGCCGTCTCCCGCCGTGACCAAGACGATCCGTGCGCTGCCTCCCCGCGCCAGCACGCGCTGGATGAGGCCGGCGCTGGCGATGGTCTCGTCGTCGGGGTGCGGCGCGATCACGAGCAGTCGCTCGCCGGTGCCGATCTCGAGCGGCCCGGCGTCGGCGGCGGTTGCGTCGGGGGCCGGCGCGAGCGCCGCGAGCACGGCGGCCACGAGCACCGGCCACGCGGCGAGCGCGCGCTGGCCTGGAGGTCGAGGCGGATTCGAGGCCATGGGGCGGTGCCGGGTGAACGGCCGAGAATAGCGCCCACCCCATCCGGTTTCGAGAGACAGGGTCTCTCGCCCGGTTCGCGAGTCACCCGCCGCGTGCCCGTTGCGTCCGCGCTCGTCCGCGGGGCAAAGTCGCGCGGCGGAGGGATGGCTCGAGTGAATCGTCCGAGAGCGAAGGCATGGAGCGCGGTGTGGGGCCTCGTCGTCGGGCTGTGCGTCGCTGCGGCCGGGTGTGGCTCGGACGGCGGCGACGCCACGACACACGGCACGCAGGTGGTGTTCGATCTCGCGGCGCTCGACGGCACCGCGGGCTACTTCGACTTCCCGTGGCCCAGCGTGCTCCGGCTCCGCGAGGACGGGCGCATCGACCTGACCGGCTTCCCGCTGCCCGCGGGACCGCCCAGCCTGCGCGAGTTCATAGGCGGCTACCTGGGGCAGATCGCCGACACCACCACGGGCTTCGGCACCAACCACGGCGGCTTCTTCCGTCTCACGGGCGCGATCGACGTCGCCACCTTGCCGTTCGGCGCGGAGGCCTCGCTCACGCCCGAGTCCTCGGTGTTCCTGGTCGACGTCGACCCGGCGTCGGCCGAGCGCGGCGAGCGCATCCCGGTGGTCGTCTCGTATCAGTACGAGCCGACCCTCTACGAGCCCAGCAACCTGCTCGCGGTGGCGCCGCTGCTCGGCTTCCCGCTCAGGCCCTCGACCCGCTACGCGATGGTCGTCACGACCGCGGTGAAGGACGTCTCCGGCGCGCCGCTCGTGGCCGCTCCGTTGCTCGCGCGGATCCGCGCCGGTCGCTCGAGCGGCGACGCGCGCGTCGCGCGCCTGGTCGACGCCTACGAGCCGCTCTGGGCCACCTTGCGAGACGGCGACGGGCCGAGACCCGAGGACGTGGCCGCGGCCACGGTCTTCACGACCCGCGACGTGGTCGGCGAGATGTTCCGGATCCGCGACTGGATCCACGCCAACGTCGACGTCGGTCCGCCGACCGATCTCGGCTTCGAGGAGGAGTACCCCGACTTCTACGAGTTCACCGGCCACTACGCGAGCCCCAACTTCCAGACCGGCACGCCCCCCTATCTCACCCAGGGCGGCGAGATCCTGTTCGACGCGAACGGCGACCCGATCGTGCAGCGCACCGAGTCGCTCCGGTTCTCGGTGACGGTGCCGAAGGGCGCGCCGCCCGCCGGCGGCTGGCCGGTGGTGGTGTACGCGCACGGTACCGGCGGCGACTACGAGAGCCTGGTGCGGCGCGAGGCGATCGACCTGGCGCAGAACGGTCTGGCCGCGATCGGCATCGACCAGCCGATCCACGGCACGCGCGTGGAGAGCGACACCGACTGGTCGTTCTTCTTCTTCAACTACCTGCGCCCGGTGGCGGCACGCGACAACCTGCGCCAGTCGGCGGCCGACAACGTCCAGCAGATGCGCTTCGTGCGTCAGCTCGTGATCCCCGCCGAGCTCCACCCGGAGGGCGTCGAGACGCGCTTCGACGCGGGCCGCGTCCACTTCATGGGCCACTCGCAGGGCGGCACCGAGGGGCCGCTCTTCGTCGGCGCGGAGGACGAGATCGGCTGCGCGGTGATGAGCGGCTCGGGGGGCGGGCTCAGGGTGACCCTGCTGCAGAAGACCCTGCCGGTGCCGGTCGTGTACCTGGTCGAGGCGCTCGCGGGAGCGCTCGGCACCAACGAGCTCGATCTGTTCCACCCGCTCGCGCAGATCCTCCAGCTCTTCATCGAGGAGGGCGACCCGCTCAACTACGCGCCGTATTACGCGAAGCGCTCGCGCGGCGCGCCGCACAGTGTCTTCATCTCCGACGGGTTGCTCGACTTCCAGGTGCCGTACACCACCGTCGGCGCGCACGCCGTCGCCACCGGCGCGCCGGTGGTCGGCCGGGTGTACAAGCCGATCGAGGGCATGGAGATCGCGGGGCTCGAAGCGCTGGTGCCGCCGGTGAGCGGCAACGTGCTCGGCGCGGACGGCACGCGGGTCACGCTCGGCGTGGTCCAGTACCCGCGCGACGGCCACTACGCGCTCTTCGACAACCCCGACGCCACGTACCAGTACGGCCACTTCCTCGGCTCGTGCGCCGCCGGCCACCCGACCATCCCCGCGCCGCCGTGACGCGCCGATCCCTTCGCGGCCGCGATCCGTAGGGGCGGGGCCCGTCCCCGCCCGCGATCGACGATGCAGGCGATGCGTCGTATCGCCGGGCACGCGGCGCGTGCCCCTCCGGGTTCGTGCCGCCGCCGACGCTGGGGCGCGCCGGAGTCGCGCCCTCCAGAACGAACGGGATCGAGCGGCGTGGAGGGCCGCGATCCTTCGCGGCCGCGAACCGTAGGATCGGGGTTCATCCCCGCCCGCGAGCCCGGGACGCTCTTCCGCACCACCGCCGATCGCGGCTAGTTTCGAACCACCATGGACACCGCCGAGCTCGCTCCTTATCTCGCGCCGACCCAGTTCCTCGACTCCCGAGAGCCGTCGCTCGTCGCGTTCGCGAAGGACGCGATCGGTGACGCCGCCGACGATCGCACCAAGGCGGTGCGGCTCTTCTACGCGGTGCGCGACGCCATCCGCTACGACCCGTACATGACGGGGCTCGCGGTGGAGGACTTCCGCGCCAGCCGGATCCTGGCCGAGGGCCGAGGCTTCTGCGTGCCGAAGGCGATCGCCCTCGCGGCGTGCGCGCGCTCGGTGGGTGTGCCGGCGCGGCTCGGCTTCGCCGACGTCCGCAATCACCTCGCGACCGAGAAGCTGCGCGAGCGCATGGGCACCGACGAGTTCGTGTTCCACGGCTACGTGGAGCTCTGGCTCGGCGGGCGCTGGGTGAAGGCGACGCCCACCTTCAACGCGTCCCTGTGCGAGAAGTTCCGCGTGACGCCGCTCGACTTCGACGGCGAGCACGACGCGCTCTTCCATCCCTTCGACCGCGACGGCAACAAGCACATGGAGTACCTGCGCTACCGCGGCGAGTTCGCCGACTTCCCCATGGAGGAGATGCTGGCCGCCTGGCAGCGCTCGTATCCGCACCTCTTCGGGCTCGGCGAGACCGTCGCGGACGTGGTGCAGCGGGTCGCGGTCGAGCAGGGCGACTTCGAGGCCGAGGCCGAAGCGGAGAACGCCGATGCCGCCGCGGTCGCGCGAGCGGATGGAGCTCGCTGATGGCCCTCGACCCGTTGCTGCTGCTCTCCGGCACCGAGCTGGCGCGGCGCATCCGCGCCGGCGAGGTCCGCTCGCTCGAGGCGGTCGACGCGCACATCGCGCACATCGAGCGCGTGAACCGGGTCCTCAACGCGATGGTCGCCGAGCGCTTCGACGCCGCGCGCGACGAAGCCCGGCGCGCCGACGCGCGGCTCGCCTCCACCTCGGACCGCGCCAGCCTGCCGCCGTTCCACGGCGTACCGTGCTCGATCAAGGAGTGCTTCGCGCTCACCGGCATGCCGCAGACCTCCGGCCTCGTGGCGCGCAAGGGCTACCTCGCCACCAGCGACGCCACCGCGGTGGCGCGGCTGCGTGCCGCCGGCGCGATCCCGCTCGGCGTGACCAACGTCTCCGAGCTCTGCATGTGGATGGAGTCGAACAACCGCGTGTACGGGCGCAGCAACAATCCCTACGATCCGCGCCGCACCGTGGGCGGCAGCTCGGGCGGCGAGGGCGCGATCGTGGGCGTGGGCGGCGCGCCGTTCGGGCTCGGCTCCGACGTCGGCGGGTCGATCCGGATGCCGGCCTTCTTCAACGGCGTGTTCGGCCACAAGCCGACCGGCGGCCTGGTACCCAACAGCGGCCAGTTCCCGCTCGCCCAGGGCGCGACGCAGCGCTACTGCACCACCGGCCCGCTCGCGCGCCGCGCCGAGGACCTGATGCCGCTGCTCAGGATCCTGGCCGGCCCGGACGGGCTCGAGGCGGGTTGCATCGCGTGGCCCCTCGGCGACCCCGACTCGGTGCGCCTCGAAGGGCTGCGCGTGGTCTCGATCGAGGACAACGGCCTGATCCCGGTGAGCAACGAGCTACGGCAGTCGCAGCGCCGCGTCGCCGAGGCGCTCGCCGCGCGCGGCGCCCGCGTCGAGTGGGAGCACGTGCCGCGGCTCAAGCAGTCGCTCGAGATCTGGTCGGCGATGCTCGCGTCGTCGGAGGGCGAGGACTTCGCGACGATGCTCGGCAACGGGGTGCGGATCAACGCGCTGCTCGAGCTCGTGAAGTGGGGCGTCGGCCGCTCCGCCCACACGCTGCCGGCGATCATGCTCGCGCTCCTCGAGAAGGTGCCCAAGTGGACGCCGGGCCGGACCCAGCGCCTCGCGGCGGTCGGCGCGGAGCTTCGTGCCGAGCTCGTGAAGCTCATCGGACCGAACGGCGTGCTGCTCTATCCGCCGTACGCGAGCGTGGCGCCCCGCCACGCCTTTCCGCTCGCGCCGCCGGTGTGCTGGGCCTACACCGCGATCCTGAACGTGATGGAGCTGCCGGTCACCCAGGTGCCGCTGGGGCTCGACCCCGATGGGGTGCCGCTCGGGATCCAGGTCGCGGCGGTCCATGGCAACGACCACGTCACGATCGCGGTCGCTCGCGAGCTCGAGCGCGCGTTCGGGGGGTGGGTGGTCCCCTCGCTCGCCGGGTGAGCTGCCCGGATTTGAACTTTGTACCAGGGCCCCCTGGTCAGGCCGCCCCGACGGATCGAGACGGTTCGTCAGGATCGTGCCACGTGACGGTTTTGGTCACCGCGCTCTCGCGAAAAACCGCAAGAATTTCGCAGCGCGCCCAGCCCGCCGGCTTCCAGGCGAGGCGGCGCGCTTTTTGCTCATCGCCAGGGTGGTCGCTTCGCCTTGCAGGGGGTGGGGCGGCCCGAAAGGTCGCTTCCATGATCGTCGAATGTGCCTGGTGCGGAGCCCATCTTGGTGAGAAAGAGCCCCTGCTGGACCTCCGTCCCACCTCGGGGATCTGCGACGAGTGTGTGGATCTGCTCGAGTCCGGCCAGACCTGCGCGGCGCCCCGCCTGCGTTCGGGTTCCCCGCAGGTTCGCGGCGTGAGCCTCGGCGCGGCGATGGCGTTCGGCCCCCAGGCCATGCGCGGCCTCCACGAGAGCCCCGCCCTCCGGATTCGCCGGCCGCCCCGCCACTGAGTCGTCCCTCACCATTCGCCCGGGGCCCCCCGGGGTCCCGATCCTCAGCTTCGTCCCGCCCGGTTTGTCGTTTGCCGTTTGCCGGCGCCCCGCGCTAGGTCAAGGCGTTTGCGATCCGTGCGTCCTCGCACGCGCCGTCCGGGGCGTCGTCCATGTCCGAGCTCTTCCGCGAATCCTGGGTGCTGATCACCGGCGCGTCGTCGGGGCTGGGCGCCGAGCTCGCCCGCCAGCTCGCGGCGCGTCACGCCAACCTGGTGCTCACCGCGCGCTCGATCGAGCGTCTCTCCGCGGTCGCCGAGGAGGTGCGCACGCGCCACGGCGTCGCCATGCACGTGATCTCCGTGGACCTGGCTGCATCGGATGGGCCGGCCAAGCTGATCGCCGAGGTCGAGGCGCTCGGTGTCGCGATCGATCACCTGGTGAACAATGCCGGGTTCGGGTCGCTCGGCCGCTTCGTCCGGACCCGTCCCGAGCGTGAGACGGAGATGGTGCGTCTCAACTGTGAGGCCGTGGTGTGTCTCACGCGACACTTCTTGCCGGGCATGATCGAGCGCGGTCGCGGCGGCGTGATCCAGCTCTCTTCGACCGCGGGACACCAGCCGACGCCGTTCTTCACCACCTACGGCGCGACCAAGGCGTTCGTGCTCAGCTTCGCGTCGGCGCTCTCCGCCGAGCTCGCGGGCACCGGTGTGCGGATGATGGCGTTCTGCCCGGGGCCGGTGCCCACCGGGTTCCAGAAGGCGGCGGGCCTCGCCATCACCGACCTCAAGCGAGGCGGGCTGCGCGCGCGGCTCTCGATGATGGAGGCGCCCGAGGCGGTGCGGCGTTGCCTGCGCGCCTACGAAGACGGCCGCTCGGTGTACGTGCCGGGCTTCGTCAACCGCGTGATGACCCTCGCCACCAAGCTCGCGCCTCGCGCGCTGGTGGTGAACGCAGCGGCGCGCTCGCTGTCGGGCGGCGGCCGCGGATCGAAGACGTGAGCGCCGGGTCGCACGGCGCGGACGAGCTGGCGCACCCGCTGACGCGCTACTGGGGTCTCGACCGCGCGCTCACGTTCTTGAACCACGGCTCGTTCGGCGCGTGCCCGAGTGCCGTTCTCGAGGAGCAGTCGCGGCTGCGGGCGCGCCTCGAGCGCGACCCGGTGCGGTTCATGGCGGGCGAGCTCGAGGGACTCCTGGACGCGGCCCGCGCCGAGCTCGCGGCGTTCGTGGGCGCGGAGGCCGACGACCTCGCCTTCCTCCACAACGCCACCACCGCCGTGAGCGCGGTGCTGCGCTCGATCGCGTGGCGCGCCGGCGAAGAGGTGCTGATCACCGACCACACCTACAACGCGTGCCGCAACGCCGTGGTCGAGATCGCCGGCGCCGCGGGAGCGAACGTGGTGATCGCGTCGGTCCCGTTCCCGGGCACCACCGAGGAAGCCGTGCTGGACGCGGTGATGAGCCGCGTGACGGCGCGGACCCGCCTCGCGCTCCTCGACCACATCACCAGCCCGACCGGGCTGGTGATGCCGATCGAGCGCCTGGTGGGCGAGCTCGCCGCGCGCGGCGTCGACGTCTACGTGGACGGCGCGCACGCTCCCGGCCACGTCCCGCTCGCGATCGAGGCGCTCGGCGCGGCCTACTACACGGGCAACTGCCACAAGTGGATGTGCGCGCCGAAGGGCGCGGGGTTCCTGTGGGCGCGGCGCGATCGGCAAGCGGACCTGCGGCCGCTGGTGATCAGCCACGGCGCCAACTCGCCGCGCACCGATCGCTCGCGCTTTCGTCTCGAGTTCGACTGGCTCGGCACCGACGACGCGACCGCGTTCCTGTGCGTGCCGGTGGCGATCCGCCACCTCGCGTCGCTGGTGCCGGGTGGCTGGGACGCGATCCGCACCCGCAACCGCGCGATGGCGCTCGCGGGCCGCGCGGCGGTGTGCGCGGCACTCGGTGTCGAGCCGCCGTGCGAGGAGCGCCTGGTCGGCTGCATGGCGTCGATCCCGCTCCCCGAGGCGCCCGCCGGGCGCGCGCCACACCCGTGGGGCTGGGATCCTCTCCAGGAGCGGCTGCGCGCCGACGACGCCCTGGACGTGCTGGTGACGAGCTGGCCGCGCCGGCCGAAGCGCCTCGTCCGGATCTCGGCGCAGCTCTACAACGTCGCGGAGGACTACCAGCGCCTGGCGTCCGCGCTGCCCGCGCAGCTCGCGCGCGAGGCGTGAGAGCGGGGGCGATGGAGGCGGCGACGAGCTCGGAACGGGGTATCGTTCGCCGCGCACGCCGCCCACCGGGGTGGGTCGCGCCGGGGCCGCTGCCGGCGGGACCGGGCGAGCGCGCGGACGGCTGGCCCGCTGCGGACGAGGACCTCTGCTACCTGTGCGGCGAGTGGCGGATCTTCCAGAAGCTCCGCGGCCACCGCTTCAGCCTCGACGATCTCGCCACCGCGTGGTTCGCGCTCGAGAGCCTCGGCGAGCGGCGGGTCGAGCGTGCGCTGGACCTCGGCTGTGGCTCGGGCTCGGTGCTGATGATGAGCGCGTGGGCGTGCGGCGCGGCGCGTGTGGTGGGCGTCGAAGCGCAGGAGGTGAGCGTCGGCCTGGCGCGGCGGTCGATCGCGTGGAACGGGGCCGCCGCGCGCTGCGAGGTGCGCCACGGCGACCTGCGCGACCCGGTGATGGTGCCGGAGGGCGCGGTGTTCGAGCTCGTCACCGGCACACCGCCCTACATCCCCCTCGGCGACGGGGTGGTGTCGTCGAAGGTGCAGCGTGGCCCCGCATGCTTCGAGGTGCGTGGCGGGATCGACGACTACATGGCCGCGGCGGCACGGACGCTGGCGCCGGGCGGGGTCTTCGTGGTGTGCCACTCGCATCCCGCGCGAGTGACCGCGGCCGCGGACCGCGCCGGTCTCGCGATCGTCACCCACCGCGCGATCGTGCCGCGCGAGGGCCGCGAGCCGCTCTTCTCGGTGTTCGCGCTGGAGCGCGGCGGACGCGCGGCTACCGAGCAACCGCCGCTCGTGGTGCGCGATCGCCACGGCCAGTGGACCGACGCCTTCCGCGCCGTCCGCCACAGGATGGGCATGCCGGCGTGAGGCGCGTACGCCCGAATCGGCGGGCCCTCGTAGCGCGGGGGCTCGTCCCCCGCAAGATCCGCAGCGGGGGACAAGCCCCCGCGCTACGGCCGCTCCGGTACGCAAGACGGGGTGTGATCGCCGCACGGCCTTACCTGTCGACGTAGTGGCCCCCGAAACGCCGCCTCGGCTAGCTTGAAGGCCTCTCGCTCGACGGACGTCCGGAGGCCTCGATGGCTCGTACGCATTTCCGCGCCTGCAACCTGTGCGAAGCGATGTGCGGCATCGCCATCGACGTCGACGGCGACCGCGTCCTCGCGATCCGCGGCGACAAGGACGACCCGTTCTCCCGCGGCCACATCTGCCCCAAGGCGGTGGCGCTGCAGGACGTCCACGACGACCCCGACCGCCTCAAGTGGCCGGTGCGCCGCACCACCAGCGGCTGGCAGCGGATCGGCTGGGACGAGGCGTTCGACGAGGTCGCGCGCCGCATCCGCGAGATCCAGAGCGCCCACGGCGCGAACGCCGTGGGCCTCTATCTCGGCAACCCCACCGTCCACAACTACGGCTCGATCCTCTTCGGTCTGCCCTTCATCCAGTCGCTCCGCACCCGCAGTCGCTACTCGGCGACCTCGGTCGACCAGCTCCCGCACATGCTGTCGTCGCTCCAGATGTTCGGGCACCAGATGCTGCTCACGGTGCCGGACCTCGATCGCACCCAGTTCTTCCTGTGCATCGGCGGCAACCCGGTGGTGTCGAACGGCAGCATCATGACGGCGCCGGACGTGGCGCACCGCCTCGAGGATCTGCGCAAGCGCGGCGGCCGGCTGGTGGTGGTCGATCCGCGCCGCACCGAGACCGCCGAGCTGGCGGACACCCACTACTTCATCCGTCCCGGCACCGACGCGGCGCTCTTGCTCGGGATGCTCCACGTGATGTTCGCTGCTGACAAGATCCGCCTCGGACGGCTCGCCGACTTCACCGACGGCCTCGGCACGGTGCGCGATCTGGCGAAGCGCTTCCCGCCGGAGCGCGTCGCCGACTTCACCGGCCTTCCGGCGGAGGAGATCACCAAGCTCGCGCTCGACTTCTGCGCCGCGCCCTCGGCGATCGCGTACGGGCGCGTCGGCGCCTGCACGCAGGAGTTCGGCGGGCTGGTGGGCTGGTTGCTCACGGTGATCAACGTCGTCACCGGCAACCTCGACCGGGTGGGCGGGATGATGTTCACCAAGCCCGCGGTCGACTTCGTGGCGATCGCCTCGGCGAGCGGCCAGACCGGGCACTACGCCAAGAGCAAGAGCCGCGTCCGTGGGCTGCCCGAGTTCGGCGGTGAGTTCCCGGTCTCGACCTTGGCCGAGGAGATCGAGACGCCGGGTGACGGCCAGATCAAGGCGCTCGTCACGTCGGCGGGCAACCCGGTGCTCTCGACGCCGAACGGCGCGCGCCTCGCCAAGGCGCTCGACCTGCTCGACTTCATGGTGTCGATCGACATCTACGTCAACGAGACCACGCGCCACGCCGACGTCATCCTGCCTCCCACGTTCTCGCTCGAGCACGAGAACTACGACGTGGCGCTCAGCACGGTCGCGATCCGCAACGTCGCCAAGTACTCGCCGGCGCTCTTCGAGCCGGCCCCCGACACGCGCCACGACTGGCAGATCTTCCTCGAGCTCGCCTCGCGCCTCGACGCCCGCGGCGGGGCGGCGCAGCGCGCGGCGGTGACCGCCAAGAAGGCGGTGATGTCGCGGCTCGGCGCGAAGGGACTCCTCGACCTGATGCTGCGCGCGGGGCCGTACGGTGTGCGGTCGCTGCCGTTCGGGCCGAACCTGTCGGTGGCGAAGGTGGAGGATGCCCCCCACGGCATCGACCTCGGTCCCCTCGAGCCGTGCTTCCCGGCGCGACTCAACACCAAGAACAAGCGCATCGCGCTGGCGCCCGAGGTGTTCCTGCACGATGTGCCGCGCCTCGACGCGAAGCTCGACGAGAGCGCCAAGGCGAAGCGCAACGGCGAGCTCAGCCTGATCGGGCGCCGCGACCTGCGCACCAACAACTCGTGGCTGCACAACAGCACGCGGATGGTGAAAGGCAAGGACCGCTGCACCTTGCTCATGAACCCGGCCGACGCGAAGAAGCGCAAGCTCGCCGACGGCGCCAGCGTGCGCATCGAGTCGCGCGCGGGGGCGGTGGTCGCGAAGCTCCAGGTCAGCGACGACATGATGCCGGGCGTGGTGAGTCTTCCCCACGGCTGGGGCCACTCGCTCGAAGGTGTCGAGCTTCGCGTCGCCCGCGCCCACGCGGGAGTGAGCATCAACGACGTGGTCGACGAGCTGGCGGTGGACCCGCTCTCGGGCACGGCGGTCCTCAACGGCACCCCGGTGAAGGTCACCGCCGCGCGCGCGTGACGCCGGGGGGTGCCTATCTCGCGAGTCCGTAGGGGCGGGCCCCGTGCCCGCCCGCAGGTGTCTGGCGAGATCGTCGGGGCGGTCCTCGTGCCCGCCGCAAGTATCAGCAAGAAGATCGTAGGGGCGGGCCCTGTGCCCGCCCGCAGGTTCGACCGCGGAGGTGACGGACATGAGCGGCTTCTTCCAGGACGGCCCCGAGCTCGGCAACCAGTACCAGGACGATCGCCCGCTGCGCTCGATCCTGGGGCGCCTGCTGCCCGCGGAGATGCTCGCCGAGATCGAGCCTGGCCTGGTGCGCCTCGGCCACCGCGCGGTCACCGACATCGCCGAGCTCGCACGCGAAGCCCACGCGCAGGAGCCGGTGCACGTGCCCCTACGATCCGTGGGGGCGCCGCATCGACGACATCCGCGTCTCGAGCTCCTGGAAGGCCCTCGACGTCGTCGCCGCGGAGGAGGGGATCGTCGCCACTGGCTACGAGCGAACCCACGGCGCGCTGTCGCGGATCCACCAGTTCGCCAAGCTCTATCTCTTCGCGGCGTCGTCCGCGATCTACGCCTGCCCGCTCGCGATGACCGACGGCGCGGCGCGGGCGATCGAGCTCTACGGCGACCACGAGCGCATGGCGGAGGCCTGGAAGCACCTCACGTCGCGCGATCCGGCGCGGTTCTGGACCTCGGGGCAGTGGATGACCGAGCGCACCGGCGGCTCGGACGTGGGCGACTCGCAGACGGTCGCTCGAGCCGTACCCGGCCAGCCGGGACTCTTCACCCTGCACGGCGACAAGTGGTTCACCTCGGCGACCACCGCGCAGATGGCGCTCACGCTGGCGCGCATCGAAGGCGCCATCGAGGGAAGCCACGGGCTCTCGCTCTTCTACCTGGAGCTACGTGACGAGAGCGGGCGGCTGCAGGGCATCCGCGTCAACCGCCTCAAGGACAAGCTCGGCACCCGCGCGCTCCCCACCGCCGAGCTGACCCTCGACGGCACGCCGGCGCGGCTGGTCGGTGGCGAGCTCCACGGCGTCCGCAAGATCGCCTCGCTCTTCAACATCACCCGCATCTACAACGCCTGCACCGCGATCTCGTACATGCGACGCGGTCTCGCGCTGGCGCGCGACTACGCGGGGAAGCGCCGCGCGTTCGGGAAGCTCCTCGCCGAGCACCCGCTTCACCTCGAGACGTTGGCGGCGCTCGAGATCGAGCTGGAAGCCGCCATGCAGCTCACGTTCCGGTGTGTGGAGCTGCTCGGCAAGGACGAAACCGGCGAGGCGAGCGCCGAGGAGTCCGCGACGCTGCGGATGCTGACGCCGCTGCTCAAGCTCTACACCGCGCGCCAGTCGGTGGCGGCGGCGAGCGAGATCCTCGAGAGCTTCGGCGGCGCCGGTTACGTCGAGGACACCGGGCTGCCCTACCTGCTGCGTGACGCGCAGGTGCTGGCGATCTGGGAAGGGACCACCAACGTCTTGAGCCTCGACGCGCTGCGCGCGATCGAGAAGGAGCAAGCGTTCGGGCCGTTCCTGGCCGACATCCACGCGCGCCTCGCCGCGGTCGACCGGCCCGAGCTCGCGGCGTCCGTGAAGCGGGTTCGCGAAGCGGCGAGGAAGATCGAGGCCTACCTGCCGGCGGCGGTGAGCGAGGGGCTCGCATTCGTCGAGGCGGGCGCGCGCTCCTTCGCGTATTCGCTCGCGCGCACCTACGCGGGAGCGCTGCTCTGCGAGCACGCGAGCTGGTCGCTCGCCCACGACCACGACGCCCGCGCGCTCGTGACCGCCGAGCGCTGGTGCGCGGGCGACCTGGCGCCGCTCCTCGAGGCCGACGAGGACCACCGCACGGCGTCGCGAGCCCTCGCCCTCGACGAGGTTCTCCCGGCCGGGAAGGCCGCTCCCGAGCGCAACCGCCGCAGCGCGTGAGTTGGCCGTCGCGGCGTCGTGCCGGCGGCCGCCTCCGCGGACCGCCTCCGGCGCGCCGCTCCTCGGCGCGGAGGGTCGCGCGTTGCGCGACCGGCGACACGGTATGGCCTTGCGTCCGCGACGGCGTGGATCGCAGTAGGTCGCCCACAGCGATCCGCGCTGTCGTCGGCGCCTCGGGCCCGTCGTCTCGCCGGGCACGCGACGCGTGCCCCTCCCGAAGAATCGGTTCGGGGGCCGGTCTGGAGGGTGCGCCTCCGGCGCGCCGCTCAATCCTTCGTGAAGCGCGGCTGGAAGAGCACCAGTCCCGGTCCGTCGTTCGAGCGCGCGTCGAACCACACCGTCACGACCGCGGCCGCGTCGACCGGCGTCTCGACGCCGATCCTGTCGTCGCCGCTCCCGATCGTCACCTGCGTCGCCAGCGCGGTATCCGCGTACACCGAGATCGTGCCGAGCGCGGGACGCGCGGCGCCGTCCCCCGCCTTTGCGCCGAAGACGCGGATCCGATCGAGGCGTGCGGTGAAGCGCACGGCATCGTCTGGAACCGCGAACGTGATGGAGCCGGTCTTCCGCAGCACCGCCTGGTCACCCTCGAGGACCACCGGCGGGTCGCTCGCGGTGATTCCTTCGCCGCGGGGCACGTTCACGCACGCGATCCGGGGGCCGCTCCAGACGCCCTCCGGACGCAGCAGCGACGGCGAGTCGAGCGGCACGCCGCACGCGACCGCCGCCGCGGCGAGCTCCGTCGCCGCGGCGAGCGCCGCGCACTCGACCAGCCCGCCGTCGCGGGTCAGGAAGTAGGCGTCGGCCGGACACTCGGGAGTGATCAGCGTCGTGGGCTCGAGCTCGAACAGCACGGGCGCTCCGCACAGCCGCGAGAGCACGGAGGGCTCGCCGGGACGGCTCAGGAAGGCGTGGCGTCGATCGCGCTCGTCGATGCCGAGCGGTGCGATCGTGGCGGGACGGTGGCCGAGGCAATCACTCGTGGCGAGCGCGTCGACGAGCACCCGCGAGTCGCGCATCTCCCACTCGCGCTCGATCAGCCCGGTCACCGAGTCGTGGGCGACGAGCGCCGCCGCCGTGGTGGCGACGGCGAGCACCACCGGGCGAGCGAACCGCGCCGCGCGCGCGGGCACGAGCGCGCTCGCGTCCGCCACGGCGATCCCCACCAGCGCCGCGCCCGCCAGGTAGGAGAGCAGGAAGAGGTAGGTGTCGATCGGGAGCGGGAACAGAACTCCCGGGACGAGCCCCGCGACGAGCACGCCCACGAGCCCGGCCGTCACGCGCCGCCGCGAGGGGCGCGCGAAGCCGTACACCGCGGCGAGCGCCGCCGCGATCAAGAGCTCCGCCTCGTGGTCGAGCACACCGCCCAGGTTGCTCACGATCGCGCCGATGCTTGGGTGGTGGCTGCCGGGCGCGCCGGGTGCCTGGACGTGGGCGATCGAGAGCGCCGGCCGCGAGCAGCGCGCCGGCGCCGATCGCCCCCCACGCGCGCCGCTCGCGCACGCCGAGCGCCGCCGCGAGCACGGCGGCCGCGAGCGGCAAGTTGACCGCGACCTCGAACGAGCCGAGCGCCGCGATCAGCGCCGCGAGCACCACACCCGCGCGTACGCCGCCGCCGCGCGTGCTCGCCCCGCTCGCTGGCGCCGCCGGCGTGAGCGCGCTCAGCGCGAGCCCCGCGAAGATCACGTAGAGCTGCGCCGACCACAGCACGATCCAGGTGCCCACCACCGCGATCCGCGGGCTCGCCACGTAGAAGAGCGCGGCGAGCGCGCCGGCGAGGCGATCCCCCGTGAGCCGCGCGACCCAGCGCGCCAGCACCATCGCGCCCAGCGCGAGCAACGCGAGACCCATCCCGCGCGACACGAGCCGCGCGTCGAGACCGAGGGCGCCGACCGCCGCGAACACGAGCTTCGCGAGCGGCCGGTAGCGCCCGAGCGTGTCGGGGTTGGCGAAGTCGGTGAGCAGGTCACCGATGCGCAGCGGACCGAAGAGCCACGCGTAGTCCTCGCGCCACCAGCCGAGCCGAAGCGACGGCGCGAAGCCAGCCAGCACGGCGAGCGTCACGGCCACACACATGGCGGCGCCCTCGCGCATCGCGGCGGCCTCGCGGGCATCCCGCGGCGCGCCCGCGCGGTGGGTCGATCGATCGTCGGGCGTGACCACGGAGCCGGTTTGCCAGAGCGCGCGGCCCTCACACAAGCCCGCGATCCGCGCCGATCCGTGCAGCGGCGCACGGTTGCACGTTCGAGGGTCGTGCCGGAAGATGGCGCGCCATGAAGCTCTCGCTGCTGGGGGTCGAGGTCGAGCTGCGTCGGCGCCGGCGGCGGGGAGCAGCCGCCGATCCGCGCGCGATCGCCCCCGGCGACCCGTACACGCACCTGCCCGCGTGGGTCTTCGCCCGCGACCGCGTGCGGCTCCTGCACGGCGAATCGATCGAGGAGTTCCTCGCCCGCGAGGGTGAATCGCCGTCCGGCTACGCGCGGGTGCTGGTGACGGGCGAGGGATACCGCCCGGCGAGCGGCGACGGCTCCGTGCTCGGCGTGGCGCTCGAGGACCTCGCGTGCAACGCGCTCCGCCTCGGCTGTGCGTGGGTGCTGGATCCACGCCCGCTCGGCTTCAGCGGCTTCTCGAGCCGCGCGACCAGCGGCTTCGGCCTGGCACTCGGCGGTCTCGGCTTCGGCTTAGCGTCGCCCGACGGCACCTTCTCCGAGGGGCTGCACCTGCTCGCGACCGGGCTGGTGCCACGGGGAGATCGCGCGCCGTGACCGGGTGGTCGGCGCTCGGCCTCTTCCGCACGCGCACCGTTCGCTTTCCGGAGCTCGCGCGTGGCGAGCTCGAGCGCGAAGCGACGGACGCGCGTTCGGCGCGTCGCGCGGCGGCGGGCGCTGGAGTGGGCGTGATGGTGATGCTCGCGATCGCCGGCGCCTTCGAGCCGAGCCGCGCCGGCGTACTCACGTTCTGCGCCGGGTGCGCCGCGGCGGGGGGCTTCCGGGCGCGCGGGGTGATCGCGCTGGCGCGGTCCGGCGGGGTCGCCGCCGTCGCCTTCTACGTGACGCTCGTGCTCGTCGATGCCGCGAGTCACGCCTGGGACTGGGTGGCCGCGCGTTGACGGAGCGTGCCCGCGCGACCGCCGTGACGTGACGCCTCCGATGGTGGTCCAGGTCCGCAAGCGGCATCTCTTCGACCTCGCCGGGCTCGGCGCGGTCACGCGCCGTCACCTCGCACCCGTCGCCGCCGCGCCGGTGGTGCGGCGGCTCCTCGGGCTGATGGTGGTCGGCGCGCTCGTCCTCGCGCCCCTCGCGCTCGCCGTGGAGCGCCACCTCGTCCGGGTGGCGGCGAGCGAGGTGCCGTGGGCGCTCGCGCCCCACCAGCGCGGCGCGGCGCCGGCCGGCGGCCTCAAGGTGCGCTCGCTGATCCCGGCCCTCGGCTACGTCCAGCGCCTCGACGCGCGCGCCACACCCGTCACGGACTTGAACGCGTGGGGCTTCCACGACGACGACTTCGTGGTTCCCAAGCCGCGCGACGTGGCGCGCATCGCGGTGCTCGGCGACAGCATGACCTACGGTCTCGCCGCGGGCCCGGCGAGCGCCACCTTCAGCGGACGACTCGAGGCGATGCTCGCGGCGCGGGCGCCCGCGGGTGTGCGCTTCGACGTCACCAACCTCGGCGTCGAGGGCTACCAGGCGCTCCAGAACGACGCCGCGCTGCGCCACCTCGCGCTGCCGGTGCTGCAGGCCGACCTCGTGGTCTACGCGTTCTTCGAGAACGACCTGAGCGACACCAGCCTCGACTTCTACCAGTACCGCGCGCGCTATCCGAAGACGTGCCCGGGCGGGCTCGGCGACCGTGGGATCTTCGCCGAGTACCTGGGACCGGGCCTCGCTAACCGCGTGTCGTTCCGGGTGCGGATGCAGTCGGCGCTCTACGCCGACTACCGCTACCGCCGCGGGATTCTCCGCTACGAGCGGGTGCTCCCCGCGCTCGATCGGCTGGAGCAGCACTTCGCCGGCAGCGCGCTCGGCGGCGCGATCGGCTGGGCGCGGCGGCAGAGCTCCTTCACGTCGCCCTGCATCGAGATCGCCGACGGCGAGCGCCTGGCGCTGCTCGCGATCCGCGACATGGCGCACGTCGCGCGCCGCGCCGGCCTGCCGTTCGTGCTCTTCAAGATCCCCCAGGGCGAGTTCCTGGGCAGCGGTACCAACCACTACGAGGACCGCTTCCTGCGCTACGCGATCCGCGGCCAGCGCGGCATCCACTTCGTCGATCCCCAGCCCGCGATCGAGGCGCGCATGAGTCGTGAGGGAGTGGGGTTCCGCCAGCTCTGCGCCAACGACGCCGACTGCCACCCGAGCCCGCTCGGCCACCAGTACCTGGCCGACGAGCTCCTCGCCGGGCTCGAGCGCGACCACCTCGTCGAGGCGCTGATCGAGCGGGTGCGAGGGCGGCCGTCGTGAGCGAGCGCTTCGGGAAGGCTCTCGAGGCCCTCACCCGGATCCTGGCCGGATTCGCGGGGCGGCGCTCGCTCGGCGCGCTGCTCGGCATCGCCGTCGCGCTCGGAGTGCTGGTGCGTCTGGTGGCGATCGCCACGATCCCTCCGAGCCTCCACGAGACGCACTACCTGCGGGATGCGCGAGCCGTGTTCGCGGCGGGCTCGGTGGACGCGTTGCGGGGCTCGGTGCACGGCTGGCTTCCGGCGCTTGGCTACGCTCGCATCCTGGAGCGTTGGCCGAACGCGGCCGAACGCGAGCTGCGCTGGCTGCAATTCGCGTTCTCCGTCCTCGCCTCCGTCCTGACCTGGCACCTCGCGCGGCGGGCGACCGGGCCGCGCGAGAGCGCGACCACGGCGCTCGTGCATGCGCTGACGCCAGCCACCGTCTTCTACGGTGCTTCTGCCGAACCGTATGCCGCGCACCTGCTGCTCGTCACGGTGGCGATGGTGGCCTACGTGGCGAGCGTGCGGCGTCCCTCGGTGCTTCGCGGGATGGTCGTCGTGGCCACCACGGCGGTCGCCACGTTGCATCATCTGGTCGCCGCCGTGAACGTGGCCGCCCTCGTGGGGCACGCGTTGCTCGCGGGTCGACGCACCTCGCGCGCTCGCGTCGCGCTCGCGCTGCCGCTCCTCGCCGGCGTCGCCGTCGCGCTTCCGATGGCCCTTCACGGCAGCCCCGGGCACGCGCGGCACTGGCTCGGCGCCGAGATCCCGTACTTCTTCTCGCTCGAGGTGGTGGGCTCGATCGTGGTCTTCGCGGCGCTCCACGACGAAGTGGCGGAGCACCTCGAGGCGGCCTGGCGAGAGGTCTTGCCGTGGTGCTTCGTCGTGCCGGTGTTGTTCTGGCTGCCGTATGCGCGACTCCAGTACCTCTTGCCCGGCAGCGTGCCGATGGCTCTGGTGCTGGGAACGGCCTTGGTGCGCGGCGCGCGTCCTCGGCTCGTGGGCGCGGTGGTCCTCTTCGTGGCGCTGAACGTCGTCTCGTCGGTCAGCCAGACGCTCTGGGTCTTCCGGGGCGTGGACTAGACCATGGATCGCTTCGACCCCAGCGCCCACGCGAACTACGTGACCACCTTGCTCTTGATCGCGATCGCCCTCGAGCGCCTGGTGTCTACGCCACGCACGCACGCGGTGGCGGTGGTGGTCGGCCGGGTGCGCGCGCTGGAGCGCTGGGTGCAGGCCCGCGTGCCAGCGCTCGCCCGGGGACAAGCCCCCGCGCTACGTGGACACCTCGGTTCGGAGCTCGGCGGCGTTCGTGGTGGTCGCCGCGCTCAGCCGGTGAGCGGTGCCCGGCTGCGAGCCCCTGACTCGTAGCGCGGGGGCTCGTCCCCCGCGGAGCCCGAAGCGGGGGACAAGCCCCCGCGCTACGTGGACACCTCGGTTCGGAGCTCGGCGGCGTTCGTGGTGGTCGCCGCGCTCAGCCGGTGAGCGGTGCCCGGCTGCGAGCCCTGCCCGACTCGGCGGGGCTTCCCGCGGAAGCGGGGACAAGCCCCCGCGCTACGTGGGCACCCCGGTTCGGAGCTCGGCGGCGTTCGTGGTGGTCGCCGCCTCAGCCGGTGAGCGGTGCCCGGCTGCGAGCCCCTGACTCGTAGCGCGGGGGCTCGTCCCCCGCGGAGCCCGAAGCGGGGGACAAGCCCCCGCGCTACGTGGGCACCTCGGTTCGGAGCTCGGCGGCGTTCGTGGTGGTCGCCGCGCTCAGCCGGTGAGCGGTGCCCGGCTGCGAGCCCCCGACTCGTAGCGCGGGGGCTCGTCCCCGCGGAGCCGAAGCGGGGACAAGCCCCCGCGCTACGTGGACACCTCGGTTCGAGCTGGGGGTGGTGGGCCGGTGAGCGGTGCCCGGCAGCGCGGGCCGCCCGGGGTCCCCGGGGGCGGGGACAAGCCCCGCGCTACGTGGACACCTCGGTTCGGGCCCGGCGCGTTCGTGGTGGTCGCCGCGCTCAGCCGGTGAGCGGTGCCCGGCTGCGAGCTCGTAGCGCGGGGGCTCGTCCCCGGGCCGAAGGGGGACGCCGGGGCCCGGGGGCTCGCTTGGGGACCCGCGTGGCCCCTCACGCCTTCCAGGGGATCTTCCGGCTCTTCTCGAAGCGGGTCTCGCCGCCGCTCTCCACCTTCGAGGTGAGCGAGAGCTGCTCGAGCGTGAAGCGCCCGCCCGCGTGCGCCGTGACCTCGCGGCCCGGCTCGGTGAGGACCAGCGTCACCTCGACGCGCAGCTCGGGGCGGGCGTCGCGCGGGTCGGTGGCCACGCTCGCCTCGTGGCGCTCGATCATGTGGATCCGCACGTCGCCCGCGGTGGCGAAGTCGAGCTCGAGCCCGGCGCGGACGCTCACGCGCTGGCGGACGAGGTCCTCGACGATCTCCCAGCGCGGCACCAGCGCCGGGATGCCGAACTCGAGGTGGTGCATCAGGTCGGGGGCCGCGAAGCCGTCGCGGGGTGTGAGCGCCGACTCCGGCGTCACCGGCAGCCGGATCGACGTGACGTGCTCGCCGCCGTGGCGGATCGTCACCGGCTCCGAGGCCGCGTTCGGCCAGATCCGCGGGAAGTCCGCCGTCGCGATCGAGAGCCGCAGGCGGTGGCCGGCCGCGAGGCGGTAGGCCGTGACCCACAGCGGGATCGCCACCACGAGCGGCGTATCGGTGGGCACCGGGACCTCCCGGTCGTGGCCGTCCCGGTGGGTGACGCGCAGCCAGCCCGTGGTGACGAGTGCCGACGTGCCGTCCGGCGAGACGTCGCAGAGCTTGGCCACCAGCGTGGGGTCGGGGTCGCGGGTCTCGAGGTGCACCTCGACCACGGGCGAGCCGCAGATCGCGAGCGGCTCGGCGAGCGGCGCGCTGGTGAACGTGACCGAGCGCTGATCGTCGCGGCGCTGGTCCTGCGGGTAGTCGAGGAGCATCGGCAGCGGGCTCCACAGCCCTGCGTGGACGCCCACCGTCGGGTCACCGGCGTGGACGGTGCGGTCGTCCCAGCTCGCGCCCGGCGCGAGGTCGCCGAGCGTCCCACCCGGAGCCGCGTGCTTGACCTCGGTGATGGACGCGGGCGGCGGCCACGACGGGCTCGCGTGCCAGCCCTCGCGATCGCCCTGCAGGAAGAAGGACACCGCGGGCTCGCGGTCGATCCCGTTCTCGACGCCCTTGAGCCAGCGGTCGAACCAGCGCGTGAGCTCGCCCTCGAAGTCGATCGGCTCGCGGGTCGCCACGTGTGGGAGCGTGTGCAGCCACGGCCCCACGGTGAGCTTCTTCGGGCCGCCGAGCCGCGCGAACTGATCGAAGCAGTCGCGCGGGAAGATGTCGCGCCAGCCCGCGAACACGTAGGTGGGCACCTCGATCGACTCGACGGCCACGAACGCCTGCCGCCAGTAGTCGTCGATCAGGCGGTGCTCGGTCGCCGCCACCAGATACGGCACGTGAGCCTCGAGCCGCTCGCGCCACAGCCGCTCGCCGCGCCCGGCGTCCTCCGAGCGGATCGGCGGCAGCAGGCTCATGCTCTGCATCATCCCCATCCACGCGCCGAACATGCCGCTCATGTTGGTGCGGCCGCCGGGGAAGGCGAGGTTGGTGTACGAGTCCGTGACACCCATGATCGGCACGATCGCGCGCAGATGTGGCGGTCGCGCGGCGCCGGCCGCGAGCGAGGTGAGGCCGCCGTACGAGATCCCCCACACGCCCACGTTGCCGTCGCACCACGGCTGCGCCGCCACCCACTCGACGGTGTCGTGGAGGTCGCCCGGCACCAGCGGGTCGAGCGAGTCGACGCTCACACCGTCGGACTGGCCGGTGCCGCGCAGATCGACGAGCAGCGCGTGGTAGCCGTTCGCCGCGAGCTGCTTGAAGCAGCCGTGGCACTGCGCCCCGATGAGCCCGTCCTTGTGGTACGGGTAGAAGCTCAACACGGCAGGCTTGCGGCCCTCGGCGCCTTGGCCCGGCGACCGGAACAGATTGGCGGCCAGGCGCGCGCCGTCGCGCATCGGGATCAGAACGTTCCGCTCGATGGTGATCTCGCTCATGGGCGGAAGGATGGTGCCGCCGCAGCGCGGTGTCATCCGGCCTCCTTCTCCGCCCATATGCAACGTCACGATTCGTAGCGACCGGTCTCGGCGTCCCATCGGCTTCGGCGGCGACGAAGCAGGGGCCAAAGGCCCCGTGCCCTCCAGCCCGTTCGGCGCAAGGGCGATCCAAATCGTGGTGGCCCATTTAGACTCGCGTGAGGCCGGCTCATGTACATCGTCGCGATCCGTGATCCCGTCTGCCACGCGACCGATGCGGCGCAGGCTCTGGCCGAAGCGCTCGGCGTCACGCTCCTGGAAGCTCGCGGCCGGCTTCACGGCGAGGGCGCGCGGGTGGTCGCGGTGGCGCAGAGCGAGGCCAAGGCCAGCGCGCTCGCGGCGGCGGTCGCGGCGCGCGGCTTCGGGCCGTTCGTCGTCAGCGACGCCGAGCGCAAGCATGACGAGCGCGAGACGGTGCCGGTGGATGGGTTCACCTTTCACCCTCTCTCGTTCGAGGCGCGGACGCGCCGCCACGGCGCGATCGGCTTGCCCTACCACGCCATCAGGCTGCTCGTGCTCGGGCTGCGCATCGTGCGTACCGCGACCACGGAGGTCGAGCCGCATCGCGCCGTGAGCCTCGGCCACGCGCTCGCCATCGGCGGCCGCGCGCTCACGCGTCGCCTCGAGACCGAGACCTCGCGCGTCGAGGAGCAGCGCACCCGGTTCCTCAGGGTGTTCTCGCTGGGGCGGCAGCCACTCGATCTGGCCGAGGATGGGCTCGACTTCGTGGCGCTCGGCGACGCCATGTTGCCCACGCGCGCGGCCAACTTCCTGTGGCTGGTGCGGCAGCTCCGCGACCGCGCCGGGAACGCCGTGTTCGACGAGCGCCTCGTGACCCGTCCCGGCCAGATCCAGGTGCTGAGCGAGCGGTTGCCGCCGGCCAAGTACCTCGAGACCGCGGTGTCGCTCCTCGCCCGCGCCCGAGGCGCGCGATGATCCCGCTCCAGTTCTTCGCCCTCGAAGAAGATCTCGTCCAGCTCTTCGAGTACCTGCTCGACCGTGAAGGGATGGTGGCGATCGAGCGGAATTCCGAGATCGGTCAAACGGCTCGATCGTTCTCCACCGCGGCGGAGCTGGCCCGGGCCTATTCACTCGGCTTCGACGCGGACGGGTCGTCCTTCGCGGTCCTGGTCGCCGTCTGGTCCCGCCGGGTTCGTCCTCGACCCACACCGGAGCGAGTCCAGCTCTCACGCGCGGGCGGCGGCTGGCGGGAGACTGTCCGCGGCGCGGGCTTGTTCTCGTTCGACCTGGGTGGGCTCGGACCGCGGGGGATCAGCCACTCCACCTTCCAGGTCGACTCGCCGTCGTCGGGCTCGGACGCGGGCGACCTCGCTGGCGTCCGTGTGAACTGGGCGATCCACGATCGCCTCGCCAAGGCGATCCGTTCGTACCTCCGCGGCGAGTGGTGCGCCGGTCACTTCGGTGACCTCGCCGTGGGCCGGAGCGCGTACGAGGACTTCACGGAGGCTCGAACCGCCGGCGCGGCGCTCAGCCTGAGGTCGTGGGCACGAGTGATCGCACGGCGGCCGCATGCGCCGCGCCTCACGCTTGCGTCAGCTCAGCCGGATGGAGTGGTCACAGGCCGACCCAGAGCCGCCCGGAGGGTGAGCGGGACGCTCGCGATCGGATCCCCAGCCGTTCGATCCGCGACGGGACAGCTCGGTTTATCGGGCGCGAATCCGTGGCGCCGCAACGTTGGCGCCCGGCACCCCGCCGGAGGGCACGCGTCGCGTGCCGCCGAACCCGCGGATCCCGGTACGAACCCGATCGATCCTACGAGCGCCCGGTCCGCGGCCGCGACGGAGCGCGGCCCTCCAGCCGCTCGTAGCACGGACGCCGTTGGGGCGGCGGGGTCGTCGTAGGGCGGGGGCCTCCGCGCCCCCGCCTCACGAGCGGCTGATCCCGCTGATTTTGGGTCAGGATGCGCAGAAAACGCCGCAGTTTGCGCAGATATCGTCATCGACGGAAAGCAGATTGTCGCAAAATAAAATGGCGAAAAGAGTGAAATTTGGCTGGCGAACTGTATTGAAAATCACTGGCAGACTGTGAAATATCGCCCACGCCGCCGCGGTGCCTCTCAGATCGTGGTGTCGCCCTTGCGCGCGGGCTCGGCGTCGCCGGCGCGCTCCTCGAAGGTCGGCTTGCCGCTCTTGCACGCCTCGAACTTCTCGCGGGTCTTCCACACCCCGAGATCCGGCTCGCCGAACCTGGCGATCACCTCCGCGGCGGTCTTCACGTCATTCGCCTCGCACGCGTAGTAGGCGAAGGCGTTGCGGTTCCAGTCGTCGGGGAAGGTCCGCTCCATGTCGCGGAAGCCCTGGCGCATCTTGGGCCAGTCGACCTCGCCGTCGCGCAGTCCCTCGGTGCCGATGCTCTGCAGCGTGGCCCAGTAGATGCGCGCGTAGAGCTCGTAGCCCAGGCGGTCCTTGGTGCGCGCGACCGACTGGTCCACGAACCGGGCGAGCGCCTTCGGATCGCCCGTCCAGCGCGGCAGCATGTAGTTCGCCTTGTCGAAGTAGTGGCCGAGGAAGTCGGGCTCCTTCGTGACCGCCTCCTCGAAGAGCGCGTCGTAGCGCTCGACGTCCCAGCCTTCACCCTTCGCGACGCCGAGCATGACGTAGTACCAGATGGGGTCGCGGGTCGCGAAGGCGCGGCACTTCTCGAGCACCTCTCGTGCGGTGGTGAGGCGCTCGCCGAAGAGCTTCCAGCCTTGCTCGGTGACCGTGTTCGCGAAGCCGCCACCGCGCGCCTTCCACGCGTAGTGGAACCAGTAGTCGGCGAGCGCGATGTGCGCCGCAGGCGAGCTCGGCGAGCTCTTCACCCACTGCTCGTGCAGCGCCAGCGAGCGCGCCCACTGGCCCTCGTCGGAGCGGCGGGCGGGGACGGTTCCGTCGTAGACCGCGCCGATCTTCCAGCGCCCGTCGCTGGTGCGAGCGCGGGTGGTGCGAAGCCGCTCGGCCTCGGCGTCGAGCTCGGCGAACTCGCTGGAAGGAAGTGCGCCTGGGCGCGCGCGATGACCTGATCGAGCTCGAGCGCTGCGCTCTGGGCCGCCGTGCCCTTGCCCGCTGAGCCCGCCGCCATCACCAGGGGTCGCGAACGCGACCACCGCGACTCGTCTCGCTTTCATGTCGTCCTCGCGAGCCCCGCGTCTCGGCGCGGCTCAGAACGTGATCGTCTGCGCGTAGATGTAGGTGGGGGCGAGCTGGCCCTGGAGCCAGTTCACGTCGGGGCCGTCGACCGGGCTCGAGTAGTTGTAGAGGCGGAAGCTCTTCTTCCCGCGCGGGACGACGCTCGGGAAGCAGGTGTCGCCCTTCGACGGCAGGTCCTCGAGGAAGCTCACGGTGAGTGCCTCGCCATCGACGCTCCACACCGAGCAGCGCTTGGGGTGGAACCAGTAGTCGAGCTCGTAGGTCGCCCACTTCAGGATCGCGAGCGGCAGGTCGTCGCGTCCGAGGTCGTAGTTCCCGGTCTCGGTGAGGTTGCGGCGGCCGATCAGGTAGAGCTCGTCGCCCACCCGGAAGAGGAGCGGCGAGTCGTACTTCTTGGGATCGGTGGCGCAGGTCCAGTCGGTGATGTCGGCGGCGGGCGCGCGGCAGATCTTCGAGCCGTAGCCGTCGGCGTCGCCTTCCTCGTTCCGCACCACCGCGTAGAGGTTCCCGGCGCGGTCGAACTCGATCGTGGTCTCGGAGGTGCCGCCCTCGAGCACCACGGGCTTCGCCGCATCGAAGGGCCGCCAGGTGAGCCCGTCGCTGGTGGTGAGCAGCCACACGTGGATCGGCTCGCCCGAGCCGTTGTAGATCGCGTCGCCGCCCGTGTAGCCGACCATCAGCGGCACGCCGTCGTGGATCTTGGTGCGCCACGGGATGAACGTGTCCTCGAAGGTCCGCACCGGCTCGCTCCACTGGCCGGGTGCGGTGCGCTGGCTCACGTACATGCCGCCTGGCACGAACGTGAGCGGGTTCTGGCCGAGCTCGGCGAAGTAGAGGAAGAGCTGGCCGTTCCACGACAGAAAGCGTGGCTCGCGCAGGTCGGTGCCGAGCTGGAACGTGGCCTCGAAGTCCCACGTGATCTCGTCGGTGGTGCTGAGCACGTAGAGGGTCGTCTTCTCCGAGGCGAAGTGAGTCGGCGCGGTGCGGAACGCGAGGAAGAGGCGCCCGTCGTGGTCGACGATGTCGAGGTTGTTGTTCGAGGGCTGATCGGCCACCTGAGGCGGCAGCCCGCTGCTCGGCACCACCTGCGTGAGCTCGCCGAGCGTCGGCACCACCGGCCCGCTCGCGTCGTCGCTGCCGCCGCAGGCCGAGACGACCAGCGCGAGCGCGGCGCCCCAGCGCAGCGTGGATCCGTGGACGCGCATCGAGGTCCTCCCTTTCACGGCAGCGTCAGCGCCGCCCGCGGTGGCGCCGGACGAGCTGAACGGGATGAAGGGTGGGTTGAGCGCCTCGACGAACGCGGCGCCCGCCACCGCGCCGGCCGGGCGCGTGAACGTCATCGAGGTGGAGTTCTGCACCGTGAGCGGGATACGTGCGGCGCCTCCGTCGAGGCCGCCGAAGTTGGTGAGCTGGCTGCCGTTGGAGGCGAAGAAGTTGATCACGGTGAGCGTGTTGAAGCCGGTGCCCGTGACGGTGACGGTGTTGCCGTTGATCTGCACGCCGCTCACCGTGATCAGGTCGCCGATCGGCACCGACACCGCGTTCGAGGACTGGAAGGCACCGGTCGCGTTGACGACCTGCACCGAGCCCGGGCCGACCGGCGCGTTGCCCGGGATCGGCACCGTGAGGGACGTCGCCGACGAGCTCGACGGCGTGAGCGGGCCGACGTTGCCGGTGGCGGTGAAGATGTTGACCCGCGGCGAAGCGAACCCGCTGCCGCCGATGACCAGATCGCCGCCGGGCTCGACGAGCCCCTCGACGTTGGCGGTGCGGATCGAGGTGCTGGAGCTGGTGGCGCTGAGCGGGACGCCGCCCAGCGAGGTGATCGACGGCACCGCCAGCGCGTCGCTGCCGAGCAGCACCGCCCCCACCACGTTGCTGGTGTCGAAGCCCTGGTCGGTCCGCACCACCTGGAAGCTGACGAAGCCGTTGCCGAGCACGCGGTCGTTGGGTGCGCCCACCGGCCAGGGGTAGGTGAGCGTCGCGGTGAGGCTCGTGGTGGTCGTGCCGGTCGGCGCGAGGCCCGACGGATAGACGTCGATGACGCCGCTCGACGTCGCGACGAAGGCCTTGATCAGCGAGCCGTTGGTGAAGCCGCCGCCCGCCAGCGTGAACGGCTCGCCGACCCGCACCGGGCCGCTCGGCGGCTCGATCTCCACGGTCGTGCCGTTGGTGGCGGTCTGGCACGGCGAGAGCTCCGAGGTGTTGCCGCTCGGGTCGGTGGCGGTCGCGGTGACCTTGTGGCCGGTCGGGACCGACGACGAGAGCCCCGCGTTGACCAGGATGGGCGCGCTCCCCGCGCCGTCGGTGGTCACGTTCGTCGATCCGCGCCAGGTGCGCCCCTGTCGCTCGTTCACGCCCGTGGTGCAGTCGGAGCTCGAGTAGAAGTCGATCGTGAAGGTGGTACTCGGCGTGCTGGTCAGCAGGCCGGCGACGCTCGTCGCCGAGGCGACGCTGACCGTGGGCCGGTTCTGCAGCCCGTTGCCGTCGGTCGGGCCGCCGTCGCTGTCGCCGGCGTCGTTCGCCGTGTAACCGTCCGCCGAGCCCGCCACCCACAGGTCGATACCCTGGGCGTTGTCGTGGAGCGAGTTGCGCTGGATCGAGACCGGTCCGCCCACCACGCTCACGCCGGCACCATCGTTGTAGGCGATGACGTTGCCGGCCCCCGAGGCGGCGCCGCCGATCGTGCCCGCGCCGATCCCCTCGGCGCGGACGCCGTCCGCGCCGCAACCGAGTGGTGTCGTGGTGTCGGCGCCGGCACCGATGGCGTTGCCCTGCACGAGCAGCCCGCTCACGGCCGCGGTGACGTGGACGCACGAGCCGGCGAAGCCGCCGATCGCGTTCCGGGCCGTCGTCGTGGTGCCACCGATGGTGACGCCGTCGACGTCGGCGTGCTCGATCAGGAGGCCATCTTCGGCGCCGCCGAGGGCGGCGGTGCCGGACACGTCGACCCCGATGTGGTTGCCCTGGACGAGCGAGCCTCCGGCGTTGTTGGCGTTGAGCGCGGTGAGGGAGATCGCCGGGTACCCGCCGGCCGGCGACCCGACGATGACGTTGCGAGCGCCGGCGGCGGTCCCGCCCAGGTTGAGGCGGCAGCGGCTGAAGATCGTGACGGCGGTCTCGGGGAGCGCCACCGCGCCGGTCACGTCGGCGCCGAAGTAGTTGCCCACCACGCTCCACGGGGTCGCGCACGAGTTGACGATCATGCCGTAGAAGCAGCCGGACACGAGGTTGCGGGCCGCCGGCACCGTGCCGCCGATGGTGTTCGAGCTGACCGTGCTGACCAGCGTGCCGATGCAGGTCGCACCGCTCGCCTGGTCCGCGGTGCCGGACGCGTTCGTGCCGAAGAAGTTGCCTTCGATCACGAGGTTGCTGTCCCGGATCGAGAGGCCGGTGGTCATGTTCGCCGTGCCGTCGTTGAAGACCAGGCCGCGCACCACCGAGGAGGGTCCGTCGATCGCGAGGATCTCGGTGTTCGGTGAGAGCGGCTGGAGCTGGATCAGCGGCGTGCCGGCGAAGCCGGGCTGGGAGGTGCCGTCGATCGTCACCGTTCGGAGCGCGACGTCGTCGGCGGAGACGGTCGAGTACTGGATGGTGTGGACACCGGCGCCGGGGATGTCGAACTCGATGAGATCGGCGCTCGAGACCGCATCCGACTGCTGGAGCGCCGCCTTGAAGGAGCAGTCGCCGTTCGCGTCGGCGCACACGTTGTTGCCGAGGTTGGCGTCGGCGGTGTTGGCGGTCGAGTCGACGACGTACGTGAAGACCGGCGCGCTCACGACCACGCGCGGCGCGAGCTGGCCGGCGTCGAGGAGCACGAGGTCGTCGAGGCCGTCGCGGTCGAGCCGCATCGCCAGCGCCGCCACGGGGCGGACGCTGCCCTCCAGGTCGGGGACGAACGCGCGCTCGTCGGGGAGCGCGCCGGCGAGGAGCGCGCGGATCTGGGTGCGATCGGGGCTCGCGACGAAGAGCTGCTCGTTCGGGCTCGCGGCGCGGATCCGCAGCAGCCGCGCGCGCTCGCCGGGTCGCTCGCCGCGCGAGGCCACGCCGCTCGCCGTTGCGAAGGACGCGGCGCCCGGGCCGCGAGGGGTCGCGCCGAGGACGCGGAGCTCGCCGCCGCGCGTGAGCGCCGCGAGCTCCTGGCGGCCACCGTCGTCGCCGCTGAAGTCGCCGGCGGCGACCGCCGCCACCGTGCCCGGGAACGAGAAGCGCTCGACCCGCGGCGCGCCCACCGCGCGCCGCGCCGCGGCGGGCGCGGCGAGCTTGCGGTCCCGGCCGTGGATCACGGCGACCTCGGCGCCGCTCGCCGCCGCGACGTCGAGGAACGGATCGTCATCGAGCCAGCCGAGCGCCAGGTCGGTGGTGCGGGAGCGGAGGGTGATCGACTCGCTCTCGCCGCGGAAGGCGCCCTCCGGCCCCTCGAAGGTCACGAGGCGCGGTCCCACTTCGCCATCGACCGCGGCGACCACGTCGGCGAGGCCGTCGGCGCGGTTCACGTCACCCGTCACGAGCGCGGTCAGCGCGCCCTGGAGGGCGATCGGACGCGCGCCCGACAGCGCGCCGCGGCCGTCGCCGCCGAGCCAGGTCAGGCGCGTGCCGCCGCTCGCGCCGGCGACCACGTCGAGGTGGCCGTCGGCGTCGAAGTCGCCGGTGCCGAGGAAGTCGGGCGCCTGCGGGAGCGCGAACACCTGCGCGCCGGCGCGAAACGGCGTCTCGACGTCGAGCCCCGCGCGGCGCCGCTGCTGCGCCTCCGGGGCGTTCGGGTAGATGGGATCGGGGCTGCCGCGCAGCACCGCGACCGCGCCACCCACCCGGCTCGCGTAGCCGACGATCAGATCGGGGACGCCGTCCTCGTCGAGGTCGGCCGTGGCGAGCGAGCGAGGGCGAGCGCTCGCGAGCGAGCCCGCCGCGGCGCCCAGGTCGAGGACGCGCTCGGGCGCGAAGCGCGCCAGCGGGTAGCGCTCGTCGCCGGTGGCCTCGGTGGCGCTGGCGAGCTTCGCACCGGATGTGAGGGCGAGGAGGAGGGCGAGCGGCAGCAGCGCTCGCGGCGAGACGGTCGAAGGGCGCGGGACGAGCATCGGTTCCCCGGGGCGAGTGCCGAGGCGTCGTTGCCGCCGGCACGAAGCCCCGGATGTTACGTCTCGCAGCCCTGCTCGTGCCACGGGGGGCTGCGTCACCTCAGGGTCAGCACGCCTGTGCCGTCGATGCGGTCGTCGTCGAGTCGGATGAGCGCCTCGTTCGCCTCTTCGAGCGCGAAGGTCGTGATGTGCGGGCGGATCGGGATCGCGGCGGCCTCGCGGATGAGCCCCTCGCCGTCGGCGCGGGTGTTCGCGGTGACGCTGCGGATCTCCTTCTCGTAGAAGAGCTGCGTCTCGTAGACGAGCGGCGGCACGTCGCTCATGTGAATGCCCGCGCACGCGAGGACGCCGCCCTTGTCGAGGGCCGCCATCGCCGCAGGCACGACGTCGCCCACCGGCGTGAAGTTGATCGCCGCGTCGAGCTTCACGGGGGGCGCGTCCACGGTGCCGCCGACCCACGCCGCTCCGAGGCTTCGCGCGAGCGCCTGGTGCGAGGCGCCGCGCGTGCACACGTACACCTCGGCGCCGCGGGCGCGCGCGAGCTGCAGCACGATGTGCGCCGACGAGCCGAAGCCGTAGATCCCGAGCCGCCCGCCCGGGCGCAACCTGGCGCGCTCCAGCGCGCGGAAGCCGATGATCCCGGCGCACAAGAGCGGCGTCGCCTGGGCGTCGGAGAACGCGGGCGGCAGCGCATAGGCGAAGCGCTCGTCGACCACCGCCAGCTCGGCGTAGCCGCCGTCGTGGGTCCAGCCCGTGTATTCGGACGCCTCGCACAGGTTCTCGCGGCCGGCGTGGCAGTAGCGGCAGGCGCCGCAGGTCCGGCGCAGCCACGCGATGCCGACGCGGTCGCCGATGGCGAAGCGAGTGGCACCGGCGCCCAGCGCGTCGACCACGCCGACGATCTGATGTCCGGGCACCAGCGGCGCGCGGCGCCGCGCGAGCTCGCCTTCGATCACGTGCAGGTCGGTGCGGCAGATCGCGCACGCCGTCACTCGCACGCGGACCTCGCCGGCCCCTGGCGTGGGATCGGGCAGCTCGGTGAGCCGGAGCGGGCGCGAGTGGATGTCCGCGGGTCGCTCCAGCACCATCGCCTTCATCGCGCGGCCTCGCTATCGAAATGCGGGTGTTTCGCGCCTATTCTTGCGCTCGACCGATCGTCTCGACGCCAGCTTCCCGGTCGTGGAGGTGCGCCATGCGTCCGAACGTGCGGATCCTGCTGCTCGTAGCGTCCGTGCTCGCCGTGTCCACCCTGGTCGCGGGCACGGCCGCGGCCCGCGTCTACAAGTGGGTGGACGAGAAGGGCCAGGTCCACGTCGAGAGCACCCCGCCGCCGATCGACTACGAGTGGGCCGACCGCGCAGGCTTCTACTACAACCGCGACAAGGTCCCGGGCAAAGAGCTGAACCACCTCCGGCCCCGGCCCGCGGCGGCGGACGGTGCGCCCGGCAAGCCGGGTGCGCCTCGGCCGGGCGCCTCGAGCGCGCCCGGTGAAGCCGCTTACCGGCGCGTCGAGGGGCTGGTCGCGCAGGCGGAGCGCCAGGCGCTGGCGTTCGACGAGGCCGAGGGCCGACGCACCTCCGCGCCGGCGTCGCCCCTCGACAACGCCTGGACCACCTGGCAGCGCAGCTTCTCCACGCAGATCGACCAGGCCGAGCAGTCGCTGCGCGCCGATGCCGAGGCGCCGTCGTCGCTGCGCTACGCCCTCCAGTCGCTGCGCGGCCTCGTCAGCGGGGCTGGCCAGCCGCCGTCACGGTCGAGCCGCGAGAGCGTGATCCGCAGCGCGCAGTCCTCGCTCGGCGGAGCTCGCGCGGAGCTCGACCGTCGCGCGGCGGCGCGCGCGGCGCCGTCGCCCCCGCCCGCGCTTCCCGCCTACCTCGACGAGCCGCGGCCGGTGATCGTGGCGCCGCCGATCGCGATCCCATCCCTCGCCGGCGTGCAGGGCGTCGACACCACCCAGATCCTGGCGGCGGCCAGGACCGCCTCCCTGCGCCAGGCCATGGTGCAGGTCGCGGTGCTGGGCGGCTGCGAGGGCGGCCATCGGCGGCGCGAGCTTCACCCCCGGCACCTGGGCGCGCCACGTCGTCGACGAGCAGAACGAGCTGCAGCGCGCGCAGACCGCGGAGGCCCGCAAGATGATGCCCCCCGGCGCGATGGTGCCCGAGCCGGTGAAGTTCGTGTACGGCGCGCCGACCGCGCCGTGGCAGATCGCCGTGATCCCCGACGTCGGCAAGGTGCGGGTCGAGGCCTACGCCGCGGACCCGAAGACTCCGATCCAGAAGGAGTCCTTCCCCTGTGGTAGCCCGTGATCGGTCCCGCGACGGGGGCTGGAACCCCCGTCGCTACGACCCCGAATCGTCGGATCGGTGCCCCCGCCCGCCGCGGGTCATGGCGCGGGTGCGAAGAGCTTCGCCGTGACCTCGCGCGCCACCGCGCGCCCCTGCTCGATGCCGGCCGCCTTGTCGAAGGCCCAGTGGATCCCGAGGTAGATCCGGCTCTGGCCGTTCTCCTCTTCGGCGCGTGACAACGTCTCGAAGGAGCGTGGCGCGAGCGGCCGCGGCTCGCCGTCCGCGCCGACGGTGACGCCGTCGAGCTCGTCCGAGACGAACACGAACGGCACGTGGTCGGTGCCGAGGGCTTCGCGCAGCGTCTCGAACAGCGCCCCTCCGAACACCGCGTGTCCCGACGGATAGGCGGGGAAGGGCGGCGTGAAGCCGGACGTCGCCTCGTTGCTCGCCGGCGCGCCGAGCGGCGTGAAGCGCGGGTCGCCCACCGTGCGTGGGTTGCCGTCGCCGCGCCCCGTGGGGCCCGTGCCTGGCTCGGCCTCCCGGATGCCCGTGACCGGCCGCCAGAAGTCGTGGAAGTACTTCGACTCCCAGCCCGCGATCGCCGCGTCCGCCATCGCCACGTTGGCGAGCGCCAGGATCCGCGCCGTGGCGATCGCATCGATGCCGCGCTCGCGGACGAGCTGCGCCGCGATCTGGTTGTAGAGCCGGGTCGGCGCGCACAAGCTCGGCGTGCCGTCGTAGGCCCAGAAGAGGCCGATCTCGGTCTGCTCGGCGGTGCGCGCGCTGGCCGTGACCGCGCCGTCGCCGCCCATCCGCGCCACCTCCGCGAACGCGGCGGCGTAGGCGTCGCTGGTGAGCGCGGGCGGCGGCGCGACACGCAGCGCGGAGGCGCTCGCCAGCACGAACGGCCGCACCTCCCTCCAGCGCGCGCCGAGGGCCAGCTCGTTCGCATGGACCGGGTCGGGGCGCCAGTGGCCGGGCTCGCGGCTCACCACGTAGTCGCGGCCGATCGTGGGCTCGGAGTGGGCCGAGCCGTCGCCGGCGCGGTCGGACAGGATCGCGGCGGCGGCGAGCGCGCCGGCCGCCGCGCCGTGGTCCCGCGCCCGCCCGCCCGGTAGCTCGTCGAGTGCCTTCCGCAGCTCGTCGTCGAGCCGAGGCGCTTGCGACGGGTAGAGCGCGGTGAGGGTGTCGTGGGCCGCTTGCGCGACCGCGGCCTCGAGCGACGCGCCCGCCGCGGCGCGCGGCACGGGCTCGTACGGCTGGTAGCCGCCCGCGACCGACACCGCCGCGTCGAACAGGGCGATGTGCACGATCGCCATGGCGCGGCTCGCGCGACAGGGGCCGTACTGCTCCTTCGCGGTGCGGTTCTCGCCAGGTCCGACCGGCGTGTGATCGATGCCGCTGGTGTCGATCGCGAAGCCGCTCCACCTCAGCAACCCGCTCGCGTCGCCGCTCTCCGCCGGCCGCGCGCCCGGGGACCCGCCCGAGCAGGCGGTGGCGAGGAGGAGCGCCGTGACGAGCGGAACCCGGGCGACGGAGGCCGAGGCGCGGACGCGGCTCATTCCGGCTGCGGCGAGTCGAGGTCGATCCGCGCCGCCACGACCTCCTCGCTCTCGGGCGCGAGGCGGTAGTCACGCGCCTCGGCGAGCACCCGGACCTGGCCGCGGGTGGTGCGCTCGAAGATGTAGCTGCGGCCGTCGAAGCGGTTGTCGAAGATCTGCCCGACGAGCTGCGGGTTCACGGCCCAGCGCACGTGCGGCAAGCGCGCGAGCTGGCAGCACAGCCCCTCGTTCAGCCACTGCTCGCGGCGGAGCTGGTCCTCGCCGGGCTCGGCGAACACCCAGCGCTCGTCCCACGGCCACGGGTTCGCGGCGGGCTGGGCGAGGATCCGCACGTCGCGCGCGTCGTAGTGCGCTCCGACGGTGCGGAAGCCGGGCTCGCGCGCCGTGTGCGGCTCGGCGAAGCCGTCGTAGCAGATCATCGTGCCGACGCGGCCCAGCGCGGTGTCGAACGGCTCGAGGTCCTCGACGCGACCGGGGGTGAGCCCGAGGACGTCCTCGAGGGTGGGCACGAGGTTCACCTTGCGGGTCTCGTTCACGACCCAGCCGTCGGGATCGAACGTGAGCGAGAGGTTCCAGACGTTGGCGTCGGCGGGCTCGTAGCGATAGCTGTCGCGTCCGCGGCGGTTGCGCGCCAGGAGCGCGCTGCCCGCGACGATCCACGCCTGGTGCTTGCGCGCGAGCTCGCTGAAGGTGCGGAAGTAGATCGGCCACACCGTCGAGGAGAGGAGCAGCAGCGCCGCGCGCTTCGGGTCGCGGAGGCGCCAGTGGGCCATCGTGCGCACCAGCTCGGGGAGCTTGCGAAGCAGCACCCGCGTGAGCGCGCCGTCGGTGGTGCGCGCGTGGCGGGCGATCGAGTAGTAGCCGGCCACCCCCAGGAACGTGCCGATGTTCTCGGGGAAGACCACCAGCGCGGGGTGGGGGAAGCGGCCGCCGACGCGACCGCCGCGCGCCTCGTCGACGCGCTCCATGAGGCCCGCGATCTTGGAGCGGAAGGTCTCCTCGCTGCCGTAGTCGGCGAGGCGCATGAAGGGCTGCACCGCGATCAGGTCGGCGAGAGCCATGACACCGTTCTCGTAGCCCGGTGCGGCGCGGGATGACAAGCGTGTTCTGCGGGCGGCTCGCCCGTCCCGCCGAGACGATGGCACCCGGCCCGGCGCGGCAGTAGAACGGAGCTCCACCCCGGGGGACTTCGATGCCGACCGATCGCCGACGCTGGACTCGTGTGCCCGTCACGTTGCTGGTCGCGGTGGGGATCGCGACGATCGCCGCGGACCCCGGGGCCGTTCGCGCTCAGGCCGCGTCCGTGGCGCGGCCGCAGCTCCTCGATGGGTGGACCTACGTCGGCCACCTCGGCGAGCGCGGGAAGACGCCCGGCGACGAGGACACGCTGCGCTTCGACGGCGGGCTCTTCCACTCGACCGCCTGCGAGGCGTACGGCTTCGGCAGGGCGCCGTACACCGCCGCCAAGGTCGGGGACGCGATCGTCTTCACGGCGGAGACCACGAGCGAGAAGGAAGGGCGCATGGTCTGGACCGGGACCGTGACGTCCCACAAGCTCGACGGGACGGCCACCTGGACCAAGCCGGGCCAGCGCGCCATCGAGTACTGGGTGAAGGCGGACCTCACGCACTGACGCCGCGCACCGGCCCCTCGATCCTGGTCTGGAGGGCCCGCCTCCGGCGGGCCGGGGCGTCGCGCATCGCCGATCGCGTGGATCGCGATCGCTCGCTACGGCGGGCGGGCTCGCGCCCGCCCCTACACACCCACGTGGTCTCCGATCTCCGGGAGGGGCACGCGCCGCGTGCCCGGCGATACGACGAATCCAACGCGCCGCCGAGGGCATGGATCGCTGGACGATCGATCCTGGTCTGGAGGGCCCGCCTCCGGCGGGCCGGGGCGTCGCGCATCGCCGATCGCGTGGATCGCGATCGCTCGCTACGGCGGGCGGGCTCGCGCCCGCCCCTACACACCCACGTGGTCTCCGATCTCCGGGAGGGGCACGCGCCGCGTGCCCGGCGATACGACGAATCCAACGCGCCGCCGAGGGCATGGATCGCTGGACGATCGATCCTGGTCTGGAGGGCCCGCCTCCGGCGGGCCGCGTCGGCGCCGCCGTCACCAGATGCGTCGCACCGCGAAACGCTCGAACACTTCGTCCGCGCTCACGAGCGGTAGCCCCTCGAGCTGGGCCTGGGCGGCGAGCATGCGGTCGAACGGATCAGGGTGTGGGTCGGCGAAATCGCCCGCGAGCTGCGCGTGGCGGGGCTCGATCGCGAGCCCGGTCATGCCCTGCGCCGCGATGCACGCGGGGACGTCGCGCGCCACCTCGACGGCACCGGGGAGCTTCCCGAGCCGGGCCTTCGTCGTGATCTCCCACACGCTCGCCGCGCTCACCAGCACCTCGTTTGCGGCGTCGGCGATCAGTCCACGCACCGTCCGAGGGATCCGCCGGTCGCCATCCAGCCACCACAACAGCACGTGAGTGTCGATCAGGAGGCGCACCGTCAGCGCTCCCAGGCGGCGAGCTCTTCGTCGGGAAGTGGCTCGAAGAACGCCTCCGAGGCCGACGCCTTGCCCCGCATCGCACCGAACTTGCGCTCGGGTGGCTTGGCGTCGATCGGCACCAGCCGGACGACCGGTGTCTTGCCGCGAGCGATCACGACTTCTTCGCCCGCGCAAGCGGCCTCGATGAGCCGCGAGAGGTGCGTCTTCGCGACGTGGACGGTGACGCGCTTCACACGGGCCAGGTTAGCTAAGCTGCTTGACTCGCTCAATCCCCGGCGCGCCGCCGGTCGGGTGCGTCGCGCTTCACCGAGTGGTGCCCCAGCACCGTCCGCTCATGATGCAGCGCGGCGGTTGACGCCTTCGAAGCGACTCGCTAGACCGACGATTCCGCACGTTTCGAGCTTCAATGCGCGCATCCCCCGCGTTTCGGGGGCGAGACAGGTGGATGCGCTCGCATCCCGGAGTCGGTCGCTTCGTCACGCCGCTCCACGAGAGGACTCTGCCCGCCATGGAACGCGAGATCCGCAAGGTGGTGGTGTTGGGCGCCAACGGTGCGATGGGTTCGGGTGCCGCCGAGACGTTCGCGGCGTATGGGTACACGACCGTGCTCCTGGCGCGCGATCTGGCCAAGGCCCAGCAGGGTCTCGACCGGGTCAAGAGCATGGCCAAGGCCGAGAAGATCGCGGACCTGTGCAGCCTCGGCAGCTACGAGGCCGACCTCGAGAACGCGGTCCAGGACGCCGACATCGTGTTCGAGGCGGTGTCCGAGGACATGACGATCAAGCGGCCGTTCTTCGAGCGCGTCGACAAGGCGCGCAAGCCCGGCAGCATCGTCGCGACCGTCTCGTCGGGCCTCTCGATCCGGGAGATGTGCGCGGGCCTCAGCGACGACTTCCAGAAGAACTTCCTCGGGCTCCACCTCTTCAACCCGCCCAACGTGATCGTCGGCACCGAGGTCATCCCGCACGGCGGCACGGACCCCGAGCTGACCCGCTGGGTGATCGACTTCTGCCAGAAGAAGCTCGGCCGCGAGATCGTCGAGTGCGCCGACCTGCCCGCGTTCGCCGGCAACCGCGTCGGCTTCAAGGTGCTGAACGAGTGCGCCCAGCTGGCCGAGGAGCACGGCCCGGCCTACATCGACGCGCTGCTCGGCCCGCACACCGGGCGCGCCATGGCGCCGCTGGCTACCATCGACTTCGTCGGCTGGGACGTGCACAAGGCGATCGTCGACAACGTCCTCGCCAACACCAAGGACGAGGCCCACGCCGCCTTCGCGATGCCGGGCTACATGTCGAACCTCCTCGGCCAGGGCCACATGGGGAACAAGACGCCGGCCAAGGGCGGGTTCTTCCGCAAGGTCAAGGACGGCAAGGTGACCACGCTGTTCGTCCTCGACCCCAAGACCTGCGACTACAAGCCCGCCGCCGAGGTCGCGCCCGCGCCGCTCGACTTCGTGACCGAGATGCAGAAGCTCCACCGCGTCGGCCGTTATCGCCAGGCGATGCAGGTTTTCCTGGCGGCTTCGGGCTGGGAAGCGGACCTCATGCGCAAGGTCATCCTCGGTTATGTTTCGTACGGTCTGAACCGCGTGGGCGAGGTGGTTCGCGAGCCGCGCGACGTCGATCGGATCATGGGTTTCGGCTTCAACTGGGCGCCGCCCACCGTTCTCACCGACCTCATGGGCGTTGGTGAGACGATCGCGGCGATCGAGAAGGCTGACCTGCCGGTGCCCGCGGTGCTGACCGATCACGCGGCCAAGGGCGGCGGCAAGCTCTTCCGCGAGAAGTTCGTGGACGTTGGGCGCTTCTTCGTCGGATCGTGAGGCGCTGCGGATCTGGACGGATCGAACCGTAGGGGCGGGGTTCATCCCCGCCCGCGAAACGAGGAAACTCATGGCTGAGCCCGTTTACGTACTCGGTGGTTACCAGACCGACTTCGCCCGCAACTGGACGAAGGAGGGGAAGCACGTCACCGCCATGATGCGCGAGGCGGTCGAGGGTGCGCTCACCGAGACCGACATCGATCCCAAGGAAGTGCAGACCGGCCACGTCGGGAACTTCGCGGCCGAGCTCTACTCGATGCAGGGGCACCTCGGTGCCTTCCTCGTCGACACCGACCCCGCGTTCTCCGGCCTGCCCACCGGTCGTCACGAGGCCGCGTGTGCGTCCGGGTCGATCGCGATGCTCGCCGCCGCCAGCGAGATCGAGGCCAAGCGCTACGGCCTCGCGATGGTGGTCGGCGTCGAGCAGATGAAGACCGTCGACCCCAAGACCGGCGGCGACTACCTCGGCACCGCGGCCTGGTACGAGCTCGAGGCCAAGGGTGTCGACTTCCCGTTCCCCAAGCTCTTCGGGAAGCTCGGTGACGAGTACGACAAGCGCTACGGTCTCAAGGACGAGCACCTCGCGCACATCTCGGCGGTCAACTACGCCAACGGCAAGAAGAACCCCCTCGCCCAGACCCGCAACTGGTACATGAGCGAGGAGCACGCCCGGTACAAGGGCCAGTACAACGACACCATCGGCGGCCGAATCAAGATCACCGACTGCTCGCAGGTGACCGACGGCGCGGTGTGCGTGTTCCTGGCCAACAAGAAGTACGCCACGGCCTACGCCGAGCGCCGCGGCCTCGACCTCGCGAAGATCCCCCGCATCCTCGGCTGGGGCCACCACACGGCGCCGATGCGCTTCGAGGACAAGGTCGCGGAGAGCCAGGGCAACAAGTACGTGCTGCCGCACACCCGCCAGGCGATCCTCGACGCCATGAAGCGCGCGCGGATCAAGAACTGCTGGGAGCTCTCGGCGATCGAGACCCACGACTGCTTCACCACCTCCGAGTACATGGCGATCGACCACTTCGGCCTCACCAAGCCGGGCAAGAGCTGGCAGGCGATCGAGGAAGGCGTGATCGACTTCGGCGGCAAGCTGCCGATCAACCCGAGCGGCGGCCTCATCGGCGCCGGCCACCCGGTGGGCGCCACCGGTGTCCGCCAGATGCTCGACGCCTACAAGCAGGTGACCGAGAAGGCCGGCGACTACCAGGTCGATGGCGCCAAGAAGGTCGGCATCCTGAACATCGGCGGCTCCGGCACCACGAGCTGCGTGTTCATCGTCGGAGCGTAAGCTTCCGCTGCTGTCCGGATGGCGCGAGGCCCGAGGGCGATGCCCTCGGGCCTTCGTGTCTCCGGGTGCAGCATCCTCTCGGTCGGAGGGGCACGCGTCGCCGATCACGCGGATTGCCGTAGCATTGCGAGCGTTCACTGGCGCCCGACGGAGCGGGCGCGCTCCAGCCCGTCGGTTCCGGTCTGGAGGGCCTGTCGGAGGGGCACGCGTCGCGTGCCCGGCGATACGACGAGGCCGCCGCGCCGCCGATCACGCGGATCGCTGCCCCGGCGAGCGGCGTTCCGCTGCCACGTGCCGCCACCATCGTGACTGCACTGCCATGCCGTCGCTGCTATCATCGACAGGACTTCGCGCTCAACAGGCAGGAGGACGGCATGAAGACGCTGACGCTACGAAACGTGAGTGACGAGACGTTGCGCTGGTTGCGTGGTCGAGCGGCCGCGCACGAACGAAGCGTGAACGCCGAGATCCTCGATCTGCTGTCCGTGGCCCGGGCGGACGAGCTCGCCGAGCAGCACGCGACGAACCCGTTCGCCAGGACGTTCATCGAGGCCCGTCGACGGGGTGTGCGCACGACTCCTTCGTCTCGCAAGATCGTCCGCGCGGATCGCGATCGTGACGCTCGTTCTTGACGCGTCGGCGGCCGCCGCCGTCTTGTTTCGGGAGCCGAGCGCGGAACGATTCGTCAGGCTCTTGTTCGAGACCTCCGAGGTGATCGTTCCCCCGATCTTCCCGTTCGAGCTCGCCAACGTCGCGCGATCGAAGGTGCTGAGGCACGAGCTAGCGTGGAGCGACGCCGAGGCGCTGCTCGGCGAGACCCAAGGGTGGCTGGTGACGCTCGTCGACGTGGGATGGAAGGACGCCTGGTCCGTTGCACGGCGGCATGGACTGACGGTGTACGACGCGAGCTACCTGTCGCTCGCGATCGCACGCGACCTCTCGCTCCTGAGCCTGGATGACGCACTCGTGCGGGCTGCCGGGAAGCGAGCCGTCCGCCTCCGATCCTGAGCGCAGGCAGGCTCGGTCTGGAGGGCCCGGCTCCGGCGGGCCGGGGCGGATCGGCGCGAACCGCCGCCCGAGGGCGGGCGACGGGGGATGGAGCGCCCGTCGCTACGATGGCGTTCGTAGCGCGGGGGGATCGCCGTAGGATTGCGATCGTTCGCCACTGCGGGCGGGCTCGCGCCCGCCCCTACACACCCACGTGACGCCCTCTCGGTCGGAGGGGCACGCGCCGCGTGCCCGGCGATACGACGAGAGCCCACGCGCCGCCGATGACGCGGATTGCCGTACGGTTGCGATCGTTCACTGGCGCCCGACGGAGCGGGCGCGCTCCAGCCCATCGGTTCCGGTCTGGAGGGCCCGCCTCTGGCGGGCGGGGGCGTCGCGTTGCCGATCATGCGGATTGCCTTACGATCCCGCTCGATCGCTACTGCGGGCGGGCTCGCGCCCGCCCTACACACCCACGTGAACCTGGTGGATGTGTAGGGGCGGCCGTGAGGCCGCCCGGGAGCTCGCTCGATCGTTCGCGATCGCGTCCGTTCGCCGGCGGGTTCGCGAGCCGCGGCTGATCAGCGCAGCTCGCGGCGCGTCGCGGACGGCACGACGCCGACCCAGCGGACGATCTCCTCGGGCGTGAGCGGGTCGCGTCCCGCGAGGAAGTCGTCGAGGAGTGGCAGCGAATCGACGCCCCAGAAGAGCTCCCCGTCGACGACCATGCTCGGGATGCCGAACGCTCCCGCGCCGATCGCCTCCTCGGTGTTGGCTCGCACGCGCGCTTTCGCTCGGTCGGACGCCGCCTCACGCACGATGGCCTCGCCGTCGAGGCCGATGCCGGTCGCGATCCGCGCCACCTTCTCGGGCGCGTCGACCCCGCCACCGCCCGCCCAGGTGGCGGCGTAGAGCGCGTCGATCAGCCGCCGCTGCGCCTCGGCTTCGTTGTCGATCGTCGAGGCGCGCAGCGCCACCAGCGGATTGAAGGGGTGAGTCGGCGGCGGCGTGAGCGGCGGCAGGCCCGCGCGATGCGTCTTGCGGTACGCATCCTTGAACACGTAGAGCCGCTTCGCCGGGATCTCGGCCGGGCCCTTCTGGCCGTGCTCGCCGAGCAGCGCCGCGAAGAGCACCGGGCGCGGCTCGACGATCCGCTCATGACGCCCGGCGAGCGCGTGGATCTGCGTCCACGCGATGTATGCGTAGGGCGACAGGTAGTCGAAGTAGAAGCGGATCGGGTCCACGGGGACCTCCGGCGTCAGGGACTTCGAAACGTCAGCTCCGGTCGAGCGCGAGCCCGATCCGGTCGAGGCGCATGCGGAGCTGCTCGGCGTCCCACGACCAGCACACCCCTACGACTTTCCCGAGGAGGTCGGCCTTCGGAAGCGCGCCCCAGAAGCGGCTGTCCTGGCTGCGCATGCGGTTGTCGCCGAGCACGAAGTACTCGTCCGCGCGGAGGGTCGTGGGAGCCATCTCGTCCGCTCGGGCGATCGGGGGCCCGCAGTCGGCAGCGCGATCCCCCACGGATCGGCCGTCGGGACAGAAGCCCCACGGGTCGTCGATCTCCTGCCCGTTCACGCTCACACGCCGCTGGTGGATGGCGATCGTCTCGCCGGGCAAGCCGATGATCCGCTTGATGTACGTCTCGTCTCGGTTTCGCGGATACCGGAACACCACCACGTCCCCGCGAGCTGGGGGCGTACGCGGATAGGCGATCGAGTTGGTGATGATGTAGTCGCCGATCTGCACGGTCGGCAGCATCCCGCCCGATGGGATCCGGTACGGACGGGCCACCAGCCGCGTCGGCAGCACCAGGAGGCTCGCAACCAGCGTGGCCCCCACGTACGCGTACCACCGGTTGTAGCGACGGAGCTGGTACGCCGATCCGGCGCTGCGGGCGATGCGCACGGCGTCGACGACACTCGCCATTCGCACCGCGAGCAGCATCGCCAGCACCGTCCCGTAGCTCGCGGCGCTCAGCGCGTCGAAGAGCGCGAGCGCGACGAGCGTGTACGCCACCGCGAGGGCTACGCAGAAGAAGGCGGCGCCGCGCTTCGGGCGTCCGGCGTAGAGGTGCCCGAGGCCCGGCGTGAGCAGCAGCGACAGAAGCGCTGCTTTCCATCCTACCCGTGGGGATCCCGCCTGCATGGCGCGATCCTACAGGAAGCGCTGCGCTGTTGGCCGTACGCTCAGCCGATAGATCCGGAGCATCGCCCCGGCGCCTCTGATAGGTTCGTCCCATCATGAAGCTCGGCGCGCAACCGATCACGTTGAGGCAGCTCCAGTATGTCGTCGCCGTCGCGGAGGCGCGGAACTTCCGCAGGGCGGCGCAGCTCTGCCACGTCTCGCAGCCGTCGCTCAGCGCGCAGCTCGCGCAGCTCGAGGAGGCGCTCGGCGTGCGGCTCTTCGAGCGCGGGCGCAGCGGCGTGCTGCCGACGTCGGCGGGGGCGGAGCTGATCGAGCGCGCGCGCAAGCTGGTCCTCGACGCGGATGATCTGGTCGAGAGCGCGCGCCGGCTCGGCGACCCGTTCACCGGTACGATCCGGATCGGCGTCATCCCCACGATCTCGCCCTACCTGCTGCCCCACGCGGCGCCCGCGCTGCGCGCGCGCTATCCGCGGCTCACCGTCGCGTGGACCGAGGAGAAGACCGACTCGCTGGTGCGGCTGCTCGGAGCGGGCGAGATCGACGCGGCGCTGCTCGCGCTCGAAGCCGACATCGGCGAGGTCGAGTCGGCGGCCATCGCCAGGGATCCGTTCGTGCTCGCCACGCCACACGGTCATCCACTCGCCGTGAGCTGTGAGCCGGCGGCGTTGCGCGAGCTCCGCGACGCCTGCGTGCTGCTCCTCGACGACGGCCACTGCTTTCGCGAGCAGGCCCTCGAGGTGTGCTCCGCGGCGCGCACCGAGGAGGCCGCGTTCCGCGCCACGAGCCTGAGCACGCTCGCGCAGATGGTGGCGAGCGGTGCTGGGATCACGCTGCTCCCCGAGCTGGCGGTCGAGACCGAGCAGCGCCGCGCCGCGATCGACACGCGCCCGCTGGGAGCGCCCCAGCCGCATCGCACGGTCGCGCTCGTGTGGCGCCCACGCTCGTCACTGCGCGCGGCGCTGCGCCAGCTCGCCGCCACGATCCGCGACGCCTATCCGGGCGGCGCCGCAGTCTCCCGGCCCGATCCGCGCGCGCGCAAGCCTCCCCGCCGCCGCGCGTGACGCGCGCCGATCGCCATGCGCCGCGCCGTCGCTGGTATAGGTGATCCGTAGGGGCGGGGCCTGTCCCCGCCCGCCTGTGCACGGCGTGCGGCCCGGCGCTAGATCGTGAGCACCGTCGAGCCGGTGGTCTTGCGGCCCTCGAGGTCGCGGTGCGCCTGCGCCGCGTCGCGCAGCGCGTAGCGCTGGCCGATCTCGATCTTCACCTGGCCGCGCTCGACCACTTCGAACAGCTCGCGCGCGCCGGCCGCGTAATCCTCGGCCTTGGCCGTGTAGACCATCAGGCTCGGCCGGGTCAGGAAGTACGAGCCCTTGGCGAGGCGGGCGAGGTCGAAGGTCGGCACCACTCCCGACGACTGCCCGAACATCACCAGCATCCCCATCGGCCGCAGGCAGTCGAGCGAGCCCGAGAAGGTGTCCTTGCCCACCGAGTCGTAGACCACCGCCGCTCCCGCGCCGCCGGTGATGTCACGCACCCGCGCCACGAAGTCCTCGCGGCTCGTGACGATCGGGTGCTCGCAGCCGTGCGCTCGCGCGATCTCAGCCTTGGCGTCGCTGCCCACGGTGCCGATCACGGTGGCGCCGAGGGCGCGCGCCCACTGGCACACGAGCAACCCCACGCCGCCCGCCGCGGCGTGGATCACGATCGGGTCGCCCGCGTCGACGCGATACGTCCGCCGCAGCAGGAACTGCGCGGTGAGCCCCTTGAGCATCATCGCGGCCGCGACGTCGTCCGCGACGCCCGCCGGCAGCTTCACCACCCGCTCCGCCGGCATCACGCGCGCCTCCGCGTAGGCACCCATCGGCGCGCTCGCGTACGCCACCCGGTCTCCCTCGGCCAGCCCACGCACCCCGCTTCCGACCTTCTCGACGCCCCCCGCCCCCTCGAGCCCGAGCACCGCCGGAAACGCAGCGATCGGGTAGAGCCCGCTGCGGTGGTAGACGTCGATGAAGTTGAGGCCGACCGCCGTCTGCCGCAGGCGCACCTGCCCGGCGTCCGGCTCGGGCACGTCGACCTCCTCCCACCGCATGACCTCGGGACCGCCGCTCCCGTGCACCCGGACCGCATGTGTCATGACGCTGGCCTCCCCCTCGCTTCCACGTTGCCGCACGAGCCGATCTTCGCCAACTTGCGGGACGCTCGCCGGTTCCGGCGTCCGCCATTCCCCCCACCCATTCAACGTCCTGGAGTCATGGTCGACACGATCGGTACGCCCGCGCTGTGGCTCGGCTTCACCACGGCGGTGGTCGCGCTGCTGGTGGTCGACTTGGTGCTCTTCCAGCGTCAGCCCCGCGACATGTCCGGGCGCGAGGCGCTCGGCTGGAGCGTGTTCTGGGTGTCGCTGGCGCTCGCCTTCAACGGCTTCATCTACATCCGTTTCGGGCACCAGAAGGCGCTCGAGTTCTTCACCGGGTACCTGATCGAGGAGTCGCTCTCGGTCGACAACTTGTTCGTGTTCCTTTTCCTGTTCGGCTACTTCGGAGTACCGAAGCATCTCCAGCGGCGGGTGCTCTTCTGGGGAATCCTCGGCGCCCTGGTGATGCGTGGGCTCTTCATCGGCCTCGGCACGGTGCTGATCGCGCGCTTCGAATGGATCCTCTACTTCTTCGGCGCGCTGCTCATCTACACCGGCGTGAACCTGCTGCGCGGTCAGCACGAGAACATCGAGCCCGAGAAGAACCTCGGGCTCAGGCTGTTCCGCAAGCTCATGCCCACGCTCGGTGAGTTCCACGGCGCGCGGTTCATCGTGAGCGTGGGCGGCGTGCGCCACGCCACGCCGCTCCTGGTCGCGCTGGTGACGGTGGAGTTCAGCGACGTGCTGTTCGCGGTCGACTCGATCCCCGCGATCTTCGCCGTCACCACCGACCCCTTCATCGTCTATTCCTCGAACATCTGCGCGATCCTCGGCCTGCGCGCGCTCTATTTCCTGCTCGCCGGCGCGATGGACAAGTTCGCCTACCTGAACGTGGGGCTCGGCCTCACACTCGGCTTCATCGGCGCCAAGATGGTGGTGAAGGATTTCTTCCACATCACCACCGGCGAGTCGCTGGCGGTGGTGGGGATGCTGCTCGGCTTCGCCGTGCTCGCGTCGCTGATCCGCCCCAGGCACGAGCCCGCCGGCGACCTCGAGGTCGCGGATGGATCCAAGCTCGAGCCCAAGCCGCCCGAGCACGAGCATCGTCACGACCGGTGACCCGCGCGGAGCGCGCGCCCGGGTCACGGAGGGATGAGCGTGGACTTTCTCGACTCCCCGGAAGAAGCGGCGTTCCGTAGCGAGCTCTCGAGCTGGCTCGGCGCCAACATCCCGCCCGGCTTCGCCGAGGGCGCGATGCTCGACAAGATGGTGCAGTTCGACGAGCGGGTGCGCTTCCTCCAGGCCTGGCAGAAGAAGCTCTTCGAGGCCGGCTGGGCGGGTATCGCGTGGCCCAAGGAGTACGGCGGCCGCGGCGCCACGGTCATGCAGCAGGTGATCTTCAACGAGGAGGTGGCCCGCGCCCGCGCCCCCGAGATCATCAACGTCATCGGCCTCAACATGGTCGGGCCGACGATCATCGCCCACGGCACCGAGGAGCAGAAAAAGCGCTTCCTGCCCAAGATCCTGAGCTGCGAGGAGATCTGGGCGCAGGGCTATTCGGAGCCCTCGGGCCCTACGCCGATTGGATCCTGATGCTGGCGCGCACCGACCCGGCGTCGCAGCGTCACAGCGGCATCTCGTGCTTGCTGGTCGACCTGAAGAGCCCCGGCGTCACGGTGCGGCCGCTGGTCCAGCTCACCGGCGAGGCCGAGTTCGGCGAGGTCTTCTTCGACAACGTCCACGTCCCGCGCGAGAACCTGCTCGGCCACCTGGGCGGCGGCTGGGAGACCGCGATGACCACGCTCCTCCACGAGCGCGGCACCCTGGCGATCTCGGTGCAGGTGCGGCTCGAGCTCACGATCGCCGCGGTGATCGAGCTCGCGCGCCGCGTCCACGTGCGCGGCAAGCCCGCGCTCGAGGACCACTCGGTCCGTCAGGACCTGGCGCGCTGCATCTCGGACGTGCGCATCATGCGCTGGAACAGCTACCGCAGCCTCACGAAGATCGCCCGCGACGGCATCCCCGGGCCGGAGGGCTCGTTCGGCAAGCTCTTCTGGACGGACCTGAGCCAGCGCCTCTCGGAGCTGGCGGTGAACCTCGCCGGTCCCGCGGGCTGATCCCGCACGGCGAGATGGGCGCCGTGGACCAGGGGCGCTGGGTGTATGCGTTCCTGCGCGCGCGCGCGAACACCATCGAGGCGGGCACCAGCGAGATCCAGCGCAACATCGTGGGCGAGCGCGTGCTCGGGCTGCCGAAGGGCTGAGCGGGGGAGACACCGATGAACTTCGACCTGTCCGACGATCAGCGGATGCTCAAGGACACGGCGCGCTCGTTCCTCGAGCGCGAGGTGCCGAGCGCCAAGCTGCGCGCGCTCCTCGACGATCCGCGCGGCTACACCGACGAGCTGTGGAGCAAGATCACCGAGCTCGGCTGGCCGGGGCTCGCGGTGCCGGAGGCTTACGGCGGCGTGGGGCTCGGCTTCCTCGGCCTGGCGGTTGTGCTCGAGGAGGCGGGGCGCGCGCTCCTGCCAGGCCCGTTCTTCAGCGCGGCGGTGCTCGCGGGGCTGACCCTCGCCGACGCCGGTAGCGAGGCGCAGAAGACCCGCTGGCTCCCCGAGATCGCCGCCGGCAAGGCGCTCGGCGCGCTCGCGGTGTGGGAGGACGGCGGCGCGTGGACTCCCCAGGCGATCGCCACCAAGGCGCGCAAGGGGAAGGGCGGCTACGCGATCTCGGGCCGCAAGTGCGCGGTGCTCGACGCGCACGTCGCGGACTTCTTGCTGGTCGCGGCGAAGCTGGGCGGCGGCGTGGTGCTGTTGCTGGTGGAGCGCGGCGCGAAGGGCGTGACGATCGAGCCGATGACGACGGTCGACGGCACGCGCCGCCTCGCCACGGTCACGCTGACCGGCGTGAAGGTGGGCGAGGACGCGGTCGTGGGCGACGCCACCGATGGCTGGCCGGCGATCTCACGAGCCCTCGATCGCGCCGCCGCGGGGATGGCGGCCGAGATGGTGGGGGGCGCGGGCAAGGCCCTCGAGATGAGCGTCGAATACGCCAAGATCCGCGTCCAGTTCGGCCGCCCGATCGGCAGCTTCCAGGCGATCAAGCACAAGTGCGCCGACATGATGCTGCTCGTCGAGAGCGCGCGATCCGCCGCGCTCTATGCCGCGTGGGCCCTCGAGAACGGCGCACCCGACGCGTCGGTGTCGGCGAGCATCGCCAAGGCCTACGCCTCCGAGGCCTTCCGCAAGTGCGCCGGCGACGCGATCCAGATCCACGGCGGCATCGCCATCACCTGGGAGCACGACCTCCACCTCTACTTCAAGCGCGCCAAGCTCGGAGAGATGCTCTTCGGCGACCCGATCTTCCACCGCGAACGATTACTGACGCAGGTGCTCGCATGAGCCTGACCCAGATCTTCCGGCCGCGAAACCGCGGCCAGCTCGCGTTCATCACCAAGGTCCACCGCTGGGTCTACACCAAGAGCGGCGGCTGGCTGGGAGCCAACATGGGCGGGATCCCGATGATCCTGCTCACCACCACCGGCCGGAAGACCGGCGAGGCGCGGACCACGCCGCTGCTCTCGATGCGCGACGGCGAGCGGTTCATCGTCGTCGGCTCGAACGCGGGCGCCGACAAGCCGCCGGCGTGGTGGCTCAACCTGCAGGCCAAGCCGGACGCCAAGGTCCAGTACGGGCGCAAGTTCTTCACGATGCGCGCCGCGCAGGCGACGCCCGAGGAAGCGGCGGTGCTGTGGCCGCGTCTGGAAGCGATGTACCCCGGCTACGTCGACTACAAGAAGGGCACCACCCGCGAGATCCCCATCGTCATCCTGAGCCCGGTCTAGGTTCCGCGGGCGGTCCGGGGCGTCACGTCGCCGCTCGCTGCGAACGCCCGCTCGATCCCTTCGGCCGCGACGGAGCGCGGCCCTCCAGCCTGTCGGTCCCGGTCTGGAGGGCCCGCCTCCTGCGGGCCGGGGCGTTACGTCGGAGGGGCACGCGTCGCGTGCCCGGCGATACGACGACGTCAACGCACCGCCGACGGCGCCGATCGCCGCGAACGCCCGATCGATCCCTTCGGCCGCGACGGAGCGCGGCCCTCCAGCCTGTCGGTCCCGGTCTGGAGGGTCCGCCTCCGGCGGGCCGGGGCGTCAGGATGGATCGCTGGCGCCCGCCCGGGCACGAGCGGGGCACGCGTCGCGTGCCCGGCGATACGACGAGGCGTGCGCGTTCACGAGGCCGTCGATCTCTGTACAGCGATCACCGCGACCGGCGACGTGACGTCGTCGCGTATCGCCGGTCGCGCAACGCGCGACCCTCCGCGACCGGTCTGGGGGGCCCGCCTCCGGCGGGCCGGGGCGTTACGTCGGAGGGGCACGCGTCGCGTGCCCGGCGATACGACGACGTCAACGCACCGCCGACGCCGTAGATCGCGGCTCGCGGCGATCACGCGCTGCTCGCCGTACCGAAGCGCTTGGCCGAGCGGGCCTTCGCCTTGGCGCGCTCGACCTCGCGATCGAGCGGCGGCGCGTTGGTGACGAGCGACGCCACCAGGACGCGCGCCGCGCCGGTCACCTGCTCGACCGCCGCGTCGAACGCCACTTGATTGGCCTTCGACGCCCTGGTGAAGCCGCTCACCTTGCGCACGAACTGGAGCGCCGCGGCGCGGATCTCCTCCTCGGTGGCGGGCGGCTCGAAGTTGAAGAGCGGGCGAATGTTGCGACACATCGCATCCTCCGTTTCCGACAATCTCGGCGTCGCTCGGGCCGGCCGCAAGCTTCGCCGCTCTCTATATGCAACGTCACGATTCGTAGCGACCGGTCTCGGCGTCCCATCGGCTTCGGCGGCGACGAAGCGCCGCCCTCCAGCCCGTTCGGCGCAAGGGCGATCCAAATCGTGGTGGCCCATTTAGCGCGGAGTACGCTCCTCCCATGCACGTCACCACGGCGCGGGTCGGCGAGATCCTCACGCGCAGCTCGGGATTTCTCCGCGACGTGTGCTCGCACTCGCTGCAGCCCTACCGCGGCTGCAGCCTCGGCGGCTCGCTCTGCGGCGTGGCCTGCTACGTCCAGCACAACGGCTGGCTGACCCGCGGCGAGCGCTGGGGCCGCTTCCTCGAGGTCCGCGAGAACGCCGCCGAGGCGTACCGAGCGAGCGCCGATCGCGAGCGGCGCTGGGCGCGCGCCAAGCGCGGCCGCTTCGCGATCTTCCTGTCGAGCTCGACCGAGCCTTTCCTGCCGCAGGAGAGCCGCCTCGGCGTGACCGCGTCCGTCCTCGCGGCGATGCTCGACGAGCCCCCCGACGCGCTCATCCTCCAGACCCACACCCACCACGTCGCCGAGCGCATCGACGCGTTGCGCGCGCTCGCCGCGCGCACCGAACTGCGCGTCCATCTCTCGATCGAAACCGATCGCGAGCACCTTCCGGGCCTGCCTCCCCATGCGAGCCCTGTCGAGTCCCGCTTCGCCGCCGCCGCAACGCTGCGCGCGGCTGGCCTGCGCACCATCGTGACAGTCTCACCGCTGCTGCCGATCGCCGACCCCGAGCGGTTCTTCGCGCGCCTCGCCGCCTGCGCCGACGCGGTGGTGATCGACCACTTCATCGAAGGCGAGGGCACACCCGACGGCCATCGCACGCGCGCCACCCCGCTCCCCGCGGCGATGGAGGCCATCGATCCCGGCTCGTCGCTTCTCGCCTACCGCGACCGGATCGTCGCGATCGCCGCGCGCCACCTGCCGGGACGTGTGGGCGTCAGCCGCGACGGCTTCGCGGGCCGCTACCTACCCGCGTAACCCGCGCCGCCCGCTTCACTCCCGCGCGCGCAGGTCCGCGAGCCACTCACCCGCGCGGCGGGCCTCGGCCTCGTGGCCTTCTTCGCGCCAGGTCTCGGCGAGCGCCGCCGCGTACCACTCCTGCACCGACGGCAGCGCGAGCAGCCGCGCCGCGTACGCGGTGGCGGCCTCGCTGAGCGGCAGGGCGTAGGTCTGAGCCCGGAACGCGACCGGCGTGAAGAACGCATCCACGGCGGTGAACTCGGCGCCCGCGAGGAACGGCCCGCCGAAGCGCTCGAGCCCCTCGTTCCAGAGCGCGTCGAGGCGCTCGATCTCGCGAGCGAGGGCGGCCGGGTAGGGCGCGAGCCGCACGCGAATGCCGCAGTTCATGGTGCAGATGTCGCGCAGCGTGCCGAACCCCGAGTGCATCTCGGCGCTGGCGCAGCGCGCCCACGAGCGCGCCGCGGCGTCGCGTGGCCACACCGCCGGAAAGCGCTCGGCGAGGTGCTCGACGATCCCGAGCGAGTCCCACACCGTGGTCTCGCCGTCGCTCAGGCACGGCACCTTGCCGGTCGGCGAGAACGACCGGAACGCGTCGGGATCGGCCTCGCCCAGAAACGGCACGAGCTCCTCCTCGAACGGGATGCCGACCTCGCGCATCAGCACCCACGGGCGCAGCGACCACGACGAGTAGTTCTTGTTGGCGATGTAGAGGCGAAACATGCGCCCAGCCTATCCGCGCACCGGCGCCAGATGCACGCGAGCTTCGACGGTACTCGGGTCGCCGCGTGCGAGCTGACGCTCGCCCTCACGCACCCTCGCGATCTACCGTTGGCTACGTAGGGGCGGGCGTGAGCCCGCCCGGGATCGGGATCGATCGCCGCCACTCGCGTCCGTTCCTCGGCCGCGACGGAGCGCGGCCCTCCAGCCACTCGACGCCGCGGGATGTCACGCGCCGCGTACCCGCCGATCCGACGATCGCGCGTGCATCGCCGCCGACACGGATCGCTGTTCGGCCTGCTCGATCCCCTCGGTCTGGAGGGCGCGCCTCCGGCGCGCCGGGATGCGACGCCGCCGATCGCTGCGAACGCCCGACCAACCCCCGGCGCCCGACGGAGCGGGCGCGCTCCAACCGTGCGATCCGATGCCTCGCCGACGCCCTTCGGCTATCGCCTATCGCAGGCCGCGCTCGGTCGCTCGGTGAAGCCGCGGCACACCGCCGCGAGCTTGTGGCCGTCGGGGTCGCGGACGTACGCCGCGTAGAAGTCCGGGTTGTACTGGGCGCGCAGCCCCGGCTCACCCTCGCTGGTGCCGCCGTGCGCGAGCGCCGCGGCGTGGAAGGCGTCGACCTCGTCCCAGGTGCTCGCCTGGAAGGCCACCATCGTGCCGTTGCCGACGGTCGCCGCGCGCCCGTCGAACGGCGGACACAGCCAGAGCGCCACCTGCCGGCCCCCTCGCTCCTCGTAGAGCCCCCAGCCGATCCAGCCCTCGAAGCCGGTCTCGGCCGAGGTGTCGCAGCGCGCGTGACCGAGCGCCCCGAGCGCCGCGTCGTAGAAGCGCGCCGCGCGCTCGAGATCGCCGGTGCCGAGGCAGACGTAGGTGAACACGGGCCTCACCGCTTCGTGCGCGTAGCGGCGCCGCCGGCTCGCCGCTTCGCCGGGCGCGCGCGCAGCGCTTCGGTCTTCGCGAACTGCACGATGTTGCCCTCGGGATCCCAGCCGTCGAGGAGGGTGCGGCCGTTCCAGCGCCAGCTCGCGCGCGCGGGGTTCAGCGCGCCGCCGGTGGCGCGCGCCGCGCGGCGCACCGCGCGCAGATCCGCGCACTCGAACACCGGCTTGAACGGCGTGTCCTCGCGCGGCTGCGGCGGGCGCGTCACTTGGATGCTCGCCGCGAGCGGCGCCGGGATCGCGTGCACGATCAGCTCGATCCCGGCGCCCACTAGGCGGTCGTACGAGGCCTCGGACTCGACCGCCTCGAGCCCGAGCGTCGCGCGGTAGAAGCGCGACACCCGCTCCTTGTCCTTCGCGTACACCACCAGGGACGTTGGGGGCGGTCTGTGGCGCGGGCTCATGCTGCGCTCCGGAGTCGGCTCGAGACGGCGGTTGCGAACTGCGGTCGACACGATTCACGGGCGTCCGCGCGTCGACCTTCGGTATCCTACTTCGACCTATCCGCCGGGGTGCACCGACATGGTCCGATCGCTTCGTCGCTCTCCCGCCGCTCGTGCGTCGTTCGCGTTGACGATCCTCGTGCTCGCGGCGGCCCCGAGCCGCGCCGACTACGTCACCACCGCGGTCCCGCCGGCGTCGGTGTCGGCGAACCTCGGCACCACCGGCAGCCAGCCGATCGGGGTGCTCGCCACGCAGGACCTGAGCGGCGACACCACCGATCTCGCCCGCGCCCAGCGCTACACGCCGGGACCGAGCGGCTACCAGGGGATCTTCAGCTTCGTGGTGCCGGCCGGCCTCGACGTCGCGACCGCCTCGGGCCTCTCGCTCGCCGCGAGCTACTACGGACAGCCGAAGAGCTGCCAGCGCTGGACGTTCCAGGTCCGCGATTACGCGGCCTCGAGCTGGCTCACCCTCGGCTACAACGACGGCGCGTCGTACCACCATTGGAAGCCGCTCTCGTTCCCGCTGAGCGGCGATCTGTCGCGCTTCGTGAGCGCGTCGCGCGTCATGCAGGTGCGCTACACGACCTACTCGGCGGCCGACTCGAGCGACCTCGACTGGCTGGTGTTCCAGGTCACCACGTACGTGCCGCCCACCACCGAAGCGAACCCGCAGATCCCGGTCGGCCCCGGCTTCACCGACGTGTCGCCGCACCAGGTGGTGCGGACCCTCGGCAACGTCGTCTACACGGTCGCGCCGGACTGCACGTCGTACCCCGAGTGCCCGAACAGCGCGATCCACGTGCGCAAGGCGAACCAGCCCGGCACTCCGACGTCGTTCACCGAGCTCGACGCCGCGCACGCGCCGGGCGGCGGCGTCGGCCAGCCCGCCGTGGGGCTCGACGGCCAGGGGCGGATCCACGTCATCTGGAACAAGCGCTCCGGCTACACCAAGTACGCGACCTTCGACACCAGCACCGGGCTCTGGTCGTCGAGCGAGAGCCTCGGTGCTTCGGGATGGACCGACTTCACGCAGGGGGAAGAGGGGACGGCGCTCGCGATCGACGCCGCCGGCATCCCGCACGCCGTGTGGAGCGCGCGCACCGGACCCAACAGCCGGCTGCGCCTCAAGTACGCGCGGCGCCTCGCGACCGGCTGGGAAGCGCCCATCGACGTCGCGGACGTGGTCGACTGCAACCCGGCCTCGGACTACTGCAACGCGTGGCATCCCGACGCTCGCGTTCGCGGCGAACGGCGACCTCTACCTGGCGTGGCTCAACGGCACCTACGACTACCTGAGCGACGGGCGCATCCGGGTGCGGAAGCGCCTCGCGAACGGCACCTGGCAGCCGTCGGTGGCGATCCCGGACACCGCGCAGACCGGGATCGACCAGGGACCGTCGATGATCGTGACCGGGGACGGTGTCGTCCACCTCACGTTCTGCGACGTCGCCAACCGCATCCGCTACTGGTACCAGGACGCGAGCGGCTGGCGCGGAGATCGGCAGCCGGCCTCGCAGGTCACCCACAACCCGGCGCTCGGACCGGACGGTGCGGGTGGCGTCCAGATCTACGGCCACGGCACGCTGGGGCCGATCGGCTGGAGGGCCGCGCTCCGTCGCGGCCGAGGATCGGACCGGAGCGTGAGCTCGCCCGCACTTCACCGGCACGATCACCCCGCTCGCACCCACTCCCGGGAGGGCTGACGCCCTCCCCTACACACCCAACGGCCGCTCGCGTGGGGCCGATCGGCTGGAGGGCCGCGCTCCGTCGCGGCCGAGGAACGGACCGGAGCGTGAGCTCGCCCGCGTTTCACCGGCACGATCACCCCGCTCGCACCCATTCCCGGGAGGGCTCACGCCCTCCCCTACACACCCAACGGCCGCTCGCGTGGGGCCGATCGGCTGGAGGGCCGCGCTCCGTCGCGGCCGAGGATCGGACCGGAGCGTGAGCTCGCCCGCACTTCACCGGCACGATCACCCCGCTCGCACCCACTCCCGGGAGGGCTGACGCCCTCCCCTACACACCCAACGGCCGCTCGCGGGAGCCGATCGGCTGGAGGGCCGCGCTCCGTCGCGGCCGAGGATCGGACCGGAGCGTGAGCTCGCCCGCGTTTCACCGGCACGATCACCCCGCTCGCACCCACTCCCGGGAGGACTGACGCCCTCCCCTACACACCCAACGGCCGCTCGCGTGGGGCCGATCGGCTGGAGGGCCGCGCTCCGTCGCGGCCGAGGATCGGACCGGAGCGTGAGCTCGCCCGCGTTTCACCGGCACGATCACCCCGCTCGCACCCACTCCCGGGAGGACTGACGCCCTCCCCTACACACTCAACGGCCGCTCGCGTGGAGCCGCTCGGCTGGAGGGCCGCGCTCCGTCGCGGCCGAGGAACGGACCGGAGCGTGAGCTCGCCCGCGTTTCACCGGCACGATCACCCCGCTCGCACCCACTCCCGGGAGGACTGACGCCCCCCTACACACCCAACGGCCGCTCGCGTGGGGCCGATCGGCTGGAGGGCCGCGCTCCGTCGCGGCGGAGGATCGGACACGAGTGGGAGCGCTCGGTCCGCCTCTCTTGCGCGCGACTACCCGCCACCCACGCCCAGCTCGTCGCGCACGCGCTTGGTCAGCAGCTTCGCCATCAGCGCGACGCACACGAACACCACCGGCCACGCACCCGAGGTGTCCGACGCCAGCACCGTCGTGGGCACACCGCTCGGCGAGGTGTACGTGTACGACTCCTTGGGCGCCGTGCACGCCGAGTAGCTGGTGCCGAGCGCGACCGCGCCGAGCAGGCACACCATGTACGCCCACGCCCAGCGCCTGCGGCGCAAGAGCGCGATCCCCGCCACCAGCGTCGCCGGCGGTCCGAGCACCACCTGCACGAAGCCGAGCACGGTGGTGTTGTTGGTGCCGTAGCTGTGCACCGCGACCATCGCCGCCGAGATCAGGCTGATCGGGATCCCGATCCCGCCGATCACGATCGCCGCCCACGCGAGGACGGTGACGAAGGTCGAGCGTGATGCGGCCGGTGAGGCCGCGGACGTGGTCGAAGGCGCCGGTTCGTTCATGCGCGGATGCTAGCGCACCACCGCGGGACCCAGTCCCCGCGGCCCGACCCGACACTTCAAGGAGCCGTCGTGTGCCCCGTGATGTCCCACTCGCCCCAGCGCCGCACGACGCGCTCGCCGCGGATCTCGACGATCTCGATGCCGGTGATGGTCGTGCGCCGGCCCGTGGGCCCCACGCCCAGGTACGCCGTCCCGTTGGTTCCGACGGCCTTCCAGCGCACCGCCACCTTCCTGGTGCGCGTGTCGACCACGAGATCCTCGACGGTGGTCGTCACGTCCGGGAACGCTGCCACGAAGGCTCGCAGACCAGCGGCGAACCCTTCCTTGGTGGCGGGCCGTCCCGCCGACGACTCGTCGTGGAAGTCGTCGTCGTGGATCGCGTCGAAGAGCGCCCAGTCCACAGTCCCCGACCACAGCGACACCCACCGCTTCGCGATCGCTTCGAGGTCTTCGGGGCTCTGCATGGTCGACCTACTTGGCACGCGGGCGGCCGCTCTTGCTGCCCCGTCCCGTGGGTGTCGGCTTCTTCGCCGCGGTTTTCGGCTTCGCCAGACGCTCGGCCTCGGCTTCTTCGGCCCGCAGCGCCTTCGCCGCCGCGTAGCGCGCGAGGCTCTCGGCGGGCCAGGTCTTCGCGGCGTCGTAGTAGCCGCGGAACGACGGCGCGTCGTCGGGCACCACCACCCACGGCTGCTTCGAGCGCACGAAGATGTGCGCGCGCGGCGGTAACGCGGCGGGCGCGTCGAGCGTGCCCACCCGCACGTAGCGCGTGACGGCCTGCCGCGTGCCGTGTTCGTTCCACATCGCCGTGCGGCAAGCAGGGCAGCGGGCGACCCAGTGCTTGCCGCCGCTGTCGGTGGGCACGAGCACGAACGCGGGCTCGCCGAGCGTCACCTCGAAGCGCGAGAACTCGATCATCGCGTGGTGCGCGAACGGCCCGCCGGTCTCGCGCTGGCAGCGCGTGCAGTGGCAGCAGTGCACGAACATCGGCTCCGCCGTCATGCGATAGCGGACCTTCCCGCAGGCGCAGCCGCCCTCGAACGGTGGCCCGGCGCTGTGTTGACGCTTGGTGCTCATCGCCCCTCCGTTTCGCTTACACCTCGACCTTGAACCCGATCTCGACGTCGCAGCCGGCCTGACCGCCGCGGATCCCCCAGTTCGAGGTCGGGTGCTCGCGCAGCACGACCTTCACGTGGTCGGGCGGGATGCCGAGCAGCTCGAGGTTCCGGACGATCGCGCGATAGAGCGCACGCTTCGCGTCGAGCGAGCGCCCGGCGAAGGCGTCGATGCTGATGAGCGTGAACGCCTCGGGCTTCGCCTTGCCCGGCGGGCACGGGAAGCGGTGCGGCTCGTGCGCGATGAGGCGCAGCGTCTTGTCCTGGGCCGGGATGCGGAACGCCTCGACGAGGGCCGCGTGGACGGCGTCGATGATCGCCGTCTCCTCGGCGGGGCTGTAGGTGGTGCGGACCTCGATCGTGGTGGCGGGCATGGGGCTCTCATTCGCGCTCGGGGCGCCGCATTGTGCCGGATCCCGTCGCGCTAGGCGCGTGCCCCTCCCCGGCCGCGTGGCCGATCCGCCCCGTCGTTCGGAGGGTCGCGCGCCGCGCGACCGGCGATACGCGCCGGCGTGCGCGCCGGCGAGGACGTATCGCCGGGCACGCAACGCGTGCCCCTCCCAGCCCCCTGCCGTTCGGAGGGTCGCGCGCCGCGCGACCGGCGATACGCGCCGGCGTGCGCGCCGGCGAGGACGTCGATCTCTGTACGCCCCGCCACCCCGTGCCGCGATCCACGTTCGCGGCGCGGCGGCGGGATCGTCGTATCGCCGGGCACGCAACGCGTGCCCCTCCCAGACCCCCGCCGTTCGGAGGGTCGCGCGTCGCGCGACCGGCGATACGCGCCGGCGTGCGCGCCGGCGAGGACGTCGATCTCTGTACGCCCCGCCACCCCGTGCCGCGATCCACGTTCGCGGCGCGGCGGCGGGATCGTCGTATCGCCGGGCACGCAACGCGTGCCCCTCCCAGCCCCCCGCCGTTCGGAGGGTCGCGCTCCGCGCGACCGGCGATACGCGCCGGCGTGCGCGCTCACGAGGACGTCGATTTCTGTACGCCCCGCCACCCCGTGCCGCGATCCGCCTCGGCGGCGACGCGGCGGGATCGTCGATCGCCGGGCACGCAACGCGTGCCCCTCCCAGACCCCTGCCGTCCGGAGGGTCGCGCGTCGCGCGACCGGCGATACGCGCCGGCGTGCGCGCTCACGAGGACGTCGATCTCTGTACGCCCCGCCACCCCGTGCCGTGATCCGCCTCGGCGGCGACGCGGCGGGATCGTCGTATCGCCGGGCACGCAACGCGTGCCCCTCCCAGACCCCTGCCGTCCGGAGGGTCGCGCGTCGCGCGACCGGCGATACGCGCCGGCGTGCGCGCTCACGAGGACGTCGATCTCTGTACGCCCCGCCACCCCGTGCCGCGATCCACGTTCGCGGCGCGGCGGCGGGATCGTCGTATCGCCGGGCACGCAACGCGTGCCCTCCCAGCCCCCGCCGTTCGGAGGGTCGCGCGCCGCGCGACCGGCGATACGCGACGGCGTGCGCGCTCACGAGGACGTCGATTTCTGTACGCCCCGCCACCCCGCGCCGTGATCCGCGTTCGCGGCGACGCGGCGGGATCGTCGTATCGCCGGGCACGCAACGCGTGCCCCTCCCAGCCCCCCGCCGTTCGGAGGGTCGCGCGCCGCGCGACCGGCGATACGCGCCGGCGTGCGCGCCGGCGAGGACGTCGATCTCTGTACGCCCCGCCACCCCGTGCCGCGATCCACGTTCGCGGCGCGGCGGCGGGATCGTCGTATCGCCGGGCACGCAACGCGTGCCCCTCCCAGACCCCCGCCGTTCGGAGGGTCGCGCGCCGCGCGACCGGCGATACGCGCCGGCGTGCGCGCTCACGAGGACGTCGATCCCCGAACCGCCTCGCACCTCCGCCTCGTTCGGAGGGCCCGCCTCCCGGCGGGCCGGCGTCTGCGGGGGCACGGAGGCCCCCGCACTACGACGACTTCACGTTCGTCGTAGCGACGGGGGTTCCATCCCCCGTCGCCAGCCGGCCCCCGACGCGGAACCGTCTCCGGATCAGAGCCGGAACACCGCGACCGCGATCAGCAACGCGAGCTGCACGATCGGTAGCAGCGACGAGCCGACCGCCATCCACACCACGTTCGCGCGCCGCGGCTGCTGTCGCTGCCTGCGCACCAGCAAGAAGTTGAGGAGCGCCGTCGCGGGCAGCCCATAGAGCGCGAACAACATCGCCCCCAGCCCCACGAACGAGCCGTTCCCCGTGCCCGCCCGCATCGTCACGAACGAGATCGCCGCCTGCACCACGAACACACCGCCGATGACCCAGTAGCTCATGGCGCGACCGCCTCGGTGGACCGAGCCTCGACCGGAGTCCTTCACGCCCCCTCCCGAAGCCGCGCGAACGACTTCTTGACCGCCGGGTGGCGCTTCTCGATCGGGTGTTCTGGTTCAGCAAGCAGTGAGAAAGAAAGACGACCATCCCGCCGCGCTGGTCAGCGAGTTGTCGCGTCCAACGCTCCGGGCTCGTCATGATTCGCGCTCACCAACGTGCGACGCCGGCTGAAGCACCGACGCGCGGCGCCTGCGTCGGGGCGACGTGCGCAACGATGGACCGGCAGCGCATGGATCCTGCCGACGTGGGTTGCCAACGTACTCGCGGGCGGACGCAAACGCGAACCTGAAACCGCGCGCGGCGGCTGGAACGCGGGCGACGCCGAGCCCGCGAAGTCAGGCTCTGCACGTCCGCCGCAGGCTGGGTGCCCGGTCCGGCTGGCGGGTATGGTTCCTGGCGTCGGCCAGCGCAGGCGGGCGCTCGGTCTCTCGACCTCGCACGAGGCCGGAGAGACCGCCCAGGCGGCCGCGTGAGCGCGCGCCGCACCGACCGTCCGGCGACGCCGGGGGGCCCATGACGATCTCGGTTCGGTTCTCGTCCGCGGTGTCCCGTCGCCGCCGATCGCTCCACGCCGGCTGCGCCGTTCTCGCGGCGCTCGTGACCGCGGTGATCCTGCCGTGCGACTCCCGGGCGGCGGCTCCCGAGCTCGTGGTGACCGGGTTGGCCGTCGACGACGACTACCTGGTCCAGGGCGAGTCGTTCACGATCACCGCCACCGTCGAGAACGCCGGTACCGCGGCGAGTGCGGGCACGCTGCTCGGGCTCTGGGGGTCGCCGATCCCGGCCGTCGGCCCCGACGCAGCCGAGCTGGCGGTGGTGGCCGTCCCGGGTCTCGACCCGGGAGCGTCCATCTCGCTGGACCAGGTCGTGACCCTTTCGCAGGCGGGGTCGTTGTTCTTGTTCGCGATCGCTGCGGCGGTGCCGGGTGAGGCCGAGGACACGATCTCGGAGTTCCTGCCCGTCGAGGTCCACGAGCCGCTGGCGCTGGGCGAGGGCGCGGATCGGTTCGTGTGGGTCTACCTCGGCAGCGAAGACGAGGTCTTCGGCCACGGCTTCACCGCCGGCTCGGTGATCCAGGTCTACGTCGCGGGACCCGGCGGGGTGGCGACGCCCTACGGTCCGTTCCTTCCGACCTCGTGGAGCCCGACGCGCCTGACCTGGACTCCGCCGATCGACATCCTGCTCGGCCACGGCCTCATGAGCCTGGTGGTCGTCAACACGGACCAGGGCTTCGACACCTCCGCGCCCGTTTGCCGCACGCTGGTGGGCACCAGGCTGGGGGCGAATCCGCCGGCGATCGTCGGGATGATCGAGGCCAGCGACCCCCGCCCTCCCAACGTCCTCGAGACGGCCGATTGCAGCGTTCCGTTCACCTGGGGCTTCTTCGGTCCCGTGGAGCCCGGTCAAGCCTTGCGGGTGTCGGGCGAGAGCTTCGCGAATCCGGTGGCGAACCTGTTCACGGCGACCGGGAACCTCGGACCGCTCTCACCGCAGCCGGGCGGCACCGGCAACGTCGCGACGTTCACGATCCCCGCGAACGCACCGGTCGGCCCCGCGATGATCCAGCTCGTGAACGCTCCCTACACCGGCAATGCCCAGTCGAACGCCGTGATCTTCACGATCGGCGCGGGGGTCGACGTGCAGTCGGTCGTGCAGGACGGGGGCACGATCACCGTCACCGGCCAGGGCTTCTCGCCCAATGCCGTCATCAACCTTCACAATCAGCAGGGCGCCGAGATCGTGAACCTGGGCGGTCTCGACGAGAACGATCAGCCGCGAATTCCTCTCGTGCAGCTCACGCCGACCCGCTTCGAGTTCGAGGTGCCCGCGGGCGCGGTCCCGGGACGTGCCTTCGTCGTGGTGGTGAACCCGCCCTTCCTCGCCATCACCTCGACCGGCTCCGACGGCGACGGCGCGCTGATCCTGCCCTGAGGGCGCGCGCGAAACGGTGATCGGTCGTCGTCCGGGATCAGCTTGCGAACGCGAGTCGAGTCGAGCGGATCAGGGCTCGTCGGCAACAGGCTTCCCGGCCACAAGTGCGCGGAGCGCGCGGCTGGGCCTACGAGGCTTCCGCACGAGGCGAGCCACCTCGCGGAACGATCGGCTGGTGAGCGTGAGCCTCGGCGGGATGACGAGGTCGGCTGGAAGCTCGCGGAGCGCCTGGACGTGGTGTAGGAGCGCTGTCGCGACGAGATGGTTCCGCCGCACGCCGTGCGCGTCCGCGTACCGTTCGACTTGGTCCTTCGCCGAAGCCGAGATGCGGACCGAGAACCGTGTGTCGCCCATGTCGATGCCGCCCTCGACGAGGGTAGGGCGCTGACGGCGCATTCGTAAACAACGCGTCGGGAGCGGGGACGCTCCGCGGAACGCGCCGCATGGAATCGGAGTCTCGGCAGGCTCGACGGATGACTCCATACGCTGAGTAAATGGACTCAACTCGCGGCGTAGCGCGGGGGCTCGTCCCCGGCAGACGGTCTGGCGGGGGACGAGCCCCCGCGCTACGGGTGGTGCGATCGCCCGGGTACCACCGCGCCCGCCCGCGCTTCCACCGACCGAACCGGCCCCGCCCCTCGCTTACGGCGTGAACTCGACCAGCACGCGCATCGTCTCCACCTTGAGCCCGTCCTCGCGCATGGCGCGCTGGCCTTCGTCGGATTTGAGCAGCGCCTCGAACGCCGCCATGTCGGGGATCTCGAGGATGAGGCCCAGCGAGCTCGGGTTGTTGGGGTCGCGGAAGGTCCGGCACTTCACGCCGATCCGCCCGAACAGCTCGTGCCGGCTGCCGGGGTCATGGCGAGCGCCTCCAGGGTGGGGAATCGTTGCCAGTGCGTGGGCGCCGGCGCGGCGCCCGGATCACTCGGCGGGGCGCCCCTCGGGGACGCACACCGGAAGCAGATTCGCCATGGTCGAGGTCGCACTCGACCCTTCGCGGGTGAGCAAGAACACCGCGACCCCGAAGGCCGCGAGCAAGCCGAGCCCGATTCCCCAATAGGTGGGCGCCGGTGAGCCTCGCGCGCCAAAGCCAACGAGAGTCAGCGCCGTTGGCGCGGCGAGCAGGGAGGTCGCCAGGAGCAGGTCTTCGTTCATCGGCAGTTCAAGACGGCACGCTGGTCACCCTGGAAACCGCGTCCATTGACCTTGGGAGACCACTCCCACCACGCCATCGACGACCTTGATCGCGGTCGCGTCGTCCATCGCGTAGGCCGGGCCGGCGATGTCGGCCGCCCACCGCTGCGCGTGGGGCAGGGTGTTGCCGGGCATCATCGGGTGGTTCAGGTGCGGGAAGATCGAGAAGTCGACGACGCCGAGCGTCCGGTCGTCCGGCGCGGACCGCCACTCCTGGAAGTAGGCACCGATCCGAGGCGTCATGACCATGCTGCCGGCGCTCACGCCTACCCAGACGGTGTGGGTCAGCGACGGTAGAAGCCTCGCCAGTCCCGACTCGCGCATCCAGTGGCACAGGTAGGTCGCGTCGCCGCCGTCCACGAGCAGCGCGTCGGCCTCCCGCACCCACGGCACCCACCGCTCCTCGCCGATCGTGGGCAGGGCGGTGAGCTCGAGGAGGCCGACCGACTTCCAGCCGAGGCCCGCCATGGTGTCCCACGGAGGCCCACCGACCACGAAGCCCCGCACCGTGGCCGGCCCGCACATCGGGTGCCCCCACTGCGCCGTCGGAATGCAGAGCGCGGTGGACTCGCCGATCGGCTTGCCCAGCAGCTCCTCGAGCGCCGAGCGGATGCTCGGGTTGGTGACGCCTCCGGACGTGAGTAGCAGTTTCATCGGCTCGATTCCGGGATGATGAGCAGGGAGAGGAACGCTCAGCTTCGTGCCTCGGGCAGACATCGTAATGACACAGTTTGCCGCGCTATGCCGCTGTGACTGGCGTGCGTCTGATCCGAGTTGCTCGTCACCGTGCCCGCCGTGCGCGAATCCTCTCCACCGCGAGTCCAGCCAGCGCAACCAAGAGGACCACCGCCGCCACCAGCATGTTCGCCAGGGGTGGTGCGCCGTGGGAGATGGCCGTGTAGAAGCTGATCGCGAGCAGGACGGCGACGAGGAGGGCGAGCCATGTCTTGGTGGGTGTCAGCGGTCGGCGATCGGGGCCGTCGTCAAGCTTTCCATGAAGAATCTCTCGCAGATGTCGCTCGTGCGTGTCGATACGGGCGGCGATAGCCTGCCGTGCGCCGGGCTCGGCGGTCGCGAGCGCCTCGAAATCGGCGATGAGCGCCTGTTTGATCGCTCGTTCCCGCGGACCATCCGGCCCGCTGAGTCGAGGATCGGCGGCTGGGTCGTACATCACGCCATGGGTCCGGAAGTTCTCTCGCGCCTGTGAGAGCGTCATCCCGTGGTTCGCCACGGACGCTTCCGTCTCGTCATCGAGCGGCTCGTCCTCCCACCAACAAAGCTCGCAGATCTCGTAGTAGGCCCGCGAGGTGAGCGTGGGATAGCCGCAGCATGGGCACCTCGCTCGCGAAGGCAGCTCGGTGGATCGAGGAAGTGGGGCCATCGAGCACGCCTACTCGGCCCGATCGGCTGGCCCGGCATGCGCCGCCGCGCGTCGGTCGGTCGTAATTCGCTGTTCGTTTACGGCGTGAACTCCACCAGCATGCGCATGGTCTCGACCTTGAGGCCGTCCTCGCGCATGGCGCGCTGGCCTTCGTCGGATTTGAGCAGCGCCTCGAAGGCCGCCATGTCGGGGATCTCGAGGATGAGGCCCAGCGAGCTCGGGTTGTTGGGGTCGCGGCAGGTCCGGCACTTTACGCCGATCCGCCCGAACAGCTCGTGCCGGCTGCCGGGGCCCTGCTTCCACGCGTTGGCCCACACAGTGCCGTCTTGAACCTCGTGAAAGACGATCGCGGTGGTCATGGGGAGCGCCTCCAGGTGGTGCGTGTTCGCGGGGCGGGGGGCCGTCGGGGAGCCATGCGCGCTCGTGCGCCGATTTCCCGCGGGAAATCGGCGCGAGCGAGCGAATGGCTACCATGCGAGGAGACCGGGCGCTACTCCGGCGCCGCGCCCAGCTCACAACCGCACACCCTGGACGACCCGCGGGATCTCGTCGCCGAAGATCGAGCGGATGGCTCGCGGCGCGTCGTAGTCGTGTCGCTCGAGCGCTTCGTGCAGCAGCTCCAGCTCCGTTGGCACGTTGCAGACCTGCGTGAGGTAGCGGGCCAACGAGGATGGCTCGCGCGTTGCGCGCAGCTCCGGGCGTAGCGAGTGTTCGAGGCGCTGGAGCTGTGAGGCGAAGCCGATGTTCGGAAGGACCTCGGGCCGCGCCGACCGCACCTGGTCGAACGCTTCGAGAAAGGTCTTGTTCTCCGACTGCATCACCCACGCGATGGCCACCGTGGCGGATCGACTGACTCCGACCTCGCAATGCACGAGGAGCTTCGCCCGCGCTTCGTCGTCCGCCGCCTTCGCGGCGAACTCGAAGATCCCTGGGAACGTGGCGGAGAGGTCCTCGTGGATCCCGTCGCGCGCGGGCACGAACAACCACCGGAAGTGCTCGGCCAGGAACGCCACGGTGGAACGCTCGTCCTCGGGCAGGCAACTCACCACGTGGGTGATCCCGGCCTTCTTCAGCGTGGGCGCATCCTCACGACGCGGCCGAGAGCCCAGGTAGAGCGTCTCCGTGATCTCGCTGAGCAGCGCTCGCTGCAGGGAGAGGGTGAAATCCCACTCGAGCCCGAGCCTGGCGAGCAGTCGCTCCGTGAGTCGTTCGCGAAGCCCCATCAGCGTCTCGATCGGATGCTCACCGCGCTCGCTCCTGTCGTTCGGGGCGCCGGCGGCCCGACGTCGCGTCAGGATTGGCCAGGAGTATCTGGATGAACGTCAGTCCGAACACGAGATCCCCCGCGAAGGGACGCTGACGATCCCACAGGGTCTGCTCCTCCGGATCGGTCCGAGCCGTCAACTTCGCGTAGACCGCCGGCAGGAACCTGCGGCCTGCCCGCACACCGCCCCAGAGGACGAGCAACACCAAGACGAAGATCGCGGCGGCCTTCCCCAGCGGCTTAGCCAACGCGGGGCGCGAAAGCCCGGCCGCGAAGCCAAAGCGACGAGCCCGCACGGGTCTCCGGTGACCAGGCGACGCGCAACCAGCGACGAGCGGCCAGCCGTCGTGTGACCCCAGGGAGCAAGATCGCGGCAAACAGGCCGACGATGCCCCTCACGGCGAGAAGGCCCGCCCACGCGAAGGCGATCGTCCGAGCGATTTGCATGGCTCGATCTCAGGTGCGGTCCCGAGCCTCGTGAAGGTTGCTCGCGGTGGTCATGGGTCGAGGGGGTCCGGAGGAACGATGCGCCATCGTGCGCCGACTTCCCGCGGGAAATCCAGCCGAGCGGGCGCCATGCGCACGCGCGGTGGGCGGCGGGCTTGCGCCCGCCGCTACGAGCGCTGGCGGGTCGCTCGGGCCGAACGCTGGGTCGGCGACGGAGCGCCGACGCTCCTGGGGGCGGGCGTCGCGTTCTGCGGAACGCGCGGTGGGCTCGGCGGGCTAGCGCCCGCCGCGACGAGCGCTGGCGGGTCGCTCGGGCCGAACGCTGGGTCGGCGACGGAGCGCCGACGCTCCTGGGGCGGGCGTCGCGTTCTGCGGAGCGCGCGGCGGCCTGGGCGGGCTGGCGCCCGCCGCGCCGGGCGCTGGCGGGTCGCTCGGGCCGAACGCCGGGTCGGCGACGGAGCGCCGACGCTCCTGGGGGCGGGCGTCGCGTTCTGCGGAGCGCGGGGTGGGCTCGTCGGGCTTGCCCCCGCCGCGACGAGCGCTGGCGGGTCGCTCGGGCCGAACGCCGGGTCGGCGACGGAGCGGCGGCGCGCCCGGGGGCGGGCGCGGGGGGCTGGGGAGCGGGCGGCGGGCTCGGCGGGCTTGCGCCCGCCGCTAGGAGCGCTGGCGGGGCGCTCGGGCCGGACGCCGGGTCGGCGACGGAGCGCCGACGCTCCTGGGGGCGGGCGTCGCGTTCTGCGGAGCGCGCGGCGGGCTCGGCGGGCTAGGCGCCCGCCGCTACGAGCGCGGTCGCTCGGGCCGAACGCCGGGTCGGAGCGCCGACGGGCGGGCGTCGCGTTGCGAGCCGCGGGCGCCGACGCTCCTGGGGGGGGCGTCGCGTTCTGCGGGACGCGCGGTGGGCTCGGCGGGCTAGCGCCCGCCGCGACGAGCGCTGGCGGGTCGCTCGGGCCGAACGCCGGGTCGGCGACGGAGCAGGGGCGAAGCCCCGTGACGCGCCAACGGATGGTTCAGGGGCGTCGGCGCCGGGGCCGAAGACGTCGACGATCGCGCGGCGCGTCGACTCGATGATCGCGGGAAGTCTTCCTGCGTCACGAGCCGGCTGCCGGGGCGGGGTAGCGGGAAGCCGTTCTCGACGAGCGCGTCATCGACCGCTCGAACTCGGCGGTGGCGAGGTCGCGAAACGGCGCACCGGCGAGGTCGTCGTGGGCGAAACACCAGCGCCGGGCCGGCGCTGGCACAGCGGGCGAGGGTCTTCACGCCGCCCTGCGCGCCGGCCGCCGCGTCGTCGAGCCGCCACGGGCGCACCACCGGGCCGGCGTCGAGGTGGCGGCGCTTCACGAGGGTCCAGTCGGGAATTCGCTTTCCAATCCACCACGCGCCGTCGAGACGGCATGGCGGTCCGCGAATCCTCCCACCGGCACGGCTTCCGAGACGCCGCAGCGCGCGCTCGAGCCAGGCGTCCATGCTCAGGCCAAGCCTATTCGAGGTCGCTGCGCGCGCCCTTCGCGAACACGATCCCACCGGCGAGGCGGATGCCGAGCTCGTTCGAGTAGAGATCCTCGGGCGAGAAGGCCGAGAGCTTCTCCGGCCACCCCGCGATCCCCGTGTAGCCGTAGAAGGTGGCGATCTCGTGCCAGATCGAGAGCTGGTAGGCGAGCCACTGCGCGAGGCCCACCGCCACCGGGATGCGCCCATGCGCGGCCAGCGTCGCGGCCGGGACGGGCCGCACCCGAAGCCGCATGGCGGCGCCCTGGGGCGGGACCTCGATCGTCGATCCGGTCTCGAGGGTGCGCGCCAGCGCCGCGGCGATCGCGAGCGTGATGTCGGCGTTGTCGCGCACGTGCGCGACGTCGATGAACCCGCCGCGGCAGGTGTAGACGAGGCCGTTCTTCTCGTCGCTCACCCGGCCGCGCGGGTCGCCGGGCTGCATCGAGAAAGCCGTTGTCGTAGCGGTGCGCGCCGAGGTCGTCGGGGCCGAGCAGGTTGCCGAGCTCGACACCCGGGACCGGCACGACCCCGATCGCCACCTCGAGGTCGGTCCCGAACACGCAGCACGGGCGTACCGCGTGGGAGCGCGATCTCCGGTATGTCGGCGGCGGCGAGCTCGCTCGCGTCTTCGCTGCTCGTGTCGCCGGAGTGCGGTGGCGAGGTCGACGTCGGGCGCGCGGATGGCGCTCGTCACGTCCCACCGCGGGCTCTGGCAGGCCGCGAGGCCCAGGCCAATGCTGACCAGCAGGACGGCGATCGTGTTCGGTCGGTCGACCTGGCGGTTCACGTCGTCCGCGGCAGCCGGCTCGGTAGCGCGCCGTCACGCCGGCGACCACGATCTGGACGTCGTCGAAGTTGAAGCCGTATTCGGCGACGAGGTCGAAGTGGCGGGCCGAGCGTGGTCGGCACGCCGATCGTGGGGTTCCACGGATGGCGCGGGCCCTGGTCGGCCTCGAAGTCGACGGTGCCGAGCTCGGCACCTCCACCGTGCTGCGCGCGGTGTTGTCGGTGTCCCAGTAGTTGGCGCCGAGCCACACCCGAAGCGGCACCGTGTCGATCTTGCCGTTCCAGCCGGCCCGCGCCGATCCCACCAGCGCCGCGAACCGATCCGCGAAGCCGATGTCGGTCTGCGAGTAGTTGGCGTCCACCGTGAGGAAGAAGTCGCGGTATCCGGTGGCGAGGGTCACCCCGCCTCCCGCGACCACCCGTCGAGGCCGGTGTTCACCGTGAACTCGTACTCGCGCGTGCGGGGCCGCCGGGAACTCCGTGGTCAGCGTGACCACCCGTGGCTGGTCGATTGGTTGTTCAGGTAGCCGGCCAGCAGATAGACGTCGAAGAACGCAGCAGCCACGCGTCGAGCCGCGCGATGGCCGCGTTCACCCGCGAGTTGAGCCCAGATCGAGGAAGCGGCTCACCGACTGCTCCGGGGCCGCCGTTCACCGCGAGCCGCACGTCGTCGACCCGGATGTCGCGCGCCAGGTAGTTGTAGATCATGCCGAAGCCGAACGGCGCAGGCAGCCCGTAGCCGCGCTCCTTCGCTTCCTCGGCCACGAAGGGGAGGAACGAGGTCCAGCGCTCGTCGGGGCGGGCTCGAAGCCGCCGGTGGCGGGGCCGCATCGGACGCAACGGTCGTGGCGGCGTCGGTGGGGTTCTCGCGCGGAAGCTCGCCGATCCCGTAGCCGCCCTGCGCGTGCCGCGGTCGCCACGCTCACGCCGAGCACCAACGCCAGCGCGTGGACGCACAACCGCCGGTGCAGGTCAGGCCGAGGCATCGCGAGGTGGCGGGCGAGCACTGGCGCGAATCGTCGCATCGAGCCCGTCCCGGAGGCACAACAGATAGCACGCGGCGAAGCCCTTCCAGCCTGCACTTACGGGCAGGTACGGCTGTCGAGACGGAGGGATTCCGTGTAACGTCCGAGACCTCGATGAACGGCGCATGGCAGCCCGATCGCGAGCTTCGAGCGGCGGCTCTCGGCTCGCCTCCTCGACGTCCTCATCCGCGCCGGCCTGATCGGCCTGATGACGGCGCTCTGCTACGCCGTCTTCGCTCCGTTCCTGACGCTGATGGGGTGGGCGCTGATCCTCGCGGTGACGCTCCATCCGCTCCATCGCGCGCTCGCGAGCAAGCTCGGCGGGCGGTCGGGCCGTCGCCACGCTGCTCGTGATCGTGGGCATCGTGGTCATCCTCGTCCCGGCCGGGCTCCTCATGGACTCGTTCGGCACGTCCGTGAGCGGCCTCGCACACGCGGTGCAGGACAACACGCTCCAGGTTCCGCCGCCGCGCGCCGGAGTCGAGAGCTGGCCGGTCGTCGGCGAGCGGCTCCACGCGCTCTGGTCGAGGGCGCACGACGACCTGCCCGCCGTCCTCGAGAGCCTGCAACCGAAGCTCGGCGACCTCACCCGCAAGGCGCTCGCGATCGTCGCGAGCAACGGCGCCGGCAGTATCAAGTTCCTCGCGTTGTTCATCGTCGCGGGGATCGTGCCTGCGCATGAGCCAGCCACGCCGGAGAGCGCCGCACGCGTGCGATCTCCGAGCGCATCATGGGGCCGGGTAGCGGAGAGACCTTCGCGAAGCTCGCCGCCACGACGATCCGCGCCGTCGCGCAGGGAGTGGTCGGCATCGCCTTCGTGCAGGCGCTGCTGGTCGGACTCGCGCTGCTCGTCGCGGGCGTGCCGTGGGCCGGCGTGCTCGCCGCCATCACGCTGGTGGTGAGCATCGCGCAGGTGCCGGCGTTGATCGTGACGCTGCCGGCGATCGGCTACATCTGGTCGAGCGGCCACTACGGCACGGCCGCGGCCGTGACCTACACGGTGCTGCTGCTCTTGTCGGGGATGGCGGACAACGTCCTCAGCCGATCCCTGCTCGGGCGCGGCGTCGACGCGCCGATGCCGATCATCCTGCTCGGCGCGCTGGGCGGGATGGCGACCGGCGGGATCCTCGGCATGTTCGTCGGCGCGACGCTGCTCGCGCTCGGCTACGAGATCTTCATGAGGTGGGTCGCGAGCGATCCTGACGCCGAGGTGGCGTCCTAGCGGCGAGGTCGCTGCGAGCGTGTGAACCAATCGAATTCGTGGAGTCCTACGCGGGGGCTCGGACGCCCCCGCGCTACGAAAACTGCCGTAGCGACGGGGGTTCCATCCGCCGTCGAAGGCCTGCTCGACGACAGATCGGTCCTCCGAGCCGATGGATTCACAGGCTCAGCGCGACGCCTGGGCGCGGGATCGCGGGCAGGCTTTTCATCGGGACGGGTGCGGGCGGGACGTGAACGCCCGTCGTTCCGGGTCCCACCGTCAGGCCTCCGCCGGCTTTGCGCCGGGGAACCACTCGACGTGTTGATCGCCCTGTCGGCCGAGGTACGTGACTCGCTGTCCGCGAAGGAACGCGAAATACCCGTGCACGCCGGCCCGCACGGCGCGTTCACAGAACGCGCGGAACTTCTGTCCGTGCTGCTGGCTGTCCAGGATCGCCGCTTTCAATCCGGCGGTGTCGAAGTCCTGTGCGATGGAGCGCAGGTCTTCGAAGGAGAGCGGCGCGGTCACGGCGGCACCGGCGGCGCTGTAGAAGGTGAAGGAGCGGGTGGCGAAGTCCACGTGGTAGCACTCGACCCCGTTCGCCATGAGTTTCCGGACGATCTCGGGGAACGGCATCGACCCATCCACCGTGGCTCGCGCCAGGGCGGTGACTTCCTCTGCGTTCATGTCAGGCCTCTCGTCGACAAGCGCTTCGACATCGGGATGATCGGGATACTCAGCCCACCACCGAGATCGAAGTCGATGGGATCCGCCTCGATGTACCCGAACGCCCGGTAGAGGCGCCTTCCAGGCTCGGTCGCGCCCAGCGACACCGACCGGAATCCAGCCGCCAGGGCCTGGCTCTCGCAATGACCCAGTAGGCGCGAGCCCAGCCCCTGGCGGGCATACGCCGGCTTCACGAAGAAGGCTCGAATGCGCGCGGGATCCACACCGGGGCGAAGGCGGGTCGCATCCCGCGCCGAGCGGCTGTCCGACCCGAAGAGCGTGCTCCGGAAGCTCCATCCGCCGCACGCCGCCAGCTCGCCGTCCACAGCGACGAGAAAGTAGGTGCCGTCCTCGATGAGCTGCGTATCGAGCCCCCACGCGCTTCCGAGCGCCGCTTCGATGATCTCGGCGGGGTAGTCCGACCTCCCGAGCGCGCGCGCGGACTCCGCGATCAGCTCGAGATGTCGGCGGCATCCGCCGCCAGCGCGCGCCGGATCGTGATCGTCGGTTCAGCCAGATGCAGGATCACCTGTGGTGCGAGGCGTTGGCGGGTGCAGCGTCGCGCTCGCTCCGATATCTACGGGCTCGCGTGCCGTCACGCTTCAGCGGCGAGCTCGGCGCACTGCCCTCCCGCGCAGGTTTTCGGACCCCTGGTCGCTCGCGGCTCTAGACGGTCCACCTCGGCCGGCTCGACATCGGGAACCCTGGTCAAAGCCGCAGGAACGCACCGCGTACTTTCCTCTCGCACGAGCGGGCCAGGTACTCCTCGGTCAACAGCGCCGACATCTTCTCGCCGACCGCGGCGCTGATGAGCTGATTGATCGAGACGCCTTCCTGCTCGGCGACCTCACCGAGGCGCCGATGAAGGGACTCCGGTAGGCGAAGGCTGAGGGTGCTCATGGTTCGATCCTCGCGAGCATCTGTTGTGGCGACCACACCTCGGGTCCGAGCAGGATGGTCATGGGCGCGATCGAGACGGCGGCCGCATTCGCGGCGCACGGCATAACCCAGCCTCAGCGCAGCGGATTTGCCTCCTCCCAGAGCTCGTAACGGACATCCATCAAGATTCGCCCGAGCATGTTCTGACCGCAGCCATCACCGCCATCACCCCAATAGGCATCGTTCTCGGTGTGCTCGACCAGCGTCGCGTCGCCGGTGGCCAGGAGCATCGAACGAAGCTGCGGGTGCTGCTGGAACTTCGCGCGAACGGCTTCGAGCATCACCTCGACCTTGACCCGTTCCCAGTCCGCTCGGATCGGGACGTTCCGGTCGCGACCGAGCCGCGCGGCGTCGGCGGGTGTGGGTGCTAGCCGGATGCGGTCTTCGTGTCCGTGCCGACGAACTTCTGCGCCTGGAAGTAGTGCTCGGAAGTGGGCCAGACCTGCCCTCTCAACGAGATTGGGTAGGGCGCGAAGTTCGAGAATTCGCCGTAGGCGTCCCGGGTCCGGTAGAAGCGGATGGTCGGCATCGTGGCTCCCGCGCGAAGTCTCGCCGAGCGCGAGTTTCTCGCTCAAGTGCGCGCGCACGCGCGCGACGATCTCGGCGCGACGGTTTCGAGGATCACGAGCCGCTCCTCGGCCGCGAGCCGCTCCACCAGCGTCTCGGCGGTGGGCCGCCCCGCGACCTCCTCCACGCCGAGCGCCGCCGCCACGGCGCGCGCGATCTCGCCTCCGTCGGTGAGGCTCGCAAGCTCGATCAGCCACACGCCGTGGGTGAACCGCTCGAGCAGCTCGCCGCCGAGCTGGACCGCGAGGCGCGTCTTTCCCGCGCCGCCCGCGCCGGTGAGCGTCACCAGGTGCGCGCGCTCCAGCGCCGCCACCACCTCCGCCATCGTCTTCTCGCGGCCGACGAACTGCGTGAGCTGGACCGGCAGGTTGTTGGGACGCGCGTCGACCGTCTCGAGCGGCGGGAACTCGGCCTCGAGCCCCGGGGCGAGCAGGTTGTGGATGCGCTCCGGCCGGGTGAGGTCGCGGAGGCGCCGCTCGCCCAGGTCGCGCAGGCTGGCCCCGGGCGGGGGCGCCTCGCGCACCAGCTCGCCCGTGGTCTGGGTGAGCAGCACCTGCCCGCCGTGGCCCGCGCTCATGAGCCGCGCCACGCGGTTGAGCAGCGGCCCCACGTAGTCGTCGCCGCGCTCCTCGGTCTCGCCGGTGTGGAGCGCCATGCGGACGCGGATCGTGGCCTCGCCCCACGGCTCGGCGCGAGTGCACGCTGCGCCTCGATCGCCGCCGCCACCGCATCCGGCGCCGCCGCGAACGCCACCTGGAACGCGTCGCCGATCATCTTGTACGGATAGCCGCCGTGCGCCGCGAACGCGGCGCGGAGCTGCGCCTCCTGCCGCGCGTGCGCCTTCTCCATCCACGCCGCGCGACTCTCCCAGAGCCGCGTCGAGCCCTCGATGTCGGTGAACAGGAACGTGACCGTTCCGGTGGGGCGATCGGTCATGAGGGCTCCCGCGGGTCCTTCATAGGCGGAATCGGGGCGGGTGGGCAGGCGGGGGGCGCTTGCGGGAGTTCTGGCCGCGCCTCTCTGTTGAAGGCCGGGCCGACAGATTTGACGGGCAGCGGGTCTTCACGCCCCCGCCTTGAGCTGATCGTATCCGTGTCCGGCGACGATCTCTTCGCGTCCGATGCCCTGCACCCCAGGCTGCGCTCAATCCGCATCACGCTGACGTCGCGAAGCTTGACCAGGATTGATTCGCGGCCCGACAATCGCGCGTCCCGCCGGGATCATGACAAACCCTAGTCCGAGCTAGAAAAGCGATCCCAACGCGATCCTGAGCAGCAGTAACGCAGGGAGCGCGGCGGGAACACACGAACGAGGGGCTGCGGGCCGGCTGTCGCAGCCGAGCAGATGGGACCGCTACGAGCGGTAGACGCTGAGCCGGGCGGGTCAGGCTCGACGCTGCGAGTTTAGGAGGAATCGAATGCCATCCGGGAACACTCCGCCCAAGGGCGGTCTCGCCAAGAAGCGCCTGACGATCTCTGGAAGCGTCGCGCGCCGCTTGGGCCGCTATGTCTACGTGTACGTCGACCCGTTCGACGATTCGGTCTTCTACGTCGGCAAGGGGACGGAAAGCGAGCGCTCGCTCATCTCGACGGACGGGGAAGCTCTCGGTGTGCCGCCCGCATCCGGGAGATCCGTGAACAGGGCGCCGAACCCAGGTCGAGGTGCTCGTGGGATCCCGACCGACCGGAGAGGCGCTCCGCATCGAAGCTGCGGCCATCGACTTGCTCCGACTTCCAGGTCTGGCGAACCAAGTGCGCGGTGGGGGGACTCGTGTGTTTGGGCGGATGCTCCTCGATCGGCTAGGCGCGATGCTGGCTCGGGAGAAGGCGCGCATCGTCGAACCCGCGATCCTGATCCGGATCAATCAGCTCTACCGAGCCGGGATGGCGCCGATCGAGCTCTACGACGCCACTCGAGGGGTGTGGAAGCTCGGTAGGCGGCGCGAGGGCGCGCGGCTCGCTCTTGCGGTCTATGGGGGGCTCGTACAGGAGGTGTACGAGATCAAGGGCTGGTACCCAGCCGGCAGCACGCTCTCCACCCGGCCGCCCGAGAATCTGCAGGATCCGACCCGATGTGAGTTCGTCGGAAACCTGGCGCCGAGCACGATCCGCCGGAAGTACCTGAATAAGTCGGTGGTCCACTACTTCGATCCGCCGACTCAAAGCCCGGTCATCTACGTGAACGTGCCGGAGCGATGATTCCGCTCATGGACGCCGGGCGCGCTCGCGCCGGGCGTCGGCTCGCAATCCCCCCGCGTGCTGTCGAGGCCGACCCCGGCAGGCCTCGGCCGCGCTGCGACGAGACTAACACCGTGCTGGAACTCCTCACACTCCGCCCCGAAGTCACCGCGCTGGCCGTGCTCGTCGCCATCCTCCTCGTCATGACGGGTGTCTTGCTGTGGCAATGGTCCGCCTCGCGGCGGCAGACCGAGAGCGCCACCGCAGCCGCTGCGGAGGTCGAGCGCAAGGCAAGGGCGGAGATCACGCGCCTGACCTCCTCGATGCGTGCCCTCGAGGCCTCCATCGCTCGGCTCGCGAAGTACGAAGGCGTCGCGGACGCTGCAGCCATGGCCGCTGAGACGATCGCCGACGCCGAGCGAGCCGCTCGCGCCCTGCGAGACGAGGCGACCAAGGCGCATACGGCGGCCCTGGCGAGAGCGGAGGCGGCGCTCGCCGAGGCGCGAGCGCGCGTCACCGCTCTGCAGAACGAAGCAGAGGCCGCGATTCGATCGGCAAAGGCCGAGGCCGATCGGATCCGCGCCGACGCTACGAGAGAGGGCAGCGAGGCGAAAGCCAGCGCTCGCGAAGATGCCAAGAGGCTACGGGCGAGCGCCGAGGAGCGAGCCAAGGTGTTGGAGGCCGAAGCAGCCAACCTCCTCGCTGACGCTCGTGGGCGGAGCGTCACGATCGTCGCGGAGGCGCAGGCGAAAGCCGACGCTGTGGCCGGGGACGCGCTTCGGGCGCTGCAGGAGGCCGAGCAACTCGAGCGAACGGTCCAAGCCATGAGGAACACGATTGAGGGGTATGGGGATCGGTACTTGATTCCGAGCCACACGCTCCTCGACGACGTCGCCGAGGAGTTCGGTCACACGGAGGCGGGTCAGAAGCTCAAGGCCGTCCGCCATCAGATCCGCCACTCAGTGAATACCGGCCTTGCGGCGTCCTGCGACTACGCTGAGCCCAACCGGCGCGAGACCGCGATCCGCTTCGTAGTCGACGCGTTCAATGGCAAGGCCGATTCGATTCTCGCCGAGGTCAAGCAGAACAACGCCGGAACGCTTCAGCAGGAGCTTCGAGATGCCTTCGCGCTGGTGAACCACAACGGCCGTGCGTTCCGCAACGCTCGGATCACCGACGACTACCTGGCGCTTCGGCTGGAGGAGCTTCACTGGGCGGCGGTAGCGAACGAGCTGCGAGTGCGTGACCGCGAAGAGCAGCGCCGGATCAAGGAACAGATCCGGGAGGAGGAGAAGGCTCGGAAGGAGTATGAACGGGCGATGCGCGAGGCGGCCCGTGACGAGGATGCGCTGCAGAAGGCGATGGAGAAGGCGACTGCGCAACTCGCGAAAGCGAGCGAAGAGCAGAAGGCGCGCTACGAGGCCCAGTTGTTGGAGCTGTCCGCGAAGCTCAAGGAAGCCGAGGAGCGGAGCAAGCGCGCCCTATCGATGGCCCAGCAGACCAAGCAGGGCCACGTCTACATCATCTCGAACGTCGGCTCCTTCGGGGAGCACGTGTACAAGATCGGCCTGACGCGACGCCTCGACCCGCTAGACCGGGTGCGAGAGCCTCGGCGACTCGAGTGTCCCGTTCGAATTCGACGTACACGCGATGATCTTCGCTGAGGATGCGCCTGCGCTGGAGACCCAGCTCCATCGCCACTTCGTGCTCTCCCAAGTGAACAAGGTCAACTACCGGAAAGAGTTCTTCCGCGTAGACATCGCGCACATTCGGAAAGAGATCGAAGCACTCGGACTCACCGCCGCATGGACCATGGCTGCCCAAGCACGCGAGTACCGGGAATCAATCGCGATCGAGAAGCTGATTGCACAGGATCCGGCCGCTCGCGAGGCGTGGTGGCGACGTCAGCTTACGTACGAAGCGCAGATCGTGGCCGGGAATGCCGAGGCCGAAGCCAGTCCCAGCGCTACAGCGGCCGATGCGGCGGTGGCTCAGGTCCGCTGCGCCGCCGATCCCCCTGGCGGAGCTGAGCGGTGGTCATGCGGCCGCTGAGATCACGTGTGGCGCCCACCTGCACCTTGCCGCGGAGTGCGAAGGCGATGTGGTCGATAGCGAGCATGACCGGTCTTGAGCGGCCAGTTTGCTCCGCGAGCGTCTCGGCGGTGGGCCGTCCCGCAACATCCTCCACGCCGAGCGCCCAACGCGTAGCCACAGGAGGCAGTGCGAATCAACGGCCCTCCCCGTGCGCAACCACGGGAGGGGCTAGCTGAGCGTCAGTTCGATTCTTGATTCCGAACGGAACATGAACCATCGCGCCGTAACGACTGCCGGCTTCAAGATGGATCAGCTGGTCATCGAAGAAAATATGAGGCTTGAAGGCCTTCAAAATGCGAGTCTTGTCAATACCGCCAAGAAAAAAGGTCTCGTCAGGCTGGACGTTCCATTCTCGAAAGGTTGTAACAACCCGTTCGTGAGATGGAGCGTTGCGTGCCGTGATCACTGCAATTCTAACCGCTGGAGTTTCTTCCCGACGTCGCCTCACTGATTCGTCGTTCTGTAGCGCAGCCAGTCCCTGAAAGAGTCGATGTAGAGGACCAGGGCGGCGCGGGACCGCGGCTTGCTCGACCTCGGCAGCATGAAAAGCATGAATGTCTTGAGTCTCGTGAAAAACCGCCTCCGCGGAGTCGTCCGCGAGAACTGCATCGAAGTCAAACGCAACGCGGAGTTCTTTGTCCCGGAGATCGTCGTCGAATGGTGAGCCGAGCACCAACCCGGCAGCATGCCCGGCCGCGATCGCTGCTCTGACGTTCTCTACGTTCCCTGAAAGCAACAGGCTTGCATTAAACGACTCCATGTAGGAATGAGGGGCCTTGCCGTTTAGGAAGGCGCCTCGCGAGATATCAAGCCCATGATGCTCTATGCTCTTGAAAACACGAAGGCCTGTGTCGGGGTCGTTGTGTGATAGGAGGACTACTTCTACCGGGCATTCCTTGGACCCTGTATTCAGCGACAGAAGTCGGCGGACAAACGGAAACGCCACGCCCGGCGCGAACGGAATCCCTTCGTTGGTGCGCTGGTGGCGTCTGTACTCGTCGAGTCCCTTTCGTTTGAAGATGTCATCGGATTCGGCGAGATCAAAAAGAGCCGTAGACGCCACCGCGATGACGAGCTTGTCGTCTATCGGAAATGGCACGAGCAGTTGTCCTTCATCGGGAAACCCCTCTCCAGGTGAGTGCTAGCGCCCGACTTCAGGGCTAGGTGCCTGTCACGTGCATCCATCGCAGAACGCGCTCCGTTACCACGAACCAGATGCGGATAATCTCTAGGATCAGTTGAGCGCTTTTCGGGCGCAAGAGCCAGTTCGTGCAGGCGGCCCACGAACCGCTCCGCATGCGAGTTTTCCTTGACTACGCGATTTTGGGATCGAACATCGTCCGCAGCGTGCTCTTGTGGGTGTGCCAGTACTGCAGGCACTTGCAAGTCGTGCTGCACTTCCGCTTCTCTATCGGGACACTAATCCCCGCGTCTTGCATCGCCGAACGAAGGGCGCCTAGCGCGCCAGGCTGTATGCATCCGCGCCTTCGATGCGGGCGTCGGGATCATCGAGAACTACCTTGCGAAGGTGGCGGCCAAAGGGAAGCGCACCGCCTGAATGACGTAGTACAACCATTTGATCAAATCGTCCTTTCACAAATGTCGCTTGTAGATCCGATTTGTTCTGAAACCATCGTTCCTTGTTCGAGCGATCAGCCCATTTGCTAGGATTCAATTTGGTAACCCACAGGCGCCCCGTCGCGTTCCGGTTGATAACGCTGAGGTCAAAGACGAAAAGTACAGGACCGTACAAATTTGCGGTGCTTGCGCGGTTGCGAATGTCGACCGATCGACAAACACATCGAACCAAACGCTGTAGCGCCGGTCGCTGTCATCAGTGTACTGGGGTGTCTGCGCGAGGCCGAGGCGTTCTACGTTGCCGCGAGATAGAAGTGACCGGCGTCGGATGAATTGACAGGCAGTGAGAACGCTGTTCGCGTGATGCAAAGAATGAACTGCTTTACCCGACAGAGTTTCGAAGACATGGGCGGATGGAATGTCCATTCAACGCTTTCGTGTTCGAGATAATCGATTTAGTGAGGTGTCGGTTTTGGATGCGGGATCCTTCAGTTGATGAGTCGAACGCAGAGATGGGTAGCGTCTGGTTGTGTTGTAGAGTCCTGGGAGAGCAGGTCGGATGCCGCTTGCTGCAGACGCTAGCTCGACGGACCTGCGTCAAGGGCATATCAGCACCCTCACTGTGATGCCGTCGGCCTGCCGCGATAGGTCGGTTTCAATCCCTCGAGGGTTGCCGATGAGTCCCTCCGGGTCGTAGACGAAGCAGACTAGAACACGGCAATCCGGGTGGCCCTGGTACCGTGCAATATCCTCGATCAACTGACCGCCCACCTCAGCGGCACCAAGCCCAGCGCGCGTCTTCTTGCACTCAACTATGAGTTGCTCAGCTTTGAGCAAAAAATCGGCCCTGGTATTCCGGCCGGCATAGCTTGGGACGTACTCCTCCTTGCGGACGTCATCGAAATGCAACCGCAAAAGAGCGTGAAGAAGGTCTTGAACATCGTACTCATCTGTCACATCGAGGGTGGGACGCTTGCCGTATCGGTCGCGCAACTGGCGCGCGGCAATGTGATATCGATCGCAGAGACGTTCCACCACCTGAAGAGCGTTGACCTCGGGTTCAACTGTGCCGAAGACTTCGAGTTCCTCGGCAGCCGTTCGGAGAAGATTCGAGACCTGTTCGCGTCCGCGGACCCATGCTCTGTGCTTGAGATCCTCACTGCTGACCATCGACCAGAAAGAGATGCCTGCTAACTTCGGAAGATAGTCGGATGCGCTGCCGAAGGTCTTGCGTAGGATCATGTCGGCTCGCCTCACCAAGAGATCTCTAGCCCTTTCCGGCTCCGAATTCGAGATCGTCGGCTGCCGTGGCAAGCTGGAGTAGCAGGTCACGCACTTCCCACCCTACGAGTCTGCCCAATCGTTCAATCTACGGATCACAGGGGTTCACCGTATAAGCCGGGGTTAGTCTGCATATCGGGGATTCTGCCTTGAGGCCCGGAACATGCGCAAGTATTTGCCGTGCAGCGGATTCTCAGGGGCGACTAGTGTCGAGTTTGGGCGAAGCCTGGTATCGGGACCAGGGTCGCGAGTTCGAGGTGGGGGACGCTCAATGCGCTCGATCGGGCTGGGAAGGAGGGCGGAGAGAATCCGCAGCCTTGGCGTCTGCCGAGTTGGTGGGCGCGCGGGGGCGGGCCGTTCGGCGGGTCAGGTGCAGAAACGGACGGGTGCCGAGTGAACGGCCCGATACGACCGGGCGGCAGTGACGGCGAGAGTGGGTTGAAATGCGTGCGTTGTGGGGATCGGGCGGTCGGGCGCCTGGGGCCTCGGTCCCGCGGGTGGAATTTGGGGTTTGTGCGCGTAAGGTCCGCTTGGCGGTGGGCGCACCGCCCGGGAGGCGGTCCCTCCGATCGGGAGGGAGGAGCAGTGGCGCGGCGGGTCGGCGGAGCGGTCCGTGCGGGGGTGCGCGGCGGCTGGGGCTATCTGTATCATCGCTCGACGGAGCCGAGTCGAGCCGTAAGGAAGTTCTCTCACGAAGGGCAGGGGACCGAGATGCGCGTGTGGGTGATGTGGTGGCGGGGATCGCCGTCGCAGCCGCCAGCTGCACCGGCAACGGCGAACAGCCGGAGACGCCGGCGGTGATGCGGGATGTGGCGATGGTCACGGCGGAGCGGGATTTCAGCTATCCGCACGTGCCGCCGCTGCGGACGTCGGCGGATGGCAGGGTCGGTGTGGCGGTGGAGGGCGGCTCGGAGATGCGCCTCTATCTCTTGGCACCGGAGAAGCTGGATGTGCCGGTGGTGAAGGGCCGGCGGGGGCGACGATCCTGGCGAGCACGGACCCGTTCGCGGGCGGGATCCATCACACGCCGAACGGCCATGGGATCGGCCACAACACGCTGTGCGACGTGCGCGGCGATCTGGTGGCGCCACCGCGCCGACCCAATCCGTATCCGTGCGACGGCGACGCTTCGCGCGATTGCTACGACATCACCCACATGGGCTTCGGGGGAGGCGGCAACCCGTCGCAGCTCTGGGCCACGCCGGTGCACGTGGAGGTGAGCAACCCGAAGACGGCCGAGGCGCAGATCGCGGCGGTCACCCTGGGTGAGCCGGTGGCCGGCCCGCCGCTTCCGGGTGCGGTGTGGTTCGAGCCGATGGTGACGTGGGACGGCCACCTGCTCACTGGGCGGCGCATCGACACCTCGGCGCTCACCTACGACTGGACCAACCCGGAGACGGGCCAGACGATGACCCGCGCCTACGATCTCATGTATTCGCTCGCCGAGGACGGCGCCGACCCTTGCGACGTCACCGCGTGGCAGCACTTCCATCCGGTGAGCCACGCCCACTTCGATCCGCGGTGCGCGGGCGCTACGACTTCGCGACGTTCCAGCCCGCGACGCCGAGGGGAACCCCATCGCCGACGGCGAGGACATCGGCGTGTCCTACCCGTGGCTCGACCGCGCCGGGAAGAACCTCTTCATGACGGCGGTGTCGGACACGCTCGACACCATGGTGCCGGGATGTACCCGTTCTGGTGCGTCGAGAGCTGCGACGATCGCATCCTCCTCGAACCGGGGATGGTGCGCGGCCAGGCCGTGGCGGGGCTCTGGACCTACGGCAAGATGGTCATGATCGACAACCTCATTAACTCGAGCGACTGGGCGACACCGATCGATCCGAGGAACCACGTCCTCGTCGAGATGTTCCACGAGCCCGACGGCACACCTGTCGAGGTGCGCGTGGGCGGCTCGCGCACCGTGGGCCGCCACGAAGACCCGAACCTGCCGCCGGGCTGGAGCGGCAACACCAACGTGCTCGACTCCACCGAGAACCTCTTCAACTTCCACGAGGCCATGCGGCCGATCACGCCGCGCGACATCGTGTGGACGCTCTCGAACGGCCACGCCACCGACGAGTTCGCGTTCGACGACTACCTCGACCCCGACGCGTTCATCGTCTCGAGCATGATCCCGTCGGTGGTGGCGGACCCCGCGGCGGGCTCGTCCACTACGCCTACTACAAGAACGGCTACCCGCTCTTGCCGGTGTATTCGCCGATCGAGGACGTGCACCTCCAGAACGCGGCGACGCCGCTGCCCGAGCGCTGGCGGTGCCGCCGCATGGACGCGTGGCGGTGGGCACCGGTCGCGCCGAGTCGAACGCGCTCGGCGGGGTGAACGGCCGCGGCTTCTGGCTGAGCGGCACCAACCGCGTCGAATACCCCGTGCCCGCGCAGCCGCGCAACATCCGCGGGGCGAGCTGGTACGTGGCGATCTTCGTCGACCCGCGCGTCGACGACGACAGCGCGGCGCGGGCGCTGCTCACGTTCCCCGACGGCAGCGGGCTTCGGCTCGAGGGGCGGCACGCGCTGAGCTACGTCGACGGCAGCGGTGCGGTGGTGCACAGCGTCGCGCTGCCGGCGATGCCGGCGAGCCGCGGCTGGGTGCACCTGGCGCTCGCGATGGCGCCGGGGAATCGCGAGGTCACGCTCCTGCTGGACGGCTTCGCGTTCGACGCGTTCACGAGCTCGGCGCCGCTCTTCGAGCTCACGCCGGGGACGCTGGTGGTGGGCACGGCGCCGAGTGCGGCGGGCGGCGGCGTGCGCGGCTGGATCGACGACTTCAAGGTGCTGGCGCACCGTCCCGACGCCGAGGTGGCGTGCAACCACGCGGCGGGGACGCTGGTCGGGCTCACCGGGAACGCCGAGTGGGGGGCCGTGGCCGAGCGCTATCCGGCGTGGGCGCACGAGGGCGTGAGCGCCGCGCTGGCGGCGGGCGGGCAGCGGACGTTCGCGTCGTACGCGTGCTTCCACGACTACGGCCGCGATCACGCGGCGTACCCGGCGGCGGCACCCGCGGGCTCGGTGAGCGTGCGCCGCGCGATCCACTTCCCGGAGGGGCCGCTCCACTTCGGTGCGGCGCGTCCGGACTCGTCGCGGAATCCGTTCTGCCTCACGTGCCACGTGCCGGGGGCGCCGGCGGGCTCGCTCGCGGCGCTCGAGCCGCGGGCCGACGTGAACACCGAGGACGATCGGCGCCGCCAGCCGTCGCAGCCGATGCCGCGCGTGAACGGCAACATCCCCGCGCACTGGATCGCGCCCGGCACCGGGCCGGGTGGACCCGACGCCGCCACGACGGCGCCCGACGCAGGCGCGCAGGTCGATCGCTGGGTGCTCGCGGGGGATTGAGCCTGGCCGCGGGCGGGCACAGGGCCCGCCCCTACGACGCGTCGGCCGACGCGAACCCCCGCCGGCGAAACCGACGAACGCGGGACGGCGGCGGGGGGGGGCGGGGGGGGGGGGGGGGGGGGGGGGGGGGGCGCGGGGGGGGGGGGCCGCCCGGCCGGGGGGGGGCTCCCGGGGGGGGGGGGGGGGGGTGGGGGGCGGGGGGGGGGGGGGGGGGGGGGGGGGGCTGCCGGGGGGGCATACGCGCCGGCATGCGCGTTGCCGCCCGCCGATCCCTGGCGTCCGACGGACGCGCTCCAGCCCTTCGATCCCGATCGATCGCTACTGCGGGCGGGCACAGGGCCCGCCCCTACGACGCGTCGGCCGACGCGAACCCCCGCCGGGGATACGACGAACACGGGACGGTGGCCGACGCGAACCCCCGCCGGGGACACGACGAACACGGGACGGTGGCGGCGCCGTAGGGGCGGGGCCCGTCCCCGCCCGGGGTCGGGGTCGCGCGCGATCGGCTGGAGGGCCGCGCTCCGTCGCGGCCGCGACGTCGGCGGCCTGCGCCGCCGGAACCCGCTCGGTCCCTGGCGTCCGACGGAGCGGACGCGCTCCAGCCCTTCGATCCCGATCGATCGCTACCGCGGGCGGGCACAGGGCCCGCCCCTACGACGCGTCGGCCGACGCGACCCCCCCCCGGGGACACGACGAACACCGGACGGTGGCCGACGCGAACCCCCGCCGGGGAAACCGACGAACGCGGGACGGTGGCGGCGGTGCCGTAGGGGCGGGGCCCGTCCCCGCCCGGGGTCGGGATCGCGAGCGATCGGCTGGAGGGCCGCGCTCCGTCGCGGCCGCAACGTCGGCCGCCTGCGCGATCCCGGCGATGCGCGCCGGCGTGAGCGTCGCCGGAACCCGCTCGGTCCCTGGCGTCCGACGGAGCGGACGCGCTCCAGCCCTTCGATCCCGATCGATCGCTACTGCGGGCGGGCTCACGCCCGCCCCTACGCTCCCACGTCGTAGCGCGCCCTCGGCGCGATACCACATTTTTGTGGCAGGTTCTGCCACAATCTGCCAGCAAAAATTGCCACATTTTGCCAGTATTCTGCGCGCTGGCCGGCGCTGGGAAAGCTTGGAAACAGCGATTTTGGGCCCTAGGAGGCCCGAAAACGGCCGCTCACGGCCGTTTCAGGGCACCGGGACGCGGTCCTTGCCGTCGAACGGCGGGACGTAGACCGCGTACGCGATCGCGGGCTCGCCCGCGAGGTTGGTGAACGCGTGCACGGTGGCGCGCGGCACGTACAGCACGGATCCCTCGCCGACCGGCCGTGTCTCGCCGCCGATCCGCATGGTGCCGTGCCCGCGCAGCGTCACCACGAACAGGTCGTGGGTGTCGTGGCGGTGGAGCGCCTCGCGGTCGCGGATCGCGACCACGTGGTGGCTGCTCGCGGCGTCGCGGCCGACCTCGACGACCTTGAACATCTGCCCGTCCTCGAGCTCGGCGCGCTCGATCAGCGAGGCGAGCGCCTCGGTGACGCGGCCACCCGCGAAGAGCGCGTCGAGCACCGGCGCGCCGCCAGCGCGGGCCGTCGCCCCGCGCACCGGCTGGGCCTCGGCACAGCCGCCCGCCACCGCGAGGCTCGTCGCCAAACCGCCGACGGTGAGCCATCGTGCCAGGGCTCCTCGCCCTCGGGTTCGCTTCATCGGGTTCCTCCGCGTTCCGCCATGGATCGATCGGCGCGCCAGTCTGCCACCACTCGCGGCTGGCTGCCGTTGCTCCTCGCGCTGGCCTCTTGCTCGGAGAGCGGAACGCCCCGCGCCGCGCCCGAGCCCGACGATCTCGAGGCGTATCGGCCGCGCTACCACGTGACGCCGCCGTCGGGTTTCATGAACGACCCCAACGGGCTCGTCCACGCCGACGGCACGTGGCACCTCTTCTACCAGCTCGATCCCGCGCGCCGGCTGCCGCTCGAGCAGCACTGGGGCCACGCGGTGAGCCGCGACCTCGCCCACTGGGACGATCGCGGCGTGGCGATCGAGCCCGACGCCGCGCTCGGCCTCGCGTTCTCGGGCAGCGCGGTGGTCGACGCCGCGAACACCTCGAAGCTCTGCGACGCGGGGGTCGCGTGCCTGGTCGCGATCTACACCCACTCGGGAGGCGAGGACGGCACCCAGAAGCAGAGCCTCGCGGTGTCGCAGGACGGCGGTGATACCTGGACACCGTACGGCGGTAATCCGGTGCTACGCAGCCCCACGGGCTCGCGGGCGTTCCGCGATCCGAAGGTGTTCTGGCACGAGCCGGCGCGGCGCTGGGTGATGGTGCTCGCGGCCGGCGACCGGGCGCAGCTCTTCGCCTCGCCGGACCTGATCGACTGGACCTACCTCTCCGACTTCGGCGCCGGATACGCGCTCGGCGGGGTGTGGGAGTGTCCGGACCTCTTCGAGCTGGAGGTCGAGGACCAGGCCGGCGGCGCGACGGCGGGCGGCGACGAGACGCGCTGGGTGCTCAAGACCGACTACAACCCGGGGCCGATCATCGGCTTCTCGGGGGCGCGCTACTTCGTGGGCCGCTTCGACGGCGAGCGCTTCGTGGCGGACGCCGCGGGCGGCGGTCCGCACGTGCTGGATGGCGGCGCCGACTTTACGCGGCGCAATCGTGGAGCTCGGCGCCCGGCGGGCGGCGCACGTGGATCGCGTGGATGAGCAACTGGAAGTACGCGATGGTCACGCCCACCTCGCCGTGGCGTGGCGCGATGACCGTGCCGCGCGACGTGCGGCTGGTGGCGGACGCGGGCAGCGGCGGCGCCGCCGGGATCCGGCTCGCGCAGCAGCCGGTCGTCGAGCTCGAGGCGCGCCGCGGCGCGCGTTTGCTCGACCTCGAGGGCGTGAGCGCGAGCAAGGCGGCGGCGCGGCTCGCCGGCGTCACGGGCGACGCGCTCGACGTGAGGCTCGCCGTCGAGCCGCGCGGCGCGACGAGCGTGACGCTCGTGGTCCGCGCGGGCGCGGTGGAGCGCACCGCGATCACGCTCGATCCCGCGGGCGGCACGCTCGCCCTCGACCGCAGCCAGAGCGGCTACGCGGGCTTCGACCGCAAGTTCCCGGCGGTGCACACGGTGGCTCTCGGCGCCGGCGCCTCCGCGAGCGGCGCGCCGCTCACGGTGCGCGTGCTCGTCGACCGTTCGTCGGTCGAGGTCTTCGGCGACGACGGCCGCGCGGTGCTGACCGACCTCGTCTTTCCCGACCCGGGAAGCCGCGGTGTCGGCCTCGAGTGGACCGGCGCCGAGCCGCGCGTCACCCGCCTCACCGTCGACGCGATGAAGTAGGGGCACGCCCAGCGCCCGCAGTAGCGATCGGTCGGGATCGATCCTCCGGCCGCGACGGAGCGCGGCCCTCCAACCGAGGGCGTCGCGTGGGAGTGTAGGGGCGGGCGTGAGCCCGCCCGCAGTGGCGGTCGCTCGGGATCGCCTGGGATCCGCGCGATCGGCGCCGCGACGCGTGCCCCTCCGGACCGAGATCGAGCGGCTGGAGCGCGGCCACTCCGTCGGCCGCCCGCGGTCGCTCGGGATCGATCCTCCGGCCGCGACGGAGCGCGGCCCTCCAACCGAGGGCGTCGCGTGGGAGTGTAGGGGCGGGCGTGAGCCCGCCCGTGCCCGCTCACCTGCGGCGCGACGCCTCGGCGAGGTCCGTGAGCAGGTCGAGCTGGATCTCCTGCATCTCGACCATGCGCTCGAACTGGCTGTGGAGCAGGTGGTCCATCTTGTCGTGGAGGCTCGCGATCTCGAGCTCCGCCTTGAGATTGGTGCGGTAGTCCTCGTCGGCCTGCATGCGGTCGCGCGCCGCGGAGCGGTTCTGCGCCATCAGGATGATCGGCGCCTGGATCGCCGCGAGGCACGACAGCACCAGGTTGAGGAGGATGAACGGGAACGGGTCGAACGGGTGGGGGCCGAGGATCTTCGTGTTGAGCGCCATCCAGATCGTCAGGACCACACCGAACGCGATCACGAAGCCCCACGAGCCGCCCACCGCGCCACGACGTCCGCGGTGCGCTGGCCGCGGGTCACCGTGCGCTGGAACTGCTCGTCGATGTTCTGCGCGATGGTGATGTGCTGGCCGGCCTTCTGGGCGACCTCGGCCTCCACCTTGGAGAGCTCTCCGCGCTCCTGCTCGAGGTGCTCGAGCACGTACGCGACCCGCGCGTGATTGAGGCAGCGACGGCAGAGGTGCCCTTCGCCGGTCCACTTCCCCGGGTTCTGGGCCGTGAGGTACCCGGCGAGCAGCGGCCGCACGCTGGTGGCGCGCACCACGTCGCGGCGGTGCAGCACGCGCCCGCAGATCACGCAGGTGCGGACCTCCGGGTGGCCGTCGAGGGTGAACGAGCCGCTGGCGCTGGTCTCGTCGATGGGCGGGTTGGGCACGGTGCGGTCCTCCTCGCCTGGGCGCGCGGCGCTCACGCCGTCTCGGGGTCGTAGCGGATGTCGCCGGTCGAGCCCACGTCGTAGCCGGGCACGCACGCGAGCCCGTCGCGGAAGGGCCGGGTCTGCGCGACCTCGCACAGCCGTGTGACGAGCGGGTGGCCGAGCCGCTCGGCGAACACCGCGAGCCAGTAAGGCTCGGTGGCGATCGCGCGGAACGCCAGCCCCACGCGCTCGGCCCACGCGCGCGTGACGATCCCGGCGTCGCACTCGCCGCGCGCGACCGCGCACACCACCTCGCGGTGCGAGCCGAGCACCGCGTGTTTGCCGAGCTTCACTCCGCTCTTCGCGAGCGCGTGGCGAAGGTGCAGCATCACGCCGGCGGTCGCCGGCCGCGCCGCCACCCGTAGCTTAGGCAAGCGCGCCACGCTCACGGCGGGCGCGCCGGCGCGCCACGCGAGGCCCACCTCGCGGGTCACGAGGTGGAGGCGGGCGAGGCGCCGCTCGCCCACCCGCGGCGGCGGGCCGTCGCCGTGGCAGCCGGCGGCGAGGACCCGCTCCTCGGCGAGCAGCCGCAGCGCGGCGCCGCTGTCCGCTTGCACGAAGCCGAGCAGCGGGCTCGCGCCAGTGTTCGCGTGAGCGAGGAGCAGCTCGATCACCACGTCGCCGTTGGCCGCGATCAAGGGGGGAGGCGCCGCGGCGTCGGCGGTGGCGGCGGGCGCGTGCACCGGTTCGGCGGCGCGCTCGTCGCCAGCGCCGGAGCCGGCCCAGCGCAGCACCTCGTCGCGGTCGAAGCGCCACTCGCCGCCCACTCGACGACCCGGCAGCCCGCGCGCCAGCAGCCGGTAGACCTGCGTGGGGTGGACGCGGAGCAGCTCCGCGACCTCGGCGGACTTGAGCAGCGTGCTCCCGGCGGGCGTCATGGAACGAGAGCCTAGCGGGGGCACCGCGTGTCCGAAAGGTGCGGCCCGGCCACGAGACTTGATCGGACCAATGAGATGCAATAAGTAACGATTAGTAACCAAAGAGACCAATAAGGAGTTTCAATGTCCAGGATCTTCCGCGCGCTGCTCGTGTTGCTGGCCGTCCTCGTCCCCGTGCTCGCACCCGCGGGCGACGAGGCCCAGCCCGTCACCGTCCTCGCCGCGGCGAGCCTCTCCGACGTGCTGCCGAAGGTGGGCGGCGCCTGGACCGCCGCCGGTCACCTCCCGGTGCGCTTCAGCTTCGACGCCTCGTCGCGGCTCGCGAAGCAGGTCGAGGCGGGGCTCGCCGCGGACGTGTTCGTGTCCGCCGACCTCGACTGGATGGACTACCTCGACCGGCGCAAGCTCCTCGCCGCCAGCACCCGCGCCGTGCTGCTCGGCAATCGCCTGGTGATTGCCGTGCCGAGCGCCTCGCCGCTCGCGTTTCCGGACGCGCGCCCGCTCGCCGCGCCCGAGGTGAAGCACCTGGCACTCGCGGCCGAGACCGTGCCGGCCGGCAAGTACGGCCGCGCCGCGCTCGAGTGGGCGGGGATCGCCAAGGACGTCGAGGGCAAGATCGTGAGCGGTGACAACGTCCGCACGGTGCTCGGCTGGGTCGCGTCCGGCGAGGCCGACGCGGGCCTCGTCTACGCCACCGACGCGCGCGCCGAGCCGCGCGTGAAGGCGGCCTACACGTTCCCGGTCACTGCACACCCGCCGATCGTCTATCCGGCGGCGGTGCTCGCGGGCGCCGCGGACGCCGCCACTGCACGCGAGTTCCTGGCCTTCTGCCGCGGCGCCGAGGCGCGCGCGCACTTCGAGGCCGCCGGCTTCACCTGGCTCGCCGACGTCCACTGATCGACCCGTCCACCCGCATGCGGCAGCCCACGCGGGAGCCGCGAGGAGACCCATGAAACGCACCTGCGTGTCGCGAGCGGCTGCGCTCGCGCTCTCGATCTTCTCGGCGCGCGTGGTCGCGGCGCAGAGCGCCGGATCCGCGAGCCCGCCCCTCACCGTCAACCAGCGGATGCTGGAGATGCAGCACGCCGAAGGACGGCTCAGCGACGAACAGTACCTGGTGCTGCGCGCGCAGGCCGACGCGGAAGCCAAGGCGGCCGCCGCCGCGGCGGCAGCCACGTCCAAGGCCGACTGGCTCGACCGGTTCTCGCTCTTCGGTGATGTCCGGATCCGCGGCGAGGCCTTCTTCCAGGACGGTACGACGGACCGCTTCCGCGAGCGCTTCCGCGTCCGTCTCGGCGTGAAGGCCGTCGCGAGCTCCGAGCTCGAGGCCCAGGTGCGCCTCGCCACCGGAGATCCCGGCGACCCGATCTCCGAGATGCAGACCACGAGCGAGCTCTTCACCCGCAAGCCGGTGAACCTCGACCTCGCCTACGTCTCGTTCAAGCCGAGCACCACGTTCGGCTGGAGCCGGCCGTGGCTCACGCTCCTCGGCGGCAAGTTCACCAACCCGGTGTGGAAGCCGCGCGCCAACTTCGGCTCGGAGATCGTCTTCGACGAGGACCTGGCCCCCGAGGGCTTCCAGCAGATCGTGAGCCCCGTCGACGCCAAGGACGGGCTGGTGCGGAAGGTCGAGGTGCAGGCCTTCGAGTGGAGCGCCAAGGAGGTCGCGAGCGGCGGCGATTCGTGGGTGTTCGGTGGGCAGGGGAGCGCGAGCTTCGGGATCGGCTCGGCGGTCACGGTGACCGGCTCGCTCGCCGACTACTACTTCTCGTCGCCCGAGCGGATCGCGCAGGAATTCAACACCAACTCGAAGATCAACCTGACCAACTCGCTGATGCTGAAGGACGGCACCGTCGTGAAGGGCGGCACGCCCTACAAGGCTCCCACCGACGAGCCCAACCCGGTGCAGGACTTCCTCTACGGCTTCAACGTGCTCAACCCGGCCGTGCAGGTCGCGGTGGATACGGGCGCGGCGGCGTGGCCGGTGAGCGTCTACGTCGACTTCGCGCACAACACCGAGGCCTCGGATGGCAACGCCGACGCGCTGGGGATGGGCGTGTCCGTCGGTCAGACCAAGAAGCCGGGCGAGCTGGCGCTGGGCGCGGGCTGGCAGCGCATCGAGACCAACGCGGTGATCTCCTCGTTCGTCGGCAGCGACTTCGGTAAGAATGGCGGCACCAACGTGACCGGGCCGCAGGTCAAGCTCGACTGGATGCCGCTCGATCGGCTGGTGCTCACGGGGCGCAGCTTCTTCGTGAAGCAGATCGACGTCGCCAAGGGCAAGCCGAACGCCACCGTCACGCGCCTCCAGCTCGACGCGAACTACAGCTTCTGACGCACCGCCGACCGATGCGTGGCACTCGCGCTGACCCCGGGCCCGACGGGGGACGGAGCCCCCGTCGCTACCGCCCCGGATCGGCGTGTGGCGTTCGTAGGGCGGGGGACTCCGTTCCCCCGCGGGCAGCGTCTCGATGAGATCTCGCGGCCAGCGTTCATGACTCCGGTCGCGCTCTCGCTCAGCGTCGGGCTCGTCGCCACGTTGCTCACCCTGCCGCCCGGCGTGGCGGTGGCGTGGTTCCTGGAGCGAAGCAAGAGCCGCTGGCGCGGGGTGGTGCAGACGGTGGTGATGCTGCCGCTCGTGCTGCCGCCGGTGGTGACGGGTTTTCTGCTGCTCAAGCTGTTCTCGCGGCATGCGCCGCTCGGCCGGCTGCTGGGCGCGCTCGGGCTGCCGGTGGCCTTCCACTGGATGGGTGCCGTGGTGGCGGCGGCGGTGGTCGGCTTCCCGCTCCTGGTGATGAGCGTGACGCTCGCGCTCAAGGGCGTGGACCCGCGCTTCGAGGTGGTGTCGCGGAGCCTGGGGTGTTCGCCGTGGCAGACCTTCTGGCGCGTGACGCTGCCGCTCACGTGGCCCGGAATCCTCTCCGGCGCCGCGCTCGCGTTCGCGCGCGGGCTCGGCGAGTTCGGCGCGACGATCGTGCTGGCTGGGCGGATCCCGGGTACGACCGAGACGATCCCGCTCGCGGTCTACGCGCAGCTCGACGCGCCCGGCGGCGAGGCGAAGGTGCTCGGGTTGGTGGCGGCGTCGGTCGCGCTGTGCGTGAGCTGTGTGGTGATCGCGCGCTGGCTCGACGCCAAGCACCGCCGCCGGCTGGAGCTCCTGCGATGAGGCTCGCGGCCGAGGTGCGCGTCACCCGCCCGAGCGGCTTCTCGGTCGACGCGCGCATCGCGTGCGACGCGGCGGTGCTCGGGCTGGTGGGGCCGAGCGGCAGCGGCAAGAGCACGATCCTCGACGCGATCGCGGGGATCGAGCCGGGCGCCCGTGTGGTGGTCGACGGCGAGGACTGGTCGGCGCGCCCGCTCGAGGGCCGCGCCGTGGGCTACGTCACCCAGGACGCGCTGCTCTTTCCGCACCTGAGCGTGCGCCGCAACCTCACCTTCAGCCCGCGCGCCGGGCCGATCGACGACGTGGCCGCGGCGCTCGGCATCGCGCACCTCCTCGGGCGCATGCCGCGCCACCTGAGCGGCGGCGAGGCGCGGCGCGTGGCGCTCGCCCGGGCGCTCGTGAGCCGGCCCAAGCTCTTGCTCCTCGACGAGCCGTTCGCCGGCCTCGACGAGGCGAGCCGCCGCGACGCGATCTCGCTGCTCGACACCGTGCGCCGGCGCTTCGGCGTGCCCGCGATCCTGGTGAGCCACCTCGCCGACGAGGTGATCGGCCTCACCGACTGGGTGGTGCGGCTCGACGCGGGGCGGGTGGTCGCGGAGGGGCCCGGGCCGAGCGTGCTGCGCGCCGGCGAGCTCCACGTCGACAACTACTTCACGGGCGAGGTGGTGGGGCCGGGGCGGGTGCGCTGCGGCGGCGTCGAGCTCGTGGCGCCGATCCCGGACGGCGTGGGCGGTCGCGTGCGCCTCGCGTGTTACGCCCACGACGTGCTCCTCGCCTCCGACTTCGTGCCGGGGCTCTCGGCGCGCAACGCGTTCCGCGCGCGGGTGGCGAAGGTGGAGGCGAGCGGCCGCACCGCGCTGGTGGCGCTCGAGCCGGTGGGTTTGCGCGCGCTCGTCACCGAAGAGGCGGTGTTCGTGCTCGGTCTCGAGCCCGGCGAGGAGGTGGTCGCGATCGTGAAAGCGACCTCGATCGCGTACCTCGGCGCGGCGTAGGCGGGAGCCGGAGCGCCCGCGCTCCAGGCCGGTGGAGGCGCACCGGCGACACGCGACGACGCCTGCGTCGCCGCTCGCGTCGATCTCCGTACGACCCCGCTCGATCCCAGGCGGGCGACGGAGCGCCCGCGCTCCAGGCCGGTGGAGGCGCCCCGGCGGGAGGGGCACGCGTCGCGTGCCCGGCGACACGCGACGACGCCTGCGTCGCCGCTCACGTCGATCTCCGCACGACCCCGCTCGATCCCCGGCGGGCGACGGAGCGCCCGCGCTCCAGGCCGGTGGAGGCGCCCCGGCGGGAGGGGCACGCGTCGCGTGCCCGGCGACACGCGACGACGCCTGCGTCGCCGCTCACGTCGATCTCCGCACGACCCCGCTCGATCCCTGGCGGGCGACGGAGCGCCCGCGCTCCAGGCGATCGATTCGGTCGCGGGGGGACGGAGCCCCCCGCGCTACGAAGACCCCGTAGCGGCGGGGGTTCCATCCCCCGTCGCAGCCGATCGTTGCGGCTGCGCGCACGACCCCGCTCGATCCCCGGCGGGCGACGGAGCGCCCGCGCTCCAGGCCGGGTGGCGACGGGCGTCGCGAGGGTTCAAGGTCGGAGCGGTGGTCGTGTAGGGGCGGCTGCGAGCCAGCCGCGCTCGGTGAGGGCGCCGGCGACCAGCTCGGCGATCACGCCGTTGCCGAAGCGGTTGAAGTGCTCGCCGCGCGGCGAGAGGCAGAGCTGGTCGTGGAGGAGCTTGCGATCGCGCAGCACCGGGTACACGTCGAGCACGTCGACGCCCGCGCGCGCGAGGGGCGCCGGCAGCCACTCGGGGTCGACGCCCTTGGCGTAGCCCTCCTCGGTGAGGCCGTAGGTGCTCGGGCTCACGATCACGAGGGTGCGCGCGTCGAGCGCCGCCGCGCGCTCGACCACGCGCTTCACGAGCGCCACCGACACCGCGCCCGCGTCGACCCCGCTCGGCAGGCGCGAGCGCGGCGGGCTGGCGCCGAGCTCGTCGACGCGCGCGATCCCGAGCCGCGCGAGGCTGCGCGCGAGGTCGATGCTGGCCTGGGCGCGGGCCACCAGCACCCGCGCGATGGCCGAGTGCGCCCACACGCCGCGCGGCGCGACCGCGTAGTAGACGCCCTTGTGCTGGAGCATGCGCGCCACCGGCGGCGTGGCGGCGAGCTCGCGCGGCGCGCCGCCAGGGCCGAGCACGTCCTCGTAGCTCGGCCGCGGGTAGCCGTACTCGAAGCCGAGCAGATTGTTGAACCAGTCGTTCCGGTAATAGAAGAGCACCACCACGTCGGGCGCGAGGCGCGGTCCCATGCGATCGAGCCACAACAGCTCCTGCACGGTGCCGTAGCCGGACACGCCCGCGTTCACGACCTCCAGTGCCGGTGAGCCGGTGCGCGCGCGCAGCAGCTCCTCGAGCTGCGCCGGGTAGGTGTCCTGCTGGGCCGCGCCCCAGCCCCACGTGAAGCTGTCGCCGAGCGCCAGCACGCGCAGCGTGCCGGGAGGCTTGGGGTGGCGACCTCGCGGCCGCGCATCCCGAGGGAGTTGGTCTCGACCGCCTCGCCGTGGCAGGTGTCGACCGAGCGCGCGGCGTTCTTCCAGCCGAGCACCGGATCGAACGCGAGCCGGCACTCGGTGCCGCCGATCCGGAGCCAGGTGCGATCGAGCGGCACGCCCGCCGCGAGCGCCCCGCGCACCGCCAGGTCGGCGATCCCCACCGCCATCCCCGCGGCGAGGGCGAGCGCCAGCACGGCGGCTGCGACGCGCCGTCGGGCTTCGCCATCCCGAGCGGCACGACTCACGAGCGGGCCGCTCCGCTCACTGGTGCCGGTTCGACATCGGCTAGAGGTTGTCGTCGTCGCTCGGTCGCGCCGCTCTCGTCCTCGGTGGCGCGCGCCGCGTGGCTCGCGTCGCCATCCTCGGCGACCGACGCGGCCGTGATCGAGCGAGCGAGGGCATTCATCGGGATTCCTCGGCGCAGGGTTCGTGCTTCTAGCTAGCGCCGCGGCAAAGCGGCAACCGCGCGCGCGGGGCATCGACCATGCGCTCGGTGCGGGCCGGACTCGGGTGTATCGTCGGCCTCGAACGTGGCGCATCCGCGCCACGAAAGGAGCGATCCGATGACGGCATTCAACGTGGTGCGGTTTCGCGTGAAGCCCGGAAACGAGAAGCGCTTCGTCGAGGCGCACAAGGCGATGCGCCCGCAGTTCAAGGGGTTCCTGGGCGGCAGCCTGATCAAGACCGGCGATCGCACGTTCTGCCTGGTGGCTGAGTGGAGGAACTTCCAGGCGATCGTGAAGGCACGCCCCGAGATGATCGGGATGCTCGACACCGTCCGCGGGATGCTCGAGGAGCAGGGCGGCGGGCTGGGCGTGACCGATCCGGTCTCGGGCGAGGTGGTGATGCGGATGGCGGCGCGCAAGGCTGCGGCGAAGCGCGCGGCGGCCAAACCAAAGGCGAAGGCGAAAGCGAAGCCGAAAGCCCAGCCGAAGACGAAGCCCAAGGCGACGGCGAAGAAGCGCGGCTGAAGCGCGTCCCGGCGCGAACCGAGTGATCGCGACCGCGGGCGGGCGCAGGGCCCGCCCCTACGATGATCGCGGAGATGCGCCGTCGCGGGTGATCGCGCAACGTCGCCGCTTGACCGCGAGACGACCCGGCCTGGAGGGCCGCGCTCCGTCGCGGCCGGAGATCGATCGCGGATCGCTCTCGGTCGCGATCGATCGCGGATCGCGGGCGGGCGCGGGGCCCGCCCCTACCTGCCCTTCGCGGTGCTCTTCCCCAGCCACTGGAACATCGCGGGGAGCTGGGGGTTCGCGTACACGAAGTGCGCCGCGAGCGGGCAGGAGCGCTGCTGGACGTTCGAGTCCTGGCTGCACGCCTTCTGGAGCTGGGTGTGGGTGGTGTCGGTGATCACGTCGGAGAGGGCGCTCGCCGGCCAGCCCTGGCCCGAGAGTGCCTGGAACCAGCCCTCCACGTTCGCGCACAGCTCGATCGGGTCGCAGCTCGAGTGGACCACCATCACGGGCGGCTTGCGGCTCACCTTCGGGTAGGGCGTGGGGCAGGGGCCGCGCGAGAACGGGTCGGCGCCCGCGAACGTGGCCACCGCCGCGAACTGGGTCGGGAACGAGAGCGCCAGGAAGTGCGCCAGGTAGACGCCGTCCGACCAGCCCATCAGGTACTCGCGCGTGACGTCGACGGTGGCGACGGTCGCCGGCACGTCCTGCGGGTTGCCGTTCGCGTCGAGGGTCTTGCGCGAGACGAGCTGCGCGACGAACTGCTGCACCGCGCGCACGTCGAGGTTCCTCTGCGCGTCCTTGTACCAGACGTCGAAGCGCACGCCGTTCCCGGACGAGGTGGGCGGCGCGGTCAGGCAGCGCCCCTGTGGCATGAGCAGCACGTAGCCGGTCAGCTTGGGGTTGATCTTGGCGGTGGAGGCGCTCGGCAGCAGGTTCGTGTCCGGCAGACCTCCGGGCTTGCCTCCGAAGGTCTCGTCGACGGTGTCGACCCGCGAGGGGTGGAGGAAGACCACCAGCGGCAGCGGCTTCGTGCTCGGCGCCGACGCCACGCACGCGTAGCGCATCAGCCCGTTCGGATCCTCGGGGTCTTTCCAGTGCAGCGTGAACCCGCCCTCGCATTCGGGTGCGACGACCTGATCCGGACACGCGGTGTTCTGCGGGTAGAACTGCTCGCCGTTCGGGCCGAGGATCACGCTCTGCGGCGCGCTGCCGGTGGTGGGATTGCACTCCTGCGCGGCCGCGCGCGACGCGCCGACCGCCATGGGCAGCAGCGCCGCCGCGGCGACCACGAGCACTCGGCGGAGGACGTGGCGGTTCATGGCGTCAGCTCCGTCACCGAGCCGCCCGGGTAGGACCAGCGCAGGTGACCCGCGGCGTCGAGGGCGATCGCCGCCCAGCCGGGGCGCCCGTCGGGCAGCGCCAGCGTGCCGACCGCGAACACCTCGCCCGCGTCGTCGACGAGCACGCGGCGCGCGTGGTCGGCGTCGAGGGTGTCGTCACCGGGCCGCTCGACCGCGGTGGTCCAGCGCCTGGTGCCGTCACCGCCGGCCTGGTGGATCACGAGGTCCTTGCCGGCGCCTCGCGAGGAGAGCGAGCCCGCGACCAGCGTCTCGCCGTCAGGGGCGATCGCGAGATCCTCGACGTCCTCGCCGCTCTGTGAGAGGTCGTCGAGGTCGGCGGTCCAGAGCGGCGAGCCGGTGTCGGCGTCGAGCTGCGCGACCACCGCCTCCGGCACCACGGTGCCTTCCCCGGCGCGCTCGACCGTGCCGCCCACCCACACCCTCGCACCGCTCACGGCGAGCGCGGTGCCGCGGTCGAGGCTCGCGGTGGTGACGCCGGGATCGGATCCCGAGTGGCGCGTCCAGCGACGCCGCCCGTCGAACGCGTAGCGCACCACCTGGATGTCGGCGCCCACGCCTTGCTCCATCACGTCGCCGATCACGAAGAGATCGCCGCCGGCGTCGAAGCGCGCCTTGCGCGCCACGTCGAAGTCGCCGACGCCCGCGCCGCCCAGGTCGCCGCTTCCGTCGGCGAGGTCGCTCCACTGGAGCGCGCCGTCCGCGCTCCACACGCCGGCGAACCAGTCGGCGGTGGAGGTGGGTGTGGAGGCGGTGCCCGCGACGCCGACGCGGCCGTCGCCGGCGACGTCCACGGCGAATGCGGTGGTGAGCTGATTCAGGTCGAAGTCGTCGGCCTGGATGTCGTGCCACACCACCTCGCCGGTCGCGAGGTCGAGACGACTGAGCAAGATGGCGCGGACGTCGCCGGTGACGTCGGTGCGCGTGAGGAGAAAGGCCCAGCCGGCCGCGTACACGGCGTCGCCGTCGATCGCGAGCGCCATCACCTCGCTGGCGCCGGGCGGGAAGGCGACCGACTGCCAGAGCCGGCGGCCGTCGGGCGCGAACGCAGCGACCACGCCTTGGGTCTGGTCGTCGTCGCCGACGAGGCGCCCGGCCGCCACCACGGTGCCGTCGGCCGCAGCGGCGAGCGCGTTGACCGCGCCGCGGCTCTCGAGGGTGCCGCTCGCCTGGATGGGGGCGAAGCTCGCCGTCCAGCGCGGGTGGCCTTCGTCGTCGAGGAGCGCGGTCAGCGGGCGCTGGGCTTCATCGAGCCCAGCCCACCCGCCGACCGCCAGCGCCGGCCCCGGGACGAGGGCGGCGTCGCGGAAACCACCCACCTCCGCGGCGAACGGGTCGCCGGGGGAGGCGGGGTCGTCTCCGCCACCGCAGCCACCACCGAACGGGATGAACGCAACCAGCACGGCGACGGGGAGGAGCCAAGGGCGCATGGTTCGTCTCATCGGCGCGGTGGTCGAGGACTTGAGGAGGCGTGAAGGCCGATCGTCACCCCCGCGAGTGATCGAACATCACCTTGATGGCGCCTGTCGACTTGTCGAGGGTGGTGTCGATCGCCTTGCGCCACTCGCCGAGCGCGAAGCGGTGGGTGACCAGTCCGTCGACGGTGAGCGCGCCTCGCCCGAGGAGGTCGATCACGGCATCGTAGGTCCGCATCGCGCCACCCTGCCAGCTCTCGCAGCCGTGGGCGTAGATGCCGGTGAGGTCGAGCTCCTGGTGCCAGATCGGGTTGAGGTCGACCTTCTGGCGCGAGAGCTCGAAGCCCACCATCACCACCGCGCCGCCGGCGCGCGCCCAGCGCAGCGAGTCCTGGATGGTGGCGGCCGAGCCGATCGAGTCGTAGACGACGTCGTAGCCGCCGAGCAGCGTGCGGTTGCCGAAGAGGCCGGTGTAGAGCTTCGCGCCGGTGATGCGCGCCGTCGCGGCGTAGACGTCCTCGCCGCGGATGATCTCATCGGCGCCGAGGCGCTTCGCGGCTTCCGCCTGGTGCGCGTGCCGGGCCACCGCGGTGAGGTGGCAGCGCGGCGACACCGCGCGCACCGCTTGCAGCACGCACAGGCCGACGATCCCGCAGCCCACCACCAGGGCCTTCTGGGTGGGAGCGGGCGTGCGCTTGAGCGCCGCGTGCAGGCCGGTCGAGAGCGGCTCGATCATCATCGCCTGCTCCGCCGAGAGCCGCTCGGGCACGGGGTAGATCTCGGTCTCGTGCGCGGTGTAGGAGTCGCTGAAGCCGCCGCCCACGCCGCGCGGGCCGACGCCGGCCGAGGCGTTCTCGCAGCGGGTGTAGTTCTGCGCGGCACAGTGCGGACAGATCGGCTCGATCTCCTGGCTCAGGCAGGTCGCGCCCTGGAAGCGTGTGTCCATGACCACGCGGTCGCCGCGGCGGACCCGCGTGACGCCGGGGCCGACCTCGACCACCTCACCGACGGTCTCGTGGCCGAGGTAGATGCGCTGGTAGCCGGGGAGCGCGACGGGCGAGACGTCGGGGTCGGCCTCGACGAAGAGCAGGCTCACGTCGCTCGCGCAGACGCCGCACAAGTGATTCTTGACCCGCACCCAGCGCGGTCCCGGGAGCGGCGGCTCGGGGATCTCGGCGAAGTGGGACGGCGAGATCGCGCTGAAGGCGACTCCCGGCCACACCGGGCGCAGCGCCTTCACCACCAGCGCGCGCGGGATGTCCTTGTCGACGTAGATCGTGCGCATGGGCCAAGGACTACCACAGCGGCACGCTCGCGGTGGCCAAGGCCGATCGGCGGCGCTCGCTTCCTGGCGCCCGACGAAGCGGGCGCGCTCCAGCCGATCGGTCGCGGTTGGGAGGGGCACGCGCCGCGTGCCCGGCGATACGCGTGAACGCGCGCATCACCGCGCGCGTCGATCCCTCTACGATCCCGATCGCTTCCTGGCGCCCGACGGAGCGGGCGCGCTCCATCCGATCGGTCGCGGGTCGCGGATCCGATCGATCGCTGCTGCGGGCGGGCGCTGGGCCCGCCCCTTACGGCCCGCGCGGCGGCTCGAGAGCGGATGTTCGTAGGGGCGGGGCCTGTCCCCGCCCGCGGACTTCAGCGATGGGGCTCGATCACGACCTTCATCGAGTTCTGGGGCTTGGCGGTGAGCATGAACCCCACGCCGATCTGGTCCATCGGCAGCTTGTGGGTGACGAGCTTCGCCACCGGCACGCGCTTCGAGCGGATCAGCTCGGTCGAGATCGCGAGGTCGTTGGGCGCCGCGCCGTAGGACGGCATGAGCTTGATACCGTTGCGCCAGAAGTCGTTGACGGGAACCGGCAGGTCGACGCCGGGATCGGTGGGCGCGAAGAACATCACCGAGCCGCCCCGGTCCACCGAGCTCAGCGCCTGCGTGAACGCGGGGCGTGCGCCGGTGCACACGATCACCAGATCCGCGCCGCGCCCCTCGTTGAGCTCGCGCACCCGCGCCGGGACGTCGTCGGTGGCGCGGATCACGTGCTCGGCGCCCAGCGCCTTCGCCATGTCGAGGCGGAAGTCGGCGACGTCGGTGGCGAGGATGCGCCCCGCGCCGAGCGCCTTGGCGAGCATGACGTGCATGAGCCCGCTGATGCCGCTGCCCAGCACCAGCACGCTGTCGGACGGCCGCAGGTTGGCGACCCGCTGCCCGCGCACCACGCACGCGAGCGGCTCGACGAAGGTGCCTTCCTCCCAGCTCACCTCGTCGGGCAGTTTGATGATCCCGCGATCCGTCTGCAGCGCCGGCACCCGCAGGTACTCGGAGAAGCCGCCGGGATCGAAGTTCGTGGTGTGGAGCGTCTCGCACGCGGTGTGGTCGCCGCGCAGGCAGTAGCGGCAGGTGTTGCACGGCACGTGGTGCGAGACGAACACCCGGTCGCCCGGCTCGTAGCGGGTGACGCCGGCGCCCAGCTCCACGATCTCGCCCGCGATCTCGTGGCCGAGCACCAGCGGCGCCTTCTTGATGCGGTACCACTCCATGACGTCGCTGCCACAGATGCCGCTGGCGTGGACCTTCACCAGCGCCTCGCCCGCGCCGATCTTCGGCACGGGCAGCTCTTGAACGCGGACGTCGTCGTTCCGGTAGTACATCCCGACGCGCATGGAGGCGGCCCCGCTCACTTCTTCTTGGCGGCGGCGGTCTCGTCGGCGACGGCCGCGTTGAAGACGTCCAGGGTCTGCTTCACGCTCAGGTTCTCGTGGATCATCGCCGCGAGCGCCTTCATCGTGGGCACCGGGTGCGGCGCCTGCCACACGTTGCGGCCGAGGTTCACGCCGATGGCGCCCTTCGACATGCCGTCGTGGATGAACTCGAACACTTCCTTCTCGGTCTCGCACTTGGGTCCGCCCGCGATCACCACCGGCACCGGGCAGCCGTGCACGACCTTGTCGAAGCCTTCCTCGCACCAGTAGGTCTTGACCACGCGCGCGCCGAGCTCGGCGCACACCCGCGAGGCGAGGCCGAGGAAGCGCGCGTCGCGCTTGTCGAGCTCGCGCCCCACCGCGGTGACGGCCATCACGGGGATGCCGTAGTCCTCGCAGTCGTTCACGAGGTCGGCGAGGTTCATGAGGGTCTGGCTCTCGTACTCGCTGCCGACGAACACCGAGATGCCCACGGCGGTGGCGTTGAGGCGCAAGACCTCTTCGATGCTGGTGGTGACGCCCTCGTCGGCGAGGTCGGCGCCCACCATGGTGCTGCCACCCGACACGCGCAGGATGATCGGCACGTCGCAACCGGCCGGCACCGCCGCGCGCAGCACGCCGCGGGTGCAGAAGAGCGCGTCGGCGTAGGGCAGCAGCGGCGCGATGGTCTCGCCCGGGCGCTCGAGGCAGCGGGTCGGACCCTGGAAGTAACCGTGGTCGATCGGCAGGAAGTAGCACTTCCCGTCCGGCTTGATCATGCGGGCCATGCGATTGGCCATACCCCAATCCATCGTCGTCCTCCTGTGTGCTTGGAATCGAAGGGAAACGTTCCGGGCGCGACGTCCCGTTTACTTGGGATACGCCTGGCGGAAGGGATGTACCGAGTAGCTGGCGAACACGCCGCCCACCACGAACGGGTCGTGGGCCATGAGCTTCTTGGCGGCGTCGAGGGTCTCGGCGTCGAGCACGATCACGGCACCGACCGAGGTGGTGTTGGCGTCGTCGCGGATGGGCCCCGCGAACGCGATGCGGCCCTCGGCGTCGAGCTTGTCGAGCGCGGCGACGTGGGCGGCGCGGTACTGATCTCGCTTCGCCGTGCCGTCCGGCCCGTCGTGACCGATGAACACGAATAGAGCCACGGGGCCTCCTCGCTCGTGGGAACAGCCTTCGGCTCGAACGGATCGTCGGGCCGCGGTGGTTGGAAAGCCAACTGAGGGAACGGAAAACGAGCGTATCGCGGTGCCCCCGGGCCAGCAAGGCGAAGGGGAAGACCACGGGACGCGCGGTCGCCCGCGCCCGGCGATCGCTCGGGCCGGCCGCGGCGCAGCGCTCGAGGGCGTACTCGCGGATGGACTCGAGGGGGCGGTAGCCCTCGCCGCCCGGCTCGAGGGCCACCGGCGCCTTCTCGACGACCCCCGTCGCGACGACCGCCGGCCGTCGCGGAGCCTTCGTAGCGCCGGGGCCTCCGTGCCCCCGCGAGCAAGGGGTCCGATCGAGGCCCGGTGGCGAACGTTCGTGAACGAGTCGGGCTAGTGGCCCGCGAGCCAGCGCCGAGCCTCGGCGAGCGCGTCCTCGTAGACGAGCGCGCGTCCGCCGGCCTCCGCGGCGGCGAAGCGCTCGTCACCGAGCGCCGCGCGGGTTCGCGCGAGGTGGGGCGCGAGGAACTCGTCATCGACCGGCTCGCGCTGCGAGCCCAGGCGCAGCCGGTGCGCCTCCGAGGCGCCGAAGATCCGCGCCGCGACCTCCCACTCGCCGCGCACATCCGCGAGCGCCGAGCACACGTCGAGGGCGACCTGTCCGGTGGTCCGGACGCCGGCCTCGGCCACCACGGCGAGCACCTCGGCGAGGTGCTCGCGCGCCTGGTCGAGCTTGCCCCGGCTCACGCACACCATCGCGAGGTTGACCAGGTTGAGCGAGATGTTGATGCGGTCGCCGCTCTCACGCGCGACCGCGAGAGACTGGTGGTAGAGCGGCTCGGCGCGATCGAGTCGCCGGGCGTGACGGTGGATCTCCGCGAGCGCCATGATCGCGGCCTGACGCGGGCGGGGATCGGCGAGCCGCTCGGCGAGCACGAGCGCCTCCTCGCAGTGCCGCAGCCCACCCTCGACGTCCCCGCACATGTAGGTGGAGATGCCGAGCATGCGCAGCGCGTTGGTGGCGCAGTCGTCCGCGCCGATCGCGCGCGCGATCTCGAGGCTCGCGCGCGCTTGCGCCTGCGCCTCGGCGTAGCGGCCGAGCGGGATGCTCATCCACGGCAGCTGCGCCAGCACGCGCGCTCGCAGGCGCGTCGGCTGCTCGGCGCCGGGACGCTCGAGGGCGCGGAGGGAGTGCTGGAGGCCGAGCTCGAGCAGGCCCCGCGACCACCAGTAGTCTCGGAGCGCGAGCACCAGGCGCAGACCGCTCTCGGCGCGCCCCTCGGTGCGGTCGCAGGAGGCGAGCGCGGCGAGGAAGTTGTCGTGTTCGGCGTCGAGCGACCGCCACTCGTCGTCTTGGCAGGTCCCCGCGTCCGCGCTCAATCGATCCGCCCACTCGAGGTAGTGACCCAGGTGACGTTCGCGGATGGCGTTGGCCTCGGGGTCGGCGCCGAGCCGCTCGGCCGCGTATTCACGGATGGTCTCGAGGAAGTGGTAGCGCTCGCCGCCGGGGTCGACCACGACCAGCGACTTCTCGACCAGGTTCGCGACGAGATCGATCACGTCCTCCGCGTCCACGCCGTCGCCGGCGCAGACGGACTCGGCGGCGGCGAGCGTGAAGCCGCCGGCGAACGCCGCGAGGCGCCGGAACACCTGCCGCTCGGGCTCGCTCAGCAGGTCGTAGCTCCAGTCGATCAGCGCGCGCAGCGTCTGCTGGCGGGGCAGCGCGACGCGCTCGCCGCGCGAGAGCAGCCGGAAGCGATCGTTCAGACGCTCGGCGATCTTGTCGAGCGAGAGCGTCCGCACCCGCGCCGCGGCGAGCTCGATCGCGAGCGGGATGCCGTCGAGGCGGCGGCAGAGCTCGGCCACGACGCGCGCGTTCCCGGCGTCGAGCGCGAAGCCGGGCGAGACGCTCGCGGCGCGGTCCGCGAAGAGCCGCACCGCCTCCGACGCGGCGGCGCTGGCCACCGACACGGCGTCGCCGGGCGCCGGCATGGAGAGCGGCGGCACGCCGTAGGTGACCTCGCCGGCGAGCCTGAGCGGCTCCCGGCTGGTGGCGATGATCCGCGAGCGTGGGCTCGCGCGCAGCAGCGTGGCCGCGAGCTCGGCGGCGGCGCCGATCACGTGCTCGCAGTTGTCGAGGACCACCAGCCGCTCCTCGCCCGCCAGCCGCGCGCCGAGGACCTCCGTCACCGGCTTGCCCGGGAGCTCCACGATCCCGAGGGCCGTGGCCACCGCGCGCGGTACCTCCTGCTCGTCGGTGTGCGGCGCGAGCTCGACGAACCACACGCCGTGCTCGAACCGCTCCATCACGTCGCCGGCGAGCTGCAGCGAGAGGCGCGTCTTGCCGGTGCCGCCCGTGCCGGTGAGCGTCACGAGCCGCGCACGCGCGAGCAGCTCCGCGACCTCGGCGAGCGCGCGCTCGCGGCCGATGAAGTGGGTGAGCTTGAGCGGCAGGTTGTTGGGGAGCGCGTCGAGCGTCTTGAGCGGCGGGAAGTCGTCCCGCACACCCTCGATCACGAGCTGGTGGACGCGCTCGGGGCGGCTCAGGTCGCGCAGGCGGCGCTCGCCGAGGTCGCGCAGCGTGGTCCCGGACGGCAGCCGCTCGCGGATCAGCTCGTGGGTCGCGTACGAGAGCAGCACCTGTCCGCCGTGGGCGGCGCTCATCAGCCGCGCCACGCGGTTGAGCAGCGGCCCGACGTAGTCGTCGCCGCGTTCCTCGGTCTCGCCGGTGTGGAGCGCCATGCGCACGCGGATCTCCCCGGGCTCGCCCCACGGCTCGGCGGCCAGGGCGCGCTGGGCGTCGGCCGCGGCCGCGATCGCGGCGGGCGCCTTCGCGAACGCCACTTGGAAGGCGTCGCCGATCATCTTGTACGGATAGCCGCCGTGGGCCGCGAAGGCGGCGCGCAGCAGGCTCTCCTGGCGCGCGTGCGCGCCGGCCATCCACCCGGGGTGGCGCTCCCAGAGCTGGGTCGAACCCTCGACGTCGGTGAACAGGAACGTGACCGTTCCGGTGGGCCGCTGGCTCATCGTGGTTTCGGGGTCCCTCACCCCTCGGGCTCACGTCATAGGCGGATCCGAGCTGGAGTGCCAAACGGCGTGGGTGCGGCGCACGCCTGCGGGCGGGGACAGGCCCCGCCCCTACCGGCGTCGTCGAGCGATCGTGCCATTCCGGGGGCTGGAAACGATCGGTAACGGCGTGCTCAGGGAGGGCGCGGCGCCAGGTTCGCGAGCCAGTCGCGGGCGGCGGGCGGGGAGTCGTCGAAGCCGCGCTCGCGTCCTTCGCGCTCCGCCGCGTCGAACGCCTCCGCGCCGAGCGCCGCGCGCGCACGATCGACGAGGGGGCGCAGGTAAGCCTCGTCGGGCGGATCGCGGTGGAAGTCGCTGCGACCGCGTTCTTCCTCGGAGGCGCCGTAGAAGCGGGCGGCGTTCGCGAGCTCGCCACGGACCGCGGCGAGCCCCGCGCACACGTCGAGGGCGACCTGGCCGCTCATCCGCAGGTCGAACTCGATCGCGAGCGCCAGCGCTTCGCGGGTCGGGCCGATCGAGCGCTCCGGTTCGCCGCGGCCCACGTGGTTCATGGCGACGTTGAGGAGCGCGATCGAGGTGTTGGCGCGGTCGTCGACGCGCCGCCAGCACTCGATGACTTCCTCGTAGAGCGGCTGCGCCGCATCGTGTTCGCGGCGGTAGCGGAGGAGCTCGGCGGCGGTGGTGAGGGTCATGCCGAGCGTCTCGGGGTCACCGAGCCGGCGCGCGATCGCCACGGCCTCGGCGGAGTGCTCCCGCGAGAGGGCGAAGTTGCCGTGTGTCGCCTCGATTCCCGCCAGGTACCGCAGGACGACCGCCGCGCTGTCGTCGGCCCCCAGCTCGCGCGCGATGGCGAGGCTCTCGCGGGCCGCGCCTTCCGCCTCCGCGTAGCGGCCCATCGAGAAGGCGAAGCGCACCAGCTCGTAGAGCGCCTTGCAGCGCAGCAGGGTGCGCGGCTCGGTGCCCGGGCGAGCCAGGGCCTGCCGGATGAGGCGGCGGCCTTGGTCGAGGCGCCCGCGCTGCCGCAGGTAGCCCGCGAGCGCCACCACCAGGCGCAGCCCGGCCTCGACGTGGCGCGGCGCCTGGTCGCACCACGAGTGGACCGTCACCAGGTTCTCGAGATCGGCGTCGAACGCGAGCCAGGCACCCGCGTCGCCGGCGTGCGCGGTCTCCGGGGCGCGCTCGGCGAGCGCCAGGAAGTGCTCGAGGTGGAGGTCGCGGACCGCGCCTTCCTCGCCGGAGTCCTTGAGCCGCTCGAGCGCGTAGGCGCGGATCGTCTCGAGGAGGCGGTAGCGCCCGCGGTCGGGCTCGTGCACCACCAGCGACTTCTCGATCAGGTTGGTGAGCAGGTCGACGACGTCGTAGCCGTCGACGTCGCCGCCTGCGCAAACCGCCTCGGCCGCCTCCAGCGTGAAGCCGCCCGCGAACACCGCGAGCCGCCGCAGCGCCGTGCGCTCGCGCTCGTCGAGGAGGTCGTGGCTCCAGTCGATCAGCGCGCGCAACGTCTGCTGGCGCGGCAGCGCCACGCGCGCGCCGCGGGTGAGTAGCCGGAAGCGGTCGCCGAGGCGATCGGCGATCTGTTCGGGCGTCAGGCTCGAGGCGCGCGCGGCGGCGAGCTCGATCGCCAGTGGGATGCCGTCGAGGCGCCTGCAGATGTCCGCGACCACGGCGACGTTGTGCTCGCCGAGCGTGAAGGTCGACGCGACCTGCATGGCGCGGTCGACGAAGAGCTTCACCGCCTCGGACCGGGCGAGCTCCGCGAACGAGGCGTCCTCCTCGGGATCGACCATGGCGAGCGACGGCACCCGGTACGTGGCCTCGCCGGGCACCCGGAGCGGCTCGCGGGTGGTGGCGATCACGCGCGAGCGCGGGCTCGCCGCGAGCAGGCTGCTGACCACCTCGGCCGCCGCGTGCACCACGTGCTCGCAGTTGTCGACGATGACGAGCCGCTCCTCGCCGGCGAGGCGCGCCGCGAGCACCTCGAGTACCGGCCGTCCCGGCGCGACGACGATGCCGAGGGCGGTGGCGACCGCCTGCGCGATCTCGCGCTCGTCGGCGATCGGCGCCAGCTCGACGAACCACACGCCGTGGGAGAAGCGCTCGAGCAGCTCGCCGCCGAGCTGCAGGCTGAGCCGCGTCTTGCCGGCGCCGCCCGAACCCGTGAGCGTGACCAGCCGCGAGCGCGCGAGCAGCTCGGTGAGCTCGGCGAGCGAGCGCTCGCGGCCGATGAAGTGGGTGAGCTGCACCGGCAGGTTGTTGGGGATGGCGTCGAGGGTCTTGAGGGCCGGGAAGTCGTGCTCGAGGTCCGCGATCACCAGCTCGTGGACGTGCTCGGGGCGGTTCAGGTCCCGCAGCCGTTTCTCGCCGAGGTCGCGCAGGCTGACGCCATGGGGCAGCCGATCGCGCACCAGCTCGTAGGTGGCCTGGGTGACGAGCACCTGGCCGCCGTGGCCCGCGCTCATGAGCCGCGCGACGCGGTTGAGGAGCGGGCCGACGTAGTCGTCGCCGCGCTCCTCGGTCTCGCCCGAGTGGATCGCCATCCGCACCCGGATCGGCGCCTCGCCCCACGCCTCGGCGTGCAGCGCGCGTTGCGCCTCGGCCGCGGCGGCCAAGGCGGCGGGCGCGGTGTCGAACGCGACCTGGAAGGCGTCGCCGATCATCTTGTACGGGTAGCCGTCGTGGGCCGCGAAGATCTCGCGTAGGAGTGCCTCCTGGCGCGCGTGCGCGCGCGCCATCCAGCCGGCGCGCTCGTCCCAGAGCTGGGTCGAGCCCTCGATGTCGGTGAAGAGGAAGGTGACGGTTCCGCTGGGGCGCGCCGTCATGATGCGTGCCTGCGGCGGTAGCGGCGGATCTTCAGCGCCGGATCGTCGTGGGGCTCGAGCGGGCCCGCTTCCCAGTCGCGCTCGTCGATCGCCGGGAAGCGCACCGCGCGCGGGCTAGGTACCGGCTCGGGCACGTAGGTGACGTCGAGGAGGTTGGCGTGGGCGAGCGCTTCGGCGTAGAGCCGCGCGCCGCCGATGAACCAGATCGGGCCCGAGAGGTGGGCGAGGGCGTCGGCGAGGGACGCGTAGTGCTCGACGCCGTCGAGGGGGCGGCCGGTGATCACGACGTTGCGCCGCCCCGGCAGCGGCTTGCCGCCGATCGACTCCCAGGTGAGGCGGCCCATCACGATCGCGGTGCCCATCGTGAGCCGCTTGAAGCGCTTGAGGTCGGCCGAGTGGTGCCAGGGGATGCGGCCGTCGAGGCCGATCGCGCCCTCGGGCGACACGGCGACGATGATCCCGCGCAGGTCGGGGCGGGCGAGCTCTTCGTCGAACGCCGTCATGGCTCGATCCCGACCCGGCCCCCGCGCGGACTCGCGCCCCGGCGCATAGCAGCGAGGTTGTGAACGAGTCGACCGCGAGCGAGGCGCTCGCGGGGGGACGGAGCCCCCCGCGCTACGAAGACACCCGTGGCGACCGGGGTTCTATCCCCCGCCGCCGGCTTCACGCGGTCGAACGGCATCGCGGCCCTGCCTAGACGGCGACCTTGAACTTGATCGCCGGGTGAGGATCGTAGCCGCCGAGCTGGAAGTGGGAGAGGATCGTCGCGGTGTCCTCGTGCATCAGCGCCTCGACGTCGGCGAGGCTCCGGATGGCGGGAGAGATGGTGAGCTTGGGCAGCGCGCGCGGCGTGCGAGTGAGCTGCTCCTCGAGCCCCGGCACGTGGTCGTAGTCGGCCATCGAGCCGTCCGGCTTGGCGGTGTAGACGTGGGCGTCGACCAGCGTGTGCGCGAAGATCCCTGGCCGGATCCCGGCGAAGTGGCCGATGAGCTCGAGCAGGAACGCGTAGCCCGCGATGTTGTAGGGCACGCCCAGCGCCACGTCGCAGCTGCGCTGGGTGAGGTGGAGGCAGAGGTAAGGCTCGCCGCGCTCGTCGTTCTGGACGTTGAGGATCCACAGGCAGTGGCAGGGCGGGAGCGCGCTGGTGTGAGCGTTGCCGGGTGCCCACGCCGTCACCACCAGGCGGCGGCTCATCGGGTTGCGCTGGATCTCGGCGAGCACCCACGCGATCTGGTCGCGGAAGGTCGCCTGGCCGTCCTCGTGGATCGGGAAGTGACGCCAGAAGTTGCCGTAGGCGCTCGTCACCACGCCGTCGTCGTCGGCCCACGGATCCCAGAACTTGCAGCCGTGCTTCTTGAGCAGCGAGATGCGCGTGTCACCCGAGAGGAACCACAGGTTCTCGATGACGATGTTCTTCCACGAGATCTCCTTGGTGGTGAGCAGCGGGAAGCCGCGCGTCAGGTCGATCTCGTAGTTGTGGTTGAACGTGGAGATCGTGTCGACGCCGGTGCGGTTGGGCTTGCGCGTGCCGCGCGCGAGCACCTCGCGGACCAGATCCAGGTATTGCTGCATGGCGTGGCTCCGTGCGGACCGTCACTTCGACCACTTCTGGTCGTGGCACTTCTGGCAGATGTCCTTGACCCGCGCGATCGAGCCGGTGGCCTGCGCGTCCGAGCCGGCGACGAGCGCGTTCTCGAGCGCGCCGAGCTCGTCGATGGCCTCGCCGTTCAGGTCGCGGAAGGTCTCGCTCGACTTGTAGTACTCGGAGGTGGTGATCGGCTCGCTCCCGAGGAGCTTGCCGACCTGCACCGCGTAGCCCACGGCGCCGCTCGGGCCTTTCTTTTCGTAGAGCTTCTGGAGCTGGTCGAAGGTCTTTCCAGCCTGCACCATCGTGGTGTGGAACGGGGTCGGCTTGCTACAGCCGGCGCCCAGGCAGGTGGCGGCGGCGAGCGCCGCGACGGCGAGCAGGTGGTGCGGTCGGCTCATGGGAATTCCTTTCGGGCTTCTGCTACCCGGGGGGATGCGCCCGCGTCAACGATGATCGCGGCCGGCGGTTGCTTGCATCGCCGCCGCGCGCGTAAGGTCGGCGGCGATGCCGCGATCGGCAAATCGCCCTCGCCCCGGCCCGGCGTGGCTGTGGGTCCTGCTGCTCACCGGCGGCTGCTCGACCGGCATCCTCTCCACACGCCTCGACCGGCTCGCGCTGTGCCGCGACGTGACCGCCGACGGGCTCGGCAGCCCGGTGCAGATCGGCGACGGCTTCACCACCCACGACGCCCGCGCCGTGGTGTGGCTCGATCTCCGCGATCTCGCACACGCGCACACCGTTCGCTACCGCTGGTTCGACCCGGAAGGAAACCTCTACCTCGACAGCGGCCCGGTCGCGCTCAACCCGGGCGGCGAGTACCGGCCGCGCGCGACGGTCTCGGCGAGCATGCCCATCGCGGGGGCGCCGGCGGCGTGGCTTCCCGGCGAGTGGAAGGTCGCCGTCGAATACGACGGCGAACCGCTCACCACCCAGAGGTTCGACCTGGAGGAGCGGTGAGGGCGCGGTGGCGGATCGCTCGCGGGGTGCTGGTGTGTGGGCTCGTGGCCGTGGTGGCGGCGGCGGGCACCGCGCGCGCCGAGCTCGACGACCCCGCCTACCACCGCGCGATGATGCTGCTGCAGGGTGGCGACGCGGCGGGCGCGGCCGAGGCGCTCGCGGAGCCGCTCGCGCGCCGCGCCGGTGAGCTCTACGTGCTGGAGCAGAGCGTGGGCGCCGACCCGGCGCGGCTGCGCGCGCTGCGCGGAGAGCTGGCCGAGCTCGAGCGGCAGGCGGCGATCGCCGAGCAGCAGGCCGGCCACGCCGAGCAGGCGCGCCAGCACCTCGCGCGGCTGCTCGCGCTCGACGGCGACGCCAAGCTCGATCCGCTGGAGACCCCGCGCCCGCTCCTGCTCGAGCTCGAGGAGCTGCGCGGCGCGCGGACCGCGGCGCCCGAGGTCACGCGCATCGAGCTGCCGGACGCTCCCGCGCAGGGGATCGAGCACGTGCCACCGCTGGTGGTCGTGCGGGGCGGTGAGATCACGCTCTACGTGCGCGTCGCCGATGGCCGGGACGCGCGCGTGACGGTCGATCACTGTGGCGCGGCGCAGGCGAGCGCGGTGTGCGCGAGCCCGCGGCGCAAGACGCTGGCTCGCGTGCGCGGCGATGTCTTCGCCGGCGCGCTGCCTGCGGCCGCGTCCGATGGCGCCGCGCATCTGCGCTACCGGATCGGCGTGGTCGACGGAGCGGGGCGCTCGCGCTCGACGCCGTGGTACGCGCTCACGGTGGTCGACGACGTGGTGAGCCACCTCGATCGCGCAGGTGCGAGCTATGGCCCGCGTGCGCAGGCGCTGCTGCGGGCGGGGAGCGTCGAGGCGCGGCTGGGGTCGGCGAGCTCGCTTCCCGACGGCATCCGCGAGGTCGACGCGCGCGCGTCCAACCTGGAAGTCCGCCGAAGGGCGTATTGACGGTTCGCCGTCGTGTGGGAGCGCAGGAGCGAGGGTGAGCTCGCCCGCGTTTCATCGGCACGACCGGCGAACCGTGGCCCGGCGGTCGTAGCGGCGGGCGCGAGCCCGCCGAGGACGGGACTCGAGTGGAGGGGATCGCTTCCACTCCCGGGAGGGCTCACGCCCTCCCCTACACGGCCAAGGGACGTCGCAAGGGGACGACCTGCTGGAGGGCCGCGCTCCGTCGCGGCCGAGGACGGGACTCGAGTGGAGGGGATCGCTTCCACTCCCGGGAGGGCTCACGCCCTCCCCTACACGGCCAAGGGACGTCGCAAGGGGACGACCTGCTGGAGGGCCGCGCTCCGTCGCGGCCGAGGACGGGACTCGAGTGGAGGGGATCGCTTCCACTCCCGGGAGGGCTCACGCCCTCCCCTACACGGCCAAGGGACGTCGCAAGGGGACGACCTGCTGGAGGGCCGCGCTCCGTCGCGGCCGAGGACGGGACTCGAGTGGAGGGATCGCCTCCACTCCCGGGAGGGGCTCACGCCCTCCCCTACACGCCCAGGGACGTCGCGAGGGGACGACCTGCTGGAGGGCCGCACTCCGTAGCGGCCGAGGACGGGACTCGAGTGGAGGGGATCGCTTCCACTCCCGGGAGGGCTCACGCCCTCCCCTGCACGGCCAAGGGACGTCGCAAGGGGATGACCTGCTGGAGGGCCGGGCTCCGTCGCGGCCGAGGACCGGACTCGAGTGGAGGTGATCGCCTCCACTCCCGGGAGGGCTCACGCCCTCCCCTGCACGACCAAGGGACGTCGCAAGGGGACGACCTGCTGGAGGGCCGCGCTCCGTCGCGGCCGAGGACCGGACTCGAGTGGAGGTGATCGCCTCCACTCCCGGGAGGGCTCACGCCCTCCCCTACACGGCCAAGGGACGTCGCAAGGGGATGACCTGCTGGAGGGCCGCGCTCCGTCGCGGCCGGGGACGGGACTCTCACGCCCGCCCCTCCACAGCCGCGACGCCGCGCCACCGCGCGCTCGTATCAGCTCGGGGGCAGGGCGTCGACGAAGCAGTCCTCGGGCTTCGGCACCTTCGTACCTTCGACGAGGCCGAGGTCGGTGAGCTGGTCGACCACGGTCTTCCAGCGATCGAGGGTCATCCGGCCCAGGCCCGGCAGCCCGTCCTTGCCGAGGACCAGCGGCTCCTGGGTCTTCGCCGACTCGGCGAACGTGGCCAGGTCCATGGCGCTGTTGAGCTGGTGCATGCGCTCGTTCGCGGGCCTGGGATCGGCGAGGTAGCTCTTCCAGCCGTCGCGTACCGCGGCCACGAACGAGCGCGCCTCTCGCTGGGCGGTGCGCCAGCGCTGGCCGCTGGTGATGACCACGGTCATGTACGGGTTGAAGCCGATCTCGGAGAGCAACAGCACCTGCGGATCGGCGCCGCGATGACGCGCCAGGATCGGCTCGGAGGTGGCGAACGCCTGCATCGCGAAGCTCTTCTCGGTGAGGAAGCGCTCCATCGCCCCGGCCATCGGCACGATCGAGACCTTGCTCGCGCCGTAGTGATGCTCGAGGTACTTGGTGAAGACGCTGCCCGGCTCGACGGCGAGGCTCACGGGCCTGGCGAAGAGCTCGGCCAGGCTCCCCGCGCCGATCTCCTTGCGCGCCATGATCGCGCGCGGCGTGGTCTGGTAGACGGCGAAGAGCCCCACGATGTCGAGCCCGGCGGCGCGGCCGAGCACCACCTCGGTGGCCTCGGCGACGCTGTACTCGAGGCGTCCGAGGGCCACCTCCTGCACCGTCGGTACGCCGGGTCCACCCGGCCGCACCACCACCGAGAGGCCGTTTCGCGCGTAGAGCTTGTCGAGCTCGGCCGCATAGAAGCCGCCGAACTCGGGCTCGGGCACCCAGTTGAGTCCGAGTGTGAGCGGCTTCGAGGCGGCGCCGTCGGCGGCGCGCGCGGGCTCGAACGTCGCGAAGAGGGCCAAGAGCGCGAGGGCGATCGAAGCCGCCCGTCCGCCCCACGTGAGTCCGGCACGCGCCATGGATCGATCTCCCCGGAGCTGAAGGCGCGCTTACGCTACCTGGGAAGCTCCGCGCTGTGCCAGCGGCGCAGCACCAGCCAGGCGCCCGCGTTGACGAGCCCGAACATGGCGAGGCCGAGCAGGCATGCGCCGAGGACCGAGGCGTAGACCCGCGCGGTCTGGAAGAGCCTGAGCCCCTCGGCCATCGACAGGCCGAGCCCGCCGCCGCTCCAGTGCGTGGCACCCGCGACGAAGTCGCCCACGATCGCGCCGATCACGGCGAGGCCCGCCGCGACGCGCAGTCCCGTGAACACGTCGGGCAGCGCGGCCGGCAGGCGCAGCCGCCAGAACGTGAACACGCGCCCCGCGCCGTAGAGCCGGAACAGGTCGAGCAGCGCGGGCTCGGTCGAGAGCAGGCCACTCAGCGTGTTGGCGACCACCGGGAACAACGAGCAGATGAACGCCGACGCCGCCACCGGTTTGAGCCCTGCGCCGAGCACCACCACCAGGATCGGCGCGAGCGCGACGATCGGCACGGTCTGGAAGAACACCATGTACGGATAGAACGCGCGCCGCACCCACGGCAGCGCCGCGAGACCCACGGCGGCGGCGATGCCCAGCAGCGCGCTCGCCGCGAAGCCTGCGAGTGCGGCGAGGCCGGTCATCCCGGCGCGCGTGAGTAGCTCGGCGCGGGTCCGCCAGCACTCGCCCAGGACCACGCTCGGCAGCGGCAGCAACATGCGGTGGGCGGCGTCGAGCGGCAGCTCGCGCAGCAACAGCTCGGCGGCGCCGGTGCCGGCGACGAACAGGATCGCGGGCGGCACCAGCGCGGCGAGCGAGCGCCGGCTCACGGGCTCACCCCCGAGCCACGGGAGAGTGCTTGCTGCACCCGCCCGACGTTGCCCGCGTAGCTGGCCTCGAAGCGCAACGATGGCGCGCGCTGCTCCGGCAGCTCGAGGACCACGTCCTCGACGATCGTCGCCGGGCGCGCGCTCAGCACCACCACCCTCCGCGCGAGGTACACGGCCTCCGCCACCGAGTGGGTCACGAAGATCAGCGTGATCGGGTCGCGCTCCCACAGCTCGCGGAGCTGCTGGTCGAGCGCGTGGCGGGTGATCTCGTCGACCGCCGCGAATGGCTCGTCCATGAGCAGCAGGCGCGGCTTCGCGACCAGCGCGCGCGCGATCGAGGCGCGCATCCGCATCCCGCCCGAGAGCTGGCGCGGATACACGGCGCCCTCCCCGGAGAGGCCCACCGACTCGAGGGCCGCCTCGGCGGCGGCGTGGCGCCGCGCGCGGCACGCCGGCGATCTCGAGCGGCAGCGCCACGTTGTCGGCGATGGTGCGCCACGGCATCAGGGTGGCGTCCTGGAACACGTAGCCGATCGAGCCCGGCTCGCCGAGAGCTCCCGGCGCGCCGTCCACCTCGACACTCCCGGTGCTCGGCTCGTCGAGGCCCGCGATCAGCCTCAGCAGCGTCGATTTCCCGCACCCCGAGGGGCCGACCAGCGCCACGAAGTCGCCGGCTTCGAAGGTGGCGTCGAAGCGCTCGACCGCGAGCCGTGGCGCGCCGCCCGGGCCGTCTGGGTAGCTGCGGGCCACGGACTCGAGGGCGACACGGACTCCGCGGGTGGTCATCGTGGGGCGGAAAGATAGAATGCGCGCGCCATGGATGCCGAACGTGCCCGCCGCGCCCTCGCGGAGTTCGTCGCGGCGCTCGAGCTGCCGGCGGGCGAGGTCGAGCCGGCGCGCTGCGCCGACTCGATGGTGCGCGCGTTCCAGGACGACTTCCTGCGCGGCTACGCCTGCGACCCGGCCGAATACCTGTCGGTCGAGTTCGAGGGCGCCGGTGACGACCTCGTGCTGCTGCGTGACATCCCGTTCGTGTCGATGTGCTCGCACCACCTACTGCCCTTCTTCGGGATCGCGCACGTCGCGTACCTGCCGAACGGCAAGCTCACCGGGCTCTCGTCGATAGCCCGCCTCGTCGACGGCTTCGCGTGCCGGCTGCAGAACCAGGAGCGGCTGGCGCGCTCGGTGGCGAGCGCGCTGATGGAGCGGCTCGCCGCGCGTGGCGCCGCGTGCCGGATCGAAGCGACGCAGCTCTGTGTGGTGGGACGCGCCACCCGCAAGCCCGGCATCCGCAGCGTGAGCGAGTGCTTGCTCGGGGTCTTCGACAGCGACCCCCACGAGCGTCGCCGGTTCGTCGAGATGGTGGGCGCGGCGCGCTCACCGGGAGCGTGAGGCGACGCCCGTGGCGGTGAGCTGGAAGCACTCGCTCGACGGCCAGGTGGCGCTCGTCACCGGTGCGGGGCGCGGCATCGGCCGCGCGATCGCCGAGGAGCTCGCTGGGCGCGGCGCGCGGGTGGCGTGTTGCGCGCGCACCGCCGAGCAGCTCGAGCGGACAGTCGAGGCGATCCGCGCTCTCGGTGGCACCGCCGTCGCGTACCCGCTCGACGTGCGCTCGGAGGAGGAGATCCAGGCCACCGTCGACGCGATCGTGGCCGACTGGGGCGGGCTCGACATCCTCGTCAACAACGCCGGCACCAACCGCGTCGAGCGGGTCGAGAAGCTGGCGCGGGCCGACTGGGACGAGGTCCTCGCGACCAACCTGAGCGGGCCTTTCTTGCTCGCCAAGACCGCCCTCGGGCCGCTCGCGGCGCGCTCCGGGGTGATCGTGAACGTGGCGAGCGTGGGCGGGCGCCCGGGGGTCGAGAAGTTCGAGGGGATGGCGGCCTACGTCGCGTCGAAGTACGGGCTCATGGGATTCACCGAGGTGCTCGCGCTCGAGGCGCGGCGCCGCGACGTGCGCGTCTACGCGGTGTGCCCGGGCTCCGTCGCCACCAGGATGCTGCGCGAGACGCTCCCCGATGGCCTGGCTCGTGACGGGCAGCCCGCTGGTCGCGAGTGGCACCGTCGTCGACCTCACGCCCCAGCGCGGCAAGAGCCGGGAGTAGCTACCCCGGGATGGCCTCCGCGCCCCGCCCGCCGCCCTCTCTGGCCCCTCGATTCCTTGGTTTCGTGCCGATTTTCCGCGAAACTGAGGCATCACACCCAAACCCAGGCGCGGCCTCGTGGTCCTCGGCGCCTCGGCCGAGGAGTCTCATGAAGGTCGGAACCGTCATCCAGGCGTCGTGCCGCAAGTGCGGCGAGCAGCCGCACACCGTCACCACGCTCGAAGGCAGCGCGGCCGCGATCGTCCGCTGCAACGGCTGCGCCGGCGAGCAGCGCTTCGTCTCCACCCCGGGCCCCGCCAAGGAGTCGATCATCTCGGTCAACACCACGGGGAAGACGCGCTCGACGCCCAAGCGCACCAAGAAGCCGGGGCCGCCCGTGTGGGGCCGGAGAAGTCGATCGTGCAGGCCGTGATGTCCCGCCCTGTCCGCCCCTACAGCCTCTCCGATCGCTACCGGATCGGTGATCGCGTCGAGCACCGCACCTACGGCCTCGGCGTGGTCGAGGAGATCCTCGGGCCCGAGAAGGTCCAGGTCTATTTCTCCGAGGGGCCGCGGGTCATGGTGCACGGCCGCCCCGCGGCGCCCTGAGCGGCCGCCGAAGGCGGCACACGCATCGGCCGCACGGCCCCTGACGCGCTGACCGTAGCGAGTCGTGGGGGGGGCGGGCTCAATACATTCGTTGGGGTTGGCGGTCCGGCGTTTGCGCCGGATCAGCCGGTGCGCCGGGGCAGGTCAGCTCGATCGTAGCCCTGGCGCGGAACTCGATCGACGTCCCCGGCAACCACGCGATCATCTCGACCTCGTGAGCGCCGGGCTCGGTGCCGAACGCGGGCTCGGCGTTGCCGCGCCCCGGCGAGCACCGCGCGAAGATGCGTTCTCGCCCAGGACCGGTCCAGCTCTCTCCTGGCGCAAGGCGTCCGCACAGTGACGATGTCGGCCGCCACGGCTCACCAGCGCTGAGCGTGGAGAAAAGCAGCGCCTGTTTGAAACGGTCGGCGGCAGGCGCCAGCTCGAGCTTGACGTCGCGAACGGCCGAGCGGGCGGTCGTGGAGCAACTTCCCGCGAAGGTGGTCACCGTCAGCTCGCGGAGGTCCTGCGGGCCGACCCGAAGCCAGGTCGTCGAGGAGTCGAAATCGAGAGGCTCATCCGCCACCGAAACATCGACGACGAGCTCGCGTCGCTCGTCATCGGACGGTCCGGGTTCCATCGCACCGGGCACGAACCAGGGAAGTGTCTTCGCGCGGAATCGATAGGTGGCTCCTGGGATCAAGCCTTCAGCCGGTCGGATCAGCCAGACCACCTCGTCCCACCGCCCTCCCACGCCGTGGACCTCCTCCGTGTCCAACGTTACGACGTCGAAGTCGAGGGGTCGGGGTGCGATTCCATCGGTTCGCTCCACGCTGAAGCGGGACTTCGCGGGCGTGCCCTCCGTATCGCCGCGCCGTGAGTCGACCGTGCCCCACCACGGCACACCGACGGCATTGGCGGGAAGGAGCGCTCCCGTCCCGACGAGGAACCGGTCATCGTGGCCTCCGCAGCTGCACGCGTGCGTGAGGCCCGGGGCGCTCACCAGCCACGCCACGGCCACGAGCGCGATTCCCCGAAGTCGCTCACCCATGCGCGATGCGTTCGATCTCGGTGACCACCGCTTCACGGAGCGGCATCGCCACATCCTCGGCGAGCTCGAAGTCCGAGGAGTCGAGGGCGAGCTCGACGGCATCGCGCACCATGCGGCGAGCCTCGCGGAGCGAGTTTCCTTCGGTGAACACTCCGAGCTCGGGACACTCGGCGAGCCATCCGCCGTCGTGGGTCTCGTCGTCGTAGCGATACGTCACCTTGTGCCGCGCCATTGCAGTTCCTTCTGCAGCCATCGTGCGCCGAGGCAGGACGAGATCTGCTTCTCGATACTGCGAATGGTACCAGGGAGGATGTCGCCCGCACTGGGATGACCGCCTGGCAGCCTGCTGGGTGCCGTACCATGAGATGAGATCCCGTCGGCCGGATCTCTTCGCAACCCAGCCGTCGCAGGATGCGTCGGAGCGACGTGCTGTTCATGCGCGATTCGCCTCGGGCGTCTCGCCTCCGAGCACGAGCCATGCCTACCAGCGAAGGCCGAAATGACTGAGGATCTCGAGCGCGTGGGTGCTGCAACTGCGCCCTGGTGATCGCAGTCACCGCGTCCGCGCCGCCGCAGTGGCAGCGGCGCCGTGACGCCGTTGCAGGGGTCGCCGGAAGCGTGGCATTCCCTCGCCACGCTGGGCCGCCGAGGGACCGGCCGGCCTCCAGGCCTCAGATCAAGCCGGCGCGCCTGAGCAGCGCGTCGGGGTCGGGGTCGCGGCCGCGGAAGCGGCGGTAGAGCTCGGCGGGCGCTTCGGTGTCGCCGCGCTCCAGGATCTCGGCGCGGAACTTGTCCGCGACCTCGCGCGAGAAGATGCCGCGCTCCTTGAAGTACTCGAAGGCGTCGGCGTCGAGGACCTCGGCCCACTTGTAGCCGTAGTAACCGGCCGCGTAGCCGCCCGCGAAGATGTGTCCGAAACGCACCGACATGTTGGCGCCGGGGATGGCGGGCAGCAGGTCGGTCTCGCGCACGGCGTCGTTCTCGAAGGCCTCGACGTCGACCTGCTCGGGGCTCGCGTCGACCCAGCGCTCGTGCCCGTACCAGGCGAGGTCGAGGAAGCCGAAGCGGAGCTGGCGGATCATCTGGTACGCGGCGTGGAAGCGACTCGACGCGACCAGCTTGTCGACGACCTCGTCCGGGACCAGGTCGCCGGTCTGCCAGTGGCGCGCGAAGAGCGCGAGACAGTCCTTCTCGACGATCCAGTTCTCGAGGATCTGCGACGGCAGCTCGACGAAGTCGCGGTACACGTTGGTCCCGCCGAGGCTGCGGTAGGTACAGCGTGACAGCAGCCCGTGGAGCGCGTGCCCGAACTCGTGGAAGAGCGTCCGCACCTCCTCGAACGTGAGCAGCGATGGCGTGCTCCCGACCGGCTTGGTGAAGTTGCACACGATGCTCACGTGTGGACGCACGTCGGTGGCGCCGTCGCGGCGCTGGTCGCGGAAGCGCGTGCACCACGCGCCACCGTTCTTGGTCTCGCGCGGGAAGAAGTCCGTGTAGAGGAGCCCGAGGTGGCGTCCCTCGCGAAGTACCTCGAACGAGCGCACCTCGGGAGCGTAGACGGGTAGGTCCGGGAGCTCGCGGAACTCGAGGCCGTAGAGCCGCCGCGCGAGCTCGAACACGCCGTCGACCACCTGCGTGAGCGGGAAGTAGGGCCGGAGCGCCTCGGACTCGAGATCGAAGCGCGCCTCCTTGAGCTTGTTCGACCAGTGGGCGTAGTCCCACGGCAGGATCTCGGCAGGCCCGCCACGCTCGGCCGCGAAGGACGCCAGCTCGGCCATTTCGGCGAGAGCGGCCGGCTTGCTGCGCACGAGCAGCTTGCGCAGGAACGCCTCCACGTTCTCCGGTGTCTCGGCCATGCGCTCTTCGAGCTGGAAATGGGCGTGTGACCGGTAGCCGAGCAGCCGTGCTCGGGAGAGCCGGAGCGCCGCGATCCGTCGCACCAGGTCCACGTTCGAGTGCGCGCCGTGGAGCGCGCGCGAGAAGTACGCCCGCCACAGGCGCTCACGCAGCGCGCGGCTGGTGGCGTAGCGCATGAACCCGAGGAAGCTCGGCTCGTGAAGGGTGATCACCCAGGTGCCGGGCTTGCCGCGCTCCACGGCGGTGGCGCGAGCGGTCTCGCGCGCCGACTCGGGGAGCCCGTCGAGATCGCTCTCCTCGCTCAGCACCAGCTCGTAGGCGTTGGTGTCGTTGAGGAGGTTCTCGGCGAAGCCCGCGCCGAGCGTCGAGAGCTCGTCGTCGATGCGGCGCAGCTCGGCCTTGGCGGCGGCGTCGAGGAGCCCGCCGTTGCGCTGGAACATCCGGTACGTCTGGTCGAGGAGCCGGCGCTGCTCGTCGTCGAGCTCGCCGGGCTCCCGGTGGACCGCCTCGATGCGCTCGAAGAGCGCGGTGTCGAGGGCGATGTCGCTAGAAAGCGCCATCAGCTTGGGGTTGAGGACGCGCGCGAGCGCGTGCATGGCTGCGTCGCCGTGGGCGACCTGCAGGCTGTGGTAGAGGCCCGCGAGCTCGTCGACGCGGAGCGTCGCGCCCTCGAGCGCGGCGATGGTGTTGGCGAAGTCGGGCCGCCGCGGGTCGCGGTTGATGGACTCGAGGGCGCCGCGCGCGTCGGCGAGCGCTGCGTCGAGGGCCGGCTCGAAGTGCTCGACCCGGACCAAGTCGAACGGTACTGCGCCGAACTCGAGCTCCGGCGGCGCGAGCAGCGGATTGGGGACCGAGGTCATCGCGGCGCGCCTCCTCTCATCGCAGGATGGCGTAGCTGTCGGCGTAGATGAGCTGGGTCGAGAGCCACAGCCCCCAGATCGGGAAGATGAACCACAGCCCGTTCGAGCTGCCCACGAAGCTCGCGATCATCGCCTTCGAGTAACCGACGTGGCAGCGGTTGTTGAAGAACTGGAAGAAGTACACGATCGTCCCGTAGAGCATCTGCCAGTACATCGCGATGCCGATGATGCCGAGCGCGCGCGCCGGGATGATCTCGAAGGTCATGCCGAAGGCGGTGAGCAGCGCCGGCAGCACCGTCGACCAGCCGTTGCCGACGTCGATGTTCCAGCCGAACGCGCGGCGGTCGGCGTAGCCGGGGTCGAAGAGCGCGTAGCTCGACCAGATCCCGGTCCAGTGGTGGAAGCGGAACACCTCCTTCAGGGGGATGCGCTTCGTCATGACCTCGTTGACCCGCTCGGTCACGCGGCCCTTGTAGGAGACCTTGGTCTCCTCGTATTCGCGGCGGATCTGGTCGGCGCACGCGTGCAGCGCGAGCTCCCAGAAGTTCACCAGCACGTTGATGACCAGGAAGAAGGCCAACGCGGCCTGGTGGACGTTGAACGCGCCGTGGACGAGGGCATGCAGACCGGTGTGGAACACGGTGCCGCCGCCGATCACGACGAGGATGACGAGCCACGCTGAAACCATGAGAGCGCTCCGTTGGAAGGTGGACGAGCGGGACGGGACGGTCGGAAACCCGGCGCCATCGCATACCACGCGACGCGGGCGTCAGCCGAGGGCGGCGAGCAGCTCGTCGAGGCCGCGGATCACCGTCGGCGCGGGGGGGTGGCGGCGCAACCGGCTCGACCGCGCGCTCCACCCGGTGCGATCGATGAGCACCGCCGCGCCGTAGCCGGCGGCGCGGGCCGGCACTACGTCGCGGTCGAGGCTGTCGCCGATCATCACCAGCCGCGAGGGCGATAGCCCGAGCTCGGCCGCGGCGGCCGCGAAGAACGCCGTGTCGGGCTTGGCGAGCCCGTGGACGTAGGAGAGCACCAGGGCGTCGAAGCGCTCGAGGAGGCCGCTCGCCGAGACGGCGTCCATGCCAAACGACTGGGTGTTCGAGAGCAGCGCGAGGGGGAACCGGCCGGCGAGGGCGTCGAGGGTGGGGAGGACGTCGTCGTAGAGGCGGGCCGAGTGGCTGGATCGCTGCCACAGGGCGCGGAGCTGGTCGCGGTTCGAGGCGGTGCGGCCGACGAGGCGCTCGACGTGGTCGAGAGCGTGATCCACGTCTCGGTAGGGCTGCGACATCAGCGGATCCTCGACGAGACGGCGCTCGGCGGGCACCCGTGGGTCGAACCCGAAGGCGTGGACGGTGGCGTCGAACGGGTTCGCGGGCAGGTCGTCGAAGGCGAGGGTCTGCCACAGATCGAAGACGAGGGCGGGGCCCTCGTCGAGGACGGCCTTCGGGATCACGGTGAGGATCGGGGCGCGGGGACCGACAATCGATTGACGATCGTCGACAATCCGTTGGCGAAGAGCTGGGGTGGAGGGCCGAGGCCCCGCCCAGGAAGGCTCAGAGCCGCGCGCCCACCAGCCTTCCGTTGCGGAAGAAGAGGCGCTGCGCGACTGCGTCGCCGTTCTCGTCGAGCTTGGTGTAGAGCCACTTCGCGATCGTCGCGCCGTCGCGGGTCCGCGTCAGCACCTTGTGCGGATCGCCCCACTTCAGCACCGCCTCGACCTCGCTGACACCGCGCTGCACCTGCTCGGCGGCGATGCGTTTGCGGTGGCGACCCCCGAGCCGCGTGGCGCGCTGCTTGAGGGTGGCGAGGAAGTCGAGCCCGGGCTCGGCGCGGCGCTCGTGGAAGAGCTCGATCCGGCGGCGGAGGAAGTGCAGCGGCTGGAGCGTGGTGTTGGCCGACATTCGGTTGATCTCGGCGAACACCGGGAAGCGCCGTACGAGCTGCCCCGGCGAGAGCCGGTGCTGGCGGTGGATCGGCTCGAGGAGCGGATCGGGCGCGATGCCCACCAGCGCCACGTCGTTCGCCTGCTGCTCGATCTCGACGTACGGGAAAAAGCTGTCTTTCAGGTAGTTCTTGGTCAGGTTCGGGTGCAGGAAGTGGTGCCCCAGCTCGTGGAGCAGCGCGAACACCCGCTGGTTCGGGGTCAGGCTCTCGTCGATGAAGATCGTCGGGACGTCGTGGACCCGGACGTAGAGCCCGTGGCAGTTGAGCTTGCGGACGCTCAGGGTGATCGATTCCCGTTCGCAGATGTACTCGAGGTCCTCGAGATCCAGCGGTCGCTTGTTGAAGAACGGGTAGCGTTCCTCGAACGGGAAGTGCGGCTGCTGCATGGTGGCGAGCTCGGTCCTCGAAACGCGCCGGTCAGCTCCCGCGAAGCTGGCGACGCTTGGCTTCGGCGATCAGGATCGCATCCGCGATGGCGTTCCGCCACAACTCTTTTTCGACCTCGTCCTCGGCCTCGCGATACCCCATCGCGAGCGCCGTGAGTTGCGGGACGTTGTCGTAGTCGAAGTCACGGGGCAGCGGGTTGTGAGACAGGCCCAGCAAGTAGTCGACACTGGTATTCAAGAAGCGAGCCATCTGCTGGAGATGGTGCGTTCCTGGGTCGCGCTTCTGTTTCGTCCACTGGGACACCGTCGTCTCGGACACTCCGAGAAACGATGCGAGGCGCTTCTGGTCGAGGCTCCTGCGCTTGAGCAGGACCTTGAGCCGTTCGCCCTGGAACTCGTTCATGACCCGAACCCTCCCTCAGGGGTGCCGATCCACTGTATTCCCACGATTTGCATCGGGTCAACCGCCGGCGGCCCTCTAGCGGATTGGTAAACCGGCGTCGGTGTAGGGACACGATCTGTCGACACCCTGGTAGACTCGCGGCGATCGGCGGCCGAACCGAGGAGGGCTCGATGACATCGACGCGACGGTTGGGGCGAGTGGCGGGCACGATCGCGATCGGAGCCGGCTTGTGGATGGGCTCGGTTGCGTCCTCGGCCGCCGGTTTGTGGCAGTGGACGGACGGGGCGGGTCATGTGCACAAGTCCCGCTCGCTCGAAGACGTCCCCGAGGCCTTTCGCGCCACCGCCACCGAGCTCCCGGGTGGCCCGTCCGCGAGTCCGTCGGCTGGACCCACGGTGCCCGCCCCTCGGACGGAGCCCGCCGCGCCGGCGCGTCGTCCACCGCCCCCGCAGACCTCACCCGCCTCCGGCGCCGTCGCCGTGGACGAGGTGGCGGAGGCCGCCACCGACCGCGACGGTCACGACCGCGCGTGGTGGGAGTCCCAGGTGGTTCAGACGCGCCAGGAGATCAACGACCTCGAGGTCAAGCTCGAGCACCTCAAGTCGGAAGGCATCCGCTCACCGATCGTTCGCAAGGAGCGCGAGGCCCGCAGGGAGTTCGCGAAGACGCAAGACGAACTCGAGAAGGCCAAGGGCAAGCTCCAGGTCGATCTTCCGGAGGCGGCGGCCAAGGCGGGTGCGCCAGCGTCGTGGCTCGTCGTGAACTGACCGCGGGACCGTGCTCGCCATGGCCCGCGCGCGATCGACGTGGTGTGCCGTCGCGGGGCTTGCCGCGCTGATCCTGGGGAGGCCGGCGAGCGCGTCGGCTGGCGACCCACACCGCGCGTTCGTGACCTCGGTGTCGGGAACGGGCGATCTCGCATCGTGGTCCGATGCGGGTGGCCACACCGGCCTCACGGCGGCGGATGCCATCTGCCAGGCGCGCGCCGCGGCCGGTCAAGTGGCCAATCCCGCCGCGTTCGTGGCGTGGCTCTCGGACAGCCACGACGATGCGTGGTGCCGCGTCCACGGGTTCACCGGGAAAAGAGCCGCCAACTGCGGCCAGGGCACGTTGCCGAGCGGCGCCGGGCCGTGGCTACGTCTCGACGGCTTCCCGTTCGCTGCCACGATCGACGAGGTCGCCGCCGCGAACGTCGTCTACACGCCGCTGCGCGTGACCGAGCTCGGGACGATCTTCGATACCAGCGTCTACACCGCGACCCGCGCCGATGGAACGTTCGATCCGGCGTCGCAGACCTGCGCCGACTGGACCAGCGCTAGCTCGGGCGTGTTCGCGGTGCGGGTCGGCAGCTCGTTCGCGACCGGCACAGGCTGGACCAACTCGGGTCCTGGCCCGTGCAACCAGCTCCTCAATCTCTACTGCCTGGAGAAAGGCGCTGGAGCCCCGCTCGGTCCCGCGGGTTTCACCGGACGTGCTGCGTTCACCTCGGCGGCGGTCGGCACCGGCGAGCTCGCCTCGTGGGCGAACGCCGGAGGGGTGTCCGGGGTCGCGGCCGCCGATGCGGTGTGCCGGTCGGGCGCAGCGCTCGCCGGCCTTCCGCACGTCGCGAGCTTCAAGGCCTGGGTGTCGGTGCCCGGTGCCGACGCGGTGAGCCGCTTCGTCGCCGACGGGCCGTGGGTACGGCCCGACGGCATGGTGATCGCGGGTGATCGCGCGGCCCTCGCGAGCGGGCTGCTGATCGCGCCCCTCAACCAGACCCCGTTCGGCACCTATCTCGGCAATGAAGGTGTGTGGACCGGCACCTCGTCGGACGGGCTCTCGAAGAATCCGGAGTGCCTGAGCTGGACGAGCGCCAGCGCCGGGCAGAAGGGCACCAGCGGAGTCGTCCAGTACGCGGACGCGTCGTGGACGGAGTTCTACGCGGCGAGCTGCAACTTCGGGTTCCAGCACCTGGCGTGCCTCTCCGACACGGCGATCGTCCAATCGCCCGGCGTGCCCCTCGCCGCGGGGGGCGCCGTCACCCTGACGGGCAGTGGCATCACGCCGGGGGCGGTGCTCAAGGTCTACGTGGCCACCTCGTCGGGCACGGTCGACGTGATCCCGGACGGCTTGGCGCCGACCTCGACCACGCCCACGAGCTGGAGCGGCAACCTGCCGTGGCCGTGGCCGGCCGGAGGCAACGTCGCCCACCTCCTCGGCAACGGCTTCGTGAGCTTGCAGCTCGTCCAGACCGACCTGGGCTACAACGCGACCGACGCGGTGGGGAACGTGCTCGCGGGCAACGCCGTGCTCGGGGTGCCCAGCGTCACCACGATCGGTGGCGTGGCGCTCAGCGCCACGAGCTACGACCTGAGCGTCGGCACGGCCAACGTGCAGGGGCTCGTCACGCCCGGCGCTTCGCTCGTGATCGGCGGCAGCGGCTTCGCGAGCGCGGTGGTGAACCTGTTCACCGCGTCGGGGAACGTGGGGCCGCTCACGCCGAGCAGCCAGAGCGCCACGTCGCTCATCGTGCCGATCCCGGCCAACGCGCCGGTCGGCCCGGGCTCGTTCCAGGTCGTCAACACCACCAACTTCCTCGCCTCGAACGCCGTCTCGGTGCCCATCGGCGAAGCGATCTCGGTGAGCAACGTGAGCGTGAACGGCAACACCGTGAACGTCACGGGCACGGGCTTCAACTCGCTGACGGTCATCAACCTGTTCGCGAGCAGCGGTGGCGGGGTGGTGAACGCGGGCGGACTCGGCGCCGGAGGCGCGCCGAACGTTCCGCTCTCCGTCGCCGACAGCCACCACTTCTCGTTCACGCGACCCGCGGGGCTCGATGCGGGCCCCGCTTACGTGCAGGCGATCAACCCGCCGTTCATCGCGTACACGACATCGTCGTCGGGGGGCGGGTTCACGCTGCCCTGAACCCTGCGGGGGCTGTTCCAGCCCCCCGCCCGCCCGCCCGGATTCACTCCGGACGGGTCCCACCCCGAGTCACTCGCTTCGCTCGTGGCGTCGCGCTGACCCTGTGAGTCTTTCCCTCTGGGTCGCTCACGGAAGCGCGAGGCCCGGCGACGGGGGATGGAACCCCCGCCGCTACGATGGTTTTCGTAGCGCGGGGGGCTCCGTCCCCCCGCGACGCTTCGCTCTCGCACGATTCATTCACAGGCGCGCTGCGACGCACACCGGGGCCGAGCCCATTCGTGGCGCGAGTCGACCGAGCGGTCTTGCGCTCGAGCACGCTCCATCGCCCCCCGGAGGGGCGCGCACTTCAGCCCTTGGCGGACTCGCCGACGACGTGGCCGAGCTCGGGGACGATGAGCTTGTCCATGGCGAGCTTGACCGCGCCGCTCGAGCCCGGCACCGAGAAGATCACCAGCTCACCCGACAGTCCCGCGATGGCCCGTGACAGCATCGCGGCCGAGCCGATGTCCTGGTAGCTCAGGAAGCGGAACAGCTCGCCGAAGCCGTCGAGGGTCTTGTCGAGCATCGCGGCGACCGCCTCGTACGTGCGGTCGCGCCGCGAGATGCCGGTACCTCCGTTCACGATCACCACCCGTGCCCGAGCAGCCGTCCGGACCTCGGCGATCACGGCCCGGATCCGCTCGGGCTCGTCGGGGACGATCGCGTAGTGGACCACCTCGTGGCCGGCTGCCAGCAGCCGCTCGCGGATCGCCGCGCCGCTGGTGTCCGTCTCCTCGGTGCGGGTGTCGCTGACCGTGACGATGGCGCACGGGATCGCGCTCGGCGCCGAGCGCTTGTGCTCGTGGTGTGCCATGGCGCTCCGCGGGGCGGCGCGACGCTCAGCGCGCGCCGCCGGGGAAGGCGAGCTCGAGGAAGTGGTGGATGAAGCGCGCGGTCGCGCCCCACACGATGGTGCCGTCCAGGTCGTAGAAGTGGACGAGGTGGGGCTGGCCGAAGCGAAGACCACGCTCCTCGACGCGGTGGATCGACCCGTCGAGGAAGCGCTCGATCGGGACCTCGAGCACCTCGGCGATCTCCCCCGCGTGCGGCCGGTACGGGTACGGATGCGGCAGCGTGCCGACGATCGGGGTGACCAGGAAGTCGGTGATGGTGATGCTGTCGTCCAGCCATCCCAGCACGTCGACGTCCTCGGAGCGGATGCCCAGCTCCTCGTCGGCCTCGCGCAGCGCGGTGTGGAGGGAGGTGTGGTCCCCCGGGTCGGTCTTGCCCCCGGGGAAGCTGATCTGTCCCTTGTGGGTGCCGACGGTCTCGGTGCGGCGGGTGAGCAAGACTCGCACCCCGTCCTCCGCCAGCAGCAGTGGCATCAGCACCGCTGCCCGGATCAGCGCCGGTGAGCCGGCCAGCTCGCGACGCGGGCGGGTGCCCAGCGACGCGCGAACGGTTTCCAGCCACGCCGGCCGTCTGGCAATCATCCGGGCGGAAGGTAATGGCCACGTGGGAGGGTGTCATCCAGACGCGAAGGTGGTTGCCCCGCGGGATTCGGGGCGGGGGCGGAAAGACCCCGTCATGACGTGCGCTGCCTGATAGACTCGGTCGGCTCCGCATGCGAAGGAGGACGTGCCGTGGCAGACGAGAAGCCCAAGGCGCCGGCCGACAAGGCGAAAGGCGCAGCGTACGATTCGTGGAAGGCGAACACGCCCGCGGGTCCAGCCGGTGGCCGCGACAAGAAGAGCTTGAAGGGAAAGCTCTCGGCGATGGTCGACCGCTTCATCCGCAAGTTCAACACCGACAAGGGCTGGTACGACGAGTGACATGACCGGGCTCTGTATCATCGATCACGTGGTGGCGCGCCTCGTCTTCGCGGGCGCGATCGGCTACGCGTCGTGGCGCCTCGCCGACGAGCGCCATCGCTCGACGGTCGGCTGGCCGCTGCTCGGCGCGCTCCTCGGCTACCAGGTCGAGGTCTGGGCGCTCGCGATGCTGGTCTGGCTGTGGCGTCTGCCCAAGCTCGATCTGCGTCAGCACTACCTCGAGCTGCGCGCCCACGAGCGATTCGCGCGGGCCCTCGGCGGACCGTCGCTGGTGGGTGACCACCTCGAGGACCGCATCCTCATGGTGCTCGCCAACAACCCCGACGGGCTCTACATCAACGCCCTCGCGCAGGGAGTCGGGCAGAGCTGGCGCGCCATCGAGGGCGTGGTCGATGGGCTGGTGGAGCGCCGCAAGGTGGTGCTCAGGGACGAGCGGTACTTCATCGACTCGGCCCAGCCCGCCGCGCCCGCGGGAGGTCCGGCTTGACGATCAGCGTGGTGGTTCCTGCTCACAACGAGGCCCACTCGATCGCCGCCGTGGTCGGCGCGTGCAGGTCGTTGCCGGGAGTGACCGAGGTGATCGTCGTCGACGACGGCTCCACGGATGGTACCGGCGACGTCGCCGTCCAGGCCGGCGCACGGGTGGTCACGCACCCGTATTGCATCGGCAACGGCGCGTCGACCAAGTCCGGCGCGCGCGCCGCCACTGGCGAGATCGTCGTGTTCCTCGACGGCGACGGTCAGCACCCGCCCGAGGACATCCCGCGTCTGGTCGAGAAGCTCGATCGCTACCATCTCGTGGTGGGCGCCCGCGACCCGGACACCCACGCCAACCTCAAGCGGCGCTTCGGCAACAACGTCTACAACCTGTTCGCGAGCTACGTCACGCAGTTCCCGATCCTCGATCTCACGAGCGGCTTCCGCGCGATCCGGCGTGATCTGCTGCTCCATTATCTCTACCTGCTGCCCAACGGGTTCTCGTCGCCATCCACGCTCACCCTCGCGATCCTGCGCACCGGACGCTCCCTCGCGTACGTGCCCATCCGTGCCCGCGAGCGCAAGGGCCGCAGCAAGATCAAGCTGATCCACGACGGCACGCGGTTCTTCCTCATCATCATCAAGATCGCCACGCTCTTCTCGCCGCTCCGGGTGTTCATCCCGGTGAGCCTGTTCGCGTTCATCCTGGGCACGCTCAACTACACCTGGAGCTCGGTGAAGCAAGGGCACTTCGTGTTCACCAACATGTCCGCGCTGCTCTACGTCGCGGCGGTGCTGGTGTTCATGCTCGGGCTGGTGGCCGAGCAGATCGCGCAGCTTCGCCTCGATCGCACCGAGGGGCTCGACGCCGCGGTCCGCGCGCCGACCTGAGGGGCGGGTCGCCGGCGCGGGATGCAGATCGTCGTCCTGACCACGTGTTACCCGCGCTTCGCCGGCGACTTCGCCGGCGCGCACGTGGAGCGCTCGGTCCGGCGGCTATTGGCACTCGGTCACCGGGTCACGGTGGTCGCGCCCGCGGACGATCGCGCCGAGCCGAGCACGTTCGAGGGCGGCGCCGTGGTGCGCCGCGCGCGCTACCTGCCGCGGCGCTGGCGGCGGCTTCCCTACGGCTACGGCGGCATCCCGGTTCACCTGCGCGCGCACCCACTGCGAGTGCTGGAGGTGCCGTTCCTGATCGCGGGGCTCGCTCTGGAGGCGTTGCGTGCGTCGCGTGGCGCGGATCTCCTCCACGCGAACTGGCTCTTCACCGCGCTCGCGGCGTGGCCGGCGCGGGTGGCGCGACGGCTGCCCGTGCTCGTGACGCTACGTGGCAGTGACCTCGCGCTCGCCGAGGCCGCGGCGCCACTGCGCCTCGTGGCAGGTCGACTGCTGCGGGCGCTCGACGGCGTGGCACCGGTCAGCCGTGACCTCGCGGGCCGCGCGGTGAGGCTTGGCGCTCGCGCCGCGCGTACCTGGGCGGTCGCGGACGGTGCCGAGACCGAGGGCTTCCCGACGCGCGAGGATGCGCGGCGCGAGCTCTCGCTGGAGGTGACGGGGCGCCTGGTGCTGTTCGTCGGCAACGTCATCCCGGTGAAGGGGATCGACGTGCTGATCGACGCGGCGTCGCGCCTGGCCGCGCGCGCGGAGCTCGCCGACGTGCGCTTCGTGCTCGTCGGCGGCGGCGCGGACATCCCGCGCTACGAGGCGCTCGCGCGCGCCCGAGGTCTCGCCGACGTGCTCCGGTTCACGGGATTCCGTCCCACCGACGAGGTGCCGTCGTGGATGGCCGCGTGCGACGTGTTCTGCCTGCCGAGCCGCTCGGAAGGCCTACCGAACGTGATCCTGGAGGCGATGGGCGTGGGGCGCGCGATCGTCGCGACGCGGGTCGGTGGCGTGCCGGACCTCGTCGAGCACGAGGGAAATGGCTTGCTGGTGCCGTCCGAGGACCCCGCAGCGCTCGCCGACGCGCTGTCCCGGCTCCTGGCCGAACCGCGCATGCGCGAGCGCATGGAGGCGCGCGGCCGCGAGTTGCTCGGTGCGCGCGGGCTGACGTGGGAGGCGACCGCGCGCCGCTACGACGAGCTCTATCGGTTTCTGGTGTCCGGGAGCGATCCCGGACGGGGGGAGGAAAGACCATGAAGAACGTCCGCTCGATGTCCGCGCGGCGGGGGCTCGCTCTCGGCTGGATCGTGACCTCGCTCGCCGGGTGCGTGATCCGGACCGCGGCTCCCGACCCCGCGCCGCTCGGCTGGACGCGCCGCGCCGATCCCTTCGCATACAGGCCGAACGAGTTCCCGTTCACCCTCGCCGCCGCGCCCGAGGAAGCGCCCGGCTTCGCGACCTGGATGCTCGACTACCCGTCGCACGACACGGCCGACACCAAGAACCCGAGCGTGCACGCGGTGTTGCGATACCCGCACGCGGGCAGTGATGCGCTGATCGTGGTGCTGCCGATCCTGGGGGGCGACTACTCGGAAACGGACTACTTCGCGCGCGGGCTCGCCGACCGCGGCTTCGCGACGCTGCGCTTCGACCGCAAGGCCGACGTCCTCGACTCCGAGGGCGACTTCCAGCTCGTCGCGCGGCGGATTCGCAACACGGTGGTCGACGTGCGGCGTGGCATCGACCTGCTCGCGTCGGGCTCGCCGCTCGCGCGCCAGCCGATGGCGTTTTCGCGCGTGGGACTCCTCGGGATCAGCCTGGGCTCGATGATCGGCAGCCTGATCGCGGCCTACGACCCGCGCGTCGACGCGACGGCGCTCGTGCTCACGGGCGGCGACTTCGCCGAGGTCCTCGATCACGCCCGCGACGAGGTCGAGGTGAAGGCGTTCCTCGCCGGGCTCGAGTCACGCGGCTACGACGCCGACCGCATTCGTCACGAGGCGCACTGGTATCTGGACGCGGTCGATCCGCTGCGCCACGCCGCGAGCCTCGATCCGTCGACCACCCTGATGGTGCAGGGGAGGTTCGATCCGATCGTGCCGTTCGATGTCGGCACGTGGCTGTGGGAAGCCGCGCACCGGCCCGAGCGAGTCGTGCTCCCGACCGGCCACTACAGCGCGGTGCTGTTCCTGCCCTACATCGAGGGGTTGATCGAAGACCACTTCGAACGCCACCTCGCGCCGCACTGAAGCTGCGGCGCTGGCCCGCGGCGGCGAGGTGGGAATCCGTGACGACGTCGAGCTAGCCGGACGTCGCCTCCGGCCTCGTCGAGCGAGTCACGAACTCCTTGGCGCGCTCCGAGGAGAGCGTCCGGAACGTGCCGTTCGCCCGCGCCAGGAGCGTGCCCTCCTCGTCGAGGAGACGGCCCTCGATGGTGAGGTCGCGCCCCTCGTGGCTCACGACCCAGGCCTCGCCACGAAGCGGCTCCTCGACGCGCACCGGACGCGCGTAGTCCACGCTCAGCCGTACCGTGGCCACGACGGTCTCGGGCAGCGTCACGGATGCCGCGGCGCCCATGATCTCGTCGAGGACCATGCAGGTGGTCCCGCCGTGTGCGACGTTCGAGTAGCCTCGGAACTCGCGCCGGATGCGCAACTCGCACACCACCTTGTCGCCGTCGCGGTAGGGCCTGAGCCCGAGCGAGAACGGGTTCTCGGTGCCGCACGCGATGCAGCCGCGCGCGCGTACCGTGTACGGCCGCTCGTTGGCCGGCGCCTCAGGCAAGCGGGATCTCGCGATCGGGGATGCTGAACGAGGCGGCACGAGACACGGGCTGGGACGGGAAGCGCAGCCGGAACACCGCGCCGCCCCCCACCCGGTCGTCCACCTCGACCTTGCCGCGGTGGCTCGCCATCACCCGCTGCACCAGGGAGAGCCCCAGGCCCGTTCCCTCGCCCGGCGCCTTGGTGGTGAAGAACGGGTCGAAGATGCGGGCGCGGATTCCCGCGGGCACGCCCGGCCCCTCGTCCTCGACCTCGATGCAGATCTGCTCGAGCCCGGTCGGACGGTACGCGAGCACCCGGATCTGTCCTTGGCCGCGCATGGCCTGCGACGCGTTGCGAAGCAAGTTGAGGATCGCCTGCTCGATCTCGCGCGAGCTGCCGTGGAGGGTGCCGAGCCCGGCCGGGACGTCGACCCGGACGTCGGGGGCGTCGCCGATACGCGCCGCGTGGAACGCCCGCACCGCGCGCTCCACGACGCGCGCCGGATCCACGTCCGTGTGCTCGTCGTGGGCGGGTCGCGCGTACGCGAGCAGGTCGGCGACGATCCGGCTGGCGCGCTGTGCCTCGCTCACGAGGATGGTCAGGCGTTCGGGGGAGGTCGTCGGGTTGCGCTCGATCGCGCGCGCGCACAGCAACACCGCCGTGAGCGGATTGTTGAGCTCGTGGGCGACGCCCGAGATGAGGTTGCCCATGGCGCTCATCTTCTCCGCCTGGTCGAGGCGGCTCGCGAGCTGTCGCTGCTCGGTGAGGTCCTTCGCGATCTCCAGGACGCGCGGCTCGTGGCCGCCGTCGGTGGCGATCGGGGAGAGCGTCGACACCACGAATCGCTCGCTCCCATCGGCGCGTACCCGCACGGTCTCGACGCCGGTGTGGACGGTGCCGCGCGCGAGGGTCCGGAGGAACCAGGAGGGGTCGGTGCCGGGAGCGAAGAATCGGTCCACGCGCGAGCCGATGGCGTCGGCCCGCATGACGCCCGAGATGCGCTCCGCACCGTGGTTCCACGCCTCGATCGTGCCGTCGTGGCGGTACACCCCGATCCAGTCCTCGGCGTTCTCGAACAGGCGGCGGTGCTCCGCCTCGAGCCGCTGGTAGCGCTCCGCCGATGCTCGCTCGCGCTGATAGAGCTGCGAGTTGGCGAGGGCATTGGCGGCGGTGTCGGCGAGGATCCGTGCGCCGTGGAGCTCGCTCGCCGTGAGCACCGGATCGGCCGAGACCACGAACGTGCCGACCACCTGGCCGCGACGCACCATCGGCACGCTCGCGAGGGCTTCCGTCGGCGAGCCCATCGGTGCGGCGGCCGCGACCGTGCTCGGCGTGATGGTGACGACCTGCGCCGGGGTCTCGCCGACGTTGGTCTGGTAGAGGGCCTGGAGAAGTCGGGCACGTGGCACGATCGAGGCGAGCCGCTCCGAGACGGTTCCGACGATCGCCTCCGCGTCGAGGTCGGCGTCGAGCTGCTCGGTCAGCGCGAGCACGGTTTCGAGCGCACGGCGCTCGTGCTCGCTCGACACCAGCGCTTCGTGCTCGTCGCGGCTGGTCTGCGCGATCAGGCCGAAGAACGAGCCGGTCACGAACAGCAGCGGCACCTGGACCCACAGCGACGGGCTCCACACGTCGTTCGCGTCGTGGCTTGCCCACAAGGTCACCGCGTAGGCCACGCACGCACCGGCGGTGACCATCGCGACGCGCTGGAAGGAGCCGCTCAGGCTGACCACCAGCAGCAGCAGGAAGTACGGCAGGAAGAACTGCCCGCGGCTCTCGTCCGCGAGCGCGACCGCGATCGTGATGACCGTGAGGTCGCCGACCACCAGCCCGGTCTGGACCCGGCGATCGGCGAAGCGCTCGGCCGGCTGGCGCGCCAGCCACACCTGGGCTCGCGAGCAGCGCCGACACCAGGAGCACCGCGACCAGCGACGGACCCGCGCCGCCCGGCAGCAACGTCGCTGTCAGGACCAGCGTCAGCGCCAGCCGGAGCGAGAGGATGGCGGCGCGGTTCTCGTACCAGCCGCGCCCCAGGTTGGGACGATGGAGAAAATCGAGGGATGCCATCGTGACCAGGCGCGACCGCTCACCGGACGGTGCCGGCGGCCGCGGCGTCTCCATTCTATCGGCCTCGCGGGCCTGCTACGAGCACGATCGACTTCCGCGGGGACGGTGCCTAGTCGACGAGCGTATGAGCGATCCGCCGGACGACGTCGGCGAGCACCCCGTGCCCCGTGCGCGCGGCGCGCACCATCGGGGGGAGGTCGGCGACGACCCACGGACGTCGCGCGAGGCACAACGCGAGGCGGGCGAGCCGCACCTCACCCTCGGCGTCGATGGCGCCCGATAGATCGGGCAGGCGGTGGTCGACCGGGTCGAGGACCACGCGCAGCGACGCGCACGGCACGTCGTGGTCGCGGCACGCACGCGCCACGCCGAGGCCCTCCATCTCGACCGCCAGCCAACCGTGCTCGCCGAACGCTCGCTTCTCGACCGGGTCCGCGAGGACGCGGTGGCTGGTGACGAAGGCGCCGACCCGGTGCGGAATGCGCTCGCGGCCGAGCTCGCGCACCAGCCGGGCGGTGAGCGCGGCGCCGGTGGCGATCGCGTCGGCTGCGTCGCCGTCGGGTGCAGGGTGGTGTCCGTCGGCGACCACGACGTCGCCGACGGCGAGCGACGGGTCGAGCCCTCCCGCGAGCCCCGCGAGAAGCACCGCACGGGGCCGGCCGCGGGCGAGCAGTTCGCGCGTGACGTGCTCCGCGCGGCGCGGGCCCATGCCGATCCTGAACAACCTCCACGGCGGTCGTGAGGCGAGCGGGCACACGCGTTCGAGCGCCCGTGCCTCCCCGCCGGTCGGGGCGAGGACCCAGATCACCGTGACCCTCGCCGGTTCTTCTTCGAAGCCAAGTTTCCGCCCGTGGTTTGGACAGCGCGCGGAGCGGTTCGAAGCCCCGCGTCACCCGTCGGACCGGACCCAGGCCACGAGCCTAACAGCACGATCCGTGGTCTCGTTCGCCCGTCTGCTGGTCTCGCTCGCTCTCGCGATCGCGGTGGCCGTCTCGGTGGTCTCCTTGGCCCTCGCGCACGCCGCCGGCTCCGGCCCGGCAAGCCCGTCGATCGAGCGCCGGGCTCTCGGAGCTCGAGGGACGCGCCAGGACCTGGGATGCCTCCCTGGAGGACGTCGAGCGCGCTCCACCGTTCGGAGGCGGACGTGCCGTTCGCCGGTGAAGGGGGCGACGCGGTCGAGGTGAGACGCGACGTGACCTGGGTGGGCTTCTCGGGGATCGCCCGCTGGGATGCGAGCGAGAAGGTGAGCCTCGCGCTTCGCGGCGAGGTCTTCGACGACGCCGACGGCGCGCGTCGAGCGCCGCCATGACGAGTCCACCGGGCGGGTGTTCGGGAACCAGGACCCGTTCGGCCGCTCGCCCGACACCGCGAGCTTCGACGTCTCCGGTAGGTATTGAAGGGGCGAGCCGAAAGCCGAGTCAGCACGGGAAGTTTCGCTTGACACCTGAACCGACCTCTCCTAGCATGCGCAGCGCTGGGCCGGTCTGCGGCGCACCCGTCGGCGCGTCGGCACGACCCGGAGCCCAAGGAGGACGTGTGATGAAACGCTTCTTCGCCAGCGCCTCGGCCGCCGCCTTGATCGTCACGGCTCTCAGCGGTTCGGCGCGCGCCAACGCGGATTACGTGCCGGTCATCGACGACCATCCGGTCCGCGTCGCGGCCTACCCGCTTCACATCGTCGGCACGGCGATTCAGTGGGTGATCAACCGTCCGATCCACTACGTCATGTCGCTGCCCTACATGTCGGACATCTCGGGCCACAAGATCAACGAGACCTTGTCCGAGCCGGGCAACAGCTCGGCGCTCTGAGCACCACGGCCCACGCGTCCCGCGGGTGTTCCCGCGGTCGACGTCACGACGAGCCCGAGACCTCGCGGTCTCGGGCTCGTTGCGTTTCGGCCGATCTCAGTCGGCGAAGACGCCGAGATTCGCCTGCTTGACCAGCAGCTTCTTGAGCCCGACGGTCGAGAACTGGACCAGCACCTTCTTCGACTCGCCGTAATCCGAGCTGCCGCGGATGGTGCCGCGGCCGAAGGTGGGATGGAACACCACCATCCCCGGCTTCATCTCGTCGGTGGGTAGCAGCTTGCGCACCGCCTCCTGACTGGTTTCGCGGTCGATCGCACGCTCCTGGCTCGGCCCCTTGCTGGCGGGTGGGACGAACGCGGAGCGCTGGATCGAGGGCGCCGCCGGCGCCGCCGGGCGGTGGTACTGACCGCTGCCCAGGCTGGTGACGCCCACGAACTTCGCGCACTCGCGGTCGAGATCGGCGAGGAACCGGCTCGGCACCGACGGCCGCCGCTCGCCGTGGAGCACACGCGCGTCGGCGTAGCTGATCGCGAGCCGCTCGCGCGCGCGGGTCATGCCCACGTAGAGCAGGCGTCGCTCCTCGGCGAGGGCGAGCGGCAGGTTCATCGAGCGCACATGGGGCAGGAGCTGCTCCTCGAGCCCGACCAGGAACACCACGGGGAACTCGAGACCCTTGGCGGTGTGCAGCGTCATCATGTTCACGCGGTCGCGCTGCTCGTCGACGTCGTCGGAGTCGGCGACCAGCGACACCTCGTCGAGGAACTGGCGGGCCGTGCCTTCGGGCTCGCGGGTCTCGAACTCTCCCGCCACCCGGATGAGCTCGTCGAGGTTCTCGCGCCGACCCTGCGCCTCGGGGTCGTCGTCCTTCTCGAGCGCGGCCAGATAGCCGCTCTCGCCGAGGAGCCGCTCGAGCAGCGCCACCGGGTGCACGTCGCCGGCGGTGGCCTGCACCTCGCGTAGCCACACCAGGAACTTGTCGAGGGACTTGCGCGAGCTGGGCGTGATCTCGGGCCGCTGGGTGGCGATGCCGAGGGCCTCCGGCCAGCTCACGCGGTGCTCGCGGGCGATCGCATCGACGCGCTCGAGCGTGGTGGCGCCGATGCCGCGCGCCGGGCGGTTGAGGATGCGCCGGAGCGCCACCGGCTCGCCGGGGGAGAGGGCCGCGCGCAGGTAGCAGAGCGCGTCCTTGATCTCGGCGCGATCGTAGAAGCGTGTGCCCCCGACGATGATGTAGGGCAGGTTCCAGCGCCGGAGCTCGTCTTCGATGGCCCGCGACTGGGCGTTGGTGCGGTAGAAGATCGCGAAGTCGCGCGGGCGGCGGTTCTCGACGCGCGCGAGCCTCAGGATCTCGCTCACCACGAAGCGCGCCTCGTCGAGGTCGGTGGGGGTGGCCCGCAGCAGCACCGGCTCGCCCTGGCTGCCGTCGGTCCAGAGCGTCTTGTCCCGGCGGGTCTTGTCGGCGGCGATGATCGAGTGCGCCGCCTTGAGGATGTTGCCGGTCGAGCGGTAGTTCTGCTCGAGCTTGATGACGCGCGTGCGCGGGAAGTCGCGCTCGAAGCGCAGGATGTGAGAGACGTCGGCGCCGCGCCAGCCGTAGATCGACTGGTCCTCGTCGCCCACCGCCATCAGGCGGTCGCCCCCGCCGGCGACCAGGCGCACGAACTGGTGCTGCACCGAGTTGGTGTCCTGGAACTCGTCGATCAGGAGGTGGTGGAACGGTCCGGTGCGGAGGTAGTCGGTGAGCGCCTCGTTCTGGCGCAGCATCCGCACCGTCACCAGGAGCAAGTCGTCGAAGTCGAGCGCGCCGGCCTGGGTGAGGCGCTCCTGGTACTCGCGCAGCAGCTCGAGCTTGCGCTCGCCGGCGGTGCCCGGCACCTCGGCGTCCGAGTCGCGCGGATCGATCCCGCGGCTCTTGAGCACCCCCATGGCGTGCACGAGGCGGTTGGGATGGAAGGTGTCGTCGCCGAGGTTGGCCTCGCGCACCAGCGCCTTCAGCACCTGCGACCGATCGGCCTCGTCGTAGATGGTGAACTCGCGAGTGAGACCGATCCGATCTCCGTAGGCGCGCAGCAACCGCACGCAGATCGAGTGGAAGGTGCCGGCGCGGATGCCGCGCCCCGACTCACCGAGCAGCCCGCGCAAGCGCTCGCGGATCTCGCCGGCCGCCTTGTTGGTGAACGTGACGGCGAGGATCGATCCGGGCGCCACCCCGCGCGCCCCGACCAGGTGAGCGATGCGGTGCGTGAGGGCGCGGGTCTTGCCGCTGCCCGCACCCGCCAGTACCAGCAACGGCGAGCCTTCGTGGAGCACCACCTCGCGCTGCGGGGGGTTGAGACCTTCGAGGGGATCGTGGGTGGCCAAGGAGACTCCGAAGCGGCGCCGCGAAGACGGTCGCTCAGTGACCGTCGCCGCCGGGGCGAGGCTTCTTGCTCGGGGCGTGCGACGAAGTCGCCCAGCCCTCGATGTTGCGTTGCTTGCCACGCGCCACGGCGAGGGCGTCGGGGGGTACGTCGCGGGTGATGGTCGAGCCCGAGCCGATGTAGGCGCCCCGTCCCACCGTGACCGGCGCCACGAGCTGGGTGTCGGAGCCGACGAAGACGTCGTCCTCGATGACCGTCTTGAACTTGGAGACGCCGTCGTAGTTGCACGTGATCGTGCCGCAGCCGAGGTTCACGTTCTTCCCGACCGAGGCGTCTCCCACGTAGGTGAGGTGCGAGGCCTTGGAGCCGGCGCCGAAGGTGGCCTTCTTGATCTCGACGAAGTTGCCGATCTTGACGTCCGCGCCCAGGTCGCTGCCCGGTCGCAGGTGCGCCATCGGGCCGACCGCGGCGCCGCTCGCGATGCGGCTCTCCTCGATCACGCAATAGGGCTTGATCGTCACGCCGTCGGCGAGCTCGGAATCGACCACGATGGCGCCTGTGCCGATCCGACATCCCTCACCGACCTTGGTCGCGCCGCGCAGCTCGGCGCCGGGATCGAGCACGGAGTCCGCCCCGACGACCACGCCCGCGTCCACCCAGGTGCTCTCGGGATCGCGCACGGTGACGCCGTCGCGCATCAGCGCCGCGAGGGTGCGGCGGTTCAGGATGGCGGCGGCGCGCGCCAGCTTCGCGCGATCGTCGACGCCGTGGACCTCGTCGCCGTCGGGGACCACGGCGTGCACCGCGCGCAGCCCGCGCTGGTGAGCGATCTCGACCAGGTCGGTGAGGTAGTACTCGCCCTGGGCGTTGCGGTTGCCGAGGGTCGGCAGCGCCTCGCGCAGGAAAGCGGAGCTCGCCGCGTAGATGCCGGCGTTGGCCAGGCCGATGGCGCGCTGCTCGGGTGTCGCGTCCTTGGCCTCGACGATGCGGGTCGCCGCACCGGTCTCGTCGATCAGCACGCGCCCGTAGCTGCCGGCGTCGGGCAGGTCCATGGCGAGGAGCGTGAGCGCCGCGTCCGCCTGCTCGTGGCGCGCCACCAGCGCGCGCAAGGTGTCGCCGGTGAGAAGCGGTACGTCGCCGGAGAGGATCAGCACGGTGCCATCGAAGCCGTCGAGAGCGGGCATCGCGGTCAGCACCGCGTGGCCAGTTCCCTTCGGGTTCCCCTGGTCGACCGTCGCCACGGCGGGCAACCCGAAGCGCTCGATGGCACCACGGACGACGTCGCCCTGGTGGCCCGTCACCACCACGACTGGGCTGGCGCCGAGAGCGAGCGCGAGCTCGATCGGGTAGCGCACCATCGGCCGTCCGCCGAGCTCGTGCAGGACCTTGGGCTTGCGGGAGCGCATACGCTTGCCCTCTCCCGCGGCCATCACGATGGCCGAGAGCGCGCTCATGACCTTTTCCTCCGTGCGGGGATCGCCTCGGACGCTGCGTGAGGCGGGAGTCGGGTTAGCACACACGGTGGGAAGGTGTCTCGCGCGAGACGGTGCCCTCTCGGACGTCCCGTCGGTGAGAGTGGCGGGGTGCGGTCAGAAGAAAAAACGGCTGAAATCCCGCCGAATTCGGGGTGCGAGACCGTTGCGATTCGTGGCATGGCGGTTGCGCTCCGGGGGGGACGCGAGACGCCTCTCGCGTCTCTGTCTCAGCCGATCCGGAGGTCCCCCATGGCCCTGTCCGCCGCGTGCTTCCCGACCCGCCCGCTTGCCCCACGGCACGGGGTGTGCCGCTCGTGCTTCGACCTTTACGCCCAGACGCGCAGCCGCGACGGCGGCCGGTGTCACGCGTGCGCGCGCGGCGTCCACCGCAGCGCCGACGAGCGCGCGGCGATCCAGAGCTTCTGGGTCGAGAACCCGACACGGGTGCACCTGATCGCCTTCGCGGAGTGGGGGCGCGAGCGCGACCTCGCCCGCGCTCGCCGCAACCTCGACCGCTTCTGGCGCCGCGCTTACCGATGGTCGGCGCGGCCCGAGGCCGGCGACCGGTGAGCGCCGCGCCATCGCGGTGTTGATCTGGGCCCTCGCGAGCGGCGAGGGTAGGCGGCATGGGCGCGCCGCCGACGCGGATCCTGACGATCTACTTCCGCCACCAGCGTGGCGGACTGAACGTACGGCTCTACACGCTGATCGAGGCGCTGGTCGCGCGCGGCGTCGAGGTGCACGTCGTGTCGGCGGCGCCGCTCGCGATCGCAGACCATGCGGGTCTGGTTCGCCACCGGGTGCCGTGGGGATCGCGCGAGCCCGGCGGCCTCGTGTTCTGGCTGTGGTTCACCCTCGCGGCGCCATGGGTGCTGGCCCGGGTCGCGCTGGCGGTGCGACCGCGCGCGCTGGTCGTCTTCGATCCGTACTACGCGGTCGTCGGTCGGCTCGCCGCTCGGTTCGCGCGGATGCCGGTGGTGCTCTTCGTGCGGGCGATCCCGTGGCGGGCGCGGATGCGACTTCGCGTCGGCGGCCTGCGCTGGCGCGTCGCGACCTTGCTCGACGTGTTCGCGCTGCGCTCCAGCGAGCACGTCGTCACCATCACCCGCTCGATGATCGCCGAGCTGGCGGCCCACGCCCCAGGCCTCGAGGCGCGCTGTGAGGTGCTGCCGAACGCGCTGCGCCGCCCCCGCGGTGAGCCGGTCGACCGGGCCTCGGCGCGCGCCGCGCTCGTCGCCGCGACCGGCTGGCCGCACGACTCGCTGGTGCTTGCCACCGCCGGCGTCCTGAGCGAGCGCAAGAACCTCGGGCTGCTCCTCGATGCGCTCGCGGGGGCGCCCGCCGAGCGGTTGCGGCTGGTGATCGCCGGGGATGGCCCGAGCCGCGACAGGCTCGCGCGCGCCGCGGCCGACGGAGGTGTCGCGGGGCGCGTCCACTTCACCGGCTGGCTCGAGGATCCGCTCGCCGTCGTCATGGCGGCGGATCTGTTCGTGTTGCCCTCGGTTCACGAGGGTACGTCGAACGCGCTGCTGGAGGCGTGGGGGGCGGGTATCCCGGTGTTCGCCGCGCGTACCCCGGAGAGCGTCGACGTGCTCGCCGACGAGGCTCTGCTCTTCGACGGTGCCGACCCAGGCGAGCTGGCGAGGCTCCTCGCCGGCCTCGCCGATGACCCCGCGGAGCTCGACCGGCGGGCGCGGATCTCGGCCGCGCGCGCCGCGGCCTTCGACTTCGACTGGGGTGAGCGGGCGGTCGAGCTGGTGTCGAGGCTGGCTCGGCCCTGACGGGCTGCGTGCCGCGGCCGGGTCGCGGCGGCCGGATGCCCCGCGAATCCCGTGGCGGCGAGCGCTTTCGACGGTTATCCTCCCTGGCTCACCAATCTCGGAGACGAACGCATGTCCGAAGCGCATCCTTCCCGGTTCACCGGGGGCTCCATCACCGACCACATCCGCGAGCGCATCGAGGCCGGCATCCCCGGCGCGAAGGCCCGCGTCCAGGGCGGCGGCGGCCACTTCACGATCGACGTCGAGGCCGCCGACTTCAAGGGCAAGACCACCCTCGAGAAGCAGCGGCTCGTGTACGGCACGATCACCGACCTGATGGCGGGCGGTGACGCCCCGATCCACGCGGTCGACACCATGACGACCCGGGTGCCGGAAGGCGCCTGACCGTCGCGATGCACGTACGAAAGCCTTCGTTTGACCGGTCTCCGCCCCACGGTTAGCGTGGCGCGACGGACCCCCACCATCGATTCGAACCAACGAGAGGGAAGAGCATCATGGGTCTTCTGGACAAGTTTCTCGGCAAGAAGGATTCGCCCACCCCGAGCGCTGCGTCGCCGGCACCGGTGAGCGCCGCTCCCAGCGCGCCCGCTGCGGCGCCGCGTCCCGCGCCCGCACCGGCGCAGTCGATGGGCGCCAAGGAAGTGCACGACCGCATCGACAACCTGATCAGTGGCAACAAGGTCGTCCTCTTCATGAAGGGCTCGAAGCTCTTCCCGCAGTGCGGCTTCTCGGCCGCCACCGTCGAGATCCTGAACCAGTACGGCGTGCCGTTCGTGGACGTCGACGTGCTCTCGGACCCCGGCATCCGCCAGGGCATCAAGGAGTTCTCGCAGTGGCCGACGATCCCGCAGCTCTTCATCGACGGCAAGTTCGTCGGGGGCTGCGACATCGCCCGCGAGATGCACGCCAACGGCGAGCTCGCGTCGCTACTCAAGGGCGGCGAGGCCGCGCAGGGCTGAGCAGTCGCTTCCTCGGGGACCGCCCGCGGGCGGTCGTCCCTCCGGGAGTGAGAACGGGGTCTGGCCGAACGCCAGACCCCGTTTCGCTCCCGGGCGCACGAGCGCGCCCGCCGCCCGGCCGCAGGATCAGCCGAGGCGCTTCTTCAGCGCGTCGAGCTGCTTGGGCAGCTCGGCGGGCAGCTTGGCGCCGAACTCCTGGTGGAAGGTGCCGACCTGCTCGGCCTCACCCTTCCACACCTCGCGGTCGACCGACAGCAGGCCCTCGACGGTCTTCTTGTCGATCGGCAGGCCCTCGGCGTCGATGTCCGCGCTGTGCGGCACGAACCCGATCGGGGTCTCGGCGGCCTGGGTGTTGCCCTTGCCGTTCTTGCAGCGCTCGACGATCCAGCGCAGCACGCGGACGTTCTCGCCGTAGCCCGGCCAGATGAACTTGCCGTTCTCGTCGGTGCGGAACCAGTTGACGTGGAACACCTTCGGCATGGTGGGCACGTGCTCGCCCATCTTCAGCCAGTGCTTCCAGTAGTCGCCCATGTTGTAGCCGCAGAAGGGCAGCATCGCCATCGGGTCGCGGCGGACCACGCCGACGGCGCCGGTCTGCGCGGCAGTCGTCTCCGACGCCATCGCCGAGCCCACGAACACGCCGTGGTTCCAGTCGAACGACTCGTAGACGAGCGGCGCGGTACGGGCGCGTCGTCCGCCGAAGAGGATCGCGCTGATCGGCACGCCCTGGGGATCGTCGAACTTGGGGTGGATCGAGGGGCACTGGCTGGCGGGGGTCGTGTAGCGGCTGTTGGGGTGGGCCGCCTTGTCCTTGCTCTCCGGCGTCCACGAGCGGCCCTGCCAGTCGGTGGCGTGCGCGGGCGGATCACCTCCCATGCCTTCCCACCATGGGCAGCCGTCGTCGGTCACCGCGACGTTGGTGAAGATCGAGTTGCGGTTGAAGGTGAGCATGGCGTTGGGGTTCGTCTTCATGCTCGTCCCCGGCGCCACGCCGAAGAACCCGGCCTCGGGGTTGATCGCCCACAGCCGTCCGTCGGGACCTTTGCGCATCCACGCGATGTCGTCGCCGATCGTCCACACCTTCCAGCCCTGCTTCTGCTGCGACTCGGGCGGCACCAGCATCGCGAGGTTGGTCTTGCCGCAGGCACTCGGGAACGCCGCGGCCACGTAGGACGTCTCGCCCTCCGGGGACTCGATGCCGAGCAGCAGCATGTGCTCCGCCATCCACATCTCGTCGCGGCCCTGCACCGAGGCGATGCGCAACGCGAAGCACTTCTTGCCGAGCAGCGCGTTGCCGCCGTAGCCCGAGCCGATCGACCAGATCTCGCGGGTGTCGGGGAAGTGGCAGATGAAGCGACGATCGGGGGAGAGATCGCCGAGGCTGTGCAGGCCACGGCAGAAGTCGTCCGAACCGCCGAGCTGGTCGAGAGCGGCCTGCCCCATGCGGGTCATGATCCGCATGTTGGCGACCACGTACGGGCTGTCGGTGATCTCGACGCCGATCTTCGAGAGTGGCGAGCCGAGCGGTCCCATGCAGTAGGGGACCACGTACATCGTCCGGCCCTTCATGCAGCCGGCGTACAGAGCGGATAGCTGGGCCTTGGCGTCGGCCGGGGCCATCCAGTTGTTGGTGGGGCCGGCGTCCTCGGGCTTGCTCGGGCAAATGAAGGTGAGGTGCTCGGTGCGGGCGACGTCGTTGGGGTTGGATCGGTGGAGGAAGCTGTTGGGGTACTTCTTGGGGTTGAGCGGCTCGAGGGTCCCTGCGCCCACCATCTCCGCGATCAGCCGCTCGTTTTCCTGCTCCGACCCGTCACACCACACGACCTGGTCCGGCTTGGTCATCGCCGCACAGCTATCCACCCACGCCTGCAACGTCGCGTTCATCGCTCACCAGCCCTTTCCACCATCTCGAGCCCGGCGGGACCATCCGCGGGGCTGCGAAGCCCGAAGCGGTCCCCGAGCGACCCCGAAACGGAGTCCGGCCCCGCGAGACCGTACGACCTGGAACGTAGCGAGATGGAACGGTTATGTCGCCCCGCGTCAAAGCTAGCACACGGGTCCATCACCGCAAACGGTGGTCCCGGGTGGCCAGCGGCGGTTCCCGCGGGGCCGATCGCTGCACTCGGGGCTGGTCTACACTGGCGCCCCGGACCCGTCGGGCAGGGGGGTGCATGAGGAGGAGCGGCGAGCCGGTCTCGAGGGGAACGGCCGTGGCCGATGACCGGTGGAGGGTGTGGCTCGCGATCCTGGCGGTGGCGTCCGCGGTCGCCGCGACGACCCTCGCTTCCGCCCAGACGGCCGGCTATCCGGCGTCGGCGGCCGAGGCGCGGCGCGCGCGCGAGTCCCTCGAGCGCGACGTCGCCGATGCCCGCGCACAGCCGGATCGGCGGATTGCGCTCACCGCTGCGCGCGAGGACTTCATCGCCCTGCTGCGCGAGATCGAGGGGCTCTACGCGCGGACCGCCGAGCTCGACGGCGAGCAGGCGACCCGCGTCGCGCGCGAGAGCGCCGCGCGCGCGGCGCTGGCGCGGCCGGCGTCGGCCAAGTCGTTTCGCGGCTCGCCGAGCCCCGAGCAGATCAACCTGCTGTCGGGAGTCGCGCAGGATACGCGCCGCAAGCTCGACGCGCTCAAGGCGCGCCGCGCGAGCATCGAGGACCAGCGTGACGCGGGTCTGCGCGCCGAGCGCGATCGCGCCACCGCTCGCCGCGACGAGGTCGTGGCGCGGCTCGCCGCGTTCCAGGCCGACGCGAACAAGGTCCGCGACCAGGCGCGCAGCCTCGAGGACCAGCAGGCGGTGGAGGTGCGCTCGCGCGTCCTCGCGACGAGCGTGGAGCACGCCAATCGCTGGCTCGCGCTGCTCGCCCGCGCCGGCGAGTCGCTGCCCGCCGAGATCGCCGTCCTCGACCTCGAGATCGAGGCGGCCACCAAGGCGGTGACCCGCGCCGATGCCGAGCTGCGCTCCGCGTGGGACGCCGAGAGCGCGGCCCTCGGCCGCACCCAGAAGGAAACCGAGGCCGCGCATCGCGCCGCCGCCCGTGACGTCGCGAGCGCGATGGGTGACTGGGAGCGGCTGCTGCAGCAGTGGCGCGCCGACACGCTCTCCCTCGACGCGCGCAGTGCGGCGCGCAAGCGCGAGCTCGCCGCGGTGCAGGGTGCGGGCCTGCGCGCCGACGCCATGGACGGCGCCAAGGCGCGCTTCGATCAGGTCCGCGAGCGCTTCGAGAAGAGCCGCGCGGTGGGGATCGACACCGTCCCGCTGATCCGGCGTGGCCTCGAGCGCGTCGCCAAGGACCGTGAGCTCCACCTCGCTGCCGGCCAGCTCCAGCGCTGGCGCACGGCCCGCGCGGACGCCGTGACGGCGCTCGAGGAGATCGAGAACCAGCTCGCCGATCTCGAGGAGAGCTGGCGCAGCACGGTCGCGGTCGCACGCCAGGCATGGCTCGCGGCGAGCGCGGGCGAGACCGCCACCCTCACCCAGCTCTGGGAGTCGGAGGAACTGCCGATCTGGGAGGAGGCCCAGCGCCAGCGCCGCGAGTCACTGCGCGCGCTGGACGAGGACCTGCGCGCGGTCTCCGACGAGTACCAGGCGCGCCTCGAGCGCGCCGCCGCGCTCGACACCATGTGGCAGGGCGAGCAGCGCTGGCTCGAGCGGCGCGCGCTGCTCGCCCGCAGCGACCCGGCGAGCCCGGCCCAGGCCGTGCGCCAGGCGTGGCTCGACTACCAGACCTGGAAGGCGAACGGTGGCACGATCAACTGGGTCGTGCTCGGCGGCCTCGCCGTCCTGATCGGGTGCTGGAAGCTCATGGTCGGGCGGGTCCGTACGCTCACCGCGAAGCGCGGGATCCTCGCGAAGGAGGGCGACGCCGAACAGATGGCGGCGCGGCGGGCGTGGCGCGCGGTGCTGGTGCGCGCGTCGTGGGTGCCACTCGGGCCGATCCTGGGCTGGCTTGCGGCGTCGGTGATCGACGCCGATCTGGAAGAGAGCGCCGCGCTCGCCCACGCCGGGTGGCTCGCGGGTGGCGTGCTCGCGGTCTACGCACTGATGCGCGGGCTGCTCACGAACACGCGGGACGATCGCGGCGCGCGTCGCTACCGCCGGCTCGCGGCGGCGAGCGCCACCATCCTGATGGTGCTCGGGCTGCCGCTCTACTACCTGAACGCGATCGCCTACGAGTCGTGCAACCCCGACCTCATGCTGCTGCTCGGGCGCTCCGTGCGGACCTTGCTCGCGGTGGGGATCGCGATCGCGGTGGCGTTCCGCGTGCTGGTCGTGGCCCTCTTGCCGGCGCGCATGAAGGAGGCCACGCGGCGCTGGCTGGATCCCCTGCGGTTTGGCCTGCTCGCGATCGTGGCGGTGACGCTCGTGGTGGACTGGTCGGGCTACGTGCAGCTCGCGAGCGCGCTCTTCAACGCGGCGTTCGGCTCGGCGCTGGTGATCTCGCTCGGGGTCTTCGGCGCGCGCAGCGCGCTCAAGGCGCTCAGCTACACGTCGGACACCACCGTCACCGACGTCCTCGCCGAGGAGCGCCGGGCGTTCCTGCTCCAGCAGGCGCGCACCGTGGTGCTGATCGGGACCGGGGCGGTCGTGGTGTGGGGGATCGGGCTCGCGCTACGCGTGGTGCCGGGCGACCTCCAGATGGTCGCCGCCAAGCCGCTGTGGCCGTTCCGTACGGAAGGGACCGCCGGCCTCACCCTCGGCTCGCTGTGGGCGGCGACGATGGAGCTGGTCGCCACGGTGGTGGTGGCGCGCGCGCTGCGCGGCGGGCTCGATCACTTCGCGCTGGCGTGGGCGGGCATCGAGCGGGACCTGCGCTACTCGGTGGCCACCGTCACGAACTACGTGATCCTGGCGCTCGGCATCGCCAAGTCGATCGGCAAGCTCGGCGTCGAGCTCAAGGATCTGCAGTGGCTCCTCGCCGCGGCGGGCGTCGGCATCGGCTTCGGCTTGCAGGAGATCATCTCCAACTTCGTGAGCGGCATCATCATCCTCTTCGAGCGTCCGCTGAAGATCGGCGACGTGGTCGAGGTGGACGGACGCCCCGGCGAGGTCGTGGACGTGAGCATCCGCAGTACCACGGTGCGCACCCAGGACAACAAGTTCGTGCTGGTGCCCAACAAGGAGATCATCACCCAGCGCCTCACCAACTTCACCGGCCTCGACCCCAAGCTGCGCATCGACGTGCCGATCGGGGTTGCGTACGGCACCGACACCGCGCAGGTGCGCGAGACCCTGCTCGACGCCGCGCGCCGCCACGGCCGCGTGTTCAAGCGTCCGCCTCCCGACGTTCTCTTCAAGGCGCACGGCGAGTCGAGTCTCGACTTCGTGCTGCGGGCGTGGGTGCACGTCAACGACCGTGACGAGGTCGCGAGCGACCTGCGCTACGCGATCGAGACCGCGCTGCGCCGCCAGCGGATCGAGGTGCCGTTCCCGCAGCGCGTGGTGCACGTGGTGGGCGGCCCCGTCGCCGGGCTTGCCGATGAGCCCGATGGCCGCGATACCGAGGAAGAGCCTCGGCGGCCTGGCCCCGACCCCCGGAGGCTCGCGTGAGCAGGGCGCGCCGCGCCCGCTGATCGGTCATGGCCGCCACCCGCGACCCGCTCCGGACCCTGTGCGGGCGGGTCGGCCTGGCGGTGTCTTACCGCGACGCGCTCGGGGAGCTGCGCCATCCGCCGGTCGAGTCGCTGCTCGCGGTGCTTCGCGCGCGCGGTGTTCCCATCCAGTGCCCCGAGGAGGCGTCGCGCCACCTCGCGGAGCTCGAGCGCCGCCCCTGGCAGCGGCCCGCCGACGAGTGCGTGGTGTCGTGGGGCGGCGCGGCCGCCAAGCTGGTGGTGCGCTTGCCCGCCCGGCTGGCGGCGCGGCCGCTGCGGGTGACCGTCGAGCGCGAGGACGGCGAGCGACTCGTCGTCGACTCGCGCGCGGACGATCGCGTGGAGCGCGCTCGCACCCGGGTCGGCCGCGCGAGCTTCGTCGCCAGCGAGCTCCGCTTCGGCCGCGGCGCCCCGCCCGGGGTGCATCGCGTGGTGGTCGAGAGCGGTGCGGGCGCGCACGAACTCACCTGGATCGCCGCTCCGGTGCGCGCTCACGCGCTCGAAGGCGCCGCGCTCGGTGTGTTCGCGCCGCTGCACGCGCTCAGGACCCGCGGCAGTCTCGGCGTTGGCGACTTCGACGACCTCGGCGTGCTGGTCGACGCGGTCTCCCGGGTCGGCGGCGATTGCGTCGCGATCTTGCCGATCCTCGCGGCCTTCCTGGACGAGCCCTTCGATCCCAGCCCGTACGCCCCGGTGAGCCGGCTGCACTGGAACGAGCTCCACCTCGGTGTCGGCTCGGTGCCGGAGGCCGAGGGGCTCGAGGATGCGGCGCTCAGGCTCGGTACCGCGGCCGCGGCGCGCGAGGCACAGGCCGCGATCGCCGCCGCGACCGTCGACCATCGCCGGCTGATGTCGCTCAAGCGCGGTCTGCTGGAGGCGTGTGCGCGACGCCTCTTCACGCGCGGCGGCCCACGTCGCGACGAGCTCGAGGGGTTCCTGCGGGACCACCCAGGCGTGCTCGAGTACGCGCGGTTTCGCGCCGCCGGCGAGCGCCTCGGCAGGGCGTGGCCTCGCTGGCCGGCGCCGGAGCGGGACGGATTGCTGCCCCAGGCCGGTCTCGAGGACGAGCGTGTCCGCCACCACGCCTACGTGCAGTGGCTGGTCCGCGAGCAGCTCGGCGCGGTGGCGCAGCGCGCCCGCTCGGCCGGGCTGGGACTGATGCTCGACTACCCGGTCGGGGTGCATCCGTGCGGATTCGACACGTGGCGGCACCGAAGCTGCTTCATGAACGAGTGCTCGCTCGGCGCGCCGCCCGACGATTTCTTCCGCAAGGGCCAGGGATGGGGCCTCGCGGGCCTCGATCCGGGCGCTGTGGTGCGTCGCGAGGGCCTGGATTACGTCCGCGCGGCCTTCGCGACGTCCATGGCCTTCGCCGGCGCGTTACGGATCGACCACGTGATGGGGCTGACTCGCACCTTCGTGATTCCGGCCGGGGCCACGCCGGCGGACGGAGTGTACGTGTCGATGCCTCGGGAGGCGCTGCACGCGCTGGTGGTCCTCGAGTCGCGGCGGCACGGGTGCGCCGTCCTCGGTGAGGACCTCGGCACCGTACCCCCCGGGGTGCGTGAGACCATGCGCCGGCGCGAGCTGCTGCGGATGCACGTGCTCGAGCTCGAGCTGGCGGCCGACCGCGACGACCCGCTGCCCCGCGACGTTCCCGCGGATGCGGTGGCGAGCTTCGGCTCCCACGACATGGCGACCTTCGCGGGGTTCCTGGCCGGCCGCGACGTCGACGAGCGCGAGCGCCTGCGGCTCCTCGATCGCGCCGAGGTGGACGCCGCGCGCCGCCAGCGCGCGGCGCTGGTGAAGCGCCTCGCCGCGCGGCTGCGCGTCCGCCCCGCCCGCGATACCGCGCTGCTTCTCGAGCGCGTGTGGAGCTGGCTCGCCGCGAGTCCGGCGCGGTTGGTGATCGTCGCCCTCGAGGACCTGTGGCTCGAGCCCGAGCCGCACAACGTCCCGGGCACCGGGGTCGAGCGCGGCAACTGGACCCGCCGGGACGCGCATCCGATCGAGGAGATCCTCGAGAACCCGAAGTGGATGGCCACGCTCGCGCGCGTCGCGCGGGCGCGGCGCCAATCGCGAGCGTGACGTGAGTGGAGCCTGAGCCCATGAAACCCGCCGAGCCCCGAGCGACGTCGCAGCAGCCGAACAGCCGGCTCACCGACTTCGACCTACACCTCTTCAACGAAGGCAATCACTTCCACATCCACGACAAGCTCGGCGCGCACCTCGAGGAGGTGGATGGCACGCGCGGCGTGCAGTTCGGCGTGTGGGCGCCCAACGCCCGCTACGTGAGCGTGGTCGGCGACTTCAACGCCTGGGACCGCGCGAGTCACCCGCTCGCGCGGCGCCAGGACTCGGGCATATGGGAGGGCTTCGTCGCCGGGCTCGAGAAGGGCTCGATCTACAAGTTCCACGTCGCATCGGGTGTGAACGACTACCAGGTCGAGAAGGCCGATCCGATCGGCTTCCTCCACGAGACGCCGCCCCGCACCGCGTCGATGGTGTGGGACCTCGACTACGAGTGGAGCGACGGCGACTGGATGCGAGCGCGCGCGGCGAAGAACGCGCTCGACGCGCCGATGTCGATCTACGAGATGCACGCCGGCTCGTGGATGCGCGTCCCCGAGGAGGGCTTCCGCTCGCTCACCTACCGCGAGCTCGCGGACAAGCTGGTCGCGCACGTGAAGGCGATGGGCTTCACGCACGTCGAGCTGATGCCGGTGATGGAGCACCCGCTGTTTCGGTCGTGGGGCTACCAGGTCACGGGCTACTTCGCGTGCACCCACCGTTACGGCACTCCCCAGGACCTGATGTTCCTGATCGACACCCTCCACCGCAACGACATCGGCGTCATCGTCGACTGGGTGCCCGCGCACTTCCCGAGCGACGAGCACGGACTCGGCTACTTCGACGGCACGTACCTCTACGAGCATGCCGACCCCAAGCAGGGCTTCCATCCCGACTGGAAGAGCCTGATCTTCAACTACGGTCGCAACGAGGTGCGCTCGTTCTTGCTCTCGAGCGCCTTCTTCTGGCTCGAGCGCTACCACGTCGACGGGCTGCGCGTGGACGGCGTGGCGTCGATGCTCTACCTCGACTACTCGCGCAAGGAAGGCGAGTGGATCCCCAACCGCTACGGCGGACGGGAGAACCTCGACGCGATCGAGCTGCTCCGGCGTCTCAACACCATGGTCTACGAGCGCTTCCCCGACGTGCAGACCATCGCCGAGGAGTCGACCGCGTGGCCGATGGTGTCGCGTCCCACCTATGTCGGCGGTCTGGGTTTCGGCCTCAAGTGGGACATGGGCTGGATGCACGACAGCCTCGAGTACTTCTCCCTCGACGGCGTGCACCGCAAGTTCCACCACGACCAGATCACCTTCCGCACCGTCTACGCGGCGAGCGAAAACTTCGTGCTGCCGCTCTCCCACGACGAGGTGGTACACGGGAAGTCGTCGCTGCTCGGCAAGATGCCGGGCGACCGCTGGCAGAAGTTCGCCAACTTGCGGCTGCTCTACGCGTGGATGTACGCGCAGCCCGGCAAGAAGCTGCTCTTCATGGGCGCCGAGCTCGCGCCGTGGAAGGAGTGGGACGAGGAGGCGAGCCTGGACTGGGACCTGCTGCGCCACGTCGACCACGAGGGTGTCCGTCGCTGGCTCGCCGAGCTGAACCGCTTCTACCGCGAGGAGCCAGCGCTCCATCAGTGCGACTGCGTCCCCGAGGGCTTCGAGTGGGTCGACTGTCGCGACGCCGATCACAGCGTCGTGAGCTTCCTGCGCAAGCCCAAGGGCGCGGGCGCGCAGGTCCTCGCGTCCTTCAACTTCACCCCGGTGATGCGCGTCGGCTACCGCATCGGCGTGCCGTTCCCGGGACGCTGGCGCGAGCGCCTCAACTCGGACGCGCACGTCTACGCCGGCAGCGGCGCCGGCAACTTCGGCGGCGTGGTCGCCGAGCCCGTCGCGACCCACGGGCGGCCCTATTCGGCGGTGGTGACGTTGCCTCCGCTCGGCGCTCTCTTCCTGGTGGGTGAGCCGCCCGCGGCGTCGCCGCCGCCGGTGCGCGAGCCCACCCGTCGCGTCGCGGGATGACGTTCGATCGGCCCCCGCACACGCTCTCCCCCGCGCAGGTCGCGGGGGGCGCTCGAGGTCGATCCGCTCGCGGGTCTCGCGAGCGCCGAGGTGACGCGCCGCCTGGACGAGGTCGGCCGCAACGAGCTCGTCGAGCGCGGCGGCAAGAGCCGCCTCAGGATCCTCTGGGACCAGTTCGCCAGCACCATGATGGTGATGCTGATCGCGGCCGCGGTGGTCTCGGCCGCGCTCGCGGACTACGAGGACGCCGTCGCGATCGTCTCGATCGTGATCCTCAACGCGATCCTGGGGTTCAGCCAGGAGGTCCGCGCCGAGAGGGCCATCGCGGCGCTCAAGCGCCTGAGCGTGCCGATCGTGCGCGTGCGGCGCGACGGGCGCGTGGTGGAAGTCGCGGCGCCCGAGCTGGTTCCGGGCGACGTGGTGTTGCTCGAGGCGGGAAGCGCCGTGCCGGCGGACGGGCGGGTGGTGGAGAGCGTCAACCTGCGCACCCAGGAGTCGGCGCTGACCGGAGAGTCGGAGCCGGTCGACAAGGTCATCGGCGCGATCGACGACGAGGCCGTCGGGATCGGCGATCGCCGCAACATGGTCTTCACCGGGACGGTGGTGGCGTTCGGGCGCGGGCAGATCGTGGTCACCGGGACGGGGATGGAGACCGAGCTGGGGAAGATCGCGTCACTCATCCAGTCGGCCGGCCAGGACCCGACGCCCCTCCAGAAGCGCCTCGACCGCCTCGGCAGGGAGCTCGCGGCGGTGGCGCTGGTCATCGTGGCGGTGGTGTTCGTGCTGGGGCTGCTGCGCGGCGAGAGTGCGCGCGAGATGTTCCTCACCGCGGTGAGCCTGGCGGTCGCCGCGGTGCCCGAGGGGCTGCCGGCGGTGGTCACGATCGCGCTCGCGCTGGGCGCGCAGCGGATGCTCGGGCGCAGGGCCCTGATCCGCAAGCTGCCGGCCGTCGAGACCCTCGGCTCGGTGGACGTGATCTGCTCGGACAAGACCGGCACCCTCACCGAGAACCGGATGACGGTCTACGTCCTTCACGTCGTCGGCCTGCGATTCGACCTGCCGCCGGGAAGCGCCGGCGGTGGCGTGGCACCGCCCTTGCCGGATCATCCGGCGCTACCGCTCCTGCTCGCGGGCGCCGCGCTCTGCAACGACGCACTGCTCGAGGGTGAGTCGGGCCACGTGCGACCGGTCGGAGACCCCACCGAGACCGCGCTGCTCTCGGCCGCGTCGCTCCTCGGCCTCGACAAGCGCGAGCTCGAGGTGATTCTTCCCCGGGTCGGTGAGGTGCCCTTCGACTCGGTACGCAAGCGCATGACCACCATCCACCGCGTGTCGAGCGTCGTCGGGGGGGAGGTCGCCCCGGCGTCCTCGGCGCTGGTGGCGGAGGTCGGTCGGACGCTGGGGAGTGCGCCCCAGGTCGCGTTCACGAAAGGGGCCGTGGACGGCCTGGTCGAGCTCTCGGATCGGATCTGGACCGGGCACGGCCCCGAGCCGCTCGACGCCACGCGTCGCGCCCGGGTCCTCGAGGCGAACGCCGAGCTCGCAGGGCGCGGCATGCGCGTGCTGGGCGTGGCGCTCCGAAGCGGCGAATCGTTCCCGGACGGGGAGCGGGTCGGCGACGCCGAGCGCGGGCTCACCTTCCTCGGACTGGTGGGCATGATCGACCCGCCGCGCGCCGAGGCGAAAGCGGCCGTCGCGACCTGCATCGCCGCCGGGATCCGGCCGATCATGATCACCGGCGATCATCCGCTCACCGCGCTGCACATCGCGGGGGAGCTCGGTTTCCCCGGTGACCGGGCGGTCACCGGCGCCGAGGTCGAGCACGCCTCGGAGGCGGACCTCGCGGCGCTGGTCGAGCGCGCGTCGGTGTTCGCGCGCGTCTCCCCTGAGCACAAGCTGCGCATCGTGGAGGCGCTCGCGGCGCAGGGACACAACGTGGCGATGACCGGCGATGGCGTGAACGATGCGCCGGCGCTCAAGAAGGCGGACATCGGCGTGGCGATGGGCGTGACCGGCACCGACGTCGCGAAGGAAGCCGCCGACATGGTGCTCCTCGACGACAACTTCGCGACCATCGTCGCGGCGGTCGAGGAAGGCCGTGTCATCTACGACAACATCCGCAAGTTCATCCGGTACCTGGTGTCCACCAACTCGGCCGAGATCGGGGTGATGCTCATCGCGCCGCTGCTCGGCATGCCGCTGCCGCTGCTGCCGCTCCAGATCCTGTGGATCAACCTGGTGACCGATGGCCCGCCGGCGCTGGCGCTCGGGGTCGAGCCCGCCGAGCGCTTCATCATGCGCCGCCCACCCTACGACTCGCGCGAGAGTGTCTTCGCGCGCGGCCTCGGCTGGCACGCGGCTTGGGTGGGCACGCTCATGACCGCGACCTGCCTCGGCATCGGCTACTTCACGTGGCGCGCCGGCGACGAGCACTGGCAGACGATGATCTTCACCACGCTCGCGCTGTCCCAGATGGCGCACGTCCTGGCGATCCGTTCGGAGCGCGATTCGCTCTTCCAGCAGGGCCTTTTCTCGAACCCGTGGGCGCTCGGAGCGGTGCTGCTCACGGTCGCGCTGCAGGCTATCGTGGTATTCGTTACGCCTCTCCAGCGCGTGTTCCACACCGTGGCGCTCGCGCCGGTCGACCTCGGCTGGTGCGTCGGGCTGGCGAGCGTGATCTTCGTGGGCGTCGAGATCGAGAAGTGGGTCAAACGACGAAGTACGCACAAGGCGTGAGGAGCGAACGGATGACGGCGAAGCTGGGCGGAGAGGTGGTCGCGGCGATGCTCGCGGCGGAGGGCGTCGACACGGTGTTCGGGATCGTCGACGGTACCTACCTGGGGCTGTTCGCGAGCTTCGAGAAGTACGGGATCCGGTTCTACTCGCCGCGCCACGAGACGTGCGCGCTGCACATGGCGGGTGCCTACGCGCGGATCACCGGCAAGCTCGGCGTGTGCATCGCGTCGAACGGGCCGGGTGTCGCGAACGCGCTTCCCGGGGTCGCGGTCGAGAACGGCGAGGGCAACCGTGTGCTCTTGCTCACGAGCTGCCGCCGCCAGGGGATCGCCTACCCGGACCGAGGCGGCACATACCAGTACTTCGATCAGGCCGGCGTCACGCGCGCGATGGCGAAGTGGAGCGGCGCGGTCCCGAGCTTCGACCGCATCCCCGAGCTCATGCGCCGCGCGTTCCGCATCGCGCACCGCGGCCGGCCCGGGGTGGTCCACGTCGACCTCCCCGAGAACGTCCTCAACAACGTCTTCGAGGCGCCCGACGACCTGATCCGGGCGCCGCACCAGTACCGCCGCACCGAGCCCATCCGCGCCGCAGCGGACGACGTCGAGAAGGTAGCCGCGTGGCTGCGCGACGCCGAGCGCCCGCTCCTCCACGCCGGCAGCGGCGTGGTTCACGCGCTCGCCTACGACGAGCTCCTCGAGGTCGCGGAGCTGCTGCACGCTCCGGTGAGCACGAGCTGGGGGGCGCGCGCCGTGATGCCCGACGCTCACAAGCTGGCGCTGCCGGTGCCGCTCATGAGCGTGGTGAACGAGACGCGCGCTGCCTCCGACTGGGTGCTGGTGGTGGGCTCGCGCCTCGGTGAGACCGATTGGTGGGGCAAGGCGCCCTACTGGGGGCGCGGCGCGGCGCAGAAGCTGGTGCAGGTCGACAACGACGAGGAGATCCTGGGGCTCAACAAGCCCACCGAGCTCACGATCCTCGCCGACGCGAAGAGCTTCCTCGCCGACCTCGCCTGTGCGCTGCGCGCCGAGCGCGTGCCAGCCGACCGCATGCGTCACCGCGAGGAGCGCATCGCCGCCCTCGCCGACGCGAAGGCCAAGGCGCGCGCCGAGTTCGATCTGGCGCTCGAGAATCGCGAGAGCCCCATCCACCCCGCGCAGGTGCCGCACGTCTGCGACCAGGTCTTCGACGAGGACGCGATCGTGGTCGTCGACGGCGGCAACACCGCCGTGTGGACCACGTTCTTCCACGAGGTGAAGCGCCCCGGCGGCGTGCTCTCGACCTTCAAGTTCGGCATGCTCGGCGCGGGCGTGAGCCAGGCGCTCGGCGCCAAGGTGGCCGCACCGGAGAAGCAGGTGTATTGCGTGATCGGCGACGGCGCGATGGGCTTTCACGCGCAGGAGCTCGAGACCGCGGTGCGCCATCGCCTGCCGGTCACGTACATCGTGTTGTGTGACCGCCAGTGGGGCATGGTCAAGCTCACCCAGACCATGATGCTCCCGGTCATGCGCGAGGCGCTCGGCGTGGAAGGCGAGGGGGTCATCAACGCCGACTTCCAGGAGATCGCGTTCGACAAGCTCGCCGAGAGCATGGGAGCCCACGGCGAGAGGGTGGGCTCACCGGACGAGCTGCGCGCCGCGCTCGAGCGTTGCGTGGGCCAGGGCGGCCCCTCCGTGGTGCACGTGGACGTCGATCCGATGCAGCATCTCTTCGCGCCCGGCCTGCAGGAGTTCAAGGCGATGCACCAGGAGCCCGCCGGCTGATGGCGCGCGCGACGAAGCCGGCTCGGAAGAAGAAGGGCGCGGTCGCGCTGGCGAAGGCGGGCGCGCCGTCGCGGAAGAAGGCGGCGGCGCCGCGCCCGGAGCGCGGCGCCACGATGCCGACGGTGCTGGTGACGGGCGCGGCGGGCTACATCGGCCGCCTCACCGTCGAGACCCTCGCCGGACGGCGGCGGGAGCTGGGCGGCGTGGTGGCGCTCGACGTCCGCTCGGTGCCGGTGGCCGAGCGCCGCCCGGGCGTCGAGTACGTGGACGGCGACATCGGCGATCCCGCGCTCCTGGACCTGATCCGCAAGCATCACGTCGACACCGTGGTCCACCTCGCGTCGATCGTGCGCGCGCCCGCGGGGGCGCCCGAGGATCTCGCCTATCGCGTCGACGTCCTTGGCACGAAGAACGTGCTGGAAGCGTGCCTCGCCGCCGGGGTGAAGAAGCTCGTCGTGACGTCGAGCGGCGCGGCCTACGGCTACCACGCCGACAACGCGGAGTGGCTGGACGAGGACGACCCGATCCGCGGCAACGACGAGTTCCCGTACGCGAAGCACAAGCGGCTGGTCGAGGAGATGCTCGCCCGCCATCGCGCCGAGCACCCCGAGCTCGCGCAGCTCGTGCTGCGCCCGGGCACGATCCTCGGCGCCGGCACCACCAACCAGATCACCGACCTCTTCGAGAAGCCGGTGATGCTCGGCGTGACCGGCTCCGATTCGCCGTTCGTGTTCATCTGGGATCGCGACGTGGTGGCGTGCATCGTCGCGGGCGTCTTCGACGGCAAGACCGGCATCTACAACCTGGCGGGCGACGGCGCCATGACCACGCGCCAGATCGCGCGTCGCCTCGGCAAACCCTACCTGCCGCTCCCCGCCGAGCTGCTGGGTGGGGCGCTCGCGGTGCTGAAGCGTCTCGGGCTCACCCAGTACGGCCCCGAGCAGGTGCGCTTCCTCCAGTACCGGCCGGTGCTCGCCAACCGGCGCTTGAAGGAGCGCCTCGGCTTCACGCCCACGTACACGTCACGGCAGGTGTTCGAGCTGTGGCTCGACTGGAAGCGCCGCTCGTGCGCGGGTCGCGGCGCTGAGTTCGGGCGGAATGCGCGCGGGCCGCGGCACTCGCTGGTGGATCCTCGGCGCGCTCGGCGCCGGGCTCGCGCTGGCGACGAGCTGCATGGTCCACATGCCCGGGCGGGGCTTCGAGGGCGCGTTGCCCGAGGCGAACGAGGGCGAACGCGTGCTGGCGGAGGCGCTGCGCGCTCACGTCGACCGGCTCGCCGGCGCGATCGGCGAGCGCAACACGAGCCGTCCTGAGGGGTTGGTACTCGCCCGTGACTACCTGGCGGCCGCGCTCACCGACGCGGGGCTCGTGGTGCGCGCGCAAGGTTTCGACGCACATGGCGTCCGGGTCGAGAACCTGGTCACCGAGGTGCCAGGCTCTGCACGGGCCGACGAGATCGTGGTGGTCGGCGCGCACTACGACTCCGCCGAGGGCTGCCCGGCGGCGAACGACAACGCGAGCGGCGTCGCGGTGTTGCTCGAGCTGGCTCGGACGTTCGCACTCGAGCCGCAGCGCCGCACGCTGCGCTTCGTGGCGTTCGTCAACGAGGAACCGCCCAACTTCCAGACCGAGACCATGGGCAGCCTCGTCTACGCGAAGGCGTGCAGGGCGAACGGCGATCGCGTCACCGCCATGCTCAGCCTGGAGACGATGGGCTACTTCGACGATCGCGACGGCAGCCAGCAGTACCCGTTCCCGTTCGGGCTCTTCTATCCGAGCACCGGTGACTTCATCGCGTTCGTGGGGAACTTCTCCTCTCGCTCGCAAGTGAGGCGCGCGACGCAGGTGTTCCGCGAGACCACCGCGTTTCCCGCCGAGGGCGCCGCGCTCCCCGGCTCGGTGCCCGGAGTCGGCTGGTCGGACCACTGGGCGTTCTGGGAGGTGGGTTACCCGGGCGTGATGGTCACCGACACCGCGCCCTTCCGGTATCCCCACTACCACCTCGCCAGCGACACGCCGGATCGGGTGGATTTCCTGCGGCTGGCACGGGTGGTGGGAGGCATGCGAGAAATCATCCGCGATCTCGGCCGCGGCGTGGCGGTGAACTGAGGGGCGCGCGCGGCCGATCGCGGCGAGGGTTACGCTCGGTAGAGGGCACCGACGAGAGCCGTCATGGACATCCTGATCGCCGAGGACGACGCGACGCTGAGCCGTACGCTGACCGACCTGGTCGGCGCGTGGGGCTTCCGCCCGATCGTCACCTCCAATGGCGCCGAGGCCGCGCGCATCCTGGTCGGCCCGGAGGCGCCGCCGCTCGCGATCCTCGACTGGCACATGCCGGGGATGGAGGGGCCGGAGGTGTGCCGGCTGGTGCGCGGTCGCGGATCGGCGACGCCGCCCTTCCTGATGATCCTGACCGCGCGTAGCGGCCACGAGAACCTGATGGCGGGCTTCGCGGCGGGGGCCGACGACTACATCGTGAAGCCGTTCGACGAGCGCGAGCTGCGCGCCCGCATCCACGTCGGCGTGCGGATGGTCGAGCTGCGCCAGGCGCTCGCCGAACGCGTGCGCGACCTCGAGAAAGCGCTCGCCAAGGTCCGCACCCTCCAAGGGCTGCTGCCGGTGTGTGCGTGGTGCCGCAAGGTGCGTAGCGATCAGGACTACTGGGAGTCGTTCGAGGCCTACGTCTCCGACCACACCGACGCCACCGTCACCCACGGCATCTGCCCCGACTGCCGCGAGCGGATGGAAGCCGAAGCCAAGCTCGCCGCCGAGAAGGCCGCGCGCGAGGCGTGACCTGCGCGGTTCGGAGGCGGCGCGGACCTTCGCGCCGCGGGACCCGCGCTCAGCGCGCCGTGGCGAGGATCAGCTCGGACGGCACGCCGAGCTGAGTGACCACATCGCGCCGCTGGATCCGGAACCCCGCGCGCTCGACGAACGGAGCGAGGGCCACCGGCCGGCACCCGCCGAGCAAGCGCGGAGCGCGCCGGTAGAGCCACACGAAGGTCGCACGCAGCCGCGGCGGCAGCTCCGCCATGTTCACGAGCACGAGGCGACCGCTCGGGCGCAGCACGCGCCGGAACTCGCCGAGCACGAGCGGGAAGTCGCTCTCGGGGACGAGGTCGAGCATGTAGCTGTTGAGGACGAGATCGAACGCCGCATCCGGGAAGGGCAGGGCGCGGGCGTCGCCGAGCTGGAGCGCGTGCGCGCCCGGCACGTGCGCCACCTTGCGGCGCGCCCGCGCCAGCATCGGCGCGGTCAGATCGACGCCCTCGGTCCGGCCGTTCGGGTTCGCGCGCACCACCTCCTCGAACGCGAGGCCGGTGCCGACCGCCACCTCGAGCACATCCTCGCCGTCCCGGACGTGCGCCGCCGCCAGTTCGCGCGCCCGCGACTCGGTGAGCCGCGCCCAGACGTCGTAGATCGGAGCGAGCCGCGCATACACCCGCGGAATCTCCTCCGGCGCGACCCCGGCCGGCTCGATCGCGTGCATCGCCTCACTCATGGCGCTGGGGCCCTGGCCGCCCGCGCGGCGTTCGGGTGTTTCGTAGGGGTGGCCCCCGTGGCCGCCCGCTGTCGTGCCGGCTCGGCCGGCGGAACCGAATACGACTCCAGCACCAGATCAGCGACCCACTTGTCCGCGCCTTCGGGCACGAGCACCAGCACCGGCCCGACGTTCGCCGCGTAGTACGTGCGCCGAATCGGCCGCTCAGTCACATCGTCACGCGCCGGCTCCGAGGTCTCGACCACCACCGCGTTCTCGAACGGGCCAGCGGGCGTGACGACCTGCGCGCGGCCGAGGACGCGGTGGCGAGCGCCGAACATCCGTAGTCTGGATGGAGCGTTCGGGAACCACCGACGACCGCGGCGACAGGATCGGCGCGGTCACCCACCGGCATGGAATCGAGCCGAAGTCGGAACCGGAACTTACCGGTCGATCGGGCGAGACCGCGGCGGCTCCTCCAGCCGGGCCAGGATGAGCCCTATGAGGGGACGCGTCCCGCGCTGGAGCCGAAGGAACCAGCTCGAGGCCCGACGACACACCCACGTAGCCCCACTTGCGGCCGATCGATCTGAGCGGAGATCTCGGCGCCGATGTTCGCGCCGTTCGGGATGGGCTCGAGCGGGCTAATCTCTGCGTGCGACGGGACTGCCGCTCCGATCGGAGCGGGGACGGCGGTGCGGTGGGTGTCGTGGCCAGCGAGCTGACGGTCGGTGCTCACGACGACGCTCGTCGGTTCCTCTAGGCCGTTCGGTCGGGACCCAGGTGCCCGCGGCGTTCCTCACCTGCTCGAACGGGGCCCACGACCCGATGGAAGACCGTCGTCGCTGCGTGGTGTCCCAGGGATCGGCGCCATGGTCGGCCATGCTCGAAGGGCCGCGCTCGTCCCCTCGCCGCCCGGCGAAGCGGGAAGTCGCCGGCCAGTCGCGGCTCCTCGCGGGTGGTCCCCGCACCGACCCACGGCCCCGAGTAGCGCCAATCCACCTCGCTCAGCCGCCAGGCGTGGGCGGTGGCCCATAACCAAGCGCCCTTCTGGAACGTCAGGTGGCCCGTGAGGTCGAAGCTGGTCGACTGGATGCCGCGCATCCTCAGGTCGTCCGGACTCACCACGAGGATGTTCTTGAAGACGTAAGGCGGCCACTGAGCGAGCACCTTCCGCTCGACGCTCGTCCCATCCGGGCGGCGGTAGGTCCAGGTGCGGCCGATGGGGTCGACGGGGAAGGCTTCGCGGCCGATGGCCTGGGCGGCGGGCAGGTTCTCGATCGGGCCGACGGTGGCGGCGCGGGCCCCCACGCTCGCGGCGAGCGTGGCCAGGAAGGCGAGCAACGGGCGCCGCGGGGTCACGGCACCCAGGGTACGACAGGAGCGGAGGCGGACGGGAAGAGGCTGGTGCCGCCCCCGAAGCCCTGCGGACGGGGGTGAACCCCGCCCCCTACGGGAATCGCGCTGAATTTGCGGTCTTGCTGGCGATTGGTAGCAAGATTTGCTGGTGGTGACCAGCAAGGCCCACTAGCGCTCGCTAGCAAACGAAAGAGGCCGCCCCGGATCTCGGGGAGGCCTCTCGCGCGAGCGCCGCGAGGCGGCTCGCGAACGGCGACGGGGCTCAGCCCTCGACGACGCCGAGGATGTCTTCCTCGCGGATGATCAGCAGCTCGTTGCCGTCCACCTTGATCTCGCTGCCGGCCCACTTGCTGATGATCACGACTTCGCCCTTCTTGACGTCGATCGGCGTGACCTTGCCGTCGTCGCTGACCTTGCCCTTGCCGACCGCCACCACCTTCGCCTGCTGCGGCTTCTCCTTGGCGGTGTCGGGGATGATGATTCCGCCCTTCGACTTCGACTCCTCTTCGAGTCGCTGCACGATGATGCGGTCGCCCAGTGGTCGCACGTTCATGAATCGCTCCTCTTTCGTCTGGTCTCGCCCAGCCCTGGATTGGTCCGTTTGGCAGCCCTGGATATTGGCGCTTATTTCGCGTCCGTCAAGCGCCCGGGTTGACTACGCGGTCTGGATCTCGCGCCGCTTCTCGTCCTTGCGGCGCTCGTTGTCGGTCAGGTAGAGCTTTCGCAGTCGGATCGACTTCGGCGTCACCTCGACCAGCTCGTCGCTCTCGATGTACTCGAGGCACTCCTCGAGCGAGAACACCCGCGGCGGGGTGAGGATGATGTTCTCGTCGGAGCCCGCGGCGCGGATGTTGGTCAGGTGCTTGGCCTTGGTCGGGTTGACCGGGATGTCGCGGTCCTTGGGGTGCTCGCCGACGATCATGCCCTCGTAGATCGGGTCGCCCGGCGCCACGAACAGCTCGCCGCGCTCCTGCAGCGCGTAGAGCGCGTAGCCGGTGGCCTCGCCGGTGGCCATCGACACCAGCACCGCGTGGTTCCTGTGCGGGATCTCACCCTGCATCGGTTCGTAACCGCCGTGGTTCGAGTCGAGCACCGCGCGCCCGCTGGTGGCACGCATCAGCCGCGAGTGAAGGCCGATCGTGCCGCGCGCCGGGATGCGCGCGTGGATGTTCGTCTGGGCGTCGCGGGGGACGATCTGCACCACCCGGGCGCGGCGCGTGCCGAGGAGCTCGAACACCTTGCCGGCGAGCTCTTCCGGCACCTCGACGACGATGTCCTCGAACGGCTCGAGCGTGACGCCGTCCTCCTCCTTGAGCACCACCTCGGGCTTGCCGACCGCGAACTCGTAGCCCTCGCGGCGCATCGTCTCGATCAGGATGCCGAGGTGAAGCACGCCGCGCCCCGAGACCAGGAACGCGTCCTGGCGGTCGAGGAACTCGACCCTGAGCGCCACGTTCGAGCGCACCTCGCGCTCGAGCCGCTCGCGGATCTTGCGCGACGTCACGTAGTCGCCCTCGCGCCCCGCGAACGGCGAGCTGTTCACGCAGAAGAGCATCCTGAGCGTGGGCTCGTCGACGTGGATGCCGGGGAGCGGCTCCACCTGGTCGGAGTCGGTGACGGTCTCACCGATCGCCACGTCCTCGAGACCATGGATCTCGCAGATGTCGCCGGCGGTGACCTCGTCGACCTTGCGCTTGCCGACGCCCTCGAACAGGTAGAGGTGGGTGATCGAGCCGGTGCGGCGCGCGCCGTCGGGCTTGAGGATGAACACGTTCTGGCCCGGGCGGACCTTGCCGCTGCGCACGCGCCCGATCGCGATCCGGCCCGTGTACTCGCTGTAATCGAGCGTGGTGGGCTGGAAGCGCATCGGGCCTTCCATCTCCACCTCGGGCGCCGGCACGTTCTCCAGGATCAGGCGGAATACGAGCTCCATGCCCTGGTCCGGCCCGTCGGCTTCGCTGCGGGCGATGCCGTTGCGCGCCGAGGCGTAGACCACCGGGAACTCGAGCTGGTCATCGTTCGCCTCGAGTTCGCAGAAGAGGTCGAAGACCTCGTTCAGGACCTCGTCGGGGCGGGCGTCCTTGCGGTCGATCTTGTTGATGATGACGAGGGGCTTGAGGCCCGCCGCGAGCGCCTTGCGCAGCACGAAACGGGTCTGGGGCTTGGGGCCCTCGGCGGCGTCCACCAGCAGCAGGGCGCCGTCGGCCATCTGTACGATGCGCTCGACCTCGCCGCCGAAGTCGGCGTGGCCCGGAGTGTCGATGATGTTGATGCGGACGTCGCCGACGGTGACCGCGGTGCACTTCGAGAGGATCGTGATGCCGCGCTCGCGCTCCAGGTCGTTGCGATCCATGATCCGCTCCTCGGTGAGCTGAGCGGACTTGAGGGCGCCGGCCTCGCGGAGGAGCTTGTCGACCAGCGTCGTCTTGCCGTGGTCGACGTGGGCGATGATCGCCACGTTGCGGATGTTTTCGAGGGTGGTCATGGGTGAATCCTCCCGCGCGCGCCTCGCGCACGCGCGGGCCGTTCTTGGACTCGAAGTGGCGGACTGCTGAGGTGGATGCGTTGGCCCGGCTGGGTCCGGGGGCCGTGCCGCTCGACGCGGCGCGGCAAGTGTAACCACAATCGTAGAAAGGCGTCTCGCGAGCGAGGAACCGACGATGAGGATCGACAGGGCGGAACCAACCCGGCCGGGTGCAGCGTGCTGGGCGGCGGTGGCCGTGCTGGGAGTGGCGCTCGCGACCGGCTGTCCGAGCAGCGGCGAGCCCACCTTCCTCACCGACGAGCAGGGCGGTGCGCTGATCCTCCACGGCGTGAACGCGAACAACGGCGCCAAGTACGACCCCCAGCGCGTGGGCTGGACCACTCAGCCCGACATCGAGCGGCTCGCCACCTGGGGGTTCAACGTGGTGCGGCTCCTGGTGCTGTGGGACGGGCTCGAGCCGGCGCCGGGCGTCTACGACGCCGCGTACCTCGAGCGCGTCGCCGAGCGAGTCCGCTGGTGCGCCGACGCCGGGCTGCACGTGATCCTCGACCTGCACCAGGACCTCTACGCCGCGCGCTTCGGCGGTGATGGCGCTCCCGACTGGGCGATCCGCGACGACGGTTTCCCGTTCACGCCGCTCGAGCCGTGGTGGCTCAACTACACCCAGCCCGCGGTCATCCACTCGTTCGACCACTTCTTCCAGGATGCCGACCTGCAGGAGCGTTACGAGCAGGCGTGGCTCACCCTCGCCAGCCGGTTTCGCGACGAGCCGGCGGTGCTCGGCTACGACCTCATGAACGAGCCATACCCGGGCTCCGAGCCGCTCGGCGACTTCGAGAGCGGTACGCTCACCGCGTTCTCGGATCGCCTCTCCCGCGCGATCCACGCCGTCGACGCCGACGCGTGGGTCTTCTACGAGCCGGTGGCGTTCTCCGCCAACATGGGACTGCCGTCGGCGATCGGGCTCTTGACCGACGAGCGCGTTGCCTACTTCCCGCACTTCTACCAGCTCGACGTCCACGAAGGTGGGGCGTATTCGGGCGACACCAGCTTCATCGAGCTCTGGAAGGCGAACCGCACCGCCGAGGCGTCGCGCCAGAAGGCGCCCCTGCTGATGGGCGAGTTCGGCGCCAGTGCGGAAGGCGCGGGCCACGTCGACTACTTGAAGGACGTGACCGCCATGGCCGACTCGGCCGGCGCGGGCTGGACCTACTGGAGCTACGACCGCGAGAACGGAAGCTTCGGTTTCCTCGACTCGAGTGGCGCCGAGAAGGCCCAGCTCGAGGCGCTGGTGCGCGTCTATCCCGAGCGCATCGCCGGCCAGCCCGTCTCGTATTCGTACGACCCCGATGCGCGCGTGTTCGAGCTGGTCTTCGACGACGTGGCCGACGTGAGCGGCGCCACCCGGATCGTGCTTCCCGCCAGCCGGCTCTACCGTCGGGGTGGGAGCTCAGCGTGAGCGATCCCGCTGGCACCTGGTCGTCGAGCTTCGACGCGGCGAGCCAGCGGCTAACCCTGGTCACCGGCTCCTCCGCCGCTCGTCACACGGTCCGCATCACGCCGGCCGCGCCGGGCTGATCTGCGCAGCTCGCCTCGGGCACGTCGGGCGTCGCGCCCGTGGGTGGGAAGATTTTTCCGGCCGGGCCGCCCATGCTCGGACCGACCTCGTTTGATTCCGAGGGGTTTCGGGCGCTGTGTGTGCTCGCGCACAGGCACCGAGCTTGCTCTTCGACGGCACCAACATCCGGTCCGGTCCGCCGCTCGTACCGCGCGCGGCACCGAGGAGCAGCCGTGTCCGAGCCAGCCTTCGATCTCGCCGCCGCCGTCGCGCCCGAGCCGGCGCCGTCGTTCGATCTCACCACGCTCCTGCGCACGATGGTGGAGCTGCGCGCGTCCGATCTGCACCTGGGCGTCGGCAGCCCGCCGCTGGTGCGTGTCGACGGCGGGCTTGCGCCGATCGAGGGCTACCCGGTCCTCGACCAGAAGCGCCTCGAGTCGCTGATCCTCGCGACCCTCGAGGATGACGCCTGCAAGGCGCTGGACGAGGAGCGCGAGCTCGACTACTCGCTCTCGGTGCCCGGGCTCTCACGGTTCCGCGGCAACCTGATGTGGCAGCGAGGCACCCTCGGCGCCGTGTTCCGCGCGATCCCGGTGCGGCCGCTCACCCTCGAGGAGCTCGGCCTGCCCGCGACGGTCGCGGCGCTGGCGCGGCGTCCGCGCGGGCTGGTGCTCGTCACCGGCCCCACCGGCAGCGGCAAGTCGACGACGCTCGCGGCGATGATCGACCACGTCAACACCCACTTCGCGCACCACATCGTCACCATCGAGGACCCGATCGAGTTCCTGCACAAGAACAAGAAGTGCCTGATCCGCCAGCGCGAGCTGGGCTCGGACACGCGCTCGTTCGCGGCCGCGCTCAAGCACGTGCTCAGGCAGGACCCCGACCTCATCCTGGTGGGCGAGATGCGCGACCTCGAGACGATCGCGCTCGCGGTCACCGCGGCCGAGACCGGACACCTGGTGTTCGGCACGCTCCACACCAACTCGGCGGCGTCGACCGTCGATCGCATCATCGACGTCTTCCCCGGCGGTCAGCAGCAGCAGATCCGCATGCAGCTCGCCGCCACGCTGCAGGGCGTGTTGTCGCAGACGCTGGTGCCGAAGGCGAAGGGGCCGGGGCGCGCGTGCGCGATCGAGATCCTGGTGGCGAACCACGCGGTGCGGAACATGATCCGAGAAGGGAAGACACACCAGATCGAGAACCTCATGACCTCGGGCGCGACCGCCGGCATGCAGACGCTCAACTCGGCGCTTGCGCAGCTCGTGAAGGCGGGCGTGATCACCGCCGACGCCGCGGTCGAGAAGTCGAACCACCCCGACGACCTGCGCGGGGCCCTGAGCTCGGTGCTGGGCGCAGCGGTGGCGGGCGCGCAGCGCACGATGCCGCCGCGACCGGCTCGCTAGCGCGCCGCCGGCGGGCCACTTCTCGAGCGACCTGGTCGATCGCCGTCGGCGACGGAGCGCCGATGCACCATCACGAGCGCAGGAGCGGCACCCGCGCGGTATCGACCGCGCCGAACCCGAGCACCGGGAGTACCCGCCCGTAGGGCTCGGGGAGCGTGAAGCGCGCGCTCGCGCGCGACGCGAGCGCGTCGGGCACCGGCCGTCGCGGGCTCACGATCACCAGTGTCGGCCGCCCGGGATCGAGCTCCAGGGCTTCGGCGAGCGCCTCTTCGGAGGCGATGTGCTCGATCCGCTCGCCGACGCGGTGCAGGTAGTAGAAGGTCGGGTCGTCGAAGTCGAGCGCCGGGTCGACGCCGAGCGCGATGACTCTCCAGCCGGCGCGCTCGGGCTCGCCGAGGAAGGCGACGAAGCGCTCCACGATCAGCGGCATCGGCCGGCTCCTCGCGCGCGCGACGGTGTCCACGACGCGCGCCGCGAGGAACCCAGCGAGGGCCACGCTCGCGAGCATGGCGAGCGCTGGCCAGCGCGCGCCGAGGCGCGCACGCAGCGCATCGATCGCCGCGACCGCGAGCGAGCCCATCGCGATTGCGAACGCCGGATACGCGGGGTACGCGTACCACGGCAGCTTGAGGCTCACGAGCGAGACCGCGGTGAACACCACCCCCGGCCACAGCAGCAGCAACGTCGCGGTCGCACCGTCGGGCGACGCGTCGCACTGCCGCCGGCCGCGTGCTGCACGCCACACCTCGGCCGCGAGCGCGAGCGGCACCACGGGCCACCACCCGTCCAGCGAGACGCGCTGGGCGGGGAAGTAGAACCACCACGGCCGTGCGTGCCACGGCTCGGAGGTCCCCGTGATCCGCCCCACGATCTGCTCGCCCACGCTCACTTCGACGAAGCCCGGCACCGAGAGCCAGCCTGCGAGTTGCCAGGCGAGCGGGGCCGCCAGCGCCGCCGCGGTCATCGCGACGAACGGGCGCGCACGAGCTCACGCCGCGGGCCAGACAGCAGGCGGTGGACGACGAGGATCGCGAGCGGCACGAGCCCCATCGCGGGCTTGGTGAGCGAGGTCGCGACCAGCGCGAGCGCGGCTCCCGTCGCCAGCCGGGGGGTGAGCGGCGAGCGGCTGCCGAGCGCGAGCGCGAGCGTGAAACCCAGGATCATCGCGCTGTCCTGGACGCCGTCGCGGGCCGCGTGGTGGAACACGTAGCCGTCGCAGGTGACCAGCACCGCGGCGGCGACGAGACCCGCTCCCGCGCCTCGCACGCGGCGCGCGAAGCCGTAGGTGACGAGCACCGTGAGCACGGCGAAGCTCGCATCCCACACCCGCACCCAGCCCTCGCTGGTGCCGAGCCAGCGGAACGTCGCGGCGCTGAGCCAGAGCTTGAGCGGCGGTTTCCGGGCATACGCCGACGCGTGATAGACGAGCGGCCACCACTGGCCCGCGTCGGCGGTCTCGAGGGCGACGCGCGTGTGGGTGTCCTCGTCGTGGCGGGCGACCGGCGGTGCCCCGAGGTCGGTGAAGAACACCGCGCTCGCCATCGCAGCAACCACCGTGGCGTGGAGCGTCGCGGACGCGAGGGCGCGACCCACGGCTGGCCGTCGCGCGAGCGTGTCGCGCAGCGCCTCCGCGAGTTTGCGCTGGCAGGCCCACGTCAACGCGACCACGAGCCCGAGCGCCGCGAGCGAGATCCACGGCCACGAGCGCGCCAGCCGCTCGAGCGCGAGGTCCGCCCCGCCCACCCGCGGACGCGAGCCCGGTGGATGGTAGGTCGGCGGCAGGAGCCACGGCCACGCGTGCCCGCTACGCGCGAGCGAGAGCTCCAGGCGACCGTCCGCGCCGAGGTTGGCGTAGCGGACCGAGATCTCGTGCGCGCCGTGGGTTAGGTCCACCGCCACCTGCGCGCGGCGCTCGTGCTCGGCGCCGTCGGGGGGCACGATGCGCCGCCCGTCGATGGTCACGGAGAGGAGATCGTCGAAGCTCGCCCGGAGCTGGTAGCGGCCGGGGTCGGCGATCGCGAGCCAGCCGTCGAAGCGCGCGCTGAAGTGCCGCGCCGAGACGGGGATGGAGCCGCGTTCGACCGCATCGAGGCTCGGCGCCGGAACGAGCTCCTCGACGACGGGCTCGCCGCGCCAGCCGGCGTTGGCGTAGTAGCGCGCCGTCAGGCCCTCCGGTCGCGGCGCGATCCCGCCCGTGAGCCGGTACCCGCCGCTCACGAGGCCGAGCAGCGACCACGCGACGACGATCCCCGCCGCGAGCCGCGCGCGAGGTGGCTGGCCGCCGACTCGCTGGCTCGCCCGCTTCATGGCCCGCAGCGTCACCCGCCGCCCTCGCAACCGCCTCTCACAGCTCGCCGTCCCAGTATCCGGCGGGTACGAGCCGCCCGACCTTGCCGAGCGCTCGCACCAGCACCTTCTCGGAGTCCGGGTAGACGCACGCGTCGTTGGGCTCGCGGGTGCCGATGACGAGGATCCTGAGGGGCTTCTTGCCGGTGTTGCGGGTAGCGTGCGCGACCCGGCCGTTGGGCGGGAAGACCACGTAGGAGCCGCCGCGGACCGGCACCTCGCGCTCGCCGATCCGCATCACGCCGGTACCTTCCAGCACCCAGACGTGCTCCTCTTCCTGGGTGTGCCAGTGGAAGGTGCTGCTCCAGCGCCCGGGCATGACCTCCTCGAGGACCACGCCCACGCGCTCGGAGCGTCCGAACTCACCGAGGGCGCGGACGACACCGCCGTACTTGTCGCCCGCGCTCCACTCGACGCGAGGCACGTCCTCGATCTGGAAGACCTCGTGCTTGCGGGCGTGCCGGCGCTTGCGCGGGTCGAGCCGCTTCTCGCTCGCCACCTTCGTCCCTCTCGCCATCCGCGCCTCCGGGTCAGGGCGCGAGGGTAGGCGCGGCGGTGCGTGATGGAAAGCAAGGCACACGGCCTCGCCCGTCGCGCGACCGTCGGCTCCGAGGGAGCTGCCGGCCGGACGCGAGTCCGGTGCCAGGATCGCTGCGACGAAGAGCCCGGTGGCAGGCGCCAGTTCGTAGGAGGTGATCCGAAGGGCAGCCGCACCGCGGGTGGCCGGGGGCGTCGCGCTGCGCAGGCACGGCTGTGACCCGGATCACTCGACTCACGGCCGGTCTGTCCTACGGATGCTCGATCGGGACGCAGCGCCCGGGCATCGCGTTCACTCGACCGATGTCGGATGGGGCGAGGCGCCTTTTGCCGTCATCCTCACGGTGACGAAGTCGACACCGCGGCTGCCTCCGCGCCGTCGGAGAGGGGATCGAATGACGAGGGTAAGAGCAACGGTCGATCGATCGATGGCTCGAGGGGCGGGCCGAGGCTCATCCCTGCTGGCCACCATGATGTCACTGGCCGTTGCGGCGACCTCGGCGGTGGCCGCGCAACCTGCCGCTCCCAAGTCGCGAGCTGTGCCTCCCGCGCGCATGGCTGCGAGCAAGCCCGCGACGCGAGCGGTCGCGGCCGCGTCGTTCGTGCCGACCGACCTGACCGGCGTCGTCACACCGTTCGATCTTGCCTACTCGCTGGTGGGCCCAGGAGTCACGATCTCCAACGTGACCTTCACCGGCGCACCGATCGCGGCCGGGACCTTCGCAGGCGGGGCCGGCATCATCTCGTTCCCGTCGGGGATCATCCTCAGTTCGGGCAACATCGCGAACGTGGTGGGGCCGAACCAGACCGATGGCGTCACCGGGACAATCAGCTGTCTGGCGACGCGAACCTCGACACGCTGACCTCCGGGTATCCGACGCTGGATGCGACGGTTCTCGAGTTCGACTTCGTGCCCAACGCCGCGAGTGTCTATTTCGAGTACGTCTTCGGTTCGGACGAGTACAACGAGTGGGTCAACAGCCCCTACAACGACGTCTTTGCCTTCTACATCAATGGCCAGAACTGCGCGATGGTAGGGGCGCCGCCCGTCCCCGTGTCGGTCAACACGATCAACGACGGGAACCCGTTCGGAACCGGCGGGCCGAACTCGAATCTGTTCATCAACAACGAGATCGGCACCAGCGGCACTCCGCTGAACACCGAGATGGACGGCGTCACCCAGACGCTGATCTGTCAATCGGTGGTTCAGGCCAATCAACCCAACCACATCAAGCTCGCCATCGCCGACGCGTCCGATCACATCCTCGACTCCAACGTGTTCATCCGAGGGGGTAGCTTTTCGACGATCCCCCCCGAGGTCTGTGACGACGGCGTCGACAACGACGGCGATGGATCGATCGACTGCACCGATCCCGAGTGCTCGAGTAGCTCGTACTGCGAGTCACCTACCTGCGGCAACGGCACGGTGGACTACGGCGAGCAGTGCGACGACGGCAACAACGAAAACGGCGACGGCTGCCGGGCCGACTGCACGCTAGAGTCCTGCGGTGACGGTGTGCTCGATCCTGGCGAGCAGTGCGATCCCGAGATCCCTGGCGCTGGCGACGATTGCCGCGACGATTGCACGCTCGGGGTCTGTGGCGACGGCTTCCTCGACCCTGAAGAGGATTGCGACGACGGCAACCTCGAGAACGGCGACGGCTGCAGCAGCTCGTGCCTGGTAGAGGAGCCTGAATCCGCCTGCAACGACGGACTGGATGACGACAGCGACGGGCTCATCGACTGCTTCGACCCCGACTGCGCCAGTGACGGAGACTGCGAGGGCGTCGAGCTTTGCTACGACGGCGCCGACAACGACGGCGACGGCGCCGCCGACTGCGCCGACGGCGATTGCGCGGCCTTCCCGGGTTGCGAGCTGCCACCGCTCGAGGACTGTGGAAACGGCCTCGACGACGACGGCGACGGCGCCACCGACTGCTCCGACGCCGACTGCGCTGCGTTCCCCGCCTGCGGGTGCAGCGACGCGGACGGCGACGGCTACGGCAGTCCCGCTTCGGTCCATTGCGATCACGCCGAGCTCGACTGCAACGACGCTAACGCCGACATCAACCCGGGTAAGGCCGAGATCCCGGGCAACGGCCTCGACGACGACTGCAACGCCGCCACCCCTGGCGCCTGCACGCCGAAGCTCGCGGAGGCTGGCGTGGCCGGCGGAACGAGCAACGCGGGCAACGTAGACCTGGGCTTCTACTTGATCCCGGGTGCAGCGCTGGTCGTCGCCTTCCGGCGGATGCGAGCTGGCTTCCGCCGCGCCTGACGCTCGATCCCCCGACCGGTCCCGCCTCGTGGGGCGGGATCGGCACGCGGCCGGCCCTCGGTGAGGGCCGGCCGCCTTTCGTCCAGCACGCCACGATGGGCACCGTCGGCCGGTCGACGACTCGAGCGTCTGCCTGTCTGGAGGGTCTCTTGGTCGTACGTCCAGCTCGAGTCGGGAGGTTCGGCGTCCTCGCCGCAAACCCGGGCGTCGCCCATCCGGAGCGCCTCACGGTTCACGGTACCGCCGCTTACCGGTTCCGAGCGCCCGTGCGTGCTCGCGCGCGTGGTTGCTTCGCGCCGCGGGGATCGCTCATCATGGGCGCTTTGCGCGCCACGGCGAAGGAGTGCCCATGATCCGGTTCATCGCTCGGTTCACGCCGATCAGCCTCGTTCTCGTGTCGGCGCTCGCCGTGTCCGCTTCCCCGTCGCGCGCCCAGTACTGCGCCGCGCCGACCACCAACGAGTGGTTCGACATCTCGGCGATGGGCGGCAACCTCGGCCTCGGCAACGACGCCGCGATCATGTGCATGTGGCCGCTCACGTTCACGCTCTACGGCACCGCGTACGACAACATCGTCATCAGCTCGAACGGCTACGCGTTCCTGACCAACGCGGGCTTCAACCCGGGCTGCTCGGTCGCGCCTCCTCCGGGCGGCACCAGCCCGAGCAACGTGTCGCTACCGAACGTGTCCGCGCCGGGCGCCTTGATCGCGCCGTTCTGGGACGACCTCGATCCGTCGCTCTCGGGCGGCGTCCACTCGGTGGGCTGGGCGCTCGCCGGCCAGCCGCAGCGCCTCGTCGTGCAGTGGGACGGCGTTCCCCACGCCGGTGGTGGTGGGACCGGCAAGTTCCAGATGCAGCTCGAGGACGTCACCCACGACATCATCTTCTGCTACCAGGACGTCGACTTCGCGAACCCGGCCGTCGACTTCGGTGCGAGCGCGACGGTGGGCATCCAGGACGCCACCGGCACCCAGGCGCTCCAGTACTCGTTCAATGCGCCGACGCTCTCGAACAACTCGTGCATCCGCGTCTACGCGTCCTGCCCGTGCGCGGATGGCGACGGGGGCGGTTACGGGAACCCGGCGTCGCCGTCCTGCACGTTCCCGCAGCTCGACTGCAACGACTCCAGCGCGGCGGTGAACCCGGGCGCCACCGAGGTCCTGTTCAACGGCATCGACGACGACTGCAACCCGGCGAACCCGGTGAACCCGGCGTGCATGAGCGTCTCGGCGAGCGCCGACCCGGCGCAGAGCGCTGCGAGCGCAGCCGCGACCGCGGTCGGCGTGGCATTGCCGCTCGTGCTGCTGACGATCCGCCGTCGTCGCGGGGCCGGGAAGGACCGCCCATGAGGCGTGCGTATCCCACGGGTCCGCTGGGCGCGGTGGTGCTCGCGTACGTCGGGTTGCTCGCGCTCGGTGGCTGCAGCAAGAACGGCGGCGGGCAGGTGACCACCTCGCTGCGCGCCGGCGAGACCGTGACCGCCGTGCTCGAGGTGAAGGCCGGCGAGTCCGAGGGCGGCGACCTCGAGTCGTGCGACCTGGTGGTGCTGAACGAGCAGGACTTCGGTACCGTCGAGGCCCTCGCGCAGATGGACGTCACCCTCGGCAAGCCGGGCAAGTCGGATAACCACAAGTGCGGCGTGGTCGCGACGATCACCGGCCACGACGACGCGGTGGCCGGCGACTACGTCGTCGAGGCCACGTTCTTCTACAAGTACAGCGCCGTGTTCCAGGGCACCCAGGAAGGCGACGACATCGGCGCGATCCTGATCACCATCGCGCCCTGAGGGGCACAGCGGGCGGGTGCGAAGTCAGCCCCTACGATCGCGTCGGTGACGCTGCCCCGGCGCTCACGCCCGCGCGACGGTGACGGGGACGCCGCTGAGCTGGGTGGTGCCCGAGACAACGTCGAACAACCGCTCGTCGGTGACGTCGTTGATGCTGACGCCTGGGTGAGCGGAAGCGACGGCGAGCCCGTCGCCGGCACGGTCGTGCCCGTAGCCGTGGGGTAGGCACACGACCCCCGGCATCATCTCGTCGCTGATCTCGATCGGCGCCTCGATCGCGCCCACGCGTGAGCGGATCGTCGCTCGGTCTCCTGCGCCGAGGTTGCGTCCGGCGGCGTCGCGCGGATGGATGAGGAGCGTGCAGCGGTCGCGTCCCTTCACGAGCCGAGCGCTGTTGTGCATCCACGAGTTGTTCGAGTGGAGCTGGCGGCGGCTCACGAGCAGCAGTGTGTCGGCGTCGACCGCCGCCGCGTCAGGCTCGAGCTTGGCGGCGAGCCGTGGCAGGTCTTCGACCATCGGCGCGGGGACGAGGTCGATCCGCCGCGCGCGATTCGCGAGCCGCGCCGGTAGCCGGAGCTCGAGCGGGCCGAGGTCGAGCCCGTGCGGGTTGGCGAGGAGCTTGGCCAGGCTCAGCCCGGCCGAGCCGGACCGGAAGCGGTCGCCGTGGGGGCCGAGGCGGACCAGCCAGTCGAGGACGCCACGCGGCCCGAGCCGGCGTGCGAGCGCGACACCCGCGGCGGCGGCGAGCCGGGTGAGTCCGCTGCGACGGCGCCCGAGGCGCTCGGTGAGGCCGAGGAAGATCTCGTGGTCGTGACGCGTGCCTCGCGGCGGCGGGAGGATGGCCTGCGAGAAGTGCGCGACGTTCCTCACCGCGAGCGCCTGCGCGAGCAAGGGAAAGTGGTCGTGCTCGAGGCCCCAGGTAGGGGGCAGGATGAGACGCGCGTGGCGCGTGGTCTCGTTCCTGTAGATGTCGATCGATACCATGAAGTCGAGGCCAGCGAGGGCGCGCTCGACGCGGGCGCCGTTGGGGAGCGAGAGCACCGGGTTGCCGGCGTGTGTGAGGAGGCCGCGGATCCGGCCGGATCCCGGCGTGTCCATCTCCTCGGCGAAGACGGCGACCGGTAGCTCGCTGGTGAACGCCTTCTGTCCGCTCACACGGCTGCGCCAGCGGTCGTGGCTGCCCCGCTGGCCGAGCAAGGTCGCGACTCCGGCCAGGTCGACGGCAGGAGTGGTGAACATCCACCCGCCTTCTCGGTCGAGGTTCCCGGTGACGATGTTGAGCGCGTCGGTGAGCCACGTCGCGAGCGCGCCGAACTCCTGCACGCAGGCACCCATGCGCGAGTAGCAGACCGCGCGGCGCGCGGCGGCGAAGTCGCGCGCGAGGGTGCGGATCGAGCCGGCGTCGATGCCCACGGCCGCCGCCACACGCTCGGCTGTGAACGGCGCGAGGATCCCGCGGAGCCGATCGAGCCCGTCGGTGAAGGTGGCCAGGCGGCCGGGGGCAGCGCGATCCTCCTCGAAGATCGTCGCGATCATCGACGCCAGCAGCAGCGCGTCGGTGCCGGGCCGGATGAAGAGATGTCGATCGGCGGCATCGGCGGTCTCGGTGCGGCGCGGATCGACCACCACCACGCGCCCGCCGCGGGCGCGGATCGCTGCCAGCCGCCGCTTCACGTCGGGGGCCGCCATCGCGCTGCCGTTCGACACCAGCGGGTTGGCGCCGAGGATCAGCAGGAAGTCGGTGCGCTCGAGGTCCGCGACCGGGATGAGCGCCTGGTTGCCGTACAGGAAGAACGACGTCATGAGCCGCGGCAGCGCGTCGACGGAGTTCGAGGAGTAGTTGTTGTGCGAGGCGAGCAGATCGCGGAACGGCAGCCCGAAGAGAAGCGCGTTCGAGCTGTGGGCGGTCGGGTTGCCGATGTAGAGCGCGAAGGCGTCGCGACCGTGAAGCGACTGGATCTCGGCGATCCGGTCGGCCGTCTCGTCGAGGGCGTCGTCCCACGACACCGGTCTCCAGTTGTCGCCCACGCGCCGGATCGGTTCGCGGATGCGATCGGGATCGTGCTGGACGTCCTGGAGCGCGACCCCCTTGGGGCAGAGGTGGCCGCCGCTGAAGGGGTCGTTCTCGTCGCCTCGGATGGCGGTGACGCGGTCGTGCTCGACGGTGACCTGCAGGCCACACATCGCCTCGCAGAGGTGACAGACGGCGTAGCGGGGGTCGCTCATGGTGCGGCCATTTACGCGCCCGGGAGCTAGCCGAGGCAACCTCCGCGGAGTCTGGGCGCGCGCGTTGGGGGGCGACCGCTTCGTCGGTCGCCCCCCGCCTGGTGTCTGGGGCCGCCGACGAAGCGACGGCCCTCCAGACAGGTCGCTCAGCTCGCCGGCTGGAGCTCGCCGCGCTCCCAGCGCTCGCGCAGCACGAACTTCTGGATCTTGCCCGAGCCGGTGAGCGGAAAGGCGTCCACGAACACCCAGTAGCGCGGCGTCTTGGGCGCGGCGAGGCGCGCGCGCACGTGCGCGCGCAGCGACTCGACGCTCGGTGCGTTCCCGCCCGCGACGCGCACGAAGGCGGCGAGCTCTTCGCCCATCCTGGAGTCGGGCACACCGATCACGGCCGCCTCGCCGACGTCGGGATGCTCGAGCAGCACGGCCTCGATCTCGGCCGGGAACAGGTTCTCGCCGCCCCGGATCACCATGTCCTTGAGGCGTCCGGTGATCCTGCAGTAGCCGCGCTCGTCCATCGTGCCGAGGTCGCCGGTGTGCAGCCAGCCGTCGGCGTCGATCGCGGTGCGGGTCGCGTCGGGCTTGTCGAAGTACTCGTGCATGACCAGGTAGCCGCGCGTGCAGAGCTCGCCGATCTCGCCGGGCGCCACGATCTGGTGGGTCATGGGATCGACGATCTTCACCTCGGTCGCGGGGAGCGCCACGCCGACGGTCTCGGCCTTGTCCTCGGGGGAGTCGTCGAGGCGCGTCTGGGTGATGACCGGCGACGCCTCGGTCTGGCCGTAGACGATGCTGAAGCGCACCCCGAGGCGCGCCTCGATCGCGCGTACCAGCTCCGGCGCCACGCTCGCGCCTCCCGAGCACACCGCCACCAGCGAGCTCAGGTCGCGGGTCGCGACGCTCGGATGCTCCATCATCGCGATCAGCATCGTCGGAACGCCGAGGAAGTGGGTGGCGCGCTCGCGCTCGACGAGGTCGAGGGCGCGCACCGGATCGAAGGCCGGGAGGAACGCGTGAGTCGCGCCGACCTGGATCGGGCCCAGCGCCGATAGCACGCAGCCGGCCGTGTGGAAGAACGGCATGGCGTGGGCGAAGACGTCGCCGTCACCCGCGCCGAGCCGCTCCATGCACAGGCGCGCGTTGTTGGTGAGGCCCCGATGGTGAAGAAGCGCACCCTTGGGAAAGCCAGTGGTCCCGGACGTGTACTGGATCTGCGCCGCGCTGTCGGGAGTCACCGACGGGAAGCTCGCCGCCGCGGGAGCGCCGGCGAGGAAATCCTCGAAGCCCTCGAGCGCGATCACCTCACGCAGCTCGGGCAGCCCGTCCCGGACCTCGCCGACCAGCCTCGCCATCGGGTTGCCGCGGAAACCGTCGACGTGGAAGAGGCCTACCGACCGCGACTGGCGCAGCACGTAGTCGAGCTCGCGCGCCTGATAGGCGGGATTGACGGTGACGACCACCAGCCCCGCGAGGCCGGCACCGAGCTCGAGGATCAGCCATTCGGGGAGATTGGGCGCCCAGAGCGCGATCCGTTCGCCCGGCGCGAAGCGCGCGAGCAGGGCGCGCGCGGCGCGCTCCGCATCGGCGAGCAGCGCCCCGTAGGTCCAGGTCCGGCGCTCGCCGTCGGTGAGTCCCCAGGCGATCACCGCGATGCGATCGGGAGCCGCGTCGGCCGCGGCGCGCAGCACCGAACCGACCGTGGTCTCCTGGACCCCGTCCGAGGGGTCGGCCGGCCAGAACGATCGATCGAGTGGCATCGCTCTCCCTCTCCGAGCGCGCGCCCCCGGAACGGATCAGGGGCGAGGCTTGCGGGCGTTGCGCTTGGCGTTCGGTTTGCGTCGTGGCTGCGTGGCGGGGCGCGGCTTCGCAGCCCCCTTGGGCGGCTTGCGGGCGCCGCGGGCCGGTGGGGTGGCGGACGGGGCCGTCTCCTCCGGTTCGGCCTGCCGGCCGAGCCCGGTGAGCGACCGGAAGCGCCGGTTCACGTCCCCGAGCAGTCGTCCGGGCAGGCGGCGCAGGCTGACGCTGGACGCGAGCTTCCTGAGCTCGTCGAGGTCGGGCAGTACGCGCGGCGTGGGCAACGCGCCGCGCACCGTGACCGGGATCGTGAAGATCGGCGGACCCATTAGGCGCTCGACGCCGATCCAGTCGAGGAGGGTGCCGTCGATCCGCACCGAGCCCTTGAGGTCGAGCTCGCCGGTGGCGAGGCTCATGTTGCCGGTGACGTGTACCGTCATGCCGAACGCTTCGATGTGGCCCGTGGTGAGGTGCACGCGCCCCGCCTTGAGCTCGCCCTCGAAGAGCAGGCGCTCGAAGCGCGTGCCGAGCGCGTCGAGCTCGACCAGCCGCTTGAACGGCGAGAGCACGCCGCTCACCATCCCCGGGATCAGCGGCGCCATCACCTCGCCGAGGAGCTGGACGGTGTGCAACCGGCCCTTCTCCAGGCCGAGCCGGAAGCTACCGCGCCCTCCGGTCTTCCAGCCGCGGCTCGAGGGGAAGGTGACGTCCACCTCCGCGTCGAGGGCGCCCGACACGATCGCGGGCAGCCCGGAGAGCTCGAGGAAAGGCGCTGGGTCGGGGGCCTTCAGGGTCCCGTTGATGCGCGTGCCGGGTCGACCGGGCCCTGGCCCTTCGACCGCTCCGTGGAAGGCGCCTCCGGCGGTGCGGAAGGAGATCGGGTCGATCGATACCGCGCCTCGCTCGATGCGCAGCTCGCCACCGATCGTGTCCACGGTCTTGCGACGGAAGTGGACGCGCCTCAGGTCGAGATGGACCGCCACGTCCGGCCAGTGCGACTTCTTGCGCGCCCCACCACGCCCGCCGTCCGAGCGGCGCGTGAGGATGGCGCGTACCGGTTGCAGCCGGTCGAGGAAGTCGTCGAGATCGAGTGGGTCCGCGTGCACTTGCAACGCGACCTTCATGGCATGGTTGTGGGGCTCGACGGTGCCGTCGAAGGTGAGTCGCGAGCGCGGGAAGGACACCACCAGGCCGGCGAGCCGGACCCCCGAGCGCTCGACGCGGAAGAGCCCGCCGCGGATGTCGCCGCGCAGCCCCGCGCGTCCGCCGACGGCGGGCTTGTCGGTGGCGCCGATCTCGAGGGCGGTGCCGCCGCCCATGATCGTGAGGCCGGGCGGGTCGAGCGTGAAGCGCAGCACCGGCCGGTCGTCGCCGCGCCCGCGCGCCGCGAGCACGCGCGCCCCGCGCTTGGCGTTGCCAGCGGCGCGGCTGCCGGTCTTGGGGCGAGTGCGGGCGGCGCGGTCGCTCGGCATCGTGGCGGTTCGCTCAGCCGCTGGTGTTGCGCAGGATCAGACCCGACATCGGTGGCAGCGTGACCGTGCCGGACAGGGTCTGCCAGTCGAGTGAGCCAGTCGCAGGCCACGCGCCGCCGCCGCTCGGAACCATCTTCTCACGCCGCGTCGCCTCGACGGTGTAGCTCAAGCTGAGCGTGTCCTCGGGGTTGACCAGCACGCGACCGCCGGTGAAGTCGCGTTGCAGGAGGCCGCTCGAGGTCGTCACGTAGGCGCCCGTGGGTGAGCCCAGGTTCAGGCTGTCCTCGGGCCATTGTTGCACGTCGCTGTCGACTTCGGGGCTGGAGAAGAAGTGCAGCGCGTTCTCGTTGGCGACCAGCAGGTAGCAAGCGAGCGAGAGGGTCCTGCGCGTGATGTCGCCGGGCGAGCCATAGTCCAGGGCCACCGCGGATTTGCCGCTCTGCACGATGCCGGCGAAGTCGGTGAGCTGCTGGAGCAAGCGCGGCTTGTCGAAGAGGCCGGCGCGCACCTTGTAGCTGAAGCCCTCGAAGAAGATGCCGTCCGCGACCGGCAGCAGCTCGAGACCACGGAAGCCGGGCGTCTCCCAGCCGGCGTAGGTGTTGAAGATCACCGTCTTGCCCGGGAAGTCGGTGCGCGTCGCGCCGAGCAGCGCGTAGACCGCGTTGTAATAGGCGCTCTCGTCGTAGCCGAGCGGCGGCTCCGTCACCAGGTCCTCGAAGTCCGAGGTGATGGTGGTGGTGTTGTCGAAGTAGATGCCGTCGTAATACGCCATCTGCGGACCCAGGACGCTCTTCTGGATCGCCCACCACTTGGCGCGCTTCGTGGCGTCCTGAATGTTGATGTAGTACCAGCCGTTGGTGGTGTTGCGGACGTAGTTCCCGCTCGCACCCTTCAAGAGCAGGTTCTGCGCGACGGCCTGCGCCCACTGCGGGTCGCCCGACGGTGGGCGCGTCTCGGGACCGTGAACGCCGGCGATCTTGGTGTAGTAGAGCGCGGTCAGGTCGGGGTTCGCCTGGCGCAGCTCGTCGAGCTTGGTCGGTCCGACGCCGATCACGTGCAGGTCGTGCGAGGCGACGAAGTCGACCTGTGCCGTGTCGTCGCGCGAGTACGAGCCCTGGAAGACGGTGCGTAGCCCGCTGGTCGGGGACGGCGTATCGCCGGTTCCACCGAGCCCCATCGCGAGGAAGTCGAGCTTGCTCGAGTCGCGCGCGCTGGTGGTGGCGTAGCGGAGCTGGATGGTGCCGTTGGGCGCGACGAAGCGCGCCACGTCGGTGTCGACGCTGAGCTGGAGCAGCGTCCACACGCCGCTCTGGCTCACGGCGGAGTTGTCGCCGAGCACCGTCCAGGTCTGGCTCGTGGCGTCGAGCAGCTCGAAGGTCCAGCGTTGCGACGCGCCCGGCTGTCCGCGGTAGTTGGCGCCGACGTAGAGCGTGCCGATCGTGGCGCGATCGGTGCCGGACGGCACCTGGAACGTGAAGGTCCCCTGGTATCCGGTGCTCGCCGGGTAGAACGCGATGTAGCGCCCCCAGTCGTTGGCCACGCCCGACTGATCGAGCGCCGAGAGCGCGGAGAGCGGCTGGCCGTTGTCGCTACCGAGGACGGATCTGAAGGACGTGGCGAAGAGCGTGTTCAGTTGGCACGACGTAACGACACCGAGCACGAGGAGCGCGACCAGCAAGGCGCCCGACCGTGGTGGTGCCACGCGCCGTGCCGCGGCGCGTGCGAAAGACATGGTTCCCCCCTGCGCCCCCGCGGCGCGCATCGCCCGCCGTGGGGGAATACCTCTCTGCAGCGCACGGATGTGCTGCTGGTCGCGCTGGCATCCATGCGTCTCAGAACTTGTAGCCGAGGCCGACGTAGTAGGTCTCATCGTCCTTCTGCCGCTCGGGCTCGGGCTCGTTGTCGTACTCGAGGATCATGCCGAGCTTGGCCTTCCAGCCGGTGACGATCTCGGTACCGATGTTGGCGTCGTTGCGAAGCTGCCAGTCGTTGGTGGTCTCGAAGTTCGGCACGTAGACGAGGTTGTCGATGAACTCGAGGCCGAGCGGCAGCGCCACCCGCGCGTCCGCGGCGACGCGGCCCGCGACATGGTCCTCGTCCGGCGTGACGCTGAACGAGTTGCGAACCCACGCGGCGCCCGCTTCCGCCGAGAGATCGGCCCAGTCCTCTTCGAGGAGGGTGGCGCCGAGACCCGCCGAGAGGATCGTGTTGAGATCGATGTCCTTGAAGCGGTCCTGCATGAACTCGGCGCTGCCGTACACGAACATCGGGCCGCCGATGTCGTGGCGGTAGCGGCCGAGGGTGTACCAGTTCGCCTCGCTGACCGAGCTCTGGTTCTCACCGTAGCGGAAGATCCCCTTTAGCTTGATCTCGTTGATCTCGGTGGTCCGCACCAGCTCGCCACTCAACAGAGCGCCCACGGTGCTCGAGTTGCCCTCGGTGTCGCGCACCGCGACGTCGAGGAAGCCACCCCACGACGCGCCCTGCAGGCGGATCTTGCGGACCGTGGCGAGGTCGAGGTCGACGGGTGGGCCGCCCGCGGGGGCGATCTGGAGTGCCCCGTTGGGGCCCGCCGAGAGCGTGCCTCCGAGCTCGCGTCCGTCGGTGGTCCACAGCGTCACGGGGCGGTCGCAGGTGAGCGACGTGACCAGGGTCCAGTCGATGTCGATCACGCCGGCGTACTTCGTGTCGAGCTGGAGCTTCTTCTTGGACATCGACTTGAGCGTGCCCGTGACCTTGTCACCGCTCTTGAGGAGGACCGTCTCGTCGGCACGAGCGACTCCCGCTGCCGCGACGATCACCAAGGCAGCCGCCAGACGAACGAGGTGGGATGTGCGGCCGCGATGTCGGTGGGGGGTCGGGTGAACGTTCATGCCTGCCCTCACGGATTGGATGCCCAGGATGTAGTGGTCGGGGGCGAACGGTACCACAAGATTTTGTGGAATTTACGCAACGCTGCAAAAACGTGCTGCCCCAGGGCACCCCCGTCCCTGGCGTGTAAACCTGACCCTCGACACTCAGAAGAGCGTGTAGATGAACGGCGCCGACGCCTGACCCACCACGACCACCAAGCCCAGGAGCAGCAGAGTGCCGATCAGCGGCACTGGCCACCACACGCGATTGATCAGCGAATATCGCGTGACCTCGCCGAAGAGGTTGACGAGGTGACGGAGGCGACGCATGACCGAGGGCGGTGAATCGAAGCGCAGAGCGACGACGGGCGAACCCTAGTGCGTTACGCCCGAGGTGTCCAGACAATCGGAGACGATCGAAACGGATGACGTAAGGGGGTGCCCGACGTCTGCGAAGGCAGCGAGAACAACAGCGGAACAGGAAGGTCGGAGGCGGCGGCGCGGACCTTCCCGCCGGGTGATCGGCTGGCACGCAGCGAGCCGGGGACGAAATCGAGGGAGGGCGAAGCGCCGCGGGGGGACGGAGCCCCCGCGCTACGAAGAGCCTCGTAGCGACGGGGCTTCCATACCCGTCGCCGGGCCTGCGCGGCCCCGGTGGGCAACTCAGATGGACAGATTCCCTGCCGTCCCCGGGACGGCAGGAGGCGAGATGGCCGCGATCGCGCCGGGCGTCCGAACGCCGTCATGGCGCGCGGTCTTGCGCGGCCCCGCGGCTGCGTCGGCGCTCAATCCAGCACGAACTCGTTCTTCCAGTCGGTGCCGTCGTCGAACCTGGGCTGGGCGCTCTTGCTGAGGATGAAGTTCTCGAGGACCAGCGCGTCCATCTCGGTGCGCATGAAGCAGCGGTAGGCGTCCTGCGGGGTGCACACGATGGGCTCGCCGCGCACGTTGAACGAGGTGTTCATGATGACGCCGCAGCCGGTGATCTTCTCGAACGCCTCGATCAGGGCGTGGTAGCGCGGACTGCGGTCCTTCGACACGGACTGGACTCGCGCGGAGTAGTCGACGTGGGTGATCGCGGGGATGCTCGAGCGCTCCTCGTTCACCCACTCCATGATGTCCTTCTCGCGGTTCTGGTCGACGGCGCGGCACAGCTCCTTCTTCACCGGCGCCACCAGCAACATGTAGGGCGACTCCGCGTCGAGCTCGAAGTAGTCCGAGGTGCGCTCGGCCAGCACCGACGGCGCGAACGGCCGGAACGACTCGCGGTACTTGATCTTCAGGTTCATCACCGACTGCATCTTGGGCGAACGCGGGTCGCCGACGATCGAGCGGTGGCCGAGCGCCCGCGGCCCGAACTCCATGCGGCCGTTCACGAGCCCCACCACCTTCTCCTCGGCGATCAGCTTGGCCACCGCCTTCGGCCACTCCTCGTCGGAGACCCGCTCCGCGGGGTAGCCGTTCGCCTCCAGGTACTTCGCGATCTCGTCGTTCGAGAAGTCGGGGCCGAGGTACGAGCCCTTCATGGAGTCGTGGACGCCGTCCACGGTCCGCGCCTTGCCGTAGAGCTGGTGCCACGCGAAGAGCGCCGCGCCGAGCGCGCCGCCCGCGTCACCTGCGGCGGGCTGGATCCAGACGTTCTCGAACGGCCCCTCGCGCAGCAGCCGGCCGTTGGCCACGCAGTTGAGTGCCACGCCGCCCGCCAGGCACAGGTTCGTCTCGCCGAGCTCGCGGTGGGCGTGGCGCGCCACGCGAAGCACCACCTCCTCGGTGACCTCTTGGATGGACTTGGCGATGTCCATCTCGCGGCGGGTGATGGGCGTTTCGGGCTTGCGCGCCGGGCCGTCGAAGAGCGCCGCGAAGCGCTCGTTGGTCATGGTCAGGCCGCCCATGTAGTCGAAGTAGCGCTGGTCCATACGGAACGAGCCGTCCTCGCGCAGGTCGAGGAGGTTGTCGAGGATCCTCTGCGTGTAGCGACCCTGGCCGTAGGGCGCCAGGCCCATGAGCTTGTATTCGCCCGAGTTCACCTTGAAGCCGGTGAAGTAAGTGAACGCCGAGTAGAGGAGCCCGAGGGAGTGGGGGAAGCGGCTCTCGCTCACGATGCGGATCTTGTTCCCGGCGCCGTGCGCCACGGTGGTGGTGGCCCACTCGCCGACGCCGTCCATGGTGAGGATCGCGGCGCGCTCGAACGGCGAGGGGAAGAACGCACTCGCCGCGTGCGACTCGTGGTGCTCGGTGAAGAGCAGCGTGTCGGGCATGCGCACGCCGATCTGACCCAGCGAGCGCTCGATCTCGTACGGGATCCAGAGCTTCTGTCGCATCCACAGCGGGAACGCCTTGCGGAACGACGCGAAGCCATGGGGCGCGGTGCGGAAGTAGGTCTTGAGGATCCGGAAGAACTTGGTGAGCGGCTTGTCGTAGAACACCACCGCGTCGAGCGCGTCTCCGGCGACGCCGCCCTCGCTCAGGCAGTAGCGGGTCGCCAGCAGCGGGAACTCGTGGTCGTGCTTCTTGCGCGTGAAGCGCTCTTCCTGGGCCGCCGCGACGATCTCGCCATCGCGCACCAGGCAGGCCGCCGAGTCGTGGTAGTAGGCACTGATGCCGAGGAGGTTCATGGCCGTAGTTAACCCAGGCGCCAGCGCCGGCGCCAACCCCGCGTCGCGGGAGGCCGAGCGAGGTCCGCCGACCATGGCTCGAGGTAGCAAGCAGGCGACCGGCCGCCGCCGCGGGCGGCGCGGCGGTCCCGGCGCAGAGGGCCGCGAGCTGTTGCAGCTCGCCGGCTGGTTCATCGCCGTCGCAGCGGTGATGGTGCTGGTGCCCACGTGCCGGGTGCTCTACTGGTGGCTCGAGCGGGATCGCTACGTGATCGCCCAGGTCGAGGTGGTCTCGGAGGGGGCCGCGCGGATGGCGAAGACGATCCGCGTGCGCGAGGCCGCGACCGGCACCGAGCTCTGGATCGACCCGCTCGACTTCGGTGAGCTGACGAGCGAGGGCACCCTGTCGGGCTCGATCGCGGCTTCGGGAATGCGCTTCACCTCGTGGTTCAACCCGGCGGCGCGCGCGAGCGCCGGGATCGTGCTCTTCGACCAGCGGCTGGTGTCGCGCGCGCGCCATCCCGAGCTCGCTACCGCCGACACGGTCGCGGGACACGTGAGCGTGCTGGCCGTGCTGGTCGCGGTCGCGGCGATGCTGATCGGCGCGCCGCGCCGGCCTCGTGGGTAGCGGACGTTCCCGCGGCTCGCGGGGGCACGGAGGCCCCCGCGAGCCGAAAGATCCGTAGCGACAGGGGGCCATCCCCCGTCGACGGTTTCACGCGGCCCTGCTCGCGCGTCTCGAAGCAGCGATTCGCAGGCTCCGCTGAACCTTCCGCCGCCGCATGGCGCTACCGAAGGGACCGGAGTCGCACGCACGCGAGTGGTGACTCCAGCGCTCGGTCACTAAGCTCGCCCGCAACCCAGGAGGATCGATGGACTCGAACCAGAACGCGCGTCCCGCGAAGGCTGCCCCGGTGCTCGCGTGCTTGCTCGCGGTCGCCGCGCTCGCCGGCGCGGCGCGGGGCGCCGACGGGGGCCGCTCCCAGGCGCTCACCATCTACTCGAGCGCCGAGCCGGGTGCGGTGCCGGTCGACCTGTACCGGCCCCTCCCCGAGAGCCAGGGGTACACGCCGAACTACGGCGCGCAGATCCCGGGCTTCGCGATCGTCCGTGACGAGCGCGACTTCCCTGTCGAGCCGGGCCAGCCCACGATCCGCTTCACACACGTGGCGGCGCGCATCGACCCCACCACGGTCGCGTTCACGTCGCTCTCCGATCCCGGGGCGCGGGTGCTCGAGCAGAGCTACCAGTTCGACCTGGTCAGCAGCCAGAAGCTCCTCGAGCGCTTCATCGACAAGCCGATCACCGTCGAGCAGCAGCGCGGCGACGGCATCGCGACGCTCTCGGGCACGCTTCTCTCCACGATCGGCGGGCTGGTGCTCAAGGGCGCCGACGGCAGCATCCAGGTGGTGAACGGCTACTCGAACCTGCGCTTCCCCGAGCTGCCCGGCGGCCTCATCACCAAGCCCACGTTGGTGTGGCAGCTCGCCACCGACAAGCCAGGCAGCCAGCGCGCCCGCGTGAGCTACGAGACCGAGGGCATCACCTGGTGGGCCGACTACAACCTGATCTTCGCCGAGGGCGCCAACGCCAACGCCGGCAAGCTCGACGTCGGCGCGTGGGTCAGCATCCTGAACCAGTCGGGAGCGGGCTACGAGGACGCGCGCCTCAAGCTGTTGGCCGGCGACGTCCACCGCGCGCCGCGCCCGGCGCCGCAGATGTACGCCGCCAAGGCGGCGCGCGCGTCGCTCGAGATGGCCGACGACGGCGGCTTCCAGGAGAAGGAGTTCTTCGAGTACCACCTCTACACGCTCGGCCGCCGCACCACGCTGCCGGACCGGTCCACCAAGCAGATCGAGCTCTTCCCGGTCGCGCGCGGCGTGCCCTGCGAGAAGCTCCTCGTCTATTACGGCCTCGGCGAGCAGTGGCGCGGGTTCTTCCCCAACCCGATGACCGACCGCGGCTTCGGCGTCGACTCGAACACCAAGGTCGACGTCTACCTGCGCTTCAAGAACGCCAAGGAGGGGGGCCTCGGGATCCCGATGCCGCGCGGCCGCGTGCGCGTCTCGAAGCTCGATCCGGCCGACCAGAGCCTCGAGCTCGTCGGTGAGGACACCATCGACCACACCCCCAAGGACGAGAAGGTGCTGGTCAAGATGGGCACCGCGTTCGACGTGGTCGGTGAGCGCAAGCAGTTCGACTTCCGGGTCGACGCGAACGCCGAGTGGATGGAGGAAGACATCGAGATCAAGGTCCGCAACCACAAGTCCGAGCCGGTGCAGGTGGTGGTGAAGGAGAACCTCTATCGCTGGGTGAACTGGCAGATCACCAAGAAGAGCCAGGAGTACGAGAAGGTCGACGCGCGCACGGTCCACTTCCCGGTGCAGGTGCCGAAGGACGGCGAGTCGGTGGTGCGCTACACGGTCCACTACTCGTGGTGATGTTCGACCCGCGCACCCAGGCGTCGATGGTCTCGACGACCGTCACGCACCTGCACCTCCTGCGGCACGGCGCGGTCGAGGCGCCGAGCGAGCGCACGGTGCGCGGCCAGCTCGACGTGCCGCTCTCGCCCGATGGCGAGCGCCAGACCGCGCTGCTCGCCGGGTTCTGCGAGCGGGCGCTCGGCGGGCTGGTGCCGCCGGTGAGCGGCATCCTGACCAGCGACCTCCAGCGCGCGCGTCCGCTCGCGGAGCAGGTCGCGGCCCGTCTGGGCGTGGCTGTGGCGATCGAGCCAGCCCTGCGCGAGCAGTCGATGGGGGCCTGGGAAGGGAAGCCGTGGCGGGTGCTCAACGAGCTCGACCCGGCGGGCGTGGAGGACTACTGGACGCGCTATCTCGACGCGCGCCCCGGCGGCGGCGAGTCGGTGCGAGAGCTCTCGGCGCGGGTCGAGGCGTGGTGGGCGCGCTCGCGCGAGCGCCTCGAGAACGGCCGCTGGATCCTCGTCACCCACATCGGTGTCATCCGTGTCTTCCTCGCTCACGCCTTTGGGGTGGGACTCGATCAGAGCTTGCGCTTCACGCCCGAGGTGGCTTCACACACCCACCTGATGCTCGCCGAGGCGGGCGCGGTGATCGGCGCCCTCGGCGAACGGCCGTGGCTGGGGAGGGATTCATGAGCCCGGTCTCCTCACCGCCGCGCCGACCGCGGCTCGCGCTCTCCGGCTCGGCGGGCACCGGCAAGACCACCCTCGCGCGCGCGCTCGCCGAGCGCCTCGGCGTCCCGTACGTGCCGGAGGGGATGCGAGCGCGGATCGAGAAGGGACTCGAGCTCCACGCTCTCGATCATGCCGAGCTCGCGGACCTGGTGATCGAGCTGTGGGAGGAGCAGCGCAGGCTCGAAGGAGACGCCGTGCGCCACGCGGGCGGCTTCGTGGCGGACCGCTCACCCATCGACTTCTTCGCGTTCTGGCTGCTCTATCGGTGTGGTCCGCGCACGCGCACGGACTCCTTCCACCGCGAGACGCGCCGCGAGGTGGCGCACCTCGATCACATCGTGGTGTTGCCGTGGGGCGTCATCCCGCTCGTGGATGACGGCGTGCGCACGCCCGATCCGTGGCGCCAGCGCCACTATCAGGCGCTGCTCGAGGGGCTGCTCTTGCGTGAGGTGCCGTCCGCGCGGCTGGTGTGGATGGAGGGCGCGGCGAGCGTGAGCGAGCGCGCCGAGGTGGTGCTCGACGCGCTCGGCGCCCGGGATGGGGTAGCGCCGCCGTGACCTCTGCGGACCGCCTGGAGGCGGTCCCTCCGAACGGGACCACACCGGGCTCGGAGGGCCCGACTCCTGTCGGGCCGAGGAGCCAATGGCGTCCTTACGGCTGCTGAGCCGCGGCAAAGCGCGTGCGCATGAGCGGCGCAACCGACTCGAGGATGCGGCGCGCGATCACCTCGTTGCCGTCCTCGCCGACGTGGCACCAGTCGATGTACACGTCGCCGGTGGCGTCGGCGAAGGTGTCGCCGAGGTCGACGATCTGATTGCCGATCGCGGCGCGCGCGTCGGTGTAGATCGACTCGAGCTTGTCGCCGAAGGCGCTCGCGTGGGCGATCTCGTCGGTGGTCTTCGCGCGCTTGGTGAAGACCGTCGGCTGCCAGAACGAAGCCACCGGGAAGCCGTAGCTCTTGCCGACCCGGGCCACGTGCGCGGCGCCCTCGCGGTGGCGCTTCGCGACCGTCGCCGCGACCTGCTCGACGGAGAGCTCGGCGGGCCACTGGAACGCGAACTTCGGCGCCGCCGGCGCCGGGCGGCGGCTCGCGAGGCCCTTGAGAAACAGGTGCACGCCGCTCGAGTCGCGCAGCGCCGTGGCCAGGTCGTGGCGATCGAGGAAGCGCGCCTGCCACTTGGCGAGGTTCTGGTGGATGCGCTCGCGCTCGCCGTCGCGCGGCGCCTGGAAGTGCGTGAACACGTCGTTGGCGCCGTCGTAGAAGATCGCCAGGTCCGGTGCGGCGCCCGCGCTCACCAGCTCGTCGAGGCGCAGCGCCTCCTGCCACTGCACGTAGCCGTCCTCGCCGTAGTTGATGACGTGGACGGGGAACCCCGCGGCGGTGGCCACGCGCGCGAACGCCGACGGCAGCGTGCCGGCGTCGGTGCTGCCGACTCCCCACACCGTGGAGCCGCCGAAGAACGCGACCTCGAGCGGCTTCGCCGTCGCCGCCGCCGTGGATGGGTTCTCGGTGCGGCGAAGCCCGCCGTCGACGTGGACGTACTTGGCGGTCGCGCCGGCCGCGGGGAAGTCGTCGCGCTGCCAGCCGAGGAACGGCTTGTAGCGAGCATGGGTGGCGGCGAGCTCGCGGAAGTAGTCATCCGCCCAGGGCTTCCCGGCGTACACCGGCGATTTGGCGCGTGCGTCAGCGCGAGCGTGGTCCGCCCAGCCGCTGGCGCGGATTGCGGCGCCGAGGGCGGTGTTGAGTACCACCAGCCACAGCGCCGCGGTGACGAGCCGGATGGGCAGCGGGCTGCGGCCAGTCGCCGCCGGCAGCGCGTAGCGCTCGTCGCTGAACTGATGGAAGTAGCGGGCCTTGGGGCGCTCGTGGTCGGCGCGCACCCAGTAGCTGCTGCGGTGGCGATCGGGCGTGGTCTCGAGCGGATCGACCTTGCGCATCCGCTGCCACAGCGCGACCGGCGTGAAGATGCCGATGAACACCGGCAGGAGAGTGATCCAGGTGAGCACCTCGCCGACCCAGAAGCCGAGCCGCGCGAACACGTGCTGGATCTTCGCGGCCGCCGTCTTCGAGGCGCGGCTGACCGCGAACAGCGTGAGCCCGATCCCGGCCACCACCGCGGCCGGCACCACCTTGCCGCGCCAGTAAAAGAACGCGGCGACGGCGAGCGGGATGAGGAGCTCGGCGAGGACCCGCCACGGGCCGTGGCTCGGCGCCGTCGGGAGCGGCGCGCCGACCTTCTTCCACTCCCAGCGGTTGGGATTCGCCATGCCGATCGAACGAGCTCAGGGGTTGCGGACGGGGGCGAGACGTCGGGCGCGGGAAGTTAACCCGGATTCCTCAACGTGCCTTGGGTGAGGGGCGCTTCGCGCGCGCCGCGTTCGGGGGGTGCCGGGTGCCCGCCCTCGCGCCTCGAGCCGCCCGAGGCGGCGGCGCGTGGGCCGCGGCGCCGGGCAGCAGCCGAGCGGCGCGCTCGGAGGAGACGCCGTAGATCGCCGCCACCATCGCGTCGAGCTCGGCGCGCAGCGCGGCCCTGGCTTCGCCCTCGGGTGCCGCGCCGGTGAGGCCGAGGAGGGCGCGCACCCGGCGATCCACCTCGAGCCGCGCGGCGTCGCTCGGCGGGAGCACGATCGGCAGGCTGCCGAGCGTCGGATCGTCGAGGTGGACCGTGAGCGTGGCGTGGCTGATGACCACGTCACGGAGGTACGCCGCGAGCAGCGACGAGTTGAGCAACGCCATCAGGTAGAAGGGGTCGATCCGGTCGTCCCTGGGGGTGAGCACGTTCACGGTGTCGAGCGGCAGCACGCCGCTCGGCACCATCGTGGCCTCGATCACGTTCGAGACGTTCTGGATGCCGATCGCCGGCGCCGCGAGCACGGCGGTGGCGGCGTCGCTCGCCGCGACGCGCGGCAGCAGCGCGGGGTCGACGATCCCGAACGGGGTCAGGTCGCGACCGCGCACCACCGGTACCGAGTCGTCGGCGAGATGCTTGCCGAGACGGGCGCGCCGCGACGGCAGGTTGAGGCCACGCTCGTTGCGCACCAGCGCCCTGAGCGGCTGCCCGCGAGCCTCGATCCCCGCGTAGAGCTCGACGTCCTCCTCGCGGACCCCGAGCGGCAGCGTCTCGTGACTCGCCACGAACGCCCGTGGGATGCGCGCGGTGCGCGTGAGCCGTCCGGCCTCGGCGCGGAACACCTCGACGCGCTTGCCCGCGCGGCCCGACGTGCCGGTGAAGATCATCGTGTTGAACGCGACACCGGGGAACGCGTTGCCGAGGTCGACGAGGGTGGTGAGCGCGAGCCGCGTGGTCAGCATCCGCCGCGCCGGCGCGTAGGCGCCCGAGCGCACCAGCGAGTGCGGCATCACGAACCCCAGGTGCCCGCCCTTCGCGAGGAGCTCGAGGCTGCGCTCGGCGAACAGCGCCGCCGTGTCGAAGCGACCGCTCGCCAGGCGATAGCGCGAGCGGAGCCAGCGTTTCTCCCCGGCCTCCAGGTGCGCGCCGTAAGGCGGGTTGCCGACGATCACGTGGAACGGCGAGCGGCTCGCGAGCAGCCCACCGGCGTCGTCGAGGCGCGGAGGGCCGCGCCGGCCGCGCTCGCCGAGCGGCAGGTCGAGGGTGGTGGGGCCGAGCGCGGGGGCCTCGACCGCGTCCCACAGGGCGTTCTCGTGGAGCACCCGCGGTGCCGGTAAGTCGCCGGCCTCGCGATAGGCGTCGATGGCGTGCGCGAGGAGCCGGATGCGTGTGACGACCACCGCGATCGGGTCCCAGTCGATCGCGAACAGGTTGCGCTCGAGGGTGTGGCGGCGCGCCGTGAGCGGGTCGGCGCCGTGCTCGACCCACGCCGCGGCGAGGCGGTCGAGGAGTGGCACCGCGAAGTCGCCCGAGCCGCACGACGGTTCGAGGACACGCAGCTCCTCGATCGAGGTGGTCTCGAGGGCGCGGTCGAGGGTGTGGTCGAGGATGTGCTCGATGAACGCCTGCGGTGTGTAGAACTTGCCCAGCGCGTTGCGGTCGTGCTCGATGCCGAAGTCACGCACCAGCTCGTCGAGACCGCGCGCGCCCCACTCGAGCCAGGGGGCGCCGTCGAGCACCTCGTCGAGCGCACGCCGCTCCGGCGTGCCCGGCACGAGGGGAGCCGGAGCACCGGGCGCGGTGAGCGTGGTCAGGCCGAGCAGCTCGGTGCTGCGGCGTGCCCAGCCTTTGCTTCCGCTCGCGCGCAGGTAGGCGGCGAGGACCGCGTCGAGGAGCGCGAGGTCGACACGAGCACGCCACCACGCCGGGCTCCGGATCCACCGCCCGGACGGGGCCCGCGCGGCGGTCTCGGCGCGGATCCCGGCGAGGAGGCGCTCGAGGCGCGGCAGGTCGCGAGGCGCGTCGTCGCGGTCGCTCGGTCGAGGAGGTGCGGATCGTCTAGGCATCGGTAGGCACGAGCGGCGCCGGGCGCGCGGGACCGCCAATCCTACTCCCATCCCCCGCGAATTTCCGGCGTGCGCGAGATGACGGGCGCTTGTACGTGGAAACCCGGTCTGATAACTGAAGGCCGCCACCCAGCTTCGGCGTGCGGCGCCGTTTCGTCGCTTCGTGCCACCGTCATGTCCCCGTTGCTCCCGCACCGTCGTGCCCTGCGCGCGCTGGCCTCCGTGGTCCTCGTCGTCCTCACGGCGCGGAGCGGGGTGGCGGCGCCCATGCCCGGGGAGCGCGCCGCCACGCTCGAGCGTCAGATCGGCGAGAAGAAGCGCGCCATCGAGCAACTCGAGAAGCGCAACGTCGATCTCCAGCAGGCTGTCGACGCGAACCCTGCCGATGCGGGCGCGAACCTCGCGGCGCGCCAGGAGGTGCGTCAGAACGTCCGCTACATCGCCGGGTACAAGAGCGAGATCGGCGACCTCGAGCGCGCCCTGGCGCGCGTGCGTGCCGCCGAGGCGAATGCGCCGCCCGCCCCGCCAGCGGGCAAGGCGGGCGCGACGGCCAAGCCACTGCCCCGTCCGAGCGACGATCGCGCCGCAGCGGCCGTGACCGCCACGCGAACCACGCAGCCCGTGATCCCCGTGCCCGTTCGGCCGGGCGAGCCGGGCGCGCTCGACACCGCGCAGGTCCACGAGCTGATGCGGAGCTGGGCGCTCGGCCGCGGTGGAGTCCCTGGTGCGGCCACCGTCGGGGTGGGCGCGGCGCCGCTGGCGCTGGTGATCGGCGCCCTCGACTGGACGCTCGACTGGCGCGAGCTGAGCGCGGGTGTCGCGCTCGGTGCAGCGCTGGGCTGGGGGCTGCCGGTCGGCTTGGTCACGATCCTGCGGCGGCGTCGGCCTCAGCGGGCGCCCGTGGTGGGCTCGTTGAGCCGCAAGTGGGCGAACCTCGCCGGCGCGGCGGGCTCGCCGAGCAAGCAGTGGAGCGACCTCGCCGCGAAAGCGTCGACGCCGGTGCGGATCGCGGCCGGCGTGGACGGCCTCCTCGCGGCTTTCGCGCTGGCGTCGGCGCTCGCGTCCCTCGGTGGCTTCGGCGCGAGCCTCGGCACGCCCGGGCTGTGGGGTGAGGCGGCCGAGGTGGCGCTGGCGCTCGCGTTCGGCGCGGTGGCGGTCGGGCTGTGGAGGCGCCAGATGCTCGCGGCCGCGGTCGCGGGCTTCGTGCTGGCGGTGCTCGCCGCGGTGGTGCCGCTCGCGCTCGCGCTCACGCCGTTCGGTGGCCCCGGCGCCGTGGCGTGGGTGATGCTGCTTGCGGTCGGAGCGGCGCTCCAGGTGCCCGCGCTGGTGGCCCTGTGGTCGCTCGCCACGCCGCGAGCGGTGGGAGAGAGGCGCGGGGCGGGGTCCCGATGGTGGGCGCCGCGGTGGGAGCGCTGGTCGGGCTCGCTGGCGCTGCGCTCCATCTCGTCGCCGCGTGAGCCGTCGCCCGGCCGTGGCGACCCCGCCCGATTCCCTTGCCTGCCCGCCGCGCGGAGGGGTAGCATTGCCCGGGTCGACGCTGGATCGGCCTTCGTCCACAACCCAAGTCGTTCGGTCCCCGATTCCCGGGGGGAGACGTTCCTCCTGGGCGGGCGATCTCGACCGATCCCCAGGCAGCTCGGTCTTCGGTGCGGTGACCGGGTCGCTTCGGGTACGCGTCCAGCAACGGGACGAGGCTTCAGAGGGCCGGTGACGGCTCCTTTCACCCCGAGGAGAGCATGTCGATCCCCGAACGAGATGTCGGCCAGCTCGAGCAGATCCGCAAGCGCTTGGCGATCTGGAGCATTCGCATGACGACCGCGGCCGGAAACGGCCACCCCTCGTCGTGCCTGAGCGCGTCGCACATCGTCACGGCACTCTACTTCGGCGGCTTCCTGAGGCTCGATCCGAAGGCGCCCCACGCACCGGATCGCGACCGCTTCATCATGAGCAAGGGCCACGCGGCGCCCATCCTGTACGCGGCGCTCGCGGAGAAGGGCGTGTTCTCGACCGACACGTTGATGGGGCTGCGCAAGATCGGGGACCCGCTCGAGGGTCACCCGAACGTGCGCCGGGTGCCGGGCGTCGAGGCCTCGACGGGCTCGCTTGGGCAGGGGCTCTCGATCGGGCTCGGCATCGCGCTGGCCCAGAAGCTCGCCAAGAACGGCGCGCGCACCTTCGTGCTCACCGGCGACGGCGAGCTCGACGAGGGCCAGGTGTGGGAGGCGGCGATGGCCGCCTCCAAGTACAAGTCCGACAACCTCGTGGCGATCGTCGATCGCAACCACTACCAGCAGACCGGTCCCGGCGACCACGTGTTGCCGCTCGAGCCGCTGGCGGCGAAGTGGCAGGCGTGTGGCTGGGAGACCTACGAGATCGACGGCCACGACTGGGCGCAGGTCGTGGGCGCTCTCAGCCGGGCGTGCGAGACCAAGGGCCGTCCCACGGCGATCCTGGCGCGCACGGTGAAGGGTTTCGGGGTGACGCGCATCGTCGAGGATCCGGGCAACAAGTTCCACGGCGTTCCGCTCAAGGCGAAGGAGGCCGAAGAGGCCATCCAGGAGATCGAGCGCGCATGAACATCGGTAAGTCGATCGGTCTCGAGCTGGGCCAGAGCACTCGCTTCGCGTTCGGCGAGGAGCTCGCGGCTCTCGGCGATGTGTTCCCCACGCTGGTGGTGGTCGACGGCGACGTCGGCAACTCCACCCGCACGGAGGTCTTCGGCAAGAAGTACCCCGAGCGCTTCTTCAACGCCGGCATCGCCGAGAGCAACATGGTGAGCATGGCGGCGGGCCTGGCACTCTCCGGACACATCTCCGTGGCGTCGAGCTTCGCGGCGTTCCTGACGTGCAACGCATACGACCAGATCCGCATGGGCGTGGGCTTCCCGCACGCCAACGTGAAGCTGGTCGGCAGCCACTGCGGCATCTCGATCGGCGAGGACGGCCCCAGCCAGATGGGGATCGAGGACTTGGCGCTGATGTCGTCGATCCCGCAGATGGTGGTGCTCGCGCCCTGCGATGGAGTGAGCACGCGGGCGCTGACCCGCAAGATGCTCGAGTACGTCGGGCCGGTGTACATGCGCACCGGGCGGCCGGACGTTCCGGTGATCTACAAGGACGGCGCCGCGGCGCTCGAGATCGGCACGGCGAATCGTGTCCGCGAGGGCAAGGACGCCACGATCATCGCGTGCGGCCTGATGGTGGCGATCGCGCTCGAGGCGGCCGCCGAGCTCGCCAAGCGCGGGGTCGAGTGCCGGGTGCTCGACATGCACACCGTGAAGCCGATCGATCGCGCGGCGATCGTCGCGGCGGCGCGTGAGACGGGCGCGATCGTGACCGCCGAGGAGCACCTCCTCGACGGCGGGCTCGGCAGCGCGGTGGCGCGGGTCGTCACCGAGGAAGCGCCGTGCAAGATGGCGTTCGTGGGCGTGCGAGACACCTACGCCGAGAGCGGCAAGCCCGAAGAGCTGCTCGCCAAGTACGGCCTCACCACCGCCGAGGTCGTCGCCGCCGTCGAGCGCGCGAAGCGTTGATCGGTCTCGCTGGAGGGCCAGCGCTTCGTCGGTGGCCCCCGCGTCGATCCTGGGGCCGTCGACGAAGCGACGCCCTCCATGCGCGCTTCTACCCGGCCGTGATCCCGCCGTCGATGGCGATCGAGGCGCCGGTGATGTAGCCGGCGGCGGGCGAAACCAGGAACAGCACCAAGCTCGCGATCTCGCTCGGCTCCGCGATGCGCTTGATGGCGCTGCGCGCGAGCACCCGCTCGAGATGGTCGGGGATGCGGTCCGGCTGGACCCCCATCGGCGTGTCGACGTAGCCCGGACAGACGGTGTTGGCGGTGATGCCACGCGTTCCCCACTCGAGCGCCACCGTCTTGGTGAAGCCGATCACCGCGTGCTTGCTGGCGACGTACGCTGCGGACAGCGGTGCACCCACCAGCCCGTGCGCGGACGCGATCGTGACGATGCGCCCGAAGCCGCGCTCGGACATCGCCGGCAGCACGCGCTGGGTGAAGAGGAACGTGCCCTTCAGGTTCACGTCGAGCACGTGGTCCCACTGGTGCTCGGCGATCGCGTCGACGCGCAGCATCGGTCCGGCGATGCCGGCGTCGTTGACGAGGATGTCGATCCGCCCCCAGCGCGCGAGCGCGGCGCTCACCGCCGCGTCGATCATCGTCGAGCGGGTCACGTCGCAGAACTGCGCCACGCTCTCGCCGCCGTCGCGCTCGATCTCGCTCACGGTGCGCTCGGCGCCGCGCAGGTTGCGGTCGAGCACCACCACCCGCGCGCCCTCGCTGGCGAGGCACTGCGCGATCGACCGGCCGATACCGCTCGCGGCGCCGGTGACGATCGCCACCCGCCCGCGAATCCCTTCGCGATTGTCACTGCTCGCTTGCTGGGCCATCCGCGAAGCCTACGTCTCGGCACGGCGGGTTCCAACCGCCAGCGCACCGTCGTACGGTAGCGCTCGATGGCGATCTACTTCCCGCGTGGCTTCAACTCCGGCGAGCCGGTGCGTGTGGTGGACGGCGTCACCGTGGTGCGCGGTGCGCTGGCGCGGCAGCCGGCCGAGCTGGTCGTGGTGGCGTGCGCGCGCACGCTCCTCGGCGCGCCGGCGAGCGGCGTCGCCAGGGTGGCGCTCGCGGCGCTGGGCGCGGGCCTGACACAGCGCGTGCGCGCGCTGCCGCGCGGCTCGCGCGAGGTCCACGAACTGGCGGCGGACGGCGTGAACCGGCGCTGGCTCGGGTTCGTCGAGGTGACCGACGAGCCACGAGCCGAAAGCGAGCTCGCGAACGTGGTGGAGCGGATCGCCGCCTACGCGGCGATCCGCGGCGCGCGCGAGATCGCGCTCGCGCCCTTCGGCACCGAGCCGCGCGCCGCCAGGGCGCTGGTCCAGCTGCTGCGCACGTGGCCGGCAGGCCCGCGCTGGATCGTGGTGGTGCGCGAGCGCGCTCAGTTCGAGGCAGCGGGTGGTGCGGCCGCGGCGTCGCCGACCTCGCCGTAGATCCGTCGCCAAACCTCGAAGATCCGGAGGCTCCGCTCGCCCCACTCGGAGCGCAGCCGGGCCAGCGTCGGAGAGGCGCCCGCTGGCCGCGGCACGTAGGGCATCGGCCATGGCCAGATCGAGGTCAGGAGCGCGCGATTCCGCGCCACCTCGGCTGGCTGCTCGCGGGTGTAGAAGAGCTTCCACGTCAGCCGCTCGTCGTCGGGCAGCTCGGCGAGGCCGCTCTCGTTTCGCGCCGCGTGGGGAAAGCGCTCGTACCACCGGGGGTCGGCGGGAAGATCGATCGACCCGGCGAGCCGAGGCAGCACCAGAAGCGCGAGGGCGAGGACGCCCACGGCGGTGGCCACCGACGTTCGCTCGCGAACCTCGGTGAACGCCTGGATCGCGACCCCGATCCAGATTCCCCACGGAACGAACATGAGCAACACGGTGCTCATCTTGAGCTCCTCCCAGTTCTCCTGGAACGCGAGGAAGAGCCAGAAGAGCCCGATCCAGGTCCACGTCAGCAGGGCGAGCCGAGGCTGGCGCCGCGCGATCCTCACCGCTCCCACGAGCGCGAGCGCGCACGGCACCGCGCCGAAACAGCGCAGGAACACGAGAGGCAGTGACAGTACGGTGGGAAACGCGAAGTGTGGTGTGCGAATCCACTCCGAATGGAAGGGACGGTTGAGGAGCCCGTTGAACGGGAACTCGAAGCCGAGGAGGTGGTGCGGAAAGAAGGGGCGGAACCCCTCGAAGTTCGCGTATTGGGTGGGGTTGGCGAGGGGATCGCCGTAGGCGTGGCTCTTCCACGCCATGACCGGCGCGATGGTGACGAGCGCGCCCACCGTGAAGAGGGCGAGCGCCCGCCACCGGTCGCGTTCGGTCACGAGCCACAGGAAGAGCGCCGGGATGAAGAAGATGCTCATGTCCCGGACACCGCCGAGCACGCCGAGCACCATCCCCGCGGCGAGCCTCGACGGCCGCGGCTGCAGCAGCAGCACGAACAAGAGCGCGATCAGCGACAAGCTCAGGAGCCCAGGATTGAGCGTACCGAGGGCGAAGCTCATCGGGTTGAGCGCGGTGAGAATCCCGACCGGTAGCGCGATCACGCCGCGCACTCCCGCTGCCTCGATCGCGAGGAACGCGAGCAACGCCCCGAGCCCGACCCCGATTGCGTGCTGCACCCGGTAGCCCGCCTGCCCGAGCGCCAGGAAACCGAGCGCATGATGGACCCCCGAGCCGACCTGCTGGTCCTTGGTGGCGATCCGGAACGTGTCGGGCTGGACGAGGTCGCCTGGCAGCCTCTCGGGTGTACGCGCGACGTAGAGCGGCGAACCGTCGACGTCCACGAACTCGACGGCGGTCCCCGCGATCAGCGCGGCGGGGACCGCGATGTACGTGTCCCAGTAGCCGGTCGTGGGGCCGCGGTAGGTGATGAACGCCACCGTGGCGCCGAGGACGGACGCAAGCGTGGCGGCGAGGTGAAGCGTTCGTGGCACGAGGCGATCTCGCGATCCGCGCATGAGGCGCGCGGGCCGCGAGATTCAACCACGGACGGCGGGGTTCAGCGAACCGGCGCGCGCACCAGCCCGACCACGACTCCCTGTACGTCGAGGTCGCGGGTCACGATCGGTGCGTAGCGAGGGTTCTCGGCTTCGAGCCGGAACTGGTCCGCGTCCTGAAAAAACGCTTCAGCGTGGCCTCGCCGTCGGGCAGCAACGCGACCACGATCTCGCCGTTCCGGGCCGCGGTGCGCTTCTCGACGATGACGTAGTCGCCCTCCAGGATGCCGGCGCCGGTCATCGAGTCTCCGCGCACCTGGAGCGCGAACCGGCCGGTGCCTTCGACCAGCCCGGGAACGTCGAGGGAGTCTTGCTGCTCGATCGCCTCGATGGGCCGTCCCGCGGCGATGCGCCCCGCGAGCGGGAGCACGCCGCGCCGATCGGGCTCACCGGTGTCCGGGTCGATCACCTCGATGGAGCGAGCGAGACCCGGATCGCGGGTGATGGCACCCTTCTTCTCGAGCGCTCGCAGGAACCCATGGACCCCGTTGGTGGAGCGAATGCCGAACCGGTCGCCGATCTCGCGCACTGATGGCGGGACACCTTTGTCGCGGATGCGCGCCCGGATGAACTCGAGGATCTCTTGCTGTCGTGGGGTGAGGTTCATACGAGATCCAGAGGGACGTCGTCCGCGGCGACCGCCGGCCGATCGCCGGCGAAACCGAGTAGCTCGCCCTGCGGCTGCGCGCCCTCGACCGTATGGCGCTTGCGGCGCTTGGTGAAGTTCCGCACATGGCGCAGCGCGGCGCGCTTGGAGTCCCGTTCCACCTGCCCGTCGACCACGAAGCGCCTGCATGAGAGGCACTTGCTCATCACGGTGCCGTCCGGGAACCGCAGCACGAAGAGGTGCTTCTCGCTGCACTGGTCACACACGAACGGCCCACCCGAGGAGCGGCGCGCGGGCCTGGCGCGGCTCTCCGTGGCGGGCTCCGCGAGCTGGACGTCTGGCTCGTCCGGCGCCGGCTCGCCGATGCCCGTGGCCGGATCCACGATCCAGCGGCGCCCGGTGACCAGGTTGCGCGTGATGAGGATGCGACCCTGGACGCCCCGGACGCGGACGCCTTCGACCTGCATCCCCATGTGCTTCAGCTCGCTGTGAGTGGCTACTGAGTGAGTGTTCATGGTGAACGCGAGTTTAGTGGACGAGCGTTCACCATGTCAAGCGGAATCGAGACGAGCGCGCAAGGCGCCGGGGCGATTGGTGATGATGCCGTCCACCCCCGCCTCGATCAGCCCCCGCGCCACCTCCGGGTCGTCCACGGTCCACACCAGGACCCCCAGGCCGAGCGCGCGCGCCTCGTCGAGGAGCGCGCCGTCCACCAGGCTCGCGCCCGGGTGAACGAACGAGGCCCGCACGCGCCGGGCGTCGGCGGCGAGGGTCTCGATCGGATCCTCGTAGAGCAGCCCGATCGGCAGGTCGTCGTCGCACTCGCGCAGCGCGACCAGCGCGTCGAGCTTGAAGGACGAGATCAGCACGCTCCCGGCGCTGCCGGTCTCGCGCACCACGTCCACGACCGCGCGCTCGAGCCCCACGCCGGGCCGCCCTTTGAGCTCGATGTTGATCGGCACCCGTGGCGCTACGCGCGTGAGCACGTCGCGCAGCGGCGGCACGGCCTCGCTGCGAAAGCGCGGCTCGAACCAGCCGCCGGCGTCGAGCGCGGCGAGCTCGGCCGCGCTCCGCTCCCACACGTGCCCGGCGGCGCCGGTGGTGCGGATCAGCGTACCGTCGTGGATCACCACGACCTCGCCGTCGCGGGCGAGGCGCACGTCGAGCTCGATGGCATCGGCGCCCTGGCGGAGCGCCTCCTCGAATGCGGCCATGGTGTTCTCGGGGCAGTCGGCGGACGCCCCGCGGTGCGCGATCCAGCGGAACGAGCGGTCGTCGAAGGTGGAACCCATGCGCATTGACTCCGTGGAGAGGGCTTCGTTATCTGCTTGCCGGTCACCGCGCGATGCGGGCGCGAGGAGCGGACGCCATGCCGATCTACGAGTTCTACTGCGAACGCTGCCATACGATCTTCAACTTCTTCTCGCCGGGGGTGAACACCACCAAGACACCCACCTGTCCTCGCTGCGAGAAGACTCCTCTCAGGCGGCAGATGTCGCGCTTCGCGATGGTCAAGCAGGTCGGCGACCCGAGCGGCGCGAGCGGTGACGGCGCGGAAGGCGGTCCCGCCACGCCCGACGAGGCGCGCATGGAGAGCGCGATGGAGGCGTTCGCGCGCGAGGCCGAGACGCTCAACGAGGACGACCCGCGCGCGGCCGCGCAGATGATGCGGCGCTTCTCCGAGATGGCGGGAATGAGCATCGGCCCCGGCATGGAGGAGGCGCTGCGCCGCCTCGAGGCCGGTGAGGACCCCGACGCGGTCGAGTCGGAGCTGGGCGATCTCCTCGAGGGCGAGGATCCGTTCGGCGCGCCCGGCGAAGGCGGCGGCGCGGAGGCCGCCACCGCGAAGCGGCTCTCGACCGCGCGAACCCGACCTCCGGCCCGCGACGAAAAGCTCTATACACTGTGACGTCTGTTCGACGCCTGCGCGCCACACCCAGGAGCGCCGTCTCATGAAACGACCTCTCGCCGCCTGGACGACACCGATCGCCATCGTGTTGCTCGCCGTCTCCTGCGGAGGAGGGGGGGGCGGCGGCGGTGGTGGAGGTGGTGGCGGAGGTGGAGGAGGCGAGCCGCTCGGCAGGGCCAACGGCTTCGAGCTGGTCGAGCTCGGCAGCTTCCCGATCGACCAGTCGGTGCAAGCGGGTGGGCGCTCGTTCGCGGCCACCGCGCCGATCTCGGCCACGTTCGCGAGCGACACCGTGTCGTTCGCGATGCTCACGGACCTCACCGACAGCGGCGCGAGCGACCGGCTCGGCACGATCGGCGACCTGATCAGCCCGAGCGGCCAGCTGCGCACGCCGGGCAACAACCTCGACGCCTTCCAGGCCGGGCCACTCGAGCCGAGCTTCGACTACGGCGCCAACGGCCTGCTGATCCCCAAGGCACCGGACCTCCTGCCGCAGGCTGGCACCTACACGTTCCGCGTGATCCGCGACGGCGGGCAGAGCGGACGCTCGGTGCCGGTCGCGATCGCGGTGCGGCGCGGCAACAAGGTCGGCCACCGCATCCCGTGCAACGTGTTCGTGCACGACCTGTCGGGGCGTCGGCCCGAGGATCTCGGCGGCGTGATGGATCGCATCGACGAGATCTACGCGCAGGCCGGGCTCACCCTCGACCCCATCGAGTTCTTCACCGGCGGCGACGCCAGCAACGCCGTCGTCCACGACCCCGGCGATCCGGACTCGAACCTGCCGTCGCTCTTCGCCATCCCCGCGCCCCAGCCCGACGCGCTCACCTTCTGGCTCCTCGACGACGTCACCAGCTCCGGGATCGACAGCGACCTGACGCTGCTCGGCCTGGCGATGGGGATCCCCGGCTCGTACGGCTGGGCGCGACCGAGCGACAACGGCGTCTTGATCTCGGTGACCGGGCACACCGGCCCACTCGGCCTGGTGGTGGACGCCGAGCTGCTCGCCGTGACGATGGCCCACGAGGGCGGGCACTGGCTGGGCCTCAACCACACCACCGAGGCCGACGGCAGCGCCCACGATCCGATCGCCGACACGCCCGAGTGCTTCATGAGCGCGGACGCGGACGGCAACGGCCGCCTCGATCCCGAGGAGTGTCCGGACGCGCCCAACCTGATGTTCTGGACCGGCTTCTCGAACGACCAGCTCACGGTCGACCAGGACGTGGTGCTGCAGCGCAACCCGATCGCGGTGCCGTGACGATGGTGCGTGGATTCATCCTCCCCCACTCAGCGAGGTTCCGATGAGGCGCGTGAAGATGGTGGCGCTGGTGATGATGGGCAGCACACTGGTGTTCTGCTCGACCACCCACGGCGGCGAGGACACCACGTCGCGAGTGCGCGGGCGGCTGAGCCAGGGCTACGAGTCGGCGCCGGCGGCGTCCGAGCTCGAGGCGCTCGGGCCGGGCGTGGACAAGGCGCTGATCGAGATCTACCGCGACCCGGCGAGCCCGATGCTGCAGCGCATGCGCGCGCTCGATCTGCTCGCGAGCTATCCGTCCGAGGAGCTGAAGACGCTGCTCGACGCCGAGTCGGCGCGCACCGACCTGGCACCCGCGCTGGCGCGGCGGCTGATGGCCGTCTCGCTACGCGCCTTCGGCGAACGCGAGCCTGCGGTGGCGGAGCGAGTGTGGGCCGCCAACTCGGCGAGCAAGGACGCGACGGTGCGCTACGACGCCGCGCAGGCCCTCGGCAAGATGAAGCAGCCGAGCGCCCAGCTCCTGCGCGTGGCGCGCGAGCGCGTCGCCACCGAGACCGACCTCGCGGTGCGCGGCGAGCTCGAGAAGCGCATCACCGCCGCCGAGCCGCGCTGACGCCGCGTCGCCGCGGCTGGAGGGCCGTCGCTTCGTCGACGGCCCCAGGGAGCGCTCGGCCTAGGGGCCCATCCTTCGCGGCCGGCGGACCGCCTGGGCGGTCGCATCGGCGATGCTCGCCAGAGCGCCGCGCGTCCGCCTTTGCTAGTTATCGCTAGCAAGTTTTGCTATCAACCGCTAGTAAGCTTTGCTGGTAACCACTAGGAACGAGGCGATCTCCGATGTCCAGGAGCCCTGAAAAGGCTGCCGAACCGGCTACTTTCGGCGCCTACGTGCGCACCAAGCGCAAGGGGGCCCATCTCAGCCTCGAAGAGGTCGCCCACAAGGCGCAGCTCTCCCACCAGTACCTGAGCCAGGTCGAGCGAGACGTCGGTCCGGCCATGCGCCGCGAGCACTGGAGCGCGCTCGTCGCCGCGATCCCCGGGCTCACGATCGCCGAGCTCGAGCGCTTCGCCGCGCGCACCCGCCCGCTCGAGATCGACCTCACCGAGGCGCCCACCGACTACGTCGAGCTCGCCGTCGCGGTCGCGGAGCGGGTCCGCAACCGTGACCTCGCGGCCGACGAGCTGGCGGCGTTGGTCGGGCTCGCGTCGCGTGGCGCCCTTGCGCGGGTGCGCGCCCACGGCCGGGTGGTCGACGCCGCCGGCAACCCGGTGAGCGGCACGGCGTACCTCTACCGCGTCGCGGCTACCCGCGGCTGGGTCGGGATCGTCGGCGCGCGCGCCCACGCCGGGCGCATCGCCGGCCCGCTCGACGGCAGCATCGCCGTGCTGACCGATCACCGCGTGGCGCTGCTCGGCGGCAAGGATCCGCGTGGCGCCGGCTTCTTCGACGTGCCCGGTGGGCTCACGCCCGGCGTCTACGCCCTCGACGTCCACGCGGCCGGCGGCGGCGAGAGCGCCTGGGCGTGGCCGCTCGTGGTGAGCGACGGGGTCGGCGCGCAGGACGTGCGGATCGGCGGGCCGAGCGCGGCACCGAGCGGCAGCGGTAGCGGCACGAGCCAGGGCCCGGCGCTGCCGGCGAACCTGCCGCCGGTCACGCCGCTCGCCAAGCAGTTCACGCCCGGCACGTTCACCGCGAGCTTCTCGTACTACGGCCTCGGCGGGGCGCCGCTCGAGCGCATCCGCCGTGACCTCGATCGCATCCGCGCGGCGGGCTCCGGCAACGTGCGGGTGTGGGTCGACTGGGAGCGGCCGAGCGAGGCGTCGCGGATCGTGGACCGCAAGGGCAAGCTGATCGCCGCGCAGGCCAAGAAGCTCGACGCCGCCCTCGACTACGCGGCGACGCTCGGCGTCTCGTTCGACCTCACCCTAGAGACGGCGCACTACGACGCCGTGAAGAAGAGCGCCGAGGGCTACGACATCACCAGCCACAAGAACGCGGTGCGGAGCGTGCTCGAGCGGTGGGGCGCCCACCCGGCGGTGCGAATCATCGACCTCGACAACGAAGCCGAGGTGCGCGGCGCGGGCGGCCACGGCTCACCCGACACCGGCCACACCAGCCCGGCGCGCTTCGCGGATCTCATGGGAGTGGCGCGCTCGGCGGCGCGGACGTGCCTGGTGGGAGCGTCGTGCTCGTTCTCGATCGACGGGATGCCGAAGGACTACGTGAACCTCTTCCGCGACACCAAGGGCGAGATCCTGCTGCCGCACTTCGCGCGGGTGAAGGGCTGGGGCGCCGCCGAGGGGCCGAACGCGAAGGCGCTCGCGAAGGCGCTGCCCGGCATCCTCATCCATCACCAGGAGCCGGCGCGGAACGGGCACTCGACGAGCCCCGCCGAGGGCTGGGAGGCGGGCGAGTTCGAGGCGAGCTTCAAGAGCGCTCGCGCCGCCGGGTCGGTCGGCTGCTGCTTCCACACCGACGCCGCCTTCGATCTCACCCAGAAAGACGCCTGGGACCAGCTCGACGCGACCGAGCGCCAGGTCGTCGCCAAGCTCGCCGAGTGGATCCGGTAGGCCGAGCGATCGCGCGATCGATCGCCGCGGGCGGGGCCGGGCCCCGCCCCTACGGAACGCACCGGCGCACCGCCGATGTGTTCGTCGCGTAGTCCGTGCCCGTAGGGGCGGGCCCTGCGCCCGCCCGCGAGCTCACGTCTGCACGGCTGCTGCGCTGGAGCGCATTACCTCCGTTCGCACGAGGAGGGACGTCCCGTGCGCTCGGAATACGTCGATGCGGTGAACGCCGTCCGCTGGGGCTGGTCGCTGTGGCTCGCACTCCTCGCGCCGGCGGTGCTGATCTGGAGCCACGCGCTGTCACGGCGAAGGTCCTGTGCCGCGTCGATCTCTCGGTTTCTCGTAGCCGTGATCGCGTTCTACGAGCTAGGCGTGATCCACTCGAACCGAATCCAGACCGCGAAGCTGGCGTACATGCAGACGGACGCGGAGCAGCAGGATTGGGGCACCGACACGTGGCATGTCTACGCCCCCGTCTTCCTGGTGCCGTACGGGTTGGTGTACTGCTCGCTCCACACGAGCGCGGCGTTCGTGGTGGCGGCGATCCTGAACTGTGTCCGGCGGGTGGCGCGCCGGCGGCCGGCGCTACCCTGCCGCCGAGGAGTAGGATGGCGGGCCGGGCGGAGGTCATTCGTGGGTTGGGAGGATCGCCATGCGCTACCGGGGAAGCTGCCACTGTGGTCGGATCGCGTTCGAGGTCGAGGGCGAGATCGAGGGCTTGCTCGCGTGCAACTGTTCGATCTGCGCGCGCAAGGGCTCGCTCTTGTGGTTCGTGCCGCGCGAGAAGCTCGAGCTCGACGCCCGAGGACGCAGCCTCGACCTACACGTTCAACAAGCACCTCATCCAGCACCACTTCTGCCCCACGTGCGGGATCCATCCCTACGCCGACGGCATCGACCCGAAGGGCCAGCGCATGGCGGCGATCAACGCGCGCTGCCTGGAGGACGTGGACCTCGCCGCGATCCCGGTCCGCAACTTCGATGGCCGCTCGATGTGAGCGGCTCGTGCAAGCGAGGTCCCGATGCTCGAGCTTCGACCGACCTGTGAGCACTGCAACGTGGCGCTGCCGCCCGACTCGCGGGCGGCGCGCATCTGCTCGTACGAGTGCACCTTCTGCGCGCACTGCGCAGAGACGCTGCTGCTCGGCGTGTGCCCCAACTGTGGCGGCGGCTTCACGCCGCGGCCGATCCGCCCGGCGCGCAACTGGCGAGGCGATAACCACCTGGGCCACGATCCGGCGAGCACGAAGGTGAAGCACCGTCCCGTCGACCTCGAGGCACACGCGCGCTTCGCCGCCGAGCTCAAGCTCGTCCCGCCGCACGACCGATAGGAGGACGTGGGAGGCGCCATGCTCAGGATCCGCCTGGTGAACGCGATCGGTCCCTCGTTGCTCGACGGTCTCGGTGCCTTGCTCACCGACGCCGTCGAAAGCGGTGCGTCGGTGGGCTTCCTGGCCCCGCTCGAGCACGATACCGCGATGCACTACTGGGCCCACACCGCGACCAGCCTCGGCCGCGACCTGCGCCTGTGGGTCGCCGAACGCGGCAACGACGTGCTCGGCGCGGTGCAGCTCGCGCTCTGCGAGCGCGAAAACGGCCGCCATCGCGCCGAGGTCCAGAAGCTCTTCGTGCTGCGCAGCGCGCGCGGCCAGGGAGTCGCGACCCAGCTCATGGCGACGGTCGAGTCGTACGCCCGCGAGCACGGTCGCTCCCTGCTCTTCCTCGACACCCAGGTGGGATCGGCCGCCGAGAAGCTCTACGCGCACCTCGGCTGGACGAAAGCCGGAGAGATCCCGCGCTATGCGGCGAGCCCGGACGGCGCGCTCCACACCACGGCGTATTTCTGGAAAGACGTCGTGTAACCGAGGTCTTGCCAGCGCTCGATCGTCGTCGCCGGTATCGGCGACGCCACCCAGCTCGGCTCGCGCCGCGGGGGACGGACCCCGCGCTACGAGAACGACCGTGGAGACGGGGGTTTCATACCCCGTCGCCGGGCCCGCCGACCTGCATGGACCGCCGACTTCACCGCCCCGGCGGGAGGTAGGTCGCCCAGCAGCCTTCCATCTCCTGGACGCGCACCGACACGATCCGCACCGGGTAGCTCGCGAGCACCGGGCTCGCCATCCGGTAGAGCTCGAGCGCGATGTTCTCGGCGGTCGGGTTCGAGTCCATGAGGTAGGGCTTGCCGGCCTTGCAGTACGGGCCGATCGCCGTGATCACCTCGGTGTCGTGGCGGTTGAGCAGGAAGCCATGGTCCCAGTGGTCGAGGATCCAGCCGTAGATCAGGTCGCGGATCACGTCGAAGTCGATCACGCGCCCGACCTCGTCGAGCTTGTCGCCCTCGACGGTGATCTCGATGGCGTAGTTGTGGCCGTGCAGGTCCTTGCACCCGCCCTCGTGGTTCATGAGGCGGTGGCCAGCCGGGAACTCCAGTCTGCGCGTGACTTGCATCGTGACCCTCCGGAGAAGTCCGCAAGGTGTCGCCCGCGGCGGCGGGGAGTCAAGGAGGCCCGGCGCGGGCGCACCGGCCGTGTCCGTTTCTACACGGCGTGTCGACTTCCCGACCCGCGGCCCTCCCCGACCGGGCCGGACGGACCCGTACCCACCAACGTTGGCTGTGGCATGGACTCTGCTTGAGGCATAGTTTCGCCCTCGATCGATCCACGCAGTTCGCTCCTCTCTCGTGCCGGCGGAGATTCCCTTGCGCGTGTCTCGAGCTGTTGTCCGAAGTCGTGGTGTTTGGATCCTCGGTGTCCTCGGCGTCCTCGCCGGGTGCCCGCGCCCGGCCGCGCCGCCGGCCACCAGGCCGGGCGCCGCGCCGGCCAGGCCTCCCGAGGCGGCTGCAGCGGTTCCGACCACGCCGTCGCGCTCGACGCTTTCGCTCGCGATCGAGCGCCAGGCGAAGTCCGACGAGCGCACCCCGCCCGAGGTGTTCAACGGCTACGCGGCGCGCGCCTTCGCGCCCGCCTGGACCACCGCCGCCGGCGAGCTCACGCCGCGCCTCACCACGCTCCTCGAGCAGCTCGATCACGCCCCCGAGCACGGCCTCTCGCCGCGCCGCATCTCGAGGCGCGGCGCTGCGCCAGGAGATCGCGCTGCTCACCCAGGCGAAGACCAGCCCGGAGGTGGCGATCGAGGGGCTCGCGCGGGTCGATCGCATGGCGAGCGCCGCGCTCCACCAGTTCGTCGCCGACCTGCACGCAGGGCAGGTGGATCCGCGCGAGCTCGGCTACGCGATCGACGCGAGCGATCGCCGCGCCGAGGCGGGGTCGCTCTTCGAGGCCGCGCTCGGCGCCCCTCCCGCGGAGCTCGCTGGAGCCATCGCCGCCGCGGAGCCGCGCGGCTTCCTCTACCAGCGCCTGGTGAACGATCTGGCGCACTACCGCGCGCTCGCCACCCAGCCCAACGTGGTGCCGGTGCGCGGCACGGGGAAGATCGTGCCGGGCGACCGGCACGCCACGATCCCGGCTCTTCGCACGCTGCTCGCGGCGCTCGGCGATCTGCCCGCCGACGCGCCGCCGCCCCCGCCCAAGCTCGCGAACCTCTACGATCACCCGCTCGCGGACGCGGTGCGGCGCTTCCAGGCGCGCCACGGGCTCCCCGCCGACGCTGTGATCGGCGCCGGCACCTGGTCCGCGCTCGCGGTGCCGCCGGAGGTGCGTGCGCGGCAGATCGCGCTCACGATCGAGCGGCTGCGCTGGCTGCCCGAGCTCGGCGACGCGCCGTTCATCCTGGTGAACGTACCGTCGTACCGGCTGTGGGTGATCCCGTCGGCGATCACCGACGGCGAGCCGGTGCTCACCATGAACGTGGTGGTGGGGCAGGCCCTCGACAAGCAGACACCGCTGCTCGCGAGCGAGCTCACCAACATCGTGTTCCGGCCCTACTGGAACGTGCCGAAGAGTATCGCCGAGAAGGAGATCGCGCCGTCGCTCGCCAAGGACCCCGAGTACCTCGCCAAGAACGACATGGAGCTGGTGGCGAGCTGGGGGAGCGATGCCGCCGTCATCCCGTTCGCGCCCGAGCGCATCCCGCAGCTCGCGAGCGGCGCGATCCGCGTGCGCCAGCGCCCCGGACCGAGGAACTCGCTCGGCGCCATCAAGTTCGTGTTCCCGAACGACGAGAGTGTCTACCTGCACGGTACGCCGATGCAGTCGCTCTTCAAGCGCAGCCGCCGGGCGCTGAGCCACGGCTGCGTTCGCGTGGAGGATCCGGTCACGCTGGCGACCTACCTGCTGCGCGAGGAGCCCGCCTGGGCGAAGGAGAAGATCGTCGCGGCGACGAGCGCCGCCACCAACCGCTGGGTCGAGATCGATCCGCCGATGCCGGTCTTGCTCTTCTACGCCACAGCGCTGCCGCGACCGGACGGCACCGTGGCCTTCGCCGACGACATCTACGGCCTCGACGAGCCGCTCGCGAAGGCGCTCGCGCTGTGAGCCGCGAGCCGCGGCGTGCGCAGGCATCGCGAGGGGACCGAGACCACCTCCAAGGGACAGCGATCGGCCGGCTGGCGCCCGACGGAGCGGGCGCGCTCCAGGCCGTTCGTGGAGCGTCGGCGCGGCGTCACCGACCCAGGACGTCCGGCGGTCGCCGGAGCGACCGCGCAACCGGCCGGTCGCTGGGGGCTTGAAAAGCCCCTGAAGAGCTACTGCAACCGCGCGAGCTGCGTGCCGGGGTAATACGCGGACAGGATCTGCTCGTAGGGCATGCCGTCCTTGGCGAGGGCCGCCGTGCCCATCTGCGAGAGTCCGACCCCGTGGCCGAAGCCGCGCCCGGTGATCACGAACGCGGTCTTGGTCTGCGAGATCTCGAAGAGGGTCGACTTCACCTTGTAGCCGCCGAACATCGCCTTGAGCCGATCGGCGGAGATGTCGAGGAAGCCGCGCGAGTGGCGGACCCGCACCGTGGCCGCGCGCCCGGACGGCGTGCGCTGCATCACGTCCATGCTCGACACCTTCGCCACCTTGTAGCCGCTCGCCTTCAGGGTGCGCTCGAGGTCGCGGATGCTCATGCTGACGCGCCACGGCGTCGAGTTGGCGTCACCGGCGGGATCCGGCTGGGCCCGCAGGTAGGGCACGTCCTTGCTCCACACCCGGCTCGCGTCCTCGGTGTAGCCGCCGCTCGCGGCGTGGTAGGTGGCGAGGATGGGCGCGCCGCCGTAGATCAGGATCTGCGCCGCCGTGTCGCGTACGGCCTGGTCGCTGCGTGGGTCGGCGACCGACAGCCCACCGTACATCTGGGTGTCGATCGAGTCGGTGACGTCGAAGCTGCGGTTCGCGTTCTTCTCCATCTGGAACAGCGCGTAGGTGCGCGCCGCCACCGCGATGGTCTTGAGCGCCTCTGGCGACCACGTGGGTGGCACCTCGGCGGGCACCACGCCACGCAGGTACTCCTCCATCGGCAGCTCGTTGATGGCGCGCACCTTGCCGGACTCGGCGACGAACTTGAGGTCGCCGGCGTAGCGCTTGCCGTGGAGCTCGAGGCCGAGGCCGGAGCCGGGGGAGCGCACCCGGATCGCCGAGCCGACACTCTGGCCCTCGACGATCAGCGTGTCGCCGCGTGCGTCGACCGAGAGCCGGTTGTTCCACACCAGCGGCCGGTCGCCGGGATAGAGCTCGACCTCGAGCTCCGCAGGCGACCACACCACGAACGGACCGTTGGCCACCGCCAGCGACACCCGCACGGGTGTCAGGCTCGCGCCGGGCGCGTCGTCGGGCTCGATGCGGAACGTCGAGTCAGCGGCGCTGCCGAGGGCCTGCGCCCGTGACTGGGTCGAACGATAGACCGGACCCGAATACCGGTCCGCGGTGCGCGGCACCAGCGTGGGCCGGGTGGCCGTCGGGCCGTAGAGCTCGCGGTCCGGCGGATGGCGAAGGTTCTCGGCGACGCGTGTGCTCGAGCACCCCGCGGCGACCAGAATGGAGAACGCGATGAAGCCAGTACGGAACGGCCGTTTCGTGCCCATGCCAGACCGGCACGGGCACAGCGTTGCCTCGTCGATCATCCTTCCCCCGGGAGTAGGAAGCGCCGAGACACTACCTTACAAACTCGCGCGGAGGGAAGAAAAAAGAATCGCGACGCGCCCTTCCGGCGAGACGCAGGGCGTCACGACGGCGCCGGTTTTGCTTGACCTCGATCGCGCGAAGCTGACAGCATCGGCGCGCTCCGCCACCCTGGCACCACCATGTGGACCGTCCTCGACCCGTTCCTGCCGCTCGTCGCGCGCGAGCGCGAGATCCTCGGCGACGCCAGCCGCTTCTTCGACTCCCTCGACCGCGCGACCGATCGGGCGCGGATCGGAGGTGCGCTCGAAGCCCTCGGCCGGCCGTTCCTGGTGGTGGTGGTCGGCGAATACAACTCGGGGAAGTCGAGCCTGATCAACGCGCTCCTCGGTGAGCCGATCCTCGCCACCGGGGTCGTGCCGACCACCGACAAGATCACCCTGGTGTGCCACGGCGAAGATCGCGGGCGCGCCGCCCCGACGAGAACCTCCTCGAGATCCGCCACCCCACGCCGTTCCTGCGCGACGTGAACCTGGTCGACACGCCGGGGACGAACAGCCTCACCAAGGCCCACCAGCGGATCGTCGAGGACTACATCCCGAACGCGGACCTGATCCTGTTCGTGACCTCGACCGACCGGCCGCTCTCGGAGAGCGAGCGCCAGTTCCTGAGCCTGATCCGGGGGCGCTGGAAGCGCTCGCTGGTGTTCGTGCTCAACAAGGTCGACCTGGTGAAGCCGGCCGAGCTGGCGCAGATCATGGAGTACATCCAGCTCAACGCGGCGCAGGTGGTGGGTGAGGCGCCGCGCATCTTCCCGGTCTCGGTGCGGGCCGCCGAGCAAGCGCCCGGCGGTGCGCGAAGCCCCGAGGGGCGCAAGGCTTCGGGCCTCGCCGACATCGACGCGTTCGTGTTCGATCGCCTCGGTAACAAGGACAAGGTGCGGCTCAAGCTCACCGGGCCGATCGACGTGCTCGAGGAGCTGCTCGGTGAGTACGCGGGCGAGCTCGATCGCGAGGAGGAGGCGCTGCGCGCCGAGACCCGCGGGCTCGAGCACGTGGTCGCGAACGTCCGCAACCGCGGCCAGGAGACGCTCGCCCGGCACCTGAAGCAGCTCGACCGGGTGGACGGGCTGCTCGAGCGGATCCGGGTCAAGAGTTACGAGTTCCTGGACGAGGCCATCCGGCTGCCGTCGCTGGTCAAATACAAGCTGTCGCGGAAGAAGGTCGAGGACGAGTTCCGCCGCCACGTGCTGGGCGAGGAGCACCTCGCCGAGCAGATGGACGAGGTGCTCTCGGAGACGATCACCGAGCTGGTGCGCGAGAACCAGGTGCTGTGGAACGACGCCATCGCGTTCGTCGACGAGCAGATCCGCGAGCGTGAGCTGCAGTCGCGGCTGGTGGGAAAGTCCACGAACGTGTGGGTGGACCGGCGCCGCGAGGGCCGGCTCGCGCTCAAGACCGCCGTCGAGAAGAACCTGAAGGAATTCAACATCGACTACGAGGCGGCCAAGGTGCAGGAGTCGGCGAGCGTCTCGTTTGCGCGCTTCGTGCAGGTCGAGATCGTGGGCGGCGGCGTGATCGCGCTCTTCACCGCGGCGCTCCACGACGTGAGCGGCATCGTGTTCGGGGTGCTCCTGGCCGGGCTCGGCTTCGTGGTGATCCCCATGAAGCGCAAGGACGCCAAGGTCAACCTCTCGAAGCGCATCGACTCGCTCGCCAGGGCGCTCAAGGACGCGCTGCGCTTCGAGCTCGAGAGCGCCGTGGCGCGCGCCGTCGACGACATCCCGGCCCACCTCGACCCCTACACCAGCCTCTGCAGGGCCGACCGCGAGCGCATCGCGAAGGAACTCGACCCCATCAAGGGTCTGCGCGCCCGCTCGCGGGACCTGCGGCTGTCGCTGGAGGGGTGAGAGTGGCGCGTCGCTCCGCTGGGGTGGGGCCGTGCCCCGCGGGAAGCGCGGCGCCGTGGCTACGGCGCGACCTCGAAACCCAGTGCTCCTGCGTTGGTACGCAGCCGATCGTCGGTCGACACCACGACCAGGCGGGGAACGCTGCTCGACAGCTTTTCCAGCGTGGCGAGGTGGATCGCGTCGAACGTTCGCACGGGCTCCACGGGGAAGGGGCGAGCGCAGCGTGCAAGCACGTCCTCGTCGATCGGAGCGACCGCCCAGAGATCACTCTCCGCGGCGAAGTCGGCCTCCCGCGATGCAAGGGTGGCCGCCAGCGCTGGCGTCGTGATCCGAAGGCGCGCCAGGACGCGTCCCGCCTCGGCGAGCGTGAGTCGGGAGGTGGTGACGAGCTCGGCGCCGCGTAACAGCTCGCGGATCCGCGCCGCCCCGCGCCGTCGAACAGGCCTCGCAGAACGGCGCTCGTCTCCAGGTACAGGTTCATCGGGTTTCGTCGCGAGCCTCGGCGAGGAGCGCGTCGATCCGCACCGTGGTGAGACCACCGGGCGGGTCCACACGGCGGTAGTCGTTGGGGCGCCGCTCACGCAAGGGTGGCCGGACTCCGAGCGCTACGAGCTTCACCATCGGGTCGGCCACGCCCATCGTCGTCCCCTGGCCGAACTCGGCGGGGCCGAGTCGCGCAACGACTCGGCCCCGGTCGGTGACCGCGAAGATCTCACCTGCGTGAGCCGCGCGCAGATAGCTCGAAAGCCTGGACTTGAGCTCCTTGACGTTCACCACACGCATGCAGCGACCGTAGTCACCAGTGACCACCTGGTCAATCGCTGCCGGGATGTCGCGACGCTCGCGCTTCCGGACCTGCCTGACGCGCTCGCCGCGATTGGCGCGCGGGTTGCTCTGCTCGCGTGCAGTGGGAGCGTGTACGCGCGGGCCGGCGGCGTCGGGAGCGTCGCCCGGCCCGCCCTCTCACCCAATCTCGCGAAAGCCCGTGCGGCAGGCTGAATCGGCGCGCACGCTCACGCGGGCGTGCCGGGCGCCCACCGTGTCCTCGCGGACACGCGCCGGCTACCCGCGGACACGATTGCCGGGCGCGGGCCGGCCGCCCTATTCGATCCCGCGCATGCGCTCGCCGTAGTCCCAGCTCGTGAGGCGGGCGGGGATGATCTCGATCGCGACCTCGCGGTCGACCCGCGAGAGCAGCCAGCGCGCCAGCTCGGATGTCTCGTCGCCGAGGTAGCGCCCGATCAGCGCGCGTAGCACCTCGGCGCCCGCCGCCACGTCGATCCGCGCCGTGCCCTGCCCGCGCACGCCGCTGTAGGGCGGTTGGTCGCCGGCGACCTCGAAGCCGCAGCGCGGATCCACGCGCAGCGCGCGCACCAGGCGGGCGGTTCCGATCGTCGCGCACCACAGCGACCGCCCGCGGCGCACGTACCAGAGCGAGGTCACGCACGGCGTGCCGCTGGGCGCCAGCGTGGCGAGGCGCATGGGTATGCGCGACGCGTCGAGGTGCCGGGTCACGGCCTCGGCATCCCAGGGGCCGGAGAGGGTGGGGTGGGGTTGCTCGCGCATGCGCTGCCTCCGATCATTCAGTTTCACAAAATCTATACATCAACTTGACAGTACATGAACAGCGCCTTAGGTTGCGAGCCGATTCGAGCTACGGACGAACGACCAACGAGGCCCGGGCCGTGCCGAGCACGGCGGGCGACAGGGGGAACGACGATGAAACCGCGACATCGATGGATGGGGCTGATGCTCCTGGGAGTCCTCGCGATGACGCCGCTCGGCTGCGGCGACGACAACGACAAGACGCCCGCGCCCGAGCCGACGGCGCGGATCCGCGTCGTCCACGCGTCGCCGGACGCTCCGGCGGTCGACGTGTACGCGCGCGGCGTCGCCACGCCGCTGTTCGCCGACGTCGAGTACGGCGAGGCCACGCAGTACGCCACCGTCCCGGCCGGTGACTACGTCATCGACCTGCGCGCGACAGGTGCCTCGGCCACCAGCGCTCCTGCGTTTTCGACCGGTAGCCTGACCCTCACCGATGGCGCCTCGATCACGGCGCTCGCCTCGGGCCTGCTCGGCTCGACCGACGGCGACGACCGCTTCCGCGTGCTGGCGCTCGCCGACGCCTTCGGCGCCGACGGCGCGGGCCAGGCGCGGGTGCGCATCGTCCACGCCGGCGCCGACGCGCCCGCGGTGGCGATCGACGTGGGTGACGACGGTTCGCCCGAGGTCGCCTCGCTCGGCCGCTTCGCCGATACGGGTGAGGCTGGCGTCACGCTGCCGGCCGGCCAGTCGCTCCAGGTCGGCATCCGGCTGACCGAGGCCGATGGCGGCGCACGAGTCACCGCGTTCACGATCCCGGCGCTGGGCTCGGGCGCGAGCTACTACGTGGTGGCCACCGGCCTGCTCGCCGAGCTGCCGCGTGACGCGGCGGGCTTCGGCCTGCTCGCCGTCGACGAGGGCGGCAGCGCGGCGCTCGTGCGCCAGAACCCGGTCGTGTTCGCGCTGCACGCCGGGCCCGACGCGCCGGCCGTGGACCTCGGCGCCGGCGGCGCCGCGCTCGCGACCGATCTCTCCTTCGGCAACCTGAGCGCGCCCATCCAGGTCGCGCCCGGCTCCTATCCGATCGACGTCTATGCAGCGGGCGGACTCGAGGCCGGCGACGCGCCGGTGGCGACCGTCACCACCCCGGCGCTCGCCGCGGGCGAGCGGTATCTCGCCATCGCGACGGGCTTCCTGGCACCCGCCGAGGGCGAAAACGGCTTCGGGATCGTGTTCGAGCGTGACGGGTTCGACGCCGCAGGGTCGGACGCGCTGGTGCGCGTGGTCCACGCGTCGCCGGACGCGCCCGCGGTGGACGTGGGCGTGGTGACGGACGGCGTGTTCGGCGCCGTCGAGCCGCTCTCCGGGCTCGCCTTCGGTGACGCTTCCGACGAGGGCGGCGTGACCCTCGCGGCGGGCACCTACACGCTCGGCGTCGCGCCCGCGGGCACGACCACGGCGGTGGCCACGTTCGGTGTGCCGCTCGCGAGCGGCCAGAAGGTGTTCGGCGTGGCGGCGGGTGCGCTCGGAGGCGGCGAGGGCCGCGAGAGCTTCCGGCTCATCGCGATCGACACCGCGATCTTCCCGTGGGCGGCGGCGAGCCTGCTGCCCAACTGAGAGCGTCTCTCGGCGCAGTCTCTTCTCTTCGGTCTCAGGCTCCTCGGGCACGCTACCGTGCCAGCAGCCCGGGGAGCTGGGGCGTCGGATCGACCGGGGTGGTCGATCCGGCGCCCTTCTTCGTGTTGGGTGGAGGCGTCGCGGTCCCTCGCGACCGTCGGGGAGGGCTGGGTCGGCGACGGAGCGCCGACGCTCCACGGCCTGGCGCACGCGCCCGCTCCGTCCGGCGCCAGCCGATCGATCCCGGTTCGTCCCGAGCTACATCCGCAGCACGATCTTGCCCACGTTGGCGTTGGTCTCCATGTATTCGTGGGCGGCGCGCGCCTCGTCGAGGGCGAACACCCGATCGATCACCGGCACCACCTGGCGGGTCTCGAGGAGCGGGAGCACCGCCCGCGCGAACCCCTGGGTGGCGGCGATCTTCTCCTCGAGCGGCCGCGAGCGCAGCACGCTGCCCATGATCCTGAGCCGCTTGTTGAGCAGCAGGTCGGCGCGCAGGTTGGCGGGCGTCATGTCGAGGAGCCCGATCAGTACCATCCGGCCGCAGCGCGCCAGGCTCGCGAGGTTCGCTTCCCAGTAGCCCGGACCGACGGTGTCGAGGATCACGTGGACGCCCGCGCCACCGGTGGCCTCACGCACCGCCTTGGCGAGGTCGCCCGCGGTGCGATCGATGCCCACGTCGAGCCCCAGCTCGCGCGCTCGCTCGAGCTTCGCGGCCGAGCCGGCCGTGCCGAGGGTGGTGGCACCGGCGCGGTGCGCGAGCTGCACCGCCGCCGTTCCCACGCCGCCGGCGACCGCGTGAACGAGGACGCTCTCGCCGAGACCGAGCGCGGCCTGGGTGAAGAGCGCGTCGTGCGCGGTGATGAAGACCTCGGGGATCGCCGCCGCCTCTTCCCAGCTCAGGTGCGCCGGCACCTTCACCGCCATGCGCGCGTGGGTGACGATCTTCTCCGAGTAGCCGCCCCCGCCGAGGATCCCGAACACCCGGTCGCCCACGCCATGCTCGCGCACCGCGGCGCCGACCGCCTCGACCTCGCCGGCGAACTCGAGCCCGGGGACGTCGGCGGGGGAATCGGGCGGCGCGGGGTAGAACCCACGGCGCTGGATCAGGTCCGCGCGGTTGAGGGCGGTCGCGCGCACCGCGACGCGGATCTCGCCGGGACCGGGCTCGGGCGCTGGACGCTCCTGCAGCTCGAGGACGTCGGGGCCGCCCACCTCGCGGATCGCGACGACCTTCACGGCGTGCCCTCGCGAGCCGGCGCGTCTCCCGGCCCGGGCGGGAGCGTCATCGCGTCGGCGTGACCGATGATGGGCAGGAACAGCCGGATGCGCGTGCCACCGCCGGGCGCGGCGTCGATCACGAGCGCGCCGCGATGGCCGCGCACGATCGCCGCCACCGCCAGCAGCCCGAGCCGCCGCGGCGAGGGCCCGGTGACCGCGAGCGGGTCGAGCAGTCGCGCACGCGCCGCGGTGTCGAGGCCGTTGCCTTCGTGGCTCATCTCGATCAGTGCATAGGGGCCGGGTGCCAGGTCGCCGAGGGCGCGCTCGCGCGCGGCGGGGCCGTGCGAGAGCACGGTGCGCGACGCTCGCAACCGGATCGCGCTGATGCGCTTCCCCATCGCCTCGAGCGCGTCCGCCACCAGCCGATCGACGGCGTCGAGCAGCCGCCCGGGGTCGGCCGCGACGTTGAGCGGCGCGCCGTGCGCCTGGTAGGTGATCGCGAGGTCGCCGTGCAGCGCCGGCGACAGCGCGCGCAGGTGCGCCGGGATGAGCTGGTCGATGTCCACGGTGCGCAGGTCGAGCGGGCTCTCGCCGGCGTAGGCGAGCATCTGCCTGCACACCTGCGCGCCACGATGCACGGCGCTGCGGATGTCCTCGAAGCTCTCCACCGGCACGTTCGCGTTGCGCGGCGTGCAGCGCTCGATCAGGTCGGCCGAGCCCAGGATCACGTGCAGCAGGTTGTTGAACTCGTGCGCCACGCCGCGCGCGAGCGCCTCGAGGTCGTGAGAGCGCTCGATCTGCGTGACGAGCGCCTCGAGGCGCCGCTGCTCGGCCTCGGCGCGCGCGCGCTCGAGACGCACCACGAAATACCAGCGTGTGCCGAGCCACCCCACGTGGCCGAACGCGAAGCTGAAGGAGGTGGAGAGCAGCGCCACTCCCCCCGCCTCGACCCAGTGCGGGTACGTCGCGGCCTCGGCGCTGGTGAGCGCGATCGCCGCCCACGTGACGCCGGTGGTGCCCACCACCATCGCGAGACGGGCGAGCGGGGGCACGAGCACGAACATCGTGAACGCGGGCGCCACCACCGCGGTGTGGATCCACGGCGACTCGAGGGGCACGATGCGGCCCAGCACCGCGAAGGTCCCACCCGAGAGCGTCATGATCGTCGCGGCGACGAGCGGCGCCGGGCTCGCGCCGCTGTCGACGCGGCGCTCGACGAGCCGCGTCGCACCGAGCGCGATCCCCGCGTAGGCGAGTCGCCACGCGCCGAGCAGCGCGAGCTCGACCGGCGCGTGGGAGAGCACCAGCAGGTCGATCGGCCACAACACCACCATCAGTGATGCGGTGAGCACGAGCAGCACCTGCGCGGCGCGGCCGGTGGCGCTGCCCGCGAAACGCCCGAACTCGAGCTCGTGCGTGGCTTCGAGCCGCGGTCCGGCGAGGTTCGCTCGCAGGCTCGCACACCACGCGAGCGCGCGGTCGGCCGACCCGGAGGGGAAGGCGGGCTCGCGCAGCAGCTCGCCGGGATACCGATCCGGCATACCGGCCGGATCGCGCACCGGGGGTTCCCCGGATCGGGCTCGGCTTGGCGACGGCATGTTCGTCGTGGAGGCCAGCGAGGGCTGCGGTACGCGATTGGATCGATCCGCTGGTCGAGGGTACCACGGCGCGGTCGGCCGGCGCTCGCGCCCGATCGTTCGGTCCGGCGACGCCGCGGCGACGCGCCAGCTCTCGCTCGCACCGCGGGTTTCGCGGTACGCTCCCGCTTCCCCCGCGACGGGGCAACGAGCAGGAGGGGCTCAAGCATGAAGCGAGTGATCGGCGGTCTGGGAGCAGCGGCGCTGGCGTTGGTGATGACGGCGGGCTGCGGTGACACCAGCATCAACGACATCGAGACGATCACGAATCCCCCCAATCCGGGCGTCGACAAGCTGCTGCCCAAGGAGCGGCTCGGGATCCACTTCCAGCCCAACGGCGGCACCGCCGAGGACATCGACGAGATGACCCCGCTGGTGGGGCTCATCCGCACGCTCATCAAGCCGGACGTGAAGGACTACGTCGGGCGCTTGATCGACGGCGCGCCGCCCGAGGCGCGCTTCCTGGTGATCCTCCCCGAGGAGGACGTCGACCTCAACTTCGTGGCGCGCTACGCGTCCGACCCCAAGGTGGTCGGCTGGGAGCTCGAGAACGAGCCCGAGAACTTCCTCGGCTGGACCGCACAGCAGTACGTCGACTGGGTGAAGGGCGTCGCACCGGACGTGCGCAGCGTGATGGGGGGCGGCAAGAAGCTGGTCGCGGCGGCGACGCGCCCGATGGTCCAGGACTTCCCCAACACCCTCAACTACAACCAGGACATGATCGACGCCGGGCTCCTCGACGAGGTCGACGTGTTCAACATGCACGTCTACACCAAGCAGTACGAGAAGGTGCCAGCGGTCGAGAACGTGTACGCCGACGCGCGCGCGGCCGGGAAAGAGGTCTGGGTGACCGAGGTCGGCGAGAACGACCTCTCCCAGCAGCTCGACTACTTCCTGCAGGTGGTCGAGGTGTACCGCCGCCTCGGCATCGATCCCGAGCGCTGGATCCTCTACGCCTGGAACGACGACACCCTCGGCTACTCGCTGAAGGCGCCCGACGGCACCCCGGGGCCGCTGCTCGACGCCATGGTCGCCCGCGACGGCTGAGGTCGGCGCCGGGTCACGAGCCTCGTCGCCGTCACCGGCGTCCGTCACGGCGCCCCGGCTCGGGGGCGATCGGCCGGTCTCACTTCCCCGGCCGCGAAAGATCGCGGCCCTCGTCCACTCCGCCAGGCCGCGCAGCGCGTGGACGGCGCTACCCGTCGTTCGCGGCGTCGGCCGCGCCGCCGAGCTTGGTTGCCCGCTCCGCGAGCACCCCCGCGTACTGCGCGTTCGCGCCATGGGCAGGCACCCACCACGGGTCGAAACTCTCTGTGAGATCGGCGGCTTCGGGCACGGCGGGGTCCTCTGCGCAGAGTTAGCCGCGGGGCCTCCGGCGCGCACCACGCGGGTAGGGGCCGAGCGGCGCGCCGCTTGCGTTAGGTTCGAGCGATTCACGTCCGCCCCCCGGAGGCCGCCACTTGAACGCCCCTCCACCGGCCACGAGCGATCGACGCCAGCTCACCGTCCTGTGCCTCGACGACGAGGCGGATCACGCCGAGCTGGTGCGCCGGGCGCTCGCGGCAATCCCGCACCTCGACTGCGACTTCCACGCCGAGAGCTCGGTCGATGGCGCCATCGAGGTGCTGCGGCGTCAGCCGGTGGACGTGATGTTCCTCGACTATCAGCTCGGCACCATCACGGGCGCCGACGTGCTGCGCAGCCTGCGCGCCAGCCACTTCTCGAAGCCGACGGTGATGCTCACCGCGCACGGAAACGAGTACGTGGCGGCGAGCTCGGTTCGCGCCGGAGCGGACGAGTACCTGTCGAAGGCCGACATCGGCCCCGATGCCCTGGCGCTGGTGCTGGAGCGGGCCGAGGAGCATGCGCGCCTGCGCATCGAGTCGGAGCGCGCCCTCGATCGCGCGCAGCGCCTCGAGGAGATGTCGCGCACGCTGGCGGACGCGGCGCTCTTCTGGTCGGAGCGGGCGCGACGCGACTCGCTCACCGGAGTGTGGACGCGGGTCGCGTGGGAAGAGGCCGCGGTGCAGGAGATCGAGCGCGCGCTGCGCTTCGGTCACTCCACGGCGCTCTGCCTGATCGACGTCGACGCTTTCAAGGCGGTGAACGACGCCGCCGGGCACCTCGCGGGCGACGTCTGCTTGCAGGAGATCGCGCGCTCGCTGAGCGGCGCGGCGCGCACCATCGACCTGGTGGGGCGCTACGGCGGGGACGAGTTCGTGGTGCTCTTGCCGGAGAGCTCGCTCGGCGGAGGGCTCGCGTTTGCGGAGCGGCTGCGCCGGTCGATCCACGATCGCTGCATCCAGCCGCCCCGCGCACCGCTCGGCTTCCCGTGCGTGACGGTGAGCGTGGGGGTCGCGGCTGGCTTGCCCGGGCGCTGGGAAGAGCTGCTCGCGGTAGCGGACCGCGCGCTCTACGAGGCCAAGGGTGCGGGGCACGACCGGGTGTCGGGGCGCGAGCTCGGTGACGGCTGAGTCGGGCCGGACCCCGACGCCGCCGCGGCGCTCGCCCGCCGCGGCGGCGCGCGCTCGAGCGCGGGAGGTGGCGCAGTGACCGAGCTCCTCCTCGGACTGATCGACACCTCGGGCTTCGTGCCGCGCTGGGCGTGCGGCGCGTGGAGTCGCGCGCTCGGCTGGACGCACATCCTCGCGGACCTGGCGGTGTGGGCCGCTTACACCGCGATCCCGGTGGTTCTCGCGTGGTTCGTGCGCAAGCGCGCGGACGTCCCCTTCCCTCGCATCTTCTGGCTGTTCGGTGCCTTCATCTTCTGCTGCGGCTCGGTTCACCTCATCGAGGCGGTGTTGTTCTGGGCGCCCGTCTATCGCCTCGCCGCGGTGACCAAGATTGCGACCGCGGTGGCGTCGCGGGCCACCGTGCTTGCGTTGCTGCCGATCATTCCGCGCGCGCTCGCGCTGCCCGGGCTGGCGGAGGTCAATGCGGGCCTCGCCGCGGAGGCCGAGCGGCGTGAGCGGGCCGAGCTCGAGCTTCGGGGCCGGGCCGAGCTCCTCGAACGGGTGAACCGCGTCACCATGGGTCGCGAGCTGCGAACCGCCGCGCTCAAGCGCGAGGTCAACGACCTGCTCGTGCGCCTCGGCGAGGAGCCGCGCTACGCCGCTACGTTCCCCACCGACTCGTCGACCGTGCGGTGAGCCGTGGCCGTCGCCGATGTCCTCGTGGCCGACCGTCCCGCTCACGCGCCGCGCCGGGTGCGCGGCGTCGTGCTGGCGTGGATGCTGGGGCTCTCGATCGCCGCGCTGGTCGCCACGGTGGTGAGCGAGGTTCACGACTTCCGGCGTCAGGCCGGGGTCCTGGCCGACCGCGTGCGGCTCCTCGGCGACGCGTCCCACGCTCGCGGCGAGGTGCGCCGGCTGGTGCTCGCGGCGACCCGGCTCGCGGCGGGCAGCTCCGACACCGGGTTGCGCGCGGCGGCCGCGGCCGACCTCGGCGCGGCCATCGCGGAGCTGCGCCGCTCCGAGGAGACCGCGGTGGCGCCCGCGCCCGCGTCCACGCTGCCGCCGCTGCCGACCGAGCTGCTCTCCGCCTACTACGGCCCGGGCACGAGCTTGCGACAGGACCTCCACGAGCTGATCGCCAGCGCGGAGGCCCTGGCGACCGCGCCGATCGACGGGACGGGCCGTGCGGCCGAGCTCCTCGCCTACGCTGGCCTCGCGGGCGCGCGCGAGCTGCTCGACCGCTACGACCTGGTGGTGGGTGCCTACGTCACGCTCCTCGACACGATGGTGCGTGACCTCCGTTCGCTGCGCTACGTGGGCTTCCTGGCCGCGCATCTGCTGCTGGTCGCGTGGATCGCGTTCCTCTACCAGTGGCTGCTCCGGCGCGTACGCGCCGACGGGCAGCTCCATCGCCAGGTGCGCTTGGAGGCGGAGTCGCGTGCGCGCGAGCTCGATGCGGCGCTCGGTGACCTGACGCGCAGCCGGGACGAGGCGCAGCACCTCACGCTGGCGATGGTGAGCGTCCTCGAGGATCTCTCCGCCGAGCGGGCCAGGCTCGATCGCGAGGTCGGCGAGCGGAGGGTGGCGGAGGAGCGCTTTCGCTCGGTGTTCGAGGCGTCGCCGGTGGGCAAGCTGCTGGTCGGCCCGAGCGGTACGATCCTGCTCGCCAACGGCGTGGCCGCGGGCCTGCTCGGCTACGCCGGCGATGAGCTGATCGGCCAGCCCGTCGACGTGCTGGTGCCGGCGCGGCTGCGCGGCGGGCACGCCGCGCATCGGCGGCGCTTCCACGCGGTGCCCGAGGCCCGGCCGATGGGCGCGGGGCGACACCTCGTCGCGCAGCGCAAGGACACGAGCGAGGTGCCCGTGGACATCGCCCTCGATCCGATCGCCACGGCGGAGGGGCCGGGAGTGCTCGCGTCGGTGGTCGACATCACCCACCGGGTACGCTCCGAGCGCGCGCTCGAGCAGGTCAACCGCGAGCTGCGCCGCAAGAACGAGGAGCTCGAGCAGTTCGTGTACACGGTCTCGCACGATCTGAAGTCGCCGATGGTCACGATCTCGGGCTTCGTCGGCCACATCGCCGGCGACGCCGAGGGGCTCGGCCACGCCGGGATCGTCGACGCCGCGCGTCGCGTCGAGCGCGCCTGCGTGCGGCTGCGCGAGACCCTCGACGACCTCCTCGAGCTGAGCCGGGCGGGGCGCACCGTGCACCAGCCCGAGCGCCTCGAGGTGCGCGCGCTCCTCGAGCGGGTGCTCGAGCCGCACGCCGCGGCGCTCGCCGAGCGCGGCATCCAGCTCGACATCGAGCGGTCGCTGCCCATGGTCGAGGCCGATCCGCTGCGCCTCGCGGAGGTCTTCGACAACCTGATCGCGAACGCGATCCGCTACGGGTGCACTGGGCCGTCACCGGTGATCCGGGTCGGTGGGGCGCGGACCGAGGGCGAGGCGCGCTTCTTCGTCGAGGACGAGGGGGCGGGCATTCCTGCCGAGTTCCAGGAGCGGGTGTTCGGTCTCTTCGTGCGGCTGGCGGCGGGCGGAGAGGGCTCGGGAGTGGGCCTCGCGATCGTGCGGCGGATCGTCGAGGCGCACGGTGGGCGGACGTGGGTCGAGTCGCCGCCGGCGGGACGCGCACGCGGTACGCGGGCCTGGATCGCGTTCACCGACCCGTTGCTGTCGAGCTGGCAGCGGCGCGCCGCCGCCAAGCTCGTGGACGAGGCGTGACGTGGCTCGCGAGCGCGCGGAGGGCTCCGAGCCGACCGAGCCGGTGCGATTCCTGCTCGTCGAGGACGACCCCGACCACGCCTGGCTGGTGCGCCGCGAGTTCGAGCTCCACCGTGCCGACGCGGCGCTCGAGCACGTCGACGACGCGGAGCGGGCCCTCGACCGCCTGCGCGGCGCGGAGCGCTCGCCGGACGTGCTGCTGGTCGACCTCGACCTGCCGCGCAAGAGCGGCCTCGAGCTGCTCTCGGTGTTGCGCGCGGAGCCGCGCTGGCGGGGGATCCGCGCGGTGGTGCTCACGACGTCGTCGGCCGACGCGGATCGGCGCCGGGCCTCGGCGCTGGCCGACGGCTTCGTCACCAAGCCCGTCGGCCTGGTCGAGTTCCGGCGCGTGATCGGTGAGCTGGTCGACCACTGGGTCGACCGCTGCCGGGCGGGCGCCACGGTGGGCTCACCGACGTAGGGACGTCGCGTGCGGCGGTCGCCGGAGCCGGTTGCGAGCGGCGGCCTCCCCCTGTTTCAATGACGCGTTCGGTCCGCGCCGCCCGCGGCGCGGCCGGTCATCCATCGCTTTCGACGAGGAGAGCTCGACGTGCGGACTTCCAAGAACCTCAAGCCGTGGCTGGGAGTGGTCGTGGCCGTGATCGCGCTCGCGGGGTGCAGCAAGATGTACTACGCGACCTGGGAGAAGCTCGGGAAGGAGAAGCGCGACCTGCTGCGCGACAACGTCGCGAAGGTCCAGAAGGAGCAGGACGCGGCGCAGGAGCAGTTCAAGGACGCGCTCACCCGTCTGAAGGAGATGACGGGCTTCCACGGCGGCGAGCTCGAGAAGCAATACGACAAGCTGAAGGCCGACTACGACGACAGCGAGGCGCGCGCAAAGGACGTGCGCGACCGCATCTCGAAGATCGACTCGATCGCCAACGACCTGTTCAAGGAGTGGGAGGGCGAGATCGAGCAGGTCTCGGAGGCGAGCTACAAGACCACGATGCGGCGCCAGCTCGACGACACCCGCCGCAAGTACGCGGGCCTCGCCAGCGCCCTGCACCAGTCGGAGGCGAGCATGGACCCGGTGCTGCGCAAGCTGAAGGACCAGGTGCTGTTCCTCAAGTCGAGCCTCAACGCCGCGGCGGTGGGCGGCATCGAGGCGCACGCCCGGTCGATCGAGAGCGACATCAACGCGCTGGTGAAGGACATCCAGAACTCGATCAAGGTCGGCAACGAGTTCATCGCGCAGCTCCCCAAGGAGTGAGGCGATGACGAGCCGTACGCAGCGGGCGTGGATCGCGTGCGTGATCGTGACGTCGGCCGCGAGCTTTGCGCGCGCCGCCGAGCCGAAGGCCGCGACGAGCGCGACTCCACCCGCCAGTCCGGTCGCCTCGCCCGCGGCCCAGCCCGCCGACCCGACGGCGGGGCTCACGATCGACCGGCTCGAGTGGTCCGGGCTACCGGCTGGCGCCGAGGTGGTGGTGATCGAGAACGACTACGGCGACGTGCGGATCCGGGGGGCCAAGGGCGACGACGTCGTCGAGGCGCACACCGTCGTGCAGCGCCTCGACAGCGCCGGTGAGAAGCTCGTGCTCGCCGTCGAACGGATCGGCGCCACGCTCGTGATCCGCGTCGAGTACCCGCCGGCGACTCCGCCCGATCCCATGGCCCGCGCCAGGCGCGAGCGCCACGACCGCGCCGACATTGCCGTGTTCGTGACCGACGGCGTGCGCGTCGAAGCGCGGACCCGCGGCGGCATCGTCCACGTCAAGGGGTTCAAGGGCGACGGAATCGACGCGCAGACCGATACCGGCGCCATCCGGATCGTCGCCGAGAAGAGCGTGCGCGCGCGCAGCACCAGCGGCCCGATCCACGTGCTCGTCCGGGAGCCCGAGGGCCAGCGGTCGATGTGGCTCGAGAGCGAGTCCGGCTCGATCGAGGCCGAGCTGCCGCCCGAGGCGGACCTGGACGTGCGGGTTCGCACCGGAGGCAAGGTCGAGCTGGGCTATCCAGCGAAGGTCGAATCGAAGGACGGCCGGAGTCGTGCGAGCTTCGAGCTCGGCAAGGGCGATCGGGTGCTCGTGGTAGAGAGCAGGTCGGGTGACGTCCGGATCGCGCCTGCACCGGCGTGGAAGCCCGAGCCCGGCCAACAGCGCGAGCGCGAACCGGACGAGTGAGCGAGGGATGGGGCGCGCCGGATCGTGTGGATCGCGGCGGCACGGGGGACGAGCGTCGCGCCACGGGCGCGGCGCGAGGGACGAGGGGGCTGGCATGAGCGTGGAACGAGGTCGGAGGTCGGGGCGCGGCGCGAGCCGCATCGGGGCGGCGCTCCTCGCCGTCGTGGGCATCGCGGGGGTCGCGAGCGCACAGGACGGCTCGATCCAGGTCGAGCAGAGCGCCGCGATCGGTGCTCACTCGGTGGACGTCGACCTGCGCAACCTGCCGAAGGTGCCCGACTGGAAGCCGGGCGATCCGATCGTGGAGATCCCGCTGCGCCGCCGCCCGCCCGCCAGCGGGCTCGAGTTCACGCCGGCGGCTCCCGCGCTCGATCCGCTGCTCAAGGTGCAGGCGGGCTCGCGCGGTCCCAGCTCGCAGGCGTTCTCCGCGCCCAGCGCGAACTTCGCCGGGCAGGGCTACACGGGTGTCAACCCACCCGATCCCACCGGTGCCGCCGGCCCCAACCACTACATCCAGATGATCAACGGCAGCGGCGGCGCGATCTTCAGGGTCTACGACAAGACCGGCGCCACGGTCGCGGGTCCGACGAACCTCGACAGCCTCGGCACCGGCTCGTGCGCGAGCGGGCTCGGTGACCCGGTCGCGCTGTGGGACCGGCTCGCGAACCGCTTCCTGCTCACCGAATTCGCGTCGCTCGGCAATCACCTGTGCGTGTACGTGTCGAAGACCGCCGATCCCGTGAGCGGCGGCTGGTGGGCGTACGACTTCTCGCTCGGCCAGTTCCCCGACTACCCGAAGTACGCGGTCTGGCCCACCGCCTTCTTCGTCGGGACCAACGAGTCGACCCCGGCGCTCTACGCCCTCGACCGCACCAAGATGCTGAGCGGTCTGGCCGCGACCTCGATCCGCCTCACCGCGCCCGGCCTGTCGGGGTTCGGCTTCCAGATGGTCACGCCGGCCAACTTCGACGGCGCCGTGGCACCGCCCGCCAACTCGCCGGCGTGGTTCCTGCGCCACCGCGACGACGAGGTCCACAACGCCGGTAGCAACAACGCCAGCCAGGACTACATCGACCTCTTCGCCTTCACGCCCAACTTCACCACTCCCGCGAGCTCGACGCTGGTCGGGCCCACGTCGGTGGCGATGGCCGAGATCGACTCGGATCTGTGTGGGTTGACCTCGTTCTCGTGCATCCCGCAGCCGGGCACCACCGTGAAGCTCGACCCGCTCCGCGAAGTGGTGATGCAGCCAGCCCAGTACCGCAACGACGTGGGCGGTCACGAGACGATCGTCGGCAGCCTCGCCACCGACGTCACCGGCTCCGACCAGGCGGGCGTGCGCTGGTTCGAGCTGCGCCGGAACGGCGCCGGCGCGTGGTCGCTCTTCCAGCAAGGCAGCTACTCGCCGAACTCGACCAACCGCTGGATGAGCTCGATCGCGATGGACCGAGACGGCGACATCGCGCTCGCTTACAGCGTGTCGTCGAGCGCCGTGAACCCCGGGCTCTCGTACACCGGACGCACCTCGGCGGCCGGCGTGGGAACGATGCCCGAGGCCGAGACCTCGATCGTCGCGGGAGTGGGCAAGGACAGCTCGAACCGCTACGGCGACTACCACCACATGTCGATCGACCCGGCGGACGACTGCACGTTCTGGTTCACCGGGATGCGCGCCAACTCGAACACGTGGGCGACGCAGGTCGCCGCGTTCAAGTTCGACACCTGCGGTGCCGCGCCGACGTGCACCGACGGCGACGGCGACGGCTGGGGGAACCCGGGCAGCAGCGCATGCAGCGCCGGTTCGGCCACGGACTGCAACGACGCCAACGGCGCGGTGAACCCGGGCGCCACCGAGGTTCCGGGCAACGGTGTCGACGACGACTGCAACCCGGCCACGCCCGACTCGTCGTGCACGGACCTCGACGGCGACGGATACGGCAGCCCGGCGTCGGCGACCTGCGCTCATCCGCAGCTCGACTGCAACGACGGCAACGCGGCGGTGAACCCAGGCGCCACCGAGGTTCCGGGCAACGGTCTCGACGACGACTGCAACGCCGCGACCAGCGACTGCAAGGACCTGGACGGTGACGGCTACGGCAGCCCGGGCAGCGCCGCGTGTAGCAACGGCTCGGCGACCGACTGCAACGACTCGAGCGCCTCGGTGAACCCAGGCGCGACCGAGATCCCGGGGAACGGCGTCGACGACGACTGCAACTCGGCCACGCCGGGTGGGTGCTCGCAGCCGTAACCGATCCTCTTCCCGCCGCGCTGGACCTTCGGGGGCGCTCCGCTTGCCGGGGCGCCCCCGCGCTTTTCGGGGTCGACGGATTTTGAGAAGCACTATCAAATAGTCAATAATTCTCGATATTTGCGTAGTTGAATCCAGCTGGCTGCCTTCGGATACTCGCCCGCGGCGCGCCCCGAATCGGAACCGGCGCGTATCCATCGTCGACGAGCGACGAGAGCGGAGGAGTGCGATGGCGAGGAGGGCGAGCTGGGTTATCGGGTTGGGGCTGGTGGCGGGGTTGGTGCCGCGTCTCGCGAGCGCCGCGTGCACCGCGCAGGTCGTGAACAACCAGTTCGTGGTGAGCGGCTGCGACCTGGTGGTGACCGGCGGCAACGTGATCGTCATCAACGGCGCGGGCTCGACGGCTACGGCCAACGGCAAGGGCAACGTCATCGTCGGCTACAACGAGCAGCGCGGCAGCGGCAACGACCGCCGCACCGGCTCGCACAACGTGGTGATCGGCGCGAAGAACAACTTCACCCAGTACGGAGGGGTCGTCGCCGGCTACCAGAACGAAGCGGCGGCTGCCTACGCGTGCGTGAACGGCGGCTCCGAGAACACCGCGAGCGGGCCTTATGCGGCGGTCGCTGGCGGCCGTCAGAACGTCGCGAGCGGTGACTACGGCTCGATCACCGGGGGCCAGTACGGCCAGGCCAAGGGTGGCTCGTCGATGGTGCTCGGCGGGTGGAGCAACAACGCGGAGACCAACTTCGCGACGGTCGTCGGCGGCTGGGGAAACCGGGCCACGAGCTCGACGCCGGGCGACAAGTACTCGCCGTCGTACGCGACCGTGACCGGCGGAAGCGCGAACGTCGCGAGCGGCTACTACGCGACGGTCACCGGCGGGTACAGCAACGTGGCCTCCGCTTCGAATTCATCCGTGAGCGGCGGCGCGCTGAACACGGCCAGCGCGATCGACGCTACGGTGTCAGGCGGGATGGCCAACGTCGCCGGCCCCGGCAGCAGTCCGACGTTCAACCCCACATCCCCCAGCCAGGGAGCCGCGGTGTGCGGCGGAGCGGCGAACGTCGCGACCGGTCAGGTCGCGGCGGTCACGGCTGGCTACCTGAACACGGCGAGCGGATTTGCCACGGCGGTCTCGGGAGGCGCCGGCAACGACGCCACCTACACCTACGCGACGGTCAGCGGCGGCAACAGCCGCACCGCGAGGCTGGGCTCAGCGACTGGGTGGCTGGCAGCCTCTTCCAGGACCAGTGAGCGTCTCTCCGACCGTGTGGCTGGCGTCGCTCGCGACGCTGTGGCAAGAAGACGGGACCATCTCGTTCGACCTCGGGGGGAGACCATGAAGACTTCGAAGTGGCTGGTGGCGGGCGCGGTTGCGTGTACGGCGCTGGCGTGGGGATCGGTGGCGCGGGCGGGCGATCCGCTCGGTGGCTTCGGCAAAGCGCTCGACCAGGCCTCTCAGACCAAGGCCGCGGCCGAGCAGACGAAGAGCTCGGCTGAAGCGACGGTCGACGCTGCGAAGGGCGCCGCCGGCGGCGCCGAGGCGGCCGCCGCTGGCGCCGGCGATTCGGCGAAAGCGGCGGGCGAAGCCGCCGTGACCGACGCCAAGGCGCAGGCGGCCGGCGCCGTCGAAGGCGCGAAGGCGGAGGCTCAGACGCAGGCGGCCGGTGCCGCGGCGGAGGCGAGCGGTGCTGCGACCGGCGCCGTGAACGACGCCACCGGCACGGCGGCGAAGAAGGTCGGCGAGGCGACCGCGCCGGTGAACAACGCGCTCGGCACCGCCAACCAGCTCAACCAGGGCGTGCAGAACGCGCTGCCCACACCGACGAAGTGATCCACCGCGCCCGTGACGGCGCGACGTGAAGGAAGCGGGGCCGCGAGCGATCGCGGCCCCGTTCGTTTCGGCTATCTTGAAGGTTCGCGCGGCCCCGGCACGGTCGAGCGCCCGCCACCACCCATCCGCGAGTCCCTCCCCACTCTCGTTCCGGCGCCCGCCACGGTGGGCGCATCGTCGAGGCGTCGACGCGTCATGTCCGCTCCCATCCGGCTCACCGGCTGCCGCCAGCACAACCTCAAGGGTTTCGACCTCGAGATCCCCCGCGGCCAGTACGTGGTGGTGACCGGCGTGTCCGGCTCGGGGAAGAGCTCGCTCGCGTTCGACACGCTGTTCGCCGAAGGGCAGCGCCGCTACGTCGAGTCGTTCAGCGCCTATGCGCGCCAGTTCCTGGAGCGCATGAACCGCCCGGCGATCGACGGCGTGGAGGGGATCCCGCCGGCGGTCGCGATCGAGCAGGGCAACACGGTGCGCTCGAGCCGCTCCACCGTCGGCACGGTCACCGAGATCCACGACTACGTGAAGGTGCTGTTCGCACGCGCCGGTGTCCGCCACTGCGACACATGCGATCGACCGGTGCTGCGCGCCACCCCGGAGACCGTGGCCGACGAGCTGCTCGAGGCGCGCGCCGGTGAGAGCGTGCTGATCGGCTTCGAGGCCCCGACCGCGCCCCCCGAGGACTTCCCGGTCATCGTCGAGCAGCTTCGCCGCCAAGGATTCATCCGGCTGCTGGCCAACGGTGCCGTCACCCGCCTCGACGAGCTCACCGCGTTCCCTCGAGGCGGCGAGTTCCTGGTGGTGCTCGATCGCGTCGCGGTCGAGCCTGCACGGCGCGGACGATTGGTGGAGGCGCTCGAGCAGGCGTTCGCGCACGGCGCCGGCACCGCCGCCGTGGTGCCGCTCGACGCGGCGGGCACGCCCGCGCCGCACGCGCTCCGTCACGACACCCGGCTGCGCTGTCCGGACTGCAAGGTCACGTACCCCGACCCCACTCCGGGGCTCTTCACGTTCAACAACCCGATCGGTGCGTGCCCGACGTGCCGGGGCTTCGGTCGCACCATCGAGATCGCGCCCGACCTGGTGATCCCCGATCCGCGCAAGACCCTGGTGGAGGGCGCGGTCAAGCCGTTGAGCACCGAGAAGACCTCATGGGAGCGCGAGGAGCTGACCAAGGCATGCAAGTCGCGCGGCGTGCCGATGAACGTGCCGTACGCGCGCCTCTCCGACGAGCAGCGCGCGTGGCTGTGGGACGGCGAGCCGGGTGGCTGGGCCAAGAAGAAGTGGTGGGGGATCCGCGGCTGGTTCCAGTGGCTCGAGGGGCGCGTCTACAAGATGCACGTGCGGGTGCTGCTGTCACGCTACCGCGCCTACGTGACGTGCACCGCGTGCGGCGGTACGCGCTTCAAGCCCGAGACGCTGCGCACGCGGCTCGCGGGCCAGAACATCGCCGAGCTCTACGGCGGCTCGGTGGGGATGCTGCGCGCGTTCTTCGACGAGCTCCGGCTACCGCCGGCGCTCGCCGAGGGCACCGAGCCGCTCCTCGAGGAGATCCGCACCCGCCTCTCCTACCTGTGCGACGTCGGGCTCGAGTACCTGACCCTCGATCGCCAGAGCCGCACCCTCTCGGGCGGCGAGATGCAGCGGGTGAACCTCACCACCGCGGTGGGGTCTGCGCTCACCAACGCGCTCTTCGTCCTCGACGAGCCCTCGGTCGGTCTGCATCCACGCGACAACGACCGGCTGGTCAGCATCCTCACGCGGCTCGTCGAGCGCGGGAACACCGCGGTGGTCGTCGAGCACGACCCCGCGCTGATCCTGGGCGCGGATCACCTGATCGACCTCGGCCCCGGCGCCGGCGAGGCGGGCGGCTCGATCCTCTATCAAGGGCCGGTGGAAGGCGCCTCCGCGGTCGCGGCCTCGGCGACCGGCGGCTATCTGTCGGGACGGATCCGCATCCCGCTACCCGAGAAGCGCCGTGACGTGAGCGGGAAGGCGCTGGTGGTGCGCGGCGCGCGCACCCACAACCTCAAGCACGTCGACGTGCGCTTTCCGCTCCGCGCGCTGACCTGCGTCACCGGTGTGTCGGGCTCGGGCAAGTCGTCTCTCATCGAGGAGGTGCTCTACCGCAACCTGCTGCGCGCGCGCGGCAAGCCGGTCGAGGATCCGGGCGAGTGCGACGCGATCGAGGGCGGCGACGCCTTCGAGGACGTGGTGTTCGTCGACACGGCACCCATCGGGCGCTCGCCCAAGTCGATCGTCGGCACGTACCTGAGCGTCTACGACAAGGTCCGCAAGTCGCTCGCCGCCACCCCCGAGGCCCAGGAGGCCGGGATCACGCCGTCGACGCTCTCGTTCAACACGCCGGGCGGGCGCTGCGAGACCTGCGAGGGCGCGGGCTTCGAGAAGGTCGAGATGCAGTTCCTCGCCGACGTCCACGTGCCGTGCGCGGACTGCGGCGGCGCGCGCTTCAAGCCCGAGGTGCTGCGCGCGCGCATCCACGGCAAGAACGTCACCGAGATCCTCGACCTCACCCTCGACGACGCGGTGGACTTCTTCGCCGACGACCGCGAGCTGGTGGCGCGGATGTTGCCGGCGCGCGAGGTCGGGCTCGGCTACCTGCGGATCGGCCAGAGCATCGTGACGCTCTCGGGCGGCGAGGCGCAGCGCCTCAAGCTCGCCGCGGCGATCGCGGACTCGGCGCCGCGCCGCCGGGTGGAGGGCCGCGCTCCGTCGGCGCCGGCGCCGAGCGGCCCTGTGGAGGGCGCCGCTCCGTCGGCGCCGACGCGTCGCGGCCGCGACGGAGCGCGGCCCTCCAGCGGAGCGCGCGGCAACCTCTACCTCTTCGACGAGCCGTCCACGGGGCTGCACGCCGCCGACCTGCCGCCGCTGTTGCGTGCGTTCGATCTGCTCGTCGAGGCGGGTCACACGCTGATCGTCGTCGAGCACGCCGGCGAGGTCATCAAGCGCGCCGACTGGGTCGTGGACCTCGGCCCCGAGGCCGGCGAGCGCGGTGGCGAGATCGTCGCCGAGGGCACGCCCGAGACCGTGGCCGCCGAGCCCCGTTCGATCACCGGCCGCTTCCTGAAGCCGCTCCTCGAGGGGAAGTCCGAGGCCGAGATGGCGATCGGCGAGGGCGCGATCCCTGGCTATGACCCAGCGGCGGGGTTCATCCCCGCCCGGCGGATCGACCGGGCGGGGAAAGCGCACCCATCCGCATCACGAAGGCCCATGAGCACAACCTGCGCGGCATCTCGCTCGACATCGCCAAGAACCAGCTCGTGGTGGTCACCGGGCCGAGCGGCTCGGGCAAGTCGTCGCTCGCCTTCGATGTGCTCTTCGCCGAGGGCCAGCGGCGCTACCTCGAGACCCTCTCGCCCTACGCGCGTCAGTTCCTGCAGCCGCTCTCGAAGCCCGAGGTGGACCGTATCGACGGCCTGCCGCCCGCGATCGCGATCGAGCAGCGCCGCACCCGCGGCAGCGCCAAGACCACCGTCGCGACCCTCACCGAGATCTGGCACTACCTGCGGCTCCTGTGGACGCGCCTCGGCACGCCCCACTGCCCCAAGTGCGACCAGGCCCTCGAGAGCGGGACCCCCGCGCGCATCGCCGCGGCGATCGGCGCGCGCTTCGCCGGCCACCGCGTGCGGCTGCTCGCGCCGGTGATCCGCGGCCGCAAGGGTTACCACCGCGAGGTGTTCGAGAAGCTCGCCAAGGAGGGGATCGCCGAGGCGCGGGTCGACGGTCGGCTGCTGCCGACCAAGCCCTCGCCCAAGCTGGTGCGTTACGCCGAGCACGACATCGAGGCGGTGGTGGCGCGGATCGACGTGGCGCGCGACGGCACGCCCGGCGCGGAGCTGCTCGAGGCGCTGGAGACGGCGCTCGATCGCGGCAAGGGCTCGGTGATCGTGGAGCCCGAAGGCAGACACGGCGACGCCGTCGAGGCGGCGTTCTCGACCACCCTCGCGTGCCCGCGCTGCGGCACCGGCGTCCCCGAGCTCGAGCCGCGTGCCTTCTCGTTCGTGAGCCCGCGCGGGTGGTGCCCCGACTGCAAAGGCATGGGCTTCTACGAAGGCGTGGCCGAGCCGCTCCTGGTGCCCGATCCGGCGCTCTCGATCGAGGACGGCGCCTTCCCGGTGCTCGACGAGGAGCCGTTCGCGAAGAAGGCGCGCGAGCGCTTCGCCCGTCAGGCCGCCGACGAGCTCGGCGTGGACGTGACCAAGCCGTGGCGCAAGCTCTCGCCGCGGGCGCGTGGCTGGGTGCTCGACGGCCATGGCGAGTTCGTGGGGCTGCGCACCCGCATCCAGCACATGCTCGAGAGCGAGGACGGCGTGCCCGCGTCGCTCAACCGGTACCTCGCCGAGGCGACCTGCCGCGGGTGCGACGGCTCGCGGCTGCGGCCCGAGTCGCGCGCGGTGCGCGTCGCCGCCACGCGCCTGCCGGAGGTCGCGGCCATGACCGCGAGCGATGCGCTGGTGTGGACCCGGGCGCTTCGCATGACCGGGCTCGCCAAGGCGGTCCTCGATCCGATCCGTCGCGAGCTGGTGCCCAAGCTCGAGTTCCTGGAGCAGGTCGGTCTCGGCTACCTGAGCCTCGATCGCCGCGGTGACACGCTCTCGGGCGGCGAGGCGCAGCGGATCCGGCTCGCGGCGTCACTGGGCTCGCACCTCACGGGGGTCCTCTACGTCCTCGACGAGCCCACCATCGGATTGCACCCGGTCGACGGCGCGCGCCTCATCGACACCCTCCACACGCTGCGCGACCTCGGCAACACGGTGGTGGTGGTCGAGCACGACGAGGAGACCATCGAGGCCGCCGACCACGTCCTCGACCTTGGCCCTGGCGCGGGCCGCGAGGGCGGGCTGCTGGTGGCGCAGGGCTCGCCGGCGGAGCTGACCCACAACCCGGCGTCGCGCACCGGCCGCTCGCTCAACGGCGAGGGTCGCGGGCGCCGCAACCGCCGCGCGGCGCCGGCGTCGAGAGCCGTTGGCTCACCTTGCGCGCGCCCACCGAGAACAACCTCAAGGGCACGGACGTGCGGTTCCCGCTCGGCGCGCTCACCTGCGTCACGGGCGTGTCCGGCTCGGGGAAGTCGACGCTGGTCCGCGACGTGCTGTTCCAGGAGCTGCGCCGCCGCGTCACCGGCGCACCCGTGCAGCCGGGGGCGAACGCGGGACTCGACGGCGTGGAGGCCGTGCTGCGCGTCTCGGAGGTCGACCAGACGCCCATCGGCCGCAACCCGCGCTCGACTCCCGCGACCTACACCGGCGTGTGGGACGAGATCCGCAAGGTCTACGCGTCGACACCCGAGGCGCGGGCGCGCGGCTACCTGCCGGGGCGGTTCTCGTTCAACGTCCGCGGCGGGCGCTGCGAGAAGTGCGAGGGGCAGGGCGTGCTGACCGTGGAGATGAGCTTCCTCCCCGACGCCAAGGTCACGTGCGACGCGTGCGGCGGGAAGCGCTTCAACGGCGAGACGTTGGAGGTGCGCTTCCGCGGCAAGACCATCGCCGACGTGCTGACCATGAGCGCCGAGGAGGGGCGCGAGTTCTTCCAGGTCCACGGCGCGATCCACCGCGCGCTCGACCTCATGTGCCGCGTCGACCTCGGCTACGTGGCGCTCGGCCAGTCCTCGACCACGCTCTCGGGTGGCGAGGCGCAGCGCATCAAGCTCGTCGAGGAGCTCGGCAAGTCGTCGGCGGGGCGCTCGGTGTACGTGCTCGACGAGCCCACCACCGGGCTCTCGATCGCCGACGTCGGCTCGCTGATCGAGGTGCTCCACCTCTTGGTGGAGCGCGGCGACACCGTGATCGTGATCGAGCACCACCTCGACGTGATCGCCGAGGCCGACTGGGTCATCGACCTCGGCCCGGGCGGCGGCAAGGCCGGCGGCGAGGTGGTCGCGTGCGGGTCGCCGGTGGAGCTCGCCGCGCCCAAGAGCGCCAAGCGGACGGCACGCTCCGCCACCGCGCGCTGCCTGCGCGAGTGGTTCGCGCGCTGGCCCGCGCCGCGCGCGGCGTGAGGCGAGGCGGCGGCCGGGGGCACGCGCCCGAGGCTGCGTGGATGAGGCCAAGCCTGTAGACTCGTCCCGGGTTTTCGGGAGGGATGACGATGGCACGGCGGCTGCGGCTCGCGCTCTCGGTGCTCGGTCTCGCGCTGGTGAGCGCGGTCGGTGACTGCCACGTCGCCGTGTACGTGGACGCCGCGAACGCCTCGGGAGTGGAGGACGGCTCCAAGGCGCACCCGTACACGACCATCCAGAAGGCGATCGACCAGACGTCGATCCCGGTGGCGGTGGTGATCGCGCCCGGGACCTACGCGGGCTTCACCGTGTCCGCACGTAGCGGGCTGAGCTTCCAGGCCGCGGGTGCCACCAAGCCAGTGATCGACGGCACGGCGCTGATGTCGACCCTCATCACGATCACAGGCTCCACCGACATCGAGCTACGCGGGCTGGCGATCCAGGTGAACCAACGGGATGCCGTACTGGTGACGAACGGCAGCACCGCGACGCTCGCCGGAGTCACGATCGATGGCCCGCCCGCGCCGCCGTGGCCTTCGAGTCCACCCACCTGCCGCCTGGTCGTGGCCGATCCAGGTACCGCGGTGACGATCGACGGATCGGTGCTGACCGGTGGCCGTGTGGCCGTGTATCAACTCGGCCCCTCATCGCTCGTGAACGTTCGGCGAGGATCCGTTTTCAGCGACAACTACACGGGGGTCTGGCTGCTCGATGGCGCGAACTTCGACATCGCGGGGTCGACGATCGAGTACAGCAGCGATTGCGGTGTTCTGGGGGGGTCGAATGCCAGCCCAGGAACCGTGAACATCCACTCCGGAACGTCCATCCGCTGGCCGGGGCGCCTGGGGATCGCGATGAACGCGGAAATGACCACCACGATCTCGGACAGCGAGATTCAGGTCGGAACGAGCGCGACCGCGCTCAACTCGCAGCACACTGGTTCGACGGTGGTCGCCACGGACAGCACTTTCGACGGCGGACAATGGGGTCGGGCCGGGCGCCTCGTCCGGAGGGTATCTCGAGCTGGTCCACTGCACGGTGAAGAACGCGAGCCGCGCGGTTTCGTCTGAGTTTGCCGGATCGATCGTGGTCGTTCGCGACGGTACGGTAGTCCAGAACAACTCCACCGGCGTGGAGGCGAACTTCGATGGCCGAGTCACGATCGAGGGTTCGTCCGTCATCCACAACACCGAGGGCGTCAAGGGCTGGTCCCGATCGGTTCTTCCGTCCGATCCAAGCATCATCATCCGCGGCGGATCCGTCGTCGCGGACAACTTGGAGAACGGCGTGAACGTTGGAGCCAGGAACCGACTCCTCGTATCCTCGAGCACCATCCAGTCGAACGGCACCGACGGGATCGTCTGCGAAGGTGCCGTGTGCGACATCGGCGCGGGCACCGGGCTCGGCAACACGATCGCGGGCCACTCGAGCGCCGGTCGTTACGGCATCAAGTGCCCGAACGCGGGCGTGGCCAACTGCGCGGCTGGCGAGAACGCCTTCACCGACAACGCCACCGACGTCGATCCGGCGTGCGCGGCGACCTGCGCGCGGTGAAGGCGCCTCGTCTCCACGGGCCGTGGCTGCTCAGGGCTTCTTGTCCTGGATGATGCAGGTGGTGATGAACGACGACGCGGCGTTGTTCTCCTCCGTGCGCCCCTGGATCGACACGTAGTTGGTGTCGGGCGGGCAGGTGAGCTGCTCCTCGCTGTCGCCGCACCAGTAGGTGAGGGTCGTCGTGCCGGTCTTGCCGGCGACGGTGTGGCCGTCCTCGACCGCGTAGGTCGCGTCGATGAGCCGGACCCGGATCGGGTTGGGCTTCGAGCAGCTCTCGTTGAGCGTGCCCACCACGTTGTCCGGACGCGCGGCGAGCGCGTCCGAGGCGAGAGTGGCTGCGGCCGCGATCGTCATCGCCGCCGTGCTTCCACGAACGAGTCGAGAGTGAAGACGGTTCATCGCCGCGCTCCTTTCTACAAAGGGCGGCGAGATGGACGGCACTACGTGCAGCCGAATCCCGCGATCGCCCCGGATCGGGTTCCCGCCTCCACGAGGAGCAATGCGGATGCCCGAGCGGCGGCAGTGGGCCGGGCTCGATGTCAGCGGCGGCGATCCAGCTCGATCGTGCCGGCGTCGATGGTCCGTCCCGCCGGGCGCTCGAAGGGGCCGAGGCTCACGGGCTCGTAGCCCTGCGCCACGATGTCCACCTTCTGGCCTTCGTCCCGGAGCTGGAACCGGAACACGCCGTCGGCGCTGCGGACGGTCCGTCCCATCCTGTGGAGGTTCAGGATCGGCGCGCCGCTCTCGCGATCGACGACGCGCATGACCAGCTCGCCCCGGGGTGGCAGCACGATCGTGAGATCGCGCCGTCCGGTGCGGATGCCGGGCACGTCGACGTTCATGCGGCCGGGAGCGTGAGCCGAGACCGTGTGGAGGCCCGGCTCGAGGCCGTCGAGCAGGAACCGCCCATAGGCGTCGGTCAGGAACGCCGCGCCGTACCGGGGCGCGGTGCGGACCTCGACGCCGACGTCGGCGAGCGGCCAACCGGCTTCGTCCACGACGAGACCCTCGATCGTGTTCGAGGGGTGGTCGCGAAACGACTCGAGGCGCAGGTCGAGGGTCTTGTCCTCACCTTCGCGGAGCTCGAAGGGTGCCAGGAGGATCGCCTCGTCGCCCTCCTTCGAGCGCGCGCGTAGCGTGATCCGGCCGGGTTGGACGTCCGAGACGTCCCACCGCCCGTCTCTCATGAGCTGCGCCTGGATCTCCACGGCCCTGGCGCCGTGTGGCTCGAAGGGCTGGATGGTGAGCGCAACGCTGGCGCCGACAGCTGGATCGCCATCCGAGTCGCCGAGCGTTCCGCTCACGGCGGCGGATCGGGGAAGCACGATCCGGATAGCGCCCGGCGGTGACTGCGAGAGAGTCTCCCAGGCCACGACCGTGAACCGGTGAGCGCGCGCGCTCACGGCGATGGAGCCCGGCAGGGGCAGATCGAGCTCGAACGAGCCGTCGGCGCGCGTCAGCGCGGACGTTGGAGGCCGAGTCTGGTTGGAGTGAATCCGTGCGTCCGCGACCGGCGCGCCCGACGCCTCGACCACGGTCCCGCTCACGTGCAGGGGCGCCTGCGGCGCCTGCGCGCCACGGCTCGTGGATGCCATGTCCGCCCGTGGCTCGCCCACGCCGGCGACGAGGGCGAGCAGCAGTCCGAGCCCGAGCGTGGCGGAAGCGGGGCGACGACCTCGCATACGGTCAGCATACACCCCTGAAATCACCTAGAACGAATCGAAGTTGATGCAGGCCTGGAGAGCGCTACTTGGCGCCGGCGGCGCGCAGGATCTTCTCGGCGGCGGGGCACGCGCCGGCCTCGGTGAGCATCGTGTAGCCGGGCATGCGCTGGTAGTTCACGTCGGCGCCCTTGTCGACGAGCGCCTTCACCACCGGCACGTCGCAGCTCATCACCGCCCAGTTGAGGACCGAGAGGCCGTTCTCGTCGCGGGCGTTCGGGTCCATGCCGCCCTGGATGTATTTCACGGCGCGCGCCGAGTCGTGGGTCATGATCGCGGCGACGATCGCCTTGGCCTCGGTGGCGCTCTGCCTGGGATCGCGCTTGGGCCGTGGCGCGGGCGCCGCCTCCGGCTCGGGCGGTGGCGCCTTGGCGGGCGCGGGGGGAACGGTGAGCTCGGCGCTCTTCGGCGGCGCGATCGCGGCGTGGAAGTCGAGATCCGCGCTCCAGGCGTGGCCGTCGAGCTCGAGTGGCTTGGGCGTCTTCAGGTGGCCGCTCACCTCGCCGGCGGCGGCGGGACCGGGCGTGTGGCTCGCCGCTTGCGCCGGGAAGAGCAGGAGGGCCTCGGCTGCGGGGTGGAAGAGCGCCACTCCCGCGGCCTTGCCGTCGGCGATCCGGAGGCGGAGTGCGATCACGCCGCCCTCGCGGGCCACCACGTGGAGCTGGACCTCGTCGTCGGGCGCCTGGTCGGCGGGCAACGCTCGATCGGTGACGACCACGAAGGTGTCCTTCTTCTTCGCGTCGAAAAGGTTCTCGCCCGTGTAAGCGTAAGCGTGCGTGAGCGCGACCGCTTTGCCGTCGAACGTGAACCTGCCCGTGGCGCTCCCGAGGGCGGGCGCACCGCTCGCGGCGCTCGCGACTCGAGCGCCGGCGACGGTGAACGCGGCGACGACGAGCGTGAGCGCTGCGGTCCGACGGATGCGTGCCAGGTGTCGCATGGAACACCCTCCGCGATGGGTGGTTCGCTCCCTCCGATCGTGCTTGGATGGAGCACACGCGTCAATCGATCCGAGCAGGAGGACAGCGATGTCTGGGGTGGGAAATCGGTGGGGATGCGTGGCGATCGTGCTCGGCGCGCTCGTCGTCGGAGGGTGCTCGGACTCGGGGGGGGAGCCACTTCCGCCGCCGCCCGAGGAGCCCGGGCCCTACGCCATCGCGCGCTACGACACGAGCTTCACCGACGCGAACGGCACCTTCGCGTCGACGATCGTCCACCCCGAGACGAGCGACGGCGCGCCGTTCCCGATCGTGTCGGTCGCCCCTGGCACCTGCTCGGTGAAGGAGTGGTACACGTGGGTCGGCGAGCAGCTCGCGAGCTACGGCTACGTGGTGATCACGTTCACGCCGCCGAGCCCGTGCTTCGGCGGTCCGTTCGCGAGCGCCGAGGGACTGGTCGACGCGCTCGACTTCCTGGTGAGCGAGAGCGAACGCAGCGGCAGCCCGATCGCCGGCCTCGCGGACGGTAGCCGGCGCGGCATCGTCGGCCACTCGCTGGGTGCGATCGCCGTGCTGATCGCCGAGGCCGCGCATCCCGAGATCGGCGCGGCGGTACCGCTCGCGGCCGGAGGGCTGGGCGAGACGACGATGTCCAAGATCGTCACGCCGACGTTGCTGCTCGCCGCCTCCGACGACGGCATCGTCCCCGCGAACGGGAGTGTCGACGCGTACGAGCAGATGAAGGGCGCGGCGCCCAAGGAGCTCGCGGTGATCGCGGGCGGGAACCACGTGGGTTTCTGCACCCTCGGCTCGATCTGTGACGTCGTGGGCGGCCTCCTCGACAACCCGCGCACGCTGGATGAGCCCGATCGGCAGGATCAGCTCATGCGCCGCTACACCACCGCCTGGATGGAGCGGTTCCTGCGCGGCAACACGGCGTACGACGCCTATCTGGTGGGCAGCGAGGCGCAAGCCGACGTCGACGGCGGTCTGCTCAGCGACCTGCGCTACGACCTGAAGTAGGACCGCGCGGGGACGTTGGGGTCGTCGACGAAGCGACGACCCTCCAGCCGATCGTGCACGAGCTGCTGGAGGGCGGCCGCTTCGTCGGCCGCCCCGGGAATCGCAGGCGTGGCTCAGCGCAGCAGCGCCACCCACTGGGCGAACGACTTCTTCGGGTCGAGGGTGGGCACGCGCCGCACCAGCCGCGCGCCGGGGATGTGCGCGGCCATCGTCTGCGCGACCTCCCAGGGGTGCGAGGCATCGCCCTCGAGGGCGATCAGGTGCGTCGTCACGCGGATCCGCGCCAGCCCGTCGGGCCAGTCGTCGAGGACGTTCCAGGTGACGGTGCCGCGGAACGCGGCAGCGAGCTTGGGGCCGAGCTCGGCGGCCTCGAAGTGCCGCCACTGGCCGAGGAGCTCGCGCGCCAGCGCCTCGGCGCGCTTGCCCGAGAGCCCGGCGGTGGCGCGCCGCGCGCCTTCGTCGAGATCGCCGATCTCGAGCGCCTCCGCGATCCGCGCCGAGCGCTCGGCGCCGCGCGGCGAGCGCGGGCCGAACGCGGGCAGGTCCTGCACGAGCACGGCCACGCGTCGTGGATGGCGCAGCGCCACCCGCAGCGCGACCGCCGCGCCCATCGAGGTGCCGCCCACGATCGCCCGCGACCAGCCGGCGTGGTCCAGCACCGCGCACGCGTCGTCCGCCATCGCATCGAGCTCGACGCCCGGCGTGGCGCCGCCGCCACGGGTCTCGCCGTGACCACGCTGATCGAACGCGACGCAGTCGAACGCCGCACCGAGCCCGTCCGCCGCCGCGACCGCGTGCTCCTTCGAGTAGCCCAGCGCGTGCAGGTAGAGGAGCGGCTCGCCGCGGCCGAAGCGCGCGCACGCGAGCTCGGTGTCGCCGCCCGCGCGCACCCGGAAGCGCTGCACCGCGACGCTCACGCGCGCACCTCGAGTGCCGCCTGGCGCGTCAGGCGACGGCTTGCGCCGTGTCCGCGGTCGCGTGGCTCTTGTGCGCGATCATCAGCAGCGGCAGCGCGAGCAGCACCACCACGCCGCCCGACGCGAACGCCGCGGCCGCGCCGCCCCACGCCCACGCCACCGAGCCCAGGATCGGGCCGCAGATGCGGCCCAGCGCCGAGCTCGCGCCCGCGAGGCCCATCGTGCCGCCGCGCTCGTCGTCGGCCGCCTGCTGGCTGATGAGTGCCAAGATCGACGGGTTGCACAGGCTGTGGCCGAACGCGCCGATCACCGAGAACGTGATCAGCACCGTCATGCCGGTCACCATCCCGTAGTTGACCAGCATCAGCCCTTCGAGGAGGAGGCCGGTGAAGAGCACCTTCCACGGCCCGAACGCCTTGGTGAGCCGGCCGATCAGCCCACCCTGCACGATCACGATCGTGAGCCCGATGATGCTGAACACCAGCGCGTTGGTGTTGGGCGGCAGCTCGAGCACCGCGCGGTTGAACTCGGAGAACATCGACTCGAGCACCGCGAAGCCGAAGGTCACCGTGAAGAAGCTCACCAGCAGCGGCCCGAGCAGCGGGCGGCGGATGGCCACCAGCAACCGCCCCAGGCCCAGCCCGACCTCGTGCGACTCCTTGCGGCCGCGCAGCTCCTTCGGCAGCGACTCGGGAAGCACGAACACCGCGAGCAAGCACGCGATCGTGCTCAGCGCCATCGTCACGTAGACCGGCAGGTGGAGGGCCAGGTGGCTGTGGTGCAGGCCGTCGGGAGATGGCGAGAGCCGATCGCCGAGCGCCATGAAGCCCGCGCCCACGGCGGGCCCGAGGGTGAAGCCGAGTCCGAACGCGGCGCCCACCAGCCCCATGCCCTTGGCGCGCTTCTCGGGCGGGTAGACGTCGGCGATGTAGGCGTGGGCGGTCGAGACGTTGGCCGCGGCCATGCCCGCCAACACCCTCGCCATGAGCAGCCAGCCGAGGGTCGGCGCGAACGCGAAGAGCGTCCACGCCAGGGAGTAGCCGAACAGGCTGAACGCGAGCACCGGCTTGCGCCCGACGTTGTCGGACAGGCGTCCCCACAGCGGGGACGCGAGGAAGCTGAACAGGTTGAAGTTGAACGAGAGCAGCCCGACGATCACCGCGTTGGTGCCGCGGCTCATGTGCAGCGCTCCGAACGTGGAGGTCATCCACGCCGGCACCTCGTACTGCGCGGTGAGGTAGGGCAGCATCGGCAGCACCACGCCGAAACCCAGCAGGTCGATGAAGATGACCAGCAAGACGATCGGCACCGAGCCGCGCGAGGCGAGCGCGGCGGCGCCGGACGGAGTGGCCTCACGGGCCCCGGCGGTGGACGCCGGGGCCGATGGACGGTCGGTCATTGGGTGGCTCGCGATTTCGTCACCGGTGGACACTGGTTCGCGATGGTGCGGACCACGTTCCACCAGTAGGCGGCCTTCCAGGTGAGGAAGGGCTTGCCGGTGGTCATCAAGCACGCGGAGACGTCGCGGTCGGGGTCGGCGTACGTGGTGACGAAGGTGAACCCCTGATGACCGAACGCCCGCGGCGTGCCCGGACCGTATAGGCTGAAGGTGTGCCCGCCGAGCATGAAGCCCATGCCGTAGCGGATCGGGAGGCCGATGGTGAGGTCCATCTCCAGGTAGGTCTGCTCGGCGACCGCGCGCTTCACGGTGCGGTGGTCGAAGATGCGCCGGCCGTCGAGCGCACCGCCCCGCAGCAAGAGCTCGTAGAAGCGGCTCGCCTCGTTGGCGGTGCAGAAGATGTTGCCGGACGGCACCACCGCGGAGAGGAAGCGCGGATCGTTGGAGAGCTCGACCGCCTGCTCGTGCGAGACCCCGAGGGCGCGGGTGAGCAGCCACGACGCGGGCGGCAGCGTGGGCGGGCCGGTGAGCGCGTTCTCCGCCATTTCGCCGCGCTTGGCCTCGGGGATGCCGAAGTGGAAGCCCTGCAGACCCAAGAGGGCTTGCGGACCTCGCGGGTCAGGAACGACTGGATGTCGCGCCCGCTCACGCGCCGGATGATCTCGCCGAGGACGAAGCCGCCGGTGAGCGCGTGGTACGCGAGGCGGCGGCCCGGGGCCGTGGTGGGCTTGGTCTCGCAGAGCAGGCGCAGGATCTCGTCGGGCCGCGACAGGATGTCGGCGCTGAACTGGTAGCCGGGCACGGTGGGGATGCCGGCGCGGTGAGTGAGGACGTGGCGGATCGTCACCCACTCCTTGCCGTGCTTGCCGAACTCCGGGATGTAGTCGGCGACGGCGTCGTCGAGGTGTAGGTCGCCGCGCTCGTCGAGGAGATGGACGAGCATCGCCGTCACGGCCTTCGACGCCGAGAACAGGTTGAAGAGCGTCGTGGGCTTGGCCTGGACCTTGAGCGCGCCCTTGCGCGCGCGGGGCTCGTTGCCGCGGGCGTGGCCGATGGCGCGGTCGATCACCACCTGGCCATGGCGCCGCAGGCACAGCGCCACCGCCGGCATGATGCCGCTCTCGTAGAGCGAGACCACCGAGCCCCAGATCGCCTCGACGTCCTTCCTGGTCAGCCCACCTGCCTCGGGCTCGACCTCCGCCGAGCCCTCGAGGCTCGTGACCTCGTCGGCCGGGAACACCTTGCAGCGGCGTTCGAGCGGGTGGTGGAGCGACGCGAGCAGCATGGGACGTGAGGGTATAAGCCCGGGTGGAGGGGGTGTCTACGGACCGCCCAGCGGCGCCGCGCTCAAGAATCCACCCGGGGGCACCGATGGTGGCTTTCAGGGGGACGTCGAATGCTGTCGTGCGAAGCGATCGATCTCGCGGCAGCGGGTGCCGAGAGGGCCACCCTGGTGGTGGCCGAGGTCGTCGGCGAGTCGCGCGGAGCCGAGCCGACCCCGCTGCGCGGCGAGATCCACGAGCCCGAAGCCGCGCGCTCCGTCGTGGTGGTGGCGGCGCCGGTCTCCCACGCCGCGTGCGACGCCGCGCGGTCGAGGCTGCGCGAGGCGCTCGAGGGCGTGGCGGCGCGGGCGGAGGGTGCCCTCGGCGACGCGACCGCGGCGGGCGGCAGCGCCGACATGGTGGTCATGAACGTCCGCATGGTCGGCGCGATGATGAGCCAGATCCACCACGGCATCCAGAACGTGGCGGCGGCGACGGAGCGCTCCACCACGGTCGCCGAGCGCACCACCGACGGCGTCGCCTCCACCACCGAGCGGATCGATCACCTGGCGGCGCTCGGCCAGCAGATCGGCTCGATCGTCAAGGTGATCCTCGGCATCGCCGAGCAGACCCGCATGCTCGCGCTCAACGCCAAGATCGAGGCGGCGCGCGCGGGCGAGCACGGGCGAGGGTTCGCGGTGGTCGCGGACGAGGTGAAGGACCTGGCCCGCGCGAGCGCGGCGGCGGTCGACGAGATCGAGCGCCGCATCGAAGGCATCAGCCGCGCCACGGCCGACGCGGCGCGCGCGATGCACGCGACCACCGAGAGCGTCGGCGAGATCCACGGGCTGATCCGCGAGATCGCGGCTGGCGTCCACGAACAGCGCGAGCTCGCCGAGAGCGTCAAGACCTACATCGACGAGGCCGCGGAGAGCGTCGACGGGATCGCGCAGGGGCTCGGGCGCGCCAACGACGCGATCGGCGACGCCATCACCTGTGCGCGCGCGGCCCTGGATCCAGACGCCGACGTCACGACCTGAGCGGGCGTAACCCAAACCACCACCGATGGAGGAGACGTGTCATGCCGCTGATGGAATGGACCCCGAAGTTGAGCGTTGGCATCGGCCAGTTCGACGGCGAGCACCAGAAGCTGGTCGGGATGGTCAACGACCTGTTCGACGCGGTGCAGGCCGGCCGCGGAAAGGACCGCCTCGGCCCGATCCTCGACGGGCTGATCGCCTACACGAAGACCCACTTCGCCGCCGAGGAGCGGCTGATGCAGCAGCACCAGTACCCGACCTTCGCCGCACACAAGGCCGAGCACGACGCGCTCACGAAGCAGGTGCTCGACGTCCAGCAGAAGTTCAACGGCGGCGCCACCGCGGCGCTCAGCATGGAAGTGATGAGCTTCCTCAAGAACTGGCTGGTGAAGCACATCCTGGGCACCGACAAGAGCTACGGGCCGTACCTGAACCAGAAGGGCGTGAAGTAGTCGCGGGTCCGGTGGCGCTCGGACGCCTCGCTCGTGGAGGCGTCCCGGGCGGACCTCGCTGCCGTGCGAACTTGCCTGTGCTCGTCGCGGCGTGTCACAGTGGCTGAGCCACTGGGCAAGTGA
>JADJOY010000019.1 GCA_016713535.1 Deltaproteobacteria bacterium
GTGGACCGAGCCTCGACCGGGAGTCCCTTCACGCCCCTCCCGAAGCCGCGCGAACGACTTCTTGACCGCCGGGTGGCACTTCTCGATCGGGTGTTCTGGTTCTGGCAAGCGGTGAGAAAGAAAGACTGACCATCCGCCGCGCTGGTCAGCGAGTTGTCGCGTCAACGCTCCAGGGCTCGTCATGATTCGCGGCATCCACCAACGTGCGAAAACGCCGGCTGAAGCACCGACGCGCGGCACGCCTGCGTCAGGGCGTGCGCAACGATGGACCGGCAGCGCATCGGATCCTGCCGACATGGGTTGCCAACGTACTTTCGCGGGCGGACACCAAACGCGAACCTGAAACCACGCGCGGCGGCTGGAACGCCGGGCGACGCCGGGCCCGCGAAGTCAGGCTCACTGCACGTCACCGCAGGCTGGGTGCAGTCCGGCTGGCCCGGGTATGGTTCCTGGCGTCGGCCAGCGCAGGCGGGCGCTCGGTCTCTCGACCTCGCACGAGGCCGGAGGAGACAGCCGGGCGACCGCGTGAGCGCGCGCCGCACCGACCGTCCCGGCGACGCCGGGGGGCCCCGCGAGCGATCTCAGTTCCGGTTCTCGTCGGTGGTGTCCCCGGCGCCGCCGATCGCTCCACGCCGGCTGCGCCGTGCTCCGCGGCGCTCGTGACCGCAGTGATCCTGCCGTCGAGCTCCCCGGGCGGCGGCTCCGGCTCGTGGTGACCGGGTTTGGCCGTCGACGACGACTACCTGGTTCAGGGCGGAGTCGTTCCACGATCACCGCCGTCGAGAACGCCGGTTCCGCGGCGAGTGCGGGCGCGCTGCTCAGGCTCTGGTGGTCGCCGGTCCGACCGTCGGCCCCGACACAGCCAGCTGGCGGTGGTGGCCGTCGGTCTCGACGGGGCGGCTCCACTCTCGCTGGACCAGGTCGTGACCCTTTCGCAGGCGGGTCAGTTGAATTTCTTGTTCGCGATCACTGCGGCAGTGCCGGGTGAAGACCGAGGACACGATCTCAGGTTCCTGCCCGTCGAGGTCCACGAGCCGCTGGCGCTGGGCGAGGGCGCGGATCGGTTTCGTGGGGGTCCTACCTCGGCAGGGAAGACGGGTCGCCGGCCACGGCTTCACCGCCGACTCGGTGATCAGGTCTACCACGTCGCAGGACCCGGCGGGGTGGCGGCGCGCCCTACGGTCCGTCCCTTCCGACCTCATGGGCCCGACGCGCCTGACCTGGACTCCGCCGATCGACATCCTGCTCGGCCACGGCCTCATAGAGGCCTGGTGGTCGTCAACACGAGACCAGGGCTTCGACACCGCCGCGCCGGTTTGCCGGACGCTGGTGGGCACCAGGCTGGGGCAGATCCGCCGGCGATCGTCAGGATGATCGAGGTCAACGACCCCCGCCCTACCAACGATCCCGAGACGGCCGATTGCGGCGTTCCGTTCACCTGGGACTTCTTCGGTCCGGTGGGCCCGGTCAAGCCTTGCGGGGTGTCGGGCGAAGGCTGCGCGAATCCGGTGGCGAACCTGTTCACGGCGACCGGACGCCTCGGACCGCTCTCATCGCGCCGGGCGAGCACCGGCAACGTCCGGCGTTCACGATCCCCTCAGAACGCACCGGTCGGCCCCGCGATGATCCAGCTCGTAGACGCTCCCTACAGCCGGCAATGCCGATCAGAACGCCGTGATCTTCACGATCGTCGCGGGGGTCGACGTGCAGTCCGGTCGTGCAGGACAGGGCACGATCACCGTCACCGGCCGGGGCTTCTCGCCCAACGCCGTCCAACCTTCTACAATCAACGGGGCGCCGAGATCGTGAACCTGGGCGGTCTCGACGGAACGATCAGCCGCGAAGTCCCTCCGTGCAGCTCACGCCGACCCGCGCTTCGAGTTCGAGGTGCCCGCGGGCGCGGTCCCGGGACGTACCTTCGTCGTAGTGGTGAACCCGCCCTTCCTCGCCATCACCTCGACCGGCTCCGACGGCGACGGCGCTGATCCTGCCCTGAGGGCGCGCGCGAAACGGTGATCGGTCGTCGTCCGGGATCAGCTTGCGAACGCGAGTCGAGTCGAGCGGATCGGGCTCGTCGGCAACAGGCTTCCCGGCGCACAAGTGCGCGGCGCGCGCGGCTGGGCCTACGAGGCTTCCGCACGAGGCGAGCCACCTCGCGGAACGATCGGCTGGTGAGCGTGAGCCTCGGCGGGATGACGAGGTCGGCTGGAAGCTCGCGGAGCGCCTGGACGTGGTGTGGGAGCGCTGTCGCGACGAGATGGTTCCGCCGCACGCCGTGCGTCCGCGTACCGTTCGACTTGGTCCTTCGCCGAAGCCGAGATGCGGACCGAGAACCGTGTGTCGCCCATGTCGATGCCGCCCTCGACGAGGGTAGGGCGCTGACGGCGCATTCGTAAACAACGCGTCGGGAGCGGGGACGCTCCGCGGAACGCGCCGCATGGAATCGGGAGTCTCCGGAGGCTCGACGGATGACTCCATACGCTGAGTAAATGGACTCAACTCGCGGCGTAGCGCGGGGCTCGTCCGGCAGACGGTCTGGCGGGGGACGAGCCCCGCGCTACGGTGGTGCGATCGCCCGGGCACCACCGCGCCCGCCCGCGCTTCCACCGCCGAACCGGCCTCGCCCCTCGCTTACGGCGTGAACTCCACCAGCACGCGCATCGTCTCCACCTTTGAGGCCCGTCCTGGCGCATGGGCGCTGGCCTTCGTCGGACTTGAGCAGCGCCTCGAACGCCGCCATCTCGGGGATCTCGAGGATGAGGCCCAGCGAGCTCGGGCTGTTGGGGTCGCGGAAGGTCCGGCACTTCACGCCGATCCGCCCGAACAGCTCGTGCCGGCTGCCGGGGTCATGGCGAGCGCCCCAGGGTGGGGAATCATTGCCAGTGCGTGGGCGCCGGCGCGGCGCCGGATCACTCGGCGGGCGCCCTCCCGGGACGCACACCGGAAGCAGATTCGCCTGGTCAGGTCGCACTCGACCCTTCGCCGGTGAGCAGCACCGCGACCCAGAAGGCCGCGAGCAAGCCAGGCCCGATTTATGGCCAGGTGGGCGCCCGGTAGCCTCCGCACAAAGCCAACGAGAGTCAGCGCCGTTGGCGCGGCGAGCAGGAGGTCGCCAGGAGCAGGTCTTCGTTCATCGGCAGTTCAAGACGGCACGCTGGTCACCCGGAAACCGCGTCCATTGACCTTTGGAGGGCCTCCCACCACGCCATCGACGACCTTGATCGCGGTCGCTCGTCCATCGCGTAGGCCGGGCCGGCGGATGTCGGCCGCCACGCGCGCGTGGGGGGGTGTTGCCGGGCATCATCGGGTGGTTCAGGTGCGGGGAAGATCGAGAAGTCGACGACGCCGAGCGTCCGGTCGTCCGGCGCGGACCGCCACTCCTGGAAGTAGGCACCCGATCCGAGGCGTCATGACCATGCTGCCGGCGCTCACGCCTACCCAGACGGTGTGGGTCAGCGACGGTAGAAGCCCGCCAGTCCCGACTCGCGCATCCAGTGGCACAGGTAGGTCGCGTCGCCGCCGTCCACGAGCAGCGCGTCGGCCTCCGCACCCACGGCACCCACCGCTCCTCGCCGATCGTGGGCAGGGCGGTGGAGCTCGAGGAGGCCGACCGACTTCCAGCCGAGGCCCGCCATGTGGTGTCCCACGGAGGCCACCGACCACGAAGCCCCCGCACCGTGGCCGGCCCGCACATCGGGTGCCCCACTGCGCCGTCGGAATGCAGAGCGCGGTGGACTCGCCGATCGGCTTGCCCAGCAGCCCCTCGAGCGCCGAGCGGATGCTCGGGTTGGTGACGCCTCGGACGTGAGTAGCAGTTTCATCGGCTCGATTCCGGGATGATGAGCAGGGAGAGGAACGCTCAGCTTCGTGCCTCGGGCAGACATCGTAATGACACAGTTTGCCGCGCTATGCCGCTGTGACTGGCGTGCGTCTGATCCGAGTTGCTCGTCACCGTGCCCGCCGTGCGCGAATCCTCTCCACCGCGAGTCCAACCAGCGCAACCAAGAGGACCACCGCCGCCACCAGCATGTTCGCCAGGGGTGGTGCGCCGGGAGATGGCCGTGTAGAAGCTGATCGCGAGCAGGACGGCGACGAGGAGGGCGAGCCATGTCTTGGTGGGTGTCAGCGGTCGGCGATCGGGGCCGTCGTCAAGCTTTCCATGAAGAATCTCTTTCGCAGATGTCGCTCGTGCGTGTCGATACGGGCGGCGATAGCCTGCCGTGCGCCGGGCTCGGCGGTCGCGAGCGCCTCGAAATCGGCGATGAGCGCCTGTTTGATCGCTTCGTTCCGCGGACCATCCGGCCCGCTGAGTCGAGGATCGGCGGCTGGGTCGTACATCACGCCATGGGTCCGGAAGTTCTCTCGCGCCTGTGAGAGCGTCATCCCGTGGTTCGCCACGGACGCTTCCGTCTCGTCATCGAGCGGCTCGTCCTCCCACCAACAAAGCTCGCAGATCTCGTAGTAGGCCCGCGAGGTGAGCGTGGGATAGCCGCAGCATGGGCACCTCGCTCGCGAAGGCAGCTCGGTGGAGCGAGGAAGTGGGGCCATCGAGCACGCCTACTTGGCCCGATCGGCTGGCCGGCATGCGCCGCCGCGCGTCGGTCGGTCGTAATTCGCTGTTCGTTTACGGCGTGAACTCCCACCAGCATGCGCATGGTCTCGACCTTGAGGCCGTCCTCGCGCATGGCGCGCTGGCCTTCGTCGGATTTGAGCAGCGCCTCGAAGGCCGCCATGTCGGGGACTCGAGGATGAGGCCCAGCGAGCTCGGGTTGTTGGGGTCGCGGCAGGTCCGGCACTTTACGCCGATCCGCCCCGAACAGCTCGTGCCGGCTGCCGGGGCCCTGCTTCCACGCGTTACCCACACAGTGCCGTCTTGAACCTCGTGAAAGACGATCGCGGTGGTCATGGGGAGCGCCTCCAGGTGGTGCGTGTTCGCGGGGCGGGGGGCCGTCGGGGAGCCATGCGCGCTCGTGCGCCGATTTCCCGCGGGAAATCGGCGCGAGCGAGCGAATGGCTACCATGCGAGGAGACCGGGCGCTACTCCGGCGCCGCGCCCAGCTCACAACCGCACGCCCTGGACGACCCGCGGGATCTCGTCGCCGAAGATCGAGCGGATGGCTCGCTGGCGCGTCGTAGTCGTGTCGCTCGAGCGCTTCGTGCAGCAGCTCCAGCTCCGTTGGCACGTTGCAGACCTGCGTGAGGTAGCGGGCCAACGAGGATGGCTCGCGCGTTGCGCGCAGCTCCGGGCGTAGCGAGTGTTCGAGGCGCTGGAGCTGTGAGGCGAAGCCGATGTTCAGAAGGACCTCGGGCCGCGCCGACCGCACCTGGTCGAACGCTTCGAGAAAGGTCTTGTTCTCCGACTGCATCACCCACGCGATGGCCACCGTGGCGGATCGACTGACTCCGACCTCGCAATGCACGAGGAGCTTCGCCCGCGCTTCGTCGTCCGCCGCCTTCGCGGCGAACCTGAAGATCCCTGGGAACGTGGCGGAGAGGTCCTCGTGGATCCCGTCGCGCGCGGGCACGAACAACCACCGGAAGTGCTCGGCCAGGAACGCCACGGTGGAACGCTCGTCCTCGGGCAGGCAGCTCACCACGTGGGTGATCCCGTCCTTCTTCAACGCGGGCGCATCCTCACGACGCGGCCGAGAGCCCAGGTAGAGCGTCTCCGTGATCTCGCTGAGCAGCGCTCGCTGCAGGGAGAGGGTGAAATCCCACTCCAGCCCGAGCCTGGCGAGCAGTCGCTCCGTGAGTCGTTCGCGAAGCCCCATCAGCGCCTCGATCGGATGCTCACCGCGCTCGCTCCTGTCGTTCGGGGCGCCGGCGGCCGACGTCGCGTCAAGGATTGGCCAGGAGTATCTGGATGAACGTCAGTCCGAACACGAGATCCCCCGCGAAGGGACGCTGACGATCCCACAGGGTCTGCTCCTCCGGATCGGTCCGAGCCGTCAACTTCGCGTAGACCGCCGGCAGGAACCTGCGGCCTGCCCGCACACCGCCCCAGAGGACGAGCAACACCAAGACGAAGATCGCGGCGGCCTTCCCCAGCGGCTTAGCCAACGCGGGGCGCGAAAGCCCGGCCGCGAAGCCGAAAGCGACGAGCCCGCACAGGTCTCCGAGTGACCAGGCGACGCGCAACCAGCGACGAGCGGCCAGCCGTCGTGTGACCCCAGGGAGCAAGATCGCGGCAAACAGGCCGACGATGCCCCTCACGGCGAGAAGGCCCGCCCACGCGAAGGCGATCGTCCGAGCGATTTGCATGGCTCGATCTCAGGTGCGGTCCCGAGCCTCGTGAAGGTTGCTCGCGGTGGTCATGGGTCGAGGGGGTCCGGAGGAACGATGCGCCATCGTGCGCCGACTTCCCGCGGGAAATCCAGCCGAGCGGGCGCCATGCGCACGCGCGGTGAGGCTCGGCGGCTTGCGCCCGCCGCGACGAGCGCTGGCGGGTCGCTCGGGCCGAACGCCGGGTCGGCGACGGAGCGCCGACGCTCCTGGGGGCGGGTGTCGCGTTCTGCGGAACGCGCGGTGGGCTCGGCGGGCTTGCGCCCGCCGCGACGAGCGCTGGCGGGTCGCTCGGGCCGAACGCCGGGTCGGCGACGGAGCGCCGACGCTCCTGGGGGCGGGCGTCGCGTTCTGCGGGACGCGCGGTGGGCTCGGCGGGCTAGCGCCCGCCGCTACGAGCGCTGGCGGGTCGCTCGGGCCGAACGCTGGGTCGGCGACGGAGCGCCGACGCGCCAGGGGCGGGTGTCGCGTTCTGCGGAGCGCGCGGCGGGCTCGGCGGGCTAGCGCCCGCCGCTACGAGCGCTGGCGGGTCGCTCGGGCCGAACGCCGGGTCGGCGACGGAGCGCCGACGCTCCTGGGGGCGGGCGTCGCGTTCTGCGGGACGCGCGGTGGGCTCGGCGGGCTAGCGCCCGCCGCTACGAGCGCTGGCGGGTCGCTCGGGGGCCGAACGCCGGGTCGGCGACGGAGCGCCGACGCTCCTGGGGGCGGGCGTCGCGTTCTGCGGGACGCGCGGTGGGCTCGGCGGGCTAGCGCCCGCCGCTACGAGCGCTGGCGGGTCGCTCGGGCCGAACGCCGGGTCGGCGACGGGGCGCCGACGCTCCTGGGGGGGCGGGCGTCGCGTTCTGCGGAGGCGCGCGGCGGGCTCGGCGGGCTTGCGCCCGCCGCTACGAGCGCTGGCGGGTCGCTCGGGCCGAACGCCGGGTCGGCGACGGAGCAGGGGCGAAGCCCCGTGACGCTCCTGGGGGCGGGCGTCGCGTTCTGCGGGACGCGCGGTGGGCTCGGCGGGCTAGCGCCCGCCGCGACGAGCGCTGGCGGGTCGCTCGGGCCGAACGCCGGGTCGGCGACGGAGCAGGGGCGAAGCCCCGTGACGCGCCAACGGATGGTTCAGGGGGCGTCGGCGCCGGGGCCGAAGACGTCGACGATCGCGCGGCGCGTCGACTCGATGATCGCGGGGAAGTCTTCCTGCGTCACGAGCCGGCTGCCGGGGCGGGGTAGCGGGAAGCCGTTCTCGACGAGCGCGTCGTCGACCTCGAACTCGGCGGTGGCGAGGTCGCGAAACGGCGCACCGGCGAGGTCGTCGTGGAGGCGAAACACCAGCGCCGGGCCGGCGCTGGCACAGCGGGCGAGGGTCTTCACGCCGCCCTGCGCGCCGGCCGCCGCGTCGTCGAGCCGCCACGGGCGCACCACCGGGCCGGCGTCGAGGTGGCGGCGCTTCACGAGGGTCCAGTCGGGAATTCGCTTTCCGGAATCCCACCACGCGCCGTCGAGGGCGAGCATGGCGGTCCGCGAATCCTCCACCGGCACGGCTTCGAGACGCCGCAGCGCGCGCTCGAGCCAGGCGTCCATGCTCAGGCCGTATTCGAGGTCGCTGCGCGCGCCCTTCGCGAACACGATCCCACCGGCGAGGCGGATGCCGAGCTCGTTCGAGTAGAGATCCTCGGGCGAGAAGGCCGAGAGCTTCTCCGGCCACCCCGCGATCCCCGTGTAGCCGTAGAAGGTGGCGATCTCGTGCCAGATCGAGAGCTGGTAGGCGAGCCACTGCGCGAGGCCCACCGCCACCGGGATGCGCCCATGCGCGGCCAGCGTCGCGGCCGGGACGGGCCGCACCCGAAGCCGCATGGCGGCGCCTGGGGCGGGACCTCGATCGTCGATCCGGTCTCGAGGTGCGCGCCAGCGCCAGCGGCGATCGCGAGCGTGATGTCGGCGTTGTCGCGCACGTGCGCGACGTCGATGAACCCGCCGCGGCAGGTGTAGACGAGGCCGTTCTTCTCGTCGCTCACCCGGCCGCGCGGGTCGCCGGGCTGCATCGAGAGAAAGCCGTTGTCGTAGCGGTGCGCGCCGAGGTCGTCGGGGCCGAGCAGGTTGCCGAGCTCGACACCCGGGACCGGCACGACCCCGATCGCCACCTCGAGGTCGGTCCCGAACACGCAGCACGGGCGTACCGCGTGGGGGAGCGCGATCTCCGGTATGTCGGCGGCGGCGAGCTCGCTCGCGTCTTCGCTGCTCGTGTCGCCGAGTGCGGTGGCGAGGTCGACGTCGGGCGCGCGGATGGCGCTCGTCACGTCCCACCGCGGGCTCCGGCAGGCCGCGAGGCCCAGGCCAATGCTGACCAGCAGGACGGCGATCGTGTTCGGTCGGTCGACCTGGCGGTTCACGTCGTCCGCGGCGGCCGGCTCAGTAGCGCGCCGTCACGCCGGCGACCACGATCTGGACGTCGTCGAAGTTGAAGCCGTATTCGGCGACGAGGTCGAAGTGGCGGCCGAGCGTGGTCGAGACGCCGATCGTGGGGTTCCACGGATGGCGCGGGCCCTGGTCGGCCTCGAAGTCGACGGTGCCGAGCTCGGGCACCTCCACCGTGCTGCGCGCGGTGTTGTCGGTGTCCCAGTAGTTGGCGCCGAGCCACACCCGAAGCGGCACCGTGTCGATCTTGCCGTTCCAGCCGGCCCGCGCCGATCCCACCAGCGCCGCGAACCGATCCGCGAAGCCGATGTCGGTCTGCGAGTAGTTGGCGTCCACCGTGAGGAAGAAGTCGCGGTATCCGGTGGCGAGGGTCACGCCGCCTCCCGCGACCACCCCGTCGAGGCCGGTGTTCACCGTGAACTCGTACTCGCGCGTGCGGGGCCGCGGGAACTCCGTGGTCAGCGTGACCACTCCGTGGCTGGTCGATTGGTTGTTCAGGTAGCCGGCCAGCAGATAGACGTCGAGGAACGGCAGCAGCCACGCGTCGAGCCGCGCGATGGCCGCGTTCACCCGCGAGTTCGAGCCCAGATCGAGGAAGCGGCTCACCGACTGCTCGGGGCCGCCGTTCACCGCGAGCCGCACGTCGTCGACCCGGATGTCGCGCGCCAGGTAGTTGTAGATCATGCCGAAGCCGAACGGCGCAGGCAGCTCGTAGCCGCGCTCCTTCGCTTCCTCGGCCATGAAGGGGAGGAACGAGGTCCAGCGCTCGTCGGGGGCGGGCTCGGAAGCCGCCGTGGCGGGGCCGCATCGGACGCATCGGCCGCAACCTTCGTGGCGGCGTCGGTGGGGTTCTCGCGCGGAAGCTCGCCGATCCCGTGGCCGCCCTGCGCGCGTGCCGCGGTCGCCACGCTCACGCCGAGCACCAACGCCAGCGCGTGGACGCACAACCGCCGGTGCAGGTCAGGCCGAGGCATCGCGAGGTGGCGGACGAGCACTGGCGCGAATCGTCGCGTCGAGCCCGTCCCGGAGGCACAACAGATAGCACGCGGCGAAGCCCTTCCAGCCTGCACTTACGGGCAGGTACGGCTGTCGAGACGGAGGGATTCCGTGTAACGTCCGTGGCCTCGATGAACGGCGCATGGCAGCCCGATCGCGAGCTCGAGCGGCGGCTCTCGGCTCGCCTCCTCGACGTCCTCATCCGCGCCGGCCTGATCGGCCTGATGACGGCGCTCTGCTACGCCGTCTTCGCTCCATTCCTGACGCTGATGGGGTGGGCGCTGATCCTCGCGGTGACGCTCCATCCGCTCCATCGGGCGCTCGCGAGCAGGCTCGGCGGGCGATCGGGCCTCGCCGCCACGCTGCTCGTGATCGTGGGCATCGTGGTCATCCTCGTCCCGGCCGGGCTCCTCATGGACTCGTTCGGCACGTCGGTGAGCGGCCTCGCGCAGGCGGTGCAGAGCAACACGCTCCAGGTTCCGCCGCCGCGCGCCGGAGTCGAGAGCTGGCCGGTCGTCGGCGAGCGGCTCCACGCGCTCTGGTCGAGGGCGCACGACGACCTGCCCGCCGTCCTCGAGCCTGCAAACCGAAGCTCGGCGACCTCACCCGCAAGGCGCTCGCGATCGTCGCGAGCATCGGCGCCGGCATGCTCAAGTTCCTCGCGTCGTTCATCGTCGCGGGGATCGTGCTCGCGTACAGCCACGCCGGAGAGCGCCGCACGCGCGCGATCTCCGAGCGCATCATGGGGCCGGGCAGCGGAGAGACCTTCGCGAAGCTCGCCGCCACCACGATCCGCGCCGTCGCGCAGGGAGTCGTCGGCATCGCCTTCGTGCAGGCGCTGCTGGTCGGGCTCGCGCTGCTCATCGCGGGAGTGCCGTGGGCCGGCGTGCTCGCCGCCATCACGCTGGTGGTGAGCATCGCGCAGGTGCCGGCGTTGATCGTGACGCTGCCGGCGATCGGCTACATCTGGTCGAGCGGCCACTACGGTACCGCCGCGGCCGTGACCTACACGGTGCTGCTGCTCTTGTCGGGGATGGCGGACAACGTCCTCAAGCCGATCCTGCTCGGGCGCGGTGTCGACGCGCCGATGCCGATCATCCTGCTCGGCGCGCTGGGCGGGATGGCGACCGGCGGGATCCTCGGCATGTTCGTCGGCGCGACGCTGCTCGCCCTCGGCTACGAGATCTTCATGAGGTGGGTCGCGAGCGATCCTGACGCCGAGGTGGCGTCCTAGCGGCGAGGTCGCTGCGAGCGTGTGAACCAATCGAATTCGTGGAGTCCTACGCGGGGGCTCGGACGCCCCCGCGCTACGAAAACTGCCGTAGCGACGGGGGTTCCATCCGCCGTCGAAGGCCTGCTCGACGACAGATCGGTCCTCCGAGCCGATGGATTCACAGGCTCAGCGCGACGGCTGGGCGCGGGATCGCGGGCACGCTTCTCATTGGGACGGGTTCCGGCGAGACGTGAACGCCCGTCGTCCCGGATCCACCGTCAGGCATCCGCCGGCTTTGCGCCGGGGAACCACTCGACGTGTTGATCCCCCTGTCGGCCGAGGTACGTGACGCGCTGTCCGCGAAGGAACGCGAAACACCCTTGCACGCCGGCTCGCACGGCGCGTTCACAGAACGCGCGGAACTTCTGTCCGTGCTGCTGGCTGTCCAGGATCGCCGCCTTCAATCCGGCGGTGTCGAAGTCCTGTGCGATGGAGGGCAGGTCTTCGAAGGAGAGCGGGGCGGTCACGGCCGCACCGGCGGCGCTGTAGAAGGTGAAGGAGCGGGTGGCGAAGTCCACGTGGTAGCACTCGACGCCGTTCGCCATGAGTTTCCGGACGATCTCGGGGAACGGCATCGACCCGTCCACCGTGGCTCGCGCTAGGGCGGCGACTTCATCTGCGTTCATGTCAGTCCTCTCTCGTCGACAAGCGCTTCGACATCGGGATGATCGGGATACTCAGCCCGCCACCGAGATCGAAGTCGATGGGATCCGCCTCGATGTACCCGAACGCCCGGTAGAGGCGCCTTCCAGGCTCGGTCGCGCCCAGCGACACCGCCTGAAATCCAGCCGCCAGGGCCTCGCCCTCGCAATGAGCGAGTAGGCGCGAGCCCAGCCCCTGGCGGGCATACGCGGGCTTCACGAAGAAGGCTCGAATGCGCGCGGGATCCACTCCGGGGCGAAGGCGGGTCGCATCCCGGGCCGAGCGGCTGTCCGACCCGAAGAGGGTGCTCCGGAAGCTCCATCCGCCGCACGCCGCCAGCTCGCCGTCCACGTCGACGAGAAAGTAGGTGCCGTCCTCGATGAGCGTAAGCGTTCGACGAACCGCATCTTCAGTCCGGCCCGCGCGCGCGTGACACTCGCTGCCCCCTGGCGAGGGGTGGCGTGGACGGACGAGATCGAGCTCGGCTGCAGCGGCTTCGTGGCACGCGGTGGGACGAGGCCGACGCCCGGTGGGTGATCGGTCTGGCGGAAGCGGAGGGCGCGGCGCTGCATCACCTCGCCCGCGAGCACCGGTCTTGACCCGCAGCGCCTGTACTGGTGGCGCCGCCGTCTCGCGTCGGCCACCGTCGCTGCGGAGGCCGGGTTTGTTGCGGTGCATGTGGTCGAGGGCGACGAGGTACACGAGCAGGCGCCGGACTTGGCGATGGCGTGGTCGTGGAGACGCCGGCCGGTCACCGCATCCACGTCGGCCCGGGCTTCGACGCCGACACCCCTCGCACGGGTCGTGTCCGTTCTGGGTGGGCGGTGCTGAGCTGGCCGACCCGCGTCTTCCTGTGGACGGCTCCGACGGACATGCGCAAGGGCTTCCCGGGACTCGCAGCGATCGTGCGCGGAAGTGGTCGGGCAACCCGCAGAGCGGTGATCTGTACGTCTTCGCCAACCGTCGTCGCGACCTCCTCAAGTGCCTGTATTGGGAGCGCACCGGGTACGTGATCGTCTACAAGCAGCTCGCCAAGGGCACCTTCCGTATCCCTCGCGCAGCGCCGGGAAGCCGGCTCGAGATGACCACGGTCGAGCTCGCGTTGCTGCTCGACGGCGCCGATCCACGGCAGCTTCCGCGCCGCACGGTGTCGCCACCGGAAAAACTCCGCTACGACGCAAAAACGTTTCGCTTCACCGTAGACAACGTTTGCACCTCGTGACACCGTTCGGCGCGTGGCCACCGCGCGACCCTCCGAGCAAGCCAAGAGCGTCGTCCGCTTCGCGGCCAACTGATCTCCGAGGGCCGATCCGACGAGGCGCTCGCCTCGGTCGAGCACGTGCTGCGCGAGGTGCTCGAGCACGTCGACCGGCTCAAGCTCGAGAACCAGAAGCTGCGCAAGGCGCGCTACGGCCGTCTCTCCGAGAAGATCGCCGTCGACCAGCTCGCTCTTCGTCCAGGCGGCGCTCGAAGCTCGCCCGACGGAACCGGCACCTCCGGCGCCGCCGCCCGAGAGCGACGCTCGGTCGCGCCTCCGACGAAGCGACGCGGCTCCACGGGGCGCCGTGAGCTGCCCGCCGATCTGCCGCGCGAGGAGCGGGTGTACGAGCCGGCGGCGGCCGAGTGCCAGTGCGCGGTGTGCGGCGTGGCGAAGAGCGTGATCGGCTACGAGACGAGCGAGGAGCTCGAGTACGTGCCGGCGACGCTCAAGGTGATCGTGCACAAGCGCGCCAAGTACGCGTGCCGGCCGTGCCAGGGCGAGGTGGTCGTGGCGCCGGCGCCGCCGAAGGTGATCGACAAGGGACTGCCAGGCCCGGGATTGCTCGCAGCCGTGACGCTCTCCAAGTACGGCCACGGCCTGCCGCTGAACCGTCAGGAAGCGATCTGGGAGCTCGCCGGCCACCGGCTGCCGCGCTCGACCACCGCGGGCTGGGTGGAGGCGACGGCGGAGCTACTCGCGCCGGTGGTGGAGCGCATCCGCGTGCGCGCGTTGAGCGCGCACGTGTTGCACTGCGACGACACCGGGATCTGTGTCCTCGACCGCGACCACCCGAAGGGTTCGAAGCGCGGTCACCTCTGGGTGTACCTCGGCGACGAGGAGTGGGCGGTCTACGACTACACGCCGAACTGGACGAAGGCCGGGCCGGTGCGGTTCTTGGCGGAGCGCCGCGGTTGGTTGGTCGCGGATGGGTACGCCGGTTTCGACGAGGTCTTCGAGCGCCCGGAGGTGCGCGCGGCGGGCTGCTGGGCCCATGCGCGCCGGTACTTTGTGGAGGCGCTCGAATCGGGCCCGCTGATCCACGGACTCGGACAGTGGCTGGCCGCGACGGCGAACGACGAGTCGGTCGAGCCGAAGAGCCCGCTGCGGCAGGCGGTGGGCTACACGCTGGGACGCTGGCCCGCACTCTTGGCGTTTCTCGAAGACGGGCGCGTCCCGATGACCAACAATGCCGCCGAGCGCGCGCTGCGCCGGATCGCGGTGGGCCGGAAGAACTGGCTCTTCGCGGGCTCGGACGCCGGGGCGCAGCGTGCGGCGATCGCCTACTCGGTCCTCGCCACCTGTCAGCTCCAGGGCGTCGAGCCCTGGTCCTACCTGCGCGACGTCCTCGCCAAGATCGCCGCCGGCTGGCCCGCACGCCGCATCGATGAGCTGCTACCCGATCGCTGGGCGGCCGAGAATCCCGAACTCGTCGGCGCCAGGTCCTGACGCCTCCGGGGTGTGGTTCGTCGAACGCTTACCGATGAGCTGCGTATCGAGCCCCCACGCGCTTCCGAGCGCCGCTTCGATGATCTCGGCGGGGTAGTCCGACCTCCCGAGCGCGCGCGCGGACTCCGCGATCAGGTCGGAGATGGCGGCGGCATCCGCCGCCAGAGCGCGCCGGATCGTGATCGTTGGTTCAGTCGGATGCAGGGATCACCTGTGGTGCGAAGCGTCGGCGGGTGCGGCGACGCGCTCGCTCCGATATCTACGAGGCTCGCGTGCCGTCACGCTTCAGCGACGAGCTCGGCGGCCCGCCCTCGGCGCAGTCGTTCGGACCCTCTTGGTTGCGCGCGGCAGTAGGCGGTCCTCCTCGGCCGGCTCGACATCGGGAACCCTGGTCAGAGCGGCGAGGAATGCACCGCGCGTACCCTTCTTCGCGCGAGCGGCCAGGTACTCCTCGGTCAACAGCGCTGCCATCTTCTCGCCGACCGCGGCGCTGATGAGTTGATTGATCGAGACGCCTTCCTGCTCGGCGACCTCGCCGAGGCGCCGATGAAGGGACTCCGGTAGGCGAAGGTTCAGGGTGCTCATCGTCCGATCCTCGCAAGCATCTGTTGGGGCGACCACACCTTGGGTCCGTCTCTCGACACCGACGAAATCGCGGCGATTGTGCGTGATGATCGCGTCCGCGCCTGCGGCAGCAACTGGCGACCTCGGCGACCATGTCATCCTTCGGATCGCGTAGCAGCAGGGTATCCGTCCGGTAGTTCCATGTTCCGTCGTGCGGCGGCTCGCGTGAAGCTCTCGCCTCCTCGATCGCGGTGAGGATCGAGGAGGAGGCGCGATGCGGACAGAACAGGAACGACGAGGTTTGGCAGATCGCTCGGCGCAGGTACTGGCGTGAGGCCGATGCGCGGCGAGTTGTGGAGGGCGTGGCGTGAGCGAAGCGAGCGCCGCGGCATTCGCTCGCCGCTACCAGCTCGATCCGAAGCAGATCCTGCGTTGGGCGAAGGATCTCGATGCGCCGCTGAACCCGCGCGCGGTTCAGTTCCACCCAGTGCGCGTCGTGGATCGCTGCGATGCGCCGACGACGGCCCTTCGATGCGCCGATCATCGAGATCGTTCACAGTCCGGTGGCGAAGCGCATCCGCGTGCCACCGAGAGTCTTGACCGAGAGCTGCGCCAGGTCTTGGACGTGGTCGCGGGGCCGAGTGCGTGCTGACCTCCCGTCGGCCGTTCAGGTCTACATCGCGTCCGAGCCGATCGATCTACGCCGCGGCTTCGACGGCTGCCGCCGCGACGCGCGAGGTGATCCGTCAGGATCCACCCTCCGGGCATCTGTTCTGCTGGCTCAACCGTCGGCGAAACCGGATCAAAATCCTCGTGTGGGATCGCACGGGATACCTACTCGTCTACAAGCGTCTCGAGCGCGGGACGTTCACGCTCCCAAAGACGCCACTGCGATCGGCGCTCGGCACATCGAGGTCGACGCGGCCGAGCTCCGATGATTCTCGAAGGGATCGATCTGCGACGAGCCACAGGCAGCGACGTTGGCATCGCGCTGCCAACCCGATCCCACGCTCCACCGCGACGTTCGGGTGAGCTTCGTGAATCTTTTCCGATTCCGTTCGTCCGACCTCTTGTTCGCCGAAACACGTGTGCTGCATATCCGTCCGCGAGCAACATTCCTTCCGGCTACGCACCGATGCCGTCGTCCTCGGCGCCCCTCGTCCGCTTCGCGAAACGTCCCTCTCGCCAGAGGACGTGCGCACCAACGCGCAAGCGCTGGTGGCCGAAGCCCGCACCGACGAGGCGTTCGATCTGTTCGTCGCGGCGCTGGGTGCGGTGCTCGACGAGAATCGCGAGCTCTCGCTGCTCATCCACAAGCTCCGTAGCGAGCGCACGGGCAAGCGAAGCGAAAAGGTCGACCCAGGCGGCTCGCGCTCTTGCTCGAGCAGCTCACGCCCCAGGACACCCCAGCCGAGCCGAAGCCCGAGCAGGTGCGGGCCGATGCCGAGGCGGACGCCGGGCTCGAAAAGGAGCTCGACGAGAGCCGGCCGGCCATTCACCGCAAGCGCGCGCCGAGCGTCGACCGGCGAAAGGTCGAGCGCTGCGAGCATCGCGTCGAGCTCGGGGCCAGGGCGCGGACGTGCCCGCGTTGCGGTCAGCCCGAGCGACGGATCGGCTCCGACGCCTCGCGCGTGCCCGAGTACGTCCCCGGGCACTTCGTGGAGCACGAGTGGCGGCTCCGGTAAGTCCGCCTGTGGCTCGCTGCAAGCTCGGCGTCCACCGCACCCAGCCCGGTGAACCGTTCGGCTGCACCGCCCGCTCCTTCGCTGCTGGCGTACGTGACGGTGACCAAATTCCTCGACCACGGGCCCGTTCACCGCCAGCACCGCATGTTCGCGCGCAGCGGCGTGACGGTGCCCGTGTCGACGCTCGCGGACTGGATCGCGAGGTCGGCGATCTGGTGGCGCCCGTCATCGAGGTGCTGGCCGACCGGGTGCGCGCCGCGTACGTCGTGCGGACCGATGGATCGGTCTCAAGGTGCTCGCACCGGGACCCCGACCATCCAGCGCGGCGCACGATGTGGTGCTACGTGGGGGACGATCGCGACGCGTGCTCTTCGAGTACGCCGAGACCGGCAAGGGCGAGGACGGGCCGTGGCTCTTCCCTCACGGGGCGGAAAGGGTATGTGCAGGCCGATGCCGCCAACGTGTTCGACCGCGTCTACAACGGGCGCGTCGCCGAAGCGATCGAGGTCGGCTGCATGGCGCACGCGCGGCGGCGGCTCGTCGACCTCAAGGACACGGACTGCCGGGTGGCGTATCCGCTGCTCCTGATCCGGCGGCTATACAAGCTCGGGCTCGCCGACTGAGGACTCACGCCCGAAGCGCGGGCGGTGCAACGCCAGGAACGATCGTTTCCAGCACTCGAGAGCTCCAACGCTGGCTGGTCGCGACGGTGCGCGACGAGACGCCAAGCTCAGCGTTGGCGCAGGCGGCGAGCTACTTCTTGAACCACTGGACGGCGCTCACGCGTTTCGTCGAGGACGGACGGCTGTCACTCGACAACAACCTCTGCGAGCGCCAGATCCGAGACCTCGCACTGGGCCGTCGAAACTATCTCTTTGCCGGGTCGCACGACGCAGCCCGACGCTCGGCGCGGCTCTACAGCTTGATGCGGACTTGCGTACAGCACGGCGTGGCACCCCTGCCGTACCTCACGGACGTGATCGAAGCTCGCCGTGGGATGGCCCGCTCACCGCATGGCCGAGCTCCTGCCCGATCGCTGGGCCAGCGCTCACCCCAAGCTTATCGGTCGCCGCCGAGTAAGCCGTACCCGACCTCTACAACCGACGGACCTGCCCGCCGCGGATCACGCGGCTGCGGCCCCTTCGCACCAGCCCCACCGGGACTACACCGGACGGATACGCAGCGGGCGCCAGAAAGAAGATCCGCTGGTGGCGGGCAATGCTACAGATGTAGTCGAGCACCTCACCGACGTCCGAGACGCGGAGCCCACCGCGGTGGCGCAGCAGCGCGTCCTCGTACTCCAGAACCAGCGGAACGGGACCGCCAGGTCGAAGAAGCCGCCTCCGATCCGCTCGAGCAGCGCGAATGCCGCGCCCCGGCGAGACCGGAGCGCGGACACGAGCACATTCGGATCCACTACGACGAGCAGCCGAGGCACTTCGTGATGGTTTCACCGGCGATACCGCCCCGCAAGTAGCCGAATCGGGCCTGGCGAACGCCCAGCATGCAGCTGTGGCGCGGGGCGCCGCAGCTGCATGCTGCTGTTGGTCGGCATTCCGCTACGCCTTCTGAGCAAGCCCGCTGCCACTGGACTCCGCTTGGAGCAGAAGCCCCGCGAGGTCCCGAAGTCGCGGCACGGTGTTGAGTTCGCGGCCTAACGCATCGATACATCCGTTGACTCTGGTGACCCACGCGGCGTCTTCTTTACTTCCTTCCTCCGCCCACTTCTGAGAAGAACATCTCACCCGGGCGAAGTTATGGACGATACGGGCGGGGTCCCCCAGCGCGAGCAAAGGCAGCATGGCGTTAACGAAGGATTCCGGTCCTGCATCGGCGCCCGAATTCAAAGCGATATTGAGCGGCGTCGCTGGCTTGGCTCGGTCCACTACTGAATGCCGCAAGCCGCTCATAGAAGGCGAAAACTCCCGCGCCTTCTGCAATTCGTTGGCGTCGAGGAAGTCAAGTGCCTCGGGCGCTTCGAGCAAGCGCATGGTCGCCATTTGCGAGCGGCTGGCGCAGGGTGCGTCAGGCGAGTCATCGGCGCGAAGTCGAAGCGGTCAGGAGGTCAAGGCTATCGAAGAGCATGGCGACAGCTACGGCGACGAGATGCATGTCGTTGCTGAACTGAGGCAAAGTGTGTTGAACGCCCATCTATCGGCCGCAAACTCGTTGGCGTGCCTCAGGTGTGCTTCTTGATACCACGTGGTGTCGTGGGCGCCAGGTTCCTGATGGCGCTCTCTGACGTGGCAGGCCTCGTGCAAATGAAAAACTCACTAAGACAGCTGCGTTAGATGTTCGATTATTGGTTTCGAAGGTTGTGCGGCAGGTGATCCATTCCCGCGAAGTCCAACAGGCCAAACTCAAGCTGTTCGCCCAGTAGTCGCGACATCTGCCCGATTGGGCCTTCAAGGGCTTCGGATTCAGCATAGGACTCTCGCGCTTGGAAGACGACGGTGCAAAAGCGTCGATAGAACGAGACCACTCCTGCCGGTATGACCACCAACCAGCTGGCGCCGACTTCTCCCGTACCAGCCCAGAGCGATGACCTGGGGATAGTGGCGGCGACGATTGCCGGCATGGCCTCGGCGATGGGCCCAAGTCTTTGCAACAGAGCAGCGTACGATTGATTGGCAGGGTCCTCCGCTGTTCCGGCAGAATCGAAATACTTGGAATGAGTTCGAACAATCTCGGCTGCGAGGCGGTGTTCCTTGCGGCGAGCAGTCGAACGCATGCGCGGTGGATACCGCGTGATTCCGCAGTCAGCGCGTCGAGCGCAGCGGCCTCCTCACTCTTCATCATCGAGATTGTCTTCGTACCACAGTTCATGATCTAGCGGCGCTGCACCGTGAGCAAGCCAGGGCCTCAGCCGAACTGTGTGGGCGTACACAGCGCCGCTCAGGCCACTCTGGATAATGTTGAACCCATCAGCGCGTGTGACGTCAGCAGAGACCCTCGCTTCGTGCGCCGGAATCCCTGTCTCAAAGGCAAGCTTGCCCTTGGTAGCGGAGTTCCCTCCCAGCACGACGATACCGCGTTTTAGGGTCCGAACTTGACGGACGAGCAGCCAATTAAAACCGCCACTGGCGGGTTGCCAGAGTTGCACGCACCACGCGCCCCAAGTCCGCGATGGTAAGAACGTCGCTGGTCGGGGCGCCCAAGACACTCCCGCGCCCCGGCCCAGTTGATCGAGGCCAATAACTCGCCGGTCCATTCCACCGCGGTGGTTGCTGAAGCACTTTGCTTAGATGAGAGCCCGCGCGAAAACTCGTACCTGCCCTCGTGTGCCACTTCGTGAGATCCGAGCTTGATCCCAAGGTCCGCTACGGACCCCATCCGGACAAAACATCCCGTCAGGATCTGCCCGTAGTCACCAGGCGCCACGCCAGTTCCTGGCTCCCACACTGCTCGAGCAGCCAAGGAGGCCTGAATCGCCCTTCCGTAGTCACGCATCGATCCTATCTCCTTCGGACATGTGGGCGGTGTCCGCTCTTTTCCCACCCAACGCTGCGCTCACCTGCGGCTACGCATGCCACGGGATCTAAGCGGCCGCATCCCGGGTGCCGTCTGCGGCCGCGTCTAGTTAGCCGGACCTGCGAGTCGGCTCGAAGTGGGCGCCTATGGCAGCCTCGACGTCCGGACTCAGCATGTGCACGTATGCCATCACGAAGGACTCTGTATGAACGTGATGAAGGTTCTGTTCTTGGTCGTAGTCCGACCGGAAGCCGAAGACTCGTGGCTGCTCAACCGCCCAGTGCTGACCTGTTCGGGACGCCTCGTGAAACTCGACTCGCGCGACGTAGTCGACCACCAGGGTCTCGGTGGAATGCATGATTCGGTTGACCACCCACCAGAACGACTCCTGAACCAGCGCGATTGTCTCCCCAGGATTCCAGGACTCGCACGGGAACTCGGTCCTGCCACGATGCACAGGGGTCGCTTTCGCCTTCTGGATGATGCCCGGCGCCATGGTCTCGGTGCGTTCGATCGCCTTGCGGGTGCTGTAAGCGAATTCGTGAAGCAGGTCGTACAGTGCGATTGTCTGACGAAACTTGAGGTCGCTGTAGCCCCACACGTCGGACATCTCACTCCGGGCAATCGCGAGTATGAGCGCCGCCTTCTCCAGCGCCGCATCGTGAAAGCGCCAGAGCGCCGTCATGTGATGCTCATTCCCTTTCACGGGGATCCAACTCTCTCCCGGCGAACGACAAAGCTCACCTGCCGGGGGCTGCGACGTTCGTTCGCGGCAGATCGCTCACGCCTGCCGCAGCCCCGGTCGGGTGCAGCGACTGGTTAGCCGCGTCACTGCGCAAGCCGGCCCATGGTGTCCGCCAGAGACCATCAAAGGTTCCCATCGCCTTCACCAGTACGAAGGCGATCAGTATGAAGAGGTAGAACGCGGCATTGCCGAGCACGCCCTTTAGCACAGCTCCTCCGAATGTATTATTCGTCGCCTGTGAAGCTTCAGAGCCACTCGCCGGGTCCGTGGGCTGCCCCTGGCGAAGAACTGCCACGAGGAGGTAGACGAGGGTCAGGAGCATGAAGCCTTCAAGGAAAGCGAAGATCGCGAACCAGTAAACGAAGTACTCGCGGGTCAGCAAGAGACTGATGCCGACGAAGAGCCAGGGCAACCAGGCAACCGCCTTGACGGCGATCGTGAGCGGAACCTTGGTGGTATCGGGCAGCTTCGAGCTGTTGATGAGGTACCTGAGATCATCGAACATCCCACCTCCAACTACACACGTCTTCGGCTAACCACCGAAAGAAGGAGTCGCGCGGCGTCGTCCATCGCCTTCTCGCCGCTCACCGCCTAGAGGCCAACGCTCTTGCGAAGCGCCGCATCAATCTTGGCTATGGCAGCCGGTTGTACCGTAGAAACGATTCCCTTGGCCTGGTCAATCTGCGCGTCCCCGTCTATCGTCGTCACATGGCCGCATTCGACACAGCTGTCTTTGTTCGCAAGTCCGGTTTCTCCAGAGGTCAGGAGCACCTGAACAGGGAGATTCTTAAACTGGCGTGGATCCGTGAGCGGTACGACGATCGTCATCGGGCTGAACTGGTTGCCGACGTTGTTCTGCACTACGACCGCAGGATGAGCACCGGCCTTGCACCGGCCTCTGACGGGTCCGAAGTCGACCCAAACGATATTGCCGCGCTGGACCTTGATGGGCATGAGTTCTCCTGCTTGATCGGCTGACGCTTATTCAGAATAACTACCAAGTTCACCTTATAGGAGTGGCTTCGCCCGGGTAGCGAGGATTCTGCCCGGAGCCGCCGACCGGGCGCAAGTGCTCGCACTGCCAGTGCATTCTTAGGGTTCGCGAGGCGTAGGGGCTGAGCGAGCCGCGCCACGGCAACCGGGGTAGCGGTTCTGGGCGGGTCGGCTCTCAAGGCGATCCATCGGGCTAGGGGGCGAGGGCGCATAGGAGTGCCGGGGGGAAATGCCGTCGCGAGTTGAGGGTGGTGCGCGAGGGGTTTCAGCGCGGTTCCGCGGGACCGTCCGGAGCGCCTAGGAACGAAGTGGCTGGCCGAGGGACCGGCCGGCCTCCAGGGGGCTCGATCGGCGATGGGGCGGCGGACTCGGGAGGGCCGGTGTCGTCGGTGAGGATCGGCTGGGCGGCCGACGGAGCGGCCGCGCTCCAGGGGTGTGCAGGCGCGGCGGGTTGTTGTGAATACGGGGAGCTGCGGGCGGGCGTTGAGCCCGCCCCCTACGGGTTTCGGTCCGTGGGAGGGGAGGGATTCAGCCGGCGCGGGGGTGCGGGGGTGGGGGCGATCTGTATCATCGTCGGATGGACCGGGCCGGGGATCGAGATGCGCGCGTGGGTGAAGTGGGTGGCGGTGATCGCGACGGCGGCGGGCTGCTCCGGCAACGGGGAGCAGCCGGAGACGCCGGCGTTGATGCGGGATGTGGCGATGGTCACGGCGGAGCGGGATTTCAGCTATCCGCACGTGCCGCCGCTCAGGACGTCGGCGGATGGGCGGGTGGGTGTGGCGGTGGAGGGCGGCTCGGAGATGCGCCTCTACCTCTTGGCGCCGGAGAAACTCGACGCGCCGGTGGTGAAGGGGCCGGCGGGGGCGACGATCCTGGCGAGCACGGATCCGTTCGCGGGTGGGATCCATCACACGCCGAACGGGCATGGGATCGGCCACAACACGCTCTGCGACGTGCGGGGCGACCTGGTGAGCCCGCCGCGCCGGCCGAATCCGTATCCGTGCGACGGCGACGCCTCGCGCGACTGCTACGACATCACCCACATGGGCTTCGGAGGGGGCGGCAACCCGTCGCGGCTCTGGGCCACGCCGGTGCACGTCGAGGTGAGCAACCCCAAGACTGCGCAGGCGCAGATCGCGGCAGTCACCCTCGGTGAGCCGGTCGCCGGCCCGCCGCTTCCGGGCGCGGTGTGGTTCGAGCCGATGGTGACGTGGGACGGCCACCTGCTCACGGGGCGCCGGATCGACACGTCGGCGCTCACCTACGACTGGACCAACCCGGAGACGGGCCAGACGATGACTCGCGCCTACGACCTCATGTATTCGCTCGCCGAGGACGGCGCGGACGCGTGCGACGTCACGGCGTGGCAGCACTTCCATCCGGTGAGCCACGCCCACTTCGATCCGCGCGTGCGCGGGCGCTACGACTTCGCGACGTTCCAGCTCCGCGACGCCGAGGGCAACCCCATCGCCGACGGCGAGGACATCGGTGTGTCCTACCCGTGGCTCGACCGCGCCGGGAAGAACCTCTTCATGACGGCGGTGTCGGACACCCTCGACACCATGGTGCCCGGGATGTACCCGTACCGGTGCGTCGAGAGCTGCGACGATCGCATCCTCCTCGAGCCGGGGATGGTGCGCGGCCAAGCCGTGGCGGGGCTCTGGACCTACGGCAAGATGGTGATGATCGACAACCTCATAAACAGCAGCGACTGGGCGACGCCGCTCGACCCGCGGAACCACGTCCTGGTGCAGATGTTCCACGAGCCCGACGGGACACCGGTGGAGGTGCGCGTGGGCGGCTCGCGCACCGTGGGTCGTCACGAAGACCCGAACCTGCCGCCGGGCTGGAGCGGCAACACCAACGTCCTCGACTCCACCGAGAACCTCTTCAACTTCCACGAGCCCATGCGGCCGATCACGCCACGTGACATCGTGTGGACGCTCTCGAACGGCCACGCCACCGACGAGTTCGCGTTCGACGACTACCTCGACCCCGACGCGTTCATCGTCTCGAGCATGATCCCGTCGGTGGTGGCGGACCCCGCGGCCGGGCTCGTCCACTACGCCTACTACAAGAACGGCTACCCGCTCCTGCCGGTGTATTCGCCGATCGAGGACGTGCACCTCCAGAACGCGGCGACGCCGCTGCCCGAGCGCTGGCGCGTGCCGCCGCATGGACGCGTGGCGGTGGGCACCGGTCGCGCCGAGTCGAACGCGCTCGGCGGGGTGAACGGCCGCGGCTTCTGGCTGAGCGGCACCAACCGCGTCGAATACCCCGTGCCCGCGCAGCCGCGCGACATCCGCGGGGCGAGCTGGTACGTGGCGATCTTCGTCGACCCGCGCGTCGAGGACGACACCGCTGCGCGGGCGCTGCTCACGTTCCCGGATGGCAGCGGGCTCAGGCTCGAGGGGCGGCACGCGCTGAGCTATGTCGACGGCAGCGGGGCCGTGGTGCACAGCGTCGAGCTCCCGGCCGTGCCGGCGAGCCGCGGCTGGGTGCACCTGGCGGTCGCGATGGCGCCGGGGAATCGCGAGGTCACGCTCCTGGTGGGCGGCTTCGCGTTCGACTCGTTCACGAGCGAGGCGCCGCTCTTCGAGCTCACTCCCGGCACGCTGGTGGTGGGCACGGCGCCGGGTGCGGCGGGCGGCGGCGTGCGCGGCTGGATCGACGACTTCAAGGTGCTGGCGCACGTTCCCGACGTCGAGGTCGCGTGCAACCACGCGGCGGGGACGCTGGTCGGGCTCACCGGGAACGCCGAGTGGGGTGCCGTGGCCGAGCGCTATCCGGCGTGGGCGCACGAGGGCGTGAGTGCCGCGCTGGCGGCGGGCGGGCAGCGGACGTTCGCGTCGTACGCGTGCTTCCACGACTACGGCCGCGATCACGCGGCGTACCCGGCGGCGGCGCCCGCGGGCTCGGTGAGCGTGCGTCGCGCGATCCACTTCCCGGAGGGGCCGCTCCACTTCGGAGCGCCGCGGCCGGACTCGTCGAGGAATCCGTTCTGCCTCACCTGCCACGTGCCGGGGGGCGCCGGCGGGCTCTCGCTCGCGGCGCTCGAGCCGAAGCCGGGCGTGAACACCGAGGACGATCGGCGCCGCCAGCCGTCGCAGCCGATGCCGCGCGTGAACGGCAACATCCCCGCGCACTGGATCGCGCCGGGCACCGGACCGGGTGGACCGGGCGCCGCCATGACGGCGCCCGACGCAGGTGCGCAGGTCGATCGCTGGGGTGCTCGCGGGGGATTGAGCCGGGCCGCGGGCGGGCACAGGGCCCGCCCCTACGACGCGTCGGCCGACGCGAACCCCCGCCGGCGAAACCGACGAACACCGGACGGTGGCCGGCGCGAACCCCCGCCGGCGAAACCGACGAACACCGGACGGTGGCCGCGGCACCGTCGGGGCGGGGCCCGTCCCCGCCCGGGGTCGGGGTCGCGCGCGATCGGCTGGAGGGCCGCGCTCCGTCGCGGCCGCGAGGTCGGCCGCCTGCGCGATCCCGGCGATACGCGCCGGCATGCGCGTCGCCGGAACCCGCTCGATCCCTGGCGTCCGACGGAGCGGACGCGCTCCAGCCCTTCGATCCCGATCGATCGCTACTGCGGGCGGGCACAGGGCCCGCCCCTACGACGCGTCGGCCGACGCGAACCCCCGCCGGCGAAACCGACGAACACCGGACGGTGGCCGACGCGAACCCCCGCCGGGGACACGACGAACACGGGACGGTGGCGGCGCCGTAGGGGCGGGGCCCGTCCCCGCCCGGGGTCGGGGTCGCGCGCGATCGGCTGGAGGGGCGTCCGTCGCGGCGCGGCGGGCCTGCGCCCGCGCGGACCGCGGGGGCGTCCAGCCTTCGTCCGGAGGGCACGCGTCCGGCGCGTCGATCGCGATCCGGATCGATCGGCTGGAGGGCCGCGCTCCGTCGCGGCCGCGACGTCAGCCCGCCTGCGCGATCCCGGCGATGCGCGCCGGCGTGAGCGTCGCCGGGACCCGCTCGATCCCTGGCGTCCGACGGAGCGGACGCGCTCCAGCCCTTTGATCCCGGTCGATCGCTACTGCGGGCGGGCTCACGCCCGCCCCTACGCTCCCACGTCGTAGCGCGCCCTCGGCGCGATACCACATTTTTGTGGCAGGTTCTGCCACAATCTGCCAACAAAAATTGCCACATTTTGCCAGTATTCTGCGCGCTGGCCGGCGCTGGGAAAGCTGAAACAGCGATTTTGGGCCCTAGGAGGCCCGAACGGCCGCTCACGGCCGTTTCACGGCACCGGGACGCGATCTTTGCCGTCGAATGGCGGGACGTAGACCGCGTACGCGATCGCGGGCTCGCTTTCGAGAGGTTGGTGAACGCGTGCACGGTGGCGCGCGGCACATACAGCACGGATCCCTCGCCGACCGGCCGTGTCTCGCCGCCGATCCGCATCGTGCCGTGCCCGCGCAGCGTCACCACGAACAGGTCGTGGGTGTCGTGGCGGTGGAGCGCCTCAGGGTCGCGGATCGCGACCACGTGGTGGCTGCTCGCGGCGTCGCGGCCGACCTCGACGACCTTGAACATCTGCCCGTCCTCGAGCTCGGCGCGCTCGATCAGCGAGGCGAGCGCCTCGGTGACGCGGCCACCCGCGAAGAGCGCGTCGAGCACCGGCGCGCCGCCAGCGCGGGCCGTCGCCCAACGGCTGGGCCTCGGCACAGCCGCCCGCCGCCGCCAGGCTCGTCGCCAAACCGCCGACGGTGAGCCATCGTGCCAGGGGCTCCTCGCCCTCGGGTTCGCTTCATCGGGTTCCTCCCGCGTTCGCCCGTGGATCGATCGGCGCGCCAGTCTGCCACCACTCGCGGCTGGCTGCCGTTGCTCCTCGCGCTGGCCTCTTGCTCGAGGCGGAACGCCCCGCGCCGCGCCCGAGCCCGACGATCTCGAGGCGTATCGGCCGCGCTACCACGTGACGCCGCCGTCGGGTTTCATGAACGACCCCAACGGGCTCGTCCACGCCGACGGCACGTGGCACCTCTTCTACCAGCTCGATCCCGCGCCGGCTGCCGCTCGAGCAGCACTGGGGCCACGCGGTGAGCCGCGACCTCGCCCACTGGGACGATCGCGGCGTGGCGATCGAGCCCGACGCCGCGCTCGGCCTCGCGTTCTCGGGCAGCGCGGTGGTCGACGCAGCGAACACCTCGGGGCTCTGCGACGCGGGGGTCGCGTGCCTGGTCGCGATCTACACCCACTCGGGAGGCGAGGACGGCACCCAGAAGCAGAGCCTCGCGGTGTCGCAGGACGGCGGCGATACCTGGACACCGTACGGCGGTAATCCGGTGCTCCGGAGCCCCACCGGCTCGCGGGCGTTCCGCGATCCCAAGGTGTTCTGGCACGAGCCGACGCGGCGCTGGGTGATGGTGCTCGCGGCGGGCGACGGGCGCAGCTCTTCGCCTCGCCGGACCTGATCGACTGGACCGACCTCTCCGACTTCGGCGCCGGGTACGCGCTCGGCGGGGTGTGGAGTGCCGGACCTCTTCGAGCTCACGGTCGAGACCCCGGCGGCGGCACGGGCGGCGGCGCCGGCGACGACGCGCTGGGTGCTCAAGACCGACTTCAACCCGGGGCCGATCATCGGCTTCTCGGGGGCGCGCTACTTCGTGGGCCGCTTCGACGGCGAGCGCTTCGTGGCGGACGCCGCGGGCGGCGGTCCGCACGTGCTGGATGGCGGCGCCGACTTCTACGCGGCGCAATCGTGGAGCTCGGCGCCCGGCGGGCGGCGCACGTGGATCGCGTGGATGAGCAACTGGAAGTACGCGATGGTCACGCCCACCTCGCCGGCGTGGCGCGATGACCGTGCCGCGCGACGTGCGGCTGGTGGCGGACGCGGGCAGCGGCGGCGCCGCCGGGATCCGGCTCGCGCAGCAGCCGGTCGTCGAGCTCGAGGCGCGGCGTGGCGAGCGCCTGCTCGACCTCGAGGGCGTGAGCGCGAGCAAGGCGGCGGCGCGGCTCGCCGGCGTCACGGGCGACGCGCTCGACGTGAGGCTCGCCGTCGAGCCGCGCGGCGCGACGAGCGTGACGCTCGTGGTCCGCGCGGGCGCGGTGGAGCGCACCGCGATCACGCTCTCGATCCCGCGGGCGGCACGCTCGCCCTCGACCGCAGCCAGAGCGGCTACGCGGGCTTCGACCGCAAGTTCCCGGCAGGCACACGGTGGCTCGGCGCCAAGCGCCTTGCCTGACGCGCGCCGCTCACGGTGCGCGTGCTCGTCGACCGTTCGTCGGTCGAGGTCTTCGGCGACGACGGCCGCGCGGTGCTGACCGACCTCGTCTTTCCCGACCCAGGAAGCCGCGGTGTCGGCCTCGAGTGGACCGGCGCCGAGCCGTGCGTCACCCGCCTCACCGTCGACGCGATGAAGTAGGGGCACGCCCAGCGCCCGCAGTAGCGATCGGTCGGGATCGATCCCTCCGGCCGCGACGGGCGCGGCCCCTCCCAAACCGAGGGCGTCGCGTGGGGAGTGTAGGGGCGGGCGTGGGCCGCCGGCGTGGCGGTCGCTCGGGATCGCCTGGGATCCGCGCGCGATCGGCGCCGCGACGCGTGCCCCTCCGGACCGAGATCGAGCGGCTGCGGGCGCGGCCACCTCCGTCGGCCGCCCGCGGTCGCTCGGGACTCCCTCCGGCGGCGACGGAGCGCGGCCCTCCAACCGAGGCGTCGCGGGGAGTGTAGGGGCGGGCGTGAGCCCGCCGCGTGCGCTCACCTGCGTCGCGACGCCTCGGCGAGTCCGTAAGCAGGTCGAGCTGGATCTCCTGCATCTCGACCATGCGCTCGAACTGGCTGTAGAGCAGGTGGTCCATCTTGTCGTGGAGGGCTCGCGATCTCGAGCTCCGCCTGGAGATTGGTGCGGTAGTCCTCGTCGGCCGCATGCGGTCGCGCGCCGCGGAGCGGTTCTGCGCCATCAGGATGATCGGCGCCTGGATCGCCGCGAGGCACGACAGCACCAGGTTGGAGGAGGATGAACGGGAACGGGTCGAACGGGTGGGGGCCGAGGATCTTCGTGTTGAGCGCCATCCAGATCGTCAGTACCACACCGAACGCGATCACGAAGCCCCACGAGCCGCCCACCCGCGCCACGACGTCCGCGGTGCGCTGGCCGCGGGTCACCGTGCGCTGGAACTGCTCGTCGATGTTCTTCACGATGGTGATGTGCTGGCCGGCCTTCTGGGCGACCTCGGCCTCCACCTGGAGAGCTCTCCGCGCTCCTGCTCGAGGTGCTTTCGAGCACGTACGCGACCCGCGCGTGATTGAGGCAGCGACGGGCAGAGGTGCCCTTCGCCGGTCCACTTCCCCGGGTTCTGGGCCGTGAGGTACCCGGCGAGCAGCGGACGCACGCTGGTGGCGCGCACTACGTCGCGGCGGTGTTAGCACGCGCCCGCAGATCACGCAGGTGCGGACCTCCGGGTGGCCGTCGAGGGGTGAACGAGCCGCTGGCGCTGGCCCCGTCGATGGGCGGTTGGGCACGGTGCGGTCCTCCTCGCCTGGGCGCGCGGCGCTCACGCCGTCTCGGGGTCGTGCGGATGTCGCCCGGTCTGGTCACGTCGTAGTCGGGCACGCAATGCGGGCCCGTCACGGAAGGGCCGGGTCTGCGCGACCTCGCACAGCCGTGTGACGAGCGGGTGGCCGAGCCGCTCGGCGAACACCGCGGCCCGTAAAGGCTCGGTGGCGATCGCGCGGAACGCCAGCCCCACGCGCGCTCGGCCCACGCGCGCGTGACGATCCCGGCGTCGCTACTCGCCGCGCGCGACCGCGTACACCATCCTCGCGGTGCGAGCCGAGCACCGCGTGTTTGCCAGAGCTTGACCCGGGTCTTCGCGACGCGTGGCGAAGGTGCAGCATCCCGCCGGCGGTCGCCAGCCCGCGCCACTCACCGTAGCTTAGGCAAGCGCTGCGCTCTGACGCACGCGAGGCCACCTCGCGGGTCACGAGGTGGGCGGGCCGAGGCGCCGCTCGCCCACCCGCGGCGGCGGGCCGTCGCCGTGGCAGCCGGCAGCGAGGACCCGCTCCTCGGCGAGCAGCCGCAACGCGGCGCCGCTGTCCCCTTGCACGAAGCCGAGCAGCGGGCTCGCGCCAGTGTTCGCGTGAGCGAGGCAGCTCGATCACCACGTCGCCGTTGGCCGCGATCAAGGAGGCGCCGCGGCATCGGCAGTGGCGGCGGGCGCGTGCACCGACGCAACTGCGCTCGTCGCCAGCGCCGGAGCCGGCCCAGCGCAGCACCTCGTCGCGGTCGCCGCGCCACTCGCCGCCCACTCGACGACCCGGCAGCCCGCGCGCCAGCCCCGGTGGACTTGCCAGGGTGGACGCCGGGCAGCTCCGCGACACCGGCGGACTTGAGCAGCGATAACCCGGCGGAGCGTCATGGAACGAGAGCCTGGCGGGGCACCGCGTGTCCGAAAGGTGCGGGCAAGCCACGAGACTTGATCGGACCAGTAACAAGATGCAATAAGTAACGATTAGTAACCAGAGAGATTAATAAGGAGTTTCAATGTTCAGGATCTTCCGCGCGCTGCTCGTGTTGCTGGCCGTCCTCATCCCCGTTATCGCACCCGCGGGAAACGAGGCCAGCCCGTCACCGATCACTCGCCACGCGGCGAGCCTCTCCGACGTGCTGCCGAAGGTGGGGCGCCTGGACCACCGCCGGTCACCTCCCGAGTGCGCTTCAAGCTTCGACGCCTCGTCGCGGCTCGCGAAGCAGGTCGAGGCGGGGCTCGCCGCGGACGTGTTCGTGTCCGCCGACCTCGACTGGATGGACTACCTCGACCGGCGCAAGCTCCTCGCCGCCAGCACCCGCGCCGTGCTGCTCGGCAATCGCCTGGCCGATTGCCGTGCCGAGCCCTCGCCGCTCGCCCGTTTCCGGACCGCGCGCCCGCTCGCCATCGCGCCCGAGGTGAAACGCACCTGGCACTCGCTGGCCGAGACCGTGCCAGCCAAAGCAGGAAATTGCAGCCGCGCCTGCTGTCTGGTGGGCAAGGATCGCCAAGGACGTCGAGGGCAAGATCGCGCCAGGCGGTGACAACGCCCGCACGGTGCTCGGCTGGGTCGCGTCCGGAGCGGCCGACGCGGGCCTCGTCGCAAGCCGCGCGCCCCGGTACGCGCGTGAAAGGCGGCCTACACGTTCCCGGTCACGGCACACCCGCCGATCGTCTATCCGGCGGCGGTGCTCGCCAGGCGCGGACACCGCCGCACCACGCGAGTTCCTGGCCTTCTGCCGCGGCGCCGAGGCGCTCGCGCGCGCTCCGAGGCCGCCGGCTTCACCTAAGCTCGCCGACGTCACCCCAATCGACCCGTCCACCCCGCATGCAGCAGCCCGCGGACGCCGCCGGGACCCATGAAACGCACCTGCATTATCGCGAGCAGCTGCGCTCGCGCTCTCGATCTTCTCGGCGCGTGGTCGCGGCGCAGGCGCCGGATCCGCGAGGCCGCCCTCACCGTCAACCAGCGGATGCTGGAGATGCAACACGCCGAAGGACGGCTCCGCGGCGAACAGTACTGGTGCTGCGCGCGCAGGCCGACGCAGAGGAAGCAAGGCAGCCGCCATACGGCAGTTACGTCCAAGGCCGACTGGCTCGACCGGTTCTCGGCACTACCGGTGATGTCCGGATCCGCGGCGGAGGCCTTCTTCCAGGACGGTACGACGGACCGCTTCCGCGAAGCGCTTCCGCACGTCCGTCTCGGCGTGAAGGCCGTCGCGAAGCTCCGAGCGCCGAGGCCCAGGTGCGCCTCGCCACCGGAGATCCCGGCGACCCGATCTCCGAGATACAGACCATGAGCAGAGCTCTTCACCCGCAAGCCGGTGAACCTCGACCTCGCCTACGTCTCGTTCAAGCCGGAAAGGCACCACGTTCGGCTGGAGCCGGCCGTGGCTCG
>JADJOY010000020.1 GCA_016713535.1 Deltaproteobacteria bacterium
GTCCTCGCGGTGGTGCCACTCCTCGAGACCAGCCCTGGTCACTACCGCACGCGGCTCTCGGTGCCGCCCGGCGTGAAGCCGGGCCTGCTCACGGTGACCGCGCACCTCGTCGACGCCACCGGGCGCGTCGAGTCGGTGGCGCTCGGCTCGGGCGCGCTGCTCGCGGACACCGACCGCCCGCTGCCTCCCGCCGGGTTGGTGGTGAGGCGTGCGCCGGGCGAGGGCAAGAGCAAGAGCGCGGGCGTCTTCGAGCTCACGTGGACCTATCGACCCGAGAGCGGCGTGGTGCACCACTACCGGGTGTTCCGCTCGGACGGCTTCCCGTACCGCTTCGCGTCGCTCGGCGAGACCCGCGAGACGCGCTTCACGGATCCGATCGCGGCCGACGAGCACGGCTTCTTCGACCTCACGCGGCGCTACTACACGGTGCTCGGCTACGACGCGGCGGGGAACCCGTCGCCGCCCTCCGAGCTGGTCTCGGTCTCGCCCGATCCCAGCGCGAAGGAGGGCACGGTGCTCTTCGCTCCGGGCCGGCCCCGCGCCGAGGAGGCCGCGGCGCGCCGCGACAAGCCGCCGGTGGTGGCGCGCTACCGCCTCACGACGCGCATCGAAGCTCCCGGCCGCGTCGCAGTCTCCGGACACGAGGTCGACGATCCGCGCGCCACGCTGACCTTCGCCTCGGGGCGCGTGGTGCGCGAGGCGGACGGCGCCGTCGAGGTGGTGATCGTGGCGCTCGGCAGCGAGTCCGCGGCCGCCGAGGTGAGCGCGGGCGGGGATCCGCGCTGGTGGCCGCTCGCCGAGGTCGAGCCCGGCACCTACGCCGGGACGGTGCCGCTGCCGATGGTGCTGAGCGACGAGGACGCGGCCGACGCCGCCGGGGCCTGGTCACTGCCCGCGCGCCTGCCGGCGCGGGTGCGGTTACGGGACGCGGCGGGGTTCGAGGTGACCGCGAGCGTCGAGGTGCCGGCCGGCATCGCGACGCCGGGCACGATCTCGACGCCGCCGCGTGAGCCCGAGCCCGACGACCAGCCCGAGCCCGGTCCCTAGCCCCGCCGGCGCGCCGTCACTCGCGGCTGCGACCGTGCAGCCCCCTCCGCCGCCGAGCTTGGTGGGCGGCGGCTCCTCGCCGCCACCTCCGCCGCCACCCCCTCCGTTCGACGAGTCGCACGCGTCGCCGAGCCCGTCGCCGTCCTGGTCGGCCTGGTCGGCGTTCGCGACGCCGGGGCAGTTGTCGCCGATGTCGGCGATGCCGTCGCCGTCCTCGTCCGGCGTGGTCGGGTTGGTGACGTAGAGCCGCACCGCGTACTGCAGATCCAGCGGGCCCGATACGCCCGGGTTCACGAGCCCGGGATCGGTGAGGTTGTCGTCCGAGAGGCGCACCGTGGGATGACCGTCGATCGGGTCGACGGTGACGCTCCCTGGTAGCACGTCCGCGGTGCGCACCCACTCGGTGGCGCGCCAGAACCCGCGCTCGACCGTGAACACCTCGCCGGGCGGAACCGGAACCTCGATCTCGGCCGCGTAGGAGACGCCCAGCACCGTGAAGTCGAGGTCACCGGTGCGGACCACCGCGCCGCGCGCTGGCGTGGTCGCGGTGCCGTGGTCGGTGAGCTTCACCGGCACTCCGGCCAGGTTCCACTCGCCTCCCGAGAAGTTGTCCTCGTTGGCGTTGAGCACCACGCGGTCCCAGAACGAGATCAGCCGCGGCGTCCCCTCGTAGCGCGCGAGCCAGGGACCGCCGCTGCGCAGGGCGTGGAAGGAGTCCCGCGAGTAGAAGCCGCCCGAATACGGCACGCCGAACACGTCCTTGAAGTAGGTACCGAACGGCGCCGCCGGGATGATGCCGCGCTGCACGCCGTCGCTCACCAGCCCCAGGAAGAGCGGCTGGATGTCGCCGAAGAGCGAATACACGCCGTAGCCGGCGCCGGTGTACGCGGGCCCGGTGTCACTCGGCAGGCCGTCACCGGCGACGTTCGAGCCGAGCATGCCGAACACCTGGAAGTAGGGCCGCGACTGCGAGCCGAACTCGGGCACCCACGGCAGGTTCCCCGGGATCGAGAACGGCCCGCCCTCGTAGACCTCCCACTGGTACCCGAACATGTCGGGTCCGACGAGACTGGTGCCGGTGTCGAGGTAGCCCTGCACGTGGTGGATCGGCGAGCCGGGGTTCTCGGTCTGGGGAGTCGAGAGGTCGTCCTCGCCGAAGCTGTTGATCACCACCGGTAGCTCGGGGGTCACGGCGCGCACCGCGCGGATCAGCTCGCGGAAGTGGAGCGTGAACGACCACTGGTTGAACGCTTCCTCGATCGTCACCTTCTGGGTCAGCTCGGGATAGCGGCCCAGGAACTGCTGGAAGGTGGGCGCGTCCGCGCCGAAGCCGGCCGGCACCTTGTCGCGGTTGGCGAACAGGTAGTCGCTGAGCCCACAGTGGCAGCGGTCGAGGGCGACGATGCCCTCGCGCTGCACCTGCACGCGCACCTCGTTCTGGATCTGCAGGCTGACGATGATGTCGCCCTGCTGGTTCTGGCCGTGGATCCAGTTGGCGAGGTCGGTCAGCGCGGCCTTCTCGCGCGACAGCTCGTTCGGCCAGTTGGGGCAGTAGACCCCGAAGTTGGCGGGCGGCTCGTCGGCGTCGGAGCCGATCTGCCCCTGCGTGTTGGTGAGCAGCACGAAGCCCGCGTAGCGCTGCGGGTCGTTCACGTAGTCGAAGCCCGCGGGCGGCACGAAGTCCCCCTGGGGGTGGAACGTGCCCGACGGCGCGCGCGGCGCCGGCTCGGGCGGGTACATGTCACGCGGCGCGCGGTTGCTGCGGCCGGTGATGTTCGAGCCCTGCCACACCAGGTTGACCTTCAGCCCTCGAAGCCGGGCGCGCGCCACGAGTGCCTCGAGCTGGCTGCGGGTGAGGTCGTTGGTCACGATCTCGGGGCGCTCGATCCGCTCTTCCCAGGTGTTCCAGTTGAGCAGCGCGCGCACCGCGGTGAAGCCGAGCTCGTGGGCGGTGTCGACGTAGGTCTCGACCGGCACGTTCTCGAGCTCCTGCGGAGCGCTCTCCTCGAGGTGGACCGACAGGTTGAAGAACGGCTGGCCCTCGACGATGAAGGCCTGGTGCCCCTCGACGGTGCCGATGCGCGGCGCGGCGAGCGCGATCGACGCCGGGAGGGCCGCGACGCCGAACGACGCCACCGCGAGCCACGCGACGCTGGCGCGGGCGATCCGGTTCCGCACGAGTACCCCCATGTTGTTGCGATCCTGAAAACGAGAAGGGCCGCCCGCAACCTCCGGGCAGCCCTTCTTCGACATGTCGAGCTCGGGTGGAACCCGACCTCTTCGCGAGACGATGCGGCCTCAGGCCGGCTTCGACTCGTCCTTCTTCTTGCCCTTGGCGGCGCCACCCTTCGCGGCGACCGGTGCCGCCGTCGGCGCGGCGGGGGCAGCCGCGGGAGCGGCCGGCGCCTCGGCCTTGGCCGGCGCCTGCACGCTCTTCTGCAGCTCCTCGAGGCGATCCTCGAGCTGGCGGAGGCGATTGCCGAGCTTGAAGAGCGAGTCCTCGTTGGCTTCCCCCTTCTGGTTCACCAGGTAGGCGACACCGACGATCGCGAGGAACGAGATCAGGTGCCAGAACCAGCCGGTGAAGAGCGGCAGATCGACCTTCTGCAGGGTCTCCTTGCCACCGTCTCCGCAGCCCGCGACCAGCGCGATGACGGCGAAGGTGAAGCACACACGAAGAGTACGTCGGCTCATCAGCATCCTCCGAAGATTTTCGGGACGGTCTCGCGCCGGATCTTCTCGTGCGCGAAGCGCGCAGTATAGCGATGCCCCCATCCCCCGCCAATGCAGGGCCGACGGATTTCGCGCGCGGTTTCCGGGCCCGCCGGCGCGCTCAGCGGCGCGGCTCGGCGGCGCGCGCCATGCGCACCAGCGCCACGACGTCGGCCACGTCCGCGAGCGAGCCGAGCTCGAGCTCGAGCCACGCCGAGCGCGACTTGCGCGGCCGCACCCGAGGATCGGCGCCGAGCCGCCGCTGCGTCGCGCGCGGCAGGCGCAGGTCGATGCGGTCCTCGGCATGCAGGTGCGCGACCTCGCGGCCGCCCGCGAACCAGGCGGGCCAGCCCCCCGACCCGAGCCGTGAGGCGCCGCGCTCGAGCCCGTCGACGGCGTCGATCGCCGCGATCAGCGCTTCCGCGAGCGGGCTCATCCAGGGTCGGTCGCGGGCGGCGCGGCCGAGGGGAGCGCCGGCTTCTCGCCCAGCGGAACCAGCTCGAAGCTCACCAGGTCGCTCCAGCGCGCGAACCACACCTCGAAGAGCGCGGGATCGTCGGTGTCCATGAGCTGGAAGCAGCGCGGGCCATCGCGCTCGAGCCAGCTCGCCACGAAGCGCAGGCCGTCGGGGAGGAGCCGCCCCTCGGCGTGGAAGCGCTCGTAGATCCGCTCCTTCGAGCCGGGGCGGAACGTCTCGATCACCAGGTAGCGGGCCGAGAGCGGGTCCACCCGCACGTCATGGCTCATCGAGGTAGTCGCCATAGAGCCGCCGTGCGCACGGGTTGCAGATCCCGTGGCTGAAGTCGGCCTCCGAGCGGCTGCGGATGTACTCCTCGACGGGCTGCCACGCCCCGCGCTCGTCGCGGATGCGCTTGCACGCGGCACCGATCGGCAAGAGAACACCGAGAGCCTGTGAACATATCGAGCGCGCGCGAGCGCCGCGGGGGACGGAGCCCCCGCGCTACGAAAACCATCGTAGCGACGGGGGTTCCATCCCCCGTCGCCGGGCCTACGCGGCTTCCGTGAGCGACCCGGACGGAAAGATTCACGGACTCTGAGTTGCTTGACCCGAGCGAGCGCGGCCTGCAGCTCGTCGAGCAGGCGCCGGGTCTCGGCGTCGCGTTCGCGCCGCTCGGTGACGTCGGAGTGCGTGCCCACCACGCGCAGCGGCCGGCCGTCGTCCGTCCAGCTCACGACCTTGCCGCGATCGAGGATCCACACGTACCGCTCGAGCTCGGCATAGACGTGCGCGCGATCGTCCGGGTGGATGCGCTCGTCCCACTCGGAGAGCTCGTTTCGGATCTCGCCGTCGTCGTAGCCGATCATCTCCTTCCAGCGCCGCGAGAAGAACACCTCGTTGGTCACGGCGTTCCAGTCCCACACGCCGTCGCGGTTGCCCTCCACGGCGTAGAGCCAGCTCGCCTGACGGTCGCCGCTGATGGCGGCGGCGTCGACGAGGTTCGAGACCAGCCGGCGCAGGTCCGCGTTCTCGGCGCGCAGGCGCGCGAGCTCGCCGCCCTCGGCCGCGCCGGCGGTGGGGTCGGGCGCGGGCGGCGACGGGTCGCGTTGGCTCACGGTTGGGCTCGGTGCGGCCGGACGAGGCGGTGGAACTCCGTCACCATCGCACGAACGGGGCCGGGCGGAGCGGGTGACGTGGGATCCAGCGCGCCCCCAGCTCGACCAGCCGGCGGTGGAAGCCCGCGTTCGGAAACGCAGCCTGCACCTCGCGCACGTAGGTCGCGGGCAAACCGGCGGCGAGCCTCCCCATCGACACGTCCACAAGATCGGCGCGCCGGAACGGCTCGACGAGGGGCCAGCGCGGGTCGCGATGGGCGCGTAGCCGGTGGTGGAGATCGATCACCAGCCCGACCTCCTCGCGCCACCCTCCGAGCCCGTGCTCGTCGAGGTAGCTGCGCGCGAGCGCGACCGACGGTGGCAGGTAGTCGAGGGTGTCGTCCGACCAGATGCCGAGATCGTGGAAGGCACCCGCGATGACGAGCTTGCGGTGGTCGTCGCCGGTGGGCGGGTGCAGCGCGAAGCAGAAGTGCAGCACGCGGTACACGTGGTTCGTGTACGGCACGCGATCGGCGCCGAGCTTGGCCGCCCACGGTTCGAGGATCTCTTCGAGCAGCGCGATACGCGGTTCCAGCTTCATGGGTCGCCCCCCGGTCGGGGCGGGGAAGCTAATCGGTCGCGAGCCGCGGGTCAGCAGGCCGGCGTGCCCAGCTCGGCGTCCGCGGCGGCGCGGATGGCGGCGATGGCGCGCTCGTTGATGCGCGCCTTGGTTCCGGTGAAGGCGGTCAGATCGAGCGCCCTCAGCCGGCGGGCCTCGGCGTCCACCTCGCCGGGAAGAGCCGCCGGCTCGATCACGCGGTCGAGATAGCCGAGACGGAGCGCGTCCTCGGGCCCGAACATCGCGGCACTCTGGATGCGCGTGAAGCCGGGCGGCGAGAGGCGGTGGCGCGCCAGCTCGACCACGAAGCTCGGCACCGTGAGCCCGATCGCCACCTCGTTGAGCCCGATCCGCCACGGCCCCGCCGCACCGAAGCGCGCGTCGGCGGAGAGCATCAGGAACGCCCCCGCCGGATACACGTGGCCAGCGGCCACCGTCAGGACCGGCTGCGGGAACGCGAGCAGGCGCAGGATCAGGCCGGCCCCCGCGCGCAGCATCTCCATCGTGGCGTCGTGGCCGCGGCGGAACGTGCCGAGGTCGAAGCCGGCCGAGAACATGCCGTCGCGGCCGCTCAGCACCACCACCGCGCCCGCCGCCTCGGCCTCCGTCAGCGCCGCGTCGAGCTCGCCCATGAGCGCCGCCGAGAGCGCGTTGACCTTGCCGTCGTCGACGTGGATGCGTGCGATCCCGTCGTCGATCCGCACTGAAACCCGCTCGCTCATGTCGGCCTCCGGCCCGCGTTGCGGGCGATTGGACATCAACTAGACCGATCATCATAATCCGTCCCCGGGAGGACGGCATCATGGCGAACGTGGCCAAGCACAGAGGCGCCCTGGTGCAGACCGCGATGCGGCTCTTCCGCCGCCAGGGCTACGCCTCGACCGGGCTGCAGCAGATCGTGACCGAGAGCGGCGCGCCACGCGGCTCGCTCTACCACTACTTCCCCGCCGGCAAGGAGGCGCTGGGCGCCGCCGCCGTGACCCTCGCAGGCGAGCGGATGCACCAGACGCTGGTCGAGCTCGCCGAGCGGCACGCCGAGCCGCGCGCGTTCCTGCGCGCCTACTGCGAGACGATGGCGGGCTGGATGGCGGAGTCCGACTTCCGCTCCGGCTGCCCGATCGCCACCACGCTGCTCGAGACGGCGCCTCAGTCGCCGGAGATCACCGCCGCCGGCATCCGCGCCATCGACCGCTGGATCGGCGTGATCGCGGGCGTCTTCGCGCGCGCGGGCGGCACCCGCGCCGAGACGCGGCGCCGCGCGCAGCTCGTGATCGCGGCGCTCGAGGGCGCGCTGATCCTCGCCCGGGTGCGGCGCTCGACGCGCCCGATCCTCGACGTCGCCGCGCTCGCGGGCTGAGCGGCGCGAGTCGCGATCAGGTACCGGTCGGCGCGGGCGCCGGCACGGCCGCCGGCGCGGGCGCGCTCGGTGTCGGGGCCGACGCGGCGCTCGCGGTCGCGGCGTCGAGGTTGGCGAGGCCGCGCTCGAAGTCCGGCCCGACCGTCGCGTCCATGTCCATCAGCATGGAGAACGCCTTGGCCATGAAGTTGTTGTGACCGGACATGGTCCACGTGACCGTGGTGCCGGTGCCGCTCGGGGCGAGCTCGAAGAGCGTGGTGTTGGTGGCGGCGAACGGTTTCAGGAACTCGAGGCGAATGGTGACGGTGCGCGGCGGCTGGCTGTCGGTGATGGTCATGCGGCCCTCGCCGACCTTGTCGTTGCCCACCCAGTGGTAGGTCGCGCCGGTCCCCGAGGGCGCCCCCCCGACCTCCCGCTTCATGCCCGGATCGAGCTTCTCCCAGGGCGACCAGTCGTGCCAGCGGTGGAAGTCGTCGAGCCACGCGAACACCACCTCTGGCGCGGCGGCCAGCGTCCGCGAGCGCGACACCTTGAAATCGGCGGGGCGCGTGGCGATCACGATCACCAGCAGCACCACCGCGGCGGCCAGCCCGAGCCCGATCTTCTTCAGCATGGGACCTCTCGATTCGTGGGGGGATTTTCCAGTCTTCGCGTCACGATGCCCGCGGCGATCCCTGGCGCGCAACCGGGCGGATGCGGGGCGTGGGCGCGTGGGACGCGAGCTCGCTCAGCTCGCGTCCGGCGGCGACCCGATCAGCCACGCCACCGCGGGCTCACGACCGTCGAAGATCCGCACCACGAAGCCACGGTTCGCGCAGCTCGTCTCCCAGAAGTCGACCTCCTGGCGAGGCGCGGCGAGCTGCGGCAACAGGATGGCTTCGCGGAACGCCGTGGGGCGAACGTCGGAGAGGATCTCGACCAGGGCGTACAGGTCGAGCACCGAATGACCACCTTCGAGGGCGGTGCAGTCGGCCAGATAGCGATGAGTGCCCTGTTCTTCGCCGCACGCGAGCGTCGCCGTCGCGGCAGCGCGTAGCTCGTTCGGCTCGACGCGACCGGCGTAGCGCGTCTCGACGATCCGGAGCTCGGGGTCGAAGCGGAGGTCCCAGGGCATCTGTCTTGGTTTCTGTGCGCGCTTGGCGACCTCGGAGGTGAGCCGGAACATAGTCGTAACCCTCGGGGGACTCCAGGATCTTCGTGGCCGCGCGACACGCCGGCGGAACGTCTGCTCACGACGCGAGGTCGCCGCACGACGTGCGGCCCCTGATGAGCGGTCGACGCTTCGAAGTGACGCGGCTGCGGCCTGGTAGCCTCGCGCGTCATGCCGCGACCCACGCCGATGGCCCTCGTCGAGCGCGCGCCCGATCGCGTCCGCCGCCCGATCGCGCTCGCCTCCCTCCTCGTCCTCTTTCTCCTGGCGCCGTCCGCGGCGCTCGCCGCACCCAGGGTCGACACCGTGAACGGTCACCCGGTGCTGATCGTCGACGGCGCGCCGTTTCTCCAGCTCGCCGCACAGCTCCAGGAGAACTCGGACAAGGACCCCGACGGGATGAGCGCTGCGCAGTACCTCGACACCGCCCGCAACCTCGGCTTCAAGGCGATCCGGGTCCCGGTCCGGTGGCGCACCTTCGCGTCGGGCCAGACGCGCACGCAGTTCCGCGCCAACGATCCCACCCGCGCCGACCTGGAGGCGCTCGTGAGCGCGGCGCGCGAGCGCGGGCTCAAGCTCAACCTGGCGTGGGAAGGCTCGAACGTGATCGGCAAGGCGAACTTCGCGCCCGACGACATCGCGTCGAAGTCGGGCACGTTCCACGCGAACGGCTCGCTCACGCCGCCCGCGGGTTTCGATTACGTGAACGGACCACAGAGCTACGCGAGCTTCGTGGTGGTGACGAACCCCGACGGCTCGATCGCCGCGAGCCAGCCCAGCGCCACCGCGAACCGCGGGGTCTTCTGCCCGGACTGGCCGAACGTGCTGGCGCGCGAGCGCACCGACTTCCTGGCGCTGGTCGACTGGATCGCGAGTGTCAACGCCACCGGCGACGTGGTGATCACCCTGCAGGTCGAGAACGAGCCCGCGCTCGTCGACGAGAACGACACCGCGTCGAAGCCGACGCAACGCTGCCGGTGCGGCCTCTCCGAGCACCAGTTCGCCAACCCGAGCCAGCGCGTCGCGGGCTTCGACGGCTCCTTCCCCACCTTCGCCCAGTACCAGAACGCGCGCCCCGAGCTGGTGCAGCGGCTCGGCGTCGACGAGGTCTACACCCAGTGGTCGATGCAGCGTTACTGGGCCGAGCTCGCGAGGGCCGCCCACGCCAGGCTCCCCGGCTTCCCGCTGATCCTCAACCTGTTCGGCCACGACGAGGCGTCCACTCCCGAGCCCGACCACCCCGGCTCGCCGTTCCACGACGTCGACGGCTGGATCACCTACGCCGGCATGGTGAGCGCGGGTCCGGACATGTACGGCTACAAGCAGGAGGTCTACGACCCGCAGTCCGACTCGGCGAAGAACTTCCTCTACGCCCCCGAGTTCGGCGCCCAGTACTACCCGCACTTCCAGGTCTTCGGCGTGCTCGGCTCGAACCTCGCGAGCGGCGGCGCCACGTACCTGGGTATGGGCATGAGCACTTACGCGCTCTACGGCGATATCGTGAGCCTGTTCGTGGGCATGGTGAGCGACGGCGTGACCCGCGGGCTCATCCCCAACGCGGCGCGCGGCACGTGGTTCCAGTCGATCCTCGGCCAGCCCTACTCGGCGGCCTTCTACGCGCGCGCCACCAACGCGGCGCTGGGCAGCGCCATGGCGCCGCTCGCGCGCGCCGCCGGCACCGGCAACCTCGCGGCGTTCTTCGATCGCAACTACCTGGGCAGCGATAGCTGGAACGGCGGCACCGTGAGCCTGGGCGGAGCCCAGGTCACCCTCACCGACCTCGGCGACTCGGGCTCGCCGGCGCGCGGCGCGCTGGTGCGGACCGGCAACAAGGACTTCACGGTGGTGGGCGTTTCGTACCGGGCGCGGATCGCGGTGGCGCCGCCGAGCGACGGCTTCGAGATCGAGCGCGGCGCGTGGGCGGGCGATACCTGGGTGCGCGCCGCCGATCCGCTCGATGGCTCGGTGACCGTGGACGGAAGCGGCGTCACGGTGACGCTCTCGAACGACGAGCGCTCGACCGCGGGCGCGCTCACGGTGGGGGCGGGCGGGCCGCTCGACCTGCAGTACGCGGTGCGGATCTATCCCTCGAGCGGGAGCGGACCGCTCGACGGCGACGGCGACGGCGTCCCCGATGCCTCCGACAACTGTCCGCTCGTGAGCAATCCGGGACAGGCCGACTCGGACGGCGACGGTGTCGGCGACGCGTGCGAGAGCGGCGGCAACGGCGATCGCGACGGCGACGGCATCCCGGATGCGTCCGACAACTGCATCGACGTCCCCAACGCCGATCAGGCCGACAGCGACGGCGACGGCACCGGCGACGCCTGCGAGCCACCCCCTCCCGGCGGCGGAGGCGGCGGTTGCGCCGTGGCGAGCGAGAGCGCGGCCGGCACGAGCGTTCCCGTGCTCGCCGCCCTCGGTCTGATCCTCACGCTGGCCGTCCGCCGCCGCGTGCGGTGAACCCCGCGTCATGCGCGGATGGTTCGAGCGCCTCATCGCTGGCAGACGGTCCGCGGCCGCGCGCGCTCGCCGCGAGAGCTTCACCGCGGAAGAGCTTCGGACCCGCCTCGGCTGCGACGTCGCGGCGATGATCGCCAACGGCCCATGACGCCGCGATCGTCGGCGAGCAGGTAGCGTTCAACGCGAACGTGGATCGGTTCGTCGATCACCCCGTCTTCGGGCGGTACCTGAGGTCTCACCTTCCAGCCGAGGCGTACGAAACCTCGGGCGTCTGGGTGCTGGCGATCAAGGACGTCGCCGCCGAGATCCGCGAGCTCGAGCCCGGAACCACGTTGCTTTCGATCGGTTACTTCCCGATCGCCCGCTCGAACGCCGGCAACCTGATCTGCTTCGAGGCCGCATCGAACCGGGTGTGGTGGGCATCCCACGAGCTTCTCTCGGACGACGATCCCACCAGCGGCCCCACGCCCGTGGCCGACGAACTGTGGGCGTTCGTACGGGCTCTCGACGCCGACCTTCTCCGACCGCCTTGCCGCCCTCGACCGCGGCGGATCGTCGTCGTAGCGCGGGGGCTCGTCCCCCGCCGGATCGCCTGGCGGGGGACCCGCCCCCGCGCTACGTCCGCTGGTTGCGCCGAAAACCAGCCAGCTCCGTCACAGATGGATCGAGAGGATCCCCTCGTCGATCAAGACCTTCCCGCAGATGCCGAGGCCGAAGAGGATCACGATGGCGGCGCTGATGACGGGCAAGCGCTTGACCCACGGGCTCTCGCGCACGCCGAACCGGTCTTGCATGAAGTTGCCGGCGAGCACCATCGCGATACCGATCGCGATCAGCACCAGCGCGAGCCCGAGGCTGAACGACAGCACCAGCGCGAGCCCGAACGCCACGCGGTGATACGCGACCGCGGCGAGCAGCACCACCAGCGCCGACGGGCATGGCACCATCCCGCCCGAGATGCCGAGCGAGAGCAGGCTCTTCCAGGTCACGGGCTGCGACGGATCGGGGAAGTGCGCGTGCACGTGGCCGTCCCCGTGGTCGTGAAGGTGCCCGTGATCGTGCGCGTGGGGGTGGGTGGGCATGATCGTGCCCGTGGTCGCGATCATGCGCGTGATCGTGGCCGTGCGTATGGTCGTGAAGGTGGTGGTCGTGGTCCGCGTGGCCGTGACCGTGGGTGTGGCCGCCGCCCATCATCGCGCGCAGCCGGATCACCAGCATCCAGAACCCGAGCCCCACGATCAGGGCACCCGACGTGAAGCCGAGGTACGGGTAGATCTTCTCGGGCAGCACGTACTGCGAGAGGCTGAGCGTGATCACACCGAGCAGGATCACCACCGAGGTGTGAGTCGCGGTCACCACCGTTCCCAGGAAGACCGCGTCGCGGATGCGCCCCTTCGAGCCCACCAGATATGCCGCGACCACGGTCTTGCCGTGACCGGGCGAGAGCGCGTGCCCGCAGCCCAGGAAGAACGCCACGGCGAGCCCGACCAGGACCACGCTCACGCTCAGGTTCGCCGCGCCGAGGTACGACTCCATCCGCTTCACCTCGTGGCTGGTCCGGGCGGCGGCCTTGTCGTCGCTGGCGGCGGCCTGACCGGGCACCGGGGCGGCCGCGGCCGGCGCGCCCGCGGCTTCGGGCAACGCCACGCCCTTGCGCGTGAAGTCGATCGAGAGGTTCCGGTGCTCGGGTGACGGGTACCACTTGGTGTTGGTCTTGCTGTCGAGGAAGAAGCGCTCGTCCTTCTCGAGGCCAGTGCGCGCCTCGCCTAGACCGTCTCCGAGCTCCACGTGCTCGGAGTAGAGCGTCTCCTCGCCCGGGTAGTTGCGGTTCTTGATCGCGAGCACGTTGCGATCCGCGAGCTTGCCCGCGATCTTCGTCCGCAGCGCATAACGGTAGAGCTGGAAGTACATGTCGTTGGGGCGCGACTCGCGGACACCGTCGGGATCGTCCTCGAGGGTCAGGTGCTCGCGGTTGAGCGACACGTCGAGGCCGGTGCGCAGCGCGTCCACCTTGGAGCGCTTGAACTCCTCGCGGATCTCCGCGGGCGGCGCGTCCATCTTGTCCTTCGCCATGTCCACGAACTCGCGCTGCAGGATCGAGGTAGGGACTTCGATCGTGTAGGCGATTCGCAGCCACTCCGCGTCCATCTTCACCGTGATCTGCTGCGCGAAGAACTTGGGACCGAGCGAGTGCGCGGCGGCCTCGCGCGCCGCGCCCACGGTGGCGACCACGGCGAGCAAGAACGCGAGCCCCCACGTCCGGACGACGAAGCGATGAACGATCCTGGTCATGAGTCACACTCGAGCGCGAGAGAGGATTGCCTCGGCTACGTCCCCTCGCGGTGAACGGATTCGGGGCGAAGCGAGCGGCCGCGATGGCGTAGCACGCACGCCTCCGGGCCGCCAGGCGCGCGCCCGGTTGAGCGGGACGACGCGTTGGGAGTACCCTCGAAAGGACCCCCACGCGAGGAACGAAGGATGGCCGACCCGACCGGAGCACGCGCGCGCCGCACCACGATCTCGATGGAGAAGCGCCCGCTCAGCCCGGAGGATCTGCGCATCCCCCCGCACCTGAGCGTGGTCCTCAAGGTGGTCGATGGTCCGGCCACCAAGGAGTCGTTCCAGCTCACCGCCAGCGCCAGCGTGGTGGGACGCGGCGAGGTCGCCGACATCCGCGTCAAGGACCCGGCGATGTCGCGCCGCCACTTCCAGATCACCTACAGGAACCTCGAGTTCCGGATCCAGGACCTCGACTCGAGCAACGGCACCTACCTCAACGACTCCGAGGTCCAGGAATACGCGCTGCACAACGGCGACTCGATCGTCGCCGGCGACTCGCGCTTCACGTTCAGCGTCGGACGCGCCGACCCGCCGAAGCGCTGACGCGGGGCCGCATCCGCGGGCCGGACACGGCTCGGAGGGACCGCCTCCCGGCGGTCCGCTGCTCGCGTCGACTCGAACGCGATCCCGGCTCGCGCGACGACCTCCCGTATCGCCGGCCGCGCGGCGCGCGGCCCTCCAACGAGGCGAGGTCTTGACGAAGACCCCGCGAACGACAAGGTCGGCGACCGGGCCGCCATGCTGCTCGCGCCAGAGGCGCGCGCCGCTTTCGCGGCGGCCTTTGGGGTGGGGCCCCGGCTGGATTGACTCCAGACGGGGCGGGGTCTTGACGAAGACCCCGAGGAATTCAGTACTGCGGCGACTCGCCGAACAGCTTGCTCGCGGGCGAACCCTGCGCCGGGGCTTGCTGCTGCTGGATCAGGATCAGGAGTGTGCCGTCGCGGTGCGGCACGCCACCGATCACGACGGTTCCCTTGGCGGAGGTCTCGGCGTTCAGCTCGACCGGCTTCGACCGGACGTCAGACGCGGCCGGAAGGACCTTCACCCGCATCCGCGTGCGGTTGTCGAGGAACGCGGTGGGCTTCACCTCGACCGAGCCGCCGTGGGCCGGCAGCATGATCGAGCCGATCTCGTCCACGCCGAGCGCCTGCCGCACCTCCTGGAGGAGCGTGTACTCGCGGTAGGGCAGCTTCGACGTGAGCTTGGTGCTGATGAGGCCGACCGACGGATCGACGTGAAGATTGCGGGCGGACGTGGCGATGGTGGCGTGGACGACGCGGGTGTGGATGATACGCCGCTGCTCGACCTCCTGAGCGGCCGCGACCGACACGACACCGAACACGAGGGCCGGTAGCAACAGCCGAACGCGGGTCGACCTGGGCTGGGCGCTCATGGCTGCGGCCCCTCGGTGCCGATCCACACCACGCCGATGTCCGGATCATCGCTCGTCACGAGCCGCGCCGGGACCGCCTCCGAGGCGTCGGCGAGCTGGACGCTCACCGACGGAATGGCCGCGACCGCGGGCGCCGAACCGGGGCCGGGCCGCCGTACAAGCCACATCGCCGCCGAGACCACCACGAACCCGGCGACCGCCGCCGCGAGCGCGTACTGCCACGGAGCGCGTGCCCCGCTCGCCGCGACGACGGGCTCGACGGAGACGGCGTCGAGGCGCGCGGCGATGCGCCGACTCAGCTCTTCCGCCGGGATCGGCGGCTCTACCTCGGCGAAGGTCTGCTCGAGAACGGTGCCGATCTGCTCGAGCTCGGCGAGCCGCTCGCGGCAGGTGTCACACGCTTCGAGGTGGGCTTGGGCATCGACCAGGGCTCGGCCGGCGAGATCGCCGTCCCGAAACCTCTCGATCCAGATGTTGAGGTCTTCACAGGGCACGCTCACGTCACGCTCCCGTGGCCGAACGATGCGCCCCTGACCTCGCACGCTCCGCCTCGAACATCCATTCGACGGCCGTCCCTTAACAAAAATTCACACAAGCTGCACATCTCGGCCGCCTCACAGGTCCTTGAGGAGCTTCTGCAGCTTGTGGCGGGCGTAGTGCAGCCGGCTCATCACCGTGCCCTTCGAACATTTCAGTACGTCCGCGATTTCCTTGTAAGAAAGCCCGTGGACCTCGCGCAGCAAAATGGCTGCACGCTGCTCCTCCGGCAACGTCTCGACGGCCTTCATCACCGCGTCCTTGATCTCGCTGCGGCGGACCGCGCTGTCCGGGCTCGGCAAGCGCCGCAGCAGGGCGTCGCCGCTCACCGGCGAGTCGTCGAGCTTGGCGCCGTCCTCGTAGCTGACGGACTTGTCGCGCTGCTCGCGGCGGATGAAGTCGATCGCCGAGTTGAACGTGATGCGGTAGAGCCAGGTGTAGAAGTTCGATCGGCCGACGAAGCTCGAGATCGACTGGTACGCCTTGACGAACGCCTCCTGGGTCACGTCGAGCGCATGCTCGGAGTCGTTCACCATCCCGTAAGCCACCGAGTACACACGCTTCTGATAGCGCTCGACGAGGACGTCGAAGGCCCCGCGCTCGCCTTCCTGGGCGAGGCGGATGAGCTCGGACTCGGGCTCGGACGAGTAGTCGCGTGCCATGGGCAAGGGGGGGGCGCGGAGGCGAACGCGCGGCCGAACCTTACATCGCGGCGAGGGCGCGCGGCTCGTGCCGTCGGCCGATCGAGTGGCTCCGGACCGCCGGAGGCGGTCCATCCAGAACTGCACCGGAAAGGCGTGCCGCGGGCGTGCCAACCTCGACGCGTGCCCCTCCGGCATCGATGACGGCCCACCATGGCTCGGAGGGCCCGACTCCCGTCGGGCCGGTCGCGGCGCCGCGCCGGCGCTCCCGGCTCAGCGCTTGCCGGTGAGGAGCCGGGCGGCCTCGCGGGCGTGGTACGTGAGGATCAGGTCCGCGCCCGCGCGCTTGATCGAGGTCAGGTTCTCAATCATCAGCCGGTCGCCATCGACCCAGCCGTCCTGGGCCGCGGCCTTCACCATCGAGTACTCGCCGCTCACGTTGTAGGCCGCGACCGGCACGTTCACGCGCTCGCGCACCGCGCGGATGATGTCGAGGTAGGCGAGCGCCGGCTTCACCATGACCATGTCGGCGCCCTCGGCGAGGTCGAGCTCGACCTCGCGGAGCGCCTCGCGGGCGTTGGCCGGGTCCATCTGGTAGCTGCGGCGATCGCCGAACGACGGCGTGCTCTCGGCGGCGTCGCGGAACGGGCCGTAATAGGCCGAGGCGTACTTCGCGGCGTAGGAGAGGATGGGGATCTCGGCGAAGCCCTCGCGATCGAGGGCGGTGCGGATCGCACCGACGCGCCCGTCCATCATGTCGGACGGCGCGATCACGTCGGCGCCTGCCTTCGCGTGACAGACCGCCTCGCGGGCGAGGAGGTCGAGAGTGGGATCGTTGAGCACCCGTTCGCCGTCGAGCACGCCGCAGTGGCCGTGGCTCGTGTATTCGCACAGGCACACGTCGGTCACCACCACCAGCTCGGGGAGCGCCTTCTTGAGCGCGCGCACCGCGAGCGCGATCACGCCCTCGTCGTCGTAGGCTTCCGACCCGTGCGGATCCTTGTGCTCGGGGATCCCGAACAGGATCACCGCCGGCACGCCTTCGGCGAACGCCGCCGACGCCTCCTCCAGCAGCGTGTCCACCGAGAACCGGAGCACGCCCGGCATCGACGGCACGGGCTCGCGGACACCACTGCCGTGGAGCACGAAGAGCGGATAGATGAAGTTGGCGGGGTCGAGACTGGTCTCGCGCACCAGGCCGCGCAACGCGGCGGTGCGCCTGAGCCGGCGCGGACGCTGGATCGGAAACGACATGGTTCGATCTCCTCGTCGCGCCACGCGCGCGGCGGCGCGGCACGCGCCTCACGAGATAACGCGATCCGGGGCGCCGCGACCACTCGCCCGCCGCTTGCGCGCGCGCTCCGCCCGCCACGCCCTCGGGGCGTGGAACGCTTGACTCCGCGTCGCTGCGGCGGCCAGCCTTCGTGACGCGTCGTGTCGCCGCGCAAGCTCGCGGCCACACGTCCGATTCCCTTCCCGCCCGATCGACCGGTCATGACCTCGACGCTCTTCCAGCGCCCCACCTACGCGTGCTTGAACGGCGCGCCCAGCGTTCATTTCCTCGCCGGCTGCACGGCGAGCTGCATGTTCTGCTACCTGCGCGGTCACGACGACGCGCCGCCGCCCTCCGAGGCGGAGCCGATCGAGAACGCGATCGAGCGCATCACGCAGGCGCTCGCGACCTTGCCGCGCTCGGCGCCACCGGTGAAACACGTGGTGGTCGACCCCGGTGTCGACCTCTTTCCCACCAACCCACGCGCGCAGGACACCGCGTATCGGCTGCTGCGGTCCCTCTTCGAACGCAAGATCGGCGTCTCGTTCTTCACCAAGGGCACCCTGACACGGCGCTTCATCGATCTGTTCTCGGTGAACCAGGGTCGCGTGCGAGCGCGCGTCGCGCTCACCACGATGGACCCCAAGCTCGCGGCGGAGCTCGAGCCGCACGCCGCGGCGCCGAACGACCGGCTCGACACGATCGCCGCGCTCTCGTCCCTCGACGCCCTCGCCGACGTGCGCGTCGACCCGCTGCTACCGGGGCTCAACGACACCGACGTCGCGATCGGCGAGCTGCTCGGCAATCTGCACGAGCTGCGCGTGCCGCGGGTGGTCGTGAGCTACGTGCACCTGCGCCCGGCGATGCGCGCTCCGTTGCTCAGGCTGGTCCCAGCCGAGAACCGGCGCCTGATCGAGGACGCGTACGTGAAGCAGCCGTGGGTGGCGTCCGGCGCTCCCACCGAGGTCAAGCTCCTGCCCCGGACCTATCGCGAGGAGGGCTACCTGCGGTTCCGGCAGCTCGCCGAGCCGCTCGGCATCCCGGTCTCGGTGTGCCAGTGCAAGAACCTGGACATCTCCGGCGACTCGTGTGGCCTCGCCGACCAGAAGCTCACCACCATGGGCGCACGCCCTTCGGTGCTGCCGGCGTCGCGCCCCACGCTCTTCCCATGCTGAGGCTCGGCTCGCGCGTCGAGCCGGGTGCGCGGGTGGTCCGTTGAGCGTGCTCGGCGATCTGGCGCGCGGCGCCCGCGACGCCGCCGACATCCTGCGCCGCGCCCGCAATCCGCTCGAGGCGGCCAAGGCGCTGGTGCCGGCGGCGCTGCTGACGAGGGTGGTGCTCAACGGCGAAACCGGCGGCGTGGCGCCGATGCCGGCCGCCGAGGTCGCCGCGACGCTGCGGCGGCTCACGCGCCGCCTCGAAGGCGAGCTCCTCGGCGAGGGCGGACGCGGCGTCGACTACGGCGCGCTGCGTGGCTCGGCGACGTTCGCGGAGCTCGTCGACACCAGTCGGCTGCTCCTCGGTGTCCAGCTCCTGGACGTTCCGCCGGACGCCGCCACGCGCGCGTTCTGGATCAACCTCTACAACGTGCTGGTGATCCACGGCGTGGTGGCGCTCGGCGTGCGCCGCTCGGTGATGGAGGTGCCGTCTTTCTTCGGCACGGTCGCGTACCGGATCGGCGACTTCCTGTTCACGCCCGACGAGATCGAGAACGGCATCTTGCGCGGCAACGCGCCCCATCCCGCCACCGGCCGCAGGCTCTTCGCGCGCGGCGATCCACGGCTCGCCCTCGCGCTCACGCCGGTCGACGCTCGCGTGCACGCGGCGCTGGTGTGCGCGGCGCGCGCGTGCCCGCCGATCGCGTTCTACGACGGCGATCAGCTCGACCCGCAGCTCGACCTCGCGGCGCGCACCTTCGTCACCCACGACACCGAGGTCGACGACGCCGCGCGCGCGGTGCGCGTCTCGATCCTCTATCGCTACTACGCCCGCGACTTCGGCGGCGACGACGGCGTACGGCGCTTCCTGGTCCAGCACGCCGAGGGCGAGCACCGCGCACGGATCGCGCGGGCGCTCTCGTCCGGCTTCGCCCTCGAGCACCGCCGCTACGACTGGGACCTCAACCGGCTCGATGCGTCGCCGCCCGGGTGACACACTGCCGGCCATGAGCGGCATCGTGCACCTGGTGGGCGCGGGCCCCGGCGACCCGGGCCTCGTGACGGTGAAGGGCCAGGCGCTGCTCAGGCGCGCCGACGTGGTGGTGTACGACCACCTCGCGAGCGCCTTCCTCTTGAACGAGATCCCGCCGCGCGCCGAGCGCATCTACGTCGGCAAGAAGCCCGGCGAGGGCCGCACCGACCAGGTGACGATCCAGGCGCTGCTGGTGGATCGCGCCCGCGCCGGCAAGCGCGTGGTGCGGCTCAAGGGCGGCGATCCGTTCCTGTTCGGGCGCGGCGGCGAGGAGGCGAGGCGCTCGCCGGCGCGGGCGTCCCGTTCGAGGTGGTGCCGGGCATCACCAGCGCGCTCGCGGTCCCGGCCTACGCCGGCATCCCGAGCACCCACCGCGGTGTGGCGACGTCGCTGCTCGTGGCGCTCGGTCGCGACGAGGCCGAGAGCGACGAGAGCGCCGGCGCCGCCACCGACGACGGCCTCGAGGCGAGCACGCTGCCCGCCTCGCGCGCGAGCGGCCGCGAGACGGTGGTGCTGCTCATGGGACGCAGCAACCTGGCGCGCAACGTCGAGGCGCTGCTCGCGCGCGGCTTCGCCGCCGACACGCCCGCCGCGCTGATCCGCTGGGGCACGACGCCCGAGCAGGAGACGCTGGTGGCGCCGCTCGAGCGCATCGCCGCCGAAGCGGATGCGCGCGGGATGACCGCTCCGGTGGTGCTGGTGGTCGGCGAGGTGGTGCGGCTCCGCGAGCGGCTCAAGTGGTGGGATACGCGCCCGCTCTTCGGCCATCGCGTGCTGGTCACGCGCGCCCGCGACCAGGCCGCCGACCTCGTCCAGGCGCTCGAGGCGCAGGGCGCCACGCCGGTCACCTTCCCCACCATCGAGATCGGCCCACCCGAGTCCTTCGATGCGCTCGATCGCGCGATCGACGGCATCGGCGAATTCGACTGGGCGATCTTCACCAGCGCCAACGCGGTGCGGTGCTTCTTCGAGCGCCTCGAGTCGCGTGGCCGTGACCTGCGCGACCTGAAGGGTGTCCGGATCGCGGCGATCGGCTCGTCGACGGCCCAGGCCGTGCGCGAGCTGCGTATCCGCGTCGACCTCGTCCCCGACGAGTACCGCGCCGAGGGGCTGCTCGAGGCGTTCCGCGCCACCAACGGCAGCGTCGAGGGCCTGCGCGTGGTGATCCCGCGGGCCGCGATCGCCCGCGACCTCTTGCCCCGCGAGCTCGAGAAGGCCGGCGCCCACGTGACGAGCGCCGAGGCCTACCGCACCCGCCGCCCGCAGGTGCCGGTCGAGTCGCTGCTCGCCGACTTCCGCGCCGGGCGCATCCACTACCTGACCTTCACCAGCTCCTCGACGGTGCGGAACTTCGTCGAGGCGATGGGGGGCGGCGCGCTCGACCTCGGCCAGGCGCGGATCGCGTGCATCGGCCCCGTCACCGCCGACACCGCCCGCGAGGTCGGCCTGCCCGTGCACGCCGTCGCCGCCGAGTCCACGATCGCCGGTCTGGTGGAGGCCCTGGTTGCCGACGTGGGCGGCGGCGAAGCATCCGATTGAACGTTTCGGGGGGCTCGGCCGTTCACGTATCGTGATGCCGAGGACGCGTCCGGTCGGAATCGCTCCGGACGAGAGCGCGGCGCCGTTCGCTCACCGCCCCGCGGCACCCGTGACGAGCAGCCTCGATCGACGCCCGAGGACCTCGCCGGGCTCCGACGGCGACTCGGATGCGTCGCTGATCGAAGCCATCCAGCGTGGCGATCGCCGGATCTTCGAGGTGCTCTACGACCGCCACTCCGGGTGGGTCCTGGCCCTCGCGATGCGATTCCTCGGCGATCGTGACGACGCCCTCGATGTGCTGAGCGAGACGTTCGAATACCTCGCCGGTCGGATCGAAACGCTCACGCTGACCACGAGCCTGCGCGGCTTCCTCTACCCGGCGGTCCGTCACCGCGCGATCGACAAGGTGCGCTCGCGGCGCGCACACGTCGACGTCGACGAGCTCGTCCTCGCCGATCCGAGCCGCTCGCCGGAGTGGATGCAACCGGACCTGCGGCGTGCGCTGGCGACACTGCCAGGCGCACAACGCGAAGCGGTGCTGATGCGGTTCGGCGATGGGCTGAGCCTGAAGGAGATCGCCGGGGCCCTCGCGATCCCGGAAGGGACCGTGAAGTCCCGGCTCCACCACGCGCTGCTCTCGTTACGACGGTTTCTCGCGCCATGACCCACACATACGATCACGACGTTCCGCCGGAAGATCCGGACGACGGGCACCTGAGCCCGCTACGCCTCGAAGCGCTGCGGCTCGGACAGGCCAGCGGCTTCGAGTACAGCCACCTACGCGGCTGCGAGCGCTGCCGGGCGGGACTGGCTCTCCACCGTCGGCTCGCGCACGAGCTGGCCCCTGCGGCGGACCCGCCGTTCGCGATCCCGGACGAGCGCCGCCAGGCGATCCTCGCGGACGCGCGCCGAGCGCTGCCACCCGACGCCCGCGGTTCGCTTCCGGATCACGCTCGACGCGCCTGGATGCCGCTCGCACTCGCGGCGACGCTGCTGGTGGGCATCGCGATCGGACGGTGGGCGGGCGAGCCACCTTCCCACCGGTCCGAACGGACGGTTGCCTCGACGACGCCACCGCCAGGTGCCCGCCAGGATCCGCTGACCGGAGGCTCGAGCGTGGGTGCGCCGACATCGGGCCCCTCGAGACCAGGCGACTCGGGGCGTACCGACCTCTCGCGCGGCACCACTGCGCCGCGGACGCCGCCCCGGAAACCCGCCCACCGAACGCTCCGCACGAGGGGGTGGTTGGCGACCTCCGGGACAGACCAACCGACGATTCCGCAGCGTGGGGACGCGCCGAGCCCGGACTGCACGCTCACAGGGCACCCCTTGGATCCGCACCGGCACTTCCGAGCACGGGTCTGCCGGCGCCCGCGTGGCCCGAGCGCGGTGTGCCGGACTCGAGCACCGTTGCGGCGCGGAGAGCGCCCGATACGGATGCGAGCCGCATCAGCTTCAAGCTGGCGACCGTTCTTCCCGACGGTGCACCCAGCACGACCGAGCTCAAGACCGCGGCGGACGCGCTCGCGACGGCGAGCGGTGACACGGTCAAGCTCAAGCTCTACTTCGGCGTAGTCGGTGACGAGCAGGACATCGTCCGAAAGCTCGAGCTCGGCCAGCTCCAGGCCGCGCACCTGACGGCCTTCGGGCTCGCGCAGATCGTCCCCGCGATCCACGTGCTCGATTTGCCGTTCTTCTTTTCCAGCTATGCGCAGGTCGATCACGTCTACGAGAACACCTTCGCTTACTTCCAGCACGCGTTTCGCGAGAAGGGGTTCGAGCTCCTCGCCTTCACGGAGACGGGCTGGGTCCACCTGTACTCGAACTCGAGAATCGAGGACCTCGACGGATTGCGCGGCGCGAAGATCTGGGCCGCCGAGGGCGATCCGCTGATCGCGGCGTTCGCATCCGAAGCGAGGATGCCGATGGTGACGCTCGGGATACCGGATGTCCTCCAGTCGCTTCAGACCGGCCTGATCGACACGGTGTACGCCTCCCCCTCCGCGATGATCGGGCTGCAGTGGTTCACGAAAGTGAAATACGTGCAGCCTCTGGCTTTCGCCCACGCGACCGGCGGGTTGGTGATGACCACGAAAGCCTTCGACTCACTGGATCGCGATCGTCAGGCGATCCTCGCGAGGACGATCGCCGCGCAGGCGAAGTCCATGACGGACTCGTCACGCAGGGTGAACGAGGACTCGAAGGCCGTGATCGCCCAGGCTGGGGTGGAGGTGCTTCCGAGGCCGAGTCGAGAGACCTTCCAGCGGCTGCGAGACGTCTCGAATCGCGTCATCGACCTCCAGGCGGACAAGCTGTACCCGAAGGTGCTGCTCGAGCGCGTCCGCGCGCTGCGCGACGAGGCTGGCGGGAGCCGGGCGCAGCACGATATGCAACGTCACGATTCGTAGCGACCGGTCTCGGCGTCCCATCGGCTTCGGCGGCGACGAAGCGCCGCCCTCCAGCCCGTTCGGCGCAAGGGCGATCCGAATCGTGGTGGCCCATTTAGCTCGTGCTCGGCCGCGAGCAGACTCAGCTCCGCGGCGTCGCGCGCAGCGCGAGCGGCGGACGTGGCTCACGGGATCGGGCCCGCTCCTTGGTGAGGGTACCGGCGGCGGACGCCATGGCGCGTAGGAAGGTCTGCGCCTCTTCACGCCACTTCTCGGGTCTTGGATACGGAAGCGGCGAGCCGTCGGCGCGGGTCCAGGGAAGGTCGTAGGGATCGAAGTCCTCGCCGAGCAGCGCGTGGAGCGCCTCGACCTCCTCGGCCAGGCGCGGCAGCAGCACGCGCAGACGCACCCAGCGGTGCTCGTCGAAGTCGAAGTCGAGCAGCCGGTCGCCCGCCTGCTGACCCAGCTTGCGGAGCGTCTCGATGGTCGACGCGGGCATGTCGAGGTTGAGCCCGCCCTCGTCGCCACGGAGCGCGATCTGGGCGACGCGCTCGCGGTAGCTCGGCAGCTCGCGCTGCAGGATGTCGCGGTGGTCCTTGGCCGTGACCACGATGCTCGTCAGGAACGACGCGACCCCCGATATGGCTTCGGAGCGCGGGCGCTCGGGTTGATTCGGCCGAGGGAGGTGCACGCGCGCGGCGTCGGCTGCGGCGTCCGGACCGGCCGCGCCCAGGCTGATGCCGAACGTCGGCCGGGTCGGGAACCAGCGGTCGAAGAAGTGGATCGGGAAGTTGCTGCAGATGCCGCCGTCGCTGAAGACGCTGCGCACGAGGTCGCGAGAGGTCAGCGAGCGCACATCCGCCCTGCGCCTCGGCAGGCGGGTCTCGTCGAGGCGGTAGAGCGGGATGGTGGAGACCAGCAGCGGAAAGCTGAGACTCATACGCACCGCCAGGATCACCGGTAGGTCCGCCGCCTCGGGCAAGAAGTAGAACCCGGCGGGCAAGGTCCAGCGCGCCACGAAGGCGTGCTCCACGAGGCGGTCGATCACGCGCTTGGGGAAGAACCGGCCCAGCTCGTCGGCGTTGAAGATCCACGCGCGCTGCTCGAACGGCAGCACCTCGGGGCGCCGCTGGGTGAGGTTGGTCGTCACCATCCTCAGCTCCACCCCGCGTGCGTCGAGGTGGCCGAACGTGAGCGGCTTCTCCGCGTCGCTCAGTCCCGCGAGGTGATCGAGCTTGTCGGTGAGCCAGTCCGTGAGCGCCGGCGTCGACGGATCGATCGAGTGACCGGTGCTGATGCCGAAGTCGTTCTCCGGGATAGAGCGGAGGAGCACGCGGACCAGCGCCATGGTCGCTGCGGCTACCGCGCCCATCCCGGCCGTCGCCGCGCCGAGTGTCCACGCCGCCGGTGTGGGCCCTCCGCCCACGGCGCACACGAGCGTCCCGACCAGCGCTGCGCCGGCGATGGCGCCGGCGGCGCTCGCGCGTGGCGCTTCGCGGAGCACCGTCTTCACCATCGCCCGGCCGACGCGCCAGCCGCCGCCACGCCGAGCACGCGACGCCTCGAGCCCCGCAAGAAACACGGCGAAGGGCGCGCGCAGCCCGAACGACGGCTGGAAGAGCTTCACGAGGTTCCCGTCGCGGCCGAGCTCGTCGGTGAGGTCACGGAGCTCGGCGAACGGGTCAGGCACACGACCGCCGTCGCCGTTCCAGCGGTACTGCGCCGCCGCCGTGGCCGCCGCCGCGATCGCGCCCGCCGAGGTGCCGCCGATGCTGCGGAAGTCGTACTCCTCGTGGAGCTTGGCGACCGCGGCCGGGTAGACGACGCCGCTGGTGATCCCGCCCTCCATCACCAGATCGCACTCCTTGCGTGGTTTCGGGTCGGTCATGGTCACCTCGGGGCTGCCGCGCTCGGCGCTCCGGCTCGTCTACCATCGGTGGCGCCAGACGCGCGAAGCGAGCGACGCCGGAGGTTTCCGACCACGCGTCGGAGGTGCGCTCCGCCGTGTGTGCCACTAAGCTGGCGCGCCCCACGAAAGACCCGCACGCGAGGGCTCACCGATGCAGATCCTGCGCACCCCCGACGAACGCTTCGAGAACCTTCCCGGCTACGGCTTCGCACCGCACTACGTCGAGGTCGACGGACTACGCATTCACTACGTCGACGAGGGCCCGCGCGACGCGGCGCCGGTGCTCTTGCTCCACGGCGAGCCGTCGTGGTCGTTCCTCTACCGCAAGATGATCGCGGTGCTCGTGGCGGCGGGGCATCGCTGCGTCGCGCCGGACCTGGTCGGCTTCGGCCGCTCCGACAAGCTCGGCGATCGGCGCGACTACACCTACCAGCGCCACGTCGACTGGATGGCGGGGTTCCTCACCACGGTGGACCTGCGCCGGATCACGCTGGTGTGCCAGGACTGGGGCGGGCTGATCGGGCTCCGGCTGGTCGCCGAGCACACCGAGCGCTTCGACCGCGTGGTGGCCGCGAACACGTTCCTGCCCACGGGCGACAAGCGCGGCGGCAAGGCGTTCGAGCAGTGGCAGCGCTTCTCGCAGGAGACGCCCGAGTTCGCGGTCGGCGCGATCGTGCAGGGCGGCTGCGCCACGAGCCTGGCGGACGACGTGATCGCGGCCTACGACGCGCCCTTCCCCGAAGACACCTACAAGGAGGGCGCGCGCCAGTTCCCGATGCTCGTGCCCACCACTCCCAACGACCCCGCGAGCGAGCCAAACCGCGCGGCGTGGGAGGTGCTCAAGCGCTTCGAGAAGCCGTTCCTGTGCGCCTTCAGCGACCTCGACCCGATCACCCGCGGCGCCGACAAGTTCCTGATCGAGGCGATCCCGGGCGCCAAGGGCCAGCCGCACACCACCATCGAGGGCGGCGGCCACTTCCTGCAGGAAGACAAAGGCGACGAGCTCGCCCTCGTCGTCGCCGACTTCATCGCCGCGACGCGGTGAGCGCGGGGCGCAAGCCTGCGGCCGCCACAACGGCGGCGGCAGCGCGAGCCCGCGAGGAACGGGGGGCGGGCGGCGGGGGCGGGTGCCGCCCGGGGGGCACGGCGAGGAGCCCCTCACGCGTCGCGGGCGTCCAGAGGGCTCCCTCCGGCGCAGGCGAATATCTGTTCACGGCGGGACACTTGCACAACCCAGCGCTGGGTCCCGCCAGTGGAGGAGCCGCACACCAACACCCCACCGCAGAGGTCCGTCGCGACCCCACGCGCCTCCTGGCGACCGACGGAGCGGTCGCGCTCCAGCCGCGAAGCGGCCGGCTGCAGGCTGCGCGGGAGCGACGCGGGGCGGCCACTCCGAGCGGCTGGACAGATCGAGCGCTCGCCCCCGAATCTGGCCTTCTCTCGTCTCACGGACGAACCGGGAAGCAGCGGCAACACGGCGGCACGGACGACACGGGGAGCGCGATGAAGCGATGGCGACGATCACGGACCCTGGCGCTGGCGTGGGTCTGCTCGGTGGCCGCGGGCAGCGCCGCGCTCCACGTCGGGCGCTCGGACGCCCGCGCGGCCACCGGGGACGCCGCCGTATCCGCCGACCCGGCCGACGCCGAGCCCGCGGCGGCTCGGGTCGACTACCTGACGCTCGCCGCCGGCGCGATCCCGGTCTCCGTGGGCGGCAGCGGCGCCCGGCTCGGCGCCTCGTTCGAGAAGGCGATCCGCGCCGTCGACGGCGACCCCACGGGGTTCGGGCTGCTGCTCAAGCCGGGCCCGGCCGACACCGACACCGAGTTCGTCTACGAGCTCCCCGCCCCCACGGTCTTCGACCGCTTCGCGGTGCCGAACGTGCTCGAGACCCCGAGCCCGTCCGCCACCTTCACGCGCCACGTCGAGCTCCTCGGTTCGGCGGTGGGTCCCGACGCCGGGTTCACGACCCTGGCGTCCGCGACCCTCGCCACCCACCGTTCTCGCGGCGAGGTCACCGAGATCCTGCCGAGCGCGCAACCGTCCGTCCGGTGGGTGAAGGTCCGCCTCGCCGGTGGCATCGAGCCGGCTCGGCCCGAGATGTTCCTCGAGTTCTCCGAGATCATCGGCAACGGCCGCCAGGAGGCCGCGGCCTCGTCGGATCGCTTCACCGGCGCGTGGAAGGGACGCGGCGTGCAGGTCCGGCTGGCGCAGGACGGACCGGTGGTGACCGGCTGCTACGACCGCGACGGCGAGCTCACCGGCACGGTCACCGGCAACCTCCTGCGCGCGCTCGGCGCCGAGCGCGCGACCGGCGTGCCGAGCGCGTTCATCCTCGGCGTTCGCGGCGACGGCACGCTCTTCGGCGTGCGCTCGGCGAACGGCGCGCCCTTCGCCCTCTACACCGGTGACCCGACGACCGCCGCCAGCGCGCCGAGCTGCCCGTCCAAGACCAAGCCGCTCGGCTGCGGGTCGGTGATCCACGGCATCGGCTTCGACTTCGACAGCGCCGTGATCCGCCCCGGCGCGGCGGACGTGCTGGCGAAGCTCCACGACGGCCTGAAGGACGACCGCGCCAGCGCCATCGTGATCGAGGGCCACACGTCCAGCGAGGGCACCGATCGCTACAACGAGGAGCTGTCGGGTCGCCGCGCACAGGCGGTGCGCGAGGACCTCGTGCGGCGCGGGATCGCCGCCGGCCGGATCTCGGCGGTGGGCGTGGGCGAGAAGCGCCCGATCGCGAGCAACGCCGACGAGAACGGACGGTCGATGAACCGGCGCGTCGAGGTCCACTGCCGCTGACGGCGTCGGGTAGGGTGTCAGCCGTGGACCTCGCCGATCACCGGCGAGTGGATGTCGGTGCCGGTGCGGAGTCGACCTCGTGTGGATCGTCGTCGCGGTTCTCGCGCTGATTCTCGGGTACGTGTGGGCGCGCCTGGTGCGCGCCCCGCGGTGGCCGCGGCGCGCCACGTGGATCGCGACGCTCGCGTATCTGGTGTTCGTCGCGGCCTCGCTCGGGGCGCTCTCGTTCGGCGACGAGGGTCCGGCGACCGAGCCGGGGCCGATCCGGCTCGTCGGGCTGATGGGCGCGGGTGTCCTCTTCTACGCGCTCGTCTACTTCCTGGCCGCCGGGCTCACGCTGCGCCTGTCCCGGCTCGCTCGCCGGTGGCGTGCGCGCCGCGATCCGCGACCGGCGCTCCCGACTCCGCCTCCCACCTCGTCCGGCGCGATCGACCGCCGGACGTTCGTCGCGCGCGTGACGGCAGCGGGGGTGAGTGTCGCGGCCACCACGACCGCGGCGGTCGGCTTCCGGAACGCGTGGGACCTCGACCTACCCGAGGTGGTCGTGTCGCTGCCCAAGCTGCCGCGGGCGCTCGACGGCTTCCGGATCGTGCAGATGAGCGACGTCCACGTCGGGCGGGTGCTCACCGATCTGTTCCTCGACCACGTCGTCGAGCAGACGCTGCGCCTGCGGCCCGACGCGGTGGTCATCACCGGCGACCTGATCGAGGGCCGCGCGGCGCGCCTCGCCCCCGAGCTGGCGCCGCTCGGGCGCCTCGCCGAGCGCTGCGGCGTCTACTACGTCACCGGCAACCACGAGTACTACGCGGGCGACGCGGTCGACTGGGTGGAACGGCTGCGGGCGCTCGGCGTGCGGGTGCTGGTGAACGAGCGTGCCGCGCTCGGCGATCGCGATCCGCGCGGCGCGCAGTTCGATCTGGCCGGGATCCCGGATCAAGACGCCGCGCGGTTCGTCGCCTCGCACGCGCCCGACCTCGGCCAGGCGCTCGCCGGGCGCGACGCGGAGCGCGCGCTGGTGGTGCTCGCGCACCGTCCCGCGCAGATCGAGCAGGCCACACGCCACCACGCGGATCTGCAGATCTCCGGGCACACCCACGGCGGCCAGGCCTTCCCGTTTTCACTGCTCGTGCACCTCGCCGAGCCCTACGTCGCGGGCCTCCATCGTCACGGGGACGAGACCCAGATCTACGTGTCTCGCGGCACGGGCTTCTTCGGCCCACCGCTCAGGGTGCTCGCTCCCGCCGAGCTGACCTCGATCATGTTGACGAGCTGAGCGCGCGACGAAGCGCGCGCCTCCGCCGCTGCACCGCAGGTGCCGCCGGGGAACGGACACGAGTCGGACCCATCGAGCCCGGTCCCGGGCGACCTCGCGGTCGCCCCTACGAGCTGCACCGTAGGTGTAGCGGCGGGCGCAAGCGCCAGCCGGACCCATCGATCCCGCTCCCGGGCGACCTCACGGTCGCCCCTACGAGCTGCACCGTAGGTGTAGCGGCGGGCGCGAGCCCGCCGGGGTGCGCTCGGCCCGCGACCTCAGCCGCCCGGCGGGAGCAGCGGGACGTCGACCACCACGTCGGCGCGCGCGGCGATCAGGTCGGTGAGCACGTCCACGTCGAGGCCCGCCGGGTCCCACGTCCGGGACCGCCACCCGTGGCGGGTAGCTGAGGAACGCGAGGAACACGCTGTCACCCGGTGCCAGGTCGGTGACGAACTCGGCGGTGAGCGGCGGCTCGTCGCCCTCCACCGGCTCGAAGAGCGCGCTCGCGGTACGCCACGCCCCCACGAAGTCGGCTCGCCGCACGGCGCCCAGGAACTCGGTGCCGTCACCGTAGCCGTCGGGTGAGATCGTGATCGAGAACGCGCAACCCCCGGTCTTCGACGCGCAGTGGATGCCGGTCGTGACCGGGGCGCCGGTGTCGGAGAGGGGCTCACCGAGACCGGGGGCGCCCGACGGCGGAACCGACGCCGGCGCGTTCGCGCCGCACAGCAGGAAGTCGTCGGGCACGAGCGCGCAGGTTCCGTGCGTCACGGCGTCGCGGATCGCGCTCTGCTCGCTGATCGCGGCGGCCGAGACCTCGGGGTCGAAGCCGCTCGAGCCGCTGCCACACGCGCTCGCCAGGCCGGCGAGCGCGGCGATCGCGACCAGGCGCGCCAGCGCCGTCGCCACCCCCACTCGCCGCAGATGCCGCGCGAACCTCATCGATCACTCCTTCTGGGTGCCCGCCACCAGGATCCGCACGAAGTCCGCGGGCACGGCGACGCGCGACGCGCCCGGGCCGCGCCCATCGCCGGCGCCGTCGCCGCTCGCCGCGAACTCCTTCACGACCTCCTGGATCGCGCCGTCGAGCTTGTTGCGGAACGCGTCGACGCGCTCGGGCGAGATCAACAGGAAGTGGTTCTTGAGGTACGTGCCGCGCCGGTCACGGACCAGCTTGTCGGTGAGGCTCTTGGCGAAGATCGCCGCGAACTCGAGCGCAAGGTCGAGCCGCTCGTCGGACGCCTGGGCGTGGATGTGGTGGCCCATCTTGCGCACCTCGCGGGCGCCGACCTCGATCAAGCCCTTCTCGGCGAGCACGGTCTCGATGCGCTTGGCGTCGGCGCGGCTCGCCTTGCCGAACGCGTCCTCGAGTGCCCCGTTCACCGCCTTGCGGAACGTGGCGAGCGGCACCGGCGAGCCGTCGTCGGGCAGCGCCGCGAAGGCCTGCGAGAGCGCCATCGAGAACGACACGCCGGGTGTGGGCTCGTCGCCCTCGCCGCCATCGTCCACCGCCGCGCCGGCCATCGCGCGGCGGATCTCGCGCGCCAGCGCGCGCACCATGCGATCGCGATAGAGCACGGCGAGCAGCTCGCGCGAATCCTCGCCGCGCAGCTTGGCGAGCTTCCGCACCAGCTCCTCGTTGGGGAAGCGCTCGCCCTTCTCGATGTAGCCGAGCAGCACGGGATCCACGCCGAGCTCGGCGGCGAAGCGCCGGATCGTCCAGTCGCGGCCGCGCAGCACCCGCGTCTCGTAGAAGAGCTCACGGATGCCCTTGAAGGTCGAGGGAAGTCCACTCATGGGCTGCGCCGAGGATAGCGCAGGCGGCGGACGCACTCAAACAAGATTGGTTGTTGACACGAACTAAGATTGATTGCTATACAAACAACACTTGTTAATTCGATAGGCGGCGACGCCGCACGCGGCCGCACCCCGACGAGGTCCGTTCCAGACGCATACCGTTCCAGGCGCGGGCCGCTCGCGGGAGCTGACGGGAGACAGTCTCCCGAGGGCGCCCGCGCCTGGCGCTTTTTCCCCGGTCGACCACCCCGGAGGCCCCATGCACCGCACCCCGTCGTCCGCCCCGTCCCGGCTCCGTGTCGCCCGCCCGCTCGCCACGTTCGCGGCGATGGCCGCCCTCGCCACCACGCTCGCGTGCGGCTCCGGCGGCGGGGATGGCGGCTCCGATGACGCGACGGTGCTGCCGCCGGCCGGCGCGCTACGCGGCCTCGCGGTGGCGTCGAGCGACCTCACCACCTGGGACAGCGGCCGCGGCGCCGCGCCCGCGGCCTCCACCGCGGCGCTCGCCGAGAGCGGCCTGGTGCCGAGCGAGCGCTTCCAGCGCGCCGTCCCCGAGGCCACCGTCGAGGTCGACGGCGCTACCGGCACCACCACCACCTCGAGCGACGGCACGTTCTTCGTGAGCGGCCTCGCCGCCGGCGATCACGTGCTGCGGCTCAGGAAGACGGTCGACGGCAACCTGCTCGACGCCTCCGTGCCGGTCCGCCTCTCGAACGAGAGCGGCACCGCGCTGCTCGTCGAGCTGAGCGCCAACGGCTTCCGCGTCATCCAGCGCTATCGCGACGGCGGGCGCACCGTCGAGCGCATCCTCGCGCCCAACGGCTCGACCCGCTCGACCAGCGACGCCGCGCTCACCGCGTACGCACTGCCGGGTGGCGCCACGTACACCGATGCCAACGGCGACGGCGCTCCCGACGGCTGCGCGGTCACGGGCTCCGACGCCGCGGCGCCCCCGCCGCCGTCGGCGGTGCCCGACGAGCCGACCACCGAACCCGCGCCGCCGCCGATCCCGCGCCCGCAGCCGTGCACGATCGGCCCGGTCACCCGGATCGAGCTGCAGATCTACCTGCCCGGCCCCACGTTCGTGGTCGGCCAGACCGCCTACGTCGCGGCGACGGGCTTCGACGCGAGCGGCAACGCACAGGACGTGACCCAGATCGTGACGTGGGAGTCGAGCAACCCCGCGGTGGCGAGCGTCGACGGCTGGGGCGCGGTCACCGGCCGCGCCCCCGGCAAGACCCGCCTGCGCGCGGAGCTCGGGACGATCGAGAGTGACGACGTCGAGGTCCGGGTCGAGCCGCGCCCGCCGCTCACGGCGCTCTTCGTCCAGAACCTCGACTGCTACTTCCTGCCGGTCGTGGGCGTGCCGACGCCTCCGCCCGGCGCCGTCGACACGCCGGCCCCCGAGACCGGCGGCGGCTCCGACGGCTCGAGCGGCGGCGGAAGTGGTGGCAGCGGCGGGGTACCCGTGCCGCCCGCCGACGACCTCTTCTTTCCCTACCCGTGCAGCTCGGTGGTCGAGGTCGGCGCCACGCGCCACTACGCCGCCACCGGTCAGTTCGGCGACACCTACTACGAGGACGTGACCGGCCAGGTGACCTGGGACGTGAGCCCGGGCTCGGTGGGCACGCTCGGCACCGACGGTCTCTTCACGGCCGTCGCGGCCGGCGACGCCTCGATCACCGCGCGCCTCTCGGGTGTCACCAGCGATCCCACGCCGATTCGCGTCGTGACCGAGCCCACGCTGGTCTCGGTCGACGTCTACACGGACTTCCCGCTCCCCGTGCCCCTCGCGGAGACGCCGAAGCCCGATTCCACAGGTTCTTCAGGGGAAGGCTCGGCGTCGGGTGGCTCAACCACCCCGACCCCTCCGCTGCCCGGCACCGAGCCTTCACCCGTTTCTCCCGACATTCTTCCCTGCGCCGGCGAGGACTGCCTGCCCTACGCGCAGACCGTGCTGATGGGCGACACGATCCAGTTCCACGCCGTGGCGCGCTACGACACCGGCCTCACCCGCGACGTGACCGGCGAGGTCCAGTGGTCGTCGTCCGCGGCGCTCGTGGGCTTGGTCGGCCCCGCCGGCAAGATGACGGCGTTGCTCCCCGGCACCACCGACATCCGCGCGTCGTTCGCGGGCGTGACGAGCGCAGCCGTGACCATCCAGGTGGTCAAGCAGGCGACCGCACAGGGGCTCTTCATCTACGCCGAGGGACCGTCGTTCATCGCCAAGAAGGGCGAGACCACGTACTTCCACGCCACCGCCTACTACGACGTCACCGGCCTGGTGCGCGACGTCACCGGTGAGGTCACCTGGAGGTCCTCGGATCCGAAGACCGCGAGCTTCGCGTCGCCGGGTGCGCTGGTCGGCAAGAGCGCCGGCTTCGTCGACGTCACCGCCTCGCTCGGCTCGCTCACCAGCAGCCCGGTGCGCCTCGAGGTGTGGCAGACCTCGAACCTCAACTACTGCGACCCGAACGCGGTGAACGGTTCGACCTGGAGCGACGATCTCAACCGGGTCACCCTCGAGACCGACTGCGCGAGCTACGCCCGCGGCGCCACCGTGACGATGCGCTACACGATCGACGAGGTACGTCCCAACCCGGCGCCGCTGATCGACCCGTGCCTCGACCTCTTCGTCTACCGCGGCGAGACGCTGGTCCGCACCGTGCGCGAGGAAGGCTGCGGCCAGACGATCGTCCCCGAGCCGGCGGCGGCGCCGGCCGACGCGGCGCTGTACCAGACCCTCGCGTTCTGGGACCAGCGCGACGAGCGCGGTGCCCTCGTGGAGCCCGGCGACTACCGCATCGTGGGCGTCTTCTACATCTACTACGACCCGGTCATCGAGGTCGGCATCGAGGTCCGATGAGCTCCCTTCGAGTTCCGTCGCCAGCCCCGTCCGGCGCCCCCGCGCGCGGCCCGCGGGCACGCCCCGCGCGACGCGCGGGCGGCCTGGCGCTCCTCGCCGCGGCGCTGGTGACCGCGTTCGCCACCGGCTGCGGCTCGAGCACCTCGATCGCGGGCGGCTACGACCCACCCCCGCCCGGCGATCCGGCGCACGGCGCCAGCGCGCAGGTCCTCATCGGCAACCAGGGCCTGGTGATCTGGGTGGGGATCGACTCGGCCGACACCGTCGAGCAGCTCCGCGCCGACCAGCGCACCGGCAAGGTCGAGTGGCTGATCGCGGAGGTCGTTCCGGACGAGGCGTACCCGCTGGGCTTCTACTTCGCGCCGGGCGAGGTGACGGCCGCCGAGATCACCGCCGAAGGGATCCAGACCACCCTGCCGCAGATCGAGGCCGATCCATCCTACTACCGCGTCGGCGGGCCGGGGGTCTTCGCCAAGTGGGCCGTGCTCGCCGACGTCCTGAAGGTCAGCGAGTGAGCCGGCGCGGCGCAGCTCACTGCGCGTAGCCGAGCGCGCGCAGGCGGTCTCGGATCGCGGGCTCGACGGCGCCGGCCGGCACACGCGTGCGCGGCGCCGGCTCGCGCGCCAGGTAGCGCTCGGCGAGCGCCACGAGCCGCTCGTGTGCGACACGGACGTCCGGCGTGCTGGTGCGCGGCACCCAACGCATGCGCCCCGCTGGATCGACCGCGAGATCGCCGAACACCTCGCCGCCATCGACGCGATCGCGGATCAGCTTCCACGGGTAGCCGATCACCGCGAGGAGGCTGCGCCCCTCGAAGTCCAGGCTCGCGTAGGCGACGTCATCGGCCGATCCCACGGATTGCCCGCGCCCGGGTGTGCCCTCGAGCGCGGCCGCGAGCGAGTGTCCATCCACCGCTGGCACCCCGATGCGTGCGAGATCGAGGAGCGTCGGCAGCACGTCGACGCCACGCGCGAGCCGCCCGAGCACCTGGCCCGGGCTGACCCGCGGCGGGTAGCGGATCACCAGCGGCACGCGGATCGACTCCTCGAAGAGCGTCCGTCCGTGACCGTGATTCCCGTGGTCCCAGAGCTCCTGGCCGTGATCTGCGGTGACGGCGACGACGGTGTCGTCGAGCGTGCCCGCGGCGCGCAAGCTCTCGACGAGCGCGCCGAACGAGGCGTCGGTGTCCTCGACCGTGGCGCGGTAGAGAGCGCGGATGGCCTCGAAGTCGGCATCCCCGCCGCGCGCCGCACGGGCGATGCCGGCGAGGCTGCCGTCGGCCGCGGCGCGGTCGCACCCGGCGAAGAGCGCGCGTGGAGGGTCCTGCGGCTGGTACGGCTCGTGAGGATCGATCACGAGCACCGCGAGGAAACGCGGGCGCGGCGTGCGCGCCAGCCACGCGAGGGCCAGCCGCGTGGCCTCGGCGGAGCGCACCGCGAGCTCGCTCGAGTCCACCACTCCGGGCGCGCGGCGCGCGTAGGGCTCGAGCAGCTCGTCGAACGCGCGGCCGAAACCGAACGCCGAGCCCACGTTGGGGTTGGTGACGAGGAACGCGGTCGTGTAGCCGGCGGCGCGAAAGCCGTCGGTGAGGACCGGGATCGTGGGGCCGAGGAGGTCGTCGCGACCGTGGACGCCGTGGGCGATCGGATCGAGCCCGGTCACGAGGGACGCGACCGAGGTGCGGGTCCAGCTACTCGCCGCGTACGCACGCGGAAAGCGCGCGCCCTCGGCGGCGAGGCGATCGAAGGCCGGCGTGCGGATCCCGCGCGCGCCGTAGCAGCCGAGCGAGTCCGCGCGCAGCGTGTCGACGACGTAGAGGATCACGTCGGGGCGCGACGTCCCCCCCTCACCGGCGGTCGCGGCGCCGGCAGCGGTCGCGATCGCCACCGCGAGCAGCGACGAGACCCGAAGCACACGACGAGCTCGAGACACTTGCATCGCCGGGGAAGCTATCGCACCCGTCACCGAGACCTGCCGATGGCGCCGGATCACCCCCAACCCGTGGAACGATCGCTCTCATCGTTGGCCGACGACTTGGGATCGGGGCATCCTGGGCGGCGTCCGGGAGGTCGCTCGTCGGCACGCAGAGGAGGAGATTCGATGAAGGCTCGCGCCATCGTCCCGACCGCGCTCTTCGCCATGGCCGTGACGCTCGCCGTGGCCGAGGTGGCAGGCGCCGCCACCGCCGGGGAAACGCCGCCGCGACAGCAGGCCGCCGCGCCGCCCGCCAACCCCGCCATCGACATGGACGGGTTCCTGCGCGTCTCGACGGAGGCGGCGCGCCATCGCGAGTCGCGGCGCGTCGACGAGGACGAGTTCCTGAAGCTCTCGCGCGAGCCCGGCACCGTCATCCTCGACGCCCGCAGCGAGCGCAAGTACGGCGAGCTGCACGTGAAGGGCGCGATCAACCTGAGCTTCCCGGACATCGCCGTGGCGAGCCTGGCGCGGACCATCCCCGACAAGGGGACGCGCATCCTCATCTACTGCAACAACAACTTCGCCAACGCCGAGGGGCCGTTCCCGTCCAAGCTGCCGTCGGCGTCGCTCAACCTCTCGACCTTCATCGCGCTCTACAACTACGGCTATCGCGACGTCTACGAGCTCGCTCCGCTCGTCGACCTCGCGAAGTCCAAGCTGCCGTTCGAAGGCAGCGCCGCGCGCTGAACGGCGGGGCTTCACGGGCTGGAGCGCGCCCGCTCCGTCGGGCGCCGTGGAACGCTGAGGTCGTCGACGAAGCGACGACCCTCCAGCCCATCGCGTGCGCGATGGTCACGCAACGAGGTCGTCGCTCGGTGAGGGAAAGCGCGCGCGGATGATCTCGGCGAGGAGCCGACACGCGTCGCTGGTGGTGAAGATGCCCGCCAGGCGCCCGTCCTTGACCACCAGCGCCGAGCCGATGTGGCGCGCCGCCATCGTCGCCACCACCTCGTCGAGCCGCGTGGTGGTCTCGACCACGTACGGATCCGGGATGCAGACGTAGCCGACCTTGATCGGCTCGCCGTTGGCGTCCGCGCGCAGGTGCGCGCCGAACGCCACCAGGTCCCGCTCCGCGACGATCCCCACCAGCGCGTGCTGATCCTGCACGGGGACGTGGCGGATCTTGTGCTGCTCCATGAGCTCCCACGCGCGCTCGATCGGATCGTGGACGCTGACCGAATACGGAAACGGCGTCATCACCGCGGCGATCGACGGCGCGTGGTCGAGCTTCTTGAGATCCATCGGTCCACCTCCGGAGCTCGCACGCGGGTGCGGTCGTGCGACGAAAGACGATCTCTCGACCGACGCCGTCTGTCCAGTACCCGCCTTCCCGAGAGGCCGCGTCCCGGGCGCGCGGTCCGGTACCGCGCGAGAGCGCTGGAGTAGACTTCGGGCGGCCAACGACCCTCGCTCTCTTCCTCCCGAGCCGCCATGCGAAACACGCTCGCCCCCCTCGTCGCGCTGGTGCTGACCTCGATCGTCCTCGACTCGTGCTCGCCGCCGTTGCAGGAGACACGGCTCCCGGCGCTCGACACCGTCACGACGCCGTTCGCGAAGGTGGCGATCCTGCCGGTCCGCCAGGAGGCCGACGCGCATGTCGCGGCGTCGCGTCCGGATGCGGCGCCGCCCCAGCAGCCCTCCGAGATGCTCGAGAACGCGCTGCGCGTGGGGCTCGGTCAGCGCGGCGTGGTGGTGGTCGCACCCGACGACCTGGCGAGAGCGCTCGGCACGAACCCCGACGACCTGGCACACGCGGACCCGAGCGCCACCTGTGAGCAGGTCGCCGTGCACCACGCCGCCGACGCCGTGCTCGACGCCGAGGTGCTGCGCTTCCGCGAGCGGCGCGGAAGCGATCTCGGCGCCGAGGCGCCCGCCAGCGTGATGTTCCGGGCGGCGCTGTGGCGCGTCTCCGACCATGCGCTGGTGTGGCGGGCCGAGTTCGACGAGACCCAGGAACCGATCTCCGCGAACGTCCTCAACGCCGGGCGCTACCCGGGCGGCGGTACCCGCTGGTTGACGGCCGAGGAGCTGTTGCGCTGGGGTGGTGCCGAAACGGCGGCGCGAACACCCCTCGGGCGCTGACCTCACACCGACCCTCGAGCCGGATGCGCACTGACCCGACCCGGACCCACGCACGGATAGGCTTCGCCACGCTCGTCGTGGCCATGGCGCTCGGAGCGAGCGCCGCCCGGGCCGCTGCGCCCCGAGCGCTCACGCCACCGGAGCTGCTCGCCGTCGACGGCGAGCGCGTGTCGGGCATGGTGAGCGCGGCGCCGCGCTCCATGCTCGAGATCGCGACGCAGTCGGTGCCCGCGTGCGCGCGAGCGAGCGACGCCGGCGCGCGCGTGGACCGCGGCGCCGCCACCGTGGTCACGGACGCCGAGGGCGTCGCGTCGTTCACGATCCACCTCGAGAGCCGCGTGGCGCCTGGCGAAGGGCTGGTGGTGATCGCCCGCGACGACGCGCGCGCGCTCCACGCCGAGTCGGGGTGCGTCACCATCGGCGCCCGCGCGCCCGCCACCCTGGAGGCCCCCGCGACGCCCGTGCGGGCCGGCGGCTCGGTCACGCTCACCGGCACCAACATCACGCCTGGCACGGTGCTCAAGGTGTTCGTCGGCACCGCCACGGGTGGCTTCGACGCCTACCCGAGCGGCCTCGTCCCCGACGCCACCACCGACACCACGTGGAGCGGAGCGCTGAGCTTCCCGTGGACCGTCTCGCCTCCCGACAACATCTCGCTCGGCCAGGGCTACGCGAGCCTGGTGCTGGTACGCACCGACCAGGGCTTCGACACCAGCAACGCCGTGGGCGCGGTGCTGCTCGGCAACGACGCCTTGCTGCCCAAGGTGCCCAGCATCACGAAGCTCGCTGGCCTCGACCTGAGCCCGTCGAGCGCGGACCCGTCGATCCACGTCGCGAACGTCGAGGGTCTCATCACTCCGGGCGCTCCGCTCGTGGTCGAGGGCACGGGCTTCACCAACCCGGTGGTCAACCTCTACACGTCGATCGGCAACCTCGGTCCGCTGACCCCGACCACCTCGTCGCAGACGTCGATCCAGGTGGACGTCCCCGCAAACGCCAAGATCGGACCGGGCTCGGTCCAGGTGGTGAACCAGTTCAGCTTCCGCATCTCGAACGCGGTGTCGATCCCGATCGGCGAGCCGGTCTCGGTGTCGGCGGTGAGCGTGAACGGCAACACCCTCGAGGTCACCGGCACCGGCTTCAACGACGACCTCACGGTCGTCAACTTCTTCGCGGCACGCAACGGCCAGCTCCAGAACCTCGGCGGTCTCGCCGAGAACGGCGTGCCCCGCATCATCCTGAACGTGACGAGCAGCACCCAGCTGAGCTTCCAGCGACCGCCGGCGGTGGACGCCGGCAACGCCTTCGTCGAAGCCATCAACCCGCCCTACATCCCGTTCACGTCGTCGGGCTCGGGTGCGAGCGGCGCGGTGGTGCTGCCGTAGGCGCGCCTCATCGCGAGCTGGAGGGTCGTCGCTTCGTCGACGACCCCAGCGTTCCCCGGGCATCCGATCGGGACGGTGGGTCGGTGACGGAGCACCGACGCTCCAGCCATCTCGCGCGGGCTCGACGTGCTGGAGCGCGGCCGCTCCGTCGGCCGCCGGCCGATCGAACGGACGGACGGAGCGGACGAGCTCGGGCGACTCGACGCCCGGCTCAGGGCCTCCCGGCACGGACGTGCAGCGGCCAGCGCACCACGCGCGCCGCGGCCGGCTCGCCCCAGGCGGGCAGCAGCCGCAAGCGTAGAGCCGGCAGCGGATCCTCGCCGCGAGCTCGTACGTAGCCCTGCGTCGACGACCACGTGCCGAGGTAGCCGAGCAGCTCGTCGAGGCTCCAGCGCTTCTCCATCCACGGTCTGGCGGGCGGCGCGAGCTCCGCGAACGAGAACGGCAGCGAGCGGTAGTGGTCGTCGACCGCGGCGCGGTCGGGCGGCCAGTAAGGTCCGACCACGTCCACGTAGTAGTGCGCGATCACGGCATCGACCGCGTCGTCGACGGTGCACACGCTGTACGACCACAGCGCCACCGCACCGCCCGGCCGCAGCACCCGCCGCACCTCGGCGTAGAAGCGCTCGAGGTCGAACCAGTGCGCGGCCTGCGCGACCGTGACGAGATCGACCGAGGCGTCCTCGAGCTCGCAGCGCTCGGCCGGCGCGACGCGGTATTCGACGCGCGGATGGGGCGCGGCGGCGGCGAGCTGGCGCGCGCTCGCGTCGGTGGCGATCACGCGCTCGAAGTGGCGCGCGAGCGCCACCGCCGCCTGGCCGTTGCCGGTCGCGCAGTCCCACGCCACCCGCCCGCCCGGCACCAGCGATGCGAGCCAGTCGAAGAGCGCATCCGGGTAGTCGGGGCGATAGCGAGCGTAGTCGGTCGATCTGGCCGAGAAGTGGTCCTTGAAGTCCCCGGCCATGGCGGCGCTCAATCGTCGTGGGTGTAGCGAGGCTTGCGCTTCTCGACGAACGCCGCGGCGCCCTCGCGGATCGCGCGGCCGCCGATCGCGTCGGCGCCCACCTCCGCCTCGATCCGCAGTCCCTCGGCGAGCGGCCGTCCGAAGCCCATCACCGCGGCCTGCTTGTCGGTGCGCATCGCGCCTTGCGGCAGCTCGCAGAGCGCCGCGGCCAGCTCGCGAGCGCGCGCGAGCGCCTGGCCGCGCGGCACGATCTCGTTCGCGAGCCCGATGCGGCGCGCCTCCTCGGCCCCGATCACGCGCCCGGTCAGGATCAGCTCCATCGCGAAGCCCATGCCCACGATGCGCGGCAGGCGCTGCGTGCCGCCGTCCACGAGCGGCACGTTCCACTTGCGGCACGTCACTCCGAACTCGGCGTTCTCGGCGGCGACGCGGATGTCCGCGAGGCACGCGAGCTCGAGCCCGCCCGCCAGCGCGTAGCCGTTCACCGCGGCGAGGATCGGCTTCATGATGTCCGTCTGACGCGTGTAGCCGATGAACCCGGGGCCGTCGGTGATGAAGCGCCGCCGCGCGTGCGCCGGTGCGTCGGGGCCGGGGCCGAGCGAGTCGAGGCTCTTCAGGTCCGCGCCGGCGCAGAACGACAGGTCGCCCGCGCCCGTCAGGATCGCGACCCACAGCTCGTCGTCGTCGCGAAACTCCTTCCACGCGCGCTCGAGCAACGAGGCAGTCTCGCCGTCGATGCAGTTGCGCACCTCGGGCCGGTTGATCGTGATGACGAACACGCGACCGTCGCGCTCGGTGATCACCTTCGACATGCCGAGACCTCCCGAGCCGTGCGGCGCCGGCGGTGCGCCCGTACCCGCTACAACAGCGTGCCGCGCAGGAACAGGCTCGCGAACGTGAAGTAGATGACGATGCCGCTCACGTCCACGAGCGTGGCCACGAACGGCGCCGAGGCGCTCGCGGGGTCGAAGCCCACCCTCTTCAGCAGGATCGGCAGCATCGAGCCCGAGAGCGCCCCCCACAGCACCACGAACATCAAGCTCGCCGAGACCGTCATCGCGATGAGGAGGTAGTGCTCGCCGTAGAGCGTGTCCCGGGTCGGCCAGACCAGGATCCTCACGAACCCGATCAGGCCGAGGATCGCGCCGAGCGTGAGCCCCGCGCCGATCTCGCGCCGGAGCACGCGCCACCAGTCGGACATCCGCACCTCGCCCAGCGCCATCGCGCGGATCACCAGCGTCGACGCCTGCGAGCCGGTGTTGCCGCCGCTCGAGATGATGAGCGGGATGAAGAGCGCCAGCACCACCGCGCGCGCGATCTCGTGCTCGAAGTAGCCCATCGCGCTCGCGGTCAGCATCTCGCCGACGAACAGCACCACCAGCCAGCCGGCGCGCTTGCGGATCATGCTCAGGAAGCCGGTGTTGAGGTACGGCGCGTCGAGGGCCTCGACACCGCCGTACTTCTGCATGTCCTCGGTGGCCTCTTCCTGGACCACGTCGAGGATGTCGTCGGAGGTGACGATGCCCTTCATCTTGCCGTCGTCGTCGACGACCGGGATCGCCACCAGGTCGGAGTCGCGGAAGAGGCGGCTGAGCGCCTCCTGGTCGAGGTCGTCGCTGGCGAGCACGAGCTCGGTCTGCATGATCTCGCCAACGCGCGTGTCGGGCGGCGCCATGAAGAGCTCGCGCAGCGACAACACGCCGATCGGCTTCTGGTCGGCGTCCAGCGCGTACGCGTAATAGATCGTCTCGGGGTGCTCGCGGACCTGGCGGCGCAGGTAGCGGATCGCCTCGTCGGCGGTCATCTCGGGACGAACGCGGGCATAGCGCGGGCTCATGAGGCCGCCCGCCTCGTCCTCGGCGTAGAGCAAGAGCGCGGTGACCTCTTTGCGGGTGACCACGTCGAGCGCGGCGAGGATGGCGTCGCGCTCCTCGAGCGGTACCTCCTGGATCAGGTCCGCGACGTCGTCGGGCGGCAGCATGCGGATCCACGAACGCCGCTGGTCGATCGGGAGCTGGAGCAGGATCTCCGCCTGGTCGAGGGCGGTGAGTGACATGAAGAAGTCTTCCGCCTCGACGCGCGGGAGGAGCCGGAAGCCCTCGAAGCGGTCCTCGCGCGCGAGGACGCTCCACGCCTCGCGTAGCTCGTCGGCGTCGACGGTCTCGACCTGAACGTGGTCTTGCTCGAGCGGATTCACCATGGCGCCCACCGCTCGCGGCGCGCAGGGTCGCGCCGGCGAGCGCGCAAGCCTAACAGGATGTCGCGACGGCAGGTCGCGACATCCTTCCGACGTCACGCGGGCTCCAAGCCCCCGCCCCGTCGGAGGGCCCGGCGACGGGGGATGGAACCCCCGTCGCTGCGAGGGTCTTCGTAGCGCGGGGCCTCCGCCCCCCCGCGCGCCGTCTTCCGAGTCCGCTCGCGGCGTCGCGGTGAGGCTGTGGATCTTTCCCGGTCGCTTGCTCCCGGAAGCCGCGTCGGCCCGGCGACGGGGGATGGAACCCCCGTCGCTACGAGGGTCTTCGTAGCGCGGGGGGCTCCGCTCCCCCGCGGCGCTTCGCTCTCGCTCGACTTTTTCACAGGCGCCCTACTGCTCCGTCGCCGCGGGGGTGGCGCGTGCCGGCTACCGCTGGATCGCCCAGGCACCGAAGGTCCGGTCGTAGCGGATCAGTGAGACCTGACCGTCATCGGTGCGGACGCGGAAGTAGTCCTGCGGCGAATCGGTGGGGTGCGGGCTCGAACCGAGCCAGCGATCGAGGACGTCGGTCACGGTCCTGCGCCGGCCGTGATCGAGGGGCGCGCGCGGCTCCTCGCCGCCTCGGGAGCCCGCATACGCCTCGACCCGGATCAGCTCCCAGCCCATCTCTCCCTCCGCGGCCCGCGGCGGAGCTTATCCCCCCACGGGGGCGAGAGGGTCGCGTGTCGGTACGGAACCTGCCTTGTTGACTGCCGGGCACGCCCGCAGGCGCCGCCCCCACCCGAACGCGGACGATTCTCTATCATGATTACAATGCCTTACCAGACGACGCCTCCTCCGCCCCCGACTCCCACCGACGGCCAGCCGGGGGGCGATGCGTTGACGATTGATCAACACGTTGCGTGTTCGACATCTGTTCCATTCCCGGTGGAGCCGCAGGAACGCATGCTCTCCACCGCCATGCCCCCCGATCACGTCACCGAACTCATCGGCGCCCGCTATCGCCCGCTCCGCGTTCTGGGCCGCGGCTCGATCGGCGAAGCGCTGCTCGTGGCGGACACCGTCGCCGGTGACGCCGAGCGCGCCCTCAAGTGGATTCCCCTCCCACCACCGACCGCGACGGCGCGCTCCGGGGGCGCGGCCACCGACCCGGTCCTGGCGGCTCTCGCGGGCGAGTTCCAGATCCTCGCCACCCTCGACCACCCTCACCTCACTCGCGTGTTCGACTTCGGCCACGACGCCGTCCGCGGCGGCTGGTACCTCGTCGAGGAGTGCTCGAGCGGCACGCCCCTCGCGGCCGCCACGGCCCCCTCCCCGGCCCGCCCTGACCTGGTCCCCACCGCCCTGACGCGCCTCGCCGCGCAGCTCCTCGAGACCCTCGCGTTCCTGCACGAGCGCGGCATCGTCCACGGCGACATCCAACCGGCGAACGTGCTCGTCGAGGATCGCGACGGCGCCTCGCACCTGCGCCTGATCGACTTCTCGGGCGCGCTCGCGCGCTGGCTGCCGAGCCGAGCCGCGACCGGCACCCCCGGCTTCATCGCCCCCGAGATCCTGGCCGGCGGCTCACCGAGCCCGGCGACCGACCTCTACTCCGCGGGTGCGCTGCTCACGAGCGTGCTGCCGGCGACCGGCTCGCCCGGCGCCGCGCTCACCGACCTGTGCGCTGGCCTCTGCCAGCTCGATCCGACGCTACGCCTGCGCAGCGCCCGCGACGCCGCGCGCATCCTCGGCGCCGACGACGCGCCCACGATCCACGCGACCAACGTCGCCCAGGCGCCGCTCTTCGGCCGCGCCGACGAGCTCGCGGAGGCGACCACGCACCTCGCCCTCGCGAGCGACGCGACGACCCCACTCGGCGCGGCCCGGCTGGTCGTCACCGACGGCCCCGTCGGGATCGGCAAGAGCCGCTTCCTCGAGGAGCTCGAGACCCGCGCCCGCCTCGCCGGCCTGCCGGTCGTCCGCCTGCGCTCCGCCGCCGGCCACGAAAGCTTCTCGAGCGGCGGCGCGCTCCACGTTCTCGACCCCCTCCCCCATCCGGTCTCTCCCCTCGGCCGCGCCGTTCGCGCGCGCCTCGCCGAGAACGGCAGTGGCGCGACCCCGGTCCGCCTCGCGGGCGCGCCCGCCAGCGAGGACGACGCGCGCGCATGGCGCTCGTCGCTCACCGAGGAGCTCTCCTCCCGCTCGACGCTGTGGATCGACCTCGGCCCCCTCGACGAACCCGCTTGCGAGGCCCTGGCCGCGTGGGTGACACCCGCCGCCGACAGCGCCACCGCGCGCTCGTCGCTGGCGCGCCGCAGCGGCGGCAATCCGCTCTTGCTCCTCGAGCTCGCCAACGCGCGCGCCGCCGGCCACGACCTCCCCGAGCGCGGCCGCGGCGTCACCGCGCTCACCGACCGCATCCGCGCGCTCGCCACCGACGATCGCGCTTGCCTCGCCGCGCTCGCGATCCTCGACGACCCCGCGAGCGCCACCGAGCTCGGGTTCATCCTCGAGCGCACCCCGACCGACCTCCACGTTCGACTGCGCCAGCTCGAAGGCCACGGCCTGGTCCACGCCTCCGGCCGTGACGGCGGCCGCTGGCTACCGACCCACGGCCTCGCCGCGGAGGCGGCGCTCGCCACCGCCCCCGAGAGCGACCGCGCCACCTGGTACCGCCGCGCCGCCGAGGCGAGAGAGAGCGGCTGCCTGAGCGCCGACCCGCTCGCCCTCGCGCGCGACTGGCTGCGCGCACGCGAGCCACGCCGCGCCGTGGCCAGGCTCCACGACGGCTGGCAGCCGCTCGCCCGCGACGGTCGACTCCACCTCACGGCGCCGCTCTGGTCGAGGCGGTCGATGCGCTCGCGCCGGGCGCGCTCGCGACCACCGAGTGGCTGTTCCTGGCGCGTGCGCTCGAGCTCGTCGGCGAGCCGGAGGCGGCGCTCGAGTGCGCGGGCCGCGCCGAGCGCGCCGCCGACGCCCCGAGCGAGCCCGCGCTCGCCGGCTCGACCGCGGTGGCGCTGGTCCGCGCGACCGCGCTGCGCGCCCTGGGGCGCGTGCCGGACGCGATCGCGACGCTCGAGCGGCTGCCCGGGGCGAGCACCGCCGAGCCCGCGATCGTCGAGATGCGGATGCGCCTCTCGACCCTCGCCGGACGCCCGCTCGATGCCCTCGCCGCGGCCGACGCGAGCGAGGGCGATCCTGCGTCCGCGACCGCCCTCGCCGTGCAGATCGGCTACGCCCACCTGGCGCTCGGCCGGAACGACGCGGCGAGCACTTCGTTCCGGCGCGCGCTCGAAGCGCTCGACTCGTCGTCGGCGGCGGCGGCGCGCGCGCTCGCGGCGAGCGGGCTCGGCGTGATCGCGATGCACGCCGGCGATCACGCCTCCGCGGTGGGCCGGTTCCGGGATGCGCTCGGCGAGTCGGCGGGTGCCTCGAGCGCCCGCGAGCGCGCCGCGTACCGGCTCAACCTCGCGGCGGCGATGCACGGTCTCGGCGAGCTGCTCCCGGCGCTCGCCGAATACGCGGAGGCGGCCGAGGAGCTGCGCGCCGCGGGAGCGTGGCGCGAGCTCGCCCACGCGCTCGCGGTGCGCGCCAGCCTGCTCGCGTTCCTGGGCGACCTGCGCGGCGCGCGCGCGCTCGCGACCGAGGCCTGCGAGGTGCTGCCGTCGGGCGCCGACGCGCAGGCCGGCATCGTGCCGTGGCTGGTGGCCGCCGAGTGCGCGCGCGAGGACGGCGACCTCGACGCCGCCGAGCGCGCCGCGCGCATCGTGATCGAGCGCGCCGCGCCGCGCTCCCGCGAGCGAGCGCTCGGCCAGCTCGTCCTGGCCGAGGCGGCGCGCCGCCGCGGCGACGGGCCCACCGCGCTCGCCGCCCTCGGCGACGCGCTCACCCTCGCCGCGAGCCTCGACGCCCGCGACATCCTCGCCCGCGCGTTCCTCGCGCGCGGCCGGGTGAGCACGCGCTCGCGCGCCGAGCGCGAGGCCGACCTCTCGCTCGCCCTCACCACGTTCGCCGAGGCCCGCGAGCGCATCGGGCGCGCCGAGTCGGCGCTCGCGCTGGTCACGGCCATCGAGGATCAACCCGAGCAAGCCGCGCGCGTGAGCGAGCTGCGCACCCTGGCGCACGGCGAGATCCGCGAGCAGGCGCGCCGGGTGCCCGACCGCTACCGGCCGCTCTTCCTGCGCTCGCGCGGCTTCGATGCGCAGGTGCTCGAGCACGCCGACGCCCCGTCCCCGGCGGGCGCGGGCGCGGCGCGCGGCGGCGAGGGGCCGGCGGCGAGCGCGCGCGCGCTGCGCTCGGCCAATCGCACGCTCCTCGACGCGCGGCTCATGCGGGTGCTCGAGATCAATCGCCGTCTGGCGAGCGAGCGCGATCGCCAGCGGCTGCTCGAGCGCATCCTCGACAGCGCGATCGAGCTCGCCGAGGCCGAGCGCGGCTTCCTGGTGGTGAGCGACGGCGCCAACGTCGAGATCCCGGTGGCGCGCAACCTCGACCGCGAGACGCTCGGGCGGCCTGGCCACCTCATCAGTCGCACCATCGCCGAGAGCGTGCTGGAGCGCGGCGAGAGCTTCGACACCCCGGACGCGATGGCCGACGCGCGCCTCGCCAGCGCTGGCAGCGTCCGCGACCTGCGCGTGCGCTCGGTGCTGTGCGTGCCGTGCCGCGGCAACAAGGGCGTGGTCGGCGCCCTCTACCTCGACCACCGATTCTGGGCCGACGCCTTCGGCCCCGACGACCGCGTGCTGGTCGAGGCGATCGCCGACCAGGCCGCGATCGCCCTCGAGAACCTGCGCCTCGCCGACGAGCTCAAGCGGCGCAACGCCGAGCTCGAGACCGCGCAGCGCGGCCTCGAAGCGTCCAACCGCGAGCTCGCGCGCGAGGCCGAGGTCGAGCGCGCGGGTCGCCGCGTTCGAGGAGAAGCTCGAGCACGCCCAGCGCGAGAACGCGCTGCGCTACCGCTACGACCGCATCATCGGCCGGTCGCCCGCCATGCACGACGTCCTCAGGCTCGTGGACCGGGTCACGGACACGGACTCGACCGTGCTCGTCTACGGCGAGAGCGGCACCGGCAAGGAGCTGATCGCGCGCGCCATCCACTACAACGGTCCGCGCGCCCGGGCGCCGTTCGTGTCGCTCAACTGCGGCGCGCTCCCCGAGACGCTCCTCGAGGCGACGCTCTTCGGGCACCGCAAGGGTGCGTTCACCGGCGCCACCGAGACCCGCACCGGCCTCTTCGAGGAGGCCAACGGCGGGACGCTCTTCCTCGACGAGGTCGGCGACATGAGCCCGAGCATGCAGGTTCGGCTGCTGCGGGCGCTCCAGGAAGGCGAGATCCGGCCCGTCGGCGCGGACCGGCCGATCCAGGTCAACGTGCGCATCGTCGCCGCGACCCACCGCGACCTGCGCGACGAGGTGGCGAAGGGAAACTTTCGCCAGGACTTGCTCTATCGCCTGGAGGTGATCGTGCTGAGCTTGCCGCCGCTGCGCGAGCGCCGCGAGGACATCCCGCTCATCGCCGAGCACCTCCTGCGCGAGGCCGCCGAACGCGAGGGCAAGCGCGCCCCGACGCTCGCGCGTGGAGCGCTCGAGCTGCTCGTCACCCACGAGTGGCGCGGCAACGTGCGTGAGCTCTCGAGCGTGCTCGAGACGGCGCGCATCCTCTCCGGCGGCGAGGTGATCCAGGCCACCGACCTCGCCGCGAGCCCCGCGTTCCGGATGGTCGCGGCGTCCTCGGCCGGGGGAGGCTTGGATGGCTCGCGAGGCGTGGCGACGAGCGGCGACTTCCGCGAGCAGGTCCAGGCGTTCGAGCGAAAGGTCCTGAGCGACGCGCTCGACCGGGCGGCCGGTAACATGAGCGGCGCCGCGCGCGAGCTCGGCATGGACCGCGCGCAGATGTTCCGGTTGCTCAAGCGATACGAGATCGGCAAGTCTCCCGCCACCAAGGGCGGCGGGCGGGCGAGCCACGACGAGGAACCGCGCACCTGGCAGCTCTCCGGGAGCGCCCGACGGGAGACGTGACCCGATGACGAGTCGACGTGGCTTACGATCGAAGTGTGCCGCGCCGCTGGCGCTCCTGTTCGCGTTCGCGGTGCGGTGCTCGGGCGGAAGCGCCGGGCTGCCGCCGATTCCGGTCACGCCGCTCAGGGTGATCCAGGCCGCCCCTGCCCGCCGACGGCAGCCTCTCCGGTGTGGCCGATCCACACCTCCAGGCGATCCCGGTGAGCGGCGCGGTGGTGTCGGGCACGATCACGGCCAACGTCGCGATCGAGGTGCCGGTCGACCAGACCTATTTCCTCGAGGTCACCGACGGCCCCACGCCGTCCCGCTCCGGTGGCGCACTGGTCGGCAACGTGGTGTTCGCGTCGGGCGTCGACTCCCCCGACACCAGCGCGCTCTTCGTGAGCGGATCCGCCGATCCGATCGACCTCGGGGAGCTGCGCCTCGCGGCGGGCCGGATCTCCCCCACGACCAATCCCCTCGACTTCGTCGACGCCAACCGAAACGGCATTCCCGACTCGCAGGAGCCGAACGTCGACCCGCTGCGCGTGCTGCGCGTCGAACCGGCCGACGGAGAGCGACGTCGACCGCGACGAGGAGATCGAGCTGCGCTTCTCGCTCGCGATCGACGGCGCGACCGTGAGCGACGCCACGATCCGCCTCGAGGGACCGGGCGGCGCCGTGGCGATCGTGATCCGGAACGATAGCGAAGGCGACGACGACGCTGGACGCCTGGAGATCGCGGCGCGCGATCCGCTCGCGCCCGGCGCCCGCTACACCCTCGTCGTGACCACCGGCGTTCGCTCGACCGACGGTCGCGCCCTCGGCGCCGAGTTCCGCAGCAGCTTCACGACCGGCTCGAAGAACGGCGGGTCCGACGACGGCTCGGGCGGTGGCGGCGGCGGAGGCGGGTCCGACGACGGCTCCGGCGGTGGCGGCGGCGGAGGCGGGTCCGACGACGGCTCCGGCGGTGGCGGCGGAGGCGGCTCCGATGACGGGTCCGACGACGACTCCGACGATGGAAGCGGCGGTGGGTCCGACGACGGCTCCGGTGGTGGAGGCGGTGGAGGAGGGTCCGATGACGGGTCCGACGACGACTCCGACGACGGAAGCGGCGGTGGGTCCGACGACGGCTCCGGTGGTGGAGGCGGTGGAGGAGGGTCCGATGACGGGTCCGACGACGGCTCCGACGACGGAAGTGGCGGTGGTGGTGGTGGGTCGGACGACGGCTCCGACGACGGCTCGGGCGGCGGTGGCGGTGGCTCCGATGATGGCGACGGCGATACGCCCGACGACGGCATCGATGATGGGTCCGACGATGATTCGGGTGGCGGCGGGGGTGGTGGGTCCGATGACGACCCCGACGACGAGTGCCCGCCGACCGATCCCGACTACCCGGACTGCTGACCGACCCGCACCGCCGATCGCCGCACCGCCCGCCGAAGTCGCTCCGGTCGCGGGCCGTCCGCTCGGAGGGCCCGACTCCTGTCGGGCCGCACTGGATCCGCGCCGCGCGCCCGCTCTCCGGGGAACCATCGGCCGGCGCGAAGCGCTCGCAGCCGCGAGCTCTCCAGCCTGTCGGACACGCGGTTCGTCGCATGCCCGGCGTTCGACCCGAACCGCCGATCGCCGCCGACACGGGCGGTCACGACACGTGCCTGGCGACCGTCGAAGACGGATCGTCATCGGCGCGGACGCTCCGGCAGCCCCACGCGCGCCGGATCGTCCACCACCGTTCCTGAGCGGCGGCCCGGGGACGTCAGGGCCGTCCCGTCCGAGCCGCGCAAAACCGGTGTGATCTCGGTCACGCGGCCCGCGAACCTCCGTTTCCCCGAGCTCCGAAGCGCGTCCGGTACGACGGCTGCAATTTCGCCGCGCCGGCCGCGGCACTCCGCAGCGGCCGAGGACGGGACCGAGGCGGCGCCGCGTAGGTCGCGACGCCGGGGCCCGAGAGGGGAACTCGAGATGGTTCGGCAACCGGGAAGCAATCGCCACCGGCCGTCGCGCGCCGCGCGCTACGGTCTCTCCGTCGTGTTCGCGGCGCTCACCGCATGCTCGGGCGGCGGCTCGGGCAGCGGCGGCGGCATGACGCCGCCACCCGGAGACGGCGGTACGCCACCCCCCACCCCCGCGCCCGCTGGAGGGGCGCGCGTCGTGGGTACGGTCACCGACTCGGGCGCGCTCGGCGGCGCCCGGTCCGGCGCGCCGGCGGGGGGCGTGTCCGTCGAAGTGCGCAACGCAGGCGGTCGAGCGATCGGCTCGGCCACGACGGACGCGGCCGGAGCCTTCGCGATCTCGGGGTTGCCGGCCGGAGCGGCCGAGCTCCGGATCGCGCTACCGGCGAGCGCCACCGCGCTCGGGGGCGGCGTGTCGCCCGCGCTCGGCCTCGCGGTCACGCTCGCCGATCGCACCGACGTGACCCTGGTCGAGGACCTCGGCATCACCGACGTGAGCGGAGACGGCCAGCCCGACGCGGTGGTCTTCGCGGGCTACGTCCGCGACGCGACGGGCGAGCGTGTGCACCTCATGGCCCTCGACCCGCGCGCCGGCCGCACCACGCCCGACACCAACGGCGACGGCTTCGTCACCACCGCTGACGCGAGCTTCGACGATGGCAACGGCGACGGCGTCCCCGACGACTCGCAGCAGGACGTGCCGGTGACCTCGGAGGTCCACGCCCGCGGGGTGATCGACTCGATCGACGCGACCTCGATCACCGTCGGCGGAGTGACGTTCCTGATCGACGGGAGCACGGTGTGGCTCGACCGCACCGGCACGGCGACGGTTCCTTCGGCGTTCGCGGCCGGTGAACCCGTCGAGGTCGAGGGCGTTCGCACGACCGATGGCTCGGTGGTGGCCACCCGCGTGAAGGAAGAGGACGACCTCGGCGGCGTCGGCGAAGGCGAGATCGAGCTGACCGGGACGATCGAGGCGCTCGACGCCACGAGCCTCACGGTGCGCGGCGTCACGTTCGCCGTGACCGCCGACACCGCGGTCACCGGTCCGTCCAACCAGCCGCTCGCGTTCGGCGACCTCGCGGTGGGCGACTTCGTGGAAGTGAAGGGTCAGGACACCGGCGGCGGAGTGGTCGCGGTGCGGATCCACCTCGAGGACCTGGGCGACGACTCGGGCGGCGAGGTCGAGCTGCGTGGAACCATCGACGCGATCGACGCGGGCTCCATCACGGTCGGCGGACAGGTCTTCGCGACGACGGGCGCGACGTCCTATCTCGACGACCGCAACAACCCGATCGGCCTCGGCGACCTCGCGGTCGGCGACCTCGTCGAAGCCGAAGGCTTCCGGGACGCGAACGGCAACCTCGTCGCGGAGAAGATCAAGCTCGAGGACGAGCTCGGCGGCGGCGGGGGCAGCGACGACGGACCCGGTGACGACAGCGGCGGTGGTGGTGGCGGCAGCGACGATGGCCCCGGTGACGACAACGGCGGCGGTGGCGGTGGTGGCAGCGACGACGGGCCCGGTGACGACAACGGCGGCGGTGGTGGTGGCGACGACGACGGCCCCGGTGACGACAACGGCGGTGGTGGTGGTGGCGACGACGACGGCCCCGGTGACGACGACGGCGGTGGTGGTGGTGGCGGCGACGACGACGGCGACGACCACGGTGGTGGTGGAGGTGGCGGCGACGATGACGACGACGACTGAGACCTGAGCTCGACGGTGAAACGGCGGGGCGGCGCTCACCGGCGCCGCCCCGCTCGTTTGCGGCGTCGACCGCGCGGATGGGACAATCGAGGCCCAGCTCGGTTCGTGGAGGCGAGGCGGCGCGGGTGCCGATCCCCGGCGTCCGGCGCGGCCTCCCGCCAGGAGAGACCCCGTCCATGTCCCGACCTCGTTCGCGCTCGCTCGGCGCCGCGCTCGTCCTCGCGTTCGCATCCACCCTCGTGCCGGCGCTCGCTGGCGCCGCCTCGATGAAGGTGATGAGCTTCAACATCCGCTACGACGGCGGCGGCTTCTCGAGCCTCACCGATCCGACCGGCTGGCTCTACACCTGCGGCCCCCGACGCGATCGCGTCGTCAACACGATCCTCGACGGGGCGCCCGACATCGTCGGGGTGCAGGAAGCGCTCTACAACCAGGTCCTCGACATCCAGGCCAAGCTGCCCGGCTACGCCTTCTACGGGGTGGGCCGCAACGACGGGAACACGCTCGGCGAGTTCTCGGGCCTGTGGTACCGCTCGGATCGCTTCACGCGCTTCGACCAGGGCACCTTCTGGCTGAGCGACACGCCCGACGTGCCGGGCACGGTGTTCCCGTGCTCGGGCTCGATCCGCATCGCGAGCTGGATGAAGGTCCACGACTCCGTGAGCGGCGCCGACTACTTCGTCCTCGACACCCACTGGGACAACTCCTGCCAGGATTCGCGCGAGAAGTCCGCGGTGCTGGTGCGTCAGAAGATCAAGGACCTCTCGGGCGGGCTGCCCGTGATCGCGTTGGGCGACCTGAACACGGGCGAGTCGAGCCTGGCGGTGTCGACGCTGCGCGGGGTCGGCGATCCCACCGGCTTCCAGCTCGCCGACACCTACCGCGAGGTGTTCCCGGTGGCGTCGCCCGACGAGGCGACGTTCCACGGCTGGGACGGCGGCGTCGCCGGCTCGCGCATCGACTTCCTCCTCCACACCGCCGACTTCACGCCCACCGCCGCGGCGATCGTCCACACCGGCTTCACCTGCGGCTACCCGTCGGACCATTTCCCGGTCACGGCGACGTTCACCACGCCGGGCACGCCGAGCGCCGCCGCCGAGCACGCCTCGGCGAGCGCGGCCCCCGCGCCGGCGCTGGTCGATCCGTGCATCCCGAACTGCACTGGCTGCGGCGCCAACGTGGCGCCCGCGAGCCGCTCGGCCGCCTCGCCGTGGGGCTGGCTCGCGGCGACCGGCGCCTTCGCGGCGGTGCTCGGCGCGCGAGTGCGTTCGGCGCGCCGCCGACTCGTCCCGTGAGCGCCGCCCCTCGCATCGACGCCCCCTTCCCGCTCGAGGACCGTTGCCCATGAACCGCCGCCGACTCGTGTCGTTCGGTCTCACGCTCTCCTTCCTCGTGGCGCTCGCGGGCTGCCACACCATCGCCGCCGTCGAGCCGCCCGAGAGCTGTGTGGGCAACGTGGTGCGCCTCCGCGGCGCCAACTTCGGCTTCAGCCAGGACGCGAGCCGGGTGTTCTTCGGCGACGTCGAGGCGACCGAGATCCGCGGCTGGAACCAGGACGCGATCGACGTCGTCGTGCCCGCGGGTGCGGTGACCGCGCCGGTCCGCGTCGAGGCGCTCGGCGAGACGCAGTCGTCGCCGAGCGATTTCGTGGTGACGAGCGGGGCACTCGCGTGCCGCGGCTCGATGATCCCGGGACCGAACGAACACGGCTACGACGCCGACCTCGAGGCGCTCGCTCGCAAGTACGACCGCCAGTTCCACGTCTTCAACGCAGCACCCATGGCGATCAACGCCGACCTCACGGTCGCCCTCGATCGCCCGGCCGATCGTGAGCTGATCCGCTCGTTCCTGCAGGAGACCGACGGCTGGGACTTCGAGAGCTACGCCGGCAAGTCGATCTACGACACCGTCACCGGCTGGGCGAAGACCGCGGGCCTCTACGCCGGCGTGGGGATCGCCGCCGACGCCTACCGCTACGGCGTGCTGCGTGACGAGGGCTACCCCGCCGACGAGGTCGCGCGCGCCCGCCAGCACCTCGTCGCCGCCCTCGACGCGCTCCACCTCGCGCTCGAGATCACCGGCGTCGAGGGCGTGATCGCGCGCGGCTTCATCCGCCGCGACATCCCGGGCGACGGCGTCACCCAGCCCACCACGCCGCTCTTCGACGGAAACGGCAACCCGCTGCCACCCGAGAAGACGAACGGCACCTGGCGCGAGGACAACTCGGGCGGGCGCTACCCGAACTACATCTGGGAAGACTCGTGCAGCCGCGACCAGTTCATCGGCTGGGCGGCCGCCATGGGCGCCGCGTGGGAGGTGATCGCCGCCGATCCCACGTTCAGCGACGACGCGCGGACACGACTGCAGGCCGACGCGCTGGCGCTCGGCCGCATGCTCTCCACCGTGCAGGCGAGCGGCTACGACCTCGAGATCCAGGACGCCGACGGCCGCCCCACCTTCCACGCCTACCTGAACGAGAACGCCTTCGACCGGATCTATCTGCCCTTCCTGCCGTTCAAGGACGGGTTCTACGCGGCGATGTCGCTCGGCATCGTGTCGTCGTTCGTCTACACGAGCGGTGACGCCGGGCTCGCCAGCTACCTCGACGACACGCTCATCGGCGCGCGCCGCCTCGGTGACATCGTCGCCGCCAACCTGATCGGCGTCGACGTGGGTTACCAGTCGAACTTCAGCGGCGTGAACATGGTGGCGCAGGGGCTGCTGCTCGCGCAGCGCTACGTCACCCAGCCCGGCGCTCGCGAGGACCTCATCACCAGCGTGAAGTGGAAGTTCTACGACAAGCCGACCACCCGCCAGCCCGTCGAGCAGGGCCAGACCCTCTACGACTTCACCTTCGCCGCGGGCAGCGCCGACGCGTCGGCCTACGGCGCCTTCCCGCGCCGCCCCGACGCCGAGGCGATGGCGCGCGGCCTCGCGACGCTGAAGGCGTTCCCCGAGCCGCCCTACTGGGACGTCGCGCGCACCAACTGCGACGCCGACGAGATCGCCTCCGGCGCGTGCACCGCCGACGACGGCAGCCACCTCGACGTGCTCGGCTACATCGGCCGCAACGACGACCTGATCACCACCCAGCCGATCCCGATGCGCATCCGCCCACCGAGCAATTACCACTGGCGCTCCAACCCGTACATCCCGAACGGCGGCGGCGACGGCAGCCGGCTCATCCCCGGGGTCGACTTCCGCTACACGTACTGGCTCGGCCGCTGGGTGTCGTAGCGAGCGCCTTCGCGCCGCACCGTCACGCTCGGCTCGCCGACGCACCCGTTGCTGTGTCCGGCTGCACCGATCGCCCCGAAAGGAATCGGGAGGGCTGACGCCCTCCCCTACATGCCCACGGGTCGTCCCGTGGCCTGCGTAGGGGCGGGGCCCGTCCCCGCCCGGCGGGGGCCATCCAGGGCCCCAAAACCGCGCTCTCGTGCGGGAAAGCAATGCGAACCGGCCTGTAAAGCTTAAGCCGGACAATTTTGTAGAGCATCAGCTTTACGATTTTGTATAGCAACAGCTTTACAAGCGGGCCTCCACGGCACCTCACGGCCGGCTCGACCACGGCACGTCCCACCGATGGCGACCCTCCCGGACAACGTCGCTACGCTGTCGGGACTTCTACTACACCCACGGCTGCGGCCTTCGGAGGAACCGATGCATCGACATCGCCGGTTGCTGGTCGTCCCGATCGCGCTCGCCACGCTGTTCACCCTCGCCGCCGCGCGCGCCGCGACCGCGCAGCACGAGGGCCACACCGACGTCGCCACGGCGGAGAACCTCGGCGCCACCACCACCGCCGGCGCGCTGTCGCCCAAGCTCCACGACCTCGGCAGCTATTCGCGCAAGGCCTCGACACGCTCGGCGCAAGCCCAGACGTACTTCGATCAGGGGCTGATGCTCGCGTACGCCTTCAACCACGCCGAGGCGGAGCGCTCGTTCCGCGAGGCGCAGCGCCTCGATCCCGGCTTCGCGATGGCGTGGTGGGGCCAGGCGTACGTGCTCGGCCCCAACATCAACGCGCCGATGGACGAGGGTGCGGTCGGCTCCGCGTACGAGGCGGTGCGCAAGGCCGTCGAGCTCGAGGGCAAGGCGAAGCCCTGGGAGCAGGGGCTGATCGCCGCGCTCGCGGTGCGCTACGGCACCGACCCGAAGGCGGACCGCAAGCCGCTCGACGCCGCCTACGCGCGGGCCATGCAGGACCTCGCCACGCGCCATCCAAAGGATCCCGACATCCTCGCCATGGCCGCCGAGTCCATCATGGACACCGATCCATGGAACTACTGGACCAACGACGGCCACCCGCGTCCCTACACCGAGGACGTGCTGCGGCTGATCGAGAGCGCGCTCGCGGTGAGCCCGAGCCACCCGCTCGCCCTGCACCTCCACATCCACGCCACCGAGGCCTCGCAGGACCCCGATCGCGCCCTCGCGAGCGCCGAGAAGCTCGGCCGGGTCGCGCCCGGCGCGGGGCACCTCGTGCACATGCCCGGCCACGCGTTCTTCCGCGTCGGCCGCTACCAGGACGCGGTGCAGGCCAACCTCGACGCGATCGCGGTCGACGAGAGCTACATCACCCAGTGCCGCGCGCAGGGCATCTACCCCGCGGCCTACTATCCCCACAACATCCACTTCCTGTGGATCGCATCCGCCTACCTCGGCAAGTCCGCCGACGCTCTCGACGCCGCGCACAAGACCGCGAGCAAGGCGCACCCGGGCTGCCGCTGCCGACCGACCAGTTCCTGGTCACGCCGCTGCACACGCTGGTCAAGTTCGCGCGCTGGAAGGACGTGCTCGGGTACGCCCAGCCGCCCGCCGAGAACGTCTTCGCAACCGGCCTGTGGCACTTCGCGCGCGGCATGGCGCTCGCAAACACCGGCGACCCGGGCGCCGCGCAGGCCGAGCTCGAGGCGCTGCGCGCCGCGCGCAAGAACCCCGCGTTCCCACCCCAGCTCCTCATGGTGAACTCGTCGCCCGCGCGGCTCGCGGAGATCGCCGAGCGCTCGCTGGCCGGCGAGATCGCGTGGCAGCGCGGCGAGAAGGAGAAGGCCCTCGCCGAGCTCGACGCGGCGGCGCGCCTCGAGGACTCGCTCACCTACAACGAGCCGCCCGACTGGCCCTTCCCCGTGCGCCACTCCCTCGGCGCGTTGCTCCTCGACCTCGGCCGCCCCGTCGAGGCCGAGGCGGTGTACCGCGAGGACCTGCGGCGCAGGCGCGAGAACGGCTGGGCGCTCTTCGGTCTGGTGCAGTCGCTACGCGCTCAGGGCGAGGACCGCGCGACCGACCTGGCGCAGGCCGAGGCGCGCTTCCAGAAGGCGTGGGCCAAGTCCGACCTGGCGCTCACGTCGTCGCGGTTCTGAGCGCGGCCGAGGCCCGGGAACCGTCGACCCGGAAGAGCGCGGGCGAGCGGCGCCGGGCACGCCATCACGGCAGCGCGGCGCTGCTCGGGACGCTGGCGCGGGTGCGCTCCTCGACGAGCTCGGCCACGATCACCTGCGCGATCGCCGCGGTCGGCACGGCCAGCAGCACGCCGACGATGCCCAGCCACGCCCCGCCGATCAGCAGCGCCACCAGCACCACCACCGCGTTGAGCCCCATCTGGCGGGACATGAGGCGCGGCACCAGGATGTGGTTCTCGAGCTGCTGCTGCGCGAAGAAGAAGACCGCGGTCCAGAGCGCCAAGCTCCACGACTCGGTGGCCGCGAGGCCGATGGCCGGGATCGCGGTCAGCAACGGTCCGACGTACGGGATCCACTCGCCGAAGGCGGCGAGGATCGCGAGCACGTAGAAGTACGGCACACCGAGCAGCCCGAGTCCCAGCGCGGCGGTCGCGCCGATGATGCCGGCGAGCATCGCTTGGCCGATCAGCCAGTCGCTCGCCTTCTGCACGATGCGCCCCGACACCTCCCGGACCTGCCCGCGGCGCTCGCGCGGCACCAAGGACAGGACGCGGCGGTAGAGCGGCGCCCAGTCGAGGAGCAGGTAGAGCGAGAGCACCAGCACGGTGACGACCGCGAACACGGCTCCAACCACCTCGGAGGCCGCCGCCACCGCCTTGCCCGCGACCTTCGAGGTTCCGGGCAGGTGGTTCGCCAGCTCGCCCGCCGGCGGCGTGTCGATGCCGCGCGCCTCGAGCCACGCCCGCCCGCGGTCGAGCAGCTCGGGCGCGTGGTGGGCGAGGGAGCGCGCCTGGCTGACGAACGGCGGCGCGGCGAGCGCGAGCGCGCCCACGATCACCACCACCACGCCGACGTAGACGATCGCGATCGCGCCCTTGCGCGACGGATGCAAGCGGCGCCCACGCCACGGCAGACCTCGCTCCTCGAGGCGGCGGACGATCCGGCTGACGCCGAGCGCGAGGAGCGTGCCGACGTAGAGCAGGAGCAGCGGAGTCCGCGCGAGGTACGCCAGCCACGAGACCAGCGCGCAGGTGAAGAAGAGCCCCACTCCCCACGCAACGAGCCCGCGTGCCTCGCGGTGGGCGGAGTCAACGGACTGCGGGTTCTCGGGTTCGTCGGATTCGTCGGATTCGCGCACTGTCTCGGCTCCGCGCCATCGAGCGCGCGCGAACCGAACGCAAGGTGAGTGCCGCGCGCGCAGTCGCGCCCGTACCGGGGCGCCAAACCGCGCGAATCGCGGGTACTTCCCGCGGCGCGGACCGCCCGCCGCCGCGGGCGCCCCGGTAAGGGCTACAAAGTTCCGTGCAGGGGGCCTCCGCGGCGCGGGCGGCGTCAGCCGCCCACCGGCACGACCACCTCGCGGTGCTCGTAGCTCATCGTGGTGCCGTCGTCCTTCACCCGCACTACCCGCACCACGTTGTCGTCGTCCCACGTGGCATCGGTGATGTAGACGTCGTACTGACCCACGGGGTCGCTGTGCTGGAACGAGAAGTGGTAGTGGCCCGCGAAGTTCGCGTAGACGCGGTCGCCGCGCAGCGCCGTCTCGCCCTCGACGCGCGCGAGCTCGGTCGAGTCGAAGGCGCCGAGCGACTGCAGGTGCATCGGGTGGTGGCTCAGCATGACGATGTTCTCGAGGCGGTCCGACGGCGCGGCGCGCATGGCCTCGACGAACCAGGGCCAGGTGCCGCCCTCGAAGTCGTGGAGCTCGGCCTGCTCGCCGAGGATCACGTCCATGAGCCGCGACACCCAGTCCATCGCCACGAACGACACACCCTTGTGCTGGAAGGCGAAGTTCACGAAGTAGCTGAGCTTGCCGAACTCGGGGTTCCACACCGGCGTGGGCGCCATGGAGAAGCCGCTCAGCTCGCTCGCGAGGCGCGTGTAGTGGGTGGCCCATTCCGCCGCCACCTGCGACTCGTCGCCGTTGTGGAGCTCGTTGTCGCCGATGACCGGCACGTACGGGACCTCGAGGGCGTCGAGCATGGCGCGGGTGCGGGTCACCTCGCCCGTGCCCCACGCGATGTCGCCGAGGAGCAGCACCAGCTCGATCTTCTCGGCCTCGCGGTTCGCGTTCACCCAGTGGATCGCGTCCTGAAGGCGGGCGTCGTGGTCGGCCGAGCCGGCGATGTGCGGGTCGGCGATCACCACGAACGAGTAGCGCCACTCGGCGGGCACGCAGGCGCCGAGCGGCGCGACGACGAGGGCGAGGAGTGCCGCGGTGAGGAGCCGGGTGCGCTGGATCTGCATACCTCGACGGTAGCAGTTTCGAGGGGGGCGGCGCCTCCCCTGCCCGGACCGCGGCTCGACCACCGCGCTCCACCCGCGTATAAGAACTTCCACCCAGCCTTCCTCCCGAAAGGCATCGCCTCGAGGGGAGACTTCCGGGATGGTCCGACGATCGATCGTGGCCGCGGCCCTCGCCGCGGCCTCCTGGCATGTGTGCGCGTTCGGCGCGGCCGCTTCCTGGCTCGCCGAGCTGCGCGGCGGCGCGGCCGTCCCCATTCACGACGAACTGCGCGACGCGCTCGGCCTGGAAGTGGGCCCCGCGTTCGGAGCGACCCTCGGCTGGAAAGCGAGCGAGAGCTTCGCCTTCGACCTCCGGTTCGACGCCTTGTGGCTGTCGGGCACGGCGACGGCGGTCGCGATCAGCAACCACTTCTACATCTGGGAGACCGACACATCGATGGAGACCTACGCGATCTCGGCTGGCCCGACGCTCCACACCGACGCGTGGGGCCTCGAGCTCGACCTGGGCCTGCACCCCGGCCTCTACCTCTCGACCTTCGACGCCATCGACGCCGTCCGAGGACTCGACAGCATGTATGCGAGCAAGGACTTCTCGTCCAGCGTCTCGGCGGACTTCGGCTTCAACGCCGAGGTCGGCGCGCGCGTGCCCGTGACCGACTCGTTCCTCGTCGGTGCCGAGCTCGCATACCACCTGGTGTTCGTCCGCGACCTCGCAGACGACACCTTCGGCGCGCTGATCGGCTCGCTCTCGGTCGCCTGGCGAGGTTGAGCGGCGATCGCACGGGATCGGTGCCGCTGCGGGCGGGCTGACGCCCGCCCCTACACGCACCGCGGGTTGGACGTAGCGCGGGGGCTCGTCCCCCGCCCCGCGGCTGGACCGGGAAAAGGTGAGGGCCGTATAACTGAGAGGCCGTCCGCGCTCGCGCGAGGGCGGTCCGCCGCCATCCCCCAAGCCTTCGAGGTCGTCCGGATGCACCGCACCGTCCGCGCCGCCGCTTCGCTGTCCGCGCTGTTCCTGCTCGCGAGCTGCACCAAGCCCGAGCGCCCCGAGCCGCCGTCGATCCTGCGCGACGTCGCGATGATCGACGACGACGTCGAGTTCACGCACCCGTTCGTGCCCGGCCACCGCACCACCATGGACGGTCGCATCGCGATCCGCGTCCAGGGCGGTCCACCCGGCACCTACGACCTCTCGCACAACCTCTCGTTCACGCTCTTCGCTCCCGAGCGTCTCGACGAGCCGATCATGAGCGGGCCTCCGGGCGCTCTCATCCAGGCCGAGCCGGTCCCGTTCGACGTGCCGTTTCCGCCCGCGATGAATCCGGCGGTCACGCGCCTCGGGCACCACGCGATCTGCGACGCCACGCGCCCCTTCCCCGAGCCCGGCGAGCAACCCAATCCGCAGCCATGCGGCGCGGGCGGCCTCGACGACTGCTACCGGTTCACGGTCATCAGCTCGACCTCCGAGAGCGTCCTCGGCGTGCAGATGTGGGGCACGCCGGTGACGATCGAGGTCGCGAACCCCAAGACCGCGAGCGCGCGCATCATCCGCGCCGAGCTCGCCGAGCCGGTCGCGGGCACCTTCATCCCGCTAATGAACGAGTGGACCGAGCCCGCGGTGACCCGCGACGGGCGCTTGCTCACCGGACGCTGGGGCCGCGCGCCGCGCGCGTGGACCAACCCCGAGACCGGCGAGACCAAGGTGCGCTTCTACGACCTCGCCTACTCGGTGCTGCCGGAGGACGCGGCGCCATGCGACGTGACGAAGTGGACGCTCTTCCACCCGATCTCGCACGCGCCCTTCGACCCGCACATGATCGGCCGCTACGGGCTCGCCGCGTACCCGTTCCGCGATGCCGAGGGGAACCCGATTGCCGACGGCGAGGACGTGTCGGGCACCTACCCGTGGGTCGACCGCGACGGCACCAACGTCTTCATGGCCGGCGTGCAGGGACGCCTGTCCGAGCAGTCGAGCGAGGAGTACCCGCGCCGCTGCGTCGTGGACGGCTGCGACAGCTACGAGCAGAGCATCGACTGGGACCGTGGCTTCATGGCCGGCGGGCTCTGGACCCACGGCAAGTTCGTGCACCTCGACGGCCTCATCAACAACCTCGACTGGGCGGTCGGCGTGACGCCGCGCACGCACTACAAGGTCGACCTGTACCGCGACGCGAGCGGCGAAGACGTGCAGGTGCGGTTCGGCTCGGGCCGCTTCATCGACGGCCGCGAGCGCGACGAGGGCGGCCCCTACCCGCCCGGCTACACCCACAACCCGAACATCGTCGACTCGGTCATGAACCTCTTCAACTACGACCCCGACGCCACGCCGATCACGCCACGCGACGTGGTGTGGCTGATGAGCAACGGCGTCGGCAGCGAGGAGATCGTGTTCGACGACTACGTCGACCCGAACGCCTTCATCGTGTCCAACATGCAGGCGTCGATCACGCCGCACTACAATCCGCAGGGCGAGACCGTCAGCGTTCCCAAGTACTGGAACGGCCAGGTGCGGACGGTGCTGCTCGGGATCGGCCAGCCGCAATTCAACGTCCTCGCGCCCGACCTCGTCGAGGACATCCACGTCGAGAACGCCGCCACCTCGCTGGGCTGCAACGTGCCCTCGTTCGGGCGGGTGGCGGCCGGCACCGGGCGGATCGAGCCGGTGGCGCTCGGCGGCATCCAGGGCAAGGGCTTCTGGCTCACCGGCACCAACTCGATCCGCTACCCGGTGCCCGCCCAGACCCGCTCGGTCACGGGCGTGAGCTGGTACGTGGGCGTGTTCCTCGACCCACGCGGCGATGACGGCGAGGCGCGCACCGTCGCGCGCTTCCCCGACGGCAGCGAGCTCCGCGTCGCGGGCCACGCCACCGCCCAGTACACGCTCGACGGCGCGGTGGTCCACGAGGTGCCGCTGCCGCCGGGCTCGGGGTGGCTGCACCTCGCACTCGCGATCGGCGACCAGAACCGCGTGATCACGCTGCTCCACGACGGCTTCCCGCTCGACCGGTTCACCTCGCCGGGCCCCCTCTTCGTCATGAGCGAGGGCGAGCTCGTGGTCGGCGACGGCGCCGCGGCCGCCGCCGGCTTCCGCGGCTGGATCGACGACCTCCACGTCCTCGCCCACGGGGTCGACGCGGAGGTGGCGTGCAACCAGGCGCACGGGACGCTGGTGCGGATCGACGCCAACTCCCAGCTCGCCGCCGCCAGCGACGCGTATCCGGAGTGGGCCCACCACGAGATCGCCTCGGCCGCGGGCGAGCCGGCGTCGGGCGCGCGCTACTGGTGCCACCACGACTACTCGGACGACTACGCCGCGCATCTCGCGAACCTGCCGGCGGGCACCACGTCGGTGCGCCGCCCGATCAACTTCCCCGAAGGACCGCTTCGCGCCGGCGCGCCGCGCCCCGACTCGAGCCAGAACGCGTTCTGCCTCACCTGCCACAGCGCGCACGCCAAGGGCGGGCTCACGCTCGCCGCGCTCGAGAGCCGCCCGGACGTCACCGCCGAGAACGACCACCGCCGCCAGCCGCTGCAGCCGCCGCGGCGGGTGTTCGGCAACATCCCCGCGCACTGGATCGCGCCCGGCGCGGGTCCGGGCAGCCCGGGCGCGGCGTTGCAGGCGCCGCCGGAGGGACTCCTGATCGACGAGTGGGTGCTCGCGGGCGCCACCGACACCGCGGCGAGCCTGCGCGCGATCCACCGGCATTGAGAAGACCAGCGCCAGCGAAGCGCCGCGGGGGGACGGAGCCCCCCGCGCTACGAAAATCATCGTAGCGACGGGGGTTCCATCCCCGTCGCCAGTCCCACGCGGCTTCCGTGAGCGGCCCAGACGGAAAGTCCACCGCGGGGTTCGGCGCCTGCCCCCCTCGGCGGGGGCGCCGCCGGCGGGGGGGGGGGGGGCGCCCCGGCAACGAAAAAAAGGGGGGTGGGGGGCTTCGGCTCCGCCGCCGGGGCTCGGGGGGCGGGGGAGGGGAAGAGCGGAAGGTTCAAGGTGCTTGGAGATCTTGGGAGCCCCGCGCTAGCACCGCGCCAGCGAAGAGTTTTTTGTGGGGGGTTCGGGGTTCCGGCAACGGAAAGATTCACAGGGCTAGGAGTGCGTCGGGAACGGATTTCCCGGCCCACTCCTGCGGGCGAGCTGACGCTCGCCTACACTCCCACGGGTCGGGCTGCCTCGATCGTAGGTGCGCGCGTGTTCACGTCCGGCTGCGGCGCCGCAACAGCGTCGGGACCGCGAGCAGTCCGAGGAGCACCGCGCTCGACCCGCTCGCCGAGCCGATCGCGCCGCATGGACCGTTGAACATCGCCGTCACCGCCTGCGCCGCGTCCATGGTCACCACGCACGTCCCGGTGCCGGAGCAGCCCGCGCCGCTCCAGCCCGTGAAGGTCGAGCCCGGCGCGGGCGTCGCGCTGAGCGTCACCACCGTGTCGGCGTCGAAGCTCGCGGCACACGTCGGACCGCAGTCGACCCCTGCCGGCACGCTCGTCACGGTCCCCGCGCCGCCGCCGGCCTTGCCGACGGCCAGGGTGAAGGTGGGCGGGCACACCTTCCCCCACGTCGTCGCCCAGCGCCCGTCTTCGCTCGTGAGGATCGTCCCGCGCGTCATCGCGTACTGGTTGAAGACCCAGGCGCAGCCGTCGCTCGGGTCGATGGCGGTGCCGGTGTAGTCGCCCCATCGGTTGCGCGCGGCCGAGAACTTCCGCACGTAGTAGTCGGTGCCGGCATGGAGCACCGAGGGCGTCTGCGTCGTACCGGGGCCGTCGCCGGCGGCGCGCATCGTCCAGTAGCTACCCGCGAAAATTGTCGGCGCGGACGCCGAGAAGCCGAAGTACGCCCGGCCGGTCGAGCTCACCGCGACCGATGGGTAGAACGTGTGCGTGCCCGGCGCGATCGACTCGCCACCGATGTTCCCCTGGTCCACCACCGCCGGGCTGGCCAGGTTCGAGGTGTCGAGCTTCACCCAGTGCGCGGTGGTCTGGCCGGCGTCGGGATCGCCGGTGGGCGGACGGACGTTGAACGTCGTCCACAGCGCGCCGTCGCGCCACACGGCCGCCAGCGTCCTGCGGTCGCCGACGTTGAGCCCGGTCGCCGAGCCGGACTGGGGCGCGTCGACCAGCGGCAGCGTGTTGGCGTCGATGGTGCCCATGGGCACGACGTGCTGGGTGATGGTGGGCGAGGTCAGCGGGTCGTCGATCCGCGCGAGCTGCAGGACCTGGACGCCGCTCAGCGTCGCGCCACCGTACCCGACGAAGAACGTGCCGACGCCCGCTGGCGTGGCGCCGTGGGTATTGGCCGGCTGGGTGGTCGTGGCGCTTCCGCCTCCCGCGTACGGATCGAGCTTCGACACCGCGGCCGCGCCGCCCGAATAGAACGAGCTCTTGCCGATCACCCACAACCGGACGGCGACGAAACCGCTCCCGCCGAACCCGAACATGTTGCCGGTGATGTAGATCGCCTGGCCGTCGACCGCGACGCCGGGGAAGTCGATCCAGCGGTCCGCCCCCGCGATGCTGGTGAGCGCGTCGATCTGGGTGGCGAACCAGGTGCCGTTCGGGTCGCCGTCGTCGGAGACCGCCACGAAGATCCGCGAGGTGTTGGCAGCGTCGCCCAGCGTCGTGTCGGTGCGCTCGATCACCACCAGCACGAAGCGGTCCGCGTACGGGTCGTACACCACCTTGGGGTCGGCGGTGACGGTGAGCGGTCCGAAGGCCGAGAAGAAGCTCGCGAGGCCGGAGATGAAGGTGCGCGTTCCGACCCGGGTGTAGAACTCGACCACCGAGTTCACGGCGCTCACGAGGTGGTTCGTCCCGACCGCGCCGTTCGGATCGGGCGGGATCATGTAGTACCCGCTGTTGTAGATGGGGTTGGTGTCGAAGTTGGCGGCGTCGAAGCTGGTCACGAGCCCTTGCGCGCCGACCCGGACGCTCGCTCGCGGCGGCTCGGCGAGGGTGTCACCGCGCGGCGACCGGACCCATCCGGGGGCCTTGACTCCCCGACCCGCCGCCAGGTCGTCGAGGCCTTCCTCGTCGGGGACGTCGGTGACGGTCAGCGTGGCCGAAGCCACGGGATCCGCCACCACGTACGAGACCTCCGGCTCGCCGACCTTGCTCGGCACCGCGACGATCGTCACTCCCGACGGGGGTGGGCTCGGCGGGCCCGGGCTGCGGCCCGGGCGAGAAGACGACCGGGCCAGCCTTCGAGTCGCCGAGCCGGGTCCCGGCCTCGGCCCGTGGCTCGGCTCCGCGATCACAGCCAGGGAAGGCCGCGCACGCGACGAGCGCCCACGCGAGAGCCCGGGACGAGTACGACGCGAGACGTCGTCGGTACGACATGGCGGCTCCCCTTCTTCGGCGACCAGCGCGGGTCGCTTCCGATCGGCGAAGGGGGGCCCACCCGAGAAGAAACACGCTCGTTCGATTGGAACGATCTTGGGGACGTCGGCCGGCGCGTGTCAAACGGTCGCTGCGCCGGACCCGCGGTGGCACGCGCTCACGGCTGACTGCACCCGCCCGGCGTCGCCGCGTCGCAATCCTCGTCGATGCCGTTGCCGGGGAGCTCGGTGGCCCCCGGGTGTACGCCGCCGCGGAGGTCGTCGCAGTCGAGCGCCGGGTGGGCGCAGCTCGCCGACGGCGGGCTGCCGTAGCCGTCGTGGTCGACGTCGCGACACGGGTCGCAGGCGTCGCCGATGCCGTCGGCGTCCGCGTCGAGCTGCTCCGGATCGGCGACCGCCGGGCAGTCGTCGTGGCCGTCCGGGTATCCGTCGCCGTCCGTATCGGGTGACCCGAACACGAACGCCGCGCCCGCATCGCTCGTCGCTCCGTCGTCGCCGGGCGCGCCCACGAGCACGGTGCCGCCGTCCATCGCCACCGAGAACCCGAACGCGGTCCAGCCGAGCCCGTGCGGCTCGCCGTAGGTGCGGGTCTGGATCCAGCCGCCGGGTCCGTTCTCGAATACCTGGACGAGGCCTGCTCCGGTCGAGCCCTCGATGGACGCCGCCGGCCCGCCCACCACCGCGGTGTCCCCCTCCAGGTCGACGCGCAGCCCGAACACGTCCCACGGCTTCGCGCCGGTGGCGTGGAGCTCGACGGATTCGGTCCAGCCTCCGTCCGGTTGCTTGTCGAAGACGTACGCGGAGCCCGCGTTCTCGCCGAGGTCGTCGTCGAGCCGCGCGCCGATCAGCACGCGCTCGCCCGACGCCGCCACCCACTGGCCGAAGCGGTCCTCGACGTGGCCGTCGCTCTGGGTCAGCCAGGCGCTCTCGGCCCAGCCGCCGGCGCCCCGCTCGAACACGTACGCCGAGCCCGAATAGAGCGCCGAGCCCGTGGCGATGTGCGCGCCCACCACGAGCACGTCGTCATCCAGGTCGAGGGTCTCGCCGAAGTGGGTGTAAGGCGCGCCGTTGCTGGGCGTGAGCTTCGCCGTCACGGACCACGCCCCTTGCTGCTGCTCGAACAGATAGACGGATCCCGACCACGGCCCGTCGTCGTCGTCCGCGAAGGCACCCACGCCGATCCGACCGCCGTTCGCCGTCACGCCGTAGCCGAAGAACGACCCCGCGACCGCGTCCGGCGCGACGAGCTTGGCCGTCTGCACCCAGGCCCCACCCGAACGCTCGAAGACGTAGGCCGCGCCCGGGAAGCTGCCGGGCTCGGTGAAGCGAACCGCGCCGCTCTCGCCCACCACGATGCGATCGCCGTCGACGGCCACGCCGATGCCGAACCAGCCGTCCAGCACCGAGTCGTCGCCGCGTAGCACCGCGGTCTGGGTCCAGGCGTTCCCGATCCGCTCGAACACGTGCGCCACCCCGGTGCGCAGCGGCGACGCTGGGCCGACCTCCGGCTCGATGGCGCCGACGACCGCCACGTCCCCGTCGATGTCGACGCTCTGTCCCGAGAGGTTCGAGCCGTCGAGACCGCTCCCGTCGAGCTGGCTCCACACTGCGGGAAGGCTCGCGGCTCGCGACCGCGTGGCGCGGCTCGCGGGAGTGCGCTCCTCCAGCTCGGCCGCGTGCTCCGGCAGACATCGGTCGAGGCGAAGCGATTCGCCGGCCGATGCGCCACCTCCCGCTCGCGGCGAGAGCAGCGCCAACGTCAGCAGCGACGTGCGGGCGACCGAGCCGTGTGTACCGCCGTGACGCATGGGGACCCCGGCTGCGCTTCGCAAACGTTCGTCCGACCCTACGCCTCGCGCTCGCGGCTGCACAAACCCCGGGAACCCGCACCTGGGCAGCGAGGCCGGCCAGCCAGGTCGGCTGGCGCTCTCCCGGCCTCCAGCAGCGCGGACCGGAGCCCGCCGGCCGAACCGGCGCGGCGCGAAGACCGAGTGACCCCCAGGAACCTCGACGCGCCGCTCGCCGGGCCACCGCGGCCCGCTGGTGCACCGAGGATCACGCACGAGCCGCGGCGGACCTCACGGAGGGTGTCAGCGCCCGCCAGCGGCCGGACGCCGCGCACACGAGCAGATAGATCCCGATCGGCGCGTCGAAGAGCGCACAGGCGCGGGGAAGAGCCGCGTACGCGTCCGGGAGGTCGCGCGGGACGAAGTCCCACGCGACGTGCGCGAGCCAGGCGACCCCGAGCAGCCACGGCGCGCGGAAGGTGCCCTGCGCGGCCAGCACGACGTAGGCGAAGAACACCGCGACCTCGAGCGGCCTGCCCGTGTGCGCGTACGTCATCCCGAGCCAACCCGTGAACGCCGCCCAGCCGATGTGCTCGACGACCGGACCCGTGATGCGGAGCGCCGCGATCAGGACCGCGGCGAACGGTGCCGCGGCCTCGATCAACGTGCCGGCGTGGGCGACCAGACCAACGCCGTAGCCGGCGGCGACGACCCAGAAGACGATGTAGAGCGTCGCGATCGTAGGGCTCACGGGGCGGCTCCGGGCGGATGGAGGACCTGCTCTACCCTTCGGACGGCGGCAGCCGCAACGGGGCGCGACGATTTGCCGCGTCGATAGCCGGCGCACGCCCGGGCCGGTGCCTGCGACTGCAGGTCGATCCGCCTTGCCCAATTTCCGGTCGCGCGGGATGGTAGGCGGACACTCGACCGCCCGAACGGAGAACGCATGACCTCGCGCATTCCCTCGCTCGTCTCGGCGCTCGGCCTCGGGCTCGCCGTGCTCGCCGGTTGCGCCCCCAAGCAAGCGCCCGCCCCCGAGGCGCCAGCACCCGCGCCCACCGCCGCGGCCGACCGGCTACCGAACCAGGACAAGCTCGCGCAGTTCTTCCGCGGCAAGGTGAACCTTCCGCCGAACGTCCCCATGCAGGTCGGCAACGTCAAGGACTCGGTGGCGTTCGGCGGTCTCAAGGAGGGCACGATCGAGGTCGGCGAAGGCCCCCAGAAGCGCACCATCCCGTTCGTCGCCACGGCCGACGGCCGGTGGGTGATGTTCGGTACCCCGCAGGACATCACCGTCGACCCGAAGCAGGAGATCCTCGCGAAGATCAAGCTCGAGGGCCAGCCGTTCCGCGGCGCGGCGGACGCGAAGGTCACGATCGTCGAGTACTCGGACTTCCAGTGCCCGTACTGCAAGCGCGGCTACGACGTGATCGAGCAGCAGGTCCTCAAGGAGTACGGCGACAAGGTGAAGTTCTATTACAAGCACTACCCGCTGCCGTTTCACCCGTGGGCCGAGCCCGCCGCCGTGGCGGTCGAGTGCGCCAGGGAGCAGAGCGTCGACGCCTACTGGGCCACCTACCACGGCTTCTTCGAGCGCCAGAACGACGTGAAGGAGCCAGCGAACGTGAAGGCGGTCGCCAAGGACATCCTCGCCAAGACCAAGACCAAGATCGACATGAAGGCATGGCAGGAGTGCTACGACGGCCAGAAGACGCTCGCGGCCGTGAAGGCGCAGGCCGAGGAAGGTGCATCCGTCGGCGTGAACGGGACCCCCGCCTACTTCATCAACGGTCAGAGCCTGGAGGGCGCGCAGCCGTTCGAAGCCTTCAAGGGTGTGATCGACGCGGCGCTCGCGCCTTCGAAGTGACCGCGCGCGCCGGACTCGCTCCCTACCCGTCCCCCGAGGAGCGCGACGCGCGCCTCGGGGCACTCGCCGCGGCAGGCGGCGGCGAGTGCCTGACGATCGGCACCACGCACCGCGGGAGGCCGATCCGCGTCGCGCGGATCCCGTCCACGGGCGCCCCGCGGCGCGGCGCCGGGCCGCCCGACCGGGTGCTGGTGTGCGCCGGCATCCACGGGCTCGAGTACATCGGCTGCGTCTCGGCGCTCGCGCTGCTCGAGCGGCTCGCCGCGGCGGACGGACCGCTCGCGCGGCTGCGGGAGCGCGCCGAGGTCTGGGTGATCGCGTCGCTCAACCCCGATGGCTACGCGCGCGCGTGGGAGATCGAGGGCGAGGGGCCGCTCGACGACCTGCGCACCAACGCCCGCGGCGTCGACCTCAACCGCAACTACCCGCTGCCCGCGCCACAACGCCCGGTGACCTTCAACCTGGGCGGATGGCGCACCGGCTCCGCGGTGCCGGGCAACGCGTTCTACCGGGGCGCCCACCCGCTCAGCGAGCCCGAGACCGCGGCGCTCGCGGCGCTCCACGCGGAGCAACGCTTCGCGGCGAGCGCCAACCTGCACTCCACGTGGGGGACGCTCATCCCGCCGCTCACGCCGGCGAGCGCGCACCAGCGCGCGTATCGACACCTGTGCAGGGTCTTCGCCGCGAGTCAGAGCGTCGCGCGCTACAAGCGGCTCGCGTGGTCGTCGCTCGATCGCTTCATCGGCGAGCAAGAGGACTACCAGCACCACGTCCTCGACGCGTGGGCGCTCTGCATCGAGCACTACCCGGTGTGGCGCGAGCTGGCGCGGCACCAGGACGAGCGGGTGTTCTGGCGCTTCAACCCGCGCGCGCCGGAGCGCTGGATCGCGAACGACGTCCCGGGGATCGTCGCGTTCCTGAACGCGGCCCTCGACCTGGGACGGCCGAGCCGGCACGCGCCGAACGTCCTCCCGCCCCGGCTCTGACCACGCGCCCGGCGACCTCGCCGATGGCGATCCGGCCTGGAGGGGCACGCGTCGCGTGCCCGGCGACCCGCGACGGCCCGAGCATCACCGATGCCTGCGGTCCCCGTACCAGCCCGATCCAGCGCCTCACGGCCGCTCGAGCGCGGCGCCGCCGCGATGCGTGGTGAGGCGCGCGCCGAGCCCGGCCGGATACACCCACGAGAGCTCGCCGGTGGCCCGGTCGAGCCTCACCGCGAGCGGCTCGCTCGGGACGTCGTGACGCTCGCGATCGAAGCCAACCGCGAACACGTCGCCGTCCCCTCCGATCAAGATCCGGTTCACGCGGCCCGCCGTCGCGCTCGCCTCGTCATCGCCGAGGTGACTCGTCCAGACCGCGGCCCCGCTTCGTCCCACCTGCTCGACCACCAGCCGCTCGCCGGCAGGGTCATTGGAGTCGGCGCCGCCGTAGACCACCAACCCGTCGGCGTCGACCGCGAGGTCGGTCACCTCTTCCCCGGCGAGCGACGGCGACGAGAGTGCGTTCACCCACCGCACCGCGCCGTCGAGCGAGAGGCTCGCCGCGATCCCCTCCGAGATCACGTCCTCGCCGAGCGCGCGCGCGAGGCCACCCGCGACGCACGGACCGTCCGGCCCGATGGCGAGGGCGTGCCCTTCGTCGAAGCTCGGTAGCCCGGCGGGGACGACTTCGTCGCGCCGGAACGTCCAGCGTTCAGCGCCATCGGCGGCGAGCTTGACCAGCGAGAGGTCGGTTCCCCGCGCGTCCGGCGCGGAGAGATCGCCGACCACGTACAGATCACCGGACGGGTCGAACGCGACCTCGCGCGCGACGTCGATCTGCCCGGTCTCGAGCGAGCCGCCGCCGAGTCGAGAGCCGCCGTCGCGGAGCTGCTCCCAGCGCGGCGCGCCGTCGGCGCTCCACTCGGCGACGAACCACGCGACGCTCGAGTCGGGGAAGCCGACGACGCCCGCCACGCCGACGACGCCGGTGCCATCGAACGCGACCGAGAGCCCGGCGCTCATGTGTAGCGGATCGACGGTGAGCTGGGCGACGTCCTTCCACACCACCACGCCGCTCGCGGTGTCGATCCGCGCCACCAGCACGCCCTGCTCGGGTGGCAGGTCGGGATCGGCGGCGGTGCGGCGCGCGAACCCGGTGACGAACGCGTCGCCGCCGGCGAGGGCGAGGCCGTAGAGCTCGGCGCTGCCGTCCAGCCACGGCTCGGTCTCCCACAGCCGCTCCCCATCGGCGCCGAAGGCCATCACCAGGCCGCGGCTCCCGTCCACGGCGAGGACGTTGCCGATCACGACGACCCGGCCCGCGGCGTCCACCTCCACCGCCTCGGCACGCGCGTCGACGGTGGGCTCGATCGCCTCCTCCGCGAGCCAGCGTGGCCTCCCCACGTCGTCGAAGCCGACTACCGCGATGTTGCGCGAGCCGTCGACACCGGTGTGCCCCGCCGCCACGAGCGTGCCGTCGGTGAGCAGCGCCGCGTCGCTGAACGCACCCATCGAGAGCGCCGGGGCGGGTGAAGCCGCGCCGCCCTCCGCGAACGACTGGCACCCGCCGAGCCCGAGCGTCGCGATCGCCGCCAGCCTCGCGACCCACACCCCGGCCGGGCGTCGACGGCGATCGGCGCTCGACGTCATGGCAACGCGTACTGGCGGAGGAACGCGAACATGCTGGAGAGCCGTGGGTTCGCGTAGGTGAAGTGCGCGGCCTTGGGGCACTCGCGCTGCTGGGTCGCCGAGCCCTGGTCGCACGAGCCGACGACGTGCAGCTTCGACGCATCGGTGATCACGAGCTGCGCCGCCGACGAGCTCCAGCCCGCCTGGCGCAGCGTCGCGATCCACGCCTGCGTCTCGGTGCAGAACATCGCCGGGTCGCACTCGGCCTGGGTCACGAGGATCGGCACCTTGCGAGACACCTCCGGCAGCGAGGTGACGCACGGGCCGCGCGCGAACGGGTCGCCGGCGGCGAACGTGGCGACCGCCGCGAACTGGCTCGGGAACCGGAGCGCGAGGAGGTGCGCCAGGAAGGCCCCGTTCGACCATCCCATCAGGTAGACGCGCTTGGGGTCGAAGCCGGCGAAGCTCGCGGGCAACGCCTCGGGCTTGCCGCGCTCGTCCTGCGTGACGCGGCTCGCGAGCTGCTCGACGAACGCACGCACCGCGCGCACGTCGAGGTTCCTCGCCGGGTCCAGGAACCACACGTCGAAGCGCGTGCCGTCTCCGGACGAGTCGGGCGGCGACCTCAGGCAACGCCCTTGCGGCATGAGCAGCACGAAGCCCGTGGTGCCGGGAGCCAGCGAGGTGGTGGACGACTGGGCGAGGAGCCGGGTGGCCGCGGGCACCCGCCCGTCGCCGCCGAAGACTCCATCGACGCTCGCGACGCGCGATGGGTGGAGGAACACCACCAGCGGCGCGGACGCCGTCTCGGCGGGCGAAGCCGCGCACGCGTACCGGACCAGCCCGCTCGGGTCGTCAGGGTCGGTGTAGCGCAGCACCACGCCTCCAGCGCACACCGGCGCGACGAAGTCGTCCGGACAGGCTTCGTTCGCGGGACGGAACTGCTCACCGCCCGGGCCGAGGATCAGCTCGCCCGGAGACGAGCCGGTCACCGCGCTGCACGCGTCGGCGGCGCCGGCCGCGGCTGGCGTGCCCACGACGCCGCTCCACACCACGAGCCAGGCGACGAGCCACGGATGCGAGCGCGCGCGTTGGATCATCACGGAGGAGCGCGCGACGGACACGCCGCGGGCTGCCGCCCAGCGGAGACTGCACGCCGGGTGCCGCCGACGCCGTTGGCGCGACTTCGCCCGACGCGGCGGCGGAGCGCCTGCGCCCGGTGAGCGCCGTCACTTCATCGCCATCCGAGGACGCTCAAGGAACACGCCGATCGAGCCGATCCACCGACCATGGGGCCACACCCTGGCTCCGCCGCCAGGTCAAAGCCGATCCACCCGATCGTTCCGAGGCGGCACAATCTGCCGAGCCCGGCCGGCGCGCACGCCTGCTGGGCTCGGCTTTTCCCACCGAATCGCGGCGCAACACCCGGCGTGGCGGGCGGCATCCCCCTTGCTCTCGGAATCTCGCGCACGCAAGGGACGCGAGTTCCTGCTTCCAAGGAGGGAAGGATGTCGACCTCGGCCGTATCGTCGCAGAGCTCCATTCAGGACCTCGCGCTCTCGATCCTCAACCAGTACGACACCAACAAGGACGGGCAGCTCGGCGCGACCGAGTTCTCGAACGTCCTCTCCAACCTGCTCGGTGGAGCCGTGGGGTCGACGTCACCGACCTCCTCCGAGTCCGTGGGCAGCAACACCTCGGCGACGGCGCTCGGCGGCATGCCGGCGTCGGACATGACCGGCTTCAACTACGACAAGATCATGAACGAGAGCCACCAGACGTCGAAGTACCTGTTCGCGCGGGTGGCGTGGAACGTCGACCTCGCTTCGGTGCACGACAAGGCGAGCTGCCAGGCGCTCCTCGAGTCGATGGTGCCCGACATGCAGGCGGCCGGGATGAACGTGGTCGCCGTGGACACCGACAAGATCCAGGTCAGCGACGAGTACGGCACCTACTGGGTGGACGTCATCCGCGACTACGACGGCCCCAACCAGGCGTTCCAGTGGCTGAGCGAGCACGACGACCCGACGGTCGCGGGGCATGCGCCAGCGGCGCCGCTCGCCTCGGCCGAGACCACCGGCTCCACCGCCAGGACGGCGCTGAGCGCCGCCGAGCTCTCGAGCGCACGCGCGGTGATCGACTCCTTCCACGCCGCGTCGCCGCGCGCCGCGGAGCGGGCGGCCGAACGCGAGGAGCGTCAGGCCGAGCGCCAGCACCGCGTCGATGGCCGCCGCTCCGGAGAGAACGTCGCCGCACGCGCCGCGCGCCGCGGGAGCTGATTTTCGCGCGCCGACGCGCCCTCCACCACGCGCACTCCCGACCTTCCGGCTCGGCCAGCGCGCACGTCGGAGGCGGGCCCCGGACCAGATAGAGTTCGGGGCGTGAACCTCGATCGACTGGTGGGCCTGGGTCTCGACGACGACTGGCGCGCTCGAATCGAGCGCGCGGGTGTCGCGCTCGCCTCGGTGGGCCGCGTGTGCGCCGAGCACCGCGATCGTTGGCTCGTCGCCATCCACGACGGCGACGTCGAGGCGATGCTCGCGGGTCGGCTCCGCCACGAGGTCGAAAGCGGCAGCGCGCCACGGCCGGTGGTGGGCGACTGGGTGGCGCTCCGTGACGGCGATGAAGGCGCGTCCCAGCGCCTCGTCACCCGCGTGGTGCCGCGCCGCACCTGGATCGCCCGCAAGGCCCCCGGTCGCACCACCGCGGCGCAGACGCTCGCGGCCAACGTCGACGTCGCGTTCCTGGTGGCGGCGCTCGGCGCGGAGGTCAACGAGCGCCGCATCGAGCGCTTCGCGACGATCCTCGGCGAGGGCGGGGTGCGCATGGTGGTGGTGCTCGGCAAGGTGGACCTCGTCGACGACGTGACGCTGCACCTCGCGCGCGCATCCCACGCAGCGCCGGGGGCCCCGGTCCACGCGGTGAGCGCGCTCACCGGCGCCGGCATCGAGGCGCTCGAGCCGTACCTGAGCGCCGGCGCCACGGTGGCCGTCCTCGGCCTCTCGGGCGCGGGGAAGTCGACGCTCGTGAATCGCTGGCTCGGCGGCGAGGTCCAGCGCACCACCGAGGTGCGCGAGTCCGACGGCAAGGGACGCCACACCACCACCACGCGCGAGCTGATCGCGTTGCCCATGGGCTGCCTCGTCCTCGACACGCCGGGCTTACGCGAGGTCGGCCTGACGGACACCGACGACGGCCTCGACGACGCCTTTCCGGACGTCGCGGCGGTGGCGACGCGCTGCAAGTTCGGCGACTGCCGCCACGAAGGCGAGCCCGGCTGCGCCGTCGCCGCGGCGCTCGCCGCGGGCGAGCTCGCGGCCGAGCGCGTCGAGGCGTGGCGCTTCCTCGACCGGGAGCAGGCGCGGCTGGCCGCGCGCGCCACCTCGGGCGGCGCCAAGCGCGAGGCCTCGAAGCGCGTGCGCTCGATGGCGCTGCGCAAGCACCTCGTCGCCAAGGGCAAGACGTAGCCACGATCGCCGCAGCAGGGCCTCGCTCACTGCCCGTAGAACTGCTTCGTCCAGTTGCGGAAGAGCCCGATCGGTCCGTCGCCGGCGGCGAGGAGCGGCCGCTCGACGTGGGTCTTGTGTGCCCAGATCTCGCGGTCCTGGAGGACGTCGCCGACGATCCTGCGGAGCAGAAAGCGTTCGAAGACGGCGCGCGCCGGGGCGAGCGCGAGCACGCGGCCGAGTGTAGTCACCGGCGCGGGTCGCGCGCGGTCCGAGGCGAGCAGGATCGTGAAGTCGAAGTGACCCTCGTCGATCGGCGCGCACATGAGCACGATCACGCAATGCAGATCCAGCTCGCGCACGGTGAGATCGGTGACCGAGAAGCCGAGCCCGTGGATGTCGGTGTCGAACACGCTCGAGATGGTGCCGAACGCCGCACCGAACGGGCTCGCGCGGTCGAAGCCGAAGCGCGAGTGGAGCACCGGCCCGTCGACGTGGATCTCGGCGTCACGCACGTTCGCGTAGTGGTGGACCGCGGCGAAGTGGCCGAGGTCGACGCCGTTCTCCGCCGCGTCCTCGACATGACCCGCGAGCGCGAGCGTCACCCAGCGTGGGCGAGTGAAGCCGTCGAGGCACGGCGGCTCGAGCGCCCAGCGCGGCGCGCCGTCGCGCGTACCCACGAACACCAGCACCTGCTCGGCGACCTCGCGGCTCGGCCACACCTCGAGACAGGCCCGCGGCGGCGTGGGATCGGCGTATTCGGTGGCGACGCAGACGCCGTCGGTGGCGTAGCGAAACCCGTGGAACGGGCAGCGCAAGGTCTCGCCGAGCACGCGACCGCCGTGACCCAGATGAGCGCCGAGATGCGGGCAGTGAGCACCGCTCACCGTGAGCCGTCCCTGCTCGGTGCGGAACATCACCAGCTCGCGACCGGCGAGACGGCGCGTCACGACGGCGCCGCGCGGGACATCGCGCGCGGCGGCGAGCCTGTACCAGCCCTCGGGAAACGGCGGTCTCGTCATCGGCGGCAGGTATATGATCCCGCGGCCGTGCGAGTGAAGCGATCCTCTCGGGCTGGCGCGGTTCGCGCGTGCATCGGGCTCGCGTCGTGGCTCGTGCTGGCCAGCTGCGCGGCGCACGACGGCTCGCGAGGCGCGGGCAGCGGCGGCGCGGAGCCGGTGCCCACGCCCACGCCACTCGCGACCGGCCACGTCGTGAGCCCGGTGCAGAGCCTCGCCGACCCCGCGCTCAGCTACGCCGTGTTCCTGCCGGGCGACTACTCACCCGCGCGCCGCTGGCCGGTGCTCTTCGTGCTCGATCCGCGCGGACGCGGCACCTTCGCGGCGCAGCTCTTCCAGCAGGCGCCGGAACACCACGGCTGGATCGTGATGAGCTCGAACGACACGCGCAGCGACGGGCCGTGGGAGCCGAACGTGCGCGCCGTCCAGGCCATGCTCGCCGACGCCGACGCGCGCTTCGCGGTCGACCCGCGCCGGCTCTATCTCGCGGGCTTCTCGGGGACCGCCCGCGGCGCCTGGGCGCTGGCGCTCGGCATGAAGCCGAACGCGGTGGGCGTGCTCCTCGCGGGCGGCGGCGCGCCCCACGAGAGCCCGCCTGCGCGTGGGCTGCCCTTCGCGGTCTTCGGGAGCGCGGGCACTCGCGACTTCAACTACCTCGAGATGCGGGACCTCGACGCCAAGCTCGACGAGGCCGGCGCCGCCCATCGCTTCGCGACCTTCGACGGCGAGCACGAGTGGCCGCCACCGGCGGTGGCGAGCGAGGCGATCGCCTGGCTCGAGCTGCGTGCCATGCGGCGCGGCCTCGCGCCTCCCGACGAGAAGCTGGCGGACGAGCTCCACGACCGCTGGGTGGCGGGGGCGCGCGCCGCCGAGAGCGCCGGCTCGCTCGTGGACGCCGCCCACGCGTGGCGCGAGATGGAGCGCGACTTCGCGGGCACGGAGACGGCCCGCGAAGCGCACGCCGAGGTCGAGCGTCTCACCGCGCTCCCAGCGTTCCAGCGCGAGCGCGACGAGCGCGAGCGCGCCGAGCGCTGGGAGCGCGCCCGTCGCGAGGAGATCGAGCGGCTGGTGAGCACGCTGGCGAGCGCGGGTTCGATCGACGAGGACGGGACGATCGCGCGCGTCCGCGAGCTCCACCACTCGCTCCGCGCCACGGCGTCTTACACCAGCGACGTCTCGCTCGCCGCGGGCGCGCGCCGCGCCATCGAGCACCTCGCGAGCTTCGTGGCGTTCTATACGCCGCGCGAGCTGAGCGCGCGCCACGCCTACGCGCGCGCCGCGCGGGTGCTCGAGCTCGCCCTCACCATCCACCCCGACCACGAGCTCGTCTGGTACAACCTCGCGTGCGCGCACGCCCGCGACGGCCAGCGCGAGCGCGCGCTCGACGCCCTCGAGCAGGCGGTCTCGAGGGGCTTTCACGATCGCGAGCTCCTCGAGCACGACGACGACCTGCGCTCGCTGCGCGACACGCCCCGCTACCGCGAGCTCCTCGAACAGTGGCGCGGACCGGTGCCTTGAATCGATGACGACCCGACATCGCTACGCGGTACTCGTCGTGGGTGGCGGCGTGATGGGCCTCGCCACGCTGGAGGCGCTGACGCGCCGCACCCGCGCGCCCGTCGGCCTGCTCGAGCAGCACACCCTCGCCCACTCCCGCGGCAGCTCCCACGGCGCGGTGCGGATCGCGCGCAGCGCCTACGCGGACGCGGTGTACGCACGCTTGATGCAACGTGCCTACGCCGAGGACTGGCCGCGCCTCGCCGCCGACGCTGGCGAGACGCTACTGCTGGGGAGCCCGGGCTGCTTCTTCGGCGCCGGCGCCGCGATCGACACCTACCGCGACGCCGTCCGCGCCGCGGGACTCGGCGACGACGCCGTCGAGGAGCTCGCGGTCGACGAGGCGCGGCGCCGCTACCCGTCCATGCGCTTCCCGAACGCCGCGTACGTGCTCGACGACCACACCTGCCACGTGGTCGCCGCCGATCGCACCACCGCGGCGCTCGCGCGCCTGGCGAGGAAGCGCGGCGCCGCGATCCACGAAGGGCACGCGCTGCTGGAGCTCGACCTCGCTGGACGTGGCGTACGCGTGGTCTCGGGCGACGTCGAGATCGACTGCGACGCGGTCGTGGTGACCGCCGGCCCGTGGGTGCGCCGGCTGGTCCCGAAGCTCGCGCGCCCGCTCACGGCGCTGCGCCAGACCGTCGCGTTCTTCCGGCCGAGCGCCGATCCCGCAGCCTTCCGGCTGGGGCGCTTTCCGCTGTGGTGCGAGGTCGGCCATGACGACGCGATGCACTACGCACTCCCCGAGCTCGACGCCGGCCTGCTCAAGATCGCGCGCCATCGCCTCACCGGCCCTGACGACGACCCGGACGCCGACGCCGCGCCCGATCCCGCCGAGGTCGAGCGCCTGCGCGAGGTGGCGTCGCGAGTGATGACCGTGGCAGTGGGTACCGCCGAGCGCGCCGACACGTGCCTCTACACCTGCACCCCCACGGAGGACTTCGTGATCGGCGCCCTGCCCGGCGAGCGCCGGGTCGTGATCGGCGCGGGGTTCTCCGGGCATGGCTTCAAGTTCGCGCCGCTCGTGGGCCGTGTGCTCGCCGACCTCGCCCTCGATGGGCGAAGCTCGGTGCCGGAATTCGAGGCCGAGCGCGCGCGTTTCGCCGCCGGCTGACCGTCGCCTTCCCGCCACCGGAGCCGCGCCATGAGCATCCCTCTCCACGTCGTCGTCACCGGTGCGTCCGCGGGGATCGGCGCCGGCATCGCGCGCGCCTACGCGCGGGCCGGCGCGCGGCTCTCGCTCGTCGCTCGTCGCGGCGCGCCGATGCAAGCACTCCTCGACGAGACCGGCGCAACGGGGCGGGTCTTCGAGGCGGACCTCGCGACGCCCGAGCGGTCGACCGTCTGGCTCGCCGACGCCATCGCCGCGTTCGGCGAGCCCGACGTCCTCGTCAACAACGCCGGCGCCCAGGTCGTCGGCCACACCGCCGCCGGCGACCCCGACGACGGTGAGCGCACGCTCCGCCTCAACGTCTTCACGCCGCTTCGTCTGATCCGCGCCGTGCTCCCGGGCATGCTCGAGCGCAAGAGCGGCACGATCGTGAACATCGCGTCGATGGCGGCGCTCGCGCCGACCCTCGGCATGACCTACTACAACGCCGGCAAGGCCGGGATCGCCGCCGCGTCCGAGGCGCTGCGCGGCGAGGTGCGCAAGAGCGGCGTCAACGTGATCACGGTGTACCCGGGACCGATCCCCACCGACATGGGAAACGCGGGCTTCGCCGCCTACGAGCCGACGTGGATGCTCAAGATGCAGGCGGTCGGCACCGTCGACGAGCTGGCGCGGCGCGTGGTGCGTGCGGTCGAGCGACGCGAGGCGCGAGTGATCTACCCAGGCGGCACCTACACGCTCGCGCGCTGGATGCCGCCGCTCACGCGCTGGGTGGTCGATCGCTTCACGCCGCCGCTGCGGTAGGTTTTTCGGGGGGCTGTTCCAGCCCCCCGCCCGCCGGGAGTGAATCCCGGCGGGGCCCACCCCCGAGGCACTCGCTGCGCTCGTGGCGTCGCGCTGCGACGCGCAGAGTGCCAAGTCCACCCGTGGCGCGAGCCGGCCGAGTGGCTTCGCGCTCGAGCACGTTCCAGCCCCCCGCCCGCCGGGAGTGAATCCCGGCGGGGCCCACCCGAGGCACTCGCTACGCTCGTGGCGTCGCGCTGCGACGGGGGATGGAACCCCCGTCGCTACGATCCTCTTCGTAGCGCGGGGGGCTCCGCCCCCCCGCGGCGCGTCGCTCTCGCGCGATTGCTTCACGGGCCCGAGGGGAGGAGCACGCGTTGCGTGCCCGGCGATACGCGAGGGCGTCGCAGCGACGGTCCCGTCGATCTCCGCGCGGCGTCACACTCGTGATCGCGGCCGCCACCCTCGGAGATCGACGAACCGGTACGCCCCGGAGAGCCGCCGCCCGGCGCGCATCGCGGCTCGCGCCGACGGCTCGTTGCCCTCGACGACGTGGCCGTAGAGGACCGCGTCGTCGGGTGCGTCGACCAGGTCGGCCATGCGCCGGTGGACGTGCGCCGCGAGGCCCCGTCCTCGCGCCGCCGCCGTGAGCGCGGCCTCGAGCACGCACAGGCCGTCGAAGAAGAGCTCGCTCGTCGGCGTGTAGGCGAACAACCCCGCCCACTCGCCGTCGAGGTGCACCTCCACGACCAACCCGTTCCGCGCCGCAGCCGAGAGGTCGTCTTGCTCCTCGTGCCACACCGAGCGTGGCCGATGGATCGGCGATCGACCTCGTAGCTCTTCGTAGACCTCGCGGTAGCGCGCGTAGCTGTCGCTCGAGACCGCCTCGACGCGCGTCACCTCGATCGCGGTTGAGCTCGGCGGTAGCTCGACCGAGCGGAGCTGCCCGAGGGTGGCGGCGAAGATGCGCACGTCACACGCGACGCGACGGTGACTGAGCGCGCGCAGCTCGCCGTCGTCGGGGTCGAAGATCCGGATCGCGCGCGGCGCCAGGTGGGCATAGGCGTCCGCGAGCGCGCGCTCGACGATCTCCCAGCCGTTGCGGTCCACGATCGAGATGGTCGAGTGGTCGATCTGGACGAACGGCCAGTCGAGGTCGCCGCCGCGAAACCTGAGCGACGTCACCAGCCACTGCGCCACTCCGATCGGCAGCAGCTTGAACGCGTAGTCCTCGAGCTCGGCGCCGGCGAGCGGACAGGCGCGGCGGAACTCGCGCGCGAACTCGATGTTCGCGACGCGCGCCAGGTCCTCGCGCACCTGCCGCTCCGCTGCATCCCGCAGCCGCCGCGGGGCGACCTCGTGACGCAGCCACGCCGGCGCGAGTCCGAGCTGGCGCTCGACGCAGCCGTCCACCAGCGTCTCGCTGACGCTCCAGCTCGCGTGCATGTCGATATCGTAGCCCCAAGTCGCGACCCGCGCTCTCGGCAGGATTTGCGGGATCGCGCCGTCGGGTGACACGCTCGCCGGCTCGCGGCGGGGCGGTCCCCGCCACGCGGGAGGAGGAGCCCGTCATGGACGTGAGGCCAGTCACCCTCGAAGGTCGCTTCGTGTCGCTGGTGCCCATGGAGGCCGCTCACGCCGACGCGTTCGTGGAGATCGGCCTCGGCCACGACCTCTTCCGGTGGTACCCGTGGGCGGTCGAGACCGAGCCCGACATGCGCGAGTTCATCGCGCGGATCCTGCGCTTCCGCGACGAGGGCACGTGGCTGCCGTTCACGACGATCGACCGCGCGAGTGGACGCATCGCCGGCTCCACGAGCTTCCTCGCCATCGACCGCGGCCACCGTCGCCTCGAGATCGGCTCCACCTGGCTCGCGCCCGAGTGGCAGCGCACCCGCTGCAACACCGAGGCGAAGTACCTCCAGCTCCGCCACTGCTTCGAGGACCTCGGCTGCGTCCGCGTCGAGTTCAAGACCGACTCGCTGAACGAGCGCTCGCGCGCAGCGCTGCTCAGGATCGGTGCGGTCGAGGAAGGCACCTTCCGGAACCACATGATCTGCCCGGGGCCGCGCCTCCGGCACAGCGTCTACTTCAGCGTCATCGACTCGGACTGGCCCGCCGTGAAGCGCCAGCTCGAGGACAAGCTCGCGCGGTAGAGGCCGTCGGCGGGGCGCGCGGCTGCGCTCCTGCCGAGACGCGACGACTCCCCCGCCCGAGCGGGTACCCGGGAGACTCGACGCACCAACTTAAAGAGTGACTTGTCAGTTTGTTTTCGTGTTGCTAGGATCGCGGACATGAAGACGTCCACCATGGCGGCCGCCCGCACGGTTTCCCCCGCGGCACGCAGGGCTCCCGCGGCGCGCCGCCGCACCCAGGCCGAGCGTCGCGCGACCACGCGCGCGCGCCTCCTCGAGGCGGCACTCGATGCGCTCGTCGAGCACGGCTACGCGGGCTTCACCACGACGGTCGTGGGCAAGACCGCGGGCCTCAGCCAGGGCGCCCTGTTCCTCCACTTCCCGACCAAGTCCGTGCTGCTCGCCGCCACCATCGAGCATCTCTTCCTCGACATGGTGAGCGCCTACGAGAAGCGCTTCGCGCGCCTCGACGGAGCCCGCGACCGCCTCACCAGCGCGCTCGAGCTGCTGTGGGACGTGTTCCAGGATCCGCGGCTCCTCGCCGCCTTCGAGCTCTTCACCGCGTCGCGCACCGACGGCGAGCTGCGCGCCAGCCTGGCCCCCGTCCTCGCCCGCCACGGCGAGAACCTGCGCGCCGTCGCGGCGGCGCTGCTCCCGGAGGCGGCGGCGCAGCCGGAGCGCTTCGAGCTCTGCGTCGGCCTCGTGATGATGGCCATGCAGGGCATGGCGCTGAGCTCGATCGTGGAGCCGGCGAGCGACCGCGCCCGCCCGGCGATCCCCTTCCTCACCGAGGCCTACCACCGCCTGCTCGCGCCCGCGCCATCGCGGGCCGGACGCTGACCCCACCGACCTCGCCCCCCGAACCACGAAGGCCGCCATGCAAAGCAACCCGATCTACTACGCCATCCCGTTCTTCTTCGCGACCATGCTCGGCGAGGCGCTCTGGCTGCGCCGCGACCGCAGTCGCGGACGTCCCTACGAGACCCGCGACACCGCGGCGAGCCTGTCGATGGGTGTGGGCTACCTGGTGGTGGCGCTCTTCTGGAAAGGGGTCGAGCTCGCGATCTTCTCGGCCTTCTACCAGGTCCGGCTCTTCGATCCCAGGTACCGGTCCGTGGGCGTGGCTGGCGGTGATGATCGGCTGGGACCTCTGCTACTACGCCTACCATCGCGCAGGACACGTGGTGCGGCTCTTCTGGGCCACGCACGTGAACCACCACTCGAGCCAGCGCTACAACCTCTCGACCGCGCTGCGCCAGACCTGGACGCCCTACCTCGGCTTCGTCTTCTACGTGCCGCTCGCGATCCTCGGCTTCCGCCCCGAGATGATCCTGATCGCGGGCGCCTGGAACCTGCTCTACCAGTACTGGATCCACACCGAGGTGGTCGATCGCCTACCGGCGTGGTTCGAGGCGGTCTTCAACACGCCGTCCCACCACCGCGTCCACCACGGCACCAACGCCGAGTACCTCGACAGGAACTACGCCGGGATCCTGATCGTGTGGGACAAGATGTTCGGCACCTTCGAGCCCGAGGTGGCGCGGCCGATCTACGGACTCACCAAGAACATCGAGACGTACAATCCGGTGGACGTGGCCTTCCACGAATGGCGGGCGATGTTCCGCGACGTCGCGCGCGCGACGCGCTGGACGGACCGCCTCCACCTGCTGTTCAGCCACCCCGGCTGGAAGCCAGCGGGCGTGTCGAGCGCCGACGAGCTCGCCTCGCTTCCCAGCGCGGCGGCCTGACGCGTCGTCATCGGACCGCCGGAGCCGATCCATCGTTTTCGTGGCGCGGGGGGCTCCGTCCCCCCGCGGCGCTTCGCTCTTGCCCGAGGTCTTCACGGCCTCTCCGTCGGGCCGCTCCACCTCCGAGTCCTCGCGGCGGCGCGAACGGTTCCCCTCTCAGCCGTCCGGCACCACGACCACGACGTTGTTGCCGTTTTGATTCGGGAACCCGGTCGCGAGCCAGTAGGTGAACTCGATCCGGATCCGGTAGCGCCCGGGGGCCGCGTCGTCGTGGGCCCTCACCGCGACGTTCGCCGAGCACTCGTGCGAGCCCGACTTGCCCAGGCCGTGGATGGCCACGTCGAGCTCCGCGAGCGCCGTCTGGGTGTCGAAGTTGCCGAGGTCCGGAAACGCGAGCAGGCACTCGAGCACGTCGCGGATGCCGTCGTGACCGTTCGACGTGTCGACTCGCAGCACCAGCTCCGCTTCCTCGCCAGGCGCGAGCTCGAGCTCCGCCCGCGGCTCGTCGTTGTCACCACACGAAGGGAGAGCGAGCGCCGCGAGTGCCCCGACCGTCGCCGCCGCGATCCGCGCGCGCCGTCTCATGGCCGGGCATCCGGCTGCTGGTCGGGGTGCGCCTTCTGGAAGGACTCGAGCGCCAGGCACTCGGCCTCGATCCGGGTGAGGGTCGGAAAGGCTTCCAGATCGCACTCCACGCGGCGTGCGTTGCCGAGCTGCGGCACCAGCAGCACGTCGGCCATCGTCACCCGATCTCCGTGGCAGAACCGTCCCGTCGACGGGCTGCGCGCCACCAGCTCCTCGAACGCCGCGAGACCCGCCGTCATCCAGTGACGGAACCACGTGAGGCGCTCCTCCTCGGTGTGACCGAGCTTCTCGATCAGGTAGAGACCGACGCGGGTGTTCTGGAGCGGGTGGACGTCACACGCGATCAGGTCCGCGAGCGCCCGCACCCGCGCCCGTTCGTGAGGCGGCGTGGGCAGGAGCGGCGGCGAGGGATGTGTCTCCTCGAGGTACTCGAGGATCGCGAGCGACTGGTGGAAGAGCCGGTCGCCATCCACGAGCGTCGGCACCAGGCCCTGCGGGTTCACGTCACGGTACCTCGCGTCGAGCTGCTCGCCCGCGAGCAGATTGATCGGAACGACCTCGAAGGGGATGCCCTTGTGGTGGAGCGCGATCCGCACCCGGTAGACCGCCGACGACCGCCAGTACCCGTAGAGCTTCATCCGTCCTCCCCCGCCTCGCCGCCGGCGCGCGCCACCACGCGCTGCTCGATGGCACCGAAGAGCGAGCGGCCCTGGTGGTCTAGCATCTCGATCCGCACCACATCACCGGGCGCCAGGAACGGCGTGCTCGCCGCGCCCCGGTCGAGGAGCTCGAGCATCCGCCGCTCCGCGAGGCAACTCGAGCCACGGCTGCGGTCGCGGTTCGAGACGGTACCGGAGCCGAGGATCGTGCCGGCGCCGAGGCGACGCGTGCGCGCCGCGTGCGCGATCAGCGTCGGGAAGTCGAAGTCCATGTCGGCACCGGCATCCGGGCGGCCGAAGAGGGCCCCGTTCAGGTGCGTCACGAGCGGCGCGTGAACGCGCCGCCCGTCCCACGCCTCGCCGAGCTCGTCGAGCGTGGCGAACACGGGTGAGAACGCACTCGACGGCTTGCTCTGGAAGAAGCCGAAACCCTTGGCGAGCTCGGCCGGGATGAGGTTGCGGAGCGAGACGTCGTTGACGAGGCCGATGAGGCGGATCCGCGAGCCGGCCGCCGCCGGCGTCGCACCCCGCGCGACGTCGTCCGTCACGACCACCACCTCGGCCTCGAAGTCGAGGCCCCACGCCGGGTCGACGCACTCGATGGGATCGTGCGCCCCGAGCATCGTGTCCGAGCCGCCCTGGTAGAGCAGCGGGTCGGTACGCAGCTCCGCCGGCAGCTCGACTCCCCTTGCCTTCCGTACCAGCTCGACGTGGTTGAGGTAGGCGCTGCCGTCCGCCCACTGGTAGGCGCGCGGCAGCGGCGCCGCGAGCTCGGCGGCGTCGAGGTGGAAGACGTCCTCGCCGCGTCCCTCTTCGAGCGCCGCCGCGACCTCCGCGAGGCGCGGCGCGATCGCGTCCCAGTCGTCGAGGGCGTGCTGGAGCGTGGGACAGAGGTCGAGCGGCGCGACCGCCAGCCGCAGGTCGCGCGACACCACGACCAGCGTGCCGTCACGACCGCCGGTGCGCAGACTGCCGAGCTTCACCGCGGCGCCGATCCCGGCGGCGCGCCCGCGCCACCCTCCGCTCGCCACGAGTCCACGTATCCCTCCCACTCCACACCGTCCGGCAGCACCGCGGGACGGAGCGCGTCGCGCGCGTCGATCATCACCGCGACCTCGTCGGTCTCGGCGCGAGTCCCCCGCTCGGCGGCGGCCAGAGCACTCGGGTGTGGCCCGTGGGTGAAGCCCGCGGGGTGGAAGGTCACCATGCCGGGGTGGACGTGGTCACGGCTCACGAACGTGCCGCGATGGTAGAAGAGCACCTCGTCGTAGTCGTCGTTGTTGTGGAAGAAGGGAAGCTTGAGCGCGCCGGGATCGCGCTCGAGCGGCCGCGGCACGAACGTGCACACCACGAACCGCTCGCTCACGAAGGTGGTGTGAATGGACGGCGGCAGGTGCATGCGGGCGCTCACGATCGGACGGATGTCGCGCCAGTTGAGGCGCACCGGCGCGTGATCGCCGTGCCAGCCCACCGCGTCGAGCGGGTTGAACGGGAACGTCACGGTGCTCAGCGCTCCCTGGCGCCGGATCACCACGCGCCACACCTCGTCGCGCTGCTGGGCGCGGAAAGCGTCGTCGAGCGCGGGGACGTCGAGGACCGCCGGATCGAAGAGCGCGTGGCGCCCGATCAGCCCTCGGTCGGGCAACCCGTAGCTATCGCCGGTGGCCTCGACCAGCAGCAGCGTCGCGTCGCCGGCCGGCTCGAGCCTCCACATCGTTCCGCGCGGCAGCACCAGGTAGTCGCCCTCGCGTAGCGTGAGGTGTCCGTAGTCGCAGAAGAGCTCGCCACCCCCCTCGTGCACGAACAGCAGGTCGTCGCCGTCACCGTTGCGGATCAGGCTCTCCATCGCCCCGTCGGTGTGCCACCACCGGATGCGGAGCGCGGCGCTCGCCAGCACCTCGGGCGCGTCCCACGGCGAGCGGCGGCGCGCGCCGAGCCGGGTGAGGTCGAACGCGCGCGGCCGTAGCGGACCCTCCCAGCTCGTCCAGGCGGTCGGGGGATGACGGTGGTGCATGTGGGTGGCGGCGCCGTAGAACCCGTCGCGCCCGAGCTCGCGCTCGAACGTGCCGGCCGGCAGATCGGCGTGCGCCTGGCGCGAGGCCGTCCCCTCGCGGCGCGACGCCGGGAAGCTGCGCTTCACGCGCCGCTCCGGGGTGCCAGCACGCCGCGCTCGATCTGGTCGCGCTCCATCGCCTCGAAGAGCGCGCGGAAGTTCCCCTCGCCGAAGCCCTCGTCGCCGCGGCGCTCGATGATCTCGAAGAAGATCGGACCGATGACCGCCTCGGTGAAGATCTGCAGCAACAGCCGGCGCTCTCCCTGGGTGACGCCGTCGACCAGGATCTGCAGCCGGCGCAGCTCCTCCACGTCGAGCCCGTGGCCCGGCAGCCGCGCGTCGAGGGCGTCGAAGTAGGCGTCGGGAGTGGCGAGGAAGCGCAGACCTCTCTCGCGCATGGCCCGCACCGTGGCGAAGATGTCGCGGCAGCCGAGCGCCACGTGCTGGATGCCCTCGCCGTGGTAGGCGTCGAGGTACGCCTGGATCTGCGAGCCACCCTCGGTGGGCTCGTTGACCGGAATGCGGATCTTCCCGCACGGGCTCACGAGCGCGCGGCTCAAGAGCCCCGTGAGCTGGCCGCGGATGTCGAAGTACCGGATCTCGCGGAAGCCGAAGAGCCGCTCGTAGAACTCGGCCCAGCGGTTCATGCGGCCCTTGAGGACGTTGTGCGTGAGGTGGTCGACGTGAGTGAGCCCGACGTCGGCGGGAGGCGCCTCGCCGGTGGGCACGAAGTCGACGTCGTAGATGGTTCGATCCCCGTAGCGGTCGATCAGGTAGATGAGGCTGCCGCCGATGCCACGGATCGCCGGCAGGTTGAGCTCCATCGGCCCGACTCGCCCGCGCACCGGCTTGGCGCCGAGCGCGACTGCGCGCTCGAAGGCCCGCGCGGCGTCGCGGACGCGGAACGCGATCGCGCAGATCGAAGGGCCGTGCACGCGCGCGAACGCCTGCGCGAAGCTCGACGGCTCGGCGTCGACCACGAAGTTGACCCCGCCCTGGCGATAGAGCGTGACGTCCTTCGAGCGGTGGCGGGCCACCGGCACCAGGCCCATCGCGCGGAACAACCCGTCGAGCGCCGTCGGATCGGTGGTGGCGTATTCGACGAACTCGAAGCCGTCGGTGCCCATCGGGTTGGCGATCGCGTCGCCGGACTGCGCCGGGGCCGGCACCTCGCCGGCGGGCGAAACCAGCTCGAGCCGCGGGAGCGCCGCGGCAGCGCCGGGCGCGGTCGCGAGGGCGCGTGCGAGGAGCGGCGGGCCCGATTCCCCCGCGGGTGTTCGCGCCACGAGCGCCTCGAGCTCACCGGCCAGCCCGGCCCGCAGCGCCTCTCCGTCGCCACCGGCCGCGCTCGCGATGCCGAGCAGCTCCCAGCGCAGCAGCCACTCGTCGGCATGGCGGCGGCGGAGCGCCCCCGCGATCCGCTGGAGCCCCGGCAACGCGGCCCGCGGATCGCGGTCGTCGGCGAGGGCGCGCGCTTGGCGATGGAGCCGGAGCAGGCCGCGCTGGGATGCGGGCCGGCTGCGGCGCGGCGGGAGCCGTCGCGCCGGGAACGACGTCGCGGGCCAGAACCTCGGGTCGGCCGGACCGGCGAATCCCGCGGTCACGGCGGAGCCGAGCGGCATCACCCACGGCGAGCGTGTGATCGGTAGCGCGAGCGATCCGCGCTTGGCGCTGGCACCCGCCCACACCAGCGCTACCGGTCGCCCGTCGGGCGCGCGCACCACGTCGACGACGCGGCCGGCGATCGTGACGCCCGAGCGGAATCGCAGCTCGACCGAGCCCGCCGGGCCAGCCCGCGTCGCGTGGCGTCGCAACCCGTCGCGGTCGAGCGATGCGGGATCGCTGCCGTCCGCGAGCGGACCGAGCGGCAACGCGACCCCGCCGCGGTGACGGCGCGTCCCTTGGCCGGCGAGCTCGCGATCGTCCCACGCCAGCGCCGCGGGGCCAGCGACCTCGATCCACGCCGGCTCGTCGAGGTCGCCGCGCACGCGCTCGACCACGCCGGTCACTTCCACCCCCGTGTCGAGCACCAGCGTCGCGACCTCGTGGCTCGCGAGCGCCGCCTCGAGCGCCACCGCGCCGCCCCGGCGCTGCGCGAGCGTGGCGGTGACCTCGTCGAGCACCTCCTCGAGGTGCTCGAACGAACGCGCCACGAAGAGCTGCGGCTGCGGCCGCGTGATGTCGTAGCCGACGTCGATGCAGGCCGCCTCGAGCGGGCGCTTTCGCACGGCCGGCGACTGACAGCTCGCGCTCTCGCCCAGCGACGAGAGCAGCCCCGCGCCGAAGATCCGGAAGTCGTCGAGCTCGCCGACCAGTCCGTACTCGACGGTCCACCAGTGCAGCCGCGCGATGCGCGCCGACTCGCTCAGCCGGCGCGCCCCCGCGCGCGCCTCCTCGAACGCGCGCTCGGCGCGAGCCCGCTCGTGGGGGGTGGCGCTGGGGTCCTCCTTCACCACCGACAGCTCGTGGATCGCGGTGAAGAGCCGCCCGTCGCTCGGCAGCGAGAACGCGCGCGCCGATCGCGCCGATCCGCTCGAGGAACCGGCGGTACGCGGCGTCGATCAGGATCGGCGCGTGGCCGGCAGCCTCGTGGACGATGTCGGGCGCGGGGGTATACGCGAGGTGCTCGGGAGTGCGGACGTCCCCGGCGATCGGCAGGATCGCGTGGGCCTGGAACTCCAGGAACGCCCTGGGCGGGATGAATCCGTCGACGCACACCGCGCCCCAGCCGAGCTCGCCGAGCCGGCGATCGATCTCGCCGATTCGCGGGATGCGCTCGCGCGAGATCCCGGTGGCCGCCAACCCCGCCGCATACGCCGGATGGGCAGCGTCGCCGAGCGCTCCCTCGATCTGGCCGAGGATGAAGCGCCACACCGCCTGATCGATCTCGTCGTAGGCACGATCGTCGTGTACCGCGACGAAGCGGCGTAGGTGAGCGGGAACTCGTCCGCGCGTGTCGCTCATGGGAGAGAGCCGCGGGGAATGCGTCGAGCCTGCGCCGTCAGTATGACCGGCCGGACCGGGCACCGCTCGCGTGCGCCATCCGTGACATTCTTGTGACGACCACATCACGGCCGGCGCCGCCTCGCGGGCGCCCCACGAGAGGGATCCCGGATGGCCTGGACGAAACGCTTCGCCGCGTGCGGCCTGCTCGCGAGCATCTTCTCCCTGCCCGCGTGCGCCGGTGACGGCGGCTCCTCGTCGAGCTTCCCGCCTGGCGTGCCGAGCGTGGTCTTCGACATCGACGGCACGCTCACGCCAACGCCGGTCAACCTGTTCGGCGTGCGTCTCGACGCGGCACGCGCGGTCCGGGCGTACGTGGACAAGGGCTACGCAGTGATCTACGCCACGGCGCGGCCGCTGCTCTTCGAGGACTACACCGGCAACTGGCTCGCGACCAACGGCTTCCCGGACCTACCGCTCCACATGGCCACGCTCGAGCAGAGCGGCGATCCCATCCCCTACAAGACCGCGCTGCTCGCGGCCCTCGAGCAAGACGAGGGCCGGGTGTTCGTGTACGGCTACGGCGACTCGACCACCGACTTCGCCGCCTACGCCGCGGTCGGGATTCCGGCAGCCGAGACCTGGGCGCTGCTGCGTGGCGGCGAGAGCGAGTGCCAGCCCGGCGACTACGAGGCGTGCATCCCCGGCTACACCGAGCACCTCGCCTACATCGAGGCCCAGCCGGACGTCGAGTAGCCAGGGGGAAGTGCGCGGCCCGTGGCCTTCGGCGGGCATTCCCCGGAAGCGGGCCGGCGACGGGGGATGGAACCCCCGTCGCTACGATCACCGGCCGTTAGGTCGTCGTAGGGCGGGGCCTCCGCGCCCCCGCCTCAGAGCTCTTCGAGGAAGACCGGCTCGAAACCGAGCTGGATCGTGAGCTCGTTACCGGGCGCCGAGAGCGTCTGCGTGGCCGGCGTGGTCTGCCCCGGCGCGGTCACGATCCTGGTGAGCTTCACACTCGCCGTGCCGACCGGGATCGCCACCGTCTCGCCGTTCGGCACCGCTGGATCCGCCGGAACCGGCCCGGCCTCGCTCCACGCCACGTACACCGGGCCGCCGCTCGGACGATCGAACTTGTAGACGCGCGTGAGGGGGTTGGCGCTCACGCCGAGCCGGTTCACCGCGGTCATCGACTGCAGCTCGTCCACCAGCAGCTTCATCGTGTAGTAGACGGGCTTGGTGGCGTAGTTGGTGGCCTTGGTGCCGAGCAGGTGCGAGTAGCCGAACCACCCGAAGATCGCCTGCTGGTCGAGGCACGACGTCAGGAACTGGTAGGCGCACGGGTCGTTGGATCCCGAGAACGACACGCGCTCGGCGCCCGCGCCGAGCGCGGTCGTGAACGACTTGACCGCTCCCCGCGCGCCCTTGGCGTTGTACCAGTTCACGATCGTGGCGTTGTTGGCCTTCAGCCCGTCGGCGAGGGTCACGTAGTCGGGGACCGTGGCGTTCGGGAAGTCACCCTCGATCTGCTCGCCGCCGATGAACTCGGTCCAGCCACCGAGCGGCGAGGTGCGCGCGAACATGTTGGACCACATGTCGTCCACGAAGATCGGCTTGGACGGCGCGTACTGCTGGATCAGCGCCAGGCTCTGATCGATGGCGCGCCAGCCGTTGTGCGGGTGCCACTCGATGTAGTCGCACTTGATGCCGTCGGAGTCGTCGCCGAGGGCGGTCAGGAGCTGGACCAACCCGTCGAAGCCGGCGCGGAAGATCGCGCCCTTGGGATTGGCGCCGTCGAGGCGTGCGGACACCGTGCTGCCCGGTCCGGGGTTGGAGGCGGGGTAGTTCGGGAAGTCGGAGTAGAGGTCGAAGAGCAGGCCGCCGCTGCCGACCAGCTTCGAGAGGCCGCTGGGGTCGGCCTCGTGGATGGCCTCGTAGGTGATCTCGTGGAGGCGGATCAGGTTGGGGATCGAATCGTCCCAGAAGCCGTAGCCGAGGGCCTCCGCGTAGTCGCCGCTGCCCTCGGTCCCCTCGAACGCGACCTCTTGGTCCATCACGTAGAACTCGATCGGGACCGTGAGGCCCGGCATGTCTTCGAGCCCGTCGCCGTCGTAGCGCTCGACGACGGCCTTGATGTAGTCCTTCCAGGCCTGCTCGTGGGCGGCGTCGGGCGCGCAGTCGTCGATGCCCGGACCATCGACGCAGTCGGGGTTCGCGAGCTGCGACCACGCCGCGGTGGGGCGCAGGTTCCACACCACCGAGAAGCCCTTGGCGCCGATCGTCTGCACCGGCGGATCGGACTGGCTGAAGTCGTAGGGCGAGGTGGGCGTGGGCTGCATGGTGGCCCAGCCGCCGCCGATCTCGTTGACGTTGACCCCACCGCGCACCGGCTGGTTGGCGGTGACCACCGCCAGCTTGTCGAGGAGGGTGGCGTGCTGTGCCGGCGTGACCGTGGGCGCGAAGAGCTCCCAGTACTCGAAGCCGAACCGCCACGGCGGCACCACCGACGTCCCCGGGCCGTTCGAAGCGGTGGCTCCCGGCGCGACGATCAACGTCGCCGCCGCCACCAGCCCCGCGCCCGCCCCCGCGAGCATTCCCGCCCGCGTCACCATCCGTACCCAGCTCCGCCGCTTCATTCGCCCCTCATCCGGCCGTGGTTCGTCGATCCGTTCGCGAGTCGAACCGAAATCCCTCGGCCGGCGTACAGCATACGCCGCGGCCCGGTTGGCCCGCATCCTCGACGACGGGAATACGGGCCGTCCCGTGGACCGGTTCGAACGCGCTTTGGTACGCTCCACGTCACCTCCTGGAGGGGACCACCCATGAAGCTGGCTTCCTCGGCGCTCCGGCGCGCGCTCGGCGTCCTCCTCCTGCTCGTTCTCGTGCCGTGCACGGCGGGCGCGACCACCCACTGGGCGAAGCTCGCGCCCGGGGACGGCCAGCAATTCGACACCTTCGGGCTCGCGGTCGCGATCGACGGCGACACCATCATCGTCTCGAAGGGCACCGTGATCCCGCAGTCGGGACCGGGCTGGCTCTACGCGTTCACGCGCAGCGGCGGGAAGTGGACCCAGGCGCAGAAGTTCCAGCCGAGCGGCATCCAGCCAGGCGAGTGGTTCGGCGCCCTCGACCTGGAGGGCACGACACTGGTGGGCTCGAGCGCGCCGCAGCTCAACACGCTCGGCTCGAACGCCGCCTCGGCCTACGTGTTCGAGAAGAGCGGCTCGACGTGGGCGGCCACCCAGAAGCTCCCCCTCCGATCCGGGCGCGCAGGACGACTTCGGCTCGTGGATCGCGGTGAGCGGCACCACGCTGGCGGTGGGTGCCGGGCGCAAGGCCGATCAGGGGCTCGGCTCGGGCGCGGTGTACGTGTTCGAGAAGGGCGGCACCGGCTGGACCCAGACCCAGAAGCTCGTGGCGGGCGATGGCACCCAGGGCGCGATGTTCGGCACCAGCGTCGACATCGACGGCTCGACGATCGTGGTCGGCGCACCCGGTGATCCCAGCCACGGCAACCTCACCGGCGCGGTGTACGTCTTCCAGAAGACCTCGGGCGTGTGGAACCAGACCCAGAAGCTGATCGCGAGCGACGCCACCGCGAACCAGTTCCTCGGCGACCGGGTGGCGCTCTCCGGCACCTCGCTGGTGGCGAGCGCCTGGGGTACCGCCACCCAGGGCAACACCGCGGGCGCGGTGTACGCGTGGGAGCTGGCGAGCGGCAGCTTCGCTCAGAGCCAGAAGATCATCCCCGCCGACACCGGCGCCCAGGACCGCTTCGGCGCCGCGCTGGCGCTGAAGAACGGAAGCCTCGTGGTCGGCGCGGTCGGCGACGACGACCGCGGCCCCAACACCGGCGCGGCCTACGTCTTCACCAAGCCGGGTGCGACGTGGACGCAGCTCGAGAAGCTCACCGCGTCGGACAGCACCAGCGACGAGGACTACGCGGCCGCCGTGGCGACCAACGGCAACTGGATGGTGGTGGCGGCGGACGCCAACGGCCTCGGGCTGGTCGGCTCCTCCTACGTCTACGGCAAGACCGACGCCGACGGCGACGGCTACCCGGTCGAGGTCGACTGCCTCGACACCAACGCGAACGTGAACCCCGGTAAGACCGAGGTCCCCAACAACGGGATCGACGACGACTGCAACGCTGCCACCCCCGATACGACTGGCTGCGGCCGCGTCGCCGGCGGCATGACCGGTGGCGCGGTGCCGTTCGCGGTGGCAGCCGTGGGGCTGGCCGCCGTGCGGTTCGGCTTCCGCCGCCGCCCTCGCCCAGCCGACCGATGGAGCGCCGGCAGGTTGGGTGTGCCGAGGGCGCAGTAGGTGACCGGAGCAGTAGGTGACACGTAGAAGGTGACACTCATTTTGCCGAGTCGTAAACGACGAGAGCCTGCGGACGGAGCCTCAGGGAAACCCAGATTCATTTCCTCGTTACTCGCTACGTGTGCGGCGGTCGGGGGGTTGGTCATCATCGTGCCGTTGATCGATCGATACCTTGTTGCTCTCTCATTGGACGTCTCGATGCTGCCCTTCATGCCTGGCGCTCTCCTCGTGTCGATGTTGGGAGGTGACGCCCTTGATATCAGCCGGATGCAGATCTTTGCAGCAAACGTCCCGGTGTACACGCTTGTCGTTCACATTGTTCGCCTCGCCCTGTATCAGCGGCACGCATAGCCCTCGGGAGGGTTCCGCTCGCCTTCCCCACGGTGCCAATCGGGATCGCGCGCAATAGGTGACACTCATCTCCTCCTCGTCCGTCCAGGAGCTGCTTGGCCACGGTACCGTCGCCACGCCGGATCCGCACTTCGAACTCACCATCACCGATCTCGAGGAAGCGCACGCGAGGTATCATCCGAGGAAGCGGGCCGATGGGCTGACCCGCCCGCGTTGAGAGCCTTGGATCCCGCCGCTACACTCGAACCTTGGCGTCCGCATCCAAGGAGACACCGGCCATGATCTTCCACGTCGTACTCGAGCCACCCGATGATCGCGGGTGGATCGTGGTGCGGTGCCCAGCGCTGCCGGGTTGTGTATCGCAGGGCAAGACGGAGAAGGAGGCCCTCGAAATATCAAGGAGGCGATCGTCGGCTGGCTCCACGTCGAGGATCAACGAGCGATCGCGGCCGAGCCTCGCAAGGGGAGCCGCTGGTTCCCATCGCCGTCGCAGTGTGAACGCGACGTGGGCAAGCTCGGAAACATCTCAGCGAAAGAAGCGGTGAAGGCATTCCGTCGAGCAGGCTGGCGACCGTCGATCCAAGTCGGGAGCCATCCCACCCTCATCAAGCCCGGTCACCGGGCGCATCTTTCGATCCCGATGCACCGCGAGCTTGCCGTGGGCACGCTGCGATCGCTCATCCGCGACGCGGAGATGACAGTCGACGAGTTTCTCGCGCTCCTTTGACCGCTGCTGCCAGGGCGGCGGCCCCCGGGAGGGCCACCAGCAGTCGGCGTCGTGGGGCCACCTGCGATGATCGCGAACGATCGAGCGCAGAACGTCAGGTTGGGGACCCGCGTAACGCGAAGCCGACGCCCCTGGAGCGTGTGAAGGCCCGTCTGGGCCTCTGAGCCGCGCCGTTACCTCAGCCTCCGAAGTACGTGGCGACGTACCGGTCCATCTCGGCGGTGGGCTTCCACCACTTCTTGACGCCCAGGTCGTCCGCAACCCGGTTCGCGCCGAGATAGCCCCCGCCGCCGAGGACGCCTCCGCCCGGATAGTTGGACGCACCCGCGGTGTAGAGGCCCGGGATCGGCGTGATGCTGCTCGAGCACTCCTGGTTGGGCCGGAAGCAGCCGAGCTGGATCGGCAGGTAGTCGCCGTGCTTGATGGCGCCGCGGCGCATGTTGGGGAAGCGGATCTCGATGTCGACCGGTGTCTCCTGGTGGGTCATGACGATGTTCTCGCGGCGCATGTTGGGCGCGTAGCGCGCCCAGCGCGCGAGCATCGCGTCCTCGATCGCCGCGCCGCGCGCCTCCCAGCCGCCTTCGAGGTCGTAGGGCGCGTGCATCTGCAGGAACGCCACCTTGCGGTGCGCGCGCGACGGCGGGACCCGCACCAGGTGGCTGTCCCAGCTGCTCTCGCAGGTCGCGTGGCCGCCGAGCGCCGCCGGGTCGAGCTTGCCGGCGATGACGTTGTCCCAATGCGCGAGGAGCTGTGCCGAGCCCTCGAAGCCGAGGATGGTCATGAACGCCTCGCTCGCCCACGGATCCTTGGGGAGGTAGCGCGGCGCCTCCTCGGCGACGACGTGCAAGGTGTCGAAGCTCCACTTGTCGTACTTCCAGCCGCTGACGGCGGTGTGGAGCTCGCTCGGCAGGTTGCCGCCACCCACCAGATCGAGGAACGTCGTGTGCGGGTCGAGGGTGGAGATCACCACGTCGCTGAAGAGCGTGCGTCCCTCCCACAGCTCCACGCCCGCCACGCGGCCGTTGCGGAGCAGGATCTTATCGACCTGCGACGAGTCGAGGATCAGCCCGCCGGCGCGCACGAACTCGCGCGCGAGCGCGCCCGCGAGCTTGTGCGAGCCGCCCTGGCAGTAGCACTTGTTCATCAGCCGATCGAGGTAGAGCGGAACGAAGAGCCCGAGCCCGGTCTCGCGCGGATCGAGCCCCCACATGCACACGTGGTAGAGGAGGAACGCACGGATGCGGTCGTTCTCGAACAGGCTCTCGATGACGTCGAGGGGGCTGCGTTCGACCAGCTCGAGGAGCTCGCGACCTTCGGCGGTCTTCTGGAACGCCACGCTGATGTCGATGGGCGCGAGCGGCGGCAGGTACGTCGCGGGCGCGATGATCTCGCGCACGATCTTGCGCCAACGCCCCATCGTGCGGCTGAAGGTGTCGGCGTCCTTCACCGAGAACTTCATGAACGAGTCGGCGGTGTCCTCGATCATGCGCGTCAGCAGCAGCGACTCGCCGTTCTCGAACACCATCGAGCTCTGCAGGTTCGGCTTGATCCACACCAGCCCGTGCTTGGCGAGATCGAAGTCCCTGAGCGCCGGCATGTAGTCGACCATCATGTGGTAGATGGCGTGCATGTTCGAGTAGTAGCCGGGGAACAGGATCTCCTCGGTCGCGAGCCCCCCACCGATCTCGTAGCGCCGCTCGACCAGCGCCACCTTGAGCCCGGCGCGCGCGAGGTAGGCGGCGGCGATCAGACCGTTGTGTCCCGCTCCGATCACGACGACGTCCCAGCGGCTCTCGGGAGGGAACTCCTCGAAGAAGCTCTGGGGATGCTGAAAACCCTTGAACTCGTGCGGCATGGCCCATCCCTCCTCGGGGGTGCTCAGGATCGAGCGCGTCCTTCACCTCGCTTCGCCGAAATCTTCCCCTTCTCGGGGATGTACCAAGGCGACGCGTACCACCAGTCGCCGGGCTCCGCGACGCCATCCTCGATCAGGATGTGCATCAGGTTGTAGCCGACGGCCATCAAGCACAGCCCGCCTGGATGCGCCGCCGACTGGTGCGCCAGGTAGAGCCCCTCGATCTCGGGGACGCGATAGCGCGCGAGCTCGGGGAGCGGCCGCGCGTTCCACCACTGGTCGCGGTCGCAACGAATGCCGTACCACGACCCACCGAGCATGCCGGTGTTGCGGAACTCCTGCTCGAACGGACTGTCGCTCCACATCCGCACCAGGTTGTCGTCGTCGAGGTTTTCCACCACGCACGAGAGCGTCTGACGCATGTATTCGTCCCAGCGCTTCTTGTCGGCCGGCGTTCGGTCCATCGCGTCGACGCCGTCGACGTTGTATTCGGGCGTCGGCACCATCATCCAGAGCGGGCCGTTCACGTAGTAGCCGTCGCGCGTGCACTGGGGCTGGGTGGGGTCGTAGAGGTTCGCGGCCACCATTCCCCACATCGCCTGGTCGGGTGGGATGTCGAGGTTCTGCTGGCGCCCCACCACGCACTCCAGGTTCTTGAAGTAGAGCTCCTTCGACTCCATGCAGTAGAAGCCGCCCGTGAACGGGTGCGGCTCCTGGTCGAGCCACTTGAACTTCGGCCGGTAACGCAGCTCCTCGCGCGTGAGGAAGTGCGCCATGTAGAGGCTTCCGCCCTTGAGGCTGAGATCGGCGATGCGCTGCCGGAAGCCGGCGTCGAGATGCTGGGCGCCGATCATCTTCAGGAAGGTGGGCTTGATGTGGGCGGCGCTGATGACCGCCTTGTCGGCCCAGATCCGCTTGGCGCCCCAGGTCGCGTCGTCGCGCAGCCGCACACCCGCGGCGCGGCCGTTCTGGATGATGATCTCCTCGACCGGGCAGCAGGTGCGGAAGGTCGCACCGTGCGCGATCGCGCAGCGAAACAGCGCGTGGTAGTAGCCGTGCATGTTGCCGCGCGCCGCCACCGGCTTCGCGACCGCCGGCGGCAGCACCGTCGCGACGCACTCGACGGCCGGCACGGCCATTCCCGGGAAGTGTCCGAAGGCGCCCGAGACGTTCGCGATGTACGCCTGATGGACCTTGAACGGCTCACTGTCGATGGCCTGGTCCATGAAGTCGAACATCGTCCATTCGAGCATCTCCTTGGTCCAGAACTCCGGCATCGAGTCGCGGAACACCTGCATGTACGGGATGGTGTTCTCGTCGAGCTCGACGTAGCTCGGATGGGGCGGCGTCCAGAACGTCGCGCGCAGCAGATCCTTGTAACAAGGCGGGTCGCTCAAGAGCCCGGTGATCTTGGCCCAACCCATCTTGTCCTCGTCGGAGACCCGCACCAGGCCGTCGCGGGTCATCGGCCCGCGATCCTGATCGAACGGCACCTCCTTGCGCGGGTCGTAGTCCATGCGGAAGCCGTAGCGCCACAGTTCGAGCTGCTCCCAGCCCGGCGCCGAGCCGCCGTAGTTGCCGATCGCGTGCGGCTGGATCCGCACTCCCGCCATCGGCTCGCAGGTCTCCTGCGCGCCGCCGCACTCCGGGCGGTCCTCCAGCACGCACACCCTGAGGCCGCACTTGGAAAGGTAGGCCGCGGTGGTCGTGCCGTTGTGGCCGGCGCCGATGATGACCACGTCGTAGCGTTCGTCCTTCGCCATCGCTCGTCCCTCGTTCCGATCCCGTCGTGCGGCGCACCAAGCGCCCTGCGGATGCCTCGCTCACCCGTTCGATCGGCGGCGTTCCCGGGCCCCATCTCACGCCACGGCCGCGCCGGCGGGCTGGCGCAGGTACGCGAGCACGGCGCGCGCGACGGCCATGCCCGAGGTCGCGGCCTGGTGCGTGCCCATTCCCGCGGCGCCCGCGTCGGTCCCCGCGAGGAAGAGCCCCGCGATGGGGGTCTCGACGCCGGGCTTGTGGCGGCCGCACTGGCCGACGATCTGGCCGAGGCCGACGCACTCGCCGCCCTGGCCGGGGAGCACCGAGTCGCGGGTATGCGCCGAGATCTCGGCCGGGCCGTCGGTCTCACGCTCGACGACCGCCTTCCACGCCTCCGGGTAGACGCGCTCGATCATGGCGTCGACGCGCCGGTAGAGCGCGTCGATCTCGGAGGCCTTTGGGTCCGATGAGCAGATCGTCCCGGCGATCAGGCACTGCCGGCCGGGAGGCGCCATCGCCGGGTCGAAGACCGCGGGCACGGTGAGGAACACGATCACCTCGTCGGGAACGTGTCCCTCGGTCACGCGCCGCGCGCGCTCGGCGTTCCACCAGCTCTCGTCCGAGTACAGCATCGCCATGCCGGTGCGGAAGACCGGCGCGTCGAGGAAGTAGCGGACCGTCGCCCAGCCTCCTCCCGGCGCCAGTGCGCGCACCCGCTCGAGATACGTGGCGTCGAGGTGCTTGGATCCGACGAGCTTGAGCATCGTCGGCTGGATGCCGGCGCTCGACACGACGGCGCGGGCGCGGATGCGGCCGTGCTGCGTTTCGACGCCCTGCACGCGGCCGTCGTCGATCCGGATCCGCTCGACCCGGTGCGCCGTGTGGATCTCCCCGCCCATGCCGCGGAATGCCTCGGCGATGTCGTCGAGCACGCGCCCGAAGCCGCCGCGGTAGTACCCGCCGGCTCCACGCAGCGCGATGTCCTGGAGGATGCGGACCTGCTCGGAGGCGGCGACGCGGTCGATGTACTCGGCGAGCGACGCGTTCGCGTGCATCGCCATGTAGCTGTAGAGCCGCCACGGCACTCCCGCGCGCGAACCGAGGTACTCGTGCATCGTCAGGTCGTCGAGCGCGTCCAGCTCGGCGCCCTCGAGCATCACGAGCTCGGTGAGGCGGCTGAACGCGTCCAGACGCTCGGCCTCCGTCAGGCCCCACAGATCGAAGAGCGGCGTCGGGTCATCCCCGGTCTGCGGCGCCACGACCGTGCGATAGGTGCCCTCGTCCCTCGGGCGGTACGAGAGCGTCGCCGCCTCGAGGGGGATGGCGCCGAGGCGCGTCGAGAGGCCGAGCGCTCCGAACAGGGTCTCGAACGCCGGGCTGCGCATCGGCACCTGGAGCTTGGGGCCGAGCTCGTAGCGGAAGCCGCGCCGCGACACCGTGACGGGCTTTCCCCCGACGCGGGTACCCTTCTCGACGAGGACCACTCTGGTTCCGTGGTGGGCGAGGAGAGCGGCACACGCCAGCCCACCCGGACCTCCACCGATGACCACCACGTCCGCGACGTCGTTCGCCATGACGCCCTCCGGGATCCGCGAGCGCGATCCGGTTCGGTCGAACGAATGAAACGTGTTCTACCGGAGGCACGGTACGACTCGAACCGCGGGATTCCCGTGATCGGGGTCACGATACGACGCGAAAGTGGACTTCCCGCGGCAGGGCTGGCGCGCGGCGCCGTCACTCGTAGGCGAGCGCGTCCTGCACGACGAGCCGCGCGGCGCGCAGCCCCGGCACGAAACCCGCCGCGGCGGCGAGCGCGATGACGCTCACCGTCATGCGTAGAGCCGCGAGCCACGGATAGTGGAACGGCACGTGCCAGCCGCTCGCCTGCACACCGATCACGTGCACGAACACGAGCGACGCCGGCACCGCCACGAGGGCCCCCGTCAGCGCCGCGCAGAAGCCGAGCCACGCGCTCTCGGCGACCACGCTCGCGACCACCTGGTGGCGCTTGGCCCCGATCGCGCGCAACACACCGATCTCGCGGGTCCGCGCCAGCACTCCGGCGAGCATCGTGCCCACCACGCCGAACACCGCCACCACCAGCGCCACCACCTCGCTCGCCTTCGAGATCGCGAACGTCTGCCGGATGATGTGGCGGATCTCCTCCTTGAAGACGCGCGCCGTCGTGACGAAGAGCCCGCCGTCGTCACCGGCCACCTCGGCGAGGGCGGCACGCACCCGGCTCGCCACCGCGTCCACGTCCTCGCCGGGCTTCACGTACACGTGCATGCCCTCGATCGCCTCCTGGCCCCAGTACTCGAGGGTCCACCGGCGGTCCATCATCAGCCAGCCCTGGTCGGTCGAGTAGTCGACGGCGATCGCGTGGATCGTGAACGGGTGCGGACCGGTCGGCGACGGCAGCGTGATCGTGTCGCCCGGCTTCAGGCGCTTCTTCCAGGCGAGGTTCTCGCTCACCAGCACCGCCGGCTCCTTCACCAGCGCGTCGCGCGGCGTCGGGAACGGGCCGTCGAGGATGCGGCGGTACTCGCTCGTCTCCATGCGCCGGAAGTAGTCGTACGACTCGAGGCTCAGCACCTCGAGGCGCAGATCCTCCCACGGGATCGAGAGCGAGCGGATCAGATTGGTGCCCTCGACGCCCGGCACCGCGTCGACCCATGAGCGCCACTCGGGCGAATACGCGACGCTCTCGCGATCGATCGTCGGCGAGCCCGCGTGCACCAGCATGTCCGCCGGGATCGCCTGCTCGATCCACTCGAGGCAGCTCTTCTCGTACGAGTGGGTGTAGCTGGAGAGCGTGACGCTCAGGCACGCGGCGAGCATGAGCGCACCGACCGAGATCGAGCTGCGGGCGAGCTCGCGGGTCACGTTCTCGACACCCAGCCGGGCCGACGGACCCACCACCCGCAGCGCCAGCTGCGCCGCCACCGGCGTGAGCAGCGACACCACCGCCGGGGTGAGCGCGACCCCCGCGAGGAAGACCAGGATCCCGGCGCCGAACCCCGCGCTCAGATGCTGCACCTGCGAGAGCGCGGCGGCGAGCCCGAAGCCGAGCGCCGAGAGCGCGACGAGCCCGCGCATCGAGCGGCGCCGCACGCCGGTCGCGTGGAGGTCGCGCCGCAAGGTCTCGACCGGCTGGAGATGAGCGGCCTCGCGGGACGGCAGCCACGCCGCACCGAGTGTCGCGAACAGGCCAAGGGCGAGGCCGAAGAGCGTGAGGTTCCGGCTCACCGTCACCCGAGGCGCGTTGATGTTCTCGAAGAGCCGCGACACCGTCGGCGCGAACTCGCCGACGATCTGCGTCGCGAGCACCCTGCCGAGCACCACGCCGAACGCGCTGCCCACCAGGCCGATCACCGCCGCCTCGGCGAGGAACACGCCGGCCACGCGCCCGCGCGACACGCCGACGCTGCGCAGGATGCCGATCTCGCGGCGCCGCTCGGTCACCGACACCGCGACCGCGTTGTAGATCAGGAACATCCCGATCAGCACCGCGATGCTTCCGCTCATCTGCATGCCGTAGCGGAAGCTCGACGTCATGCGCGCGAGCTGGTCGGCGCGTTTGGACGGCGTCTCCACCCGCGCCTTGTCGCCGATCAGCGCCTGGAGGCGCGCCCGGCCTTCGTCACGGGTGAGGCCCGGAGCAAGCTCGACGTCGATGCGGTCGATGTTGGTGCCGCGCACGAAGCCGACCTGCGCCGCGTCGAGGTTGAGGATCAGCACCTGGCCGCCGAACGCGCGCGCCTTGCCGTCGTCGGCGAGCACCGACCACACCTTGAACTCGCGCAGCCCCTCGCCGGTGCGCAGCCACATCGCCGAGCCGACGTCGAGGCCCTGGTCGCGGGCGAGGGTCTCGCTGATCAGCACCGCGCCGGGCGTGTTCACGAACGAGATCGCGTCTCCGAACACGTCCGGCCCCTTCGCCGTCTTGAAGGGCAGGAAGTCGAGGTCGCCGAAAAAGTCGACGCCCAGCACCAGCACCCTGAGCCCCGGCTTGCCGCCGTTGCCCTTCAGGTAGCTGGTCTGCTCGATGCGGCCGGCGAAGTGCTTGGCGACCTCGCGGTGGTCGTCGAGGACCTCGAGCAGCGACATGTCGATCCCGGCCTCGTCGCCGACGATCTCCAGGTCGGCCTTGCCGGCTGCGCGGTCGGAGAGCTGGTCGAACGCGTCGAGCACCGACTCGTTGGTCGCGCGCATGCCGATCACCAGCGCCACGCCGAACGCCACGCCGAGGAGCGTGAGCGTCGAGCGCACCGGACGCGTGAACAGGTGCCGGAGCGAGACGAAGCGCACCAGCGCGCGGAAGCCGCTCATGGCGCGGCCGGGGCCGGGGCGGCGGCCGGACGTGACCGTTCGTCGGACACGACCTGCCCATCGCGCAGCGTGATGACCCGGCTCGCGCGCGCGGCGATGCGCGGGTCATGGGTGATGAGCACGACGGTGCGGCGCGCGCCGGCGGCGCCGAACAGGAGCTCGAGGACCTCCTCGCCGGTGCGGGTGTCGAGGTTCCCGGTGGGCTCGTCGGCGAGGATGAGCGGCGGGTCGTTGACCAGCGCGCGAGCGATCGCGACCCGCTGCATCTCGCCGCCCGAGAGCTGGTGCGGGCGGTGGCCGATGCGCTGCCCGAGGCCGACCTGCCGCAAGCGCTCCTCGGCGCGCGGCCGCACCGCGCCGAGCTTCTCGCCCGCGAGCAAGGACGGCAGCATCACGTTCTCGAGAGCGCTCAGCGTCGGCAGCAGGTTGAAGAACTGGAACACGAAGCCGATCCGATCGCGGCGCAGCGCGGTGAGCGCGCCGTCGCCGAGGTTCCCGAGGTCCTCCCCGCCGATCCTCACCGTGCCGGTGGTGGCCCGATCGAGGGCGCCGATCAGGTTGAGCATGGTGCTCTTCCCGGACCCGGACGGGCCGATGATCGCCACCAGCTCGCCGGCGTGGATGGAGAGCGTCACACCCCGCAGCGCGTGAACCACCGCCTCGTCCGAGGACTCGCCTCCCGGCTGGTCCTCGATGGCGCTGGCGTAGCTCTTGGTGACCTCGAGTAGCTCGATCGCGACCACCTGATCGGACACGCCCACCCCCTCGCGGTGCTCACGCGCATGGACCGCAGGATCGATCTAGCGCGGTTCGCCGGCGCTTGGCTCGTCGGGCGCCGCTCGCCGGCCGGCGGATCGAGCCGCCCGAGCCGTGTGGTAAACCGGTGCCACCTTCCGCCCCGCGACGTGGTCATCGGCATGGCCGACGGCCTCACCGTGCCGTTCGCCCTCGCCGCCGGCCTCACGGGTGCGGTCGCCGGTAGCAAGATCGTGGTCACGGCCGGCCTCGCCGAGGTCGCGGCGGGCGCGATCGCGATGGGGCTCGGTGGCTACCTCGCCGCCCGCGGCGACGCCGAGCACTACGCGAGCGAGCGCGCCCGCGAGGTGTGGGAGGTCGAGGAGAAGCCCGGCCAGGAGGCGAAGGAGGTCGTGGAGGTCCTCGAGAGCTACGGCCTCGACCCGGAGGAGAGCCGGACCGTCGTGAAGTCGCTGACGAAGCGCCCCGACGCGCTCGTCGAGTTCATGATGCGCTTCGAGCTGGGCCTCGAGAAGCCCGATCCGCGGCGCGCGCTCAGGAGCGGACTCACCATCGGCGCCGCCTACGTCGCCGGCGGCATGATCCCGCTCGCGCCGTATTTCTTCCTCGACGAGGCGCACGCGGCGCTGCCGCCCTCGGTGGCGATGACGGCGCTCGCGCTCGTGGTGTTCGGGTTCGTGAAGGCGCACTTCGCCGGCACCCACCGCGTTCGCGGCGCGCTGCAGACGCTGCTCGTGGGCGGACTCGCCGCGGGCGCCGCGTTCACGATCGCGCGGCTCCTCAGTTGAGCCCGCCACGCGCCGGCGTGACGAAGCCATGAGCGCCCTGGACCGTTATCGCGAGCTCGTCGCCAAGGTCGACGTGTTCTTCGGGCGGGTCGAGCAGCGCCACGGCGACCAGCTGCTGTGCGGCTCGGGCTGCTTCGACTGCTGCCTGGTGCGCCTGAGCGTGACGCCGGTCGAGGCCATCGTGATCGCCGATGCGCTCGCGCCGCTGCCCGCAACCACGCGGGCGCATCTCGCCGAGCGCGCGCGCCGCGACGACCCCGAGCGCTGCGCCGCCCTCGGCGACGACGGGCGCTGCGCGATCTACGCGGGCCGCCCGCTGGTGTGCCGGTCCCACGGCGTGCCGATCCGCCAGCGCGACGCGCGCGCCGAGGTGGTGATCGACACCTGCTTTCGCAACTTCGCGGAGCGCGGCGCGGGCGCCGCGGATCCAGACTGCGTGCTCGACCAGACGACGCTCTCGTTGACGCTGCTCGCGATCGACTCCGCCCACGCGGCCGAGACCGGCGGCGCCGCCGGGCGCCGGATCGCGATAGCGGACCTCCTCCGCTGACCGTGCGGCTTCGGGCGTCGCGGTCCCTCGCGGCGCCCGGTCGTCACCCACCGCCGGGCTCGCTCAGCGAGCGACACCCGCCGGCTCGCCAGCGGTCCACTGGCGATCGATCTCGCTCCACTCGCGGTCGTCGGTGGTCCAGTCGGCGTAGATCGCGATGCCGCGGATCGAGGCGAGCCTCTCCGCCGCGGCGCCGCGAGGCGAGGCGAGGCCTGCGCGGATCCCCGTGAGCGCCGTGGTCACGCGCTCGGTGGCGGGTCGTGCCACCCGGCGACGTCCTCGTAGGTCGGGACCCCCATGCGCACCTCGCAGCCCGCGGGCGCCGCGGCCGGCAAGCCAGCCAGGTCGCGCGTCCAGCTCGCCATCAGCCGCTCGTAGATCCGCGGCCAGCGCAGCGCCGTGTCGTAGCTCATCACGCCGAGGTCGTCGGCGACCTCGCACACGCGCCGGATGTACTCGACGCTCCAGTGAACCCGCTTGTAAGGATGCAGCGGCGTGGTGGGCGGGTAGGCGGCCACCGAGAGCACCTTGCCGTGCGGCAGCGTCGCCTTGACCTCGCCGAGGAAGCGCAGGAACGCGGGGTCGTCGTCGGCGAGCGGCTCGACGTTGAGGTGGACTCCGTCGAAGCCGCCCTCGCCGACGAGCCAGCTCACCTGCTGGAGGAAGCCGGCGATCCGGACCCGGTCGGTGAACAGCACGTCCTGGCCGAGGACCCCACCCGTCCACGGGATCACGCGCACCCCGGCCGCGCGTGACCGGAAGCGCGCGCGGAAGGACGCCGCACGCGCGTGGGTGAAGGTGCGGATCACGCCGCGGTCGCGCCAGCCGGGCCAGCCGCGCGGGTTCATCGGCCCGAGGAACGGGTACACGGTGGAGATGCCGTGCGCGGCGAGGCGGCCGGCAAGGGCGTCGAGCTCGGCGTCGCTCGGCTCCTCGTGGATCCAGCGCCGGCCGAGCCAAAGCGCGTTGTCACGGCGATCGAAGCTCACGCCAGCCGCCGCCGGCACGACCGGCGGCGGCAGCGCCCAGCTCACGAAGGCCCACGCGACGCCGGCCAGGCCCACGACGATCGCGAGCCCGATCCACGCGCGCGCCGGAGCGGTCGAGCGCCCTCGGGTCATGATCCTCGCCGTCCCGTTCGCTCGATCACGTCGCCGTTGAACGCCCACCCGCGTCCCTGGCACTCTACCTAACTCGTGAGGACCGCCACCGAGAAGCTCGGGCTGACGCCGGGGGCGTCTCCCGCCATTGAGCAATCTAAAGTTGCATCTTAGGATTCTCAACAATGGCGATCCCCAGGATCTTGGCGCGCGAGCTCGAGAGCGCCGCGCACGTTCCCGGCCGTGCTCCTCACGGGACCGCGGCGTTCGGGCAAGACCACGCTCGCCAGATCCGAGTTCCCCGGCGCTTCGTATCATCTCCTCGAAGCGCCCGACACGATCGCGAGAGTCCGCTCTGACCCACGCTCCTTCATCTCCGAGCTCGAAACCCCGACGATCCTGGACGAGGTCCAGAACGTCCCCGAGATCTTCGGGTTCATCCGCGATCGCATCGACCGGTCCCCCTCCAGCATGGGTCGCTGGATCCTCACCGGCTCCCAGGAGGCGCCGCTCATGCGAGGCGTCTCCGAATCGATGGCGGGACGCGTGGCCGTCTTCCAGCTCTTGCCATTCTCCACCCTCGAGACGCCGAAGGTCACGTTGCTGCGCGGTGGATTTCCCGAGGTCGTGCTGCGCCCGCGTACCGCGTCCATCTGGTTTCGCTCGTACGTCCAGACCTATCTCGAGCGTGATGTCCGATCGGTCACGGCGATCCGGGATCTCGCGACCTTCCGGCGGTTCATCGCCTTGGTCGCGAGCCGCACGGGCCAGATCCTGAACAAGACGGACCTGGCCGCCCCGCTCGGAGTCACGGTACCGACGATCACCGAGTGGCTGGAGATCCTCCAGATCACGGGACAGATCTTGCTGGTCCCGCCGTTCTACGAGAACTTCGGCAAGAGGCTGATCAAATCTCCGAAGCTCTACTTCGTCGACTCCGGGCTCGCCTGCCACCTGCTTCACGTCGACACGGCTTCTCAGCTCTCGAGCTCGCCGTTTCGAGGCGCGCTCTGGGAAGGCTTCGTGGCGTCGGAGATCGTGAAGGCGCAGCTGAACGCGGGACGCCGGACCGAGCTGTATTACTTCCGCGATCAGCAAGGGCTCGAGGTGGACTTCCTGGTCCCGAACCGTTCTGGCCGGCTTGCCCTCATCGAGGCGAAGGGGAGCCGCACTCCCTCGCCGCAGATGGCCGAGCCGCTCGCGCGTCTCGCCCGAGCGGTGAAGAGTTACGATACCGATCGATGGGTCGTGTATCCGGGCTCGCCGGATCCAACCTCGGGAACCGTGCTGAGCCCTGGCGCGAGCGCCCTGACGCTCGAGGCGGCGCTGGGGCGGCTCGGTCTCGGCGGGAGCGCGATGCGACGGCAACCTCGGCTGGCCCCGCGACGGGGAGGACGGCCGCGTGGGTGAAACGCGGGTCGACCTGACCCACTTGCTCGAGGACCTCCGCGACGCCTATCCCGGCGCGCTCGAGGAGACGATCCTCACCGAGATCATCGCGAACTCGCTCGACTCGGGCGCGACGCGCATCACGCTCATCACGGACCCAGCGGGCGCCACGCTCACCGCGCTCGACGACGGCTCGGGGATGATCCGCCGCGATCTGCGCCACTTCCACGACCTCGCGGCCAGCACGAAGTCGCGCGGCCAGGGGATCGGCTTCGCGGGCGTAGGGATCAAGCTCGGCTTGCTGGCGTGCGAGGACGTCGTCACCGAGACGCGCCGTGCCAGCCACCACGTCGCCACGAGCTGGCACCTCGCGTCTCGCCACAAGGCGCCGTGGCGGTGGATCGAGCCGCCCGGAATCGTCACCGAGCGTGGCACAGCCGTGCGACTGCACCTCAAGAACCCGCTCTCGCCGCTGCTCGAACCCGGCTATCTCGAGAACACCATCCAGCGTCACTTCCAGCCCCTGCTCGACGACGGCTTCCAGGAAATGCTCGCCGGCCACTATCCGCGCGGCGTGAGGTTCGTCGTCGATGGGCGGGAAATCCCGCGCGTCGAGACGCCCGCGGATCGTTCACCGATCGCGGTGCGCATCGGACGCAAGCGCAAGCCTTCGGCCGCCGGGTACCTCGCCCGCTCCGCCGACGCGTTCGGCGAGGATCAGCGCGGCCTGGCGGTGAGCACGCTCGGCAAGGTGATCAAGCGTGGGTGGGACTGGCTCGGCTTCTCGCCCGCCGCTCCCGATCTCGTCGGCGGGCTGATCGAGGTGCCGGCGCTGGCCGACTGCCTGACGCTCAACAAGGCGGACTTCCTGCGCACCGGGCCGCGCGGGGCGACGTACCTCGCGTACCGCAAGGCGGTCCAAGAGGCGGTCGCGGCTCAGCTCGGCGCGTGGGGCGAGTCGCGCGAGCCCGAGGAAGAGGCGCGCCGACGGAAGACAAGACCCTTGGAGCGCGACCTCGAGAGCGTGCTCGTCGAGCTGGCCGACGACTTCCCGCTCTTGGCGAGCTTGGTCGAGCGCTACCGCGGCGGCCAGAAGAAGCTGCCGATCGGGCGGCCCGATCCGCACGGCGAGCCGCTGCCCGTCGCGACCCATCCCGGTGAGCTGCCGCTGCCCGACGGGTCACCGCCCGTCACCGACGCGCCGAGCGCGACGGACGGCGGAGAAGCGCCCCAACTGGAATCGGGTGATGGACGGTCCGTCGAGCCGTCCGAGTCGGACCAGCCTCCGACCGAGCCCCCCGAGCCCGACCACCCCGTGGAGCCGCCGTCCGGTCAGGGCCTCTTGCCAGGCACGCCCGGCCGCAAGCGCCCGATGCGCTACGGCCTCGCGATCCAGTTCGAGAGCATCCCCGACTCGGACCACCTCGGACGGCTCGTCGAGTCGACGGTCTGGGTCAACGACGCCCATCCGGCGTACAAGCGCGCCGTCGCGTCTCGCTCCGAGGGCTATCACCTTGCGCTCACCGTCGCGATGGCGCTCGGCTCGCTCGCCGTCGAGGCTTCGCAGGTTCAAGCCTTCGTCAGCGCGTTCCTCGCCCGCTGGGGCGAGAGCCTCGACAAGCCGCGACCGCGCGGCAGGGGCGCACGGCCGCGGTGACGTCCGCCTCGGAATCTGGCGACATGGACGTCAGACGCCATCGGGGCGCGTTCAACCAACCGTCCGTGTCGAGGCGGAGGTCCATGCGGCCCTGCCTTCTTCGAGCGTCGATCTGCGCCGTCGCGCTGCTCGTATACCTCCAATCCAGCGGTGGATGCGTCATGGCGAGCGTGATCCACGGCGCCACGGAGTCGCCGTCGACGCTGCGGCTGGCACAGGCTCGCGGCCAGCTCGGGCTCCCGATTTCGACCCCGGATGGGGCGATCCGAGACACGAAACCGGCGATCGAGGCGCGCTGGGGTGAACCCGATCACGTCGCGACCTCGGGCGAGTCGCCGACCTGGTTCTACCTTCGTGAGCGGGCGTTCAGCGGCCTGTTCCTCGTCGCGTTCATCGTGCCCGTCCCGATCGTCGTCCCAGTCGGACATCGACACACGGTCCTGCACTTCCTCGGCGACGAACTGGCGTACGTCGAGAGGGAGTTCGACGCCGACACAGGCTGCATCGCGGGTCTCGTGTGGGGCCATCGGTGGGTCTGAGTCGCCGAGTGTCACGAGGACTCGGAAACCGTGTTTTGATGGTTTCGGCTGACGGCATCGACCGGCCCCGTTTCCGCGTGAGATCGATCGACAGGGGACGAATGCGCGGCGGCGCCGCGGTCAGGCGTCTCACCGCACTGCTCCTGATGAGTTGCTGTGGCGATGCCGGCGCGCCGCCCCGCTGCGCCGTCACTGGCGCGTGCACCCTCGCCGAGGCCGGGCGCGCCGCGGGGATCGCGATCGGCGTGGCGGCCGCGCCGGGCGATCCGGACGTCGAGGCGCTCGTGACACGGGAGTTCGGCGCGCTCAGCCTGGAGGGCGAGCTGCTCTGGAAGATCGTCCACCCGTCGCGGGAGCGCTGGGACTTCGAGGCGGCCGATCGCACCCTCGCGTGGGCGGCCGAGCATCACCTCGCCACCACCGCGACCCACTTCGTGTGGGACCAGGCGGTCGGCATCGCCGGCACGCCCGAGTGGGTGAAGGAGATCACCGACCCCGACGAGCTGCGCGCGGTGATGCGCGAGCATCTCCGCACGCTCTCGACGCGCTACGGCGGCCGCATCACGCGCTGGAACGTGGTCAACGAGCCGCACCGCTACTTCGACGACACGCTCTACCCCAACCACTTCCACCGCGTGCTCGGGCCCGACTACATCGCCGAGGCGTTCGAGATCGCGGCGGAGGAGGCGCCTCGCTCCGAGCGCTGGCTCAACGAGATCCTCACCGAATACGAGCCGCGCAAGGCCGACGCGCTGGTGCGCCTGGCGGCGGACCTGGTGAGCCGCGGCGTGCCGATCGACGGCGTGAGCTTGCAGGGCCACCTCTTCGTCGGCGACGCCGAGTGGGAGTTGGTCACGGACACGTTGAAGCGGCTCTCCGACCTCGGCCTTCAGACCGGTTTCTCCGAGGTCGACGTGCCGGTGCTGCCGTTCTCCGCGAACCGCCTCGAGATCCAGGCGAATAGGACCGTGAGGCTGATCGACGCCTGCCTCGCCGCGCCCCGCTGCGACTCGATCACCTGGTGGGGCGTGAACGACGGCGCCTCGTGGCTGAACTGGTTCCTGGCGCCGGGCCTCGCCCCGCTGCTGTTCGACGACGCGCTCGCCCCCAAGCCTGCGTACCACGCGGCGAAGCAGCGGCTTCTCGTCGGACGATGAGGCGCGTTTACGCTCGGCCCGCGCTCGGCGTAACGTCTCGGAGCCGATGCCCGACCTCGATCTCTCTCCCGAAGAGCTGAACCTCGTCGAACGCCTGGCGCACGAGCGCCAGGGAGCGCGGCAGCGGCTCGCGTTCTACGCCGTGGTGCTGGCGCCGCTCGTCGCGTTCGCCGTGCACGGCGTGCGCCGGAGCGACCTGGACGCCGTCGCCGTCGCTTTCGGCGGGCTGCTCCTCTTCAACCTGTGGCATCTCGCCGAAGAGCTCCGCCAAGCCCCGCGCTTCCAGTCGATCTTCCGCAAGGTGTCGGCCCACCGCCACGGCCAGCCCGGAAGGCCCGACGGACCCGCGGCGATCGACGCGTGAGACACACCGAGGGGGGAAGGGCGTGTCTGCGTCGTGGATTCCGCTCTCGGCGATCCTCGCGTCGGTGATCGGGGCGCACTACGTGACGACGTCCAGGTGCGCTACTGGTGTGTAGCGCTCGGCTCTTCGTTCCTCTGCGCGCTGGGCGAGGGCCTCTCGAGCGGCGATCCCGGGCCACCTGGCAATTCTCCTCTCGCGCTCGCCGTCGCCTTCATCTTCTTCCCGATGATGCTGACTTTCCTCGTCGAGCGAGCCGCGCTGCGGCGTGCGCGGCCGGCGGTCGCAGCGTTACTCGCGGTTCCCGTCGGCCTCGCCTCGTTCGCCGCCGGCGTGTTCGTCGCCATGACGATCTCGGTCAACGCGGGGATCTTGTCGCCGTGAAGGCGGCGCGCCCCTCGTGCTGGCCGGTCCCGGCGCCCCCGCGCGCCACGGAGACGCGTTGATGCCGGCCTTCGAGCTCAGAGCACTCGACGAATCGACGTGGCCGGATTTCGCACGGCTGATGGAGAAGCACCACGGCGTGTGGGGCGGCTGCTGGTGCATGGCGTTCCACCCCGAGGGTGTGGGGCGCACCAGGACGCCGGCGCAGAACCGGGCCGACAAGGAATGCCGGGTCCGCGAGGGACGCGCGCACGCGGCGCTGGTCTACGACGGGGCGGAGTGCGTGGGCTGGTGCCAGTTCGGCCCGGCCGACGAGCTGCCGCGGATCAAGAACCAGCGCGCCTACCTCGCGGGGTTCCGGGAGCTGTCCGACTGGCGCATCACCTGCTTCTTCGTCGACAGGGACTACCGCGGGCGGGGCGTCGCGTCCGCGGCGCTCGAGGGCGCGCTGCGCGAAATCGCGAGCCAGGGCGGCGGCTCGGTCGAGAGCTACCCCGAGGATGTCGAAGGGCGCCAGGTCTCGGGCTCGTTCCTCCACAACGCCACGGTCGCGCTCTTCGAGAGTCACGGCTTCTCGCGCGACCGCCGGCTCGGCAAGAACCACTGGGTGGTCGTCAAGCGTGTCCGCCGCGCGGCGAAACGGGCCGCGCGCTGACCGGCGGCCACGGACCGGGACCATGCCGATCGTCGACGTGCAGGTGGTCTCGCCCGCGAGCGCGCCGCAGCGGGCCTCGCTGACGCGCGAGCTGGCGGACGCTCTCGGCGCGGCGCTCGCCGCACCCGCGGGGCGCGTGTGGGTACGGCTCGCGTGGCTTCCGGCAGACCACTACGCGGAGAACGGTTCCGATCTCGCGGAAGGCGAGGCGCCCGTGTTCGTCACGATGCTCCACGCCGATCCGCCCGAAGGCGAGGCGCGCGTCGCTGAAGCGACGGCGATCGCGAGCGCGGTGGGCGCATGCGTGGGCCGCGGCGTCGAGTGGGTGCACGTCGAGTACGCGCCCGCAGGACGAGGGAGGATCGCGTTCGGCGGAAGCTGCTCGCGTAGCGAGCGGGGACGGGCCCCGCCCCTACGTTCGGGGGTCGAGATCGGCGGCTCCGCCCCTACCGTTCGGGATCGGCGGCGCCGGCGCGGATCCGGCACGCCGTCACGAGCCACAGCCGAAGCCGCCGTCCGGGGCGGGCGCCGGTCCCATCTCGAAGCGGAACGTGGCGCCGTCCGCGATCGCCGCGTGGCGGAACGTAGGCTCGCACATCGGCTCGCCGTTCAACGTGACGCTCTGCACGTAGACGTTCTCGGCCGACTGATTCTCGGCGATCACCACCAGCGTCTCGCCGCTCGGCAGCACCAGCTCGGCGCGCTCCACGTTGGGCGATCCGACCCAGTACTTGTCGGTGCCACTCACCGGGTAGAAGCCGAGCGCCGAGAGCACGTACCACGCCGAGAGCGTGCCGCCGTCGTCGTTGCCGTCGAGTCCGTCGACGGCGTTGGCGTAGCGCGTGTCGAGCGCCCAGCGCACCCACTTCTGGGTGAGATCGGGCCGCCCGGCCTCGTCGAAGAGATAGATGGCGTGGATGTCGTGCTGGTTGCCGTGCCAGTAGTCGGCGCCGGGATAGAGCGCGGCGCGCGTCGGCGTGGCGCGCGACATGAACGCGTCGAGCTCGCTCACGAAGGATCCGGCGCTTCCGAACAGGCCGATCATTCCCTGCGGATCGTGAGGGACGGACCAGCGCCACTGCTTGGGGCTGCCCTCGACGTAGCCGGGCACGTAGTAGTTGCCGAAGAGCGCGTCGATGTAGCTCGACATCTCGGGGAGCAACGGCTCGAAGAACGTGCCGTCGGCGTTCTTCTGGTCGAAGTACCGCGTCGCGGGGTTCCAGATGTTCCGGTACCACTGGGCGTGCTCGGCGAAGAGCGCGGCCTCGTCGTCGTGGCCGAGCGCCGCCGCCAGCCCCGCGATGGCGGCGTCCGCCCACGCGTACTCGAGGGTGCGGCTCACCGACTCGGGCATCTCGTCGTTCGGGCAGTAGCCGAGCTCCAGGCACCGCTCGATGCCGTCTCGCCCGTCGGCGCCGCTCGGCGCCGGACCGAGCGCGGTCACCTTCATGTACGAATACGCCTCCTCGACCTCGAAGTCGGTGAGGCCCTTGAGGTACGACTCGGCGACCACCATGTCGGACGGAGTGCCGAACATCGAGCCGGTGTAGCCGGCGCCGGACGGCCAGCGCGGCAGCGAGCCGCCGACCCGCGCCATCCGCACCAGGCTCTTCAAGCTGTCGCGCTGGACGTCGGCGGCGATCAGGTTGAGCAGCGGGTGCTCGGTCCGGAAGGTGTCCCAGATCGACAGGTCGGTGCGGTACGTGAAGTCGTCGGCGAAGCCGACCTGCTCGCCGAAGCCGAGGTACTCGCCGTTCACGTCGGTGAAGTTCGTGGGCATGATGAGCGAGTGGTAGAGCGACGTGTAGAAGTTCGTCAGCACCACGTCGTCGCTGCTCGTGACCTGGATCTTGCCGAGCGCCGCCTCCCAGGCGTCGCGCGCCTCGGCGTACACCTGATCGAACGTCTTCCCGACCGCCTCGGCCTCGAGGTTGGCGCGCGCGTTCTCCACGGACACGAAGCTCAGCCCGACCTGCAGCTCCACCACGACGCCGGCGGTGGTCGACGCGGGCGCCGCGAACGCGAGGTCCGCGCCGACGTCGCCGCCATCGATGGTGTCGCGGCCGGCCTGATAGTCGTCGGCCTTCCAGGTCGCGAAGCTCGCGATCGGCTGGTTCACGCGGGCCACGAAGTAGTACGGCAGGTTGCGCCAGAAGCCGGAGAAGATCCGCGCCTGGCCCACCACCTCCTGCTCGGCGGCGTGGACCTCGACGTGGCCCTGCTCGGCGTGGCCGCCGTTGAGGGTGCTGGTGACGTCGAGCCACAGGTGGCCCTCGACGCCGGGCGCGAACGCGTAGCGGTGCACGCCGACGTGGGTGGTGGCGGTGAGCTCGGCCAGGGCCGAGAGCTCGGGGATCCACGTGCCGTAGTAGCCCGGGCTCGCCTTCTCGTCGGCATGCGAGATCGCCAGCGGGCGGTTGTCTCGGCCGACCGGGCTCGCGTCGCCGACCGACGGGCGCACGCGAAGCTGGCCGCCGGCCGACGAGCCGGTTCCGGAGAGCCGGGTATGGCTGAACCCGAACATGTTCGGGTGACTCACCCAGTAGCCGGCGGTGGCCATGTTGCCGATCGTGACTCCGCCCGGAAAACAGGTGTCCGGGCTGAGCCGCACCAGGCCGAACGGCGTGGTCGCGCCCGGGAAGAGCATCGCCTGCGCCCACGGGATGCCGCCCGTGCCGATGAAGGGATCGACGTGCTGGCCGAGCGGACCAGGATCCGGATCGGGGGTGTGCGTGCACGCGCAGGCGAGCAACGCCGCGAGCGCCACCGAGAGAGGGGAGCGACGCGAACGGACGAGCGACGGCGAGTGATGCGGACGGCGGGTCGGCATTCCATCCCCTGACGGCCGGAAACGGCGTGAAGACGACGTGGGGTCGAGAGCCTCCAGATTAGCAATTCGGCCACGCCGCTCGCACGGGTGGCGGCGCGACGGCGCGCACGGAGGCCGCTCGCCGGGCGAGCTATGATTCCCTAGCCGCTCGGTAGCCGAGCCGCCCCGCGTGATGAGTACTCGTCGGCTGCGGACGTTCCTGCGTGCCTTGCTGTGGCTCGATTGCGGGGCCGCGCTGGTGTGTTTCCTGCTGCCGTTCCGCTACGGGATCCTCGCCCTCACCTATCCCCTCGCGTTCGGGCTTTCGTGGCGACTGAGCCGGCCGGACCAACGCCGCGGCCGGTCCGTGCTGGCGGCGCTGACCGCCGGCTTCGCCGTCGTGGTGACGGGCAGCGGGCTCATGAGTTGGCTCGCGCCGCAACTGGACGACGCGAGGGTCGGGTTCATCACCCTTCACGCCATGACGGGCGCCCACTGGATGCTGCTGGTGATCCCGCCGCTGGCCCGCCACATACGCCGCGGCCTGACGCTGCCGGGGCGGGCGCAGTGGTCGGGACAGGCGGCCTTGGCCGTGGCACGACTCTCGTTCTGGCCCGCGATCGTGGGCGGCACCATCGCGATCGGCCCGCTCTGGTTGCGCACCTGGCACGTGTGGTTCCTGGTGCCGGCGCTGGTCGCACTGGCGCTGCACGCGCTCGTGCCGCGCATCCGGCGCGCGGGGCTAGCGGGGTGGCGGCCGGCGGCGATCGGGGCGGGCGTGGGATCGGCGCTCTTCGTCTTCGCGTGCTGGGCCAACTCGCGGCCAGCCCCGGAGCCGCCCGCGCGAGCGACCTACGCCGCCAACCCGCCGCTCGACGCTCGGCCCGCGGCGACCACCACCGAGGGCGGTCACACGGTGCCGGAGGAGCTGGTGGGCGGCTCCGAGCGCTGTGCCGACGGTGCCTGCCATCCGCGGGTGACGGATCAATGGCGGCGCTCGGCGCACCATCGCTCGGCCAACGTCTTCTATCGCAAGGCGGTCGAGATCGCGGTCGAGCGCCACGGCTGGACGTCGGTGCGGCTGTGCGCTTCGTGCCACGATCCGGTGGCGCTGCTCACGGGGTATTACGCGAACCGCCCGGCGGCGCTGTTCCGGGCCGAGCGCGGATCGCGGGGCGTCTCGTGCCTGGCGTGCCATCGGGCGCAGATCACCCTCGACCACGTCGGCAGCGGCAGCTACCGCTTCGATCCCCTCGCTTCTACGTCGGCCCGCCGATGGAGGGCTACAGCGTCCACGCCATGCGTCCCGCGCACATCGCGGACATGCTGGCCGAAGATCGCTACACCCAGCCCGCGCTGTGCGGCGAATGCCACTCGCTCACGCTGCACGGACCGGATGGGCTCGCGCTGCTCGAGCAGGACACTTACGGCGAATGGCGCAAGGGGCCGTTCGGCGACGAGGGAGTCGAACCGGGCGGGACCGTGCGGCCGTGCGTCTCGTGCCACATGCCGAAGATCGAGTACCCGGATCGCCCGGGGCCGCGCGAGGCGAGCCACCGCTTCCTGGGCGCGAGCACGCACCTCTCCGCGCTCGCGGCCGATGCCGAGCGCCTCGACGATCTCACCCGGTTCCTGAAGAGCGCCGACATCGAGCTGGGCTTGGCTGCCCGGCTGCGGCCTTCGCTGGCGGAGGGTTCGCGCATCGTCGACGCCACGGTCGCGATCCGCAATCGGGGCGTGGGCCACGGCTTCCCAACGGGCGCGCTGGACCTCAACGAGGCCTGGGTGGTGCTCGAGGTCCGCGACGCCGTGAACCGGACGCTGTGGAGCTCGAGCCCAGGCTCCGAGGAGAGTGCCACCGCGCCGCAGGGCATCCGGCTGCGCCGCGTCTTCCGCGATCGAGACGGGCGCGCGATCCTCGATCACGACATCCTCTCGGCGGTGGGCCACCTCGAGGACCTGGCGGTACCCGCCGGCGCGCGCGTCGAGCGGCGCTTGGAGATCCCGATCGCCGCCGATGTGGTGCCGCCCCTCGAGGTGCGCGGCCGCCTCGAGCACCGCGGCATCAACCGTGCCTTCGCCCGGCTCGCGCTCGGCGAGCCGCTGCCGGAGCTGCCCGTCACGGTGATCGCCGAGCACGCGGTCTCGGTCGCGGCGGAGGCCGAAGGTGGCCAGCCCGAGGAATCCAGGCCGAGGGCCGCCTCCGGCGGCGGGGACGGCGGCGTAGTAGTATCGAGCCAGCCTCGAGATGGCGACGATCGGCGGTCGCCGCAGTAGGCATTCGTGACGAACGCGGGCCAGCACCGGCCAGCCGACGCAGGACGTCGGCCAGCGAGGGACACGATGGCGAAGATCCGGTCGTTCGACGGAATGAGCGCGCTCGTCACGGGCGCGTCGCAGGGGATCGGCCGCCTGGCCGCCCTCGAGCTCGCGCGGCGCGGAGCGCGGGTGGCGCTGGTGGCGCGCCAGCAGGACAAGCTCGAGGCGGTGGCCGCCGAGATCGGCGCCCTCGGGCGCGAAGCGCTGGTGCTGCCGTGCGACGTCGAGAGCAAGGACGACTCGTTCGCCGCCGCCGCGAAGGCAACCGCCAGATGGGGCACCATCGAGGTGCTGGTCAACAACGCCGGCTGCGGGCGCCACGCCCGCTTCCTCGAGTGGGACCTGGCCGACATCGAACGCATGATGCGCGTCAACTTCCTGGGCAGCGTCTACTTCACCAAGGCGCTGACCCCGGGGATGGTGGAGCGCCGGCGGGGATGGATCGTGTTCGTGGCCTCGGTCGCGGGGCGGATCGGCGTGCCCGACGAGAGCGCCTACGCGGCGTCCAAGTTCGCGATGGTGGGCCTGGCCGAGGCGCTCTCGGTCGAGCTCGAGGAGTCGGGCGTCCACGTGCTGACGGTTTGCCCCGGGGCCGTCGACACCGAGTTCTTCGACGCCGAGGCGCTCGCGCGCATGCCGCCGGTGGCGAGGCGGTCCATGATCCGCCCCGAGCAGGTGATCGCGGCGACGTTCGCTGCGCTCGAGCACGGCCGCCACGAGGTCACCGTGCCGCGCGGCATCCAGGCGGGCTACGTGGTGCGCGCCGTGGCGCCGGAGTTCATGCGCAAGCAGGTGAAGCGCACCACGATCGGGAAGATTTAGAGGTCTGGAGGGCCGTCGCTTCGTCGACGGCCCCAGGAGGCGACCGCCGAAGCGGTCGCCCTCCAGCGCACGCCTCTCGGTGGACTCGGCCCGGCCGCCTCGTTAGGTTGCCGCGGTTCATGAGCCGAATCACCGTTCGAACCGCGAAGCCGGGCTTTGGGGCGGCCCGGCGGGAGCGCGAGCGCGCCCAGCGCGAGGCCGAGATCCTCGCCGCGGCGGAGCGCGTCATCTCCCGTCACGGGTTCCACGGCGCGGGCATGACCGAGATCGCCCGCGAGGCCGAGTTCGCGATCGGCACGCTCTACGGCTTCTTCGACAGCAAGGAGGCGCTCTACGAGCGGCTCATCGTCGAGCGCACCGCCTCGCTGGCGTCGGCCATGAGCCGCGCGCTCGAGGCCAGCGGCTCCGCCCGCGAGCGGCTCGAGCGCGCCCTCGACGCCAAGCTCTCTCACATGAGCGAGCACCTCGACTTCATCCTCATCTACGCCTCGACCTCCATGATGGCGACCTGCGGCTGGGCCTCCCCCGCCGCCGCGCTCACGATGCGCGAGCAGACCCTGGCGGCGGTGGCACAGGCGGTACGCGCCGCGAAGAGCGCGGGCGAGCTGGCCGCCGGGGCGCGGCCCGAGGACGTGGCGCTCGCGTTCCAGACGCTCTCCACCGCGTTCCTGCTCGCGGAGGCGCGGGGCCCGAAGGGCTTCGGCCCCGAGCGCGTGCGCCAGGCGATGCGCGCGGTGTTCTTCGAGCCGCTGTTCGGCGGCACCGTCCGGCCCACGGCCGGCACGGGCTCGCGACGCTCCGCCCGATGACGCCGCCTCGCTCCCTCCTCGCTCTCGCGACCGCGTCGGCGTTGCTCGGCGGATGCGCGCTGCTCGGCGAGACCGAAGCGCGCCGCGCCACCGACGAGGCGCTCGCGCGTCCCCAGCCCGCTGCGGACCCGGCACCGCTGGCCGCCCAGCGGGCGCCGCTGCCGGGGGCGCCGCCGGCGCCTGGCGCGGGTGTGGACGAGGCTCCCATCACCGCACCGCTCTCGCTCGACGAGACGCTCCGGCGGGCGCGCCGCAACAGCGAGCAGGTCCGCGCGGTGGGCGAGGACCTCCACCAGGCGTACCTCGCGCGCCTCACCGCGCTCGGCGAGCTCCTGCCACGCGTCAGCTACCAGCAGAGCTACTTCCGGGAAGAGGACGAGGTCCCGACCCAGCCCTCGACGGGCGGGATCCGCTTCGGCGCGCTCCTGATCGAGCAACGCACGGGGCGCTTCGAGGCGCGGATGCCCCTCTTCTACCTATCCGGCTACCTGGCGCTGAACCAGGCGTCGTCGCTGATCGACGTCGCCGAGGCGCAGCTTCGCGCCGAGCGCCTGCTGGTCGACCAGGCGACCACCGCGCTCTTCTACGTGGCGCTCAAGGCCGAGCGCTTCATCGCGACCCTCGAGGCCTCGCGCGACCGCGATCTCGAGCGCCGCCGCGAGATCGAGGCGCGCGCCGCGACCGGGCTCGCGCGGCGCACCGAGGTGCTGTTCGTCCAGACCGACCTGGCGCGCACCGAGGCCGCGCTCGCCGAGGCCCGCGAGCAGCTCCAGTCCGCGCGCGAGCAGCTCGCGCTGCTGGTCGGCGCTCAGGTCGAGGGGCGCGCTGGTGGAGCCGAAGCTGCCCGCGCCGCTCGAGCCCGCCACGCTCGGCGCGCGTGCACTGCCCGAGCTCGTCGACGAGGCGCACCGGCGCCGCCCGGATCTCGCCGCGACCCGCTCCCAGATCGACGTCGCCGAGGGCGTCCTCGACGTGGCGCTCGGCGACTACGCGCCGCGGCTCGACGTGGCCGGCAACTACTACACTCACCGCGACGGCACCCTCGAGGACGTGGACTGGGACGTCACGGCGGACCTCAGCGTGCCGATCTTCGAGGGGCTGCGCACCACCACCCACGCCCGCGAGGCGCAGTCGCAGAAGCGCCAGGCCGAGCTGTTCTACGAGGGGCAGGCGCGCGCCATCGCCAAGGACGTGACCGCCGCGTACCACTCGCTGCGCGCCTCGTCCGCCGCGCGCACCTCGCGCGAGGAGACGGCTCGCTCCGCCGAGGAGAACTTCCGGCTGCTGGAGGCCGAGTACCGTCTCGGCCTCGCGTCGAACCTGGAGCTGGTGACCGCGCAGCAGCAGCTCACCCAGGCTCGCCTGGAGCTCGAGAACGAGCGTCTCGACGAGCAGCGTCTCGCGTACGAGCTGGCCTTCCTGCTCGGCGGGCTCGACGACGAGACCGGCGAACCATCGAGCCCCCCCGCGCCCCCCTGAACCGATGCGCCACCGAATCCCCAGACCGCGATTCGCTCGTGCCCGCCCTTGGCGGGGGCGCGGAGACCCCGCCCTACGGACGGTCTGCGACGCACCGTAGCGACGGGGCTCCGTCCCCGTCGAGCGATCCATCGAGCCGAAGCTCGCGTGAGGAGCGCCATGAACCGATCGAAGCTCCGCGCCACGGCGAGCGCCGTGACGATCGCGGCGCTCGCCGCCGGCTCGCCCGCGTGCAAGCCGTCGTCTCCGTCCAACGCGCCCGTGGCCGCTGCCGCCGCCAAAGCCGGCACCGCCGCGCCGTCGCGCAAGTACCCGGTCGAGATCGCGGTCGCGAAGAGCGAGCCGCTGGTGGCGCGGATCGAGGCGACGGGCGGCGTCGAGGCCGAGGACTGGGTGCAGGTCGCGGCGCAGGTCGAGGGAGTGCTCGGCCCGCTCGCGTTCAACGAAGGCGACCGCGTCGGCCCGAACACCGCGCTGGTCGCCGTCGATCCCGAGCGCTACCGCATGGCGGTCGCGCAGAAGTCGGCGGCCCTCGATCGCGCCCAGGCCGACCTCGACGACAAGCAGGCCGGCCTCGTGAAGCGCAAGGCACTGCGCGAGAAGGAGCCCGGCTGGGTGCCGGAGGAGGAGATCACCACCTGGGAGGCGCAGGTGGCCCAGCGCAGAGCCGAGGTGGCGGAGGCGCGCGCCGCGCTCGAGCTCGCCAGGCTCGATCTCGAGCGCGCGACGATCCGCCCGCCCATCGAGGGCGTCATCGAGAAACGCGAGGCCACGCCCGGCCAGTACGTGAAGCCCGGGACGGTCGTGGCGTCGATCGTGCGGACCCAGCCGATCCGCATCCGGTTCTCGCTACGCGAGGCCGAGTCGGGCTTCGTCCAGCCCGGCGACCCGATCGCGCTCACCGTGCCCGCTTACCCCACCGAGGTGTTCCGCGGCGAGGTGTTCTTCGTGGCGCGCAGCGCCGATCCGTCGACCCGGCGGGTCGAGGTACTCGCCCGCAACGCCAACGCCGACGAGCGGCTCAAGCCCGGCTTCTTCGCGCAGGTCTCGATCGAGCGCGGCACCAATGCCGAGGCGATCCTGCTGCCCGAGTCGGCGCTCTTCGCCACCGAGGACGGTTTCGTGGGCTGGGTGGTCGAGGACGGCAAGGCGCGCAAACGCGTCGTGCGGATCGGGGTCCAGACGGCGGACGGGCGGATCGAGGTCAAGGAAGGCATCCGCAGCGGCGAGACCGTGGTGATCAAGGGCGCGGGCTCGCTCCTCGACGGCGTTGAGGTGGTGGTGGTCGAGGGCGCCGCGGCGCCGGGCGCCCCGCCCGCCTCCGCGCCCGCCACACCGCGAGCGGCGGCGCCCGCCAAGACCTGACGCCCGGACGGCCAGCCTCACCCCTCGCAACCGGAGCAACCGCCATGGCCCTCGCCGACGTCTCGATCCGCCGCCCGGTCCTCGCCTGGATGATGATGGCGGCGATCGTGCTGTTCGGCGCGATCTCGTTCGCGCGCCTCGGCGTCTCCGAGCTGCCCGACGTCGACTTTCCGATCGTCAACGTGTCGCTGACGCTCGAGGGCGCGGCGCCCGAGATCATCGAGTCCGACGTCGTCGACGTGGTCGAGGACGTCCTCACCACGATCGAGGGCGTGCGCGAGATCAGCTCCTCGGCGCGCGAGGGCAGCGCCGACGTCACGGTCGAGTTCGAGCTCGACCGCGACATCGACCTCGCGCTCCAGGACGTGCAGTCGAAGCTCGCCCAGGCGCAGCGCCGCCTGCCGCGCGAGCTCGACCCACCGGTCATCACCAAGACCAATCCCGAGGACTTCCCGATCATCTGGCTCGGCCTCGGCGGCACGCGTACGCCCGGGGAGCTCGCCGACTACGCGCGCTACGACATCCGCCCCCGCATCCAGACGCTGCCGGGCGTGGCGGAGGTGATGTTCGGCGGCCTGCGCGACCGCAACCTCCGCATCTGGGTCGACAAGGGGAAGCTCGAGGCGAACCAGATCACGGTGCCGGACGTGCTCGCGGCGCTGGCCCGCGAGCACATCGAGCTGCCGGCCGGGCGCATCGAGACGGCCACGCGCGAACGCAACGTCCGCACCGAGAGCGAGGCGCTGACACCGGAGGAGATCGCGAACATCGTGATCGCCAACCGCGACGGCCGGCTCACGCGGCTGAGCGACGTCGCGGGTGTCGAGTTCGGCCTCGAGGACAAGCGCCGCATCGCGCGCGTCAACGGGCTCCCCGCCGTCGGGCTCGGAGTCAAGAAGCAGCGCGGCGCCAACGCCGTCGAGGTCGGCAAGCGGGTCAAGGCCGAGATGGCCAAGATCCAGCAGACGCTGCCCGACGACCTCGAGCTCGGCATCAACTACGACGGCACCACCTTCGTCGAGGAGTCGACGAAGGAGATCGAGTTCGCGATCGTGCTGGCGGTCGCGCTGACCGGCATCGTGTGCTGGGCGTTCCTCGGCTCGTGGAGCGCCACGTTGAACGTGCTGCTCGCGATCCCGGTCTCGCTGCTGGGCGTGTTCACCGCGTTCTACTTCCTGGGCTTCACGCTCAACACGTTCACGCTGCTCGGGCTCTCGCTCGCGGTCGGTATCGTCGTCGACGACGCGATCATGGTGCTCGAGAACATCTTCCGCCATCACGAGATGGGGAAGGACAAGGTGCGCGCCGCCGCCGACGGCGCGCGCGAGATCAGCTTCGCGGCGCTCGCCGCGACGCTGGCCGTGATCGTGATCTTCCTCCCGGTCGCCTTCATGAAGGGGATCATGGGGAAGTTCTTCTTCCAGTTCGGCGTGACGCTGTCGCTCGCGCTGGCGCTGTCGCTCTTCGAGGCGCTCAGCCTCACGCCGATGCGCTCGTCGCAGTTCATGGGCAACCCCGGCCACGACACCCGCATGGGGCGGCTCATGGACCGGCTCTTCGGCGCGCTCTCCCGTGGCTACCGGCGCCTGCTGGGCGGCTCGCTTCGCCACCCATGGCTGGTGCTGGCCAGCTCGATCGCCGTGTTCGCGCTCTCGCTCTTCCTGGTGGGTGGGCTCAAGAAGGAGTTCGTGCCACCCCAGGACCAGTCGCGGCTCTTCGTGCGCTACAAGACGCCGGTCGGCTCGTCGATCGACTTCACGGACGAGCGCTTGAAGCGCGTCGAGCAGCTCCTCGCCAAGCACCCCGAGATCACCCGCTACTTCCTGTCGGTGGGCGGCTTCGGCGGCGAGGTCAACACGGCCGTCAACTTCATCACGCTCTCGCCACGCGAGCAGCGATCGATGAGCGCCCAGGACTTCATGGGTGTCCTTCGCAAGGAGCTGAACGCGATCCCGGACCTCACCGCGATCGTCCAGGACCCGTCGCTGCAGAGCTTCTCGGCGCGCCGCGGCAGCCCGGTCGAGTTCTCGATCCGCGGCCCGAGCCTCGACGTGCTCGCCCAGAAGCAGGACGAGATCATGGAGAAGATGCGTGAGGCCGGCGTCTTCACCGACATCGACTCGGACTACCTGGTGGGAATGCCGGAGATCCGCGTGATCCCCGATCGCGACCGCGCCGCCGACCTCGGCGTCTCGATGGAGCAGATCGGCGAGACCGTGCAGGCGCTGGTCGGCGGCATCCGCATGGGCAAGTTCAAGCAGAACGGGCCGCGCTACGACATGCGGCTCAGGCTCGTGACCGACCAGCGCCTCAGCCCCAAGGACATCAGCGACCTCTACCTGCGCTCCAGCTCCGGCTCGCTGGTGCGACTCGATCAGGTGGTGAGGATCGAGCAACATCCGACGCTGCTCACCATCCACCGCCTCGGGCGCGAGCGCTCGATCTCGATGTTCTCGAACCTGACGCCCGCGGCGTCGCAGGAGGCGGCGCTCGAGCAGGTCGAGGCGATCGGCCGCGAGGTGCTGCCGCCCGGCTACAAGCTGGTGGTGTCGGGTAGCGCGCAGACGTTCCGCGAGAGCTTCCAGTCGCTCGGCTTCGCGATGCTGCTCGGCGTCGTGATCGCCTACATGGTGCTGGCGTCACAGTTCAACAGCTACCTGCACCCGGTGACGATCCTGCTGGCGCTGCCGTTCAGCATCACCGGCGCCCTGATCTCGCTCTACCTGGCCGGGCACTCGCTCAACATCTACAGCGTCATCGGGCTCATCTTGCTGATGGGCATCGTGAAGAAGAACAGCATCCTGCTGGTCGACTACACCAACCAGCGGCGCGCCGACGGCGCCACCGTCGAGGACGCGCTGCTCACCGCCTGTCCGACCCGGCTGCGTCCCATCCTCATGACGTCCATCGCGACCGTGGCCGCGGCGGTGCCCCCTGCGCTGGCGCTCGGCCCGGGCGCGGAGGTTCGCGCACCGATGGCGGTCTCGGTGATCGGCGGCGTGGTGGTGTCGACGCTCCTCACGCTGGTCGTGGTGCCGTGCTTCTACCTGGTCACCGAGCGCATCAAGGCGCGGCTCTTCCCGGGCGCGGCGGAGGCCACCGCCGCGAGCCCACCGCCGCCAGGCCTCCACCAGACCTGACGGCGCGCTACCCGCGGCGCGCATCGGCGCACGCGAGTCCTCCGCGGTTGGGGCTTCTCCGGGGCGGGCGATAAGGTCGCCGCATGGCCTCGGCCGCCGATCCCACGACGCCGCGCGGACCCGCGTCCGCCGCCCTCACCACTCCGACGCTCTTCGACATGCCCGAGCCGCGCCGCTTCGGCGACGGCTTGCTCCTCCACTCGATCGTCGAGGGCACCGCCTCCGAGACCGGCGAGCGCTTCTTCATGCGCCTCGTCGAGGCGCTCGCCAAGGCGCTCGGCACCCACGCCGCGTGGGTGACCGAATACGTGCCGGAGCGCGAGTCGCTGCGCGCGCTCGCGTTCTGGGTCGGGGGAAGCTGGATGTCCGAGTTCGAGCACGCGGTCCCCGGCACGCCGTGCGAGATCGTGATCCGCGAGCGCCGCGTGGTGCACTTCCCGGACCGGCTCACGAGCCTCTACCCGAACGATCGCGACGTCACGTCGCTCGGCGTGGTGAGCTACCTCGGGTTTCCGCTCTGCGACACCGATGACCGGATCCTCGGCCACCTGGCGGTCATGGACACCAAACCGATGGAGGCGGACGAGCGCGCGCGGGCGCTGTTCTCGATCTTCGCCTCGCGGGCGTCCGCCGAGCTGCGCCGCGTGCTCGCCGATCGCGCGGTCCGGGAGCGTGAGGAGAAGCTCAGGCTCCTGATCGACAGCGCAATGGACGCGATCGTCGAGCTCGACGCCGAACGCCGGATCACGCGCCTCAACCGCGCCGCCGAGAAGGTCTTCGGGTGCGAGACCGAGGCCGTGATCGGCACGCCCTTCGAGCGGTTGCTCGAGGCCGGCGAGACCGAGAAGCTCGACCGCTCGATCGGCGAGGTCGAGTCCCGTCCCGAGGGCGAGCAGGCGCTGTGGCTACCGCGCGGGCTCGCAGCGCGGCGGCTCGACGGCACGAGCTTCGCCGCGGAGACGACGCTCTCCCGCTACCACATCGGCGGGCGCGCCTACTTCACGCTGATCCTGCGCAACGTCGAGGACCGCCTCGCCGCCGAGCGCCAGATCCGCCAGCTCACCGACCACACCGAGTACCTCCGTCAGGAGATCCTCGAGCTCCACAACTCGGGGGAGCTGGTGGGGCGCAGCCCGCGCTTCGTCGAGCTCCTCCGCGACCTCGACCAGGTCGCGCCCGCCGACACCAGCGTGCTGCTCCTCGGCGAGACCGGCACCGGCAAGGAGCTGATCGCGCGCGCGATCCACGCCACCAGCAGGCGCCGCGGCGAGCCGCTCATCAAGGTGAACTGCGCCGCGATCCCCGCGACGCTCATCGAGAGCGAGTTCTTCGGCCACGAGCGCGGCGCCTTCACCGGTGCCACCGCTCGCCGCGACGGGCGCTTCGCCCTCGCCGACGGCGGCACGATCTTCCTCGACGAGATCGGCGAGCTGCCGCTCGAGCTGCAGGCGAAGCTCCTGCGGGTGCTGCAGGAGGGTGAGTTCGAGCCGGTCGGCAGCAGCGAGACCCGGCGCGTGGACGTGCGGGTGATCGCCGCGACCAACCGCGACCTGCTCACGGCGGCGCGCGACGGGCGCTTCCGCGAAGACCTCTACTACCGGCTCGCCGTGTTCCCGCTCCAGGTGCCGGCGCTGCGCGAGCGCCGCGAGGACATCGCGGTGCTGGCGGCGTCGTTCGTCGAGCGCTTCGCCACCCGCCTCGGAAAGCGCATCGAGCCGCTCACGCCCGCCTGCATCGCGCGCCTCGAGAGCTACCCGTGGCCTGGCAACGTGCGCGAGCTGATGAACGTGATCGAGCGCGGCGTGATCCTCGCGCGCGACGGGCGCATGGACCTGACCCGCACCCTCCCCGAGCTCGCCGAAGCCAGTGCTGGCAGCGTGGGGGCGGGCGCCGTAGGGGCGGGCGTGAGCCCGCCCGCGCCCGATGCTGGCACCACCGCCCCCATCCGAACCATCCAGGACCTCGAGGCCCTCGAGCGCGACAACCTGCTGCGCGCCCTCGACACCGCCGGCTGGCGGGTCGCCGGCGAAAACGGCGCGGCGGCGCTCCTCGGCACCAAGCCCTCGACGCTGTCGTCGCGCATGAAGGCCCTCGGCATCCAGCGCCCGAGGGGCTGATCCGCACCCTCCGGCGCGCCCTCCACGCAGCGATCGAGCCGCTGGAGCGCGCACGCTCCGTCGTGCGCCATGAGCGGCTGGAGGGCGCCGCTCCGTCGGCGCCGGAGATCGATGGGGCTCGTACAGAGATCAACGCTGTCGGCGGCGCAGGGGAACGCGGCGTATCGCCGGGCACGCGGCGCGTGCCCCTCCATCCGGACCGCAGCCGTTGCCCGGCGTGCCGGAGGCGCGCCCTCCAGGCCGCTGGAGCGCGCACGCTCCGTCGTGCGCCGGAGATCGCCCGGGACCACGAAGAGAGGGCCGTGCACCATGTGCGTGCTCTGTGGGGGGCAAGATTGGCGAATTCGACTGCTATTCTGGCAAATCCTTCACATCCTGATAGCAATCTGTATCTATTTTAAATTGCGTAAAGTGGTGAAATAGAATGGCACTTTGTGTTTGAATTCACTGGCAGGTTGAAGATTATTTTCAGCCCGCTGATTGATCGGATCGGCACGTCTGGTTGCCGCGTCCGTGGCACCCCTTGCCGTGGGTTGGGCGCGCGGAGTCGCGCCTTCACCTCTTCAGAGCTTTGAGCGCAGAGTCGGGATATCCGCGAGCCGGTACCCGCCGAGGGAGGCCAGGGTCGACTTCAGCACCCCCGGGGAGAGGCTCTCTCGGTTGCTCGGAATCGTGACCGGATGCGCACCCGGCTTCTCCATCCGAATGTGAGAGCCCTTACCCGCGCCAGGTTTGACGGCGTATCCGAACTGCTCAGCGAGCTTCTGCAACTCTCGGGACGACAGGTTGGGATACGGATTTACCGGAAGGACCGGCGCCGGGCTCTGGCGGCCAACCACCTCCCAGAGGTGGTCCGTCACCTTGAACACGCTCTGGTGGAGGCGGGACGCGATGCTCCAGTCGGACGGATCCCGAGCCGGTTGGAACGTGGCCTCTTGGACCTGTGCCTGAAGGAGGTTGAGCCCAGCCGCTCTCTCGGGCCCACCGGCGTAGTCCCTCGCCTTCCGATAACCGGGCGGGTCGTGCGGAAAGCGCGCTTTGAGGTAGGCGCGCGTCGCCTTGGTGACCGAGGCACCGATCGCTGGTCTGTACGGCGACAGACTCAAGCGAGCCAGGCCGTCCGCGTTCGCGAGCGCCTCCTCGAGACACTCATCCTTTCCATAGCTCGTCCTGTAGACCTGCTTCGAGTAGGCCGGGTACCTGGGGACCCGCTCGACGACGTGCATCCGGATCCCGAACGACTCCACCTTGTGGACGAAAGGAACGAGGTCAAGAAGGTCGCGCGAGATCTGCTGGCGCGGATCCGCTCCATCCTCACGGTGGACTGGCAGAAGACCGCTCAGGCACGCGCTCGGGTCCGCGACGCCATCGAGCAAGCCCTGGATGACGGGCTTCCGCCCGCCTACACCCCCGACGTTTTCAAGGCGAAAGCGGGGGTGGTGTTCCAGCACGTCTACGAGCGCTACGGGATCGCAGCGTAAGCGCGCCCACGGCGCGGCGCGAGGCTCGATGGGGCTCGTACAGAGATCGAAGGTGTCGGCAGCGCGGGCCACAGCGGCGTGTCGCCGGGCTGATGCGAAGCGCCTGCGGCGATGCCGGCTGCCCGGCGCGCCAGAGGCGCGCCCTCCAGATCGGGATCGATCCGCTGGGGTGCGCTCGCTTCGTCAGGCGCTGTTGCCGGTCGGCGCCAGCTCGAAGCCGATCCGGTCAGTCACCTCGTTCAACAGCCCGAGTGGCACTTCGAGCGATTCCAAGGGCGGCCAGATGGCCTTGTCCGGCAGATGAAGCGCGAACGTGAGAAGAAACTCCGCGGCCTGACGCAACACCGGGGACTCGCTCCCCTGGAAGGGTCCCAGCGTTCCGCCAGCGCAGGCGTCGCCGACTCCGGTGGAGTCGATGTAGAGCCCGCCTAGGGGGTGAATGGTTGCGGTGTCGGCCTCGACGTTCTCTCCCACGAGCTCGAAGCGAACGCGGCTATAAGGCGTGCCCGGCCTGAGCGCAATGAAGAAGCGGTGCCCCTCCGATGCGGGGTCAACCGAACCGATGCTCCGTGACCACGAGACGCGTACGTGAACCTGCGGCGTGTCGTCCTCAAGCCGCCAGGATTCGCCGTCCGGCTGCACCTGACGCGTGAGCTTCACGCGGGCCGCGGCGCCTCTCGCCGCCAGCGCCGCGTTCGCTTCCTCCTTCGCTGCCTCAAGATGGCGAAGCAGCGCGTCGACGATCGTACGAGCGGTTTCGACGTGAGCCGCCTCGGCTGTACGACGCGCGACAACTCGCTCCACATGCCTTTCGATCATCCCCATTGGGCCCTCCGGCGGTGCGGGTGGGTTCACTTGAGCCGCTTCTTGGCGACCGGCCCACCCGCGCGCTCCGCTGCGATCCGACCTGGCAGCGAGCGCGGAACGACCTGCCGTGACGCGGGCGCCGAGGTGCCAACGCGCCGGACCTTGGGCACCTGATCTCGGGCCGCGCGGGTCGGAAAAGTCACCACTCGGACCCGCGACCGGATCTCGTCGGCGCGCTGGCTCGCCTGCCACAGGTCGTGCGCGGCCTGGAGATTGACCCACACCTCGGCCGAGGTGCCGAACGCCGCGGCCAGGCGGATTGCCATCTCCGGCGTCACGGCAGCCTTCTCGTTCACGAGCTCGGAGACCGTCTTCCGGCTCACCCCGAGAGCCTCGGCCGCGGCGGTCACGCTCATGTTGAGCGGCGCCAGGCACTCCTCCCGGATGATCTCGCCCGGGTGCGGCGGGTTGTGCATCATCGCGATTCCCTCTCTCAGTGGTGGTCCTCGAGGTCGACGTCGGCGGCGTCGGTTCCCTCGAATGCGAATGTCACGCGCCAGTTTCCCGAGACCCACACGGACCACCGGCCGGCTTGCTCACCCTTCAACGGGTGGAGCTTGAACCCCGGGAGCCCCATGTCACTCGGCTTCGTGGCGTTGTCGAGGAAGCCGAGGATGCGCCGGAGACGACCAGACTGCGCGGGGTCGATCCCCTTGATGATCCCCGCTTCATAGAATCCGCGGAGGCCTTTGTGTCGCCACGATCGAATCACCGGCACGGCCTCCTGTTTCGGCCACCGTAACCCTCGGGGTTACACCCGTCAACCGAGACTCGTCGATGATGGGCGCCGCGGTGCCACACACGCGACGTCTTCGAGGCGAAGGGCGGCGTGGTCTTCGAGCACCTCTACGAGCGCTACGGGGCGCGGCCTGATGCTCCGATCGCCATCGGACCCGACGCGCGCACGCTTCGTCGTGCGCCGGAGATCGATGGGGCGCGTAGGGCGATCGACGATCTCGGCAGCGCGGTGACCGCGGCGAATCACCGGGCACGCGGCGTGTGCCCCTCCAACCGCAAGCGTAGAGCGGCGGGTTTGGTTCATCCCCGCCCGCGCCAATGCCGGCTCCCCGGCGCGCCGGAGGCGCGCCCTCCAGAAGACCGCGATCGGGCCTCTGGAGGCGGCGAGTCACGCGAGCGATATCCACAAGTCGCCAGTGAAAACGACTGCTTTCTGCCATTCCAAAACATCACTTTACGCCATCTAATTCTGTCGCAATCTGCTTTCACAAAATCGCGAGATCGGCCCGAAACAGGGGCAAAAGGCCCTCACGAGATCTCGTGAGGGCCGTTCGCGAGATCTCGTGAGTCGCGAGACCTCGCGAGCGCACCGCCGACCGGGCCTCGCGACATCGTTGCGCTTTCTCCCACGGCCGACGCTGGCACGCGGTTCGCTCTAGCGGCCCGCGTCGTCGGACTCCTCACCCCCTCCACTCACCCACGGGAGAATCACCATGAAGCGCATCGGCATCTTCGTGTACGGGGTCGTCTCGTACGCGATCTTCTTCGTCACGTTCCTCTACGCGGTCGGCTTCCTCGGCAACGTCGGCGTGCCCAAGTCGATCGACTCGCCGCGCGAGGGCTCGCTCGGCGTGGCCCTCGCCGTCGACCTGCTACTGCTCGCCGCGTTCGCCCTCCAGCACAGCGTGATGGCACGACCCGCGTTCAAGAAGGCGTGGACGCGGGTCGTGCCGCCCGCCGCGGAGCGCAGCACCTACGTGCTGGCGTCGAGCGTGGCCCTGATCGCGCTCTTCGCGTGGTGGCGCCCCATCGGCGGCGTGGTGTGGCACCTCGAGGGCACGTTCGCCCGCGGCGTCGCTCACACGCTCCTCGCCGCTGGCTTCGCCACCGTCCTCGTCACCACCTTCCTCATCAACCACTTCGATCTCTTCGGCCTCCGCCAGGTGTGGACTCACCTGCGCGGACGCCCGTACCAGCCGCTCGCCTTCCGCACGTCGGGTCCTTACGCGCACGTCCGCCATCCGCTCTACGTCGGCTGGTTCCTGGCGTTCTGGGCCACTCCCGCCATGACCGCGTCGCATCTGGTGTTCGCGGTCGCGACCACCGCCTACATCCTCGTCGCGGTGCTCTTCGAGGAGCGCGACCTGGTGGCCGAGCACGGCGCCGCCTACGAGCGCTACCGGGCACGAGTGCCGAGGTTCTTCCCGCGCCTCGCGGTCGGTCGTGCCCAGCGAGTCGACCGCGCGGAAGCCGGCGCCGCGACCGAGCTCGCCGCGTGAGCGAGGTCCCGCTCACTCGCCCGTTCGTCCCTCACCCACCGCCCCATCCACCGGAGACACCCCCATGGCCTTCCAGTGCCCCACCGGCTTCGACGTCACCCGCCTCCGCCAGAACGTGCTCGCGACCTACGACCGCGTCGCGCGCGAGCCGGAAGGCGACTTCCACTTCCACCGCGGTCCCTTCTATGCCGCGCAGTATCTGGGCTACGACCCCGTCGAGCTCGACGCGCTGCCGCTGCGCTCGACGATGCGCTTCGCGGGCGTCGGCAACCCGCTCGCGATCGGCCCCATCCCTCCCGGCAGCCGCGTCCTCGACCACGCGTGCGGCGCCGGGACGGACCTGCTGCTCGCGGCGCGCCGGGTCGGCCCCACCGGCCTCGCGATCGGCGTCGACATGACGCCGGCGATGCGAGCGTGCGCCGAGGCCTCCGCCGAGCAGGCCGGGCTCGCCGACGAGGTCGAGATCCGCGCCGGATTCTACGAGGACCTGCCGGTCGAGGACGCCTCGATCGACGTGGTGATCTCGAACGGCGTCGTGAACCTGGCGCCCGACAAGACCCGTGTCCTCGCCGAGATCGCCCGCGTGCTCAAGCCCGGCGGACGGCTCTACCTGGCGGACGTGGTGGTGCAACGCGAGCTCACGCTCGAGGCGCGCAGCAACCCGGACCTGTGGGCCGCGTGCATCGGCGGCGCGCTGCCCGAGCGCGACCTGTTCGGGCTCGCGTTCGAGGTCGGCCTCCACGACGCCTGCGTCACGCACCGCTTCGACTCCTTCCGCGACACCTCGGCCGAAGCCAAGCTCTCGGGCGATCTCCGCGTTCAGGCGGTCAACTTCCACGCCCGCAAGCCGGGCGCGGTGGCCGGGTGAGCGCCATGATCGACATCCACGACGTGCGCTGGTGGTACTGGCTGGCGACGGCGCTCCTGCTCGGCGTCGCGCTCATCGCTGGCTCGCCGCTCGGGATTCCCCTCGCCGTCGCGCTCGCGGTGGTCCAGGTGCTCCACTTCGGTGCGCGCGACGGTGCGACTTCGTTTCCGGCGCAAGTCCGGGTCGCGTACCTGGCGATCCTGATCGCCGGGGGCGTCCCAGGACTCGGCGTCCTTCACTGGATCCAGCTCTTCGGCACGACCGCCATGGTGACGGTCGGCTACTGCCCGCTCGCACGCTGCCTCTCGCTCTTGCCGTGGAACCGACGCGGGCCTCTCGACCTCGCGGCGCTCCGCCGCGCGTTCCTCACCCCTCCCGTGCGGGGAAGCATCCTCTCCACGACCGACTCGCCGGCTCGGCCGGCGACCTGAAAGGAAAGCGTCTCATGTCGAACGATCGAGCCCATTCCGGGCGCTGCTTCTGCGGCGCCGTCGAAGTGAAGGTCATCGGCTCGCCCGCCGCGATGGGCTACTGCCACTGCGACTCGTGCCGCCGCTGGTCGGCCGGCCCGGTGAACGCGTTCACGCTGTGGAAGCCCGAGCAGGTCGAGGTGACGAAGGGCGCCCGAACGCTGGGCACCTTCCACCTCACTCCGGCGAGTCTGCGCCGCTGGTGCACGACCTGCGGCGGACACGTGCTCACCGAGCACCCCGGCTTCGGCCTCACCGACGTCTACGCGGCGACCATCCCCACCTTTCCGTTCGAGCCCGCGGTGCACGTCCACTACCAGGAGACCGTGCTGCCGATGCGTGACGGGCTGCCCAAGATGAAGGACCTGCCCGCCGAGATGGGCGGCTCGGGCGTCGCGCTGCCCGAGTGAGTCCGGGCGGCGATCGGGGCGGCGCGCGCGCCCCGCGATCCTTGCCCTTCCCGGTTCGAGCGACGAGCCTGACCCGGCCCCGTGCCGGATCCGGGCTCGGGCGCTCGAACCGGGGGATCCATGCGCTCGTCTCTCCTCGCGGCCGTCCTGAATGATCGCCCGCAACTTGGTGCGCCCCGCCGCTCTCGGTGCCCCACCGACCGTAGCGCGTGGGCTCGTCCCCCGCTGCGGGCGTTGCGGGGGACGAGCCCACGCGCTACGAGGGCGATGCGATTCGTGAGTACGCACCTGGTGCTCGCGGCGGCTCTCGTCGCCTCCGCGAGCGCCGGCACGCTCGACACGATCAAGCAGCGCGGTCAGCTCGCGTGCGGTGTGAACGTCGGGCTCGCCGGGTTCTCGATCGCCGACAGCCAGGGCAAGTGGGTGGGGCTCGACGTGGACTTCTGCCGAGCGGTCGCGGCCGCGGTCCTCGGCGACGGCACCAAGGTCAAGTTCACGCCGCTCAGCGCCCAGCAGCGCTTCACCGCGCTCCAGTCGGGCGAGGTCGACGTGCTGTCGCGAAACACCACCTGGACGCTGACCCGCGACACCTCGCTCGGCCTCGACTTCGCCGGCATCGACTTCTACGACGGCCAGGGCTTCCTCGTGCCGAAGAAGCTCGGGGTGAAGAGCGCAAAGGATCTCAAGGGCGCCACCGTCTGCGTGCAGCCCGGCACCACCACCGAGCTCAATCTCGCCGACTACTCGCGGGCCAACGGTCTCGCGCTCAAGCCGGTGGTGATCGAGAAGTTCGAGGAGTTCACCAAGGCCTATTTCGCCGGGCGCTGCGACGCGATGACCACCGACGTGTCGGCGCTCGCCTCGATCCGCGCCACGCTCGCGCCGGCGGCCGGCGAGCAGGTGCTGCTTCCCGAGACGATCTCGAAGGAGCCGTTCGGTCCGGCGGTTCGCCAGGGCGATCCGCAGTGGGCGGACGTGGTGCGCTGGGTGCTGCAGGCGCTGATCGAGGCCGAGGAGCAGGGGCTCACGGCGGCGAACGTCGTCGAGCAGTCGACCGCGAGCCCGTCGCCCAACGTGAAGCGTCTCCTCGGCACCACGGCGGGCATGGGCCAGGCGCTCGGCCTGAGCGAGAAGTGGGCGCTCGAGGCGATCCGCCAGGTCGGCAACTACGGCGAGATCTTCGAGAGGAACGTGGGCAAGGGCTCGCCGCTCGGCCTCGACCGCGGTCCCAACCAGCTCTGGACCAAGGGTGGGCTGATCTACGCGCTGCCGATCCGATGAGGCGGGCGCTGCGTGTACTGAGCGTGGCCGTCGCGGTCGCGCTGGGCGCGGGCTGTGGTGACGGGGGCGGATCGGCGCACGTCGCGGGCTCTCCGCCGGCGCTTCACGTCGCCGACCGCGCCATCCGCGACGACGCGGGCCGCACCGTGCTGCTGCGCGGCGCGGCGGTGATCGGCCTCGGCGACTACTTCCAGGGCAACCCCGACGTGCCGTCGTCGGCGGGCGTCACCGAGCGCGACCTCGACCAGATCGCGGCACTCGGCATGAGCTCGATCCGGCTGCTCGTCCACTGGAGCGCCCTCGAGCCCGAGCGCGGCGTCTTCGACGAGGGCTACCTCGCGCGCGTCCGCCAGGTGGTGAACTGGGCGCGCGAGCGCGGCGTCTACGTGATCCTCGACATGCACCAGGACGCGTGGGGCAAGTTCGTGAACACCGCGCCCGGCCAGGAGTGCCCCGCGCCGTTCGCGCCCAACCAGGGCTGGGACGGCGCGCCCGAGTGGGCGACGATCACCGACGGCCGTTGGCGCTGCCGCTTCATGACCCGCGAGCTCTCGCCCGCGGTGATGACTGCGTGGGAGAGCTTCTGGGACGACCGCGACGGCATCCAGCAGGAGCTCATCGACACCTGGGCGTGGCTGGCCGCTGCGTTCCGGGACGATCCCACCGTGATCGGCTACGACCTCCTGAACGAGCCCAACTGGGGGCTCGACTACGGCTACACCGTCCAGACGCGGAAGCCCGCGTTCCAGCGCCGCGCCCTCGAGGCGGTGCGCGCCGCCGAGCGGCCCTCGCTACGGAAGATCGTGTTCTTCGAGCCGACGGCGGTGTGGTCGGCGGTGCCGACCGAAGCGGTGGTGCCGTTCACCGACGACGACCAGATCGTCTACGCGCCGCACATCTACGCCGAGTCGATCACCGCCGACCTCGCGTTCTTCCCGGAGCCCGTCTTCACGCTGCGCGGCGCATTCGAGGAGGCGAGGCGCGAAGCGGAGGGCTACGGCACCACGTTCTGGTCGGGCGAATGGGGTTGGTTCGGCGACCCCACCCATCCGTATGCGACGCGCTACGCGGCCCTCGAGGACGAGTTCCAGGTGGGCGGCGCCTGGTGGTCGTGGCGGGGTGCCTGCGGCGACCCGCACGCGGTGTCGTGGCCGAGCCGCGACTATGGCGACTTCAACGGCAACCTGCTGCTCAGCCGATGCAAGGATCCGGCGAACCTGGCGGGGATCGAGGTCGGGCTCGTCGAGCCGCACGCGCGGGTGCTGTCGCGCGCCTACCCGCGGCGCTGGCCGGGGACGATCACGTTCACGTCGGATCCCGCGAGCGGGCGGCTCGAGCTGGCCGGCGAGGGCGCGCGGGCGACGCGCCACTCGAGGTGTGGATCCCCGGCGACGGCGAGCCCGAGCTCACGCACACCGGCCTCACGATGGAATCGCTCACGCACGTCGACGGCGGTTGGATCCTGAACGCTCGCCCCAGCGCGAGCGCGATCCGGCTCGGCGCCACCGCCGCGGTCGCCCCTGTGCCCCCGCGCTAGCCCGGCTTTCCGTCACGCCCCTTCGGCGCGCACACCCACCCGAACGCGGGCCCGGGCACGTCCGTAGGGGCGGACCCAGTGCCCGCCCGCGGGGCGCGATCGCGCATTCGTCGCGGTCCCTCGCGACACATGCCCGTGCCGCGCCCGGTCAGGCCCGGGGACGGGCCCCGCCCCGACGACCGACGCCACCCCCCCAGCGACACGTCCGTAGGGGCGGGCCCAGCGCCCGCCCGCGGGGTGCGATCGCGCATTCGTCGCGGTCCCTCGCGACACATGCCCGTGCCGCGCAGCGACGCCGGGTCAGGCCCGGGCGGGGACGGGCCCCGCCCCGACGACCGACGCCACCCCCCCAGCGACACGTCCGTAGGGGCGGGCCCAGTGCCCGCCCGCGGGGTGCGATCGCGCATTCGTCGCGGTCCCTCGCGACACATGCCCGTGCCGCGCAGCGACGCCGGGTCAGGCCCGGGCGGGGACGGGCCCCGCCCCTACGACCGACGCCACCCCCCCAGCGACACGTCCGTAGGGGCGGGCCCGGTGCCCGCCCGCGGGGCGCGTTCGGGCATTCGTATCGCGGTCCCTCGCGACACATGCCCGTGCCGCGCAGCGACGCCGGGTCAGGCCCGGGCGGGGACGGGCCCCGCCCCTACGACCGACGCCAACCCCCCAGCGACACGTCCGTAGGGGCGGGCCCAGTGCCCGCCCGCGGGGTGCGATCGGGCATTCGACGACGGGGGCTCGCGCCTCGTCGAGATCCGCAGCCGGCCCATCCGCGCCACCGCGCCACCCTCACCGCTGCCAGGGCTGGGTGGCGCTCGGCTGCCACGGCTTGGCCGGCTGATCGGCGGGAGGTGGCGCCAGTGGATCGGTGGCAGTGGGCTGGCTCATCCATCCCGGCGCGGATCGCGGCAACGCCTCCCCCGGCTCGTTCCGCGCCTCGAGCGCAGCGCGGAAGCTCTTGCCCGCGACGACCAGGTCGGCGATCCGCCACAGGCGATCACCGCGGGTGAGCTTCACCGTGAGGGCGCGCGGCGGCGCGTCCTCGACCTCGCGCTCGACGGGCACGCTCTCCCAGCGGTACTGCCGATACTCGCGCACGGTGCGGGTCCAGAAGAACGTGACCTCGACGTCGATCTCGTCGACGCCGACGCGGGTGGCGCGGCCGGAGGCGGCGCGAGTCGGATACTCCTGCGAGTCGGTGAAGGGATCGCCGTTCACGAACGGCGCCTCGCCGGGCTCCGTCGGCCGCCGCACCTCGGCGAGCAGCAGCCGATAGAAGTCGGGCGCGAGCCACTCCTTGCGCTTCGCCACCGTGCCTTCGGTGAAGCTCATGTCGTGCTTCAGGTGATACGTGTAGAAGGTCCGCACCACGTGCACGGCCTTCACGAGATCCCGGTCGGGCTTCTCCTCGGCGCGCGCGTCGCCGAGCACGCCGACCACGATCACCGCCGCGACCCACCGCCACCCTCCGCTGCGCCTCATCTCGGACACCTCCTCGACGAACCACCGCCAGCGTAGCGCGGGCGGGGCACGGTTCACCCCGGCCGGCTCAGCGCCCGGGTGGGAGCGGGATCGACGCGGGACGCGCGGCGGGTAGCGCGCGCAGCGCCTGGCGGGCGCCCGCCGCGAGCGGGTGATCGGGGTAGCGCTCGAGGAACGCCCGGAACGCGTTCGCGCCGAGGTCGGGCCGATCGAGCTTGCGCACGTGGAGCTCGGCCAGCCGGTGCAGCGCCTTGGGCGCGAGCGCGTGGTCGGGGGTCGAGTCGGCGACGTCGCGGTACGCCCACAGCGCCTCGGCGGGCTCGTCGTTGTCCTCGAACCAGCGCGCCAGCACCATGCCGAGCGCCGGGTCGAGCCCCAGCCCGGGCAGCCGCTCGGCGAGCGCCTTGGCGGCGTCGAGGAGGTACTCGGTGGGACCGGTCGCCTTGGCCTTCTCGATCGCGCGGCCGAGCGCCGCACGCGCCGCGTCGACGTCGCCCACGTGCGCCAGCGACTGGGCGTGGATCGCGAGCAGCACCGGGTGTCCGGGGTGCTTCTCGAGCGCGCGCAAGCAGTAGCCGCTGGCATCGCGCCAGGCCCGCGACTGCGCGAGTGCCACCGCCATGTCGGTGTCTGCGTCGTCGGGCGACGCCTCGCCTCCCATCGCCAGCCGCCGCTCGAAGAGCTTCTTCTCCCAGTCGAACCGGCGCAGCGCGTAGGCGAACACGGCGCCGAACGCGAAGCCCCCGAGGTGAGCGGAGACGGCGATGTGCAGGTCGAACTGGATCGACAGGAACATGAGCTGCTGCACCAGCCACAGACCGATCAGGAGCCAGCCCGGCATCGAGAGCTCGCCCCACCTGAGCATCGACGTCACCAGGAAGCGCCCCAGCCACAGGAAGCGCACGCGCGACCGGGCGTGGCGCACCAGGAACGCGCCGAAGCACGCGGCGATCGCTCCCGAGGCTCCCAGCATCCGCACGTCGGTACCGTGGAACGCCGGCCACTGGGCAAGGGCCGCGACCCACCCACCGACGAAGTAGAGCACCAGGAAGAGCCGCGTCCCGAAGCGGTACTCGAGCGGCGGCGCCGCGAGCGCGAAGAGCCACAGGTTGCCGAGCAGGTGCTCCCACCCCTCGTGCATGAACAGGTGGGTGACGAGCTGCCACGGCCGGAAGTCGCTCGTGAACACCAGATCGAGGTTGAGGTCGGCGTTACCGCGCTCCAGCCGCTCGAGGTCCGCCTTCGCCGCCGCCCACCGCTCCTGCTTCGCGGGCGCAACTCCCGGCACGTCGCCCCTGGGCAGCACCTCGAGGAACTCGTCCCACGGGAGCGGCCGCTCGGCGCCGGTGGCCCCGGGCCGGTCACGGATCGAGCGGACGTGATCCTGGTACGCCGAGGCCTGTGCCTCGTAGAGGCGACGCGTCGCGCCCTCGAGCGAGCCGAGGTCGCGCTCGGCGAGGACGACGCGCGTCGCCGCGAACACCACGAGATTGAGCGCGACGATGGTGATCGTCGCCCACGGCACGCGCCGGATGGTCTGATCGTGGGCGTACGGCAGGAACATTGCGGCCAGCCTGGCGAGACCGCGCGCGAGCGCGTCCGGCTCAGCCCTTCCGCTCGCGCAGCTTCTTCGACTTCTCCCAGTGCTGGGTGTGGCACCACTTGCACTGGAGCTGGACGTCGCTGCGCGCCATCTCCGCCGGCATGCGCTGCCCGAGATCGGAGTCGAGGCGCTCGAGGGCCTGGATCATGTCGGCGTTCTTCTTCTTGAAGTCGTCGCTCGGGTACTTCTCGGAGTTGGTCATCACCTCGGCCTGGAACATGCCGGTGAGCTGGGTGACGTACGGCTGCGCGTGGTAGCCGCCCTTTTCCGGGTAGGTCTCGATGAAGAGCGCCCACACCCGGCCGATCTCGCGCATGTGCACGGCGATCAGCTCCATCGACGGCTTCTCCGCGCACCCCGCGAGGAAGAGCGCTGCCGCGAGGCTGGTCGCTCGGGAAAGACTTCGGCGGGTGCGGCGGCTTCGCGAACGTCGCAACATGGTCTCTCCTCGGTGCCACTGGCGGCGCGCGCTCGGCGACGCCGCGGGCTCGCTCACTTCGTCGGGCGCACCAGGCGGTCGAACGTGGCGATCTCGACCTGCGGGATCTCCCACTCGTGGACCATGTACGCGAGCCGCGTGCCGTCCGGGCTCCACGCGGGCTGGGTGCGGTGCGGGTCGTCCTGGCCCACGAGGCGCGTGCTGCGCCTGGTCGCGCGATCGTAGAGGTGCAGGTCGGTCTCGTCCTTGAAGTCGCCGAGCCTCGCTCCGGCGCGGCGGTTGGCGACGATCATGGTCGAGTCGGAGATCACGCGCTCGTAGACGAGCCGCTGCCCGTCCCGCGACCAGCGCGCGGTCGAGAGGCGGATCGCGTCGTGGGCTGGGCTCAGGACCTCCTCGGCTTCCCCGCCGGCCGCGGAGCCCATCATGAGGCTCGCCTCGAGGGACACCGTGTCGGGATCGGCGGCGTGCCCGAACGCGTAGGCGAACGAGCGGTAGCCGCCGAACTCGCCGTCGTCGGCGATCGGGTCGGGCTCGTAGTCCCAGTGCACCCACGACACCGTGTGGCTATCGCGCCCGACCCACGCGGCGTGCGCGTTCATGCCGCCGTGGGCGACCGCGACCGGCTCACCGCCGTCGCGCGGGATCGCCATCAGGTCGATTCCGGCGAAGCGCTTCGCCTTGTACGAGTAGACGTGCGGCGCCTCCATGCGGCCGTCGGAGTCGTAGTCGGGCTCGTAGCGGTCCCAGGCGAGCCCCTGCTTCATGTATTCGGTGGTGTTGGCGCGACGGTAGAGGATCGTGCGGCCGTCGGGCGACCACACCGGATCGTAGCCGCCGTCGGCGGTGAGCTGGCGGTCGTCGCGGGTCGATATCTCGAACACGAAGATCTCGGGGCGCTCGGGCTTGTAGCGCGAGTAGAACCGGTAGGGCCCGACCATGTCGGGCTCGACCTCGACGCACCTCTCGTAGGCGACGAAACGGCCGTCCGGCGAGAGCCGGCCGTTGGCGCCGTCGAGCGACAGCGCGATCACCTTCGAGTGGACGTCGCCCACGGAGATGCGGGTCTCCCAGCCGTCGCCCCCCGCCGTCGGGAAGAGCACGTAGCGACCGCCTCCCCACGACGGCCCCGGGCTACCCTTCCACACCTGGGCGCGGGGGAACGTGGCGAGCACCGTGCCGCCCGCCACCGGCAGCACCCGGACGTTGGCGTCGCCGGCGCCGTTGTAGCCGTGCACCACCGCCTCGAGCTCGGGCTTCTCGGCGGGCTCGTAGACCGCGAGATAGCGCCCGTCGTGGCTGAACGACGCTCCCCACGCTGCGCGGCCCTTGCCGAGCACGATGCGGTGATGGGTGCGCTCCCACCGCCAGTAGCCCAGGTAACCGCCGGCCCCGAGCACGAACACCACCACGGCCCACAGCTTGGGGTCGGCGTACCAGCGACGCCCGCCCTTCGACGCCCGCTGGCGCGCACGCGCGCCGCGCGGCACGTAGCCGCTCGCCGGCTTCGCCACGCCGGCGGTCGGCCGCAAGGTGCGGGTGGTCGGGCGCGGCTCGATGCCCGGCGCCGGCGCAGGGGTGGGCGCCCGCAGCACCCCCGCGCCGGGCTGCGCAGGGTCCCGCTCTTCGGGCCCGCGTCCGCGGCGTGCCCGGCGTCGCCGCGGCCGGGGTCCGCGAGGCCGCCGCCGCGCACGATCGCCGCGTGCGCCAGGAACGGCACGCCCGGCGACGGCAGCCGACCGTGCTTCGCCTCCAGGATCGCGATCCGCCCGGCGGCGTAGCCGTTCAGGGGATCGACCTCGAGGCAGCCCCGGTAGTAGGCGAGCGCCGTCGAGACGTCGCCGGCCTCCTCGTAGACCTGCGCCAGCGACAGCAGCGCTTTGGGTTGATGGGGATCGAAGTCGAGCTTCTGCTGGAGAAAGGCCACGCGCCGCTGCTGGCTGTCGCTGAGCTCGATGACCGAGATGACCGGCGGCGCGGCCGCGAGGAGCGCGCTCGCGGCCGCCGCCACCTCACCCTCGGCGCCCGGCTCCGCGACCGGCGCGTTCGGCGCGCGCAGGCCGCCCGGGGCTCGTACGGCGACTTGCCGCAGTCCGGGCACGTCGCGACTCCGGCGTCGATGTCGGCACCGCACTGCAGGCACATCATGAGGCCGCCCCCCCCATTAGCCCGGGTTATCCATGAAAGTTCGTAGCGAGGGCGCCAAGCGTCGAGCAGATTCGGGTGAACGCCGGATTTTCGGCCGCAGGCGTACTGAATAGTACGTCGAGGACCGGAAATCCGAGTACGCCCGAAGATGCCGACGGTCGGCGGCCGCAGTAGAACGCTTCATGAATCATCCGGGTTAGGGAGTTCCTTGTAGCGAAGCCCGTGAGGGCGAGCAAGCCGTGGCGAGAGGCAGGGGGCCGATGGATCAGCGCCCGCGCGCGAACCCGGGCCACGAGAACGGCGCGCGCAGCTGGCCCAGGTAGTCCTGCGGAAACGACGCAGCGCTCGCATCGGCGAGGCCCACGGCGACCGGTGGCCGGCGGTCCGCCGGCAACAGCCACGTGCCGAAGAGCACGTCCCACACCATGAGGTTCTGGCCGTAGTTGGCGTTGGCCTCGTCGAGCACCGGCGAATGGTGCCAGCGGTGGGTCTCCGCGGCGCTGAAGACGCGGTTCCAGCGACCCAGCCGGAGCGGGAAGTTCGTGTGCTTGAAGATCCCGTTCACGGCCGTGAACAGGGTGTGCAGCGCGATCAGGTCGGATCCGGCGCCGAGCGCCACCAGGGGCACGTACCAGCACCCGTACGAGAGCACCAGGTCCACCGGGTGGAAGCGGTGCGCGTTGAAGAAATAGAGCCGCGGCGCGCTGTGGTGGACCGCGTGAAAGCGCCACAGCAACGACACCTCGTGGGCGAGACGGTGGGTCCAGTACATGAAGAAATCGCCGAGCAAGAGCGCGACCGGGAGCTGCGCCGCGAGCGGCCAGTGGCGCGGCCAGAGCCCCGCGCCGAACGCCGCCGTCAGCGGGCCTGCCGCCGCCACCGCGACGAACGAGAGCACCGGACGCAGCACCTCCAGCGTGATCACGTCCGAGCCCAGGAAGTGGGCCACGTCGACCGGAACGTCGCGGCGCGGGCGGCTCCACTCGGGGACCTCGGGGAAGCGGGTCTCGGCGACCGCCACGACCACGTACGCGGCGATCAGCGGCGCCACGAACGAGAGCGATGGTGGGACACCGAGCGCCAGCGCCGCCCCCGTCACCAGCAGCGCGCCGCCCATCACCGCGGGGAAGAGCCCCCGGGCGGCGATCGAGGGCAAGTGACGCGGCAGCGCCGTTGCGCTCATCGCACGAGCCCCCGCACCATGATCTCGGCGAAGGTCACGGCGAGCGTCTCGGGATCGTGCGACGGCTTCTCGCCGACGCGGAACGCGTGCGAGAAGGTGTCCTCGCTCAGCATGCCGAGGAACGCGAGCGCCGCGGCCTCGGGGTCGACGCGCCGGAAGGCACCCTCGCGAACCCGGCGCCGCACGTAGCCGGCGACGTAATCGACGATCGCCCGGATCCGGATGCGATGGAACATCACGGCTAGCTCGCTGCCCTCCAGCGCGCCGAAGAAGAGCACCCGCAGGAACGGCACCTCGGCGCGGCCGAGACGGAGCACGGTCTCGGCGAACTCGCGGAAGAAGGCGAGGTCGTCGGTGCCGCAGGCGCGCTCGGGTGAGAGCAGCGCGGCCCCGCCGGTGCGCGCGATCTGGCGCTCGATGAGAGCCTCGAAGAGCTCGAGCTTCGAGCCGAACAGCTTGATCAGCATCGCCTCGCTCAGCCCCGCCGCGCGCGCCACCTCGGAGAGCGGGGTGCCGGCAAAACCGTGCTCGGCGAAGCGCGCCACGGCGGCGTCGAGGACGAGGGCGCGGCGCTCGGCGCCGGGCAGCCGCCGCCGGCGCGCGGCGGGCGCGGCGGGCGGGTTCGGCGCCAGCCCGGCACGCCCGCGGCTGGATGCGAAGGCGCGCTGCGCCGCGAGGGAGCGCGCTTTGCGAGGCTGCGCGCCCCGAGCAGCGCGCCGGGCCCGGGATCCAGTGCGATCGGGGCTTGTCATGAGGAGGTAAGTAAACGTACGCTTACTTGTCTCGACGGTCAACGCCTCCACCCGCTTTCCGCCACCTGGTCACCATGCTCACCACCGAAGCGCTCCTCGACACCGCCGTCTCCGCGACCGGCCTCGACGACTTCGGCGACGGCGACTGGCGCGAGGGGCTCGATCGCCTGACCGACGCGCTCTCGCCACCGAGGCGGACCTCAACACCACCGGACACAGCATCGCCGAGTGGTGGATCGGCCAGCGCCTCGCCAACCGTCTGCGCGTGATCGACTGGGTCAAGCGCCACCCCGAGGTCCACCGCCAGCGCGTCGAGCGCCCGCTCTTCGTGCTCGGGATGCTGCGCACCGGCACGACCATCCTCTGCGAGCTGCTCGCGCGCGATCCGGCGAACCGCCCGCTCATGAAGTGGGAGGCCCTCGACTGCGTGCCGCCGCCACGCGCCGAGTCGTTCACCACCGACCCGCGCATCGCGCGCATGGTCGAAGAGACCGAGTGGACCTACGACCTGAACCCCACGCTCAAGGCGATCCACTACGAGCCCGGTGACGGCCCCACCGAGTGCGTGCCGGTGCTCGGCCAGCACTTCCGCAGCCAGGACTACATCGGGATGTTCCGCATCCCCTCGTACAACGCCTGGTACGAGCGCTGCGACATGACCGACGCCTACCGCTACCACCGGCGAGTGCTCGAGGTGCTCCAGTCGGAGGCCCCCGGGCGGTGGTCGCTCAAGGCGCCCGGCCACATGTACGCGCTAGAGGCGCTCACCCGCGTCTACCCCGACGCACGGCTGGTCGTGACGCATCGCGATCCCGTCGAGGTGATGGGCTCGAACGTCAGCATGATGCTCAACACCGGCGGCGCGATGCTCACCGACGGCCCGTGGGCCGACTACGCGAAGACGGTGTGGCGTGGCATCCCGCGCAAGATGGTCGGCGCGATGATGGAGTTCCGCGATCGCCACCCCGAGGTGCGCTTCCACGACTTCCGCTACCACGAGTTCATGGCGGACCCGATCGGACAGGTCCGGGCGATGTACCGCTCGTTCGGCGACGAGCTGTCGCCGGAGGCCGAGTCCGCGATGCGCGCGCATCTCGGCGCGAGCCCGCAGGGGCGCTTCGGCACGCACCGCTACGAGCTCGCCGAACTCGGCCTGAGCGCGGACGCGATCCGTGACGAGTTCCGCGACTACATCGAGCGCTTCGACCTCCCGACCGGCGCCGCGCGCCGCTGATCCAGACTCGCCTCCGAGGGGACCTCATGGCCGACGAGACCGGCGACGTCGTCGCGAGCGTGCCGCGCCCGCGCTTCGCGAGCATCTACACCGACGGCGACGACCAGACCGAGGCGGTCCGCATCCACGACTTCGTCTACCAGTCGCACGGGGCGACCTGCGCCTACCTGGTCGCGACGCCGGCCGGGAACGTGCTCGTCAACACCGGGCTGCCGCACGAGGCGCACCGCCACAAGCGACTCTTCGCCGCCGCCGCGCCGGGCCCGATCACCCACATCGTCATCACCCAGGGGCACTTCGACCACATCGGCGGGGTCAACGTGCTGCGCGAGCCGGCCACCGAGATCGTCGCGCACCGCGACTTCGGCAAGCTCCAGGACTACCAGAAGCGCTTCGCCGGCTTCCGCATGCCGCGCAACCTGGTGTTCTTCGCACCGCTCATCCACAAGGCGATCGAGTCGCTCTCCGCCGCCGCGGAGCGAAACGAGACCCACCCGAGCCTCGACGTGACGCCCACGGTGCTGGTCGACGACCACCACGCCTTCGAGGTCGGCGGCGTGCGCTTCGAGCTCCACGCGGTGCCCGGAGGCGAGACCACCGACTCGGTGGTGGTGTGGCTGCCCCAGCACCGCATCGCGTTCATCAGCACCATGCTCGGACCGCTCTTCCCGCACTTCCCCAACCTGGTCACGTTGCGCGGCGACTTCATGCGCTCGGCGCTCGACTACCTCGACTCGCTGGCGCGGCTCCGCGCCCTCGAGCCCGAGCTCCTCGTGACCGGCCACTACCAGCCGATCCGCGGCCGCGAGGCGATCGCGCGCGCCCTCGCCGATCTCCGCGACGCGGTCCGCCATGTCCACGACGCCACCGTCGACGGCATGAACGAGGGCAAAGACGTTCACACCCTGATGCGCGAGGTCACGCTCCCGCCCCACGTGAACGTGGGCCAGGGCTACGGCAAAGTGTCGTGGAGCGTACGCGCCATCTGGGAGCACTACCAGGGCTGGTTCCACTACGACTCGACGACCAGCCTCTACCCGGTCCCCGCGCGCGCCCTGCACGGCGAGCTCGCCGCGCTCGCGGGCGGTGCCAAGGCGCTGGTCGCGGCGGCCGAGCGCCATCTCGACGCCGATCGTCCGGTCGAGGCGCTCCACCTGCTCGAGATCGCACTGGCCGGCGAGCCGGCCGACGTGGGCGCGCTGCGCGCCAGCTTGCGCGCCCACGAGTGCTTGCTCGTGAAGAGCGGCGGCGAGAACTTCTGGGAGTGGGGCTGGCTCACTCACCAGCTCCGCGAGATCCGCGCGGCCCTCGACGCCGCCAGAGGAGCCGCATCGTGACTGACGCCACCTCTCTTCTCCGGCTCGCGATCGTGGGCTGCGGCGCGATCTCGCGCATGCACCTCAACGCCGTCGAGGCGAACCGCGACCGCGTGCGGATCACCGCCGCCGTGGACCTCTCCCGCGAGCGCGCGGAGGCGGTCGCCGCGGAGACCGGCGCCGTCGCGTACGGTTCGCTCGACGAGGCGCTCGCGGCCGGTGGCTTCGACGCGGTCGCGATCCTGCTGCCGCCCGCGCACCACGAGCGCGCCGCCTGCGCCGCGCTCGCCGCCGGCAAGCACGTGCTCCTCGAGAAGCCGATGGCCCTCGACCTCGACGCATGCGAGCGCATCCTCACGGCGGCACGCGTCGCGAGCCGCGTGCTGATGGTCGCCGAGAACGCCCAGTACTGGCCGGAGGTGGTCACCGCGAAGCGGCTCATCGACGAGGGCGCGATCGGCGAGGTGCTGACCGCCCGCGCCAGCTCGTTCGCGACGCTCATGATCGCGGCGTCGTTCTACGAGGGAGAAAACCCGTGGCGGTTCCAGAAGGGCAGCGCGGGCGGCGGCGTGGCGCTCGACATCGGCTCGCACTGGATTCGCCCGCTGCGCATGTTCATGGGCGAGATCGACGAGGTCGTGGCGATCCTCGACCGCCCGCTCGCGCAGATGGAGGGCGAGTCGCTGGCGCGCGCGCTGCTCCGCTTCCGCTCGGGGCGCAGCGCCTCGTTCGAGGTGATGCTGCTCGATGGCATGCTGGGGATGGACGCGTTCTTCCGCGTCGTCGGCACGCGCGGCGAGATCGTGATCGACACCGACATGGGCGGGCGGGTCCAGCTCTTCAACGACCAGCACTTCGGCGAGTCGGTGGGCGGCGACGGCCTCGGCTACATGGAATCGTACGCGCCGCAGCTGCGCGACTTCGCGGCGGCGTGCCTCGACGGGACGCCGCTCGCGGCTGGCCCCGAGATGGCGATCGGCGAGCTGCGCGCGGCGCTCGCCATGTACCGCTCGGCCGAGAGCCGGCGCTGGGAGAAGGTGTGGTGAGCCGTTCCACGAGGAGACGATGAGCCATCCGACCGACCGTCCGATGCTGTCCTTCGACTTCGCTGGCCGCCGGGTGCTCGTCACCGGCGGCACGAGCGGCATCGGCGCCGCGATCGCCGCGGCCTTCGCCGACGCCGGCGCCACCGTGACGATCACCGGCACGCGCGGCGCCGCGAGCGACTACGACGCCGACCTCGCGCGCTTCGCCTACCGGACCCTCGACACCCGCGAGTCCGCGTCGATCGAGGCGGTGGCCGCGAGCCTCGAGCACCTCGACGTGCTGGTGAACAACGCGGGCGCCAACCTGCCGGGCTTCCGCAGCGAGTGGGAGCCCGAGGTCTTCGAGGAGACGCTGCGCATCAACCTGAGCGGCGCCTTCCGCCTCGCGCTCGCGGTCAAGGACAAGCTCGCCGCGAGCACGATCCCCGGCGGCGCGAGCGTGGTCAACCTGGCCTCGCTCTCGGCCTTCGCCGCGGTGCCGCTCGTGCCGGGCTATGGCGCCGCGAAGGCGGGCGTCGTCCAGCTCACCAAGAGCCTCGCCGCCTACTGGGCGAGCGACGGCATCCGCGTCAACGCGGTCGCGCCGGGTTTCGTCGCCACGCGCATGACCGAGATCATGGTGGGAAGCGACGACCTGTCGCGGCCGATGCTCGAGCGCACGCCGCTGGCGCGCTGGGGACGCCCCGAGGAGATCGCGCCGGCGGTGCTCTTCCTTTCGAGCCCGGGCGCCAGCTTCATCACGGGTCACACCCTGGTGATCGACGGCGGTTACTCGGCGGTGTGTTGAGCCCGGCCGCGAAGGATCGCGGCGCTCCCAACTGCGAGCACCCACCTGGAGGGCGGCCGCTTCGTCGGCCGCCCCAGCGTCATCCTGGGGTCGTCGACGAAGCGACGACCCTCCAGCCATTCGAGCGAGGTCGGATCGCGTTGAGGACGGCGGTCGCGCGCCGCCCGGACTCGCCGCTTGCGGGGGCGACCCGGCTCCGATACGAAGAGGTGCCCCCCGCGGTCCGCTCCACCATGCGCCTCGCGCTCATCCAGCCGCCCACCAACTACGTCCACGCGTCCTGCCTGCTCGAGCCGATCGGCCTGGGCTACGTCGGCGCCGCGTGCCGCCACGCCGGGCACGAGGTGTTGCTCCGCGACGTGATCGATCCGAGCCGAGACGCCGTGAGCCGGCTCGTCGCGGACCTCGACGCCTTCCGGCCCGCGGTCGTGGGCTTCTCGACCATGACCGAGACCCACTCGAACGGCGTGGCGCTGGCGCGGCTGGTGAAGCGCCGCTACGGCGTACCGGTGGTGTTCGGCGGCTGGCACGTCTCGGGCGAGCCGAGCGCGGCGCTCGATCCCGCGATCGACGTGGTGGTCCGCGGCGAGGGCGAGGAGGCAATGGTCGAGCTGCTCGCGGCGCTCGGGCGCGGCGGCGGCCCCGGCCTGCACGCGATCGAGGGCCTCGCGTTCCGCGACGCGGGCGGCGCGCTGGTGTTGACCGCGCAGCGCCGACGCCTCAAGAAGCTCACCGAGCTCCCCTTCCCGATGCGCGACGGGCTGCCGCTCGAGCGCTACCAGTTCCATCAGTTCCTGTGCACTCCGGTCTCGCGCGCACGGACCCTCTCGGTGCAGGCCTCGCGCGGCTGTCCATACACGTGTTCGTTCTGCCAGACGCCGGCCCTGTGGGGCGCCGCGTGGACGCGCCGCACGCCGAGCGACGTGGTGGACGAGATCGAGATGCTCGTCGACCGCCACGCCATCGACTCGCTCTTCTTCCGCGACGAGGAGTTCACCGTCCGTCCGACGTGGGTGATCGAGATCTGCGACGAGCTGGTGCGTCGCGGGCTGCAGCGTCGCCTCAAGTGGGGTGCGTTCTGCCGCGCCGACGAGATGAACGAAGACCTGGCCCACGCCATGAGCGCGGCCGGCTGCGTGTACGGCTTCCTCGGCCTCGAGTCCGGCGATACCGAGCTGCGCGAGCGGATCCGCAAGACCTACGCCTCCGAGGACGCCGAGCGCGCGCTCTCGGCCATGCGCGCCCACGGCATCCTGAGCCACGCGGGCTGGATCATCGGCTTCCCCACCGACACCCGCGCGTCGCTCGAGCGCTCGTTCCGGTGGTTCCGGCGGCTGCCGCTCGACCTGCTCTCGATCGTGTTCGCGACGCCGTTCGGCGGCACCGCGTTCCTGGACGAGGTCCGCGCCGCCGGGCTCCTCGCGAGCGAGGACACCGACCTCTACTCCACCAAGGAGCCCGTGGTGAACGTCCCCGGGATCCCCCTCGACGAGCTACGCGCCCTGCCCGACCGCTTCCTGCGCCGCTTCTACCTGCGCCCGAGCCAGGCGGTCAGGCTCGCCTCCACGGTGCTGCGCGCCCCGGCGGCGCGCGGGTCATGGCCGAGATGTTCGCGCGCGAGGTGCTCTCGATCGGGCGCTTCTCGCTCTACGGGCGCCGCAGCGCCGCGGTGCGCGGCATCGAGATCCCGCTCGAGCTCGCCGCGGCGCCGTAGGCGGATGGATCCCGAAGTCACGATCGAACCGGCGACGGGGGATGGAACCCCCGTCGCTACGATCGCCGCGTAGCCGGTTTCGTGGGACCGGGGAGGTGCAACGCCACCGCGGCGTCGGCGGTTTCTAAGGGGGGGGCCTCTGCGCCCCCGCCAGCACGCGACGGGGGCAACGCGCTCCGGGCTCAGCGCCGGCGCAGCCGCCGCGCGACCACGACCGGCACGCCCAGCACCGCGAGCCACGCGGAGGCCGCGGCGGCATTCGTCGCGCCACCGAACCGGCTCACGCCGCAGACTACCGGTCCCGGCTCCGCCGTCACCTGCACCACTCCTGGCAGCGTCACGCCGCCGAACGCGTCGCGTACCACGAGGTCGTAGGCGCCGAGCTCGGCGCCCGCCGGCACGCTCACGGTGGCGCGCATCTGCGTCGAGCTGACGGACGTGACCGCGGGCGTGATCACGCTCGCGCCGCGCACCAGCCGGATCGACGCGCCGGCGGCGTGGAAGCGGGTGCCCGTGAGCACCACGTTGCGATCGGTCGCGACGCCGAGCTGGGTCGGCGACACGGCCGTCACCGCGAGCTTGGGATCGATCACCACCCGCACCATCCCGCCCTCGTTCTCGGCGACGAACGAGCGCGGCGACGCGATCGCGAAGTCCTTGCCGCCATCGCCGTCGAAGTCCGCGAGGGCGAGTGTCGCGCCGAACGCACCGCGGAGCGCCGTGTCGCGCAGGCTCCACAGCGCGTTGGTGGCGTTCGCCAGCACCGCGCCGCTCGGGAACGAGGCACCGCCCGCGAACAGGTACGCCGCGCCCGCCTCGAAGGTGGCGATCGAGTCCTTGCGCATCGGCTCGGTGACCCACAGCTCGTCGGCGCCGTCGCCGTTCAGGTCGACGAACGCGAGCCGGGCGCCGAGGCGCCCGAACGAGCTCTCGCCGTCGATGCGGGTGGCCACCGAGAGCGCGCTCAGCGCCACGTCGCCGCTCAGCCCGTCCACCGACACCAGCGACACCGAGCCGGTCTGGGTGGTGCCATTGGGGGTGCCGACCGGCGAGCCGATCGCGAGCAGCTTCTGACCGTTGCCGCGCGGGTCACCGAAGGCGAGCGAAGCGCCCAGGTTGTCGAACTCGTCGCCGCCGGTGATCGTGAACACCGGCGTGGTCGACGCCGCGCCGCTCGCGAGGCCGGCGAGGTCGTAGGCAACGACCCGCCCCACCCCCTGAACCGAGCCGCTCTTCCACTTGGGCGCGCCCACGATCAGGTGCGGGTGCGCCGGCGCGCCGAGGTCCGCGGCGATCACGTCGTAGCCGAGCCACGCCCAGTCCTGGCTGCCCGTGACCTTCCAGTCCGCCTGATTCACGTCCTTCGACGTGCCCGACGTGAAGCCCGCGCCGGCGCGGAACACCGCCACCAGCCCGCGCTGGCGGCCACCCGCACGCTCGTACGGCGTGGCGATCACCAGATCCGCGTGGCCCTCTCCATCGAGATCGGCGCCGAGCAGCCTGTAGCCGAGGTTGGTGTAGGTGCCGGTGGTGGTGAGGGTGACGTCGGGCGAGGTCGAGAGACCGCCTCCGGGTTGACCGAAGTAGACGAGCACGCGGCCGTGGAAGCCGTAGCTCTGGGCGTCGGTGGTCGGCTGCGAGACCGCGAGGTCCGGACGGCCATCGGCGTTGAGGTCGACGATCGCGACCGCCCAGCCGAAGCGGCCGTACGAGAGATCTCCGGTGAGCGTGAGGTCGGCGCCGCCGCTGGTCAGATCGAGGGACTGGTGGCCCGTGACGGTGCGGCCGTAGAGGACCCGCACCCGGCCGATCTGCGGACCACCGACCACGTTGTAGCCCGGCGAGCCGACGACCAGGTCGTCCTTGCCGTCGCCATTCAGGTCGCCACTGGCGAGGCTCGAGCCGAGGTAGCCCATCGGATCCGCGGCGGTGAGGGTGAGCGAGCGGTCCTCGCCGAGCGGCGAGACCGCCGCCTGGATCGTCGGCTCGCGGGAGGCCTCTGCGGTGACGTGGCTGACGTACACACCGCGCCCGGTCTCGCGCACCGAGACGCCGAGGCGGCGCAGCTCGTCGAGGTTGCGAGGCACCTGGCTCACCCCGAGCTTCGCGAGGGCGCTCTTCAGCGCCGCGCCGTCCGTCGCGTGATCGTCGCAACGGTGGGTGGCGGACTCCGTGTGCAGCTCGGCGGCCATCTTGGCCACCGGCGCCGAGGTACCGCTGCGCATCCACGAGATCATCGGATCCCAGTTGAAGGCGGTCTGGATGCCGATGTCGTCCACACCACCGACGAAGTAGTCCTGGTAGTGGTCCGCGAGGACGGGCGACTTCTCGGCGTACGGGCCCACCAGCAGGCCACCGCCGAGCCGGATGGCACGCTGCTCGAGCGCCATCAGCCCGGTGCCGAGGGCGAGATCCCCGGCGGTGATGTCCGGGTAGCCGACGCGCGCGAAGATCGCGCTGACGTCGTTCGCCGGCACGTACCAGGGGGACGCGGTCCAGTCGAGCGATAGCTCGCAGCCCGCCATGAAGTCGCCGCCGGTGTCGGTGTTCGAGTGCGCGGCGCCCCAGTCGTTCTGGAACTCCTGGGCCGAAGCGACGTCGATGAGCCCCTCCTGGACGCCCCCGAGACCGTGCCAGTCGAGGTAGGCGATCCAGTGGCTGCGCATGCCGAGGAGGAAGGTCGCGAGCTTCTGGGTCTCGGCGTCCCACGGCAGCGGGTAGGTTTCGTGCACGTAGTTACCGGCTACCTCGTGGAACGGGGGCCAGTGGGCGTCCTCGGCCGCGTTGGGCTGGCCGAAGGCGTAACCCCAGTCGGGGAATGCGGCGCCGGCCTGGAGAGCGTCGGGGTTGGCGAGGATCCAGTCGCGCGCGGTCGGGTCCACGCCCGACACGAACCAGCGCGCGGCTCGGTTGGCGCCTTCGGCGTGGGTGGTGATACCGGCGGCGTGGGACCGCTCGGCGAGGCCCGCGAGGGCGAGGACGGCGAACACCGCCGTGGCCGGGACGAACCGGTGGAATCGGGACATGAAACTCCTCGTGGGCTGGCGACGCAGCGTGTCGAACGAGCTTCTCATGCGCGCCGGAAACACCGCAAACCCCCGCGCCCGAGCGGAGTTGGCGACACCCAACCACCGGTCCCCAAAGGCGAACCGCCGCCGGGGTGATGCTCCCGGCGGCGGTCCGAGACGAGACAGGAACGAGGCGAATCCGCTCAGCGAGGAAGCTGCTCGAGCGCCGCGATGCGCTCCTCGATGGGCGGGTGGGTCATGAAGAACCGCAAGAAGCCACGCGTCTGGCCGCCGCGGATCCCGAACGCCTGGACCGACTTCGGCAGCTCGCTCGGCGCCTCGTGGAAGGCCGCGAGCCGGCGCAGCGCCGAGATCATCGGCGCCTTGCCGGTGAGCGAGGCCGCACCCGCGTCGGCGCGGAACTCTCGCCGCCGGCTGTAGCTCGCCACGATCATGCTGGCGAAGATCCCGAACACCAGGTCGAGGACCATGACCGTCATCATGTAGCCCACGCCCGGCCCGTGGTCGTCCTCGTTGCGCAGCACGACCCGGTCGATCACCCAGCCCACGGCACGGGCCAGCACGATCACGAAGGTGTTCACGACGCCCTGGACGAGCGCCAAGGTCACCATGTCGCCGTTGGCGACGTGCGAGACCTCGTGGGCGAGGACAGCCTCGACCTCGCGCTTGTCCATGGTCTCGAGCAGGCCCTCGCTGACCGCGACCAGCGCCGAGTTGCGGCTCATGCCGGTCGCGAACGCGTTCGGCTCGGGGGACGGGAAGACCGCCACCTCCGGCGTGCCGATCCCGGCGGCGTTGGCCTGGCGGCGGACCGTCTCGACGAGCCACATCTCGGCGTTGCTGCGCGGCTCGTCGATCACGCGGGCGCCGGTGGCCCACTTCGCCATCTTCTTCGAGATCGCGAGCGAGATCAGCGAGCCACCGAAGCCGAACACCGCCGCGAAGGCCACGAGCGACTTCCAGTCGAGGCCGCCCGTGGCGGTCAGGTAGCCCTGGATCCCGAGCAGGTTCAGCACCAGACCGAGCAGCACCAGGACCGCGAGGTTGGTGGCGAGGAAGAGGAAAATCCGTTTGGCGTAGATCTTGGCGTTCATGGTTCGCCCTCCTTCCAGGCGAGGTCTCGAGTTCGACGGCGCCCAACCTAAGGACGGGCAACACCTCGGGCAAATAGATAATCTGCCAGTAATACATCGATTACGACGATGTATTCAGCGCGACGAACGCAACCGACGCGCGGCGCAGGCTGCGGGCCGTAGACGGGCCCTCCCCACGCAGCCGGAGCGGCAGATCGTAGGGGCGAGGCCTGTCCCCGCCCGCGGGCTCAGTTCGCCGGTAACGCTTCCAGCGCCGCGATCCGATCCTCGATCGGCGGGTGCGAGAGCAGGAGTGAACCCAGGATCGCTCGGCCGCCGCCGCGGATCCCGAACGCGGCGAGCGACTCCGGCATCTCGCCGGGGCGCGGTGCGCCGGCCAGGCGGGCGAGCGCCGCGATCATCGGCTCCTTGCCGCGCAGCGCCGCGGAGCCGGCGTCGGCGCGGAACTCGCGGCGGCGGCTGTACCACATGACGATGAGGGTCGCGAGGATGCCGAGGAACATCTGGCTCACCATGACCGTGAGGTGATAGCCGAGCCCGCCGCCGTAGTAGCCGCGGTCATCGTCGTCGCGCCGCCCCGAGAGCGCCGAGTCGACGACCAGTCCGACCACGTGCGAGAGGAAGATCACGAAGGTGTTCACGACCCCCTGGAGCAGCGCGAGCGTCACCATGTCGCCGTTGGCGACGTGCGAGATCTCGTGGCCGAGAACGGCCTCGATCTCGCTCTTGTTCATCGAGCGCAGCAGCCCGGCGCTGACGGCCACGAGCGCGTGATCGCGTCGCGCGCCCGTGGCGAACGCGTTGGGCTGCTCGGACGGGAAGATCGCGACGTCCGGCCTACCGATGCCGGCGTCCCGAGCGAGCCGCTCGACGGTCTGCACCAGCCACGCCTCGGCCTCGTTGCGCGGCGACTCGATCACCTGCGCGCGGACCGACATCCGCGCCATGGTCTTCGAGAGGAGGAGCGAGATGATCGAGCCCGCCATGCCGAAGATCCCGGCGTAGACCAGCATCCCCACGTAGTTCACGTGGACGCCCGAGCGCCACAGCCACTGATCGATCCCGAGCACCCGGACCACCAGGCCGAGCAGCGCCACCACGGCGAGGTTGGTGAGCAGGAAGAAGAAGATGCGCCGGCCGTACGCGAGCATCGAGCACCTCGTCGGGGGGCGGAGCCAGGCGGGATCCCGCTACGCCACCGTGAGCAAGTTACAACCGAGCCAACTTAGACGCGCGGCGCCCGAACGCAATCGGGTGGGCCGCGAGACGACGCACTCAGGGCAGGTCGAGCGAGCAGAGCGACGCTCGATCCGAATCCAGGCGCTGCATCAGGCACGGCCAGCTGGCGCGCGAAGTCGAAACGACAACGACCAGGCGACCGCCGCGAGGACGATTCGTCACCGCCCGGCGGATCCGGAACCATCGCGGAGAGCGCATCATCACACGCTACGGAGCGGTTCCAAGCGACCACGTCGCGAGGCCTCCGAGCCGCGTCGAACGTTACGGTCCGGAACCGAGACGCCGCCCCTGCGGCAACGAGGGAACGTTACTACGTGTAGTGCATGTTCTTTTTGGGAACCGATGCGCCAGGCCAATTGGCACGGCCCGTGAAGCCCCTGACGCCGCGCCGGATCGCTACGTACCACCGAGCGGTCGCAGAAGCCGGCCCTGAAACGGGCTCGCGGGAGGACGGGTGCCGCAGCAACTGCGACGTTACCTGCGCGTAATGCGCGTCCAGGACGCGCTCTATTCGCTGCCGCTCCTCATCGCCTCGTTTCGCCTCGTGGGCCACTGGCCGGACGTTCGCACCATCGTGCTCATGGTCGTGGCGCTGGTGTGCGGACGCGTCGCCGCCCTCGTGCTCAACCGCTGGATCGATCGCGAGCTCGACGCCCGTAATCCCCGCACTCGGGATCGTGAGCTCGCCGCCGGGCACGTGAGCTCGGGCGAGGCGCTCGCGATGCTGGCGGTGTTGCTCGGCACGTGCACCGGGTGCCTGTACGCGCTCGCCCCACGCCTCGCGGCGTTGTTCCCGATCGCGCTCGGGATCTTCGTCCTCTACCCGTACCTGAAGCGCTTCACCTGGGCCTGCAACCTCTTCGTCGGGATCCAGCTCAGCATCATCCCGCTGTGGATCTGGATCGTGTTCCACGACCGGCTCCCGAGCCTCCCGCTCTGGACGTACGCGCTCTTCATCGTCGCCTGGGGCACCGGCTTCGAGGTGATCTACGCGATGGCCGACGCCGAGTCCGACCGCGAGATCGGAGTCCACTCCATCCCGGTCCGCTTCGGTCTCGAAGGCGCTCGCCGCGCCGCCACGGCGGCGTTCGTGATCGCGCTGGCGATGATCGCGACCTGCACGCTCTCGCTCGGGGCCACACGCCTCAGCGTGGCGTGCGTGGCGCTGCTCGGCGTGACGTTCACGACCGAGCTCTGGCTCTCGAGTCGCGGCCGTTACATCCAGGCCGCGCACGTGGTGAACGGCGCCGTCAGCACCGTGTCGATGGGTGCCGTGCTCTTGGCGCGCGGCCTCTAGGCGAGGCGTGAGCGGCGCGACCCGGCGGAAGGGCGGAAAACAGATGAATCCTGTCGTCGAATCGGCGCCCGTGACTGGACGCAGTGCCCCTCTTCCGGTGGCGCTCGACGCCGGCTCCCGGGCCTTTCTGGATCGGCTCGATGGCGCGCTGCGCTCGCTCCTCGATGCCGCCCCGACCGAGGTCCGCGACGTGCTGCTCCCCCGCCTCACCGGGGACGGCAAGCGGCTTCGTCCGCTACTCGTCCACCTGGCGGGTGCGTTCGGTGACGGAACCGTCGAGCACCTGGTGGGGATCGGCCTGGTGATGGAGCTCATCCACACCGCGTCGCTCTTCCACGACGACGTCATGGACCGCTCCGAGACCCGGCGCGGCCGCCCCACGCTCCACCAGAGCCACGGCTCCGAGGTGGCGGTGTTCGCGGGCGCCTATCTGCTCCAGGAGGCGATCCACGTCGTCCACCACCTGCCCGCCCTGCCGGAAGCCACGGCCGTCGGGGTCCGCGACGCCGTGAGCCGCGCGGCCCTCGACCTGTGCACCGGTCAACTCTCGGAGATCCTGCACATCGGCAACGCCAACCTCGAGGCGACCGAGCACTGGAGCACCATCGAGCGCAAGACCGCCTCACTCTTCGAAGCGTCGTGCCGCATGGCCGCGCTCGCCACCAACGGCCCGGTCGAGACGCTGAGCGCGTTCGGTCACCGCTTCGGCGTCCTCTATCAGCTCCTCGACGACGTCCGCGACGTCGCGTGCACCGAGGCGGAGCTGGGCAAGGCGCCAGGCTCCGACTTGCGAAGCGGCACCTACACGCTGCCCATCCTCTCCGCTCTCGCAACCGACGACGAGAGTGGGCGGGCGCTGCGCCTGCTGCTGACGAGCCGGAGCGGCAAGCTCGCGCCCCCGGAGCTCGACCGCGCGATCGAGTTGCTTCGCGCGGCGGGCGGGATCGAGCGCGCGCTCGAGCGCAGCGAGGCGCTCGGCCGCTCGGCGTGCGCGGCGCTGGCCGAGCTCCCCGAGAACGGGGCGCGCGCCGAGCTCGAGGCGCTCGTCGACGGGCTGCTAGCACAGGCTCGCCACGTCGCTGCCCGGTTCACGAATCTCGGAAAGGTGGCCTCCGCATGAGCCAGGCGCCCTGCCTCCAGTACGACGTGGTCGTGATCGGCGCCGGCCCGTCGGGCTGTTCGACCGCGTTCCACCTCGCGCATCGCGGCTACCGGGTCCTGATCGTCGAGAAGGACACGCTGCCGCGCGAGAAGGTCTGTGGCGACGGGCTCACCCGCCGTTCGCTGGCGGCGCTGCGCAACCTGGGGATCCACGAGCTGCCGGGCATGCACAAGGTGCACGGCATCCGGATCCGCGACGATCGCTGCCGGTTCGACCGTCGCGTCACCTTTCGGCCCGATGCCTCGGGGATCGACTACGGCGTCGTCGTGCCGCGCTTCACCCTCGACCATCACGTCCTCCAGGCGGCCCTCGGGCAGGGCGCCGAGTGCTGGATGGAGACCACCGCGTTGCGCTTTCTTCCCGACGACGAAGGGCGCCCGCACCGCGTCGTCGTGGAGCGAGGCGGAAACGAGGTCGAGATCGAGGCGCGCTACTTCGTGGTGTCGGAGGGATCGGTCGGCCGCTTCGGGAACCTGTTCCAGAAGCACGCGCGCAAGCCCTACGACCTGATGTTCGCGGTCCGTCAGTACGTCCACGGGGTTCCGGGGATGGAGCCCTACTTCGACGTCATCATGCCGATCACCCACCGGGGGCTCGTCGCGCCGGGCTATGGCTGGGTGTTCCCGGTATCCGACGACGTCGCGAACGTGGGCGTGGGGATCGCCTACGGCACGGGCTTCGACTCCAAGATCGGCGTTCGCACCGTCTACGAGGAGTTCCCTGCGCGCCCTGGCGCTGCGCGACGAGCGCTTCGCCGAGACCAGCGGCGTGACGTGCACGCCACTGGTGGGCGCGCCACTGCGGATCGGGGTGGTGGCGGGCGACACGGTGGCGCCGGGGCTGCTCGCCACCGGCGACGCCGCGGCCCTGGTCAACCCGTTCAACGGCGAGGGCATCTCCTACGCGCTCGAGAGTGGCGAGCTCGCGGGCGAGGCGCTCGACCGCGCGTTCCGCGACGGTCGCGAGACGCCGGACCTCTACCCGGACCTGTTGCGGGCCCGCTACCGGCGCCACGTCCGGCTGCGCGACGAGTTCCCCCGCATGTTCGGGATGGCGCGCCTCTACGACTGGCAGACTCCGAAGTCGAACGAGCACACCACCCCACGGCCGCCCGCCGATGGAGTCCTCGCGCCCTGCCTGCGCGACGTGCTGAGCGATCACGAGCCGGGCAGCGGTGGCCCGCTCGGAGCGCTGCTGTGGTCGGGGTTGCGCACCGACCCCGAGCTCGGCCCGATGCTCGCGAGGATCGACACCGAGGTCCTGGACGTGGCCGGCAGCCACACCCCCCTCTTCGGTGAGCTCGCGCTCTACGCGCGCGCCGGATTCCTCGGCCTTCCAGGCTGGCTGGCGATGTTGATCGTCAGCGCCGCGTCGCTCGACGAGCCCGCGGGTGAACGCGAGCGCGACCTCGCCGTCGCGGCCGAGCTGCTCGCGACCTCGACGCTGTTCCACGGCGACGTCCTGGGGGGGCCGTCGGGCCCATCGCTGGCGCGCGCCTATACGCCGATGTCGATCCTCCTCGGCGACACCTTGGTGGCGCGGCTCTTCGACGTCATGAACCGCCTCGACGCAGACACCCGCGCCACGCTCAGCACCGATTTCCGCGAGCACGTCGGCCGCCTGCTGGCGCGACGCGTGGTCGCCCGGGTCACCCTCGCCCCCGCCCAGGACGGTGGCGATCTCGCCAAGCTGGCGGGCCGGCTGGTGGCGCTGGCGTGCGGCTTCCGGGACGCGCCCGCGAGCGAGTCCCAGGCGCTCGTCACCTGGGCCGGCGCCCTGTCACGCGCGATGGAGCTCGCGCACGATGCGTGGATCGACATCGAGGGCCACGCGCTGGCGAGCGAGAACGAGCCGCTCTACCTGGCGCGACGCGGCTACCGCGTCGCTCACGCCTGGGAGGCGAAGGCGCGCGGCTACGACCTCGTGGCGGCGCTCGAGAGCGCCACCTCCACCGAGGACCTGCAGCGCGCGGTCGGCGAGCTCGTGCACCGCGGCGCCTTCGACGCGGTGTTGAGGCGCGCTCGCGAGCTCGTCACGGGCGCCCGCACCGCGCTCGCGGGCGTGCCGCGCCGCCGCCGTGGCGAGTGGCTCGCGCGCCTCACCGACAACGTCTCGGACGTGGTCGCGCGAGTCGAGCGCGCGGTGCGCGAACGCGCGCGGCCGTCCTCCGCCGCGCGCGCGACGCAGATCGCGAACGCGCTCCGTACTGGAATCCACCTGGAGGAAGATCGGATGAAGCCCGCAGGATCGCTCGCCAGCGCCTCCATCCCCATCGACGGGGCCTCTTCCCGTCAGCTCCGCATGTACGCGTTCGGACACCGCGAGGATGCCGAGGTGATCGCGCTGGTGCACCGCGAGCCGGGCGACGCGAGCGACACCGCGCTGGTGCGCATGCACAGCGCCTGCTTCACGGGCGACGTCCTCGGATCGTTGCGCTGCGATTGCGGCGAGCAGCTGGCCACCGCGATCCACGAGATCCAGCGCTCCCCGTTCGGCGTGCTGATCTACTTCCTCACCCACGAAGGACGCGGCATCGGGCTGGTGAACAAGCTACGCGCCTACCAGCTCCAGGACGACGGCCTCGACACGGTGCAGGCCAACCTGGCGCTCGGGCTGCCGCAGGACACCCGCAGCTTCGCGGCGGCCGCCGAGATCCTGCGCAGCCTCGGCGCGCGCCGGGTGCGGATCCTCACCAACAACCCGGCCAAGGTCCGCGCGCTCGAGGAAACCGGCATCGAGGTCGCGGAGGTGGTTCCGCTGAGCGTGGTGGCGAACCGCTACAACGCGGGCTACTTGGAGGCCAAGCGCCTCCACTTCGGGCACTGGGTGCCGCCGCTCGTGTCCGAGGCGCCGGGTGCGGGCGTGGCGGCGCCGGTCTCCATCGCGCAGGCGCGACGGCGTTCCGGGGGGCGGGCACGGAGGGCCGACGCCCCCCCGATCGCCGATGCGCACGAGTTCACCCGTCACCGCGGTCCCGTCACCGGGGTCGCGTCGGTCCCCGGAACCGACTGGATCGCGTCGGTCGCCTACGACGGGGCCGTCGGGCTCTTCGACGTCGCGAGCGGCGCGGTCGAGCTGCTCGGGTATCACGAGCACCTCGCCAACGGCATCAGCGCCGACCCGCGCGGCGGGCGGATCGCCACGTGCGGCGCGGACTACACCGTGCGCATCTGGGACGTCGCGGCGCGCAAGCTCGAGCGCGTGCTCCTCGGCCACTCCGACGACGTCGAAGCGTTCGTGTTCATCGACGGCAAGTTCGGCGCGTCCGCCTCGCGCGACCGCCGCATCGTGCTGTGGAACCTCGAGACCGGCGCGATCGTGGACGTGCTCGAAGGACACGAGAAAGACGTGCTCTCGCTCGCCTGCCACGGAGATCTGCTGCTCTCCTCCGGTGACGACACGACGTTGCGCGCGTGGGACCTCCGCACCGGGCAACAAAGGCGGGTGTTCGGCCCGTTCGCGGTGGAGACCGATACCTGCGCCATCGATCCCGTCCACGACCGCCTGGTGCTCGGTTGCGACGACGGCGCGATCCGCGTCTTTTCGCTGGAGCGCGGCGAGCTGACCCAGGAGATCGCCGCCCACACCGTGGGCATCAAGAAGGTCTCGGTATCGACCGCCACCGGCGAGATCGTGTCGGGCGCCTACGACCAGCGCGTGGTCGTGTGGACCTGGGTCGGGGATCGCCTGGAGCGACGGCTCGAGGTCAGCTCGAGCCCGATGCCGTGGGAGCGCACGCTCACGTGGTCGAACGACGGACGGCGGCTCCTCGGCGGCACCTTCGATGGGACCGTGCTGGCGTGGGACGCCGCCGACGGTCGGCTGATCCGCCACATCGGGGCCGGGGCCGCTCCCGAGGGCAACGCCTGCTTCAACGACGTCGCCGCGTCGAGCGGCGGAGTGCTTGCACTGGTCTCCGACGATGGCCACGTGCGCGCGGCCTCCATCGACGGCACCACCATGGGCTGGCGGGCGGAGGCCGAGCCGGCCACAGGTCGCACCCTGATGAACGGGGTCGCGATCGACCCGAGCGGACGCTTCGTCGTCGGCGGCACCCACGATCACGCCATCCACGTCTGGGAGCTCGAAGGTGGGCGGCTGCGCTCGCGAGCGCACGCCGCGCTCGGGCACGGTCCGATCAACTCGATCCAGATCCGCGCCGGCGATGGTGAGCCGGAGGCGTTCGTCGGTTGCTACAGCGGCCACGTCGTGCGCGCCGGGCTCGATGGCTCCATCCATGGGCACCTGCGCTGCCACGACGGCGCCGTGAAGGCCGTCCGCCTCCATCCGACCCTTCCGCTGGGGTTGAGCTGCGCCGCCGACGGCACCTTGCACGCATGGAACTTCGATGGACACATCCGGCAGCGCTACCTCGGGCACCGCGCCATCATCAACGACCTGGACGTCGAGCCGAGCGCCGAGCGCGTGGCGAGCGTGGGGCGGGACTTCGCGCTCAACGTCTTCGATCTCGATCGCGGTACGTTGCTCGAGTCGTTCGACCTCGGGCGACGCTCACTCAAGTGCGTGTGCTTCTTCGACGCCTCGACGGTGCTGATCGGTGACTACTGGGGCGAGGTGATCCGCGTCTCGCTCGAAACCCGCGAGGTGCGCCGGCTGCGGGTGGCCGGAAACGGGCTCAGCGCGATCAAGCGCGCGGGTGACCGGGTGGTGACTTGCTCCTATGACGGGGGCGTCTACTTGCTCGATCCGGCGCGGCTCGAGGTGATCACGGTCCTGCGCGGCATGCGACAGCGGCTCGACGAGCCCGAGGCCGAGATCGTCGCCCCCCGGACCCGGGTCGCGATGTGACGAGCGAGCGGCCCATCCCCCACGCTCCCGCGCGGACGCGAGACCCACGCCGATGAACGTGCTGATGCTCTACCCCAAGTTCTCGGCGGGCTGGCTTCGCTATGGCGAGGAGGCGCGACGCAAGGTCGTGGGAAGGCCCGGCCTCCCGCCGCTCGGGCTCGTCACCCTCGCGAGCTACTTGCCGGACGATTTCCGGCTGCGGCTGATCGATCGCAACCTGGACGAGGTGCGGGAGGCCGACTGGGCCTGGGCCGACCTCGTGTTCGTGAGCTGGATGTTCGGCATCCAGGAGGACGACTACGCGGCTTGCCGCGATGCGGCTCGGCGCCACGGCAAGGGGCTCGCCGTCGGCGGCGCTCACCGCGTCGACGTACCCGAACGCCTCGAGCGCGAGGCCGACTGGGTGTGCATCGGCGAGGGAGAGCCCGTGATCGACGCGATGGTCGCAGACATCCGCGCGGGACGGCGCGGGCGCCGCTACGGACCCGAGCGCTTCGACCTGAGCCGTTCGCGTGTTCCTCGATTCGAGCTGCTGCGCAAGCCCAACCGCTATGCGATGCACGCGTTGCAGTTCTCGCGCGGTTGCCCGTTCCGGTGCGAGTTCTGCGACATCCCCGACAATTTCGGGCGTGTGCCACGCACCAAGGATCCACGGCAGATGCTCGACGAGCTGTCCGCCCTGCGCGCCAGCGGCTACCTGGGAATGATCTTCTGGGTCGACGACAACTTCATCGGCCATCCCAACGCGGCCCGCGCGATGCTCGGCGAGGTGGCGAGCTGGAACGAGCGCAACGGCCACCCGTTCTTCTATTACACGCAGGCCACGCTCAACCTCGCCGACCACCCGGACCTGCTGGAGGCGATGTCCACGGGCGGCTTCCAGTTCGTGTTCTTCGGCATCGAGAGCGCGGAGGCGGAGCAGCTCGCGATCACCAAGAAGAGCCAGAACCTGAGGCGCGACCCGCTCGAGCGGCTGGCCCGCATCCGCGCCGCCGGCATCCATCCGTTCGCCGGCTTCATCGTCGGCTTCGACGGCGAGACCGAGGGGATCTTCCGCGCGCAGCGCGACTTCATCCAGCGCACCGGCATCGGACACGTCACGATGAGCCTGCTCGACGCACGTCCCAACACGCCGCTGCGCCGACGGCTGGTGAGCGAGGGACGGCTCGTCGACGGGCACCCGACCGCGGTTCCGCCGATCAACTTCATCCCCAAGGGAGAGCTCACCAAGCGCCAGCTCCTCGAAGGCTACGCGTGGCTGATGAAGGAGATCTACGATCCCGACAACTTCTTCCCGCGCATCACGGAAGCGATCTGCCACACTCGCCGCCGGCCGGCGCTGCAGGCGGCGCTCCAGCGCTGGTACGGGATCCCGATCTTCCTCCGCTTGGTCCTGCGCCTCGGGCTTCTCGCCCCCACCGGCAAGCGTGCCTTCTGGAGGGCGCTCGTGACGATCATGCGGCGCAACCCGGTGGCGGTGGACAACTTCGTGGTCGACTCGATCGCCTATTACGACGCGCACCTGGGTGCCCAGACCATCGAGGAGGTGGTCCGCGAGCATCTCGCCAGCCCACGGCCGACGGATGTGCTCGACGAGGTCGTGCCTCCCGGCTGGGTCGGCGCCTGGCCGTCCGCTTCGTCGACGGCGGCGAGCGTGGGATGAACACCTTGGACGAGACGGCTAGGCTCCCGAGCGCGCCATGAAGACGGCTCATTTCCATCCCTCGGGCGAGATCCGGGTCACCGAGATCCCGGAACCTCGGGCCACGGCCGGGACCGTGGTCCTGGAGGTTCGATCGGCCGGGATCTGCGGCTCGGATCTCCACTACCTTCACGGCAAGAACCCGTGGGGAAGCACGCTGAGCTGGCCGAGGCGCGCGGGCCACGAGCTCGCGGGCGTGATCGTCGAGGTCGGCCCCGAGGTCGTGGGGCTCGAGGTCGGCGATCGTGTGGGCGTGGAGCCGATGCACCTCGCTGCGTGCGGGCGCTGCGGGACGTGCCGCGAGGGCCACGGCCACGTCTGCCCGGATCGCGGGCTGGTCGACGGTCAGCGGTGGTCGAGCGCCGGCTTCTCCGAGCTCGACGTGGCGCTCGCGAGCCACGTGCATCGCCTGCCCGAGGGGCTCGGCTTCGACGCCGGGGCGCTCGCCGACGTCTACGCGTGCGGGGTCCACGCGCTCCACCGGGTGGCGGATCGGGACCTGCGGCGCGTGGCGATCGTGGGCTCGGGCGCGATCGCGCTGACTCTCGGCCAGCTCGCTCGAGCACGAGGCGCCGGCCTCGTCGCGATGGTGGCGCGCCGCGAGGCCGCCGCCGTCCGGGCTCGCGCCGCCGGGGCCGCTGACGTGACGATCGTCTCGAGTGACGCCGAGGAGAGCGGCGCGCGGGTTCGTGACCTGATGGCCGGGGTGGGGGCCGACGTGGTCTTCGAGACGGTCGGGGGCGAGGGACAGGCGCTCGACACGGCGATCGCATGCGCGGCCCCGCGAGCGACGGTGGTCGTCCTGGGTGCGTTCTGGGACGACGTTCGGCTGCGTTACGCGCTCGCCAACCGCAAGGAGCTCGACCTGCGCTTCAGCAACAGCTACGGCGAGTGGCAACAGGTCCGCGAATACGCGCTCGCCCTGGACGAGCTGGCGAGCGGACGCGTCGACGGCGCACCGCTCGTCACCCATCGCGTGCCCCTCGGCGAGATTCGCGCCGGTTTCGACGCTGCGCTGGACCGACGGCGATCCGACGCGGTCAAGGTCATGGTGCATCCAACCGGCGGCATACCCTTCCAGGGGGCGCCGTGAGCAACGCCCAGGTGCGCTTCGTGAGCCCCGGCCGGGTCGAGCTCGATCCTCGCCCGATCCCCGCGCCGGGGAGGGCGCAGGTGCTGATCCGGACGATCTGCTCGCTCATCAGCACCGGAACCGAGACCACGCTGCTGGGAGGCGCTGACGGCCTCGGAGGCACGTGGTCGACCCTGGCGAGCTATCCCGCGACGCGGGCTATTGCAACGTGGGGCGGGGTGGTGGAGTGCGGCTCCAGCGTGGATGCGGGATGGCGAGGTCGGCTCGTCAGCAGCCACGCGCCCCACGGCGCATGGGTCACGATGGCGGTCGACGAGCTACGCCCCGTCCCGGATGGCGTCGACGCCGAATCGGCCGCCTTCACCACGATTGCCGAGGTGGCGCTGAACGGGCTACGCCGCGGCGCCATCACCTGGGGTGAACGAGCCGTCGTGCTGGGCCTGGGGCTGGTCGGCCAGGTCACCGCGCGCGCGCTCGCCCTGGCCGGCGTACGGCCGGTGGTGGGGATCGACCGCGCGCGACCACGGCTCGGACGGTTGCCCACCACGGGTAGCTTCGTTCCCATCCATCCCGACGACGGCGAGCTGCTCGCGCGTCTACGCGCGGCGACCGGCGGCGAACTCTGCGACGCGGCCTTCGAGGTCTCGGGGTGCGCCGACGCGATCCACCTTCTCCCCCCGCTGTTGCGCGAGCAAGGCCGGCTCGTCGTGCTGAGCAGTCCGGTGGGTGAAACCCGGTTCGACTTCCACGACGCCTGCAACCGCACCAGCCTGTCGATCATCGGAGCGCACTATTTCTCGCATCCGCCGCGCGCCACGCCGGATGCGCCGTGGTCGGCGAAGCGCCACGCCGAAATCTTCCTCGGCGCCGTGGCGAGGGGCGATATCGAGGTCGCGAGCCTGGTCACCCACCGCGTGCCCGCGGCGCGGGCCGGCGACGCCTATCGCGCGCTGATCGAGGATCGCGAGGCGACGCTCGCGGTGATCCTGGACTGGCGCGAAGGATGGGACCGCGCATGATCCCGGCGGATCCCACGCGCCGAGCCAGCGCCGAGCTGCGCGAGGCGGGCCACGCCGACCCGGCGACCGGCGCCGAGGCCGGCGCGCTGGAGCCGGCGCGGGAGGCGCGCTATCGCGCGCTGCTCGGCGAGCTCGCGCGCGAGGCGCAGCAGTTCCGGTATCGAGTCGCGCCCAACCCATGCGTGGGCGCGGCTCTGCTCGATCACGACCAAGAGGTCGCGCGTGGCTTCCACACGGCCTGGGGCGGCCGCCACGCCGAGATCGAGGCGTTGCGCGTGCTCGAGACGAGCCGGGGTGCGGCGGGGCGCTTCGACACACTGGTGGTCACGCTCGAGCCATGTTCGAGCCACGGCAAGACCCCGCCGTGCGTGGACGCGGTGCTCGCCACGGGGGTGGAGCGGATCGTGATCGGCGGGCTCGATCCCGACCCTCGCCACCAGGGGCGAGGCGTCCGGATCCTACGAGGCGCGGGACGCGAGGTCGTGGTGCTGGACGGATCGGCATCGCTCGCGGAAGGGTCGGCTCACTTCCTCGCGTGGATCTCCCACCGGCGAATGTCGCGCGGTGCGCCCTGGACCATCGCCAAGTGGGCGCAGACGCGAAGTGGGCAGCTGTCCCCGCCGCTCGACGTGGGCGAGGGTCGATGGATCTCGAGCCCAGCAGCACGCGCCGAGGTCCAGCGCTGGCGCGGCGAGGTCGACGCGATCGTCACCGGGGTCGGCACGGTGCTCGCCGACGATCCACGGCTGAGCGTCCGCGGTCCCGAGCTCCCCACCTATCCACCCGCTCGCGTGGTGCTCGACTCGACGCTCCGGACACCCGCCACGGCGCGCCTCCTGGCACCACCGGCACCGGACGAACGCGCGGGGCCGGTGTTCGTCCTCACCGGTCGCGGCGCGGACCCAAGCAAGCGTCGCGAGCTCGAGGATCGCGGCGCGCACGTCGAGGAGATCGGCACCGCACCGGATGGGAAGCTTTCCCTCGAGGCCGCGCAGCGCTGGTTGTGGCGCCACTGCGTGCGGCGGATCCTGCTCGAGGCGGGCCCGGCGCTGCTCGAGCGGTGGATCGCCGAGGAGCGCGTCGATCAATGGCTCGTCTACGAAGGCGCGATCGAGGAGGGTCGCGGGCCTTCGCTCCGGCGCACCCTCGAATCGGCCCGCCTCCGCACCGTGCGGCGGCGCGAGCTGGGCGTCGATACGGTGCTGGAGGCGTTCTCCGGGTGACCTCGATCCTGCCTTCGTGGCACTCGGCGCACGGATGACCTCACGCGACGACATCGCGCTTCGCGAATCCGGCTACGTGGGCCGTGCTCAGGAGCTCGGCTACGGGCTCGCGGCGCCGCTCTACGATCTCATCGTCGGGTTCATGCTGCTGCCCGTCGGTGGCCCCGGCGCCTGGCGCCGCCAGGTAACAGGCTGGCTCGATGCCCGCGAGAGCCAGCAAGTCCTGTCACTCGGCTGCGGCACCGGCGCCGCCGAGCGCGCGATCCTGCGCGCCGCTCCGAGCGCCCACGTCACGGCGATCGATCTCGGCGCAGGACAGATCGCGATGGCGAAGCGACGCGATCCGGAGAGACGCATCGACTATCGGGTGGGAAACGCCGCCGCGACTGGGCTCGAGTCCGGCCGATTCGACCGTGTGCTCATCGGCGGCGCGCTCCACGAGATGCCGCGCGCCCTCAGGATCGCGGTGCTCCGGGAAGCCCGCCGGGTCTGCCATCCAGAAGGGCGCGTGCTCGCGGTCGAGCCGACGCGGACCGCGACGCGCTGGTCGGCCCTGTGGCGAAGCGCGTGGCTCTTCCTGTGGATTCCCGGCAACCCGGAAGCCGCGACCATCCGCGACCTGATCGGGAGCGGTCTGGCGAACGAGATGGCCGAGGCTGGCCTCTCCGTGCTCGAACGCCACGTCTCCACGCCCGACTGGTTCGAGGGCCTGGTGGCGGCACCGCGCGCCGGTTGAAGTGTGCTCCGTCGGTCAGGGCTTCGGCGGTGTACGCCTGAGCCCTCGTAGCGAACGGAAACCTCCGTCGTCTTGCGGCGCGCGATGGAACACCCTCGTCCAAGCGGCGCCCCGGTGCGGGCTCGCCTGGGCGCATCGGTTCGGACGGGTTCGATCCGAGGGGGCGTCCTATCGAGAATCAGGACCACCTTGCCTCGGCGGCCAGGTCTCAGCGAACGCTCGCCTCGCGCATGGCGCTCGCGCGGCGTCCCCGCCACCCTGATGAGCGTTGACGGCCGCCGATCGCTCGTGAGTCGCCACCGATTCCCCCGGTCGTAACCGATCGCGGTCTCGGCCCGATGCACGGGAACCGTACGTCACGACCCGACCCCCGACCGCTACCGACTCGTAACGAAGACGCGATCCAAGGCTCCGACCGCGGCTCTCGTGGGGGCTCGGAACTCCGCCGCACGGGGGCGGGCTCGCAGCGCCGACGGCGCGAATCCCTGTCGTTTGCGCCCGCCACCCGAACCACCCCAGAATCGCGCTCGCCACCGGGGTAGGGCCCCTACCTTGCAACGCGTCATCGCGGCCCGTCCGCCGCGATGAGCTGAAACGCCGCTGGAACGGGACGCGAAGGATCACTCGAGCAGCGAGGTCACGACCATGAAGCGGCTTGCGGTGGCGTTGTTCGTCGTAGCGGGTCTCGGTGCGATCGCGTCGAACGCACGGGCGCAGGCGGCCGACCCCGCCGGCCAGCCACGCGGTGCGCAGGTCTATGCAGAGCTGTGCCAGAGCTGTCACGGTCGCTACGGTCGTGGTGACGGGCCGCTCGCCTCCAACCTCAAGGCCCCCCTCGTCGATTTCACCAACTCGGCGTGGCTCGGTGGGCGCAGCGACGAGGTGATCGCCAAGGGCTTGGGCACCGCCTCCCACGGTCCGATGACGATCGCCAGCGCGCTCAAGCCCGAGGCGCTCCAGGATTCGATCGCATACATCCGTGCGCTCTCGATCCCCGGCAAGCACGTGAGCGTGCTCGCGGGACGCGACATCTACCTGGCGTCGTGCCAGGGCTGCCACGGCGCGAAGGGTGACGGGCAGGGGCCGGTGGCGACGTACCTCACTGACCCGAAGCCGCGCGACTTCACGGCGTCGAAGTTCGTGATCGACGGCCGCGAGGAAGAGCTCGAGAAGTTCATCTCGCTGGGCGCCGCTGCGGCGATGCACGGGTCGATCTACATGCCCGAGTGGGCTTCCCGCCTCAGTCCTCAGCAGATCAAGGACACCGTCGAGTACCTCAAGATCTTCAAGCAGGCGAAGCCCTGAGCGTTGGACCCGGGGCGCCATCGCGTCGAGCGAACCGCTTCGTAGCGCTGAACCGTCTCGCGGGCGAACCCTCCCGAGCGATCGCCACATGACCCGCTCGCCATCCCCCGCGCCGTGTGCCGCCCCAGGCGACGACCCGACCCTCGCGCCGCCCGCCGTCGCGGGGCGCGCTGACGAGCCGGAACCCGACCCAGCGTACGCACGACGCAGCATCATGGCGGCGCGCCGTCCGAGCAGGGGCGCACGACGCCCCGCCAGCGCGTGGCCACAGCGCCGTCGCCAGTGACTCGCGACGGCGACGGATGCCTGCGCGAGCTTTCCATTCGTTTCTCGCAGTGAGCTGATCGAGGACGGACCCATGGCCCCAGATCCGACCCAGAACCCCAACAAGCTTCCCCCGCTGATGCAGAACTGGGTGAGCCTCGTGGGCGCCGTGCTCTCGACCTGCACTCTCTTCGGTGCGGTGGCGCTGCTCGGCGTCGACTTCATCCGGGGGATGAGCAACCCGTACGAGGGCATCCTCACGTACGTCATCGCTCCCGGGTTCCTGATGCTCGGCCTGACGATCGTGTTGATCGGGGTGCTGCTCGAGCGACGCCGGCGTCGCCTCGCCAAGCCGGGGGACGTCCCGCCCTTCCCTCGCATCGACTTCAACATCTCCCGCCATCGCAACACGTTCATCGTCGGGTCCGGTGGCGTGTTCATGCTCTTGGTCCTCTCCGCGATCGGCTCCTACCGCGCCTACGAATTCACCGAGTCGGTGATGTTCTGCGGCGACACCTGCCACCAGGTGATGAGCCCCGAGAAGACTGCCTACATGGAGTCGCCCCACGCACGCGTCACCTGCGTGCAGTGCCACATCGGCCCGGGCGCCGAGTGGTTCGTGAAGTCGAAGATCTCGGGTCTCTACCAGGTGTATTCGGTGCTGACCAACAAGTACTCCCGGCCGATTCCCGTGCCGGTCGAGAACCTCCGCCCCGCGCAGGAAACGTGCGAACAGTGTCACTGGCCGCGCAAATTCTTCGGTGCGGTGCTCCGCGAAGGGCACCACTACCTGGCCGACGAGACCAACTCGCCGTGGACGATCCAGATGGCGCTCAAGGTCGGCGGCGGCGATCCGAGCTTCGGCCCCGCGGGCGGCATCCACTGGCACATGAACATCGAGAACAAGATCGAATACGTCGCCAAGGATCCGCAGCGCCAGGTGATTCCGTGGGTGCGCATCACCGATCCCAACGGCAAGGTGCGCGTCTACGAGGCCTCGAGCGGCAAGCTCACCAAGGAGGAGCTCGACAAGGAGGCGCCTCGGGTCATGGACTGCATCGACTGCCACAACCGGCCGGCACACCGCTACAACCCGCCGGTCGACGCGGTGAACATGGCGCTCTTCACCGGACGCATCTCGACCAAGATCCCGTTCATCAAGCAGCAGGCCGTGACCGTGCTGTCGAAGGAATACGTGACGACGGACGAGGCCAAGGCCGCGATCGCGGACGGCCTCGCCGCCTACTACAAGGCCGAGCAGACCGAGTTCGCGAAGACCAACCGCGGGCTCGTCGAGGCGGCGATCGCCGAGGTGCAGCGCATCTACGGGCAGAACTTCTTCCCGGAGATGAAGGTCAACTGGAAGCCCTACCCGGACAACATCGGGCACATGAACTTCCCTGGCTGCTTCCGCTGTCACGACGGCGAACACAAGAGCGACGACGGCAGCGTGATCACCAAGGACTGCAAGGCCTGTCACGTCATCATCGGTCAAGGTCCCCAGCCCACCGAAGCGAACCAATCGCTCGAAGGGCTGGAATTCCAGCACCCGTCCGACATCGGAGATCTGTGGATGGACCAGAACTGCTCCGAATGCCACGACGGAACGACAGGCGGGCTATGAACGAACCACCAGGTGCCTTCGGGCAGGCGCACACGGATCGAGCAGACGTGTCCCTGCGTGCTCTCGGCGGCGGCGCCGCCGGGAGACTCGCGCGTCGCAGACGGCGATCCGGGCTCGCCCGGTACCTGGGTGTGTTGCTGCTCGCGGCGAGCGCCGTGGTGCAGTGGGGTGCCGGCTCGGCGTGGGCCGAAGACGACGAGACACCGTGCGAGACCTGTCACGACGCGGCCCCGTCGGCGCTCGCGGGCAGCGTCCACGAGGCCTTCGGTTGTATCGATTGCCACCCGGGCGCGGACCACGTCCCTCACGAGAAGGCCGACCTCTCGCCCACCTGCACCGGCTGTCACGACGACGCGTACACCGACCTCGCGACGAGCGTCCACGCCAACGGAAAGGCCGAGAAGGACATCGTCCCCAAGGACTGCGAGCGCTGCCACGGCACCGCGCATTCGATCGTGTCGAGCGACGACCCGAAGTCACCGCTCAACCCGGCGAACGTCGCGGACACCTGCGGCAAGTGCCACGGCGAGCACGGCGAGGCGCACGACGTGGGCTTCGGACGTGCGCTTCCGATCGCTGCGTACAAGGCGAGTGTCCACGCCAGGGCGGCCGGCGACGGACGCCACGGACCGGTGTGCAGTAGCTGTCACGGCAGCCACACGATCCTGCCGCCCGAGGATCCCAAGTCCGCCGTGAACGCGCACAACGTCGCGGACACCTGCGGCAAGTGCCACGAGAAGATCGCAGCCGCGTACAAGGCGAGCATCCACGGCGAGGCGGTCGCCCACGGCGTGCGCGAGGCGCCCACCTGTATCGACTGCCACGGCGAGCACCAGATCGCGGCACCCGACGAGCTCGGCTCACCCGTGTCGGCGAGCAACGTGCCGAAGATGACGTGTGGCCGCTGCCACGGCGATATCCGCCTCGCGCAGAAGTTCGGCTTCCCCGCGGACCAGGTGCAGGCCTTCGAGGACAGCTACCACGGTCTGGCGATGCGTACCGGCTCCGCCACCGTGGCGAACTGCGCCTCGTGCCACGGCGTCCACGAGATCCGGCCGTCCTCGGACCCACTCTCGCTGGTCAACACGGCGAACCTGCCCACCACGTGCGGGAAATGCCATCCCGGCGCCGGCGAGAACTTCGCCATCACCGCCGTGCACGTGCTGCCGAACAAGGGTGAGCACATCGCCGTCACCTGGATCCGCAAGATCTACGTGGTGATGATCCCGAGCGTCGTCGGGTTCATGTTCCTGCACAACGCCGCGGACCTGTTCCGCAAGGCGAGGAGCGGGATCTCGCGGAGCAAGCGGAAGGCGCCGCCCGAGGAGCGCCTTTCCATCGGCTTCCGGATCGCGCATGCGTTCACCGCGGTCAGCTTCCTGGTGCTGGTCTACACGGGCTTCGCGCTCAAGTTCCCCGAGGCCTGGTGGGCGGCACCGCTCTTGAGCTGGGAGGGCCAGCTCGGCCTGCGCGGCCTCATCCATCGCGTCGCCGGCGCCGTGATGACCGGGGCGCTCGGCCTGCACCTGGTTCACGTCGCGGTCGACCGCAAGGCGAGAGCCTGCATCCTGCAGATGATTCCAGGCCGAGCGGACGCGCAGGAGCTGACCGAGAAGCTGCGGTGGATGGCCGGTTATCGCAAGAGCCCCCCGCACAGCCCGACGCTGGGCTACCCGGAGAAGATGGAGTACCTGGCGTTCCTGTGGGGCAGCCTGGTGATGGCGGTGTCCGGGTTCATGCTGTGGTTCTCGTCGATCACCCTGCAGTACCTGCCCAAGTGGGCGCTCGACGTGGCCACCGCGCTCCACTATTACGAGGCGGTCCTGGCCGCGCTCTCGATCCTGATCTGGCACTTCTTCGTGATCTTCGACCCGGTCGTGTATCCGATGGACACGGCCTGGCTGACCGGCCGGTCACCCGCCGGACGCGTGCTGGAGCGGATGCCCGAGGACGACGAGCGAAGGGACGACGAGGACGACTGACGCCACACCGATCGATACGGGGACTCCCCTCCACCGCATGTCGCGGCGGAGGGAAACGGAAGACAACACCGGAGGAGACGAGATGAAGTTCGGATCGAAGATCGCGGTCACCGCAGTCGCCCTCGCCCTCGTGGCGCCCACGTTCGCCACGGCTGGGGACGCCGCCGCTGGCAAGGAGACCTACGACAAGAAGTGTGCGAGCTGTCACGGAGCCGACGGCAAGGGTGACGAGAAGATGGCCGGAAGCTGAAGCTCGAGGTCTCCAAGCTCGACCTGGCGAAGATGAGCGAGAAGAGCGACGCCGACCTGCAGAAGCTCATGAACGAGGGGAAGAAGCCGATGCCTGCCTACGCCGGCAAGCTCGACGCGGCCGCGATCGACAACGTCCTCGCGGCCTCCTGCTCTATCCCGAGCTCGTTGGCACATTTCCATCCCCCGCGGATGTTTCCATCAGCGAACGCGGAGGTTCTCGTCTCGTTACGAGCCGCATCGCCCGATGCGAGCCCATAACCGAAACGGTAACGCCGGCGGCTCGGGAACGGGCGGTGTCAGCCCGAGGTAGCCGGCTCGGACCGCAGCCTCGTACCCTTTCGGCCGCAGTTGCGCCTGCGTGGCGACCCGGATCTGGCCCCGTCCCGAGTCCTCGGCGCCCTCGCGCCGGAAGGTGGAGGTCGCCGGGTACGCGGTTTGCTCGGTCAACGGCCTTTGCTTCCGCAGGTGCGGCGCCGCCCCTCCCGGCGCCGGGAAGCCGTCTCGAAGGGGTCTCTCATGAACCGTGTTCTCGGTGCGCTCGCGTCCCTGAAGCTGGCCGTCGTGCTGCTGGTCCTGCTGCTGGTCGGCCTGGCAGTGGGACCATCGTCGAGTCGTCGCGGGGCACCGAGGTCGCCGGGCGTCTGGTGTATTACGCGTGGTGGTTCCTCGCGCTCCAGGGTCTCTTCGCGGTGAACGTGCTGGCGTCGATCGTCACGCTCTTCCCGTGGGGCAGCCAGCGCATCGGCTTCCTCACCACCCACGGGGCCATGCTGCTGATCCTCGCCGGTTCCGGAGCCACGTACTTCTTCAAGATCGAGGGCCGGCTCATGCTCTGGGAGGGCGAGACCGCGGGCGAGATCCTCCGACTACGACGCGAGCGGGAAGCTGCTCGCGCGGACCACCCTGCCCTTCTCGGTGACGCTCGACGACTTCCGGATCGACCACTACCCGGGGACGATGCGCCCCGCGAACTTCCGCAGCGACATCCGGATCACCGATCCCGGCGCTGCGCCGGTCGCCGTCGGCATCTGGATGAACCATCCGCTCTCGCACGGTGGCTGGAAGCTCTTCCAGTCGAGCTATCAGCAGGAACGTGGACGGGAAGCGACGGTGCTCTCGGTCTCGAAGGACCCGGGACAGCCGGTCGTGTTCGCCGGCTACGTACTCCTCGTGGTCGGCATGTGCATCGTGCTCGGAACCCGCCTCGCTCAGACCCGCGCTCAGGCAGCTCGGCTCGTGGAGCTGCGGGCACAGCAAGCGAAGCGAGCAGCGAAGGCCGGGGCGGCGGCGCTCGGCCTGCTCGTGCTCTCCGCCTCCGGCGCGGTCGAGGCGCGAGCGGCCAGCGAGCCCGCCGCGCCGACCCTGGCTCGGCTGCCCGTCCAGCACGACGGCCGCGTCATGCCGCTCGACACGCTCGCGCGTGAAGCAGTGTGGAACGTGACCGGAAAGACCAGCTGGAACGGCATGGACCCCGTCGCCACGGCGACGGCCTGGAGCTTCGCGCCCAGCGTCGCCGCCGGGGCACCGCTCGTGAAGATCGGGAGCCGCGAACTCGCCGTCGCGGCGGGTCTACCGGCGGCGACGACCCACGCCTCCTTTCAGCAGCTCGTGGGGAGCCGTGAGGTGCTCGCGCTCATCGAGCAAGCTCGGCAGGCGGCCGAGCAGCGCAAGCCGCGGGAGGGCGTGCTGGCCGCGGCCGAGAAGCTCGAGGACCGGCTGCTGTGGCTGCAGCGCTTCCTCGATCGCTCGGCGATCCTGCCGATCCCCGCGGAGGGTGCCTTCACGGCCCGATGGAGCCCGCCGCCGGCGATGACGAGCGACTCCCTCGCGGCGCTCGCGAGCGGGCCCCGTCTCGCGGGCTGGCCCGCGGCCGGCGCGGTGGAGCGCGAGATCACCTACAACCGCGTGCGACCGCTACAGATCGCGTGGATCGTGATGCTCGCCGCGCTCATCGCCTCGCTGGTGGGCTGGAACCGCGCCGACAAGCGCCTGGACGCACTCGCGTTCGCCGGCCTCACGGCGGGCTTCGGGATGATCACCTGGGCGATCGCGACGCGCTGAGCGGTCGCCGGGCGGATCCCCGCCTCGAACATGTTCGAGAGCCTCATGTTCCTGGCGTGGGGAGTGGGACTCTTCGCGGTGATCGCGTTCGCGTTGCTGCGCAACCGCCTGGTGGTCCTCAACGCCAACGCGATGGCGGCGCTCACGCTGCTGCTCACCGACCTGCTGCCGATCGACGGCTTCGTCCACCCGGTCGCGCCAGTGCTCGCCGGGACCGCGTGGCTGGCGATCCACGTCCCGATCATCATGGTCAGCTACGCGGTGCTCGCGCTCGGCGTGGTGGTCGCGCACATGCAGGTCGGCTACACGATCTTCGCGCCACGCCGGAGCGAGCTGATCCAGCGCATGAACGACCTCCTCTACTGGTACACGATGATCGGCTCGATCCTGCTCATCGCCGGCATCCTCACCGGTTCGATGTGGGCCGCGTCGTCGTGGGGCCGCTACTGGGGCTGGGATCCCAAGGAGGTCTGGTCGCTGGTCGCGTTCCTCGCGTACGTCGCGATCCTGCACGCGCGCTGGAACCAGATGCTCGGCCGCTTCGGCGTGGCGGCGTGGAGCATCGTGGCGTTCCAGACGATCCTGATGACCTACCTGGGCGTGAACTTCGTGCTCGCGACCGGCATGCATTCCTACGGCTTCGGAGACTCGCCGGTGGTTGCGTGGATGGTCGCGGTCGCGCTCGCGGAGACCACCTTCGTGCTCGCGGGTTGGTACTCGCACCGGCGCGCGACGGCGGCGGCACGCGGTGGCACGCAGCCCCTGAGGGTCTCCTCGCGACGAAGCGACGGGCGTCCGCCCGGTCTCGCTTGGCGAGACCGATCCGCGCGGCGCCGGGCGCACCCAGGGCGGCGCCCGGCGCCCGGCCTACCCGAGCCGCTCCCTTCGGCCCGGCACCGAGCCGGGTCGAAGCGACGCCCGAGCCCTCACCCCTTCTTGGCGGACGCGCCCTTCGCGGGTGCGGACTTGGCTGGCGCGGGGAGCTTCTTGCCCGGGGTCTCGCGATCGTAGACCTGCTGCTTGTGGCAACCCGGGGTGCACCCACCGCCGGTCTCGGTCTTCACGAAGCCGATCGGCAGATTCCACTGGCCGAACGGCACCGTGTCGTTGACGAGCTTCGGATTGTTGCCGGCGTGCACCGCATGGCAGAACCGGCACGAACGCCCCTTGTCCTTGTGGACGTGGACGTAGTGGAGGTTGCGCTCGCCGTCGCGGAAGTTCGTCGCGAACGAGGTGTCCTCGTATTGCGCCAGATCCCGCTTGTGGCACTCGAAGCACAGCGCGTATTCGGTGTCCGTGTACGGAACGTAGATGTCGGTCGGGAACTCCTTGACGAGGAGGTTGCGGTTGGTCGAACCGTGCGGGTCGTGGCAGCCCGCGCACTTCCCCTCGACGATCGGCTCGTGGAAGACCTTGGCATCCTTCGGGAACGCCTTGTCGTGGCAGCTCAGGCAGAGCTCCTTCTGGGGCTTGAGGAGCTGGTTCTCGTTGTCGCTCGAGTGTGGCGAGTGGCAGGACGCGCAGTTCTTCTCGCTGTTGATCGGCTTGTGAGGCGTGGTCGCCCTTGACCGTCGCGGCGATGTCGTCGTGACACTCGAAGCAAGCGTCCTTCCCCTCGGCGGACAGGAGCTTCCGGAACTTCGAGCCGTGCGGGTTGTGACACGACGTGCAGCCCGTCGTGAGCGCGGTGTGCACGAACGGCTTGTCTTCGACGTACTTCATGTCGTCGTGGCAGCCGAAGCAGAGCTGCTGGTCCTCGGCCTTGGAGGAGGTTCTTGGCATCGGCCTCGTGCGGCTGCTGGCACTCCATACACTCACCCGCGGCGACCGGGCCGTGCGGGTTCTCCGACTTGGCCGGTCCTCGTGGCAACCGGCGCACAGCTCCGTCTTCGACTCGAGTAGGAGCTTCTCCTGCTTCGACGCGTGCGGATCGTGACACGAGGTGCACATCCCCTGGTCGACCGGTGTGTGGAGGTTCGCCTTCTCGAACTTGTCGTGGCAGCCGTAGCAGAGCCCCGCTCCTCCTCGATCAGCTTGAAGGTCTTCTTGCCCTTCTGCGGGTGCTCGGCCTCGACCACCTCGTGACAGCTGTCGCAGGTCTCGGCGATCGCATGCTGGTTGGCGCCGCTCAGCACCGTCGGATGGCACTTCTCGGTCACGCACCCGTCCTCGGCGCGAGCCGGTCGAGCGAGGAGCGGGAGCGCGCATGTCACGATCGTGGCCAACCACACGGCCTTCAGTAGCATCCTCGTCCTCATGCGCTCCCCTCCTCTGTTCGCACGCGAGCCGCGCCGCTCACGGATAGAACGTCGCGTCGTGCGTCACGCCGTGGCAGATCAGGCTGCAACTCCCCGACGACGATCCTCCATCCTTGAAGATCGGATACGGGTTGCCGGGCAACGGCTGGACGATCCGTAGATCGAAGTTGACGAGGTGGGTGTGGTCACCGGTCCCCGACGCACCACCGCCGGGATCCGCGACGCCGTGCGGGTCGTGACACGACGAGCACGGCGCGCCCGCGGCGAGGTGCCCGCTGTGTCCCCCGCCACCTGCCGGCGCCCGCGGGATACGGCCAGGGACGCGAGGCGTCCGGCCAGCGCGGGCGGCGGCGGAGCGCTTGAAGCTCGCGTCGCTCAGGATGCTGTCGCGGTCGTGGCAGCGGTAACAGAGCGCGTAGTTGTCGAAGCTCTCCGGCGTTTGATCGGCGGTCTCGTAGCGCGCCTTGAGGATCGGCGCGAACATCGACCCGTGCGGGCCCTGCGAGACGTCGCCGTCGTCGGCATGGCAGGAGGTGCAATAGATGAGGCTGCCAGCGTTCATCGAGCGTTCGTACGGCGACGGGATGCTCGGGACGTCGTGGTTCTTTCCCATCGCCACCACCGGATGGTACGACGGGTTCGCCGGGTCGAACGCCTCGCGCGTGTTGGTGCTCGGCACGGCACGCGGCACGAACGCGCGGTCGCCGCTCTGGTCGGCGTGACACTTGAAACAGATCTCGTACTGATAGGTCGCCGCCTGCACCGGCGCGCCGTTGCGATCGACGCCCGGCACGCCCTGCACGACGGCCGAGGCGTACGGTGGTTCGGCGTTGCCGGACGTGGCGCGATGCGGGTTGTGACACTCGCTGCACGCCACCCCTTGCTCGGCGGCCCGTCCGCGGCGGCGGCCGGCGCGTAGCGCCGAGGTCCCATCGATGCTCTCCGGATGAGCGGACGGCTTGCGAACCTGTGTCGCGATGTCCGACATCTGGCTGCTCGAACCGCCCGGCCCGTGGGCCGGCGGTGGTTGCGAGTTGTGGCAGCCGGCGCTGGTGCAGGAGAACGGATCGGGCGGATCGCTGGTGAAGTTGAGCAACTCCTCCGCCGTGGGCGCGAAGTGGGGCGTGTGGCAGCTCTCACATCCCCACTCGCCGAGCTGGGTGTAGGTCGGGCTGGTCTTCGGCGGACGCGGCAGGATCCCGACGACGGACGCGGTCGAGGTGGCGTGGGCCGACGTCTCCCAGCCGGTCAGGTCGTGGCACTTGGTGCACAGCGCCGAGAACCGGTTGTCCTTGGCCAGGAAGGCGCCGAAGGTGTTGTCGTGCGGGTCGTGGCACGTCGTGCAGTGCAGCTCGTCCGTGCCGCCGAAGACCAGATCGGCCGGTGGAGTGGGCGCCAGCTCGGGGTTCGGCAGCGCGTTCTGATACGGGAACGAGACCGGGTGGTGGCCCGACAGGTCGAGGCCGAAGTTGGAGAGACTCCCCGACGGGAAGAGCCCGCCGCTCGTCATCGAGATCCCCGTGCTCGGATTGAGCACCGCCCCCATCGCGATGGTGCCGTCGTGGCAGCTCAGGCAGAGCTTGGTGGGCCCGGTGGGCTGAGCGAGCGGGCCAGCCTGCAGCGTCGGGCTTGTGTAGACGGTGTAGATCCGAGCCCCGAGGTCCTTGTTCCAGAGCGGCGATTGCGGCGCGGCGTTGTGCGGCGTGTGGCAGAAGACGCAGATGCGGGTTTCGGTGAGCGCACGCACGGATCCGGTTCCCGAGACCGAGAGGTTGTGGGGCGTGTTGACGATGTCCGACGTGGCACGCGCGCTGCCGGCGAGCACGAGCGCGAGCGCCGCGACGGAAGAGGCGAGCCGCGCGAGGCGGTACACGTCACGAACGAGCACGATCACCCCTCGCCACGATCCGGAACACCTGGATCCGCCGGTTGTACGTGTCGCACACATAGAGCCGATCCTCGGCGTCGACGAAGGCCCCCGCGGGCAACCAGAACTCACCGTATTCGGTGCCGCGAGCGCCGAGCGTGAGCAGGAACCCACCCTCCCGATCGAAGAGCTGCACGTTGTCGAACAGCCCGTCGACGACGTACACGACGCCTCGCCGGTCGACCGCTACCCCCTTCGGCATCGCGAGGTCACCCGAGCCGTCGCCGTGGCGCCCGAACAGGCCGAGGGGGCGCCCGCCCTCGTCGAAGATCTGGATGCGGAAGTTCATGGCGTCGGTGACGTAGAGCTCGCCCGGCGCCGACCACGCGAGGTGGGTGGGGAAGTTGAGCTGGCCCGGCGCCTCGCCGCGGCCTCCGAACGAGAGCGCGAGCGCGCCATCCTCGTCGAAGCCGTCGATCTGGTTCGCGACCGTGTCCGCCACGTACAGGACCCGGGCTCGCGGGCTCCACGCCAACCCCGTGGGACGCAGGAGAGGACGGTCACCGGCTTTGTCCACCGTGAACCGGAAGTCGCCGTTCGCGGCGAACGCGAAGAGGTGGCCCGCCGAGTCGGAGACGTAGAGACGCCCCGCTTCGTCGAAGGCCACCCCCACCGGCGACACCATCGCCTGCCGTTCCGAGCCGGTGACTGACCGCACCGCTTCCCCGGTCGCGAAGAAGAGGTACGCAGCGGCGTCCCAGGTCGGCGACCGCGAGCCGTCCGCCCGGACCCACTGCGACCGCCACCGGCAGCAGGAACGAGTCGCGCTCACCGTCGTCTCCGCCGAATGCGATCGCTCGTAGCAGCGAGCTCGCGTCGGTCTCGCGGCTCATCCCGGTCAGCGAGCGCTCGTAGGTGACCCAGCCCGCGGGCGCGTACGGCACGCCATATCCTGAGTCGGCGCTCCTCTCTCGAAGCCTAGCTCGACGCGCATCCAGGGAGCGCCGACGCAACCAGCAGCGCCATCCCGAGCCCGAGGCGTGTGCGCACGGCGTTCATGTCAATAGAGCTGGCGGGGGACCCGCAGGTAGACGAGCTCGTGGTCGCGGCGAAGCGGATCGACTGGGCACTCTGCGACTCCGAGAAGTAGCCCGTCGCGCCGAGCGAGAAGTCGAGAAGACCGAGACTCCAGTTCCACGAACCGTTGAGGGTGAACGCACGCGAGTCGACCAGCCCCTCGATCTGCGCGAACGAGCCCCCGGCCGCCAGGTACATCCGCGGATCGTTCCAGCGCTTGGTGATGCTGCCCGACACCGACACCGAGTCCTCGGTGTAGGCGAACGGGTAATAGGCGAGCGCTCCCTCGCGATAGTGCGTGTTCACGTAAGAGGCGGAACCGAAGAGGCTGATCGAGTTGTTGAAGTAGTCGACGTACTGCAGTTCGGCGCGCCACGCGTCGCGCGGGCTGACCTCCCACTCGAGATCCTGGTATTCGCCGCGCAGGCGGAACGGACCGTAGGTCATGCGCAGCCCAGCCGTGTACGTCGTCGAGTCGATCGCGTAACCGGGGAAGTCCCCCGAGAGCACGTCCGATTCCTCGCGTTGGTAGGAGACGTACGGCGCGACCAGGTTGTCGAAGAGCTCGACCGTGGCGTTCGACCCGAAGGTGTCGACACGCAGCGAGAAGTCGCCCGCGAGCAGCGTGTACGACACGAAGAAGTCGTAGGTGCCTGGGACCGCGAAGCGCGCCGGCAGCGTGAACACCTGGATCTGGAAGGTGTTCTGCGTCGGCTCGGCGAGGACCACGTACTGCTCGTCGCGGATCAGCTCGACCAGCTCGAACGGTGCGAGCGGCGACCGCAGGAACACCGCGATGCTCGCTTCGTCGACGTTGCGCTGATCGAGGAGGAACACCTGGGTGGGCACCGCGATGCCGAGATGCGGCTCGTTGACCACGTCGGTGCCCGCTCCCTCGGAGTCCGTGTCCGCCCGCGCCACGTTGCCGCCCACGATCAGACGGCCGGTGGGGATCGACTTCGTGTAGCTCATCGTGAGGCCGTTCGAGAGGTTGCTCGTCTTGGCACCGGGAGAGGCCCGGTAGTCGTCGAGCAACGTGTAGCGGGAGTCCAGGCTCTGGAACAGGCGGTGGATCAGGTCGAACTGAACGTCGTATCCGTGGTCGGCGAAGTCGCGGGACACGCCGGAGTCGAAGTCGCGATCCCGGCTCGAGTCGTCCTGGTAGCGGTAGAGCGTCTCGACGCGGAAGTTCCAGGGCAGGTAGCCGGTGAGGCGCTCGTCCCAGCGGAACTGATCCGAGTCGAAGCTCGCGGACGATGTGCTCTGGTCGGTGGTCAGGTACGTGATGTCGGAGCTGAGCCGCGCGACCTGCAGGTTGACGAGGTTTCCTGCGAGGAGCTCGTGGGAACGCCCGTCGAGATCCGCCGAGCTCGTGAACCAGGACGGGTTGTATGCGGCGTTGAAGGCGATCTCGTTTCCATCCGTGAATCGATCGAAGTACTGGCCGTCGAGGTTGAGCTTCTGCACGTCGGACGACGAGTCTCCGTTCTCGACCTGGTTGTCGACGAAGCCGGCGTGCGCGAAGTACGGCTTCTCGCGGTACTGCGCCGACACCCCGTAGATCTTCGACACGCCGTCGCGCTGGATCGCGGACTGCTCGCGGAACTGGTCCTCGACGCGAATCGCGAACAGGTCGACGTTGTACGGGTGCTCCGGCAGAACCGTGAGCCGGACGTTGTAGTCGTAGCCCTCGCCGTAGGTCCATCCGAGGTCGTCGAACTGACTCGACTCGTAGTCCTCCTGCTTCAGCAGCACGCCGAGGCTGAGCTGGTACTGGAGGAAACGCGGGTCGTAGGAAAATCCGTACGAGTCGAGCGAGAGCCGCTCGCGAACGAACGGATCCGTCCACAGCACCGGCGTCGGGAGTCCGGTGTAATGGTCGCGCTCGAACGACGAGAACACCTCGAAGAAGACGTCGTTGTCGATCGGCGTGGGGATGAACTGCTTCCAGTCGGCGCGCGCGCCGGGCGGCGCCGCGAACGCGAGCAGCGCCAGCCCGAGGATCAGACGGCAACGAGGGATACGCAGCCGGCTCATTTCAACAGATAACGCCGGTTCGATTGGTGGGCGTCGTGACACGAGGTGCACTGCTTCTGCGGATCCGGTGCGCTTCGTTGCGGGCGATGTCCGCCGGCTCGTGGCAACGCACGCAGAACGTCGCCGAGTCGGCCACCAGCAGGTGCCGATAACGCGCGCTGTGCGGGTCGTGACACACGGTGCAGCCGCCGGAAGCCAGGGTCCGTGGACGAACCTTGTCGAGCTCGAGCTCGTGGCAGCGCACAGAGCCGCCCTTTCCGGCACGACTAGCCTGTTGGTAGCCGGGTCGGCGTGGCACGCGGTGCACATCCGCGCGCCGTACGGACCGTGCACTCCGGCGAGCGCGGTCCGCTTGCTGCCCGTCAGGAGGCCGGTGCCGTTGCCGTGCCCGTTGCCATTGGTCGGCTCCTCGGGCGGTGGCTTCGGGACACCGTCGAAGAAAATCGACAGCGTGTCGTAGCGCGCCCGCCGGGCTACAGCCCGCGGGCAGCCCCACCGCGAGTAGGACGGCGGCCGCCACGGCCCCGGCTCGGATGCGCATCGGAGGGTTGCGGCTCGGGTACGCGATGCCTCATGGAGCCTCGGCCGGGGCTTGCGCCGGGGCCGGGGCCTGCTGCGAGGCGTTCTTCTTGCGTTCTTCGAGGGCTTTGAGCGCGTCGGCGTCCGACGGATACGACTTCCCCTGCTGGCGACCGTAGGCGAAGACGTTCACCCGCCGCCCCCGAACTGGCTGGTCACGAGAATCAGGTACTCGGGCTCGAAGCCGGGCTCGAGGTACTTCTCGAAGTACGACACGTTGTCGTAGTCGAGTGCCACCTTGGCCGGCAGGGTCAGGTTGCCATTCTCCTCGCCGGCACCACCGAAGAAGAGCAACAGCCGTCCGTCGCGGTTGAAGATCTGGACGTTGTTGAACGAGGCGTCCACCGCGTAGAGGCGCCCCTCCTTGTCGACGGCGAGCCCCTTCGGACGCGCGAAGTGGCCATAGTCGGCACCGAGGTCGCCGATGCGCGCCTTGAAGTGCCCGTCGCGGTCGTACTTGAGCACCTGGAAGCGGCCGAAGTCGGTGACGTAGAGGTAGCCGTCGGTGTCGAAGGCCAGGTTGGTGGGCCGATCCAGCACCTCGCTCGGTCCACCCTTTTCGCCGATCGTCTTGAGCAACGCCCCGCTCTTCGGATCGAGCGCGACGACGGCTCTCTTCTGCGCGTCGACGACGTAGAGCCGCTCCTCGTAGCGAGCGACGTCGACCGGACGCCACGTCCCCGGCACGCCGAACGCGCCGACGTATTGATCGTCGGGTCCGAACACGACGACCTGGCCGCGCACCGGGTCCGCCACGTATTTCGTGCCGTCCGGCGCGATCCCGATGTTGGTCGGCTGGCGCAGCCGCCCGGGACCGACCGCGCCCGCGAGCTGTTCGAACGTCTCGTTCTTCAGGTCGAACACGAACACCGACGAGTTGGTGTCGCAGACGTAGATCTTGCCGTCGTGAATCGCCAAGCCGTACGGCTTGTCGACCTGGAGGTTCGGCTTCTCGCCGACGACGAAGCGGTCGAACGCCGACTGGTGTTCGATGTCACGAAGACCGCTGAACGCCGTGAGGTACTGGATACGCGGCGGCTCGGGCGCCGGGGGGAAGAACACCGGGACCTGTTGCGCCTGCATCTCTGGGGCGCAAGCGGCCGCCAGTGAGAGGCAGAAAATGCTGGCGATCCGCCGGGATAACCGGACGATCGCGAGCCTGGGCCGAGTCATGTCAGGGCTCTTACCATCGAGGTGCGGGCGAGTCAAAGCCACGCTGGCACCTCCGTGTCAACCAAAACCCGCGGAACCAAAGAGAAAGGGGGAATGGTTGCCCATTCCCCCTTTGCAGATCAGGGCGACGGAGGTTCGAAGCGGCCGTGTGTCACGGAGCCGTGTAGATGCCCTTGTCGTGGCAGGTCAGGCACAGCTCGCTGTTCTGGTCGCTCCTCCACAGCAGGCGCTCGCCGTCGTTGCCCTTGTTGTGGACCGAGTGGCAGGTCGCGCACTCCATGTGGGCGTCGCCGGCCAGGTGGTCGCGGACGAAAGAGGTTGGGGTCAGCATCGCGGTGTCGGCGCTGCGGATCTCGGTGTCACCGGCCTGGACGTCGTCGTAGTTGAAGCCGATCGGGTGATGGTTACCGAGGTACTGGTCCTTACCGATCGCGTAGGCGTCGGTGATGGTCGTCGAGCCGGTCGACTCGCTGATCTGATCGGCGTTGCCGTAGGAGTTCACGGCGATCGTGCCGTCGTGGCAGCTCAGGCAGAGCAGCGAGGTGCTGCCCGGGGTCATTCCGTTGATGATCGCCTGCGAGGCCTTGGCACCGGACTGCGGGGCGCCCGGGCCGTTGTCGTACATCGTGTAGCCGGTCGGGTCCTGGAGCGTGTGGTTCCAGAGCGGCAGGTAGTCGAACTCGGACGGCGCCTGCGGGCCCGCGCCACCCGTCGCCGAGCTGAGCCGGTAGGTGTTGTGAGGGGCGTGACAGTAGATGCAGATGCGCTGTAGCGGGTCCGCCGGCGAGGCGCCGTAGTTCATCCCGTTGGCGCCCGGTGTGCCGAGGTCGTGAACGGTGCCGTTGATCCCGGCGCCGGGGACGTACGATCCCGAGAAGGCCATCGCTGACCCTGCGAGGAAGAGCCCCGTAGCGACGGCCAGCATGCTGTGTGTGAGGCGTTTCATTGCTTCGCTCCTCCGTGCGTTTGCTGCTCGTGGTTCGGTTGGTGCCTGCGGCTCCGAAAGACTGGTTAGGTGTCCTCGAGGAAGGCAGGCGGGTCATCCCGCCTGCCTTCCTCCCCCGTATCACTTGTTCGTGGCGTTGATCGTGTTCCCTGCGCTCGACGGTCCGACCGAGATCGTGGCCGCCGGGTTCGCGAAGGTGTAGCCGGATTTCACGACCTTCAGGGTGTAGTTGCCCGGCTTGAGCGATCCGATGGTGAACGTACCGTTCGCCGCGGTCCTCACGCTCTTCACGATGCTGGCTCCGCTGTAGAGCTGAACCGTCGCCGAGCTGAGGTTCGTTGCGCCGGTCTTGTTCTTCACGGTGCCGCTGATGGTGAAGTACGCCGGAGTCGCCTGCGTCGGGCAGGTGTACGTCGAGGACTGAAGTTTCGCGTCGATCGCGCGATCGGTCACCGTGAAGGTGCCGGGCCGCGTGTACGTCCGGTTGATCGAGCTGCCGGCCGGCGCGATCGTCTTGGAGCTGCCATCACCGAAGTCCACGACCACCTGGGTCACGGCGTTGTCGTCGGTGGAGGCGTCGAGGACCGACATCTTCCAGAGGTCCGCATCCCACGTGCAGGTCGCGGCCGCGACCGGCGCCTGATCGAGCGCCACCAGGTTGACGCTGCGCGTGGCCGACCCAGCCACCTTGCCGGCCAGGTTGACCGTCAGCTTGATCGATTTCGTACCGGCGGTCGCATAGGTGTGGCTATCGGGATCCGCCGAGCCGTGGGCCGTGCTGTCACCCCAATCCCAATCGTACGTGAAGACTGGGCACGGGTTGCTGCCGCAGTCCACGGAGGCGTCCACCGCCACCTGTAGACCGCTACCGGAGACCGAGGTGCTGAACGTCACCGCGTACACCACACCACTCGACTTGTGCATGCCCTTGGCGACCAGCGCGAGCTGGGCCTTGGTGTAGTACGGAGCGCCGTGCTGGGTCGGGTTCTGCTTGACGACGGCACCCGGCGACACGCTGAACGGCGCCGCGCCGACGACCGTGAGGGTAGTGCCGGAGGTGACGCCCGTGATGTAGGAGTCGAAGTCACCCGCCGCGACCGACCCGGCCTCGTCGTACGTATAGCTACCAGCACCCGCCACTTCGATCCGCTGCCCGACCGCGAAGCCCGTCGTCGAGGCGACGGTCAGGGTCTTGCCGAGGGTCGCGTCGGTGCTGTTGGCGAGGGTCAGCGTCGTGCTCGCCTTGTTGGAGCCGCCGCCGTGGCACTGACCGCACGCCGCGTCCACGTCGACCCACACCGCGCTGGAGAACGACCCATCGGCGGCCGTGTTGGCGTTGGTGACCGTCGCCGAGCTCAGGATCGAGGCGGGGAAGGTCGAGTACGAGGCGCTCGGGTTGATCCGGAACATGTGCTGCCCGCCAGGCATGTGGCAGGTGATGCAGGGCTCCGCTTCGCCCTCGCCGACCGTGGCCGGATCGAACGGCGTACCGGCGCCGTGGAGGTGGTTGATCTTGGAGAGATCGACCGCGTACGGGCCGGTGTGGCACGCCTGACGGGGCTCGGTCGCTTCTTCACCACCGACGGCCTTCACGGTGCTGCGGTGCGGGTTGTGGCAACCGGTGCAGCCGTTGCCGGTGCCCGCCGCTTCGCCTTCACCCAGGAAGTAGCTGTCGTATCCGGTCCCCAGCTTGGTGGTGCCGATCTCGTTGAAGGTGCCCGTGAACTTCGCGTGCGGGCTGTTCAAGAACATGTTGCCGTGCGGATGGCTCGGGAAGGTCAACGTGCTGTGGTACTGGCCCACCTTCACGTAGGAGCCGGGGTTGGAGCCTGAGCCACTGCCCACGCCGTTTCCGGTGTTGGCGTACGGCTGCCCCTGAGTCTCCTGGCGATGGCAGTTCATGCAGAGGGAGGTGATCATCTGACCACGGTACGTGTTGTTGCCCGTCCACTCGACGTTCGCGCTCGGGTTGGCGTGCTCGATGTCGATGCAGCGGATCACGTCCGTCGCGTACGCGAACTGGCCGCCGGCCGTGTCGCACGCCGCCTTCGAGGTGATGGTGTTGTCGACGTTGCACACGCCTTCGACGCTGCACTTCGAGAACGACCAGACGCCCGAAGCGACCTGACAGGAGGCCTGGCTGCCGTTGCGGCGCCAGCTCAGGGCGCTCGTGCCCGAGCCGCCGCTGCAGGTTCCGGAGTCCTTGTCCGGGCGCGTACACCACCCCGCCTGCCACGAGAAGCCGTTCGTCGTGCACGCTGTCTGGTCGCTGTAGAAGGCATTGCTGCACCAGCCAGGAGCCGCAACCCACACGCCCGGCGCGATGCACGATGCTTCGGTCGTGATCGCCTGGGTGCAGATGTCGGTCGTGTTGTCGATGCTGCACGACGTGAGCCAGCTACCGCCGTTGCCCTCGCACTGCGCCTCGAGCGTGAAGCGGTTGTCGGTGCATACGCCACTGTTGCTGTCGAAGGTCGTCAGGTTGTTGTGGTGGCTCGATTGTCCGGTGGGCGCGGTGAACGGCGGGACGCCGCCGTTGGTGGTGTTGTCGATCACCGAGCCATGGCACCGGGTGCAGCCGATGCCGAAGACGTCCCAGGACGCCATCTTGTTGGTGTCGCCGCTCACGCCGCCAGCCAGGTTCACCTGGCCGGTGACCGCGTCGGTCACGCCATCCCACGTGATACCGGGGAACGAGCGTTCGGGCTCACGTCCCGTCTGGAGCGTCGCGTCGCTGGTCCAGCCGGTGGTGTGGCAACGGGCGCACGAGTAAAGACTTACCCGGCTTGAGCGGCGGCGCTGGCGACCGGATCGGCCGCATACACCGCGCGCGGGAGCGGTCCCAGCCAGTCGCCGTAGATCCAGTAGAGGGTGCGGTCGATGCCGCTGACGTTCACCGTGCCGTTGACCCAGTCGAAGAGATAGCCGGTATCGGTCGAGGGGTACGGATCCACCGGGTACCAGTGGGCACCGTTCTCCTCGCACGCGTCTTCCGTCAGGTACAGCGGGTTGTCGCACTCCATCGGCGGACCGCCCCAGGCCTCACCGGCGACGACCTTGCGGGCCATGTTGCGGTGGCCCATGTACATCGTGTCTTCCACGTCCCGGACGAGCGGGCCGTTGTACTGCGTGATCGAGTTGTGGCAGCGAAGGCACTGGTCACCCGCGCCGTTTGCGGTCAGAAGGCCCGACGCGCCGTAGGCGGCGTCGGTCCGGGCCGGCATCACCCACGTGCCGATGCAGGTGCCCGCGGTGGTCCAGGTACCCGCGTGCAGCGCACAGGTCACGTTGTTGCGGTCGTCATCCTTCATCACGACCGCGCAGGTGCTGGTGGCCGAGTTCCACAGCCGGTCGGGCTGCGCCTCGCAGGCGCCCTGCGTAGCGTTCACCGTATCGTTGCACACGCCGCTGGTGGTCCAGGTCAGCCATGGCGAGCTGGTGCTGCCGCCGGTGCAACTGGCTTGGACGACGTTCTGGCGCAACGCCAGGCATTCCGGACGAGTGTCCTTCGTGAGGTCGGCCGGACAGGAGCCTTGCTTGGGCAGGTCCCAGCCACCCGTGACGCCGTTCGGCACGGCGCCATCCCCAGGTACTGGGTGGCCGCGAAGGCGCTCCCCAGGCTCAGCCCCATACAAGCGACTAGCGTCAGCGCTGTGATCCACAGCGCCTTCGCGGAAAGAGTTGTTCGCCGATCTGTCTATGGTTCGACCGCCTCTTCCCGCTTCTGCGGTCTTGAGCCTGCTGGCGCCCCGCCTTGGTTTGGCCGGCGTCGTCTTCCCGGTTTGGCGTGGGATCGAATCTTCGCCGCGCTCGGCACGTCTGACCTGGACGTTCGGCCGACATTTCGAGCTTGCGACGTCGGGCGACACCGCAATTGCCGTGCCTTCTCCACTTTCGAGTGGATTTGGCTGGCAAACGCCCGTCGCAGCGTGCTTTGTATACCGGGTAGGCGGCCAGGTCGACGATGGCCCACGGTCCCGTTTCAGCCAGGTAACCCGGCGACGTGGGCGGCGCGGCAGTGTAACGATCCCGGATCGGCAGCTCGACATGAAATCGGCGCCCGGGGGCCTCAGAGGACTCGGGCACGACCGTCCGCGACCGGCATGAGGCCCCACCTTCAGCCCTCGCGAGGGTGTCGCGAGCGGGCCGGGCCGAAGGCGTGGACCGCGGGCGCGTCCAGGCGCGGCGGGGCCGGGGTCCGGGGGCGCGGGGGACGGGCAGTCGAGGAGAGGGTGGGCGCGATCGGGGTGCGTGGGGGGGGCCCTCGCCCGGTGAAGGCGAGGGGCGGTGACTCAGGAAGGGGCGAGCATCCCCGGCCTCACTTGCCGAGCAGGCTCTTGGTGTACGCCCACACGTTGTCGATGTCGGCGGCGCTCAGGCTCTTCTCGTAGCCCGGCATCGGCTTCTTTCCTTCCTTGAGCAGCTTGAGCATCTCCTCGTCGCTCTTGCCGTCGATTTCGAGCTTGGTGCGCGCCTTGATCTTGGCCTCCATCTTGGCGTCGCCCTTGCCGTCCGCCCCGTGGCAGTTCTGGCACTTCTTGTCGTAGACCGCCTTGCCCGCGGCGGCATCGGCGGCCCGCGCGTGCGCGATCGGCATCGCCAGCATCAACGCCGCCACGGCCACCGTGGTTTTCCCGAGAAACCGCATGTCGAATCCTCCTTCTTCGGGACCGCCAGCGCGGCCCCATGGTTGAGCCAGGCTCCTGAACCCGTGTCTCCGACGCAGCGCGCCAGGCCTCGCGAGCCGGGACCCGAACGGGTCACCTCGCGTTCTGCCCTTCAAACATCGCGCCATCGCGCGCTACCGGGCGCGACGGGGTCGCGATTCTAGGCTCCGTCAGCCGGTCTTCATGGTACCCGGCAAGTCTTGCCTAGGTCCGCCCTGGGTAGCGATCGGGACCGCAACGTCCGCGAGACCGCCGACCGAGTCACCGCGCGGTGACCACGGATCCATCGGCGAAGGCGGGCGCGCGCACCGCGCTCGAGTCCGATCTGGCGGATGCGCCGGTCGCGCGGCGGGTCGATCCGGGAGAGGCTCGCCCGCGAACGCCACCGCGCGGGGGGTGGTCCCGACATGGGCGGCCCCCGATCGGTCGCGGCCGGCGCCAATTTACTCCGCGGCGCTAGCCGCAGAAACCCGAACGAACGATCGCCGGGAGACGAGACCGTCAGCCGCGTCCGGCGGCCTCGAGACGCAGGAAGTGGACGTAGTCGGTCACGCCGGGATCCTTACCGAGCTGCTTGAGCAGGGTCGTCGCCTGCCCACGGTGGTGCGTCTGGTGGTTGAAGAAGTGCTGGGTTGCCCACCACATCACGTGGTTCTGAGCCTCGCCCGCGAGGCTGGCGTACTGAAACGGGGCATCGAGGCGGGCGTCGTCGAGCGTCGCCACCCACTCCTCGATGGCGGAATCGGTCTCGGCCCGGAGCTGGCGCATGGGGCCGAAGCTGGGGAAGGCGCCGCGCGGACGAAGGAGCAGCGGCTGGCCGTCGGCGTCGCAACAGGCGAACCGCTCGGCGTCACCTGTAAACCGGCCCAACCACACGATCCGCGAGCACCAGGTGACCCAGGGTGTCGTGGAGCGAGCCGAAGCACGCCCCCAGATCGCGCTTGCGGTCGGCATCGTCGAGCTCGGCCGCGAGCGCGTAGAGGCGCTCGTTCATCCAGCGGTTGTAGCGGGCGAAGGCACGGTAGGTGTCGAGCCAGCTCATGGGACCTCCGAGGTCGGGGCTCGGCGGTCTCGACGACCGCCGCGGCGGCACGTCATTCTGGCGGGCCGGATTCGAGATGCCATGCAGAGGGGGATGCCGATGACGTCGAGTCAGTCCTCGCCCCGGCCCGTGGCGCTGATCACCGGCGCGTCCATGGGGATCGGACTCGAGCTCGCCCGGCTCGCCGCGGCCGACGGCCACGATCTGGTGCTGGTCGCACGCAGCGAGGACCGGCTCGCGACGCTCGCCGGAGAGCTCCGCGCGAGCCACGGCGTGAACGCGACGATCGTGCCCGCCGACCTCACCTCCCCGGACGCCCCGGCGCACGTGACCGACGCGATCCGAGAGGCCGGCTTGGTCGTGGACGTGCTGGTCAACTGCGCCGGCTTCGGCTCGACGGGCCCCTACTGGCGAAGCGAGCTCGAGCGCGAGCGCGGGATGATCCAGGTCAACGTCGCCGCTCTGGCCGAGCTCACCCACCGGCTCGTGGGTGGCATGGTCGAGCGGCGCCGCGGACGGGTCCTGAACGTCGCCTCGACGGCCGCTTTCGCCCCCGGTCCGAACATGGCGACCTACTACGCGACCAAGGCGTTCGTGCTGTCGTTCACCGAGGCGATCGCCCACGAGCTACGCGGGACCGGCGTGACCGCGACGGCGCTCTGCCCGGGGCCGGTGGCGACGGGCTTCTCGAAGGCCGCCGGCAACGACCAGTCGATCCTGTTCAAGGTCGGGGTCGACCGGCCCGAGCGGGTCGCGGCGGTCGGCTGGAAGGCGATGAAGCGGGGACGCGCCGTGGTCGTGCCGGGCGTCAGCAACAAGCTCGCGGCCTTCGGTGTGCGGTTCTCGCCGCGGGCGATCACCCGTGCGGTGACCGCCGTCCTCAACTCGTGAGCGCAGGGGCGTCGGGCCGCGACACCCGCGTTCCCTCACCGGGTCGGGCGCGGCGCGCACCTTTCACTCGAACGAGCGCGTGTAGAGCTCCTCGATCGCCTTGCGACCGTTGTCGGCCAGGAACCGCGTGCCGGTGCCCGTGAAGTGCGGGTGCGTCACGACCGGGTCCTGGATCGGCTTGAAGCGCATCTCATCCCACTGGAACCACGCGTCCCGATCCTGGTCGAACACGTAGAGCGGCTTGTTGCAGAGCTTCGCGAACTCGGCTCCCCAGCCGGTGCCACCCTTCACGTGGCTGTCCTCGAGGATCTTGCCGATCACGTAGATCTCCTGCCCCGAGTTCACCTGGTGCCAGATGCACTGGAGAACCTTCTTGAGGAGCGGCGCGGGCGAGTACTCGCGGTTCATCATCTTGCCGATGTAGGAGAGGCTCACGTCGCCGGTCTTGAGCTCCTCGGTGGTGAGCACACGCATGCCGCGGGAGCGCGCGTCGTTGTGGCCCTCGAAGGTGAAGTTCACCTCCTGGATGCCGTAGCGCTCCGCCATCTCGCCGAAGTAAGCCTCGGCGCCGTTCGCCGCGCCCGAGTAGAGGATGACGTCTTCACGGTTCAGCACGATGGCCCCCTGTTCCCTGGGGGGCGGCTCGCGCCCCCCGCACCGCCGAGCGCATGGTCTCGGCGAGCTCCCCTCGGTTCACTCGCTTCCCTCGTGCGCCGCCTCGCAGCAGGCGCGCAGTGCGCTCGCAGCACGCGCGACCCGATGGCACGCCGTCGATCGACGCTGGTTGTGACCCATCCCGGCGAGCACGTCAACCGCAAGCGTCAGGTCGGACCCGTCCAGACGGTGCGGCTCTCCCATGCGGCGCTCTCGCCGCGGGCGATGCGATCCATGCCGTGATTGGTGAGCTCGTCGACGCGCTCGTTGCCTGGCTCGCCGTCGTGCCCGCGGACCCAGTGCCACTCGATGTCGTGGAGGCTGACGAGCTGGTCGAGCTGCTGGAGCAGGTCGACGTTCTTGAGCTCGCCCTCTTTGCGCTTCCAGCCCTTGGCCTTCCACCCGGCCATCCACTTGGTGGCCGAGTTGATCACGTACTGGCTGTCGCTCATGAGCCGAACCCGCTTGCGCGGGCCGCGCAGCGCCCGCAGCGCCTCGATCACCGCGAGCAGCTCCATGCGGTTGTTCGTGGTCTGGCGCTCGCCGCCGGTGCGTTCGAGCGCGTTGCGGCTGGCGGGATCGATGAGCATGAAGGCCCACGCCCCGGGGCCGGGGTTCCCGCGGCAGCCACCGTCGGTGTAGGCGACCACGTCCGGCGTCTTCATGGGGTCGCCTCGCCGTGGCGCGGCAGCCCGTCGACGAAGCGCCGCACCTGATCGAGAACGCGCGGGAGGCGGACGAGCGCGGTGATGTGCCCGCCCGGCACCCACAGGGTGTTGACACCCGGCCAGCGGGCGAGCGCGCGGGTCATCGCCTCGGCGCGCATGAACTGATCGTCGCGGGCCGCGACGAACAGCATCCGTGAGCGCTCGATCGCCGGCTCGAGACGGTCGAAGCCGAGCGCGCTCATGAAATCCACCAGATCCGCGGTCGACATGCCGAACGAGGCGAGCTCGTCGCGCACCTCGGCGAGGATCGGCGCGTGGTTGAGCAAGTCCTGGAAGTCGAGATGCGCCTCGCACGGGATCGCCCACGGCAGCGCGGGATCGAGGCAGGCGACGATCTGGGTGATGAGCCCGCCCAGGCTGATCCCCATGATGCCCACTTCGTCGTAGCGACCGAGCCCGCGCACCCAGGAGAGCAGCGTGCGCGCGTCGAGGACGGCCTGCCGGAACGCCTCGCAGGTCTGCGCCAGATCGGCGGAGCAGAAGTGGGCGCCGTTGTACCTGGAGCCGGCGATCTGGCGGCGCCAGTGATGGGGGAGCTGGAAGTGGAAGAAGTCGGCGTCGAGCTTCCACGCCACCACCGGCGCCAGGAGCGCTTCGGTGGCGAGGTCGGTCGACTCCATCCACCCGTGGACGTACACGATCGCCCGTCGCGTGCGGTGGCCGCTCAGCGTCAGCTCGCGGCCGTGGAACATGTGGAGCGGCTCCTGCTCGAGCCGGTAGATCCGCGCCAGCGGCTCGACGAGCGGTACGTGCGCGCTCGCGACGCGCAGCCGCCGCGCGCGCAGCGGCCCGACGGGCGGTGCGTCGCGGGTCTCGACGTACGGGTGCGCGGGCGGCGGCGGAAAGAGCTCGTCGAGCGGCCGGCCGCGGTACGAGCCCAGCAGGTGCAGCGTGTCGGTCTTGGGCGGTAGCTTGCGCTGCAGCCAGCGCGTGCTCGCGCCGATCGCCCGGTCGACGGCGACGTGAACGTTCATCGGCTCTTCACGGCGCAGCAGCGGCGGGCCGAGGACGGCGATCTCGACCCGGCCTCACCACGTCACCACGATCTTGCCCATCGAGCCGCGGTTCTCGAGGAACGTGTGGGCGTCGGCAATCCGGTCGACCGTGAAGCGCCCGCCCACGTGCGGGTGGATCTCGCCCCGCGCGAGCAGGTCGGCGATCCCGAGCAGGCTGCGCTGGAGCGCCAGTGGGCGCTCGTCGGCGACGCGCAGCATGTTCACCGCCAGGAACGACTTGGACGCCATCATCAGCAGCACCGGGTGCGGGAAGCCGAAGGGCGCCAGGAACTTGAGGCTGCGCAGGAGCTGGAGGCTGCCGGCCTCGTGCTCGGCCGCGCCGAACGCCACCACCCGACCGCCCGCTCGCACCAGCTTCAGCGCCTTGCGGATCGCCGCACCGCCGAGGGAGTCGAACACCACGTCGATCCCTTCGTCGCCGCGCTTGCGTTCGATCACCTCGGCGAAATCGGTGGTGCGGTAGTTGATCGGCACGTCGACGCCGAGCTTCTTCAGGTACTCGACCTTCTCCTCGCTCCCGGCGGTGCCGTAGACGACGCAGCCGTGGCGCTTGGCGAGCTGCACGAGCAACGTGCCGACCCCGCCGGCCGCCGCCTGCACGAGCACGTGATCCCCGGCGTGGAGCCGCACCATCTCCTCGGCGCAGAACCACGCGGTGACGCCCTGGGTCGGCAGCGCCACGGCGATCCCCACGTCGAGGTCGTCTGCGATCGGCACCACCGCGCGCGCGTCCGTGAGCGCATGGGTCGTGTAACCGCCGAACCGCGTGAGCGCGGCGACACGTGTCCCCGGCTTCGGCCCCTCGACTCCGGCTCCGAGCGCCTCCACCCGGCCGACCACCTCGTAGCCGAGCACGCACGGGATCGGAGGCGCGTCCTGATAGAGACCCTTGCGCGCCATCACGTCCGCGAAGTTGAGGCCGAACGCCTCGACGGCGACGCGAAGCTGGCCAGGGCCTGGCTCGGGCTTGGCGCCTCCTTCGCGGAGCTCGAACGCCTGCGCCGCCGCACCGTGCTTGACCAGGTAGACCGATTTGACCGTCATGAGCCCCTCGCCGCAGATCGAATCGGCGCAGAATAGCGGCTCGCTCGGCAGGTGGCTCGACGGCGGACCCGGGGGGTCGGACGCGCCGGGTCGGCGCTATGCTCGCGGCGCCATGGTCGGCGGCGCCACGAACCCTCGCTTTCGACTGCGACCGATCGAGCCCCGCGACGAGGCCCGGGTCGCGGACGTGATCCGCACCGTGATGCCCGAGTTCGGGGCCGGTGGCCCGGGCTTCGCGATCCACGACGCCGAGGTCGACGCCATGGCCCGGGCGTACGACCGGCCCGGCGCTGGATACTGGGTGGTCGAGCTCGCGCGCGGCGCGGTGGTGGGTGGCGCGGGCGTGGCGCCGCTCGACGGCGGCCCGTCCGACACCTGCGAGCTGCGCAAGATGTACGTGCTCCGCGAAGGGCGCGGGCTGGGCGCTGGCCGCGCCCTGCTCGAGCGCTGCCTCCAGGAGGCACGCCGCCTCGGCTACCGGCGCTGCTACCTGGAGACCCTCACCGGCATGGACGCGGCCCAGCACCTCTACGCAGAGGCCGGATTCACCCGGGTCCCCGCGCCCATGGGATGTACGGGGCACGCAGGCTGCGACCGCTGGTTCGTGCGCGAGCTCTGACTCCCGCGCCGCGAAGCACTCCACGGCGGTTGTCGGTGCCCTGTCGCGATGAGAGATTCACGGAGATGCTCGATTCGATCGCTTCCACGCGCGGCACCTCGGCTCCCGCCGAGGACGGCTCGACCGACTTCGACCTCTCCGGCCTGCTCGTCGTAGCGTCGGTCCTCGGCCTCGCCACCACGTTCGTGTTCTGGGCGGCGCTCGTGCCGCTGCTGCCGACCGCCTGGCAGAGCGCTCTCGACGCGCTCGAGATCCGTCGCCTGCCTTGGGTGGCGCTCAACCCGCTCGGCTACCTCGGCTTCGCCGTCGCGTTCGCCCTCGAGTGGTGGATCCCCGCCGATCCGCGCCAGCGCATCGCGTCGCGGGGCTTGCTGCAGGACCTCGGTTGGGCGGCGCTCAACGCGCTGTGGAAGATCGTGTTCCTGACCGCCTACGTGGTGGCGCTGCGCGCGTTCATCCGCGCCCACCTCTCCTTCCTCATGATCGAGAGCGCCGCGAGCTGGCCACCGGCGGTGCGGTTCGCGGTGGCGGTGCTGATCGACGACTTCGTCGGCTGGGGGAACCACTGGCTGCGCCACAAGGTGCCGGCGTTGTGGGCGCTGCACGCCGTCCATCACTCGCAGCGCGAGCTCAACTTGCTCTCCGACCTCCGCAACCACCCGTTCGAGCAGGTGATCAAAGAGACGGTCCACCTCACCGTGTTCGTCCTGTTCGGGGCGCCGTTGACCCTCAGCGTGGCGTACCCGCTGGTGCGCAGCTCGTTCACGCGCTTCTATCACGCCAACGTGCGCACCAACCTGGGCTGGCTGCGCTACGTGCTGGTCACGCCGCAGAGCCACCGCGTCCACCACTCGGTGCTCCCCGAGCACCGCGACACCAACTTCGCGACGACGTTCTCGATCTGGGACCGGCTGTTCGGGACCGTGTGCCGCGACGTCGACGTGTACCCGCCCACCGGCGTGGACGACCCGCGCTTCCCGCACGAGCAGGACCAGCCGGCACGCGAGCTTCCGCACAGCTTCGTGGCGCAGCTCGTCTACCCGTTCGTGGTCTGGGCCGGCCTGCTGCGCCAGCGGCGCCCGGCTCCCCGCTGAGCGATCGACCTCGGACATGCCACCGCGAGTGACGCTCGGCGCTCCGGTTCCGCGCTGGCGTGCGGTTCTGTTCGGGGTGCTCGTGGTGGTGGCGGGGACGATGCTGACGGCTCTCGGCGCCTTCGCGGCGGGCGGCACCACGGTGCGCTGCGCGCGCGACGACGCGAGCGTGGTCACCTGCGAGGCCCGGTCCACCCGCTGGCTCGGCCGCTCGGAGCTGAGTCACGACCCGATCGGCGGCGTGCGCGGCGTATCGACTCGGGTCACGGAGCGCAGCGAGCGCGACCCGGACTCGCGCAACGCCGCGAACACCACGAGGACGCGCACCGCCTGGTACCTGGTGCTCGAACGGACGCACGCCGCGCCGTGGGAGGTCGGCGGAACCCGCGAGCAGGTCGAGGAGGCCGCCGCTCGGCTCCGAGAGCTCGTCGACGACCCGGCGCGCCGGGGCGCCACGGCAAGCGTTCACGACTGGGGTTTCGCGTGGGCGGCGATGGCGATGGGCGCACTCGTGACGATGCTCGGCGTCCGGATCCTGGTCCGCGCTCGCTGACCGGGCGCCGGCGCGCCGGAGGCGCGCCCTCCACACCGGTCGAACCGGGATCCGCGCTCTCGCGAGATCCCACGCTGCGTCGTTTCGCCGGGCACGCGAGGCGTGCCCCTCCCGGGGCGCGCAGGTCGCGGAGGACCGCGCTCAGGGCCCGAGCCGCTTCGCGAGCTGGTCGAGATAGAGCGACTGCGGCGTGAGGCTCGCGCCGGTGTTCTGGCCCTCGACGAAGTCCTGCGGAGCGGTGCCCGCGGCGTTGCCGAGCGCGAGCGAGGTATTCACCACCACACCCTGGGTGCCGATCACGTATCCCCAGCCGTATTGCATCGACTCCACGAGCCCGCTGCCGGACGCGTTCCAGAACACGTTCTGGGTGCTGGTGATCCCCGCGCCGGTGCTCTCGAGCCCGCGATTCTCCGCCTTCCACCCGTCGTCGAGGACCGACGAGTCGATCAGGTTCGCGGTCGCCAGCGAGTGGTGGAACTCCGAGTAGCACGGTGTGTAGATGTTGAGGTCGGGGCTGAGCCCGCACTTGCTGCCGCTCGAGCGCACCCGCAGCCACACGCAGCCGGTCGTGCCGAAGCCCCAGTTCTGGATGAAGTTGTGGCGGCCGTCGCGAGCGATCGCGTCGCGGGTCAGGACCTCGTTCGACATCGAGATCTCGAACAGGTAGCCGCTGCCGCCGTCACCGCGGTTCTGCGCCTTCTCGAGGGTGGTGTCGGTGACCGTGACGCGCTTCGACTCGAGGACGTCGAGCCCGCCGTTCTGGAGGTGGTAGCCCCCCGCGGGCGGATAGGGGCTCGCGAAGCTCGCCACGTGGCGGACCCACGCGTCCTTCACGTCCTCGAGGAGGAGCACGTGATTGCGCACCTCGGTCCACGCGTCGGCCCACGTCACCGCGTTGGAGAGCGACAGGTTCTCGATCCCGACCTCGGATACCCAGCCGGTCTCACGGCGCACGCTCGCCGCGTCGCGCAGCTTCGCCGGATATCGCAGCGGCACGTCGAGCGTGAGCTTCCAGGCGCCCGGCACCGCGGTGATCGCCACGATCTCGCGCTTGAAGAACGACTCCCACTGGCCGTTGAAGGCCTGCCAGGTGCCCGTCATGTTGTGCTCGGCGATGAACTCGGGCGTGATCACCCAGCCGACGCTGACGTCGTCGCCGGCCGCGAGTCCGCTCACGTCGCCGACCAGCACGTCGGTCGAGCCGAGAGCCCCTTCCGCCACCAGCGCGTGATCGGCGCCGCGGCTGACGGCGCCGTGAATCCAGACGTGGCCGCGGTCGCCCATGCCGGCGAAGCGCGTGAAGTAGATCTTGCTCGCGCTCTCGCCCGCACCGCGGATCACCACCCGTGACGCGGCCACCTCGAGCGTGCCGTCGCAGCGATAGGTCCCGGCCGGGACCGAGACGATGCCGCCGCCCGCGCCCTCGGCGGCGTCGATCGCCTGCTGGATCGCGGCCGTCGAGTCGGTGGTGCCGGTAGGGTCGGCGCCGTAGGCTGCGACCACGTCGAACACGGCGCCCGGCGGGGTGATGGGCGGCTCGGACTCGCCGTTGTGATAGCCGGCGTACGAGAAGTCCTGGAGGAAGCGGCCTTGCGCGTCCGCGTAACCGGGCGTCCAGTTGGTGGGATAGAGGGCACTTCGCCACGGGCTGGGCTCGCACTGCGCCCCCAGCCCGCCGCCGAGGATCACCCCGGCGGTGCAGATCGAGGCCACCCACCGCCGTGCCGACACCGGTCGCGCGCTCACACTCACCTCCTCGGTCGAAGCTAGCCCTCACTGAAGGGCTCAACCCGACAAGTGTCCCAATCCGCGCGGGTGCGGGTCAAACCGACGGCGGCCGAAGGCGAGCGGCCGACGACCGCGTACGCTATCCCGAGACGCCATGCCCGCTTCACCGAATCCGCTCGCGCTCCTCCATCTCGACGAGCACGTGGTCGCGATCGACAAGCCGGCGGGCTTGCTGGTCCACCCGACGGGGCTCGCGGCCGGTGAGCGCGACGCGGCCCTCGGGCGACTGCGCGACCAGCTCGGCGAGCGCGTCCATCCGGTCCACCGCCTCGATCGCGCCACCTCCGGCGTGGTGCTGTTCGCGCGCTCGGCGGCCGTGGCGCGGGTCCTCGGCGAGCGTTTCGCGGCCAGCGACCTGACCAAGCGCTACCTGGCGCTGGTGCGTGGCTGGCCCGACCCGAGCGGGTTCGTCGATCACCCCTCGCGCGCGATCCCGAGCGCGCGGCGCGAGGCCAGCCGCTCCTCGACGCACGCACCGGATGGACTCGGCTGGGGTGCGTCGAGTGGCCGCTCGCCGTCGACGGCCGCCATCCGACCGCGCGCTACGCGCTCGTGGAGGCGCGTCCCGAGCACGGGCGCCGGCACCAGATTCGCCGCCATCTCCAGCACGCCGCCCATCCGGTGATCGGCGACACCACCCACGGCAAGGGCGCGCACAACCGCGCGGTGGCGAGCTGGCTGGGCGTCACGCGGCTGTGGCTGCACGCGTGGGAGATCGCGCTCGCGCATCCGGTGAGCGGCTCGCCGCTCACGATCCGCGCACCGCTCGGCCCCGACTGGAGCACCCTGTTCGAGCGCGGCCCGTGGAGATGGGACGAAGGCGACGGTCTCGGCGCCGTCCACGGCTAGCCAGCTCGCGCGGCGCCTGGGCGAATTGCGTCTATGCTCGCGCCGTGAACTGGAGGCTCTTCTGGGCGGGGCTCGCGCTCGGCGTAGCGTTTCTCGCGCTCACCGCGCGCCACACCGACCTCCACCAGCAGCTCGCGCTGCTGCGCGCGATCCCGCTCTCGAAGTCGGGCTGGTTCGTCGCCGGCTGCGCCTTCCACCTCGCACACCTCGCGGGACGCTCGGTGCGCTGGCGGTTCCTGTTCGCGCCGCCGCCGCCCGTGGCGCGGCTCTTCTCGGCGCTCTCGATCGGCTACCTGTACAACAACCTGGTGCCGCGCTCGGGCGAGCTGGTGCGGATGGTGGTGGTCGGGAAGTGGGTGCCGGCGCTCGGCTTCGGCGGGATCGGCGTCACGATCGCCGTCGAGCGGCTCCTCGACGTGTTCATGGTGCTCAGCTTGGCACTCACCCTGTTCGCGACCAGCTCGTTCACCGCCAGCGACGTCGCGGGCTCGACGAGCGTGGTCACGGGGCTGGTGGCGGTCGCGATCACGATCGCCGCCGCCATCGTCGCGGTCGTCCTCTTTCCCACCCGCATCCGCGCGCTCACCCGGTGGGTGATCGAACGTTTCCCGGCTCGTGCCCGGGCTCCCCTCGGGCGTTTCGCCGAGGGCATCTTCGCCGCCCTCGCCGGCCTGCGCGCGCTCGGCGGCACCTCCGGTGCGATCGTGGTGGCGCTCTGCCTCCTCGACTTCTTCTTCGTGAACACGTCCTACCGGATGCTGAGCCGCGCCTTCGGCGACGACATGATCTCCGTCCTCGACACCGCCTTCATCATGGTCGGCTCGGGGCTCGGGGCGATGGTGCCGAGCGGTCCTGGCAACGTCGGCACCATGGTGCTGATCATGACGCTCGCCGCGGAACGCACCTCGATGGCGCCCGCCGCGGCGGCCTACGCGTTCGCGATCTTCCTCACCTATTACCTGGTGCGGACCGGTGCGGGCCTGGCGTGCCTGGCCCTCGAAACCCGACGCGAGCGCGCGGCGACACCACCCCCGGCGACGACGTCCGGCGTGACTTGAAGGGCGGAGGAGGCGAACGGTATCTTGGCCGTTGCTGTAACGCGATGCGCCATTTCGAGTCCCCGGCTGCTCCCGATCGGAAACCCTCGGGCCCGCCGGCCGGACCACGAAGGAGCCCCATGTTCAAGAAGGTCGACCACATCGGCGTGGCCGTGTCCGGGCTCGAGGAAGCGATCGACTTCTACACCAAGATGCTGGGCAAGCCGCCCGAGCACATCGAGGAAGTGGCCGACCAGAAGGTCCGCGCCGCCTTCTTCGCGGTCGGCGAGACCAACCTCGAGCTGCTTTTCCCCACCTCGCCGGAGAGCCCGATCGCCAAGCACCTCGAGAAGCGCGGCCCCGGCATCCACCACATCTGCCTGGAAGTCCGTGACATCGACGCGCGCCTCGCCGAGCTCAAGGCCAAGGGGGTCAAGCTCGTGGACGAGGTGCCGCGCCTGGGTGCGCACGGCAAGCGAATTGCGTTCGTGCATCCCAAGTCGACCGGCGGAGTGCTCGTGGAGCTCTCGGAACCGGTCGGCGACGCCTCGCATTCCTGAGGCGGCCGCGCCGCCACGGGCGGCGCGACGAACAAAGCGAGCAGTCGGCTGACCGCCCGCGCCCCACGCGCGCGGGGAAAGCGGCACCAGCCCAGGGCCGGAGGGCCTCGTTCGGCACTCCGGCCGCAGAGGCCCGACCCCGACGCAACCCTCGAGATCCGTCGACCAACGCCCACCGACCCGGGAGGACCCGTGACTCAACCGACCGCGCTTCTGGAACACGCCGACCGTGCCATCGCCGCCGCGCGTGCCCTCGCCGAGGGCGCCGCTCGACACCTCGCGCAGATCTCCAGCCCGGGGGGCAAGCTCTCGGTGGATGCCCTCGACGTCCACCAGATCGCCGCGTACGACCTCGCGTACATCTTCGCCGAGCTCGGCGCGGCCGAAGAGACGGTGCGCGACTCGCGCGCCAAGGGCACCGAGCTCGAGACGCGTCTCGCGGCGCTCTTCCTCGCCGAGGCGCTCCACTCGATCCGCGGCCGGGTACAGGCGCGGCCGGCCGAGTTCGGGGTCACCGCGGACCCGTTGGCGACCCAGGAAGTGCAGGCCTACCTCACCACCAACCTCGCCCCGGAGCGCTACGCCGAGATCGGCAACCTGCTTCGTGAGCTCCCCGGCGGCGCCGACCCGGCGCACGACAGCGACCACCAGGCGATCGCCGACACCTTCCGCAAGTTCGCCCGCGAGCAGGTGGCCCCGCTCGCCGAGAAGATCCACCGCCACGACCTGCTGGTGCCGAAGGAGATCGTCGACGGCCTCGCCGAGCTCGGCTGCTTCGGGCTCTCGATCCCCGAGACCTACGGCGGCTTCCAGAGCGACACCGACCCCGACAACATGGGCATGGTGATCGTGACGGAAGAGCTCTCGCGCGGCAGCCTCGCCGCCGCCGGCAGCCTCATCACCCGCCCCGAGATCCTCGCCAAGGCGCTGCTCAAGGGCGGCACCGAGGAGCAGAAGCAGACCTGGCTGCCCAAGCTCGCCACCGCGGAGGCCATGAACGCGGTGGCCGTGACCGAGCCCGACTTCGGCTCGGACGTGGCCGGGATCGTGGTCACCGCCACCAAGACCGACGGCGGCTGGCACCTCAACGGCGTCAAGACCTGGTGCACCTTCGCGGGCTACGCCGACATCCTCATGGTGCTCGCTCGCACCGACCCCGACCCCAAGAAGAAGCACAAGGGCCTCTCGCTCTTCATCGCCGAGAAGCCGCGTTTCGAGGGCCACGCCTTCGAGCACACCCAGGAGGGGGGCGGCAAGGTGCAGGGGCGCGCCATCCCGACGATCGGGTATCGCGGCATGCACTCCTACGAGGTGGTGTTCGAGAGCTACTTCGTGCCCGACGCCAACTTGATCGGCGGCGAGGCCGGCCTCGGCAAGGGCTTCTACCTGCAGATGGAGGGCTTCGCCGGCGGACGCCTCCAGACCGCGGCGCGCGCGCTGGGCGTGATGCAGGCGGCTCTCGAGGACGGTCTGCGCTACGCCAAGGACCGCAAGGTCTTCGGCAAGCCGATCTACGACTACCCGCTCACCCAGTGGAAGCTCGCGCGCATGGCGGCGGCGCTCCACGCCGTGCGGCGCGCCACCTACCGCTCGGCCAAGCTGGTCGAGGAGGGCAAGGGCGCGGTCGACTGCGCCCTGGTCAAGCTCTACGCGTGTCGCACCGCCGAGTGGGTGACGCGCGAGGCGATGCAGATCCACGGCGGCATGGGCTACGCCGAGGAGTTCGCGGTGTCTCGTTACTTCGTGGACGCGCGGGTGCTCTCGATCTTCGAGGGCGCCGAGGAAGTGCTGGCGCTTCGGGTGGTGGCCCGGAGCGTCGTCGAGGAAGCGGGCGGCGGCGCCGCCGCGGCCTGACGCGAGCGCCGTTCAACACCAGCCGAGGAGCCATCGTCATGACGATCAACCTGAAGCTCTCGCCTCAGCTCGAGCGCGCACAGAGCGCCACCGCCAGGCTCAGCCACGTGAAGAAGCCGCGCTACGGGCGCTCGCTGGAGGAGCTGATCCCGGGCCAGGTGTTCCACCACCCTCGGGGCCTCACGATCACCGAGGACCTGATCCTGCTCTTCTCGAGCGACTTCTTCGAGACCAACCCGCTCTACCGCAACCGCGAGTTCGCGCGCGCCGCCGGCTACGACCGGCTGCCGGCGAGCCCGCAGCTCGTGTTCAACGTGGTGCTGAGCCTCGGCGTCCAGAACGACTCCGAGCAGGCGATCGCCAACCTCGGCTACTACGACGTCCAGTTCCTGCGGCCGGTGATGGCGGGCGACACGCTGCGCTCCGCGACGCGCGTCCTCGACCGCCGCGAGCGCGGCGCCGGCAAGCCCGGCATCGCGCACGTGCGGACCCTCGGCATCAACCAGCACGAGGAGGTCGTGCTCCAGTACGACCGCAAGATCCTGGTCGGCCCGAGCGGCGAGCCCCCACCGGCACCTCCGATCTCGAGGGCGCGGAGTTCCCCGAGGTGCGCGAGCCGGTGACCCACATCCCGCGCATCCGCGGCAAGCTGCCCCTCGACCTCACCGGGCGGCACACCTACTACGACGACTTCGTGGTCGGCGACGTGATCGTCCACTTCAACGGCCGCACGATCACCGACGAGCACTTCGCGTGGACGTACCGGGTCGGCAATACCCACCCGCTGCACTTCGACCGCCTCTACTCGACCGGCCGCAAGGGGCCCATGAGCGGCGAGCCGATCGTCTACGGCGGGCTCGTGTTCGCGTGGCTCAACGGGCTCGCGAGCCGCGACACCACCGAGAACGCGATCTGGGAGCTCGGCTTCACCGAGGGCTACCACACCCAGCCGGCGTTCGCGGGCGACACCGTCTACGCGCTCAGCCGCGTGCTGCACAAGGAAGAGGTCGCCGAGTGCGAAGGCGCCGGTGTCGTCACGTTCCAGCTCATCGGCATCAAGAACGTGCTGCCGCTCGAAGCGCTCGAGAAGTTCGGCGTCGACCTGTTCCTGAAGGAGAACGACAAGAAGGACGCGGGCAAGGAGAAGATCGACCAGAAGATCTTCGAGATCGAGCGCCGCGTCCTCATCCGGAAGCGGCCGTGAAGTGAGAGCTGGCACTCCCGACGTGCCGGCTCGCTCCGTAGGGGCGGGGCCCGTCCCCGCCCGCCGCGGCGGCCTCGGCGAGAACGTCTCGAACGAAGGAGGACCCCATGGCTGAGAAACCCTGGCTGATGCGCACGTACTCGGGGCACACGTCCGCGCGTGCCTCGAACGAGCTCTACCGCACCAACCTCGCGAAGGGGCAGACCGGCCTCTCCGTCGCCTTCGACCTGCCCACCCAGATGGGCTACGACTCGGACCACCCCCTGGCGCGCGGCGAGGTCGGCAAGGTCGGCGTGCCGATCCGCCACATCGAGGACATGGACACGCTCTTCGCGGAGATCCCGCTCGAGCGCATGAACACCTCGATGACGATCAACGCCACCGCGCCATGGCTGCTCGCGCTCTACCTGGCGGTCGGCGAGCGCCGCAACATCGACACCCGGGTGTTCGAGGGCACCACCCAGAACGACATTCTGAAGGAGTTCCTGGCGCGTGGCACCTACGCGTTCCCGCCCGCGCCATCGCTGCGCCTCACCACCGACGTGATCACCTACACGGTGCGGAACGTCCCCAAGTGGAACCCGATCAACGTGTGCTCGTACCACCTCCAGGAGGCCGGCGCGACACCGGTCCAGGAGGTCGCGTACACGCTCGCCAACGCGGTCGCCGTGCTCGACGCGGTGAAGGCGTCCGGGCAGGTCGCGGAGGAAGAGCTGCCCAAGGTGGTGGGGCGGATCTCGTTCTTCTGCAACGCCGGCATCCGGTTCGTCGAGGAGATGTGCAAGGTGCGCGCGTTCACCGCGCTGTGGGACCGGCTCGCCCTCGAGCGCTACGGCGTGAGCGACGCCAAGCTGCGCCGCTTCCGCTACGGCGTACAGGTGAACTCGCTCGGCCTCACCGAGCGCCAGCCCGAGAACAACATCGCGCGCATCCTGCTCGAGATGGTCGGCGTCACGCTGTCCAAGGACGCCCGCGCCCGCGCCGTGCAGCTCCCCGCGTGGAACGAGGCGCTCGGTCTGCCGCGCCCGTGGGACCAGCAATGGAGCTTGCGGCTCCAGCAGATCCTCGCCCTCGAGAGCGACCTGCTCGAGTACGAGGACCTCTTCGAGGGCTCGAAGGTGGTCGCCGAGAAGACCCGCCAGATCGCCGACGCGGCGTGGGCCGAGCTCGACCAGATCCTGGCGCTCGGCGGCGCGGTGCGGGCCGTCGAGACCGGCTACATGAAGCAGCGGCTGGTTCAGAGCCAGGCGGCGCGCGTGCGCGCCGTCGAGAGCGGCGAGCTCACCGTGGTGGGTGTGAACAAGTTCATCGAGACCAGCGCCAGCCCGCTCACCACCGGCGGCGACTCGGGGATCCTGACCGTCGATCCCGACGCCGAGCGCCACCAGATCGAGGGCCTGGAGGCTTTCCGCGCCAAGCGCGACGCCGGCGCCGTGACGAAGGCCCTCGACGACCTGAAGCGTGCCCTCGAGAGCGGCGAGAACGTCATGCCCGCCTCGATCCGCGCGGCCCACGCGGGTGTCACGGTCGGCGAGTGGAGCGGCGTCGTGCGCGAGCTCTATGGCGAGTACCGGGCACCCACCGGAGTCAGCGCCGAGGCGCGCACCGGGGGAGACGCAGGTCTCGAGACCGTGCGCGGCAAGGTGAAGAGCCTCGCCGGACGCCTCGGCCGGCCGCCACGCCTTCTGGTCGGCAAGCCGGGTCTCGACGGCCACTCGAACGGCGCCGAGCAGATCGCCGTGCGCGCCCGCGACGCGGGCTTCGAGGTGATCTACGAGGGCATCCGGCTGACCCCGCAGCAGATCGCCAACGCGGCGCTCCAGGAGGACGTGAACCTGATCGGGCTCTCGATCCTGTCGGGCTCGCACCGCACCCTGGTGGCCGAGGTCCTGAAGCAACTGCGCGAGCTCGGCGTCGACGCTCCGGTGGTCGTGGGCGGCATCATCCCCGAAGCCGACCAGCGCGAGCTCACCGAGCTCGGCGTGGCCCGGGTGTACACGCCCAAGGACTACGACATGCGCGCGATCATGGCCGACCTGGTCGAAGTGGTGGAGAAGAGCGCGGCGTGAGGCGCTGGCGGGGGCTCGGAGGCCCCGCGCCCTACGAACGCGGCAAACCATCGGCGGTGGTCGCCGTCACACACCACGCGCGACCGGCGGCCCTCTTCGCGCCGCGACCACCCCCGTAGCGCCGGGGGTTCCATCCCCCGGCGGGTCGCACCGCCCCTCAGCGTTCCAGCCGCGGCAGCCGTACGCGGAAACGCGTCTCTCGATCCGGGACGGTCACGCACTCGATGGTGCCGCCGTGGGCCTCGGCGATCAGCTTGCACACGTGCAGGCCGAGACCCGCGCGCTGCGGTCGCGTGGTGAAGAACGGCTCGAACACTCGCTGGCGCAGGTCGGGCGGCAGCGCGAGCCCGGTGTTCGCCACCTCGAAGCTGGCACTCGGACCGAGGGGTCCGACACGAAACGTGATCGCATCGCCGGCGCGCGTGGCGTCGATGGCGTTCTCGACCAGGCCCGTCGCGAGGCGCCCGAAGCGCGGCGGATCGAGCAAGCACCACACCTCGCCGTCGACCTCCACGTTCACGTGGCGCTCGTGGAGCGGCTGCTCGCCACCCATGCCTCGCACGAAGTCGCGCACCCACAGATCGAGGCGAACCGGGGCGAGCGAATAGCGCGGCTTCCCGCCGTGCTCGAGCTCGACGAGCTCGCCGGCGAGCTCGTCGAGGTGACGCGCGGCGCCCTCGGCCGTGCCGCCTTGCGCTGCCGTCTCGGCGGCAGCGCTCGGGGCCAGCCGGGTCATCAGGTCGCGCGCGAAACCGACGCCGACCTGTCCCGCGAGCGCCAGCCCCTCGGCGATCTCGACCCGCCGACGGTTCTCGTCGAGCTCGCGAACCCGAGCCTCGAGCTCGGCGTTGCGGCGAACGAGCTGCGTCGAGCGCAGGCGGCCGGCCACCTCCTCCGCGTGGCGAGAGAGGAGCTCGCCGATCGCCTGGCGCAACAACACCGGCTGAATTGGCTTGAGCAGGAACCGCTCGACCTCCCCTCGTTGATCGCCCGCAGCAGGGTATCGGAGTCGCTGTACGCGGTGAGGATGAGCCGCGCCGTGTCGGGGTACGTGCGCCGCACGTAGCCCAGGAAGCGCGTCCCCGACATTCCCGGCATGCGCTCGTCACTGACGACCGCGTCACACCCCCAGCGACTCAGCTCCTGCATGGCCGCCAGCGCGTTGGGCGCGGTGACGACGTCGTAGTCGCGCGTGAGCAGCGCCGTGAGCGTGCGCAGCGCCTCGGGCTCGTCGTCGACGAGCAGCACGCGGGGTCGCGCGATGGCCGGGGATCCGGGCTCCATGGCGGCGCCGAGATTAGCAGACCGCGGGACCGGGACGCGCCGACCGCTCCCGCGGGGACTCTCCTCCCACCGGCCCCCGCCGCCCACGACGGCGCGCTGCGAGTCCTGGCTCGGTTCGGCATACCCTGGGAGGCGGGCAGGATGAGCTCGGCCGACGCCGAGTGGCGCGCGCGCGTCGACCTCATGCTGAGTGGCCACACCCACGGCGGTCAGGTGCTGCTGCCCCTGCTGGGTGCCCCGTACCTGCCGATCGCCAACCCACGCTACCTGAGCGGCCTCGTCACCACGCCGCGCGCCCAGCTCTTCGTGTCGCGGGGCCTCGGCTGGACTTCCGCGCCGGTGCGGCTCCGCTGCCCGCCGCAGCTCGCCGTGATCGAGCTCACCCGCCGCGAGCCGGGCCGCGATCGCGCCAGCGCGTGAGCCGCTCGGCGAGCCCGTCGGTGGCACGAGCAAAAGCGAACGCCGACTCGCCGCCCTTCGCGACCAGGTAGAGCGACCGCTCGGCCGCCTCGGGCGAGGTTCGCCAGCGCAGCCACACCGGCTTCACGCCGTAGAGTCCCATGGTGTCGCCGCGGAACCGGACGCGCTCGACCGACGTGACCGCATCCCGGGCCACGCGCAGCTCGCCGCTGGCGAGGTGCAGCGTGAGCTCCGCCGCGTCGAGCGTCGCGAACCCGACGTCGTCGGAGCCGTTGCCGAGGTGCGTGCCGCGATTCTGCTCGGCCACGCCCACGAAGTCCGCGTCGCTCGAGCGGTTCGCGGCGAGCCCCCGTTCGGCCAGCACCGCCCGCACGTAGTCACGCCGACGCCCAAGGGCCGGCTCTTCCCAGGTGAAGGCGATCGCCACCGACAGCAAGACGATCGCCTGGGTCAAGAGCGGCTTGAGCGCGGCGCTCTCGGGGTGCCTCGCGAGCCACAGGATCACCGGCAACAGGAAGACCCCGACCAGCGCGATGGCGAGGCCGAGGCGAGCGAAACGCTCGGGCCAGCGCACCGCGTTTCGGAAAGCGGCCCAGTCCGGAAGACCCGCGCCGTCGCTGGCGTACGTCGGGCGATAGGGATTCGTACCGGCCCCCGGGACGGCCTCGGTGCGTAGCACCTCGGCCTCGCGGCGTCCCGGCCCGCGGTAGCGGGTGCGCGAGAGCGCCACGCCGAGCGTCAGGATCGCCAGACCGAGGAGCGGCATCCACGCGATCTTGCGGAGCACGAGCATCGCCAGGCTCACGAGCCCTCCACTCGCGGGGCGTGCACCAGCCGCACCACGCGCGAGTCGCACCAGGCGTCGAGGCCGAAGCCGAGGCCACACGCCAACGCAAACGCCCACCACGGGAAGGTCGGCTCCCGCACGTTCAGGACCAACCCGGCTCCGAGGAGCGCGCCGATCGCGTAGCCCGCGAAGCGGAGCGCGCCGTGCTTGGTCACCACGAGGCGCGTGCCGCAGCCTCCGCAGCGCGGCCGCAACAGCGACCCCGCCACCCACACCCGCCAGAACGGCACCGCGCGCGCCCCACACGACGGGCACGCCAGGCGCTCGACGCGATCGTGCCCGGGGTGATCGTCGTCGTCGGGATGGACCGCCGGCGTGTACGGGTGGGCCGTCACCACGCCTCGGTCGTCCGGCGGTCCGTGCTCAGAGGTCGTCGTACTTGGGGTTCGACCAGGGCTCGGCCTGCGCGGCCTCCACCCACTTTTGCAAGCTCGGCATCTCCCACACCGCGCTCGCGTAGTCGGCGGCGGATCCGGTGAGGGGCACGTCGTAGGTCCGAAACCGCGTCACGACCGGCGCGAACATCGCGTCCGCGATCGTGAAGTGCCCGAACAGGAACGGCCCGCCCTCGCCGAAGCGTCCGCGACACGAGCGCCAGATCTCGACGATCCGCCGGATGTCGAGCTCGACCGCCGGCGTTCGTCCCTTGCCCGGCTTCGAGGCGCGGATGTTCATCGGCATCTTCTCGCGCAGCGCGCCGAACCCCGAGTGCATCTCGGCGCTCACGGCGCGCGCCACCATGCGCGCCTTGGGATCCGCGGGCCAGAGCTTCTTCGCGGGAAAGCACTCGTTCAGGTACTCGCAAATCGCTAGCGAATCCCACACCACCAGGCCCTGGTGGTGTACACACGGCACCCTCCCCGAGGGCGAGTAGCGCAGGATCAGCTCCTTGGTGTCCTCTTGGTCGAGCTGGATCACCTCTTCCACGTACGGCACTCCGACGTGCTCCATCACCAGCCACGGGCGAAGAGACCACGACGAGTAGTTCTTGTTGCCCAGGATGATCGTCCACTCGGCCATGTGCGGGACTCCGAACGCTGCGAGATCCGATCGAATCTAGCAGGGCGCAGACCCATCGTCTGCTCGCGGCCCCGGCACCGGACGGGAGGCCGCGACGCTCACACGCGATCGTAGCGGTGGCACGAGACGAGGTGGTCGTTCACGAGACCCGCCGCCTGCATGTAGGCGTAGCAGATGGTGCTGCCGACGAAGCTGAAGTTGCGCGCGATCAGATCCTTGCTCATCGCGTCGGACTGCTTGGTGCGGGCCGGGATCTGCGCCATCCGGCGATACTTGTTGAGGCGCGGCTCGCCGTCGACGAACTGCCAGATGTAGTCGTCGAAGCTGCCGAACTCCTCCTTGACGCGGAGGAAGGCGCGGGCGTTTCGCACCGAGGCCTGGATCTTGGCGCGGTTGCGAACGATACCCGGATTGCCCATGAGCAGCTCGACGCGCGCGGCGTCGTAGCGGGCCACGCGGCGCGGGTCGAAGCCGTCGAACGCCTTGCGGAATGCATCACGTTTCCTGAGGATCGTGAGCCACGAGAGCCCCGCCTGCATCGCGTCGAGGATCAGGAACTCGAAGTGGCGGCGATCGTCGTGGAGCGGCACGCCCCACTCGCGGTCGTGATACGTCACGAGAGCCGGATCCGACGTCGCCCATCCACAGCGCACCACCTCGACCATCGCTCCCCACCCCTGGATCCCGGCGACCCCCGGCCAGGCCCGTTCGCACCAGCCCGCACCGGCGGACGGCGCCGCCGCGGCAACGGCGCCGCACCGCGACGGCGGCAGAACGACACACCTACGTTCCGAGACCGAGCGCGGCGCCCCCTCAGGCCGCGGCTGCGACCATCGGGTGACGTTAGCGCCCTTCCGTCCCACGCCGCAACCACCGCTCGCGCGCGGCGAGCCGCGCCGAGGGACGCGCGCGTGCGCGGCTCAGCCGCGCGCGGCGGTCGTCGCGGGCGGAGTCGCCGACGCGGTCGCGGCGGAGAGCACCGCTGGGTCGAAGCTCGCCTGGAACATGCTGCGGCCACAGCCCGGACAGCTTCCGCCGGCGCGGTTGAGCACGTCGGCGTCCTTGCCGAGGAGGTCCTGCCCACCGGCCGCGATGCTCGCCTGGGTGACGATCAGCTCGTTGAGGACGCGCTCCGAGAGCGGGCCGCAGGAGTCGCAGGTGATGGTGAGACCGCGCCGCACCAGCCCCGCGATCTCGCCGGCCGCCACCCGCGGGTGCGCGCGCCCCGCCGCCTCGCGCAGGGCGTAGATCAGCTTGCCGATGGCGATGCCGTGGATGGGCAGCGTCATGGGCGCCCGGCACGCTCCTTCGGCCTCGCGGCGGAAATCACGGGCGAGGAGGCGACGCTCGCGCAGATACGAGAAGGCGATCGCGAGCGCGACCACCACGACGAGGACGATCAGCAGGTTCATGGGGCTCTTCGGGGGGCACGCAAAACGCGGAACGTATCGTCCGTTCCCCCCACCCGCAAGCGCGCCTCGATCGGCGCCGGACGCGATCCCGGTCTACACTCCGGCGTCCAGGCCGCATCCTTCACGAACACTTCGTAGCGAGGCCGCCAAGCGTCGAGCAGATGGGGGCGAGAGCAGGCTCGAGGCGCGCAGGCGTGCTCAACGGTACGTCGAGCGCCGAAGACGCTCGAGCCAGCCCCGAGATGCCAGCGATCGGCGGCCGCAACAGAAGGCGTCGTGACTGGTGCGGGCGAACCACCGCCGGAGGACTCCACATGGCCGACACCGCCCAGAACGTCCGCACCAACGCCACCTTCGTGCGCTGGTTCTCTCGCTTCCACGTGTGGCTCTACCGTCGCACCGGAGGCCGCGTCCTCGGCCAGGTGATGAACGCGCCGATCCTGCTGCTCACCACCACCGGCCGCAAGACCGGCGTGGCGCGCACCACGCCACTGATCTTCCTGCGCGACGGTTCCGAGCTCGCGGTCGTGGCGTCGAACGGCGGCGCCGACAGGACGCCCGCGTGGTGGCTCAACCTGCAGCAGCAGGGCGTGGGCGAAGTCCAGATCGGCCCCCGTCGCACCAGCGTCACGGCCCGCCAGGCGAGCGCGGCGGAGCAGGCACGGCTGTGGCCCCTGCTGAACGGCATCTACCCCGAGTACGAGAGCTACCAGAAGAAGACCACTCGCCCCATCCCGGTGGTGCTGCTGACCCCCGCAGAGTGAGCCGGACGACACCCCACCACGCCGCGCGCCACACGCGGCTCAGAGGAGGTCCCGCCATGGCCAAGCCCGCCCGCGCCAGGTCGAAGCCCGAAGCCGGCTCCGACAAGCCGCCCCAGGCTTACACGGAGTTCATCGCTCGCTACCCGGACCTCGGGCGCGCGTGGGATCTCATCGGTCGGGCCGGCGAGCACGGCCCCCTCGACGAGCGAACGGCGCGGCTGGTGAAGCTCGGCATCGCGATCGGTGCCTTCCGCGAGGGCGCGGTGCGGTCGGGCGTACGCAAGGCGATCAAGCTCGGCATCGAACGGGCCGAGATCGAGCAGGTCGTGGCGCTCGCGGCTGGCACCCTCGGCATGCCGTCGACCGTCGCGATCGACTCGTGGGTGCAGCCCCTGCTGAGCGCTCCGAGCGATGCCGCGCCGGCGGGGAAGCGTCGCGGCCGCGGGTAGCGGCGGGCGCGAGCCGGCCAGGGCGGCCGACGGGTGCGGAGCCGACCGGTCCGGACCCCATGCGGCCTCTCACGGCCGCCCATACGCCCACGCGTCGATCGTACGGAGGTCCGCGCGCCGTCGAGGCCGCCGATGACCTCAGCTCGCGGCGGCCAGCGCGCCGAGGCGCGCCACCCAGTCGGCGCGCGTGGCGTCGCCGCCCGACGCCTCTCTCGACCTCCGCGAAGCGCCGCAGCATGCGCTTGATCGCGTCGGGCGAGAGCATCTCCTCGGCCATCGGGTAGAGGACGCCGTTCTCCTTCTGGATGTGGCCAGCGAGCAGGCGCGCGAAGTCGCGCGCGGCCTTGGCCGCGGCGGCGTCGTCGCCGCCGACCATGGTCCGCACCAGCGCACGCCCCTGATCGTGCTCGAGGCGCATCATCGCGAGCGGGCCGACGTCGCGAGGCAGCCCGGCCTCCTCCATCGCGACGAACAACACGTCTTCTTCCTTGCCGTGATGGCGGCGGTCCGCGAACTCGCGGATGAACTCGGTGAGCTGCGTGAGCCGCCCGCGCGCCGTGGCGGAGCCCTGCTCGAGCGCCTTCGCCTCGCGCTCGAGGAGCAGCAAGGCGCGGGTGATGAGCTCGTGCTCGTATCGCAGCAGGCCGGTGGGCTGGTCGTCGAAGCCGTGCTTCTCCACGATCATCGTCGCTCTCGATCGGTCCGCGGGTGTTCGCGGGGCAGCGCCCCGGCGGCGGTGAGGCATGCGGACCGCACCACCCCACCGGCGGGCAGCCTAGCGGCCCACCCACCCTCACCTCATGACTTTTCTCAGTCGCGGCGGCAAGCGCCGAAACCCGCGGTCAGCCCGCGGCCGGCGGAAGTCGGCAGGCCGCGTCCTCGCCGAGCACCACGGCGAGGCGGTCGCGGAGGTGCTCCAGGCTGAACGGCTTCTCGAGGAAGCCCGAGCACGAGAGCTCCCCGACTCGCACCAGCGCGTCCTGCTCCGAGTAGCCGCTCATCATCAGCACCGGGACGTCGGTGTCCACCGAGCGCACGTCGGCGAGGGTCTCGGCACCGTGACGGCGCACCATCGTGAGGTCGATGAGCACCAGGCGCGGCTTGAGCTGCTTGTCGCGGAGGAGCGGAAGTACCTCGTCGCCATCGGCGGCCTCGACGACCTCGAAGCCGAGCAGCTCGAGCATCGAGCTGGCGGCCATGCGCACCAGCCGGTCGTCGTCGACCACCAGCGCGAGCCCCGCGTCCTTCCAGGCGCGAGCTCCGGATCGCGGCTTGCGGACCGACGTCGGCGCCGCCGCGGCAGCAGCCGGCAGAACCACGCGGAACGTGGTGCCACGACCGACCTCGCTCCTCACTCGCACCGCGCCACCGTGAGAGCGCAGGATGCCGTGCACCGCCGACAGACCCAGTCCACGACCGGTGAACTTGGTGCTGTAAAAGGGGTTGAAGATCCGCGACAGGACGTCCGGCGTCATGCCGCAGCCCGAGTCCTCGACCTCGACGAACACGTAGCTCTCGTCGGGCAGCTCCGGCACCGGCACGAACTCCGCCCAGTCGGCGTCGTCGAGGCGCGTGATACCGGTCGTGACGGTGATCCGCCCGCCCGCGTCCGCGAGCGCCTCGGACGCATTCATGAGCAGGTTCATGACCACCTGGCGAAGCTGGCTCGCGTCGCCCTTCACGGCTGGCAGCGCGGCGGCGAAGCGCCGCTCGACCTGCGCCCGCTTGCTGAACGAGAGCTTCACGAGCTGCGCGGTCTCGCCCACCAGCGCGTTGACGTCGATCGGCGCCGTGGTGGTCTTGCCGCGGCCCGCGTACGCGAGCATCTGCCGGCACAGCTCGGCGGCGCGGGTGGCGCCCTCCTCGATCGCGCGCATGCGCTCGAGCTGCGAAGGTGAGAGCGGCGCCTCCTCGCGGGCGATCGAGGCGTTGCCGAGGATCCCGGTCAGCAGGTTGTTGAAGTCGTGGGCGATCCCCGCCGCGAGCACGCCCAGGCTCTCGAGGCGCTGCGCCTCCTCGAGCTTGCGCTCCATGCGGCGGCGCTCCTCCTCGGCGCGGGTGCGCTCGGTGCGGTCGCGAACGATCAGCACCACGCCGGTGATACCACCGGCCTCGTCGCGGATGGGCGCGGCGCTCAGATCGACCGGCACCTCGGTGCCGTTGCGCCCCTGCAGGACCGTGCCGTTCGAGACCTGCAGCACCACACCCTCGCGCAGCGCCTGCTGGACCGGGTCGGCGAGCAACCTCCGATCGGGTCCATGAACCGCGCGGAAGACCTCGCTCGAGGGCCGTCCGAGCGCCTCGTGGCGCAGCCAGCCGGTGAACTGCTCGGCGACGGGGTTCACGAACGTGAGGCGCCCGTGCACGTCGGTGGCGAGCACCGCGTCGCCGATGCTCATGAGCGTGGTCGCGAGCCACCGCTCCATGCCGCGGAGCTTCTGGTCCTCACGATGGCGGTAGAGCGAGGTCTCGATGGTGGCCGCGAGCTCGCGCCCCTCGAACGGCTTGACCAGATAGCCGTAAGGCGAGCTGGCGCACGCGCGCTCGAGGGTCGCGGGATCCGCATGCGACGTGAGGAACACGATCGGCACCTCGAGCGTCTCGCGGATGCGCCGCGCGGCTTCGGTCCCGTCGAGGCTCCCTCGCAGCTTCACGTCCATCAGGATGAGATCGGGTCCACGCTCCCGGGCGTCGCGGATCGCGTCCTCCCCCGAGATCGCCACCCCCGCGACTCGGTAGCCGAGGTCCACGAGGTGGTCCTCGATGTCAGCGGCGATGAGCCGCTCGTCCTCGACGATCAGGATCCGTTCACCGGCCATGGAGGTCCTCCCCCGAGGTGGAGGGCTCGACCGTGAAGCTCACGTCGAAGCGCGTGCCTCCTTCGCGAGACATCGACATCGTGGCGCCGAGCTGCTCGAGCATGTATCCGACCAGGCGAAGGCCGAGCGACGAGCCCGCGTCGGGCGCGAACCCCTCCGGGACACCGATACCGTCGTCGGCGACGGTCAGCACCCGCCGATCGGCCGCGGGCGCGCGCAACGAGATCGTGAGCTGCCCCGCGGGCACGTTCGCGAAGGCGTGCTTGAAGCCGTTCGACACCAGCTCGTTCACGATCAGCCCGAGCGGAAGCGCGACATCGGGCGTCAGCCACACCCGGTCGGCGCTCACCTCCGCGTGGACGTTGGGCGCGAGCGGCGCGTAGGTGTGCGCCACCAGCGACACCAGGCTCTTCAGGTAATCCCCGGCGGGGATCTGCGCGACGTTGGGCGACTGGTAGAGCTTCTGGTGGATCAGCGCCATCGCGCGCACCCGGTCCTGGGCCTCCTGGAACACCGCCAGCAGCCGTGGGTCGTCGAGCTTGCGGGACTGGAGCTTGAGCAGGCTCGAGACGAGCTGGAGATTGTTCTTGACCCGGTGGTGGATCTCCTTGAGCAGCGTCTCCTTCTCGGCGAGGGAGGCGCGGAGCTGGTGCTCGGCCTGCTTGCGCTGCGTGATGTCGATGACCGCCGCCAGCACGAAGAACCCATCCGCCGTCTGGATCGGGTTGAGTCCGATCTCGACCGGCAGCTCGGTGCCGTCCTTGCGGACGCCGAAGAGGTCACGGCCGCCCCCCATGGGACGGGTGCTGGGAGAGCGGAAGAACGACGCGCGCTGCGTCGGATGACCGTCGCGGAAGCGGGCCGGCACGAGGGTCTCGATCGGCTGGCCGAGGAGGTCCTCGCGCGCCCAGCCGAACACCCGCTCGACCTGCGAGTTCACCATCGCGATGCGGCCGTCGGCGCTCACCAGGATCATCACGTTGGGCGCCGCCTCGACGGCGAGTGCGAGGCGCTCGGCGGCGCGCTTGCGCTCGGTGATGTCGACCACCGAGGCCAGGACGGCGGGCCCCTCGCGCAGCACCAGCGGCGTGAGGGTGATCTCGACGGGAAGCTCGCTGCCGTCGCGCCGCATCGCGAAGAGGTCGCGCCCCGCGCCCATCGGACGAACCTCGGGGGTCGCGAAGAACACCGTACGGCGCGCCACGTGCTCGGCGCGAATGCGGCGCGGGATCAGGACCTCGACCGGCTGGCCGACCAGCTCGTCGCGCCTCCAGCCGAAGAGCCGCTCGGTCTGCGTGTTCACGAGCGTGATCGCGCCCTCCTCCGACACCACCAGCATCGAGCTCGGCGCCGCCTCGAAGACGGTGCGGAAGAGCTCGTGCGGTATGTCGCGCGAGCTCGACGGCAGGTCGACATCGAGCGTGTTGGCTTGCATCACCAGCAGGGTCTAACCTGACTTGGCCGCGCGACGACGAAGTTCGATCGAGCTGTACTGCGCGGTCCGAGCCGTTGGGCGGGTACGCGCCCCGCCGCAGGGGCCTCGCCACCTCGCTTTCCTGCGGCGCATTCGGGGATGCGGGGAGCGGCGAGATCGGGACGAGGAGCCGATAGGGGAATCCCCGCTGGTGCGGGCAACCCCGGCTCGTGGCCTGTTCACGCCATGGAGCCGGTGAGGCGCTACCGTTCGCCGGCGGACTCCACGGGCGCCTCGACGGTGCCGTCGAGGGCCGCGATCGTGACGATCGGCAAGCCGTCGGCTCGAGCGCCGGTGAGGCGCTCGACGACCGCCGGATCGGCGCGCCTGTAGCGAATCGCGACGTGTAGTCGCAGCGGAGAACCGCCGGGCGTGGTCGCACGCGGCAGCGGAAGGTCGATCGCGAGGTCGCCGAGCGCCGGCACCCGGCCGCCATCGGCGACTGACGCGACCGCCCACAGGCGGTGATCGTCGATGGTCGCGCCGTGCGAGTCGGTGAAGCGATGGCCGAGGCGAGGCGCGCCGTCGGGGCCGTCGCTCCCCACGTCGAGCAACGTCGCCCCCGCCGCATCCTCGACCCGCGCCGCGAGCCACACCTGCACCAGGTCCGTGGGCGCGTTGGGGAACGAGTGGCCGATCCTCCCCGGGCTGCGGATGCTCACGCGCAGCACCGGCTCCGGCCCGGGTGCCAGGCTCGCGGCGAGGTCGACGAGCCCGCTCTCCAGGAACTCGCGAGTCGCGCGCTCCTCGGGCTCACCGCCCGCGAACCGCGCGACGTACGTGCTGGCCGCGCGAAACCGGTGGTCGGGGGTGAGATAGGCCTCCCCCTCCACCCGCCGCGGCATGTGGCAGGTGGCGCACGTCTTGCCGTGCAGGCCCTCGCGCGCATCCTGCCAGCTCGTGAACTGGTCCTGCAGCACCTCGGCGAGACGCCCCTCGGTAGGGGGCGCGAGCGTCTGGACGTGGCACGGGCCACAGGTCGCCGCGCCGCGGCTCGCGGCGAAGCTCTCGCGATGAGTGGTGACGCGCGCCGCCACCAGCACGTTCGCCTCGGTGAAGAAGATCGACGATTTCCGAACCGCCTGCGCGGTGGGGCCGGCACGCTCGCCGAGGGTCACGAAAGGCCGGCTCGAGATCGGCGTCACGGCGAACACGCCGTCGCCTGCGCGGGGATCGGCCGCCATGTGGTGGCAGCTCACGCAGTGCACGCCCGCGCGATAGCCGTCGCTCGCGAGGACCGAAGCCAGCGGGACCAGCGCCGGATCCGGGGCGTGAGGCGCGTGACAGCGCAGGCACGCCACGATCGCGCCGGGTCCGCGCTCGCGGGCGAGGTTCTCGACCAGCGCGGTGAAGAGCGGGTTGGCGGCGGCGTGAGCGTGCGCCGAGACCTTCCAGCCCTCCGACACGCTCGCGTGACAGCCCACGCACGCCTCCGGCAGCGCTCGGTGGAAACCCGCATCCACCGCCACCACGAGGCCGGTGTCGACGGCGGGCGGCTCGAGGCCGCGTTGGCGCACCTCGATCCACCCCGCCGCGCAGGCCACGAGCACCGTGAACACCGGCAACGTCACGCGCGTCAGCGGCTGCCGCCAGCGGTGAACGGCGCGCGGATCCGCGTCCGGCGCAGAGCCCCGCCGAGCCCGGCGCGCGATCACCACGTGCAGCGCCGCCGCCGCGAACACCGCCACCGCGAGCTCCCGATGGAGGCGCCACTGGCGCTCGCCCGCGAGCCCGCCTTGCATGGTGAGGCCGCTCACCGCCACCACCAGCATCGCGAGCAAGAGGACCACTCCGCTCACGAAGCCGTTGCGGGCGAAGCTGCGCCAGCGCCCGAGGAGCGCCGCGAGCACCCACGCCAGCGCCAGCCCGAACGCGACGCTGAAGGCGCGATCCAGGAAGAGCCGCACCGTGCCGGGCATCGAGACCTGGCTGGTCGCGAGGAAGACGAGCGCCACGGCCGCACCGATCAGCGGCGCCTTGGGCACGCGCCGCACGGCCGGCGCGGCGCCACCGAACACCCGCAGCAGGTGGACGCCGACGTAGAGCACGCCTGCCACGACGAGGGCGCTACCGGCATGGGCGTGGGCGAGCTGGACGAGCTGGACCGTGGCGCCGGGCGCGTCCCACGGGATGGTGCCGAACCCGGTCACGACCTGGAACGCCACCAGCGCCACCACCACGCCGCGCAGGCGCTCCTCGGCGGCGGTGAGCCGCGCGACGCGCGACGCCCGCGCGGCGGCGGGTGGAACGGGCGCCGTCACGGTGCGACGGGAAAGCCGCGCTCGAAACGCTCGACGAGCTCGGCGGTGCGGCCACGCTCGCGCCACGCGGCGGCCCCTCCGAACGCGGCGGCGCCGAGCTCGTCGTAGAGCGCGAGCATCCGCTTCCAGGTCGCGGGGCGCAGCCGCGACGGCTCGAGCGTGAGCGCCGGATCGAGCTCGACGGGGCGGAATGGGTCGAGCGGCGCTCCGGCGAAGAGATCGGCGAGGGTGTCGCGCGCGGCGACCAGCTCGCGCGGCACGTCCGTGAAGCCCGAGGGATTCGGCGTGCCGCTCTCGGCCGCGCTCGCGACCTTGGACTCCGCGGTGGCGAACATCGCGTGCACCCAGCGCAGCACGTCGAGGTGCCCGTGGCGGACGTGGGCGTAGTTCTCGAGGAGCCCCTCGACGAAACACACCAGCGAGATCGTCGCCTCGAAGAGCGACGGCTCCGGTGGCGCCGGCTGCGTCCACGAGCGCGGCGCGCCTCCCGCCCGCGGGTAGAGCTTGCGATTGAGGGCGTGCTGGCGCTTCACGGCCTCGCACGCCGCCTCGAACGCGTCGCACCACCGCTCCTCGAGCGGACGAGCCAGATCGGCGTTCGCGCGCGGCGCGAGCGCGAAATGCGCGATGGCCGCGCCCGGTGGGGGCTTGCGAACGCCGTCGAAGCTCATGTGTCCCAAGCTACCGCACCGCGCCGGGCACGCGAACGAGGATCGGCGCCGCAGGCGCGCCTTCCGGGCCCAGATCCGCCCCCCTGGAGCGCGCCCGCTTCGTCGGGCGCCAGCGGTCGAGCGGGAGCGAACGGGGATCGAGGCGATCGGCGACGCCCGCGCCACGTCGTAGCGCCGGGCACGCAACGCGTTCCCCCTCCCGCACGACCCGCGAACGAGGATCGGCGCCGCAGGCGCGCCTTCCAGACCCGGATCCGCCCCCTGGAGCGCGCCGCTCCGTCGGGCGCCAGCGGTCGAGCGGGAGCGAACGGGGACCGAAGCGATCGGCGACGCCGGCGCCACGTCGTATCGCCGGGCACGCAACGCGTACCCCTCCCGGACGACCCGCGAACGAGGATCGGCGCCGCAGGCGCGCCTTCCGGGCCCGGATCCGCCCCCTGGAGCGCGCCCGCTTCGTCGGGCGCCAGCGGTCGAGCGGGAGCGAACGGGGACCGAAGCGATCGGCGACGCCGGCGCCTCGTCGTATCGCCGGGCACGCAACGCGTGCCCCTCCCGCACGACCCGCGAACGAGGATCGGCGCCGCAGGCGCGCCTTCCAGACCCGGATCCGCCCCCCCTTGAGCACGCCCGCCCCGTCGGGCGCCAGCGGTCGAGCGGGAGCGAACGGGGACCGAAGCGATCGGCGACGCCGGCGCCACGTCGTATCGCCGGGCACGCAACGCGTACCCCTCCCGGACGACCCGCGAACGAGGATCGGCGCCGCAGGCGCGCCTTCCGGGCCCGGATCCGCCCCCCTGGAGCGCGCCCGCTTCGTCGGGCGCCAGCGGTCGAGCGGGAGCGAACGGGGACCGAAGCGATCGGCGACGCCGGCGCCACGTCGTATCGCCGGGCACGCAACGCGTGCCCCTCCCCCGATCGCGCCACGACCGGACTCGGCAACCGGCACGCGCCAGAGGTGCGCGGCGCGTTGCCGCGCCGGATTTGGGGTGGAACAGCCGCGCGGTCAGCCGACGAGCCAACTCGCGATCCCGGCTCGGTCCACGAGAAGACTCGCCGAGCGGCCCGTCGCAGAGCGACGGCGGCGAGCAAGGCGAGCCGACTCGGGGGTGGGACCCGCGCGAATTCACTTCGCGCGGGCGGGGGGGGCTGGAATAGCCCCCCGCAGAGACTACGCCCAGCGGAACGCTTCCATCGCCTGGACTTCGTCGATCTGGTGCTGGAAGCCGGTGGCGGCGCGGAACCGCGAGGCGTCGATCACCACCGCATGCTTGATGTGCTGCATCGCTCCCGGGGTGAGCTTCGGCAGGCCGAAACGGCCAAGCAACCGCCGGAAGATGGGCTCGGGCAGCGGCACCGCCGTGCGACCGGTCACCCGCACCACCAGCGACAGCGGCACCGGCTGCGGCCCGGCGACGTTGAACACGCCCGCCACCTTGCTCTTGGCGGCGAGTACGATCGCGCTCGTCACGTCCTGCTCGTGCATGAACTGGAACAGCGGATCGAAGCCCAGCACCATCGGCACCATCGGTCCCTTGAGGAAGGTGGCGAGGGTGCCGTGCTTGGCCGGGCCGAGCGTGTAGCACATGCGAAGCACCGTGGTGGTCATGTCGGGATAGCGCCACAGCGACGAGCCCGCGAACAGGTCGGCCGCCACCAGGTCGGTGAGCTCGGGGAACTTCGTGACCGCCACCGGCGGCTCGTCTTCGGTGTGGTAGAGCGGCGAGTCGCCGCTCGCGCCGTAGAACGTGTGCCGTCCCACGAACACCACGTGCTTCACCTTGTAGCGGTGGCAGTGCTCGAAGACCTTGCGAGTGCCGTCGAGGTTGATGCGCTCGCGCTCCTCGGTGGGCGCCGTGAACTGCGTCAACGTGCCCATGTGCACGACCACGGCGGGCCGCGCGGTGCGGATCACGTCCTCGGCGGCTCGCTTGCGTACGTCGACGACGTGCACCTCGACTCCCGGAGGCGCGTCCGGCCACGGCCGCACGTCGATGCCGATCACCTTGTGACGCTCGGCAGCGAGGCGCGCCGCGACCATGCGCCCGAGGATCCCGGAGACGCCGGTGACCACCACCTTCATCGCGCACCCCGCGCCGCGGCGGCTCGCCGCGCTCCGCCCTTCCCCCGCGCCCCGCGGGCCGCCCTCGCGGCCGACCCGGGCGCGCTCGACGACGCGTCGTCGCAGAGGGGGCTCACGTAGTGGGCTCCGCTCGGCGCGCCGAACGCCGACCAGTCGACCGTGGAGCTGCGGTCGCCGGCCTTGCGCCGCGCCACGCCGAGCTCGATCAGCGCCGCCACCCGCGCCTTCACCTCGTCCACGTAGCCCTCGATCACGTGGTCGTCCTCGGCGCCGGTTCCGCGGAAGGTCATCGGCGGGCCGTAATAGACCTCGCACGGCTCGGGACGGGGCACGGGCAGCAGATACGGCGTGATCGGCACGTACGGCACACCGAGCAGGCGACCGAGGCGGTAGGCGTTGAAGATCGTCGGCATGACCTCGCCACCGCCGATGAACGCGAACGGGATGATCGGACTCTTGGTCTCGAGCGCGAGCCGCATGAAGCCGGTGCCGAAGCGCACCAGCGAGTGGCGCTCCTTGTAGAGCTTCGCCGTGCCGCGCGCCCCCTCGGGGAACACCATCAGCAGCCGGTCGTCGAGGAGCAGCCGGGTCGCGTGCTCGGGCAGGCCGGTGAGCTGGCCGAGGCGCAGCGTCCACTCGGAGGAAAACGGCATCTTGCCGAGGAACTTCTCCGCCATGCCCTGCGCGAGCCGCGGCGGCTCCTTCTCGAGGAAGATCGAAGCCAGAACCATCGCGCCGTCGATCGCGACGCCGCCCGAGTGATTCCCGATCAGCATGCCGCGACCGCGCGCCGGGACGTGCTCGACGCCGAACGCCTGGACCTTGAAGTAGCCGCGGTAGAACCACGCGAGCGCGGTGAAGAACTGCGCGAGGTGCTCCTGCGAGATGCCGTAGGGATCGTAGCCGAAGCGGTTGAAGGGCAGCTCGAGCCGGCGCACGCGCTCGCGGATCTCGGGGTCGATGGGGGGAAACGGCAAGGTGTGAGCCCCTTCCGATGAGCCGCCGAGCCGGGCGGCCCGCGGCCCACGGATGATAGCAGAGCGGCTCCGGGCGCGATCGCGACGCGGCGCGACCTTCGCGCGGCCGCGAGCGAATGTCGGGGCTGCTCGACGCGGCGGATGGAGGTATCGTCTGCCCGTTTCGTTCCAGGGCGTGGACCACGCCCGAAGGAGAGAGTCCCGAGATGAAGCGTGTCAGTACTACAGGGATGTTGTGCTGTGTGATCGCCTTCGCGCTCGGTTGCGGCTCGAGCAGCGGCGAGAACAACCAGCCCCCGGTCGCCGCCGCCGGCAACGACGTGAACGTGAAGACCGGCGACCCGATCACGCTCGACGGCAGCGCGAGCACCGATCCAGACGGTGATTCCCTCACCTATCACTGGACGTTGGTCATCCGGCCGGCGGGCAGCAACGCCACCCTCGCCGACCCGTCCGCGCCCCAGCCGCTCTTCGTGCCCGACATGGACGGGGGCTACCAGCTCGAGCTGGTGGTGAACGACGGCCGCATGGACAGCCCGGTCGACGCCGTGGTGATCGCCGCGACCACCCCCAACACGCCGCCCAACGCGCGCGCCGGCCACGACGCGCAGGTGCCATTCGGCTCGGTGGTACAGCTCGACGGCAGCCAGAGCGACGACCCCGACGGCGACCCGCTCACCTACCAGTGGAGCTTCAAGACGCTGCCCGAGGGCTCGTCGGCCGGCATCAAGGATCCGACCGCGGCGCGGACGCTCTTCGTCGCGGACAAGGTGGGCCGCTACGAGGTCCAGCTCACGGTGAGCGACGGCGAAGCAAGCAGCGAGCCCAACACGGTGGTGCTCACCTCGGTCGACGGCAACGTGAGGCCGGTTGCCGACGCGGGCCCCGACGTCGACGTCTCGAAGGGAAGCGTCGTCAACATCGACGGCGTGGGAAGCTTCGACGCCGATGGCGACTCGCTGACCTACGAGTGGTCGTTCGTGTCCAAACCGGCTGGCTCGATCGCCGGCATCAAGGACCCGTTCGCGCGCAAGACGCTCTTCGTCGCGGACGAGCCCGGCGTGTTCGTGGTCAAGCTGGTGGTGAGCGACGGCCGGCTCCTGAGCGAGCCGGACCAGCTCACGGTCACCGCCGCGATCGAGAACCTCCCGCCGATCGCCAAGGCCGGCGGTGACAAGAACGTGGTGGTGGGCTCGCAGGTCACCCTCGACGGGACCGGCAGCACCGACCCCGACGGCAACAACGTCAACTTCCACTGGTCCATCGCGCAGAAGCCCGAGGGCAGCACCGCTCAGCTCTCGAGCGATGTCGCCGAGCGGCCGACCTTCGTCGCCGACCAGCTCGGCAGCTACTCCGTGCAGCTCGTCGTCGACGACGGCCAGGCGGCGAGCGAGCCGGACTACGTGGTCATCACCTCGTCCATCGACGGTGGTGGTGGCGGAGGCGGTGGTGGTGGTGGTGGCGGTGGAGGTGGCGGCGGCGGGGGTGGCGGTGGTGGTGGTGGCGGTGGTGGTGGAGGCGGTGGCGGCTCGTGCTCCGGCACCGGCGCCATCCTCTGCGACTCCCTCAACGGCTCGACCTCCGGCGCCCAGGACGGCGGCAGCTTCACCGGTGGCGGCTGGACGCCAGGCTGGAGCATCCGCTGGGACCTCGGCCAGAACCTGAGCACCGGCGCCTTCTCGGCGGACCTCGACAACTGGGACCCGTCGTCGAACAGCTCGCAGCACCAGTACTCCAAGCAAGACATCCTCGACCTGTTCCAGGACGGAGTGGGCGACACCCACCACTCGGACGCCACCAACACCGCGTTCATCACGGTGCGCACGGGCAGGGATTACAACGACCTGTTCAAGTTCGCGTCGACGCCGCACGGCTTCGGCGAGCGCATCGAAACCCGGCTCTCACCGCCGGGCGGGCGCGTCGACCCGAGCCGGACCCACACGGTGCGGATCGAGTGGAGCGGCGGGTCGGCGTCGGTGTTCCTCGACGGCGGCAAGCTCACCACCCAGAATCACTCGTCGCCGATGCCGCTGCGCTACGTGTTCGTGGGCTCGGACAACAGCGGTGGCGGCTACGGTCCGCAGAAGGGCGTGATCTACAGCAACGTCGCGGTGTGGGGCTCGACCGGCGGCGGCAGGCTGGTGAACCTCAAGCTGTCGATGATGGACGGCTCGGTCGAGGTGGTCGAGAGCGCCGAGAACCCGCTCACTCACCGCGGGTTGCTCGACTGGCTCCGTTCCGCCAAGCGGCTCCCGTTCGCCGCTGCGGTGGTCGGCGGGTCCGGTCCGGCCAGGTAAGCGGGCGCGACGCGCATCGATCGGAAGCGAACGCCCCCCGAGCCCAGCGCTCGGGGGGCGTTTTTTGTCCCTCCAGGAGAGCCGCGGGCGGGGATGAACCCCGCCCTAGGGCGCCGATCAGAGTCGATGCCGATGCCCCGAGAACGGTAGGGGCGGGCGTCACGCCCGCCCCGGGTCAGCCGTCGCTGAAGTAGAGCCGCGCGCAGCAGTGCGGGCGCGACCGAGATGCACCCGGCGGCACATCGGGTCCGAGCGAGACCGCCGCGCCGAAGCCCTCGCCCCACCGGAACGCGCGCACTTCGATCCGCATCACGTCTCCGGCGAAGCACGGCTTGCGAAACGCGATGTCGATGCCGCGCATCAGGATCGCCCCCGTCGAGACGCCATGCTCGTGGAGCCGCCGCACCGCCTCCTCGAAGATCCGCGGGTAGACGAGCGAGTTCACGTGCTGGTTGCTGTCGGTGTCGCCGAGCGAGAAGACCGTCGGCGCGGGGGCGGGGCACGGCTCGCCGTCGAGTGCGCTCGCTCCGTCCGGCAGCGCGAGCACGTCCTCGAGCTCGCGCCACCGGTAGCGCAGCGGCGGCACGGACGGGCCTCCGGCGACCGAGAAGCTCAGCACCTTGCGCTCGCCGGGCGGCCCGAACGGCCGCGAGAACACGTGCTCGGCGAAGATCCGCCCCACGCGGATCGGCTCGCCCGCGCCGTCCGGCGGCGGAAAGTGGGTGCGACCCCGCGGCGCCTCGACGTCCACCCACATGTTGAGGAGGATCTTCGAGACGGCGCCATTCCCATCCACGGAGTGCGCGAGCTCGAGCGCGCCGCGTCCGTGCATCGGGTGCTGGACCGAGATCGGCCCGCCGCCGCCCTCGAGTATCAGCCGGCTCAGGATCGGCACCACGCCGGTGTCGCGCATCGCCCGCGCCATCGGGCTGGCGTGGATGACGCTCTGCCACACCACCGCGCCCACCGCGGGACTCAACGCCACCAGCCGGGCGCGGCCGTCCTGGGCGACGTCCTGGTAGCGCAAGGGGATGGTGCCTTCGCCGCGCTGCGTCGGCGGGACGTCGGGCCAGTCGGGGATCGAGATCATGGGGCGCGCGATTCTATCCGCTCGCGGGGCTCGCTCGTCGACGCACGATCGCTCGTCGCACCGCAGGCTGGCCCAGGTACGGGGTGCCCGATGACCACCCGAATTGACGGTTTTTGCCCAAAAAAGTCAGCGTGCCCGACGGATCCGGGCGCAACCCCGACGAGCTGGGAAGCGACGCCGCTTCGCGTCGAATCGACGAGAGGCTCGAAATATCGCGCATTTGCGCCATTTTCGCGGAGCCGGGCGCAGCATCCAGCCGCCGAGGCACGGGCTTTGCTGTTTTCGCTCGGCACGAACGTCGTGCAGCCCAACGCCTCGGGCAGATCGATCCCGAGTGGGCTACACCTGCCAGGAGGTCGACGATCATGAGTCGCTCTCGGAAGCACTACACCGCATTCAGCCCGCGCACGGGCACCCTCCGCCGCGGCGCACGGCACAACGACCGCGACGGTCTGCCAGCCCAGATCGAAGGCGAGTACGGGTGGGACCCGCGTCACGCCACCCACGATCGCCTCTGGCTCCAGGCCAGCGCTCCGGTGCCCGAGGACGGTGACGGCGAGCCCACCCGCGCGGTGCGCTCGTTCGATCTCCTCGACGACGACGAGTCCTGAGCCGAGCGGCGCACGGGCGGTAAGGCCCGCGCGCCCCGACTCGAGCCCGCCGATGGACGCCGAGCGCCTCCCGAGCCAGGGCTCACCACGACACACGATCGTGGTGAGCGACCTCCACCTCGCGGAGGCCGAGCCCTCCCACCCGGGCAACCCGCTGTGGAAGCGCTACAAGCGCCGCAGCCACTTCGTCGACAAGAGCTTCAAGCGTTTCCTCGAGCACCTCCGCGAAGCGGCTCACGGGCCGCTCGAGCTGGTGTTCAACGGCGACGTCTTCGACTTCGACGCGACGATGGCGCTGCCCGAACGCCCGCCGTTCGGCGTGAGCTGGCTCGAGCGCCACCGCGGCCTCACCGCGCAGCAGGCCAAGTCCCGCTACAAGCTGAGCGTGATCCTCGAGGATCACCCGGTGTGGGTTCGCGCGGTGCGCGACTGGGTGCTCGACGGCCACCGCGTGGTGTTCGTGATCGGCAACCACGATCTCGAGCTCCACTGGCCCGCGGTGCGCGACGAGCTGATGCGCTGGCTCGCGCTGCCCGACGACGCCGCCGAGCGGGTCCGGGTGTGCGAGTGGTTCTACGTGTCGAGCGGCGACACGCTCATCGAGCACGGCAATCAATACGACCCGTACTGCGTGTGCCCGAGCCCGATCCACCCCGTGGTGCGCAAGCGCGGCGGCGAGTACGTGCGGCTGCCGTTCGGCAACCTCGCGGCGCGCTTCATGCTGAACGGCATGGGGCTCTTCAACCCGCACGTCGACTCGAGCTTCATCAAGGCGTCGTTCTTCGAGTACGTGAAGTTCTTCTACCAGTACCTGATGCGCATCCAGCCGCTGCTCGGCTGGACGTGGTTCTGGAGCTCGATCGTCACGTTCCTCTTACGCGCTCGAGGAGGCGGTGCTGCCACCGGTCAAGCACGCGCCGCTCGACTTCGAGGGCCACGTCGAGAGATCGCCGCGCGCGCCAACGCGACACCGCGCGTGGTGCGCAGCCTGGCACGGCTCCACGCCCACCCCGCCGTGCTGAGCCCGCTCAAGGTGATGCGCGAGCTGTGGCTCGACCGCGCGCTGCTGGTGGTGGCGGCGTTGCTGTTCAGCTTCGAGCTGACGCTGCTCGCCAAGCTCTTCGTGCAGGTGCCGCTCACGAGCTTCGTGGCGCCGTTCGCGGTGCTCATGCCGTGGGTGATCCGCTACGCGCGCGGCGTCGAATCGGAAAACGCGGAGGCGCAGAAGGGCGCCCTCGAGAAGCTCGACCTGAGCTCCCAGATCGCTGGCGTGAACCGCGTGGTGCACGGCCACACCCACCACCAGATGCACCGCTGGATCGGCGACGTCGAGCTGATCAACACCGGCACCTGGTCGCCCGCGTTCCACGACGTCGAGTGCACCCAGCCGTTCGGCCTCAAGTGCTTCGCGTGGATCCGCCCGGGCGAGCCCGGCGAGGCGCGCCACGCGACGCTCTTCGAGTGGGCCGATCCCGGGATCCGCGCCCTCGCCGTCGAGCGGCTGCCGATGCCCGCCGACGAGCCGCGCACCCGGCTCCTGCCGACCCGCAAGGGACGCCAGGGTGCCGAGGCCTTCGCCGGCGCAGCGCCGGCGCTCGAGCCCGCGGCCGCCGCCGCGATCTCGCTCGCGAGCAACGCCGCCGGACGAACGGCGAAGCGCGCCGCGCACTCCCGCCTCGGCCTCACCGCGCTCTTGCGCGCCGTGCTGCCGTAAGCGCCGAGGACCGTCGGAGGCGGTCCCTCCAGACCGACCGCGAACGACACGGCCCTCGATGCGCGCCGGCCTCGCGCGCCCCTCGCTGCTGGTGGTCGGTCGGCTGGAGCCCGCCCGCTGGAGGGCGGCGGTCCCTCGCCGCCGCCACGTTTCTTGCGAGCCACCGAGGTCGGCCGCGAGCGGTCGCTTTCGACGGCTGCCGCATCGGCAGCCGATTTCGTTCGAGCATGCTAGTGACTCTCCCTGGTCCGCAGACTTGAAATCGCTCAGCGCCAGAGAGGAACACGTGAATCGAGGAAACCGGCTTCTCAGCGCCATCGTCGGTGTTTCGCTGCTCGTCGGGTGCGGATCCGGCGGCGGCTCGACCGTACCGCCGCCCGCCGAGCCGGCCTCGCCACTCATCGTCGGCTTCCAGGGGCCGAGCACGTTCACGGTCGCGCCCGGCACCACGGTTCCACTCTGCGCCGCGGTGACCTTCGTCGATCAGGACGCGGACATCGAAACCGCCTTCTCCGAGAACGAGTCGTGCGTCCCCGTCGAATCGGCGCCCAGCTGCAGCGCGCTGAAGTCCAGCTTCAATCCGGGGATCGACGGACAACCGGAGGGAGGCTTTTCGTTTTGCCTCTCGTACAAGCAGTGCTCGGCACCGGGCCCCTGCGCCGAGGTGCGCTACGAGATGGACGTCCGCGTGCGCGATCGTTCGGGCCTGACCAGCCCGTCGTTTCACTGGGCGTTCCAAGTGTCCGACGGCATCGACTCGACTCCCGAGCCCACACCGCCGCCGCCTCAGCCTCCGCCGCCCACGCCCGCGGCCGCACCCAACATCGGGGCACTGGACTCGCCGTCGGTGTTCACCTTCCCCGACGGGACCGGCTACCACCCGACGTGCGTGGATATTCGCTATTCAGATCCGAATGGCGACATCGTTCGTCTCTTCACGCGCAACGAAGAGTGCACGAACGTCCGCACCGGCCAGGACTGCCCGATCAGTCCGACCGACTTCGATCCCGGCATTCGCGGCAAGACGAGCGGCACCTATCACTTCTGCAAGAACTTCAAGACCTGCGACCCCTCGCCGGGCACGCACTGCTCCGATCAATACCTGTCACGCGACTTCTATCTGCAGGACTCGACGGGCCGACAGAGTCCCCCGGCCCGGTGGGAGTACCGCGTGACGAACGGGCTCGATTGAGCGGACCCGGCGTCCAGCCGGGGCTTACCCGCTCGCGGCTCACTGCGCTGGCGAGAGCCTCCACGCGAACCCCTCGTTTTCGCGCGCCGCGGCGGCGGGCTCCCAGCCGTCGCCAGCGGCGACGCCCCACACCACCGCCTGCTCTCCGATCACGCGATAGCGGAGCAGCGCGCCGTCAGCGAACGGATCGCGCGGGAGGCCGCCCGGCATCGCGGCGTGCAGCTCGGTTGAGTCCGCCGGCCATCGGCCGACGTCCGCCTCGAAAGTGCGGAGCGCAATGGCGACGCTCATCGTCCGCAGCTCGAGGCAGAGCCTGGCCGCGATCGTGAGCGTGTTGTGGATCCCGTCGACGCACGTCGGGGAGGCTTTGAATGCCAGCAGTCCCTCCCACTGGTTCGGGACGATCGCCCACGGAACTCCCCTCAATACCGCCGATTTCCGAACGGGGATCCCGCCGTCGAGCGACCAGCGACGGGCGGCCCACCCGAGCATGCGCCCGCCGGCATCGAGCAGGGGCGCGATCGAGTTCGCCTCGGCGAGAGAACGGAACGGCTGAGCGTACCGACCTGTGTAGAAGGCCTCGATCGCAGCGCCGGCGCCGAATCGCCCAGCCACGCGCTCGAGATCGCCAACCCAATCGACGAGCGAGCCGCTCGCTCCCTCGTCCAGTGAAGCCGTCTCCAGGTGGTGGCGGAGTCGCTCTCGGACGTGGCGCGTGAGGTCCAGGGCCACGACCAAGTCGGCCGGTGCCACCTCGTCTCGATCTTCGAGGATCGTCGTTGCAAGCTCGAGGATGGCTAGGTCGTCTGCGTCCACGCCCGCCGACTCGGGGTTCACACCGCGTCCCGCACTTCGCGCCTGGACCAGCGCCAAGAGTCGGTTCAGCGCTCGGTTCCACTCCCACCGGAAATCGCCATTCCGCTCGAACCGTTCGCGCGCGCGGGCGCGGTCCCACCACGCGAGCGCTTCGGCGTTCTCGGCGAGGATCGCGGCGCGCTGCGCGGGATCGTCGAGCTTCGAACGCCATCCACCCCACGCGTCGTCGGACGGACCCACGACGGCCGACATGGCTCGCTCGAGCGCGACGGCCTGGTTCGAGTCGGCGGGCAGGCGGCCCGGCACGATCGGGATCGTGAAGGCCGGCAGTCGCCGTACCACGCCGAGCAGGGTTCGAACGCGGATGCCATCCACGTTGCATACCGCGGGTGGGTTGGAGCCGCTCGGCATCGGAGCGAGCGGGGTGGCCAGCAAATCCGGCTCCGTTCCCAGCCACACCGGCAGCGACGTTCCGGACCACTCGCGCACGATACGGCCACCCGCCGGCGTCAGTACGCGGTCGCCGACGGAGACCCGCGGGTCCCCCCAGACCCACGCCCAGCGCGGCCCGTGGAAGCCGACGTACGCGCGCGCCTCGAAGGGAAGGCCGTCGACGAGCGGTCGCGGCGTGATACCGAAGAAGACCGGTGTGAAGCCGCCCAGCAGCCGGTCGTGCCCAACGATCGCGAGTCCGAGCGTCACGAGCAACGCGAGCCTGAGGCGCGTCCGGACGACCGAGGTGCCAGTCAAAGGACCGCCCCCTGCGGCTGGAACACCAGCCGCAACCACCCGATGTAGGGCAGTGAGACGAGGGCGACGACGGCGGCACCGAAGACGAGCGGCACCCACCTGCGAGCGCCCTTCCCCTCGCTGTGAGCCGCCACCGCCCGCCGCACCGATCGCACCGCGCCGAGCCAGCCGATCCACCAGCTCGCGATCCCCACCCACCCGAGCGCGCCCGTCGAGAGCCCACTCGCCCCGTTTGGCACCAGCGTGAGCGCGAGTCCGCCGGTTCCCGCGACGAGCCACCACGCCGCGCGGCCGAGGGTCTCGATCCAGCGCGACACGGACACCGCGGTGAGCGAGCGGTCCAGCAGCACCGCCACGACGCTCGCAAGCACCAACCCACCGAGGATCGTCCACCCGAGCGGAAGCAGAGTGGCGCCCGCCCACCACGGGTGAAGCACGGCTTTCGGATCGAAGAACGCGATCGAGTTCGCCAGGAAGCGTGTCTGGAACCACGAAACGCGCACGCTCTCGACCAGCCCGAAGACGAGACCCTCCGGCCAGCCCGATGTCGGCCCTCGGAATGACGGCGGCCGGCGACCCCTTCACGGCTTGATCATCTTCTCCAGGGTGTGGAGCTGGCTCATCGCCCACGGGATGAGGACGAGGCTGGTGGCGTCGAAGAAGCCGTGGGCGAAGACGGCGGGCCAGATCGAGCGGTGGAAAACCAGGATGCCGCCGAGCGCAACCCCGAGCACGCCCGCGAACGCCGACGCCATCGGGCCCTGCGGCGCATGGCCGAGCCCGAACACGATCGCCGCGAGCACCACCGCCACGAGCTGACCGCGCGTCGAGGCGAAGCGCTCCGGCCATAGCGCACGGAAACCCGCGAGCATCCCGGCACGCCACAGCTCCTCACGCAGCCCGCCGAGGCCGAAGCTCACCACCGTGAGCGCGAGCGCCAGGTAGATCGGGTCGTCGCGCAGCGCGCTCACGCTGACGAGCGCCTCGACCTTGGGGCGGTGCTCCTGGAAGAACATACCGATGCGCTCGACCGTGAGCCCGCCCACCGCCGTCACGACGCCCACGGCGAAGAGCACCACCACGCCGAGCAGCACGCGGATGCCGAGCGAATACGCGAAGCCGAGCGGCACGCACGTCCACCGCACGCGCTTCGCCAGGTAGAGCTCGCTCGCCGTGGCCCGCGACGCGAGCAGCGCGAGCCCGAACACCAGCCCGAAGATCGAGAGCTCCCACAAGCAGCCCACCGCCAGCCCCGCGGCCGCGCCCGCGAGCAGCGGCCCTCCCTCGCCTCGCGTGAGCCAGCCGATCAGCCCGAGGACCGGCGGGTAGAGCCCGAGGATCGCGAGGTGGAACCACCAGCGCGGGCGGCGCGCGGGCTGGGGCAGCGGCGGATCGGGCGGCGCGATCAGCGGGGAGTCGGGAGCGGCGTCCATGGTGGCGAGCGCACAGTTACCACGCGATCGCCGTCGACAGCACGGAATAGAACCGCGCCCCGCTCACCTCGCGCTCGTCGCGCCGACACCCTCGCCCGTCATGGCCGCGGCGAGCGCCCCGAGCATCCGTCCCCAGCCCTCCTCGATGCGCGCCGCGTGGGGCGCCCAGTCGGGGTGGAGGTGGTGGGTCACGGTGATCTGCGACGTCGAGCCGTCCGCGGCGGGGGCGCGGATGTCGACCTCCACCCGGCTGTCCTCGTCGGAGGCTGGCGCGACACCCCACGTGAACGCGAGGCGGCGTGGACGATCGAGCTCGAGGTAGCGGCCGAGGTGCTCGAGCTCGTCACCGTCGCGGCGCACCACGAACGAGAAGTGGCCACCCACGTGCGGATCGGTGACGAGCCGCACGATCTCCTCGTCGCGGACCGACGGCCCGAACATCCAGCGCCCGAGCACGGCGGGGTCGAGCCACGCGTCGAAGAGACGCTCGGGCGGAGCATCGATCGACTGCGTGACGGTCGCGTTCGAGATCGGCTCGGAGGTGGTCATGTGGGCGTCGTCTCCTGGGCTGGCGTCTCGCCTCGGTATAACCGCGGCGCCGTCGAGCCGCTTCGGCGCTGCCCACGCGGTGCCGGGAATCGGACCGTCGGTCCGTTAACCGGACGGATACGAGAGAGGCTACAGGCCCGGCGCGCGCGGCGCGCGACACCTCGGCGGCCGCGTTCCCGCAATGATCTCGCTGGCTCGATCGCGCTCAGACGTGCTCCAGAGCGGCGCGGGCGCTTCCGGCACACGCCTTGCCCCTTCGCGTGTCGACTCGTGGGTCCGGCACCCCGCCGGTCGCCGGGTCGCGGGGGCGACCATGAACTTGCTCGGCTACCTGATCTTCGGCCTCGAAGTCGTCGCGCTGGCCGCGCTGTCGCAGCTCTGGCTGGCGGTTCGGGTGCAGCGCTTCCTCGGCATCTTCGCGGCCCAGGATCGGCGCGTGGGCGGAGCCCGGACGAGAGAACGCGGGGCACGAGCCGGAAATCGAGCCCCGTCTCGCGGCGTGAGCGGCGCGCGCCGCGGCGGCGCGGCGCTACACTCGGCTTCCGCACCCGGAGGCCGACATGGATCGACTCGCATCTCGCCGCTCACGCCAGGCACTCGCCGTGGGCCGCGACGCTCGCCGCCACCGGCTGCACCGGCCAGTGGCGTGTCGTCGATCCCGTCACCGGCGTGAGCTGCGAGCTCGACGACACGGCACAGGTCCGCGACACGCTCTACTTCGGCCGTAACAAGCCGAGTGGCGGCGTGATCGCCGACGACGAGTGGAAGCGCTTCCTCGACGAGGTCGTGACACCGCGCTTCCCGGACGGCCTGACGGTGCTGGAAGCGACCGGCCAGTGGAAGGGGAAGAGCGGCGTCGTCGAGCAGGAGCGCTCGGAGGTGGTGACGCTCCTGCACGCGCCCGATGAAGCCTCGACGAACGCGGTGCGCGACATCGCGGCCGAGTACAAGCGCCGCTTCGGGCAGGAGGCGGTGCTGCGCGAGCGCACCGCGACCTGCGCGCGCTTCGAGTGAGCGGCGTGGCGATGGCGATCACGGGCCGCACCCGCCTGCTCGCGCTGATCGCCGATCCGGTGGCGCAGGCGCGCTCGCCCGCCGCGGTGAACCGGCTCCTCGCCGAGCGCGGGCGCGGCGGCGACTTCGTGATGGTCGCGGCGAAGGTGGCGCCGGAGCGGCTCGCAAACGCCGTGTCGGGGCTCCGCGCGATCGACAGCTTCGCGGGCGCGGTGGTGTCGATGCCGCACAAGGAGACGATCGTACCGCTCCTCGACGGGCTCACCGAGGAGGCGACGCTGACGCGCGTGGTGAACGTGTTCCGCCGCGAGGCCGATGGCCGGCTGGTGGGCACGATCCTCGACGGCGAGGGCTTCGTCGCGGGCCTGCGCGGCGCCGGCCACGAGGTGCGCGGCGCACGCTGCTTGCTCGTGGGCGCTGGCGGCGCCGCCACGGCGATCGCGTTCCGGCTCGCGCGCGAGCGGTGCGGCGACTCACGATCGTGAACCGCACCGCGGCGCGCGGCGAGGCGCTCGCGGCGCGCGTGCGCGCGGCGTTCCCCGGTGTCGCCGTGATCACCGCGGCGAGCGCCGACCTCGCGCGGCGCGACCTCGATCTCGCGATCAACGGCACCTCGCTCGGCATGAACATCGGCGATCCGCTGCCGCTCCCCCTCGACGTGGTGCGGCGCACCCAGCTCGTCGCCGAGTGCGTCGCGGCAGTCGAGATCACGCCGCTCCTCGCCGCCGCCCGCGACGCCGGCCGCGCCATCCACACCGGCGTCCCCATGCTCACCGCCCAGCTCGAGCTGCTGGTGGATTTTCTGGTCGGAGGCGAGCGCTCGCAATCGGACGCGATCGTGCGGCGATCGCCGTGACATCCCGGCGGGCTCGCGCCCGCCGCTACGAGGGCGATCGAACGGCGAACCACGACCCGGCGGCGCATACGTCATCACGTATCGCCGGGCACGCGGCGCGTGCCCCTCCGAACAGCCGGCCGTGGAGGGGAGGGCGTCAGCCCTCCCGGCGCACGACACCGGCACCATCGCTCGTAGGGGCGACCGCGAGGTCGCCCGCGATCGGCTGCGGACAGAGATCCACGCGAACGACGATGCGTTCGAGGCGGCGTATCGCCGGCGCGCCGGAGGCGCGCCCTCCATACCGGGATCGACGTGTCGGCGGCGCGGACGATGTCGTCGTATCGCCGGGCGCGGCGCGTGCCCCTCCGAACAGCCAGCCGTGGAGGGGACGGCGTCAGCCCTCCCGGCGCACGACCGTGGAGAGCCCGCGCCGTCAGGCGATCACAGGAAGCACTGGCCCTGGCCGCGATACGTGGGCTCCCGCCCGACCACCCGACCCTCGCGCACCAGCAGGTACTCGGTGAACCGCTCGGCGAGCTCGCCGGCTTTCGCGTGGCGGAAGATCACCGGATCGCCGAGATGAATCGGCGGCGCGCCCGCGGGCAACTTGAGCGGCGTCTGCACCTCGCCCGCGCCCTCGTTCGGCAGGTACGTGAGCCCCGCCGGGAGCCACGGCAGCGGCAGCTTCTCCCAGCTCGGCGTTCCCGACGCGACGTAGCCGCCGCCGTGGCAGGTGACGAAGCCGGGGTCGGAGACGCGGCACGCCTCCAACGCGAAGAACGCGGCGGGCTCGCAGTCGATCGACTCGAAGTAGTCGAAGATGTGCGAGCACACGAAGCCCGAGCCGACGGTCACCTCGGTGACACACGCCTCGGCGGCGGTGCTCTGCACGCTGCCCGTGCCGCCGCCGTTGACCAGCTCGAGCGCGAACCCCTCACGCGCGAGCAGCTCGACGGCGGCCGCGCGCAGTCGCGCGACGTCGGGGATCGAGATCCGCTTGAGCGTCCGACTCACGCGGTTCATCGCCGGGCTGAACGGACTCTTGTCGGGGAAGCCCGCAATGTGCGCCTCGTACGCCATGAGCCCCGCGAGCCGCACACCGTCGATCCGCGCCGCCGCCCGCGCCAGCTCGAGCACCTGACCCGGCTCGCGCAGCGGGCTGCGCCGCACGCCGAGGTGGACGTGGCCACCCGCGCGCCGGTACGACACGTCGAGCTCGGCAACGGCGCGCAGCTCCACTCCCGCCGCGCGCCCCGCCTGACCGATCGCTTCTAGGTGCGCGAGCGAGTCCGCCATCGCCCACACCGTGCGGCCCGCCGCGGCGGCGCGTGCGAGCGCCTCGAGCGCCAGCGGCTGCACCGTGGGATAGGCGACGAGCAGATCGTCGAAGCCTTCGTTCGCGAGGAACGCGCACTCCTCGGCGGTGAAGCCCATGATGCCGCGGAACGCAGGCCCGCCACGCTCGAGGATGCGCCGGAGCAGCCCCACGTGGCGCACCGACTTCGAGCCCACGCGTAGCCGCTTGCCGGTTCCTTCGAGCGCGCCGCGGATGCGGTCGACGTTGCGGTCGAGGGCGTCGAGATCGACCACCGCGGCGGGCAGCCGCTCGCCGGCCAGGAGCGTGCGGAAGTCGGTCCAGGTGGGCGCCATCGCGATCCGCTCCGCTCGTGGTCGTGCTCAGGCCGCGCGCGGCCGGCGCCGCCGGTGGCTTGAAGAGCTTCGGCCCGACGAACATAAGCCAGATCCCCGTGCCGATCATCCACAACAGCGCCGCCGACGCGAGGTGCTCGTAGTAGGTGTGGCTCAGGTCGGCCGCCACCCGCGCGAAGAGGGCCAGCACCACCAGCACGCCCATCCACACGATCGCGCGGTGGCTGGTGAGCATCATCGTGTCGAGGCCCGGCACGTGCGCGTAGATCACGTGGGTCGCCACCGCCAGCACCATCAGGCTGTAGCCGCCGATGAAGAGCACGTGCAGCGACGCCACCCGCAGGATCGGCGCCATCCCCGAGAGCGCGACACCGAACGCCGTGAGCCGCACCGGAGCCAGAGCAGCCGGCGATGGAAGCCCGCCTTCTGGGGCGCCCGCCACGCGCCGCCGCCGAGCGCGAGCCCGAGCGCCACGACGCCGCCGCGCACGATCGGCGCGGCGCGCATCCAGCCCATCGACTCGGCCACCAGCGACGCCACGATCACCAGGCCCACACCCGCGTAGAGCCCCGCGCGGCGGGTCTCGCGCGGCGAGCTACCCAGGTCCGCCGGCGGCGGCCAGCCGCCCACCAGCGGCAGCACCAGCGCCCCCACGCCCACGACCAGGCACAAGAACACGCCCTGCTCGATGAAGAGCCGGCCGAGCACGTACATCCAGGAGGCACCCTTCACGTGCGGGCCAGCGAGCACGAAGACCGGCCCGAGCAGCCCCTGGATCGCCGCGATCGGCACCAGCACGAAGGCCGCTGGCGGGCGCCGCCGCGCCTTGGCGCCGACGAAGCGCGTGAGCGCGAAGCGGCTCAGGATCGCGAGCAGCCCCACGTAGCCCGCCATCATCACCTGCCGCGCCACCGGTCCGCCGACCACGCCGGCCGCGGTGATCGTGACGAGGAGCGAGAGGCTCGCGGCGAGCTCGCCGTGGGTCGGCGGCGGCGACTGGGTGCGGCGCGGCAACGCCGTGAGCAGGAAGCCGAGGGCGAACGCCATCGTGAACGCCTGCATCTGGATGAAGCCGTGCAGCTCGCACGAGTACGCCTGGATCAGGTGGAGCGGGAAGAGCACCCACTGCGAGAGCCCCGCCCAGCCGATCAGCACGCCGAGCGGGAAGAAGAGGCGGAACGGCTCGGTCTGCCACACGCTCGGAGGCGAAGGCGTCGGCTCGGTCATCGGTCCTCGAAGGCGGCGGGAGCGCGCGTGGACACGCGCGGGTCGTCGGGAGACGCCCGATCCTAGCCGAAACTGGCCCCTGGAGGTCCCCCAGAGGCCCAAATGGGCCCCTTTTCGAGGGGAATTCAAACAAAATGAAAGCAAGATATAACAGTTTTCGCAATCAACTATTTGCTATTCTCTGCTGGCAGTTGCCAGCAGGATTAAGGCCCCGCCCGGCGCTTGCGCGGTGGTACGATTCCGCCCCGTTGCCGCCTCAGGAGGCCTTCTCTCGTGGTGCTCGAAGGACCGTTTCTCGCCGCCGAGCGCCTGCCTCCCCTCGACCCCCGCGTGCTGGTGGTCCCGGCGTCGCTGGCGCTGGCGCTGCTCCTGGTCCACAGCGTGCGGCACCGCGGGCTGGCGGCGACGCTCACGTTCTGCGCGCTGTGCGTCGCGTGGTACGTGCCGAAGGAGCTCGCGATCACGGCGCGCGCCCTCAACGAGCACCGCTACACCGTCACCATGGACACGGTGAAGCTCTTCGGCATCCCGCTGGTGCTGCCGATCGGCTACGTCTTCACCGGCACCGTGAGCTGGGCGCTCGCCGAGCGCATCACCGCGCGGCTCCCCGGCTGCAAGGACCAGCTCTTCGCGGTGCTAGCGGTGTGGCTGCTCGTGACGTCCGCCATCGCCTACGTCATGGAGGCGACCGGCACCACCGGCGGCTGGTGGTTCTGGGAGGAGAACGACGGCATCTGGCGCGAGCAGACCGTCGAGCACCGCCTCGCCACCAACTCGGGGACGATCCACCCGATCATCCCGTACGCGCCGGTCTACGGCTGGGCGCTCTACATGCTGCCGCTCGCGGCGGTCTACCTGAGCGTGTGCTTCACGCGGCTGCGGACGGTGCGGCTCCGGTGGTTCTACGGGCTGGCGGCGATGGTCGCGTATTTCTGCCTGGCACTCGCCAATGGGCTCTTCGCGGCGCTGATCGCGCTCTACGTGGCGGTGCCGCTGGCGCGCGTGCCCCTCGCGACACCGCGGCGCGAGCTGGGCGGGGCCGGCTTCGCCGCGGCGCTGGTGCGGTGGGCGCCCGAGGTCGGTGTCGCGATGATGCTCGCCACGTCGTTCTACGTGCTGGTGCTCCACGGCCGCGACGTGTCGCTGCTCCAGTCGTGGCTGCCGCTCGCCGCGCTGCTCGCGATCGCGCACGCTGGACGATCCACTCTCGCGGTGGCGACCCTGCTCTTCGCCGGGCTCTTGCTCGTCGAGCTCACCTGGACGCCGCGCGTCCACCACGCCTGCGTCTACAGCGGGCTCCTGGTTCTGATGTCCGCGATCCGCACCTACCGCGAGCACCGCTCGCTCGCACCGCTGTGGAGCGCCCTGCGCGCGCCGCTCACGGGAAGCTCCTCATGACCGCCTTCGACCTCACCCAGCACGTCCACCGCCGCTGGAACCCGCTCGCGGGAGAGTGGGTGCTGGTGTCGCCCCACCGCACCCAGCGCCCGTGGCAGGGCCAGTCCGAGAAGATCGCCGCCGCGGAGCGACCGCCGTTCGATCCCACCTGCTACCTGTGCCCCGGCAACCCGCGCGCCGGTGGCGCGGTCACTCCGCCCTACGAGCACACCTACGTCTTCGACAACGACTTCCCCGGGCTCCTGCCCGACGCGGTCGAGGGCGAGGTCGACGCGGTGGGCGGGCTGGTCCACGCCGAACCCACGCGAGGCGTGTGCCGGGTGGTGTGCTTCTCGCCGCGCCACGACCTGAGCCTGGGCCAGCTCTCGATGACCGAGGTGCGGCGCGTGATCGACGCGTGGGCCGACGAGACCCAGGTGCTCGGCGCACGCGACTACATCGCCAACGTGCTGGTGTTCGAGAACCGTGGCGCGATGATGGGTGCGTCGAACCCGCACCCGCACGGGCAGATCTGGGCCACCGAGCAGATCCCCAACGAGATCGCGCGCGAGCTACGCACCCAGACCGCGTACCACGCGCGAACGGGGCGCCCGCTCCTGCTCGACTACCTCGCGCACGAGCTCGCCGAGGAGAAGCGGCTGGTGCTCGTCAACGACCATTTCGTGGCGCTGGTGCCGTTCTGGGCGGTGTGGCCGTTCGAGACCATGATCCTGCCGCGGCGCGCGGTGGGTGCGCTCGCCGACCTCGAGCCCGGCGAGCGCGACGCCCTCGCGGGCCTGATGCGGCGGCTCGCGGCGCGCTACGACCGCGTCTTCGACGTGCCCTTCCCCTACAGCCAGGGCTGGCACCAGCGCCCCACCGACGGCGGCGAGCACCCGGGCTGGCTGCTCCACGCCCACTACTACCCGCCGCTCCTGCGCTCCGCGACGGTGCGGAAGTTCATGGTCGGCTTCGAGATGCTCGGCGAGCCTCAGCGCGACATCCCGCCGGAAGCGGCGGCCGCGAAGCTGCGCGAAGTGGGGGATCCCCCCGAACCGTGGGGCGACGCCCGCACCCGCACCGTAGGGGCGGGGCAAGTCCCCGCCCGCAGCACCCGATCGGGGCGTCGACGCTCGTAGCGGCCGCGAGGCCGCCGGGATCGGTGCGGATCGGCTCCATTTGCGCCCGCCGCTACACCTGCGAGCGAGCGGCTGGAGCGCGGCCGCTCCGTCGGCCGCCAGGGATCGATTGCGAATCCCCGGCCCGCCAGGAGGCGGGCCCTCCGAACCGGGGGCCAGGGCTCGGACAGGGATCGATCCCCACGGCGACGGATGGGCCGTCGTCGTATCGCCGGGCACGCGACGCGTGCCCCTCCCTCCCGACCGCGCCCGCGGTCGGCTCGCCCGCGGTCGGGCACGCCGAAGCGCATCCCGCCGTGTTTCCCCTCGCGCACGTCGGCGGCTCACTTCGCCGCGGGCGCCTGCGCGGACGGGTCGGGCGAGAGGTGCTCGTGGACCGCGATCCAGCCTCCGGCGCGGCGCTGGAAGACGATCGTCTCGCGCTCGCGCACCGTGCTCGGGCCACTGTTCATGGTGAGCTCGGTCCGCACCGAGTGGCTGAACACGGCCACGTCGCCCAAGAGCTGCACGCGCTGGTTGGACGAGCGGCAGCCACGGACGTGGAAGCCGTCCTCCTTCTCCCACTTCGCCCACTCGGCCTCGTATTCGGCCCGGCTCTCGAGGCGACGCGGCGTGGTGTGGAACACGAACGTCGCCTCGGGCGCGAACCGTGCGAAGTAGGCCTTCGCGTCGTGGCGACCGAAGGCCGCGACGATCGCGTCGGCGGCCGCGGTCACCTCGGCGACCGTCCGCGCCTGGGGCGCGGGCTCGGCGTGCGCGACGGACGCGAGCGCGATCGCGCCGAGCGCCAACGTGGCAATGATCGTGCGTGAACGTGCTCCACCGAGGTGCCCTGCGAGTGCGATCGTCATTCGGAGCTTTCGGTGCCTCGCGGGGAGGCGCGGGGAGGGTTCGGGCTGCGGCGGATCATCGGGTACGGGCGCACCCGCAGCAAGGCTGGTGTCTTCGTTCCTCGCACCTCACGCGCAGCCCCGGCCCGCCGGCGGCGGGCCCTCCAGACCAGGTGCAACGGTTCGGACAGGGATCGGCGCTGCGACGGCGCGCGGGCCGTCGTCGTATCGCCGGGCACGCGACGCGTGCCCCTCCCGAGCGTGATCGAGCGGCTGGAGCGCGGCCGCTCCGTCGGCCGCCGGCTGTTACCAGCGGCGGCGCCGCCACGCGAGCACGAGCGCCGCGGCGGGGACCAGGTAGAGGCCGAGGTCGACCGGGGCGCTCGCGCGGCCTTCGAGGCGGCCAGCGCCGCCCACGGCGGCGTTCGCCGACTGCGTGCCCTCGCAGGCACCGGGGGTGGCCGTGTTGCAGTCGTCGTCGAGGCCGTTGCCGGGGATCCGGTGGCGTCCGGATGAACCGAGCCGTTGGTGTCGTCGCAGTCGAGGTCGAAGTGGGCACAGCCCGGCGAAGCGGGGCTGCCGTAGCCGTCGCCGTCGCCATCCACGCACGCCACCGGGAAGCCGTTGAGCGCGTCGACGGTGTCGAAGAGATCGCCCACCTCGTAGAAGTCGACGTGCACGAACGTGGGGTTGCGACCGTAGAGCGCCGCGCACTGCTCGGCCTTCTCGAGCAGGAACGGGTTGGTGTTCGCCTGCGCCGCGAGCTCGGGGGTGCCACCGCCCACCAGCGTCGAGAGCCGGTGGTTCATCCAGAAGAGAGCGTTCGTGGGGCTGCCTCCGTCGATCGCGCACGTGAAGTCGGCGAGCGCGTAGGTATCCCAGGTGGTGTCGAAGCCGTGCCGGAACTTGAACATGTACCAGGGATGGGCGGCCTCTTCGTCGTCGTTCGAGAAGACCAGGAGCCGCTCGCCGCTGTCGATCAACGCCGCCAGCGTCGGCCAGGTTCCGCCCGGGTGCGCGTAGAGGGAGTCGCTCCCCGGATGCGCCTCGTCGAGCAAACCGGCAGCCGTGAAGGCGGTGCCGGCCTCGGCAGCGCTGACGAAAGAGTCGAGGTAGATCGTGACCACTTCGTCGGGGTGCGCGTCGAGGAAGGTCTTGATCTCGGCGAGACCCTGGGCGGCTGGCTTGTTCGCGATCGCGCACACGCCGTGGCAGAGCGAGACCACGCCGTTCCAGTCCCAGAAGTCGAGCTCGAACGCGCGCACGCCGGCGGCGAGCTGCTGGGTGATCGTCTGCGACTGGCTGGCGTTGATCGTGTAGCCCTCACCCGTGTTCGCGTGCGCGTTGTGGGTGCTCGGGAACGTGACCTGGTCGTAGCGGCGATCGCAGAGCCTCGACGCGGCCGTTGCACACCGAGGCGGCCTGCGCCGGCGTCAACGTCCCCACGAGGATCCCGGCGGCGAGGGCGACGCCGGCGACGAGGTGGCGGATCATGCGGAACACGATCGACATGGACTCTCCGATGCGCGGCCTCGCGATGAGTAGCTGGCGCGCGAACGAACGATCGTACCGACTCGCGCGAGCCGCGCTCAATCGAGCGGTCGTCGCGCGTCGCCGCCAGCGACCGCCCCTGTAACGGAGTGAGCGGCTTGGCCGACTACCGCGCATGGCTCGAGCGATCCACCCGGTGGCGCACCGATCGCGCCCCCCCGGCACGGCGGCGCTCGCTGGGCTCGCCGTGGTCGCGTGCGGGGCACTCGCGGCGAGCTGCGCGCCCCGGCCCGCCGCCCCGACCTCGACGGCCTCTACTCGCGCGCCGCGGCGTTCGAGTACCCCGAGCGGAACCCGGTCATCGTCATCCCCGGCATCCTCGGCTCGAAGCTCGTCGACGCCGCGACCGGCACGATCGTGTGGGGCGCCTTCGGCGGCGGCGCCGCCGATCCCGAGACGCCCGAGGGCGCCCGCCTGGTCGCGCTGCCGATGCGCGAGGGCGCGCCGCTCGAGGCCCTCACCGACGAGGTGCGGCCCGCCGGCGCGCTCGATCGCGTGAAGATCGACGTCCTCGGCCTCCCCCTCGAGCTCACCGCCTACGCGCAGATCCTCGCGACCCTCGGGATCGGCGGCTACCGCGATCAAACACTCGCGCAGGCGGGCGCGATCCAATACGGCAACGGTCACTTCACGTGCTTCCAGTTCGACTACGACTGGCGCCGCGACAACGTCGAGAACGCGCGCCGCCTCGACGCCTTCATCCGCGAGAAGCGCGCGCAGGTGCAGCGCGAGATCGCGTCACGCTTCGGCGTGATCGATCACGACGTCCACTTCGACATCATCGCCCACAGCATGGGTGGGCTCGTGACGCGCTACTTCCTGCGCTACGGCACCCAAGACCTGCCAGCCGACGGATCGCTCCCCGAGAGCTCGTGGGCGGGTGCGCGCGCTACGTCGACCAGGTGGTGCTGATCGGCACGCCGAACGCGGGGTCGATCAAGGCGCTCCACCAGCTCGTCGAGGGCGCCGACTTCGGGCCGCTGGTGCCGCGCTACTCGCCGAGCGTGGTCGGCACGTTTCCCGGGCTCTACGAGCTCCTGCCGCGCGGGCGGCACGGCGCCTTGGTGCAGATCGAGGACGGCCGACGACGACGCGAGCGCCACCGCGAAGCCGGCGCCGATCACCGACCTCCTCGATCCCGAGCTCTGGGAGCGGATGGACTGGGGGCTTGCCTCGCCGGCCCAGGACGGCGAGCTCGCGCGCCTGCTTCCGGACGCGCCCGACGCGGGCGCGCGCCGGCGCGTGGCGCTCGATCACCTGCGCAAGTCGCTCGCCCGCGCCCGCCAGTTCCACGCGGCGCTCGATGCCCCCGGCGCGCTGCCGCGGGGGCTCGAGCTCCACCTGATCGCGAGCGACGCTCGCCACCGACGCGGTGTCGGCGGTCGATCCGCTGACCGGCGCGCTCACACACCTCGCGACCGCTCCCGGCGACGGCACCGTCACCCGCGCCAGCGCGCTCATGGACGAGCGCCTCGGCCGCGCCACGTGGAGCCGCGGCTCGTCTCGCCGATCCCGTGGAGCAGCGTGACGTTCCTCTTCACCGATCACCTGGGTCTCACCCAGGACCCCGCGTTCACCGACAACGTCCTCTATCTCCTCCTCGAACGCCCCGGGTGAGGCCGCCGCTACACTCGCGGTGCGATCGGCTGGAGCGCGGCCGCTCGGTCGGCGCGAGGGATCGATCGTGGATCCCGGCCCGCCAGGGGCGGGCCCTCCGAACCAGATGCCAGGGTTCGGGCTGGGATCGATCGCCACGGCGACGCGCGGGCCGTCGTCGTATCGCCGGGCACGCGACGCGTGCCCCTCCCCCGATCGTCCGATTGGCCACGTCGATCGTAGGGGCGGGGCCCGTCCCCGCCCGCAACGTCCCGGCGAAAGCGCGCTCCCCGGCCCGCCGGGAGGCGGACCCTCCAGGCCGATCGAGATCGATCCGCTAGAGCGCCTCGATGTGGCGCACCAGCGCCCACATCTGCTCGCGCGCGAGGAAGGCGCCCCACGCGGGCATCGGCGACGGCTGGCCGTTTCGCGTCGGACCGCCCTCGGAGATCGTCTTGTAGATCCCGGCGCGCATGCGGTCGCCGCCGAAGAGGAAGCCCATCTTGGGGCCGAGCCCTCCCCACGCGCGCGGCGGTGGATCGAACCTCGCCACCGGCCCGTCGAGGCGCCCGGTCACTCCGTGGCAGCGCGCGCACGCGGTGTTCCAGATCGCCGCCGCTTCGGCGCGGGTGTGCTCGTCGGTGGCCGCGCCCGCGGGCGGAACGTCGTCTCGCAGCGCCACGTCGCGCGCCCGCGCATCTGCGGTCGGGATCCCGAGCTGGGCTGCGCGCTTGTCGAACCAGCGCGCGCTACGGTGCGCCTCGATCGAGTCCCCGGCTCCCCGAGGGCGATCGGCTGGCTCGTGGCACAGCTCGCGACGAGCAACGCGACGGCCCAGCTTCGCCTCGACGTGGCGCGGAATCTCCAGCCGACGGCCACGGCTCACTCGTGGCGGGGGCCGTGGCCGACATGCGACACGTGCGGTCCGAAGCCGGGGAGGTCGATGCGCACCGCGAGTGGGGAGGGCTCGCGCGCCGAGTCCTCGTGGCGCGGAAGCGGCGCCACGTCGTTGGGCGCGTCCGGGCAGTAGAGCGCGGCCAGGAGGCGCGCCTGGTCGCGGCCCGGACCGAGCTCCCACATGCCGCCCACGTGCGCGGGCACGCCCGCGGCGCGCGTGGCATCGAGGCCACGAAGCGCCTCGAGCACGCCACCCATCCGCGGCGCCTTGATGCTGATCATCGCGCCCTGCTCGGCGAAGCGCGCGGCGTCGGCGGCGGAGCGCACGCCGATGTCGCGCGCCACCCGCGCCACCGTCGCATCGAGGTCCGCGGGCGGGTCCTCGATCCAGGCGTCGGGGAAGGCCGCCACCAGACGCTCGACCAGCGCCTCGTCGCCACGCTCCTTGAGGTCGAGCATGTCGACCGACTCGGTCGCGACCAGCTCGGCGACGGCGGTGTCGCTCCACTCAGGATCGACGTCGACCTGAAGCGCGCGCCCACGTTGTGCGCCTGGATCTCGGCGAGGCGCGCCCCGGGATCGAGCACCGCGTCGAACGAGACCACGTAGCGCACCGGGATCACTCCGGAACCTTCGACCTCGGCGATCTCGAAGAGGCTCTTCCCTGCCTGTCGGAGCGCCAGGTCGACGAGCGCGCTCTCGAGCGCCGCGTGCGCGTACGGATCCGCCTCGGGGCTCACGAGCTCGCTCACCGCGCCGCTCTTCGCCATCAGGAGCTCGCCGACGCTCGCCGCGAAGCGGTCCTGCACCGCGAGCGTCCACGACACGTTCTCGCCGCGCCCGACCTCGCCGCGCCAGGCGAGCACCACCACCGCCATCGGCCGCTTGCCGCCCGGGTAGGCCTCGACGTCGACCTCGACGACCTCGCAGAACACCCGCTCGACGCTCACCGGGAGCGCTGCGAGCCGCCGCGCCAATTCACCTGGTGGGATCAGAAGGGCCTCGCATCGCTGGCGACACCGCCGCCGCCGAGATACATGGCGTCGATGGTCTCGCCCGCTTTCATGCCGGCGCGGTCGGCGGGGACCACGAGGAGCGCGTTGGCGAGCGACATCGAGCGCAAGATCCCCGAGCCCTGCGGCCCGGTGGTACGCGCCCGCGCCACGCCATCGCGCTCCTCGACGATGCCACGCAGGAAGTGGGTGCGCCCGGGGTGCGTCTTCACGTCCTCGTCGAGGATCGCGCCGAACACGCGCCGGAACACTTTCCGGTGGCCCGCCATCTTGAGCAGCGCGGGCCGCACGAAGAGCTCGAACGACACCATCGAGGACACCGGATTACCGGGCAGCCCGAACACCGGCTTGTCGCCGAGCTGACCGAACGCCAGCGGATGCCCCGGCTTCATCGCGACCTTCCAGAACGTCATCGCGGTGCCGAGCTCCTCGAGGATCTCCTTCACGTAGTCGTGATCGCCGACACTGACGCCCGCGCTGGTCACGACCACGTCCGCGGTGAGCGCGCGCTTGAGCTTGGCGCGCAGGTCGTTGCGATCGTCGCGAGCGATGCCGAGGTTGCGCGGCACGCCGCCGGCTTCGCGCACCAGCGCCGCGAGCGCGTGGCCGTTCGAGTTCACGATCTGGTGCGGCTCGAGGCGCTCGCCCGGCTCGACCAGCTCGTCACCGGTGGCGAGGATCGCGACCACCGGGCGCACCAGCACGTCCACGAACGAGCGCCCGATCGCCGCCGTCACGCCGATCTCGGCCGGGCCGATCAGCTTGCCCGGCTCGAGCACCGGTGCGCCCGCGCGCAGGTCCTCGCCGGCGCGGCGCACGTCGCGGCCGAGCTCGGCGGCGACGCGGATCTCGACCCTGCTTCCCGCCTCGGCGGGGTGCGTGTCCTCGATGCGGACGATGGTGTCGGCGCCCGCCGGCAGCGGCGCGCCGGTCATGATGCGCGCGCTCTCGCCGGGACCGACGGTGCGCTTCGGCATGCGGCCCGCCGGGATGTCCTCGACGACGTCGAGGACCGCGGGAGCCTCCGGGGTGGCGCCCGCGAGGTCCGCGGCGCGCACCGCGAAGCCGTCCATGGCGCTGTTGTCCCACGGCGGCTGATCGCGCGGCGCGATCAGGGTCTCGGCGAGCACCCGCCCGAGGGCCTCACCGAGCGCCACGCGCTCGACGGGCAACAAGCGGATTCGTTCCAGGATGCGGTCGCGCGCCTCGCGCACCGAGATGGACTTGTTCATCGGATCACTACCTGCGGGTGCGGTGGCCGCGAGCCGTTCATGGCATGCACCGGGGAATACGCGGGGGCGTGCCCTCGGGCCAGGCGCTGAGCCCGGCCCGATCGCGCTCCTCGGCGCGCTCGAGCCAGCCCTCGATCGTGGCGAGCAGCGCCGCGACGTCGACGCCGCGGTGGCCGGGAGGGAACGACGCGAGCCGCTCGCAGCCCTTCGCGAAGAGCTTGCGCGCGCCGCTCAGCTGACCGAGGCGCGCCTTGTGAAGTGACACGCCGGCTTGCAGCAAGCCCTGGAAGAAGCCTCGCTCGGGAGGCGTCCGGCTCACCTCGCAGGTCCGCGGAGGCGGGTGTTATGGTTCCGCGGCCTTTTCCTCGCCATCGCGATCCTCGCCGAGAAGCCCCTTGTCCGAGCGCGATCGAAACGCGGTCCTCGAGGCGAACGCCGCCTTCTACGAGGCGTTCGAGAGCGGACGCATCGAGAACATGGAGCGGGTGTGGGCGGGCAGCGAGCTCGACCGCTGCATCCACCCGGGCTGGCCCATCCTGAGCGGCTGGCCCTCGGTGCGGCAGAGCTGGCTCGGCATCTTCAACGGCTCCTCGAACATCCACATCGAGATCGAGGAGGTCGAGGTGCTCGTGTCGGGCGACCTCGCCTTCGTCACCTGCGTCGAGACCTTCGAGGCGGTGGCCGGCGGTCAGCCGGTCAACGCGAGTGTCGCGGCCACCAACCTGTTCCAGCGCCGCGGCGGCCAGTGGCGCATGATCCACCATCACGGCTCCCCCCTCGCCCGCGAGATGCAGCGCGAGCGGGCACCCAAGCCACCGGCGCGCACCGTTCACTGAGCCCTCCGCGCTCGCACTCCCGGAGCGCCCCCTTCCCGATCGACCCACCTCGTCTCGCCATGAATCCACGCGCAAATCCGCTCGCGCGCCGGCTGGCGCTCGTCATCCTCACGATCGCGCTGCTGCCGGCGCTCGCCTGCAACCGGGCCAAGCCCAAGCTACCGGCGCCGCCGATCTCGATCGTGCTGCTCTCCCTCGACACGCTGCGCTCCGATCACCTCGGCTGCTACGGCTACGCGCGCCCCACCAGTCCGCGCCTCGACGCGCTCGCGAAGGAGTCGGTGCTCTTCGAGCACGCCCGCACGCCGGTGCCGTGGACCACGCCCGCGCACATGACGATGCTCACGTCGCTCGAGCCGGACGTGCACAAGGTCACGCACACCGCGCTCGCCGAGGTGCGCTTCACCGGCCCGGAGCGGCTGCGCGACGTCGGCTACGCGACGGGCGGCTTCGTGAACGCCACCGCGCTCGATCATCGCTTCGGCTTCACCCGCGGCTTCGACGCCTACGAGTACACCGAGCGCAAGTCGGGTGCCGCCGCCGTGAACCAGAAGGCCCTCGACTGGCTCACGAGCGTCACCGCGAAGGACCCCGCGAAGCCCTTCTTCCTCTTCGTCCACTACTACGTGGTCCACAACCCCTACGATCCGCCGCCCGAGTTCCGCGCGCCGTTCGTGAAGGAGTACCGGCCCGAGGACGTGACGCGCACCGAGATCGGCCCGTACCACGGGCCCGTCTCGTACGGCGAGGCCGAGCGCCGGTCGATGATCGACCTCTACGACGGCGGAGTCCGCTACGGCGACGACGCCGCCGGCGCCCTCCTCGACGGGCTCGCGCGTCTCGGCGTCCTCGACCGCACCGCGTTCTTCGTGACCTCGGACCACGGCGAGGGCTTCGGGGAGCACGGCCTCTACAACCACGGCAACTCGCTCTACGAGGAGCTGCTGCGGGTGCCGCTGATCGTGCGTCTGCCGGGCCGCGTGGGGGCTGGCGCTCGCGTCTCGACGCCGGTCAGCCACGTCGACCTGCTGCCGACCTTCTTCGACCTCGCGGGCATCCCGCAGGAGGCGGGGCTGATGGGCCAGTCGCTGGCGCCCGCGTTCGCGCGCGGCACGCTCGCCGACGCGACGGTGTGGGCCGACGGCACCGGCTCGCAGGCGCTCATCGAGGGCCGCTGGAAGGTGATCGTCAACGGCGAGGGGCGCGCGGCGCGCATCCCCGGCTGGAAGAGCCCCGGCCCGGTCGAGCTCTACGATCTCGGCGCCGATCCGACCGAGCAGCACAACCTCGCCGCCGCCCAGCCCGAGCAAGCGCGCCAGCTCGCCGACCGCGTCGCCGCCATCCAGCGCGACCACCGGCTCCTCGCCAAGGCGGTCGCCACCAGTCACGCTGAGCTACCGGACGACGTGCGCGAGCGCCTCAAGTCGCTCGGCTACCTCGAGTGAGCGGCGCGCCCTCGCGGCGCGCCCTCGCGCCGCGCGTGGTCTCGACATGCGCCTCAACCGCTTCGAGTTCCACCTCATGAACAATCCGGTGCGCGCTGCGTCGCAGCGCTGGATCGAGGCGACCACGCTGCTCGCGAACGCCGAGCTGCCGCCACGTCCGCGGGTGCTCGAGATCGGCTGCGGGCGCGGGGTGGGGCTCGGGATCGTGGAGCGACGCTTTCCGGGCGGCTTCGTGGCCGGGTTCGATCTCGATCCGGCGATGGCCGCGCTGGCGCGTGAGCGCATCGCCCGCTCGCGGCTCGCCGCGGGCGTCCTCCGTGGCCGACGCCGAGCGCCTCCCGTTCGAGGACGCGCGCTTCGACGCCGCCGTCGAGTTCGGGATCCTCCACCACGTGCCCGGCTGGCGCACGGCGCTCGTCGAGCTGGCGCGGGTGCTCAAGCCCGGCGGGCATTTCTGGTTCGAGGACCTGACCAGCACCTTCAGCGAGAACGGCGTCACGTCGCTCTTCCTCTAGCATCCGCGGGGGCTCGAGCTCCACGCGTCGACGTTTCGCGACGCGCTGGTCGACGCGGGCTTCGAGGTCGAGTCGCTGCGCGACGTCGTCGGCCTCGGGTTCTTCGGCCACGCGATCCGCCGCGCCGCGGCGCCGGCATCCCCGTGAGCGCGCGCGGCGAGGAGGCGCTCCTCGCGCTGCTGCACGCGGTGCCGCCGCTCGTGGGCACGGTTTGGTTCCAGACGCTCGGCGTGGAGGGGCTGCCGGGGGGGCGTGCGCCGTGGCTGGTGCTCCTCTACGGCGTGCCGCCAGCGCTCGTGATGGCGATCGCGGCGCTCGGCGAGCGCGGCGCCCGAGCGGCGCGCCTCTACGGCGTCGCGATTTTCGTGCTGGCGGCGTGCTTCGCGTGGCATCCTCCCGTGGCGATGGACGGGCGTGGCTGGGCACGGATCCTGGCGAGCGTGGCGCTCGCGAGCGCAGCCGCGCTGGTGATCCTCGCGAACCGGGTCGCGCGGCACGGGCCGGCGCCCGTGACGACCGAGGGCCCACCGGCGTGAGCGATCCCAATCCCAAACCGCCCCGCCCGCTGGCGCCGTCGCCAGCGGCTCACGCACCGCGACCCGGCGAAACGCAGACTCCGGGGCCGGCTGCGGCGCGAGACGCGCGCGAATCCGAGCTCGACGCGCGCGCGAGCTTCGAACGCTTCACGCAGCGCCCTCCGCCCGAGCCCACGCTCGGCGAGAAGCTCAGGCGCACGTGGTCGCGCCACCCGTTCGTGGCGCTCATCGAGCACAGGAAGCGCGTGATGTTCTACCGCCAGTTCCTGAGCATGGTGCGCTCGGGAGCGGGGATCCCGGTGGCGCTCGCGCAGCTCGCGCGGTGGGCGCCGTCCGCGGGCTTCCGCGTGGCGATCGAGGGTGTGGCGCGCGAGGTGACGCGCGGCACGAGCCTCGGCGAGGCGCTGCGCAGGCACGCCTCGACGTTCGACGACACCAACGTCGAGCTCCTGGTGTTCGCGGAGCAGAGCGGCAGCCTCGACAAGGTGCTGGCGCGCATCATCGACTACATGGAGCGCATGCAGAAGCTGCGCTGGTAGGTGGTGATGTCGCTGCTCTACCCGGGCTACCTGATCCTCGCGTTCACGTTCGCCGGCCCGCTCTTGGGGTTGAGCCTCGGCATCCGCGAGGGCGCCGGGGTGAACGAGCTGCCCAAGCTCTACGCCACCGGGCTCGCCACCAACCTGCTGGCGCTGGCCGCGGCGTTCGCGGTGTTCCTGGGCATGCCGATGCTCTTGGTCGCGCTCGGGATCGATCGAAGGTGGGATCGGCTCAAGATGAAGCTGCCGCTCTTCGGGCCGGCCTACCGCGCGATCCACGGCGCGCGCTTCTTCACCTCGCTCGCGATGGGGCTGGGCGCGGGAGTCGAGATCTCGCGCACGGTCACGCTCGCGCTGCGCTCCACGGGCAGCGCCGAGCTCGCCGCCGCGGCGGGGCCGATCGTGGCGCGGATCCGACGCGGCTCGAGCCTCGCCGAGTCCCTCGAGTCGATGCCCGTGCTCGATCCGATCTCGCTGGGCGCGATCGCGATCGGCGAGCGCACGGGCACTCTCGACGACACGCTCGAGCGGCTCGCCGACGAGAGCGCCGACTCGGCGATGCGGCGATGCAAGGTGCTCGCGGTCGCGGGCGTGGCGGTGCTCACCGCGGCGGCGTTCGCGGTGATCCTGAAGGGCTTGCTCGCGGTGATCCTGGGGCCGATCGCCGACTACTTCCGGCAGATCGGCGACATCTGAGTCTCTGCGGGGGGCTGTTCCAGCCCCCCGCCCGCGCGGAGTGAATCCGGGCGGGGCCCACCCCCAAGGCACTCGCTTCGCTCGCGGCGTCGCGCTGCGACGCGCCACGGGACGAGTCCACTCGTGGCGCGAGACGGACGAATGGCTCCGCGCTCGAGCACCTTCCAGCCCCCCGCCCGCGCGGAGTGAATCCGCGCGGGGCCCACCCCCGAGGCACTCGCTTCGCTCGTGGCGTCGCGCTGCGACGCGCCATGGGACGAGTCCACTCGTGGCGCGAGCCGGCCGAATGGCTATGCGCCCGCGTACGTTCCAGCCAACGGCCCGCTGGAGCGCGCCCGCTCCGTCGGGCGCCAGGGATCGAGCGGGGACGAACCGGAATCGACGCAACCGGCGGCGGACGCGTCGTCACCGTATCGCCGGGCACGCGACGCGTGCCCATCCCGGTCGCTCGGTGGAGGGCGGCGGTCCCTCGCCGCCGCAGACGTCGCGCGCGAGGCACGCGTCGCCGGGCACGCGAGCCGGGCCCCTCCGGGCGAACGAGTCGCGCTGGCGTCAGCGCTCGGGGACGGGCCTGGTGCGCTTGCGGCGCCCACCGGCCGGCGGGCGCTCGGAGGTGTTCGAATCGATCGACGCGGTCTGCGGCTCGGTGAAGGCGCCGTCGGTGCGGTACTTGAGCACCACGCTGCCGAGCACCACCACGTCGCCGTCCTCGAGCACGCGATCGGTGACGCGCTCGCCGTTCACGAACGTGCCGTTTCGGCTCTCGAGGTCGCGGATCCGGAACCGTCCCGGCCCGGCGGGCTCGATGATCGCGTGGAGCGTCGAGACGTTGCGATCGGCGATCGCGAGCTCGTTGGTGTCGCCGCGCCCGATCCGGAAGGCACCATGGATCGCCCAGGTGTCGCCCTTGCCGGTGCCCTCCAGCACGCGCAACGCGGCCGGAACGCCGTCGGGTAGGTCGATCTCCTCGGACGGCTCTCCGAGTGGCCGGATAGACAGCCCGGGTAGGGTCTTTTCGTTGTCCACGAGCCTCTCGGATCCTTGCAGGTCCGGCATCCTAGCACCCGGGCCCACCGGGGTGCACGGACCAATGCAGCACCCCGCGCCACGCGGGGGACGAGTCCTCCGTCACCCCGCGGCCGCGGAGGGCGCACCCTCGAGCTCACCGATGCGGTCGATCAGGTGCTCGAGGCAGACCCGATAGACCCGCGCGGCGAAGCGATCGCTGGCCAGCGCGAGGCTCGCGAAGGTCGCGCGATCGAGCTCGAGCGTCGCGAGCGTGTCCTCGGCGATCACCGCCACGCGCGCCAGGTGACCCTTGATCAATGCGAGCTCGCCCCACCACTCGCCGGGCCCGAGGTCCGCAGCACGTGTTCGTCCGTCTCACCCGCGTCGGCCACGACCCGGGCGCGCCCTTCCTTCACGATCACGAGGCGGCGTTCGTCGTCGCCTTCGCGCACCACCACGCTCGCCGGCGTATAGGTCACGCACTCCCAGTGCTGCAGGAGGTCGTGCAGCTCGGTCACGGCGAGCTCGGCGAAGAGCGGCACCTTGCGCAGGAACTCGACGTCGGCGTCGAGCGAGACGAGGTCGAGGCCGGTGACCTCGGCGTCGGACGCGCCCTCGGCGCTGGCGCTCGCTGCCGGCGCGGCACCGTCGCTCGCGGACTCGCCGGTCAGGGCGCGAAGCTGCTCCTCGACGTCCTTGTAGCCGGGGCTCACGTCGGCGAGGTCGCGCAGGAGCCGCACCGCCTCCTCGACCCGATCGCTGTCCCTGAGCAACACGGCGAGGCGGTACTGGATCTCGAGCGAGTCCTGGCGCAATCCGTACGTCTGGAGCGCGAGCCGATAACATTGCGCCGCCATCACCGGCTGGCGTGCAGCGCTCAAGAGCCTGCCGAGCAGTAGCGTCGCCTTGAGATAGTCGGGCTCCTGCGCCGTGACCCGCTGCAACACCTCGGCGGCCTTCGACCACTTGGCGAGGCGCGCGTAGAGCTCGCCCGCGGCGTGGAAGCGTCCGGCGCGCTCGAAGCTCTGCGCGGCCTTCAGGAAGAGCCGCGCCTTGAGGTAGAGCTCGGCGGCGCGCGCGAAGTCCTGGCTGCGCTCGAGCACGGTCGCGGCGCGCTCGACGAGACCGGCGGCCAGGAACGCATCGGCGGCTCGGTCGAGCTGACCGCCACGCTCGTAGAGCTCGCCGGCGTGCCCGTGGTCGTCCATGCGCTCGCAGCAGCGCGCGGCGCGTGCGTAGTCGCGCGCCTCGACGAACATCCGGAGGACGTTGGCGCGGTGCAGCGGCGGCGCCGCTGCGATCTCCTCGACGAGCTGATCGCCCACGCTGCTGGCGCCAGCCACCATGCGCAGCGCGCGTGCGGCGTCGTGGACCTGGCCCGCGGCGAGTAGCTTGCGCACGGTCTCGGCGACGCTGCCACCGGCGACGAGGCGCTCCTCCTCGCTCGCGTCGGTCTCGAGCCTGAGCGGACCGCTCCAGGCCTCCTCGGGAAAGCGCGGCATGCCCTGCTCGTAACAGGGCGGCAGGCAGCGGGCAATGGCGAAGCGCGCGGCGCCGGCGATCCGACGCGCACCGAGCGCCTCCGGCGGCCCGCCGCAGGCGGACCCTCCAGACCGGGGATTCGACCAGCGATCGACGTGCTCGACGGCGCGTGCCCCTCCCCGATCACGCAATGATCGGCTGGAGCGCGCCCGCTCCGTCGGGCGCCGGGGCTTGCTCGGCTACCGCGCGGCCGTGCCGGCGAGCGCGGCGAGCAGCTTGTGGTGGATGCCACCGAAGCCGCCGCTCGAGAGGATCGTCACCACGTCCCCGGTCTTCGCCTCGCCCGCCACCTCGGCGACGATCTCGTCCACGCCGCCCGGCGTGCTCGCGCGGGTTCCCGCGCGCTCGATGTCGCTCACCATCCGCGCCACGTCGAGGCGCTGGCCCTCGGGGATCTTGTGCGGCTCCCAGAGCGGCGCCAGCACCACCCGGTCGGCGCCGGCGAACGCGCTCGCGAAGCCGTCCTGGAACACGGCGCGGCGACTCGTCGCCGAGCGCGGCTCGAACACCACCCACAGGCGCGAGCCCGGGTAACGCCCGCGCAGCGCTCCGAGCGTGGCCGTGACGGCCGTGGGGTGATGAGCGAAGTCGTCGATCACGGTGACGCCGCGCGCCTCGCCGACCACCTCCAGCCGTCGCTTCACGCCCTCGAAGCCCGCGAGCCCCACCACCAGCTTCTCGGCGGCGATCGGGAACGAGTGGCACGCGGCGATCGCGAAGGTGGCGTTGGTGACGTTGTGCTCGCCGGCGAGATCGAGCACGAACGGACCGAGCCGGTCGCCACCCGCCCACGCTGGCCGCACCACCTGGAACGTGGTCCCCGCCGCCCCCGACGCCTCGTGGACGATCCGCCAGTCGGCGCCCTCACCGCGCCCCACGGTCTCGACCCGCGCGCTCGCCGCCGCCGTGAGCCGCGGCGTGTGCGGGTCGGCCTCGTGGAGGAGCAGGCGCCCGTCCGCCGGCACCAGCCGCGCGAACGCCTCGAACGCGCGCACCACCGCCTCGAGGTCGGCGTAGATGTCGGCATGGTCGAACTCGACGTTGCCGACGATCGCGGTGCGCGGGCGGTAGTGGAGGAACTTGGGTCCCTTGTCGAAGTAGGCGGTGTCGTATTCGTCGCCCTCGATCACGAACGGAGCGCCCGAGCCGAGCCTCGCACCGCTCGAGAAGTTCGCGGGGCTACCGCCGATCAGGAAGCCGGGCGCCTGCCCCGCGCTCTCCAGCAGCCACGCGGTCATCGACGTGGTGGTGGTCTTGCCGTGGGTTCCCGCGACCACCACCGGATGGCGCGACCCCAGGAAGAGGTCCTCGAGCGCCGACGGAAACGACGCCAGCCTGAGCCCGCGCTCGGCGGCCGCCACCGCCTCGGCGTTGGTGCGCGACACCGCGTTGCCGATGACGACCAGATCCACGTCGGGGTCGATGTGGCTCGGATCGAAGCCCTCGCGGACCACGATGCCGGCGGCGGCGAGGATGTCGCTCATGGGCGGGTAGAGCGCGTGGTCCGAGCCGGTCACGGCGTAGCCGGCCTCGCGGAGCAGGCACGCGAGCGAGCCCATGCCGGTGCCGCCGACGGCGACGAGGTGAACCTTGCGGATGGTGGCGGGATCGATCACTTGGTCGAGGTCTCCAGCGAGGGGCTCGGGCGGCGCGCCCGTGCCGAGCTCATTCGACGACGGGCTCGAGGACCTCGAGGGTTCCGGCCGAGGCGTCGAGCCGCGCGCTCACGCCGAGCGGCAGCGTGCGACACGGCGCACCATGGCCCGCCTCGAGCCCCATGGCCACGGGGATGCCGAGCGGCTCGAGGCAGTCGAGGAAGACCTCCTCGATCGTGGTGCCCTCCGGCGCGCGCACGTCCTTGAGGTAGCCGATCACCACGCCGCGAACGCCGTCGAGGCAGCCGGCCTGGCGCAGGTGCGTGAGCATGCGATCGATGCGGAAGGCGGGCTCGGCGATGTCCTCGAGGAACAGGATCGAGTCGCGGAAGCTCGGCTCCCACGGCGTGCCGATCATCGTCACCAGCATCGAGAGGCAACCGCCGAGCAGCGTGCCCTCGGCACGGCCGGCCACCAGCGGCGTGAGCGGCGTGGACTGGAACGCACCCGGAAAGCGCCGTCCGCCGAGCGTGGCGAGGAGATCGTCGAGACTCGCCTCGGCGCCCTCGGCGGCGAGGTCCACCGCCACCTGCGGGCCGTGGAACGTGATCATGCCCGTGCCCGCCGTGATCGCGCTCAGGAGAAACGTGATGTCGCTGTAGCCGACCAGGATCTTGGGGCGCGCGATCCCGCCGCTCGCGAGGGCGAGAGCCTGCTCGAGCGCGCGCGCCGCACCGTAGCCGCCGCGCGCGCACAGCACGGCCTTCACCGCGGGGTCGACGAGCGCTTCTTCGAGCTCCGCCGCGCGGCGGCGGTCCGAGCCGGCGAGGTAGCGCACCCGCTCGGCGATGTCGGCGCGATGGACCACTTCGAAGCCGCGCGTGCGCAGGCGCTCGACCCCGCGCGCGAGCGCCGCCGGATCGAACGCGCCCGCGGGTGCCACCACCGCGATCCGGTCGCCCGGCTCGAGGCGCGGCGGGCGCCGCGCGGAGGTGGGCTCGCTTGCGGTGTCGCCGCGAAACCGCAACGCGGGCGGCGTCACGCCGCGTCCGGTCGAAGCACGCTGAGCCACGCCGCCGGGATTCTCTTCGGCGAGCTCGTTACACACCGTCACGCACGCGTCGCAGATCGCCACCCCCGGCCCTGCGACCAGCGAGCTCACCTCGTCCGGTGTCTTGCCGCAGAACGAGCACGTCAGCTCGCCGCCCGTGTCGCTCGCGCGCTTCATCGGTGTCGGCTCCACGCGCCCATCACACGCTCGCCGGACTGGACGTCGCCCCGGCCGGTGCGCTCGGCGCGGCGCCGCGCTCGCTCGCGACCGCCTCCACCCACGCCAGCGCCGCCTCGTGGATGCGCGGGCGGAAGCCGCGAATGGCCTCGTTCTCACGCGACGGGTGGACGCGGTTGGTGAGCAGCACCACCACCGCGCCGCGCCCGGGATCGATCCACAGCGACGTCCCCGTGAAACCGAGCGCACCGATGGCGCGCCGCGAGATCGTCGGGCCGGCGCTCGACTCACCTGGCGACGGCGTGTCCCAGCCGAGCGCCCAGGTGGTGCCGAGCGGCCGGGTGGCGCGGCGCGCGAAGCGGCGCACCACGGTCTGCCCGAGCACCGCCGACCTCCCGCGCCAGCCGCTCAGCACCTCGGCGCCGAAGCGCGCCACCTCGGTGGCGGTGCCGAAGAGGCCGCGTGGGGCGCGACACCGCCCAGGGCCCACGCGTTCTCGTCGTGAACCTCGCCGCTCAGGACGCGGCCTCGCCACGGACAGTCCTCGGTGGGCGCGATGAGCGGATCCGGCGCGGACTCGGGGTAGAGCTCGCTCGGGCTCACGCGTCCGAGGGGCCGGAAGTCGAGCCGCCCGAGCCCGAACGGCTCGCGCACCTCGCGGTGGTAGAGCGTGCGCAGGTCGGCGCCGAGCGCGCGCTCGAGGACGTGCCCGAGCAACAGGAACCCGAGGTCGCTGTAGCGCGACGCCTGCCCCGGCGGGTCGAGCGGCCCGCCCGCGAGGACGCGCTCGAGCACGAAGCGCCGCGCCTCCTCGCCACCGAGCGGCACGCCGTGCTCGACAAGCATGCGGTGGAAGGGCTCCCAGCCGGCGAGGCCGGAGCCGTGAGAGAGCAGGTGATGGACCGCGACCTCGCGGGTCCAGCTCGGCGCGCCTTCCGGCAGGAAGGCCGCGACCGGCGCCACGACGTCGAGCGCGCCGCGCTCGAGCGCACGCATCGCGATCGCGGTGGTCGCGATCACCTTGGTCAGCGAGGCGAGGTCGTAGCGCGTCTCCGAGGTGACCCGAGCGGCCTCGGGCTCGCGGCAGAGCTGGCCCGAGGGCGCCTCGAGCACGTCCCCCTGCTCGGTCTCGGCCCGCAGCACCGCGCCCGGGAAGACACCGGCCCGCACCGCCTCGCCGAGGAGCTCGCGGACCCGCCGCTCGAGATCACCGCGCGTGAGCATGACGGAAGGTGGCGCCGACGCCGCGCCGCTGGAAAGACCCGGCCGCGAGGGCCGCGCGGCGTCTCAGCTCGCGGCCGCCAGCGCGCAGCGGTTCGGCCCGTCGCGCTTGGCGAGGTCGAGGGCGCCGTCGACGGAGCGCACCAGCTCGCGCGCCGTCTCGCTCTGTGCGCCGGTCGCGGCGATCACGCCCGCGCTCACCGTGACCTGGATCGACCACGGCGGCGACGAGAACGAGTGCCTCTCGATGAGCTCACGGGTGCGCTCCGCCGCGATCATCGCGCCCTCGGGTGTGGTCTCCGGCAGGATCACCACGAACTCGTCGGCCTCGTAGCGGAACACCGAGTCGCAGCGGCGCAGGCTCTTCGAGAGCAGCTCCCCGACCTCGCGCAGCACGTAGCTGCCGAACAGCCGGTGGGTCTCCTCGTTGATGCGCTTGAGCCCGTCGACGTCGACCATCATCACCGACAGGGGTCGCCCGTAGCGGCGTCCGCGGTCCAGCTCCTCTTCCAGTCGTTCGAACAGAAAGGGCTGGGAAACGAGCCCGGTGACGGCGTCGATCATGGCGCGCACTCCTTCGTGTGCCACGTGGCGTCGGGGACCAGGAACGGGGGGAACGCGACGGCCGCGAGCCGGGTGGGCCCGTGCGCTGTCCGGATGGGACCACCGTCGCTCACCGGCGCAGCACCTCGAGCAGCGCCTGGTGGGCCTGCTGGATCGGCTGGACCGTCTGGGCCGTCTCGCACGCGCGCTGCAGATCGTCGACCGCGAGGCGGATGCGATTACCCGGTGATCGTCGTCGAGCTCTTCGGTCTCGCGCATGAGGCGCTCGGCCTGGTAGACGGTCTGGATCGCCGCGTTTCGGCGGCTCGAGAGCGCGCGGAAGGCTTCGTCGCGATCGCGCTCCGCCTCGGCCTGCGCGATCATCCGGTCGAGCTCACCGGGCGACACGCCGCCGCGCGCCGACACCCGCACCGAGCGCGCGCGCTGCGTCATCATGTCCTTCGCCTCGATGTGCAAGATGCCGTCGCTGTCCATCGAGAACGCGATCTCGATCTGGGCGCGCCCGCGCGGCGCGCGGGCGGGATACCGACGAGATCGAGGACGCCGAGCAGCAGGTTGTCGCTCGCGCGCTGGCGCTCGCCCTGGTAGACGTTCACGCGGATCATCATCTGGTTGTCCGCGGTGGTGGTGAACGTCTTGGTGGCGCGGGTCGGGATGGGCGTGTTGCGCGGGATGAGCGGCGTGAAGAGGCCGCCCGCGGTCTCGACGCCGAGCGACAGCGGACAGACGTCCGCGACCACCCGGTCGACCATCTCGGTCTCGGTGAGGCTGCCCATGAGCGCGGCGCCCATGGCGACCGCCTCGTCCGGCTCGACGCCGCGGGTGGGCTCGCGGCCGAAGAAATTCGCGACCGCGCGCTTCACGATCGGCGCGCGCGTCTGACCGCCGACCAGCAGCACCTCGTCGACCTGGTGCGGCTCGTAGCCCGCGTCGCGGAGCACGGACTCGCACACCTCGAGCGTGCGATCGACGAGCGGGCGCATGAGCTGCTCGAGCTCGGAGCGGAAGAGCTCGGTCTCGAGGTGCACGGGGCCCTGCGGGCCGGTGCCGATGAAGGGCAACGTGACGCGCGTGGCCTCGACGTTCGAGAGCGCCTTCTTGGCGTCTTCCGCGGCGGTGATGATGCGCTGGCGAGTGGCCGGGCTCTGGTCGAGCGCGAAGCCGTGGGTCTTCTCGAAGCGCTGATGGAGGGCGTCCGCGATCAGCGCGTCGATGTCGTCGCCGCCCAGGCGATGGGCGCCGCCGGTGGCGCGCACCTGGAACGCGAGGGCTCCCTGCTGGCTCGAGAGCACGGTGATGTCGAAGGTGCCGGCTCCGAGGTCGTAGACCGCGAACACACCCGCCTTCCGGCGGCTGTAGCCGTACGCGAGCGCCGCGGCGGTGGGCTCGTTGACGAGCCGCACGACCTCGAGCCCGGCGATCTGCGCCGCGGTCCGGGTCGCGGTGCGCTGCAGGTCGTTGTAGTTGGCGGGGACGGTGATGACCGCCTGGGTCACGCCCTCGCCCACGACCGCCTCGGCGTCGGCGCGGAGCTTCTCCAGCACCATCGCGAGGATCTGCTCGGGCGCCCACGCCTCTTCCGCGTCGCCGACGCGTACGTCGCCGTTCTCGGCGCGCAAGCAAGGGTAGGCCATGAGCCGAACGAGCTCCTGGACCTCGTCCTCGTCCCAGCGCCGGCCGAGGAGTCGCTTCACCGACGCGAACGTGCGCGCGGGATTGAGCACCGCCTGCCGCTTGGCGGTGATGCCGACGATACGCCCGCCGGCCTTGGTGAACGACACCACCGAGGGGGTGAGTCGATCGCCTTCCGAGTTGCTGATGACCTTGGGCTCACCGCCTTCGATGATGGCCACGCACGAGTTGCTCGTGCCCAGGTCGATTCCGATGATGCGGCCCATCGTGGAGGCGATTCTCCCTTTCGTTTGAATAAGTTCCGGGCGTGTTTTAGTACGGTTCGCGCGGCGGCACAATCGCTGCTTGCGAGCGCTTCCTGATCCGCGCGCGCATGACCAGGCCGGTCGCGACCAGCAGTATCACCACCCCCACCACCGAGAGCGCCGTCACCACGTTGGGATTGCGCACCAGCGCCCCGATGCGGTCGCCGAACAGACTCGACAACACCACCGTGGGCGTCAAGGTGGCGACCGTGCCGAGGAAGTAGTCCCGGAAGCGGATATCCGACGAGCCCGCCACCAGGTTGACGAGGCCGAACGGCGCCACCGGCACCACGCGCACCGTCGCGATCGCCCAGAAGCCGTGGGCGCTCAGCAGGTGATTGAGCTTGTGGAGGCGCGGCGACCTCAACTTGTGCACCAGATCGCGTCCCAGCGCGGCGCCGATCGCGTAGTTCACCGAGGCGCTGAGGAGGCAGCCCGAGAGCGCGAGCACCGCGCCGAGCGCCGGGCCGAAGCTGAGCCCCGTCGCCACCATCACCAGCGACATCGGCACCAAGAGCAGCCCGGACAGCAGGTAGATCGCGAGCGTCACCGGCACGGCCAGCGAGCTCTCGCGATAGGGCGCGATCCAGCGCGCCAGGTCCGCCGGACCGAGGTGCCGAAGCGGAGTGAACCACCAGATCGCGGCCACCGCGGCGCCGCCCAGCGCAACCGCGGCGAGCGCGGCACGGGGAAGGCGGCGTGGCGCTTCCGCGGGGAGCACGGGCTGGAGCACGAGAGAATCCGGCGGGCGCTCGTCGGCCATGGGAGACGCGGGAAAGCGGCGTGACGGGGGCCGAGCGCTCGGTTGAGGCGCCCGACGAGCGGATGATATACACGCGCCAGATCGTCGACGTCGCGTCGTGACGGGCGTCGACGCGGTTTGCTTCTCTCGGAGGCGACGATGATCCGTCGGACGACGTCGTTCGTGGCCCTCGCCGTGCTGGCGAGCGTCTTTCTCGCACCCTCCGCCCAGGCCGCGCGCTTCTACATGGCCGGCGACCTCGGGTGGACGTTCCTGATCGGCGCCGACCAGTTCGACGACGACCTGTCGTACGGCGGTGCGATCGGCATCGACTTCGACGGGCCCGCGCTCGAGTTCACCGCCAAGTACTCGAGCTTCGACGGCAACGAGCTCGACCTGCCGATCGTCGGCACCGTGGGCGGCGACCTCGACGTGCTCTCGGTCGGGCTCTCGCTCCGCTACAACTTCGACGCCGGCCCGATCCGACCGTACGTGCTGATCGGCGGCGTCTACCACGTGGTCGACTTCCAGACCTTCGACTCGGTCGACCAGGCCCAGCAGCTCCTCAAGAACGACCAGAACGAGTTCGGCCTGATCTTCGGCGGCGGCCTCGAGTTCAAGCTCGGGGACCACGTCACCCTCGGCCCCGACGTCCGGTACAACCTGGTCTTCAAGGACAGCTTTGACTCGATCCCGCAGATCGAGGACACGAACTTCTCGGACTACCCCGACTTCCTCCAGATCACCGGCCGCGTGACGTTCTACTTCTGAGCGAGCGCGGCGTCCCCGGCGGGCTCGCGCCCGCCGCTACGGCTGCGGTGCGAACCGACACCGATCGCGAGCCATCCGCCGGCCGCGCCGGCGCGCGGCCCTCCAGCCGATCGGCCATAGGCCATCCCGCGGGTGCGTAGCGGCGGCCGTCAGGCCGCCCGCGATCGGAACCGAGCGGCTCCGCCCGTGCCCACTCCCCGGCGGGCTCGCGCCCGCCGCTACACCGCCGATCCGCCGGCACGGCCGATTCCAGCACTCGCGATGCAGCTCGTAGGGGCGGCCGCAAGGCCGCCCGGGATCGGGGCCGACCGGCTCCGCCCGTCCCCGTCCCCCGGCGGGCCGCGCCCGCCGCTCCACCTGCGCTGCGAATGGCGACCGATCCAGATCGGTCACGATTAACCCTGGAGGGCGGCGCGGTCCCTCGCGCCGCACGGGCCCACCGAGGGACCGGTGGGCCTCCAGCCAATCCGCCACTAGCGATCGACCCCGCCGACATGCGCCGGGCAATCGAGCTGCACGTCGGCGCCAGCGCTGATGCGGTGGTTGGTGCCGGGCAGCCACCCGACCAGATCGACATGATGCCGAACCGATACGCTTCGGTTCAGCCCCTGAGATGAGTCGGCCGGCGTCCCGAGCTCGACGAAGACCCGATCCGCGCCCGATCGGCCGAGCCGATTCGTTCCCGGCGGCACGAATCCACACAGATGCGATTCCAGCCGCCACGGCACTCCATCGACGATCGTCGAATATAGAGAAGCGCGCCGCGCCATCGATCGAGGTCGGATGGCAGAACCAGGCGCACCTCCGCACCGCAAACCACGATCGTCCGCTCACAAGAGCTTGCGTGAGGGACATCCTCCGGCTGACTGCGAGCCTTGCTGGCGCGAAGCCGAGCTGCACGGTCTCCAATCGCCAACCGCTCGCGGCTCCCCTCGGACCTCCACTCGGGCCTCCCCGAGCGGTGCCCCGGAGGGGTGCCGGACGTCCGGGCCTGCTTTGGTCGCGTCGCCCGAGCCATCGCGGGCCCTTCCCACCTCGAATCGGTATCGAGCTCCCGCGACGAGACCGCCTCGGGGCGCGATCAAGACGACGTAGTCACGGACAGCGCTCTCGTTCCCCTGAACGGCGGAGCCTGGCAGGGTGATTAGGTCGAACTCGACTTCACCGGACCCACGGTGCCCGATCCGCCGCACGCGGAACCATTCCTTCACTGGGCGCATGGCAGTAGTTGCGTTCGGCCCCCACCACGGAACGCCTAGAGCATCGCGCGCCAAAACGGTTCCGCCTGCGACCAGAAATCGGCCCAACGGAGGTGTGCAACTGCAGGCTCGGGCGGTCGTGGCGAGAGTGATCCACGAGGCGGCCACGAGGATCACCATCGCCGCCATCGCGCTGCGGAACGGGGGCGACGGGCATAAGCGGCTCGGCTGCCGGGTGGCGAAACGGGACACGCGCCGAGACTAGGTCCGCGCTCGAGGATCGCGCAATCCCCGGCCGTATCGAGCAACCGACCACCGTCGCGTCCCTCCCCCCGGCGGGCTCGCGCCCGCCGCTACACCGGCCGTGCAAATCGCGATCGACGCGATCGATCCCTCGGCCGCGACGGAGCGCGGCCCTCCAGACGATCGGCCATAGGGCATCCCGCGGGTGCGTAGGGGCGGCCGTCAGGCCGCCCGCGATCGGAACCGACCTGCTCCGCCCGTGTCCGTTCCCCGGCGGGCTCGCGCCCGCCGCTACACGGGCGGTGCGGCCCGCGATCGGTCCCGATCGATCCCTCGGCCGCGACGGAGCGCGGCCCTCCAGACGATCGGCCGCGCGGCAAACCGTCGTTGACGGGCGATCCCGGCCGTGCGAGTAAGCTGCGACTCACCTCACCCCCTGGAGTCGGTCGGATGCGATGGAACGAGTGGCGCGGCGCGGCCGCGCGGCGCGGGAGTTTTCTGGCGGCCGGCATTGCCGCGGCGTTCGCGGTCACTTCCTGCGGCGGTAGCGGCGGCGGTGCGGCCACGCCATCCGGCGTACCGACGACCGCGGTCGCATGCACCACCGTTACCGAGACCTGCTATTTCCCGTTCCCCACCAACCTCTTCACCCAGCCCTCCGCCACACCCACGGGGCTCGCCCTCGACATCCGCGCGGCCAACTTCCCGTCGCCGGTGACCGAGGCGGTGCTGCGCACCTACCCACCCGAGCTCCTGAACGGCAACGACGGGTTCAGCGCGCTGGCACCGGTGATCGTGCCGCTGCCCGAGCTGCCGGATCCGGCGTCGCTGCCCGCCACGCCGGCCGCGTCGGTCGAGCCGGACGCCAGCATCCGCATCTGGGACGTCGACGCCGGTGCTCCGGTCGCCTTCCGTGCTCTCCTCGACGATCACGCGCTCCGCGACGCGGTCCCGCACGCGATCCTCGGCCTCGTGCCGCAAGCGCCGTTCGCGAACGGCCACACGTTCGTCGCCCTCGTCACCGACCGGGTGCGAACCGAATCGGGCGCGCCGATGCCGGCCTTCGACGGCTTCCGCCGCGTGGTCGACGGCGCGGCCAGCGCCACCGGCGCGGGCTCGGACGCCGACGTGGTGCGCGCCGCTTACCAGCCGGTGCTCGCCTCGATCCGCGGCGCCATGAGCGAGGACCCGGCCCACGCCGTCCTCGCCACGAGCTTCACGGTCCGCAGCAACGAGCCGATCACCCGCAAGATGCGGGCGCTCACCCAGGCCGTCATCACACGCAACAAGGCCAACCCGCCGCGCTTCCGCGTCGACCAGGTGGTGCCGCCGCTACCGGCGCTCGAGACCAAGGGGGTCGAGAACGGCGTGATCGGCTACATGACCGCGCCCGACTACCGCGACGCCGATCACCGCATCGTGTGGGACGCGCAGGGCCGCCCCGTGGAGCAGCGCGAGCACGAGCTCGAGTTCCTGCTCAAGCTGCCCAAGGCGGGCGCCGGCCGCGCGCCGGTGGTGGTGTTCGGTCACGGGCTCGGCGCGATCAAGGAGACCCTGCTCCAGGTCAGCTCGATCCTCGGCGAGCGCGGCTACGCGACCATCGGCATCGACGTGGTGGCGCACGGCTCGCGGATCGGCGAGGACGGTTTCATCGCCAGCTACTTCGCGTTCGAGCGCCTCCTCGAGACTCGCGACGCGTTCCTGCAGACGATCGCCGACGAGGTCCAGCTCGTGCGCCTCCTCCAGGGTGCGCTCACGAGCCTCGACGTGGCGCCGGCCGGCGGCGACGGCGTGCCCGATCTCGCCCCCGGCCCGATCGCGTTCATCGGCCAGTCGCTCGGCACCGTGCTCGGCGGCACCTACCTCGCGGTCGAGCCCGCGATCGGCGCTGGCGTTTTGAACGTGCCGGGTGGTGGGTTCGCGAGCTTGCTCCAGCAGAGCGACCAGCTCGGCAGCATCCTCGACAGCTTCCTGCCCGCTGGCGCCACCGCCGACGACCGCATGGTGCTGATCCCGCTCGCGCAGATGCTGGTCGACGACGTCGACCCCGCGAACTTCGGCCCGCACGTGATCGAGGACCCGTTCCCCGGCAACCAGCCCAAGGACGTGCTCATCCAGGAGTCGATGGGCGACGGCATCATGCCCAACACCTCGACCGAGCTGCTCGCCGGCTCGCTCGGCATGCCGCAGGTCGAGCCCGAGCTCGAGCCGATCTTCGGCCTCGCCAAGGTGGCGGCGCCCGCCACGGGCAGCGGCCTCTACCAGTTCCACGTCAGCGACAACGGCTTCGTGAACCACGGCTTCCTGCTGTCGCGCCCCGGCGCGCTCGACCAGGTCGCCGACTTCATCGACAGCCGCGCGCGCACCGGCACCGCCCGCATCGACGCCGAATGACGTCGCGGCGCGCACGTCCGCGACCGCGCGCGCGAGCCGGCGCGGCGCTCGGTGCGCTCGCGCTCCTCGCACCGGCGTGCAGCGACGGAGGCCACGGCGCGGCCCCCACTCCGCCCGGCGTCCCCGCGAGCGCCGTCGCCTGCACCACGCTCAGCGACGACTGTGCGCTGCCGCTGCCGAGCAACCTCTTCACCCGGCCCGCCGCGACGGCCACCGGTGTGGCCCTCGACCTCCACGCCGAGACCTTCACCACACCCGCGACGGCCGAGATGATCCGCCGCTACCCGCCCGAGCTCTTCGCCGGGATCGATGGGTGGAGCGCGCTCGCGCCGGTGACGATGCCGCTTCCCGCGCCGCCGGATCCGTCGTCGCTGCCGGCGACACCGGCCGACTCGGTGGCATCGGCCGCCAGCGTGCGCCTGTGGGACGTCGAGGCGGGCGAGGCGCTCGCGTTCTCGGCGATCCTCGACGAGCGCGCGGCGAGCGAGGCTCCGCCGCGCGCGATCGTCTCGCTCGTCCCGCAGCGGCCGTTCACTCCCGGCCACACCGTGGTCGCGCTCGTCACCGATCGCGTGCGCACCGCGGAGGGCGCGCCGATGCCACCGTTCGCGGGCTTCGCGCGCCTCCTCGCCGCCACCGGCGCGAGCGACGGCGAGGCCGAGCGCGTGCGTGCCGCCATGGCGCCCGTCCTCGCGACGATCCGCGACGCGCTCGGCGAGGATCCGGCCCGCCTCGTCCTCGCGACCTCGTTCACGGTCCGCAGCAACGAGCCGACCACCCGCGACATGCGCGCCCTCGCGAGCGCGATCGCCGAGCGCGCCCGCGCGAAGCCGCCGCGCTTCCACCTCGACCAGATCGTCGCGCCGCTGCCCGCGCTCGAGACCAAGGGCGTCGCGGCGGGCGTGATCGGCCACCTCACCGCGCCCGACTATCGCGACGCGAGCCACCGCATCGTGTGGGACGAGCGCGGACGGCCCGTCGAGCAGCGCGAGCACTCGCTCGAGTTCGTGCTCAAGCTCCCCAGGGCCGGCGCCGGACGCGCGCCGGTGGTGGTGTTCGGTCACGGCTTCGGCGCCTTCAAGGAGACGCTGCTCCAGATCAGCAGCGCCGTGGGCCAGCGCGGCTACGCGACGATCGGCATCGACCTCCCTGGCCACGGCAGCCGCCTCGGCGAGGACGGCGTCGTCGACGATTACCTGACACCGGAGCGCCTCCTCGCTGCACGCGACCTCTTCCTCCAGGGGATCGCCGACCAGCTTCAGCTCGTGCGGCTGCTCCAGGGCGAGCTGACCGCGCTCGACGTGTCGCCGAGCGGCGGCGACGGCGTGCCCGACCTCGCACCCTCGCCCATCGCCTACGTCGGCCAATCGCTCGGCTCGACGCTCGGCGGCGTGCTGCTGGCCACCGAAACGGCGATCGGCGCGGCCGTTCTCAACGTCCCCGGGGCGGGCTTCGTTTCGCTCTTCCAGCTCGGCCCCGGCCTCGCGAACCTCCTCGACGGAATGCTGCCCGCGGACTCCAGCGCGACCGATCGGCTGGTGCTCGTGCCGCTCCTCCAGCTCCTCTTCGACGACGTCGACCCGGGGAACTTCGCCGCGCACGTGATCGACGAGCCGTTCCCCGGCCAGCGCCCGAAAGACGTGCTGCTCCAGCAGGCGATGGACGACCAGGACGTGCCCGCCACCGCGACCGCGCTCTTCGCCGGCGCGCTCGGCGTCGCCCAGGTGGAGCCGAGCCTGGCCCCGGTCTTCGGCCTCGAATCCGTGGCCGCGCCCGCCGCCGGCAGCGGCCTCTACCAGTTCCACGTCAGTAACACTCCCTCGCTCAACCACCTCCTCGCGCTGTCACGGCCCGGTGCCCTGAACCAGCTCGCGGACTTCATCGACAGTCGCGCGCGCACCGGTTCCGCGCGCATCGACGCCGAATAATCGGCCTCCGCACGCACATTTCGCGTTCCGCGGCCGCCGCGATCGATCGCTGGCACCCGCCTTGCGACGCCTTGCCGCGTTCGGGCGCCGGACCGGTTCGCGGGGGCCGGGGGGCCGCCCCGAGCGAGGTCGGCTCCGCGCGACCCGGGTGGAGTAGCGCGGGCTTGCCGCACCGCGTCGAGATGCGGCAAAACCACCTGTTCCGAGCACCTCGACCGACGACCTCATCCCCATCTTCAGGGAGGTTCCATGATCGCCGGAGTTCTCCGGGAAACCTGTCCCGGTGAGAAGCGCGTGGCCCTCGTTCCCGCGGTCGTTCCATCCCTCACCAAGGCCGGTATCCAGGTCTTGATCGAGGCCGGAGCCGGCGACGCCGCGGGGTTTCCCGACGCCGGGTACAAGGACAAGGGCGCCGAGATCGTCGCGAGCCGCGACGAGATCCTCGCCAAGGCCGACTGCCTGCTGCAGGTCCGCACCTTGGGCGCCAACCCCGACGCGGGGCGCGCCGACCTCGAGAAGCTGCGCGCCGGTCAGTGGGTGATCGGCCACGCCGATCCCCTCGCCGCTCCCGAGCGCGCGACGGACCTCGCGGTCAAGGGCGTGTCCGCCTTCGCCCTCGAGCTGGTGCCGCGCACCACCCGCGCGCAGGCGATGGACGTGCTCAGCTCGCAGGCGGGCATGGCCGGCTACAAGGCGGTGCTGATCGCCGCCGAGGCGGTGCCGCGGATGTTCCCGATGATGATGACCGCGGCCGGCACCGTGACGCCGGCCAAGGTGTTCGTGATCGGCGCCGGTGTCGCGGGCCTGCAGGCGATCGCCACCGCGCGACGGCTGGGCGCGGTGGTCGAGGGCTACGACGTGCGCCCGGCGGTGAAGGAGCAGGTCATGAGCCTCGGGGCGAAGTTCCTCGAGATCCCGCTCGACACCGCGAGCGCCGAGGGCTCGGGGGGCTACGCCAAGGCGCTCGGCGAGGAGTTCTACAAGCGCCAGCGCGAGCTCATGGGCAAGTCGATCGCCGTGAGCGACGTGGTCATCTGCACCGCCGCGGTGCCGGGCGGCAAGGCGCCCGTGCTGGTCACCGCCGAGCAGGTCAAGGCGATGAGCCCGGGCTCGGTGATCGTCGACCTCGCCGCCGAGCGCGGCGGCAACTGCGAGCTCACCCAGTCGGGAAAGATCGTGGTTGAGCACGGTGTCACGATCGTCGGCACGCTCAACCTGCCGGCAACGGTCGCGTACCACGCGAGCCAGCTCTACGCGAAGAACATCGTCACCTTCCTGCTGCACGTCGTGAAGACCTCGGGCGGCGACGCCAAGGCCGGCACTGTCCCGGTTCCGCGCGAGGACGAGATCGTGCGCGAGACCCTCACCACGTTCGGCGGCGAGGTGGTGCACGCGAAGCTGCGCGAGATGCTCAAGCTGCCCGCGCTCGCGGCGCCCGCGAGCGACGCGCCGGCGAAGAGCGCCTGATCGACTTCGACTTCCCCGAGACGAACACAGGTTCCCACCGGAAAGGAGCCCGTCCGCCGTGGACATCAAACTCACGTTGAGCCTCTACATCTTCATGCTCGCGACCTTCCTCGGGATCGAGGTGATCCGCGGCGTGTCGCGGCTCCTGCACACGCCGCTCATGTCGCTCACCAACGCGATCTCCGCGATCGCGGTGGTCGGTGCGATCCAGATCGCCGGGGCCGCGCCCGAGCACACGACGCCGTTCGCCGAGTGGCTGGGCGCGATCGCGGTGTTCGCGTCCACGACCAACATCGTGTCCGGCTTCCTCCTCACGGACCGGATGCTCAAGATGTTCAAGAAGCGGGAGCCAGCGAAGCCATGAGCTCTCTCATCACGCTGATCTATCTCATCGCCTCCGCGGCGTTCATCCTCTCGCTCAAGTGGATGAGCGACCCCAAGACCGCGCGCCGTGGTGTGTTCGCCGGCGTGCTGGGAATGACGGCCGCGGTCATCGGCACGCTCTTCCTCCCCAACGTCAGCCACTACACGCCGATCCTGATCGCGCTGGTGCTCGGCACCATCGTCGGCATCCCGATCTCACGGGTGGCCATGACCGCGGTGCCGCAGCGGACCGCGATCTCGCACGCGTTCGGCGCGCTCGCCGCGGCGCTGGTCGGCACCGCCGAGTACTACCTGCACGCGCCGCACATCGCGAGATTCACGATGGGCGCCATCGTCTTCGAGACGCTGCTCGGCTTCCTGACCTTCACCGGCAGCGTGATGGCGTTCGCGAAGCTCCAGGAGCTGATCCCCACCCGCCCGATCACCTTCAAGGGCCAGAACAAGTTCAACTTCGCGCTGCTCGGCACCGCGGCGCTGATCGGCGTGATCCTGGTGATCGCGCCCGGGCTCAAGTTCCTCTTCCCGATCTTCGCGCTGCTCGCCCTCGCCTTCGGTGTGCTGCTGATCATCCCGATCGGCGGCGCCGACATGCCGACCGTCATCTCGCTCTTGAACTCCTACGCCGGCCTCGCGGCCGTGGCGATGGGCTTCGTGCTCGACAGCCAGCTCCTCATCATCGCCGGCGCGCTCGACGGAGCGTCCGGTCTGATCCTGTCGATCATCATGTGCAAGGCGATGAACCGCTCGTTCACCAACGTGCTGTTCGGAGCGTTCGGGCAGGTGCAGACGGCGGCGGTCGGCGAAGCGGAGACGCGCGTCGTGAAGAGCGCGAGCGCCGAGGAGGCGGGCCAGGTCCTCGAGAACTCGCAGCTCGTGGTGATCATCCCGGGCTACGGCATGGCGGTGGCGCAAGCGCAGCACAAGGTGCGCGAGCTCTACGACGCGCTCACCAAGAAGGGCGTCGACGTGCGTTTCGCGATCCACCCGGTGGCGGGCCGCATGCCCGGCCACATGAACGTGCTGCTCGCCGAGGCGGACATCCCGTACGACAAGCTCATCGAGATGGACGACATCAACCCGGACATGCCGCAGGCCGACGTGGCGCTGGTGATCGGCGCCAACGACGTCACCAACCCGGCGGCGCGCCACGACAAGTCGAGCCCGATCTTCGGCATGCCGATCATCGACTGCGACAAGGCGCGCACCGTGATGGTGATCAAGCGCTCCATGAACCCGGGCTTCGCCGGCATCGAGAACGAGCTCTACTTCGACGAGAAGACGCTCATGCTGTTCGGCGACGCGAAGGGCTTCGTGGCCGAGATCGTGAAGTCCCTGACCGGCGGGAGCGGCATGGGGCATTGAGCCCTCGCTCGATTCGCGCTGGTAGGAGCGGGGCGGCCCAGACGGGCCGCCCCGTTTTCGTCGTAGGGCCGCGGGCGATAGCGGATGCCACAGGTCGCCAAGAATGTCGATCCCGGAACGGACCTCGGCTCGATCCCCGGGGTCGGGAGGGCCCGCCGCCGGCGGGCCGGCTCATCTGGACGGCGCCGCTTTCGCCCGGCGCAAACTGCCGCTCGGGGGCCGCATGTGGCCCGCATATGGCCCGTCGGGACCAGGCGCCACCTGACCCTATTCTGGATTTTGTTGAGAATTTTCAGGGGCATCCGCCTTGCAGATGCAGCGCGTCACGAGCTGCGAATCACACAGGAGGCTGCCCCCGTGAGTGCCGGCCGAGCGTACAAGTCCGCCGTCGATGCGTTCGATTTCTTCGAGGTCAGCGTCGTGTGTCGTGACTGCGATCACAGCGACGGGCACCACCTCGTTCGCACCTGGTGGAGCGCGCCGAACCGAACGGCCGGCTGGGATGCCCCGACCACCTCGGGAACCACGTATTCGGTCGGCGCGACGCTCAAGGGCCTCAGCGCGCAGCGAACACGCTTCGGCGGTGAGTCGCGCTGCAACGGCTGCGGCGCGACGATGAAGTGGGCGATCATCACCGATCGCTCGCGGGTGGTGTCGATCAGCCTCTCCGATCCTCTCGAGCCCCTCCGCCTCGTCGTGCGCGACCATCATCACGCGCCGGCGAGCCGCGGGGTCACTGACACTCACCCGTCGAGTTCGTGACGCTAGCGCCCCGGGTCTGAACGCCGTTCGATCGGCTGGCGGCCGACGGGGTGGCCGCGCTCCAGCCCGTCGATCACGCTCGAGTGGCTGGAGCGTCGTTGCTCCGTCGCCGACCCGGCGGTTCGGCCGCTCCGCCGCCCCACCGGCGACCGCCGCTTTCCACGTGCGGCCCGGCTGTGCGATCCCTCCGCGGATTCGCACACGGGAGCCCACTCCATGCCGACCTACTCCGAGATCCGCGTCGACGTCGCGGACGGCGTCGCCACGCTCACGCTGAATCGCCCCGAGGAACGCAACGCCATGACGCCCGCGATGGGCGAGGAGGTCCAGGACGCGTGCCGCGAGCTCACGTCGCTGCCCGGGCTTCGCGCGGTGATCGTTACCGGCGCGGGCTCCGCGTTCGCCGCGGGCGGGAAGTTCGACTTCATCGAGGACGTGACCAACCTGCCCGCGGAGGAGCGGCGGCTCAGGATGAAGTGGTTCTATCGGCTCTTCCTGGCGATCGCCGACGTGCCGGTGCCGACCATCGCCGCCATCAACGGCCACGCGATCGGCGCGGGACTGTGCTTCCCGCTGGCGTGTGACCTCCGCATCGCCGCGGAGGGCGCCAAGCTCGGCCTCAACTTCGTGACGCTCGGGCTGCATCCGGGCATGGGCGGGTCGTTCCTGCTGCCGCGCCTGGTCGGCGTCGCGCGCGCCGCCGACCTGATCCTCACCGGGCGGCTCGTGGAGGCCACCGAGGCCCGCGAGATCGGGCTGGTGAGCGAGGTGGTTCCCGCCGAGCGCCTGCTGCCGCGCGCCCGCGAGCTCGCCTCCGTGATCGCCCGCAACGCGCCCATCGCCGTGCGCCAGGCCAAGGAGTCGCTCTACAAGAACCTCGGCGCGACCCTCGACGAGGCGCTCGATCGCGAGGCGTTCTCGCAGGCGATCGACTACGGCACCGCCGACCTGCGCGAAGGCCTCAGCGCCGCGCGAGAGAAGCGCAAGCCCACCTTCCGCGGCGAGTGACGCTCGGCGCGCGTCAGCGCGCGGGCTCGAGCTTCCCCGGCCGGCGCAGCATCTTCTCGACGTCGGTGACGTGGATCTCCTCGTCGTGAATCATCCGGCGTGCGTACTCCTCGAGGGTGACGCTCTTGCCCTCCACGAGAGCGTGGAGCGCGCGATACGCGGCGAGCCCGGCGAGCTCGTGCTCCATCGCCTCGTGCAGGATCTGATCGATGTCGTGCTTGTGGGACTCGAGCAGCTTGCCGATCGCGAGCGACGGATGGCCGCCCAGCGCCGTGATGTGCTCGCCGGCCTGCGTGGCGTGCGCCATGGCCTCGTTCGCCTGCTCGCGCATCCAGGACACGATCGGGATGCGCCCGTGGCCGAACACCATGAACGAGTAGTGGACGTAGCGGACGACCCCGGCCAGCTCGGTCTCGAGGATCGTGTTGAGCGCTGCTATCACGGCGTTCTCGTCGTAGCTCTTCTGCAACATGGGTCGCTCCTGCGATGGTTCGGGTGAAGGTCTCGGCTCCGCTTCAGGTCCGCGCCGACGGCGCGTCGAGCTCGGGGTAGTGCCGGAAGATGCCGTCCTCGTTGAACGAGATGCGGCGCTCCGACGCCAGATAGGCGGCGATTCGAGGGCGGGCGGCGACCGCGTCGTGGAGCGCGACCACCTTCGGGTGCCGCCTCTCGAGACGGCGCATGGTGCGAGGGAACGCGTACCGAAGCCCCGCGAGCACCTGGAAGAGCGAGAGATCCGCGTACGTGAGCGAGCGGCCCAGCAGGTAGCGGCCGCGGCCGTGCTCCAGGGCACGCTCGAAGTAGCCCAGGAACTTGGGACACCGCTCCTTGCGGAAGCTCTCGGCACGGCGCCGCGCTTCGTCACGCTGGTCATCGTAGTAGAGGCCGCTCGAGATCGGATGGTGCGTGTCGTGCGCTTCCGCGACCCAGTCGGCGAGTGTCAGCTGCAACTGGTTCGTGAAGAGTCGGCTTCCCTCGTCGCGCGGCGCGAGCCCGTGACGCGCACCGAGGAAGAGCAGGATGTTCGCGGTCTGGCCGATCAGGAGCCGCCCCGCCCTGAGGAACGGCGGGGCGAACGAGGGCCGCGCGACGTCGTCGCGGCCCAGGAGCGCGAGCATCGCCCGGACTCCACCGCCGTCGTCGTCCGAGGTGCGCGCCACGTCCACGTACGGAGCCGCGGCCTCTTCCAGCGCGAGCCGCACGAACTCGCCGCGCCCCTGGATCGACGGCCAGTAGTAGAGCTCGTAGCGCATCGGCGCTCCTCCGCGGCGGCTCGCCATGACCCGGCGCGCCGTCCGGCAGCGTGCCCAAGAGCACCTGCGCGCCGCAAAGCGACGGACCGTGCGAACGATCACCGCGCCGCGGCGAACCGGATCGTGCCGAAGTGCGCGGGCTCGAGCAGCGAGTCGCGGGGCATCGAGGCCCACGTCAGCCACTCGGGGCCGTTCGGTCCGGCGCTCACGTGCCGAGCCAGGTTCGCGCGCCAGCGCTCGCCAGGGAGCGGCGCCGTGCGGCCCAGCGACGCGAACGGGATCGCCACCTCGGCGCTCCACGCGTCGCCGTCGCGCGCGACGGCGCTCACCAGGCTGGCGGCGTTCCACTCGAGCCCTCGGCCGCCGTGCTCGCGGTCGTAGATCGCGCCCGCGGCGCTCACGATCACCTGGAAGAACGGCGCGTCGCCGCTGGCGCCAGCGCGCGGCTCGCGCGACGGGGCGAGGAACACCTCGACCTCGTCGTCGTCCCAGATGCGATCGCCATCGCGGCTCCGCGCGGCGGCGCGCAGGGCTCCCGGGTCCGGATCGGCACAGCGAAACGCGACGTAGAGTCGCTCGGCGTCGTGGGCCAGCCAGGCGAGCGTCGCGCGCGCGGGAGGCTCGGGGGCATCCGGCAGCGGCAAGAACGCGGCGAGCGGCGTGAGACGTCGCCAGGCGTCGTCGTCGAGGCTCCCGTCGATCGATGGGGCCGAGTCGATCGCTCCCACGTCGACCGAGGGCGATGCTCGGAAGGTGGCTTCGCCGACGCCGCCGACACGGAGCTCGGCGCTCGGCGCCTCGGGAACCAGATGCTCCTCCCGCAACAGCCGCGCCGCCTCCTGCGCGGCGAGCGCATGCCCGGTCGCGTTGGGGTGCCAGGGATCCGTCGCCACCAGCCGGAGCTCGGCGGGCGGCAGCGCGCGGAACGCGTCCGCCAGGTCGAGCGTCGGGATCTCGAGCGCGACGCCGATCTCGACGATGCGGCGGCGCACCGCTTCCAGACCATCATCGGTGGCGCCCAGCATCGGAAACACCACCAGCGCGGTGCGCGCTCCCGCGGCCGCGGCGTGATCGCGGATGCGCCGGTACGCGGCGGCGTTGGCTTCCGCCTGTGGATCGAGGATCGGTGCCGCGGCCGCGCCATGCGAGAAGCGCGCCCCGGCGCGCTGGGCGAAGCGCGCCAGAGCAGAGCGCTCCGTTATCGCGCGCGCCCGTGGACCCGCACCGAGCACCAGCGGAACGAGCGGCGGCGCGTACTCGCGGATCACGATGCCGTCACGCGTCGTCGACTCGACCTGGCGCGGACCGAGATCGTTGGCGCACGCGGCGACCAGTACGAGGTCGGGCTGGATCGCAAGGCCGCTGCGCTCGAGCCAGAGGGCCTCCTGCCGCGCGTTGTAGCCGATCGTCCCGCCGTTCCACACCTCGATCCGGGTGGTGGCGCCGCCGAGCAGACTCTCCAGCACCTTCGGATAGGTGCGCTCGAGCGGGATCCCCGCGCCGTAGGTGATCGAGTCGCCGAGCGCCAGGATGCGAAACGTGCCAGGCGGCTTGGCGAGCGGCCGCTCGTCGCCGCGGAAGCCGAGCGAGTCGTGGGTGATCTCGGCGAGCTGCGCACCCGGCACCCGCTCGTAGCCGAGCTCGCCGGGCGCGGGCCGGTGGAGCACCGTCCGCACGTCGCCCGGCGGAAAGCGCAGCTCGGTCACCAGCCGCGGGCGCTCGGCGATGCGCGCCACGCCTTCACCCGCGAGCAACGCGATCGAGGCCGCGAGCACGAGCAACCGAGTGCGTCGCGGTGGGCGAGTGTGGGACATGGCCTCGGTCACTCCCTTTCCCTCGCGCCGCGCACGGCACCCGGCTCTCGGGCACCCGCCAGCCACGCCGCGCTGCGCGCGTAACCGCGCACGACCGGATCGGCATCCGCGACGTGCGCGGCGAGGGTGGCGGCCGCCGCCGGCTCCCGGACGGCGCGGGCGTGGAGCAACCAGGCCGCGCGGCGCGCGGTGGCCGGATCACGGCTCCCGAGGAACGCCGCACCGCAGTCGCCCACCGCGGCCTCGACCTCCGCGAGCGCGCGAGCGGTGCCCATGGCGACCCACGGATCGGGATCGCCGAGACGCGCGCAGAGCGACGCGACGGCTTCGGGGTCGCGTGGCCGCGCCGCCGCGAGTGCGACCACCGCCGCGGCGCGGACCTGCGCGAGTGGGTCGCCGAGTGCGCCGGTCACGGCAGCGGCCGCCACGGCGCTCGCGCGCTCGCCGCGCCGCGCGAGCCCGCCGAGGGCCGCGACCCGCGGCCCCAGCTCCGCTCCTCCGAGAGCGGCGAGCAACACGGGCTCGGTGAGTGCCGCGTCGTCGAGGGCCGCCAGCGCGCTCGGGCGCGAACGCGCGTTCTGGTCCTCATCGGCGAGCCGCGCGCGAAGCGCCGCGCGTGCCTCGGCGTGGGTCACGGTCCAGCGCGCCAGCCTTCGACCGCCGCGAGCCGTACCTCGACGTCGCCATCGGCGCTCGCGGTCGCGAGCGGATCGATGGCGGCGGTGACCGACTCCGCTCATCGAGCCGAGCGCCACGCACACGCGGCGCCGCTCGAGCGCCGTGCCCGTCGCCAGCAGCTCGGCGAGCGGCCGCACCGCCGGCTCGCCGGCCTTCGCCAGCTCCGCGACCGCCTCGTCGGCGGGCTGCAGGCCACCGGCGCGAAGTGCGTGGGTCCAGGCCGTGATCTCGTCGGCCCGAGCCCCGGTGGCGAACGCCCCGATCGCAAGCGCCAGCACCCCAACCCAGCGCGACGCGCGCCGGCTCACGGCCGTACCTCGCGGTCCGCGCGCAGCGGCGCCATGAACTGTGCGTCGGCGAGGCTCCACAGGCGCTCGCGATGCGCGTCGATACCGCCGTCGCGCGCGTTCCAGCGCCAGCTCGCTTCGCTGAGCGCGCCGACGAGGTTGAGCACGGCCGCGACCGCGAGCGTGGCGAGCCCCGCCGCCCGAACGCCACGCCCAGCGCGGGCCGCCACGGGGACCACCACCACCGCGGCGGCGAACCACCACGGCACGAGCTCGGTGGTGAGGCGCGCGCCGTAGCAGTGCCCGCCGTACCACTGCGGGAACGCACCGACCGCCAGCAGGTGCCCCATCGTCAGCGCGGCGCTCGCCGCCACGAGCCGAGGATCACCGAGCTCGGCGCGGCGGCGCCACGCCACGACGTAGAGCCACGCGACCCACGGCACGAAGACCAGGGTTCCCCGCGACGGGCTGATCAGGTTGCCCGCGAGCCCGAGCGGCAGGCCGGCGAGCGCGAGCCTGCTCGCCTCGTAGTACGGCGGAACGATCGTGCCGCGGGTGGCGAGCGACCACGCGGCGAACGGCACCAGCCAGAGCGCGGCGCCAGCGCCGGCCGCCGCGAGCACGCGCGTCGAGCGGGCGCGCGTCCCGATCAGCGCGACGAGCGCGACGGCGGAGAGCGTGGCCGTGGGCCGGAAGAGGTACGCCCACGCGAGCAGCCCGCCGATCGCCCAGCCGTTCGGCCGGCGCTGGTCCCGTTCGGCGCGCACCCACAGCCACAGCGCGAGCGCCACGCACACCAGCGCACCGTCGTGGGACCAGAGCCCACGCGAGGCCGTGCTCGCGAGCTGCGAGCCGAGCATCGCCGCCGCGACCAGCGCCACGCTCGCGGCGGGCCGCAGCCGCGTCCGCGCCATGCCGTAGAACGGCGCCGCCAGCCCACCCGAGAGGAGCGCCGCGAGGACCCGGTTCAGGCGCCGCTCGGCGCGCGGCTCGTACCGTCCGAGCTCGTCCACCGCCGGCCAGCCCAGCGCGCGAGCGATCGCCGCGGCCGGCGCCGCGACGATCGCCGTGCCGACCGGGAACAGGTGGTAGTAGTGCCCGCGCGCGACCTCCACCCGGTAATCGGGCGACCGCGCCTCGGCGCCCGGGCTCAGCTCCACGCCGGGCTCGAGAGCGACCCCATCCAGCCGGAGCGTGCCACGGGTGGCGAGCGCATCCGACGCCAACATCAGGTACTTGTGGTCGGTGATCTGCACCACCGG